>CAVQWQ010000009.1:0-155666 GCA_963717645.1 uncultured Actinomycetes bacterium | reverse complement strand
ATGTGTTCTACTCGGGCCATGAGCGGTATCTGTGACGGTCGGGTGGTCATCGTGACGGGCGCGGGTCGGGGCATCGGCCGCGGCCACGCCCTCGAGTTCGCCCGCCAGGGCGCCAAGGTGGTGGTCAACGACCTCGGTGCCGAGGTGGACGGGACGGGTGGCTCGTCGGGGGTTGTCGGCGAGGTCGTCGACGCCATTCGCGCCGGCGGTGGCGAGGCGGTGGCCAACGGCGACGACGTCGCTGACTGGCAGGGTGCCCAGCACCTGATCTCGACGGCGCTCGAGGGCTGGGGACGCCTCGACGTGGTGGTCAACAACGCGGGCATCCTTCGCGATCGGATGCTGGTGAGCATGACCGAGGACGATTGGGACCTCGTCATGCGGGTGCACCTGAAGGGCACGTTCTGCGTCAGCCACCACGCCGCCGCCCACTGGCGCGAGCTGGCCAAGGGGGGACAGCAGGCCGACGCCAGGATCATCAACACCAGCTCGGCCGCCGGGCTCTTTGGCAACGTGGGCCAGACCAACTACTCCACGGCCAAGGCCGGCCTCGCCGCTTTCACGCTCGTGGCCTCGGCAGAGCTCGGCCGCTACGGGGTGACCGCCAACGCCATCGCCCCAATGGCCCGTACGCGGATGACCGAGTCGCTCTTTCCCGACATGATGGCCAAGCCCGAGGAGGGCTTCGACCGCATGGCGGCCGAGAACGTGGCACCACTGGTGACCTGGCTCGGCAGTGCCGAGTCCAAGGACGTGACCGGGCGGGTCTTCGAGGTCGGCGGCGGGCTGATCGCGGTGGCCGAGGGGTGGCGCCGGGGACCGTCCATCGACCAGGAGGACCGCTGGGACCCCGCCAAGCTGGGACCGGTGGTGCGCGACCTGGTGGAGGGCTCGCCGCCGCCCAGGGTGATCGGGGGCTGACCCTCCTGATCAGAGAGCCTGGCGCTCCTCCGCCAGCTTGCGCAGCTCCTCGACCGACTCGGTGAAACCGGTGGCAATGTCCCGCAGGTCGGGGACCATCTCGCGACAGGCGATGGCACCGAAGTCGACCGACCCCATGTTGGACAGCACGGTGAGGTTGAGCCCTGCGCCTTCGATGATCGGCCCGAACGGGTAGACGGCGAGGACGCGGGCGCCGGCGCTGTACAGGGGGACAGGCGGTCCGGGGACGTTGGAGATGACCAGGTTGTGCACGACCGGGTGGCGGTCGGCCAGCTTGCTGGCCGAGTAGAAGCGTGCGGCCCGGGCGAAGACGGCCGGTGCCGCGAACTCGGCCCAGTTCTGGAGGGCATCGGCGCCGATCGCACCGTGGACGTCCTTGGCCGACTTGGTGTCGCTCCGGATGTGCAGGAGCCGCTCGATCGGGTCCTCGATGTGCACCGGCAGCCCGACGAACATGGCCGAGAGCTGGTTGCCGGGCTGGTCCTGCTTCTCCTCCGTCCGGATCGAGACGGGCACCGACGCCACTAGGGACTTGTCGGGCAGGTCGTCGTGGGCGATCAGCCACTTGCGCATGGCGCCGGCACACGCAGCCAGCACCACGTCGTTGACGGTCGTGCCGTAGATCTTCTTCACCAGCTTGAAGTCGTCGAGGGAGGCCTTGCCGAATGCGACGGCCCGGTGGGGCGTGACGGCACCGCTGAACCGCGTACGGGGAGCGGTGAAGGGCAGCGTGGCCCCCGGCCCCTCGTTGCGACGGACCACCCGGAGCAGCTCCAAGGCCGACCGGCCGGTGCGGGCGATCGTCGGGAACACCTGAGGCCAGTGACGGATGCGGGACGCGACGGAGTGCGTGACGAGCTCGACGTCCGAGGGCTTGCGCTCCGGTTGCCACTCCTGCTCGGGCGGTTCCACCTTGGTGTCCGGCTCGAGGTCGAACAGGTGCACCATGAGGTCGGCACCCGACACTCCGTCGATGACGCAGTGGTGCATCTTGGCGATGAGGGCCACGTAGCCGTGCTCCAGGCCCTCGGCCACCCACATCTCCCACAGGGGCTTGCTCCGGTCGAGGGGGCGGCTGGCGATGTTGCCCACCAGCTCCGCCAGCTCCTGGAGCGTCCCCGGTGCGGGCACGCCGATCCTGAAGAGATGGTTGTCGATGTCGAAGGCCGGGTCCTCGATGAGAAGGGGATGGGCCAGCTGGAACGGCACCGTCATGACCCGCTCGCGGAATGGCGGCAGCAGGTGCATCCGACTGCTCAGCATCTGCCTGACCGTGTCGATCGAGTAGCCGCCCGGCATCGTCGACGGGTCGAGGAGGATCACCCCCGTCACGTGCAGGTGCATCGACGGTGTCTCGGCGTACAGGAAGATGGAGTCGAGACCGGACAGTCGCCTCATCTATGCCCCCTTTGGCGATGCGACCGGCTCCCTGGCACGGTCGCGGGCCCAGCGGTAGTCGGCCTTGCCGCTGGGCGATCGAAGGACCTTGTCCACCACCAGCAGCTGGCGCGGGACCTTGTAACCGGCCATCCGCTCACGAGACCAGGACCGGATGGCATCGAGCCCGAGGCCCTCACCGGCGCGGGGCTCGACCACGGCGACCACCCGCTCGCCCCAACGCTCGTCGGGCACACCGACGACGACGGTGTCGAAGATCGCCGGATGGCTCTTGAGGACGGCCTCGACCTCTTCGGGGTAGACCTTCTCACCACCGGTGTTGATGCTCCCCGAGCCCCGACCGAGCAGCACGACGGTCCCGTCCTCCTCGACGGTGGCCATGTCGCCCGGCAGCACCCAGCGGACGCCGTCGACCTCGACGAAGGTGCTCGCCGTCTTGGCCACGTCCTTGTAGTAGCCGAGCGGGATGTGCCCGCGGCGGGCCAGCCGGCCGGTCACTCCCGAACCGGGGACGACGGGCCGCAGCTGGTCGTCGAGCACCGTGGTCTGGTCGTTGAGGGTGAACCGGGGCAGATCATCCGCGGCCGCCGAGCCGGCCACGGTCGACCGGCTCCCGACGGTGCCCGTCTCTGACGCTCCGAAGCCGTCCACGATGATCGCGTTCGGCAGCTGCGAGGACAGGGCCTCCTTGGTCGAAGGAGACAGGATCGCGCCACCGGACCCGATGACCATCAGCGTCGACATGTCATAGGGCTCGGTTGCTTCGGCCAGCGCGTCCACGAGGGGGCGGGCCATGGCGTCGCCCACGATCACGAGGACGTTGACGCCCTCGCGCCCGATCAGGGTCCAGATCGTCGGGGGATCGAAGCCGCCGTGGGGGGTGACCACCAGCCGGCCGCCGCCGAAGAGCGACGTGAACGCCAGCCAGTGGGCACTGACGTGCATCAGCGGCGGCGTGGCCAGCGTGACCAGCCCGGTGTCGGGGAGCCGCTCCACCAGCTCCTCTGGACGGCTGATGAAGTCGCCCGCCTGGAGCGGGTCGCCGCCGCCCATGGCGGCGAAGAAGATGTCCTCGTGACGCCAGAGCACGCCCTTGGGCATCCCGGTGGTGCCCCCCGTGTAGGCGCAGTAGATGTCGTCGCTCGAGCGTGGCGGGAAGTCGCGGTCAGGCCGCCCGGCGGCCATCACTTCCTCGTAGCCGATCGCACCGGCGGGACACGGCTGGTCGCTACCGTCGTCCGCCACCACGAGGCTATGCAGCAGAGGAAGGCCGGGGGCCACCGCGGCGACGCGTGGGGAGAACTGCCTGTGGAGAACGACGGCGACGAGGTCCGCGTCATCGAAGAGGTGGGCCAGCTCGGCGTCGACGTAGCGGTAGTTGACGTTGATGGGTACGGCCCTGATCTTGAAGGCGGCCAGCATGGCCTCGACGTACTCGGTGCCGTTGAGCAGCTGGAGCCCCACGTGGCTGCCGGCCCGCACCCCAACCGCTTGGAGGTGATGGGCGAGCCGGTTGGCACGCCCGTCGAGCTCGGCGTAGGTCAGCCGCCGATCACCCGCGACGATCGCCTCGCGGTCGGGAATGGCGTCGGCCACCAGCTCGAAGAGATCGCAGAGATTGAACGTTCGAGACGGTCGCATCGGATCCCCAGCATCCTGACGTACCATCATGCCTGCCATCCTAGGCCTGGGTAGGTGTGGCGAGGTCTGGGCAGGTCAGGAAGGGCATCCGGGACTATTCGACAGAGGCTTCGAAGGGCCCTGCGGGGTCCTGTTTGGTCGAGCGTGTTAGATAGGCGTTAGCAGGATCGGCGCCTCAGGCCACGCTTCGCCGCATCGCCTTCCGCTCCCGCTCGGTCATCCCACCCCACACGCCGCTCAAGCTCTCGTCGGCCATGGCGTAGTCGAGGCACTCCTCCCGCACCGAGCAGCCAGCGCACACCGCCCTGGCCGTGGTCGGGGCGCGACCCTTGGTGGGGAAGTAGTCAGCTATCCCGGCTTTCGAGCAGGCGGCGCTGGCCATCCAGGCGGGGCGGGGCGTGACCACCAGGTCGCCGCCATCGTCGGGCTGCATCAGCGTGGTCAGGAAGGCGAGGGCGCTCCAGCGCTCCCAGTAGGTGGTCACGTGGGGGCAGGAGGGGCGACCGGATCGGGCTTTGCCCCGTTCCCGCTTACCGGCGCGCCGGCCACCCTCGGCGGCAGCGGTACCGGCTGCACGCCGGCTAGTCGGGCGCAGCGCTTCGACAGCCCGTGCACCTCGGCCAGGCTCGAGTTCACCTCGAGCACGACGTCCGGGTGACCGCTCTGCCAGAGCTGAGCCAGGGCGTCGCTGTCCAGGGCCAGCAGGAGGGCGATGGTCTCGCTGCGGCGCTGATGGGCCCGGCGGAGGCTGTCGTGGGCTGTGGCGGCCACGACGGGCCAGCCTACGCCCAGCAGGCCAACGAGGGCAGGAACCTGCGCGGGCCTAGGAGTGGGTTAGTTCGTCTTCTGTTCCCTCGTCCAGTTCGGCGTCCGGCTGCTCCCTCGTAGACACGCAGAGCCACTGCCCCTCGGCCAAGGCGCTCACCTTGGGCACCTCTTTACCGGATCGAGCAGCATGGCCGGCAGACAGCGATGGATCATGAGTGAGGGCGTAGCGGGCGAAGGCCATCCCCACCACCACCAACAGGGCCGGGGTACCGAGGAAGAAAAGCAGCGTCATGGTCATCGCCTCCGAGCCCATTGTGGAGCCCGTACAGGGCGTCGAGGAAGAGGCGAAGGACCCCCAGAAGCCGTGGCCCTACCGGTGGGGAGTGGAGCCGCGCGCGCAGTGCCGGACGCCAGGCAAGGTCTTGGGGAGCATCCCGCCCGGCGTCCTTCTGCCCGTGTGCGCCTCCGGTCGGCGCCTGTTGATCCCTCGGTGCCGCTTGACCCTTCGCCAACCCGAATGGGAACATGTGTTCGTGCCACCGCCCGCCCGGCCTCACCTCGCCAAAGAGGAGATCGAGCAGCTGCGCCGGTCCATCGCCATGCTTCAGCCCGGCTCACTGGCGATGAAGCGAGAGGACGCCATGCGGCTGCTCGGCGAGCTCGGCGAGGTGAAGGGCCGCCTCGACCGGCTATGCAAGGGCCTGCGGGCCCTACTCGCCAGCGAGGACGAGTAGCCCAAGCGCGGCCCCGCCCGGCGGAGAACGGAGCCGCCTCCTGCCCCGAGACGACAGTGATTCTGCCGGCGGCGACTCACCTTCGCCTTCGGCACCGCGGGCCAACGACAGCGACGGTCGCGGACGTTTCACGGAAGGAAGACGGCACGGAGACCCTGGGGCGCCCTTTTCGCTCATCCATGGGCCCCCGCCCGTCTTCTACGACCACGAGGGGGGAGCCTCCGCGGTCACTTCTCACGGTAGACGGGTCCAGCTGCGATGAGAAGGGTACGAGGGGTCACCTGTTGGGGTGGAAGCCCGACCCGATCGACACCACACCTGCTAGGTCAGAGATGACAGCTACGCGGTGAGCCAGCTGCTAATCGCGGGTCCCGCGGCTCCCGTGAGCTTGGCCCGGGTTGGTGACCCAGGCGAAGGCCTCGGCCACGTCACGGATCTCGGCGGCCCCAACCGCCTCTGAACTCTCCGCTTCGACCCGCTCGAGGATGGCCTGTCTGACCTTGGCCTCCAGCAGGTGCGACTCGGCCGCTAGTCCCCGAATCTGCTGTGCAGTTTCCTCGTCCATCAACATGCTCCGAGTACCCCCACGCCTCGGCGATGCCCTCGAGCCAAGGTCTACCAGATGCCGATCCTGAGTCAATCACCCACGGGAGGGAAGCCACCGGCCCCCGGGCATCATTGCCCGGAGGAATAACGGTTCCGCGGCGGGCGGGGAGGACGGCGCGGGGTCCGGCCTCCGAGCTTCCGAGGTCCGTCCGGCGACGCTCCCTGACCGCGAAAGAGAGGGTGCAGGTTCGCGGTCTCGCCCCAACCTACGGTGCAGTTGATCGGACGAGAAGGGTGACGAGGTCAATCACCCATGGGGGACCGAGCGCGCCGGTTCCGCTCGTAGGAACGAAGCCGGCGCCGGACGGTCGAGGAGCTGTTAGCGGGAAGCTCACACCCGAGGCGTCCTCCTGCGAGCGTGCGCCCCCGGTCCTGCTCTATCCGATCCCCGGGGGCGGCCGATACAGCGGAGGCGTATCCTATCCCACACCATGAGAGTGGCTGCCGCGCTGAGGACGCAGCCGGGGGCCATGTCACCACCCCTTGAGGTGGTGACATGACGAAGCGTACGCAACGGCGGCGACCTGTCAGCGACAAAGGTCGTCCCGCTCGCTACAAGGCCCTCGCGGCAGCTCGATGCAGTTGTCGGCAGCCGAGCCCGACTCATCAAGGCTCATAAAGGGGAAGCAGTGAAGGTGCGATATGTTTTGGCAGCTCGCGTACTCGTCGTCGGTGTCGTTGCCGTCGTGGGCTCAAGCTGCACCTCCACCAAACCAAACTCATCATCCAGCTCGTCGGCGGGCTCTTCGGGTGCGTCCAACACTCCTACAGCCCATGTTGGTTCAGCCATTGCGGTCAACACGGGCAACATGACGGCCGATGTGACCTTGCTTGCCGTGACCGACCCGGCGCAGGGCGCCAATCAGTTCACCAACCCGGACGCCGGTAAGCGCTTCGTGGCCACGCAGATGAAGGTCTCGAACAGTGGAAACGGCATCCTTTCCGACGACGCTAACAACGACGTAACGATCATCGGATCTGACAATCAGACCTATACCGCCGACCTGAACAGCCTTGCCGGCTGTACGAACTTCAACTCAGGGAGCTATGCGTTATCTCCCGACGACACGTCAACCGGCTGCGTCGCCTTTCAGTTGCCCACCGGAGTGACGACATCCAAGGTTCGCTTTGCTCTGTTCGGTGGAGTAAAGGGCGAGTGGCTCGTGCCCTAACCGCCAAGGCCTTCTCTTCTAACTGCCAAGCGCTTCCCGCTGGAGGTCGCCCCCGGAGGTCGGGGCAGCGGGGATCGTGCAGGAGCACCCGGTGTCGAGGCTACCCCGAGGGTCTGCACATGGCGGGGTACCTGGTGCCGAGGCCTCGGTCCCAGGGGCTCACATGGGCGCCTACAGCCCGGAATGCGTCCCCCCTGCATCGACCCACCTCAGCAGGCGCCCTGGCGGACTGGCCGATGGTGGGTATAAGAGCGGAAGCCCCAGCTAGCCCGTCCATCGGGGGGCACCCTCGGATAGGCGAGCGAAGAGGAAGCCGAGGCTAGCCCTCCCTTGACGGGTGAAGGTGGCCTCACATGTTGTCAGGCAGGTAAGGCCGTCGCCCGGCTTCCCTGCTGGGGCGCAGGCGATCCCCGGCAGAGCACTGCGTCATCCCAGCCCTCGCCTCGCAGCGCTGATCTGGCGCGCCCTGGTGGCCAGCTCGTCCAAGTCGATCCCAGCTCGCTTGCCCTTCGCCACCTCGTCCAACATGAGGCCGAGCGCCTCGGAGAGGGCGGCCAGCGAGAAGCCGTTGGCGGCACAGAATGCCTTCCAGCCACGCTCTGCCTGGGGCGATAGACGGGACATGTGGGTCGGGGCCACTACAGCCATGGTTAACACGCTACACCCTCTGGACCCTGACGTTACCGCGTGTTACCGTTGCCAAGGCCGTGGGGTCGAAACGCTGCAAGCTCATCCGCCCACCCGGGGGCTGGAACGCCGGCTCCACGGCCCGACAGACGAGAGGGAGGGGGACGCCATGAGCGAGGCGGCCCGTCAGACCCGGACGGTTGAGCCGGTCAGGGCCGACCACATCGCTGCGCCCGAGCGACCGCGCAGTCGGACCGTGTCGATGTGCATGGCCTGTGACCGGCTGCTCGTCTGGGTGGTAGACGACGATCGCTGGGAGCACGTGGACCTGCGGCACTAGGGTCTCGGCGCTGGCCGGAGGTCCCCCCGCCGGCCGGCCGCTGAGGGGCGAGCAGCTCCGGGGCTTTCGCCGAGCACCTCCGTCGAGCTGCTCGCCCTTGAGCGAGGATCGAGGTGAACATGAAGACCGGCCTGGGCGTCCTCATCGGACTGGCCCTTGATGTCTTCCTGGCTCCGGTTGTCGGCTTGTGGGGCTTCGCCGCAATCCTGGCGGCTCTGGTGGTCATCTGGGCAGCGCTGGATGCCGTCCTGGGGCAGGCACGCCAAAGCTAGTGACGGGCAATCTGTTCCTTCCGATATCAGGAAGCCGGCCGGCCGGTCACGAGGTTGTTGCTCGACCCACCCGTCGGGCGGATGCTCCAGGTCGACTCGCCCGTCGCGGAATCGACCGTCTCCGTTGACCCATTGCGGAAATGCCTAGTCTCGGTGCTGCCGCTCTTCTGGTAGCGATCGTCTACATAGAGAACGTCACACATCTTCGGCATGGGCTGGCCCCGCAGAGGCCGGTCGTGTTCCATCAACTTCCGAACGGCCTTTCGGCGCTCCGGGGTGAAGCCGTCGAGCAGCGCTTTCATCTCCACGGTGATCGCGTCGATCTGGGGCCGATCCTTTCGGGACCTGGCCTCCGTGAGCTCGGCCTCGCACCCGAGCAAATAGCTCGCGTGCTGCTGGTCCCATTCGTCTTCAGGGGGGCGGGAGTCCCTGATGCCTAGGCGGACCTCGAGTGCGTCGAGACGGGCTGTGGTGTCGGTCATGTTGCCGTTCACTCCTTGATGGCGGCAAGCGCGGCCTGTGCTCGCTTCAGCTCGCTCTTGATGTGGACCTCGTGCGGGGTGCCGCGGTTGCCCCGGAGGTCTTCTTTCAGCGCTTCGACGTAGGCCGCCGCCTTCTCGGCCTCCGTGGCCGGTGCCGGCCGACCGACGTGGGTCGCCTTGAGAACGGTTTGATAGTCGCGCTCGGCGTTGTCATCGGCCTCCGCGGCCGAGGGGGGCCCGAGTCGACCGCCGGCCACGGAGCGCGCCGCCTTTAGCGACTCCTCGATTTCCTCGAGGTATGCCTTGTCGTTGCCGGCCTTGGCCGCCACCAGCTCGCGCTCGAGGCCAGCGACGTAGGCCGCAGCTTGGTTCGGATGGCTGAAGCCGGCCGGCACACCGGTGGGTGCGAACGGGTCTTGCATTTTGAGTTCCTTTCTGTCAGACGATGGCGGCCGTGGTCGAAGCACTGGCGGGGAAGGCGACGATGGAGACATCCCGTAGGGCAAGATCGAACACGTCCCGGGACGTATAGTCACTGTTCCACTCGTCGTGGATGCAGCCGAAGGCGAAACTCATCTGGTCGAGGTCGCCCCGTTCCATGGCACGGCGGACGTTGTTCACGACATGCATCTGCGGCTCCAGCGAGGCGTCGACGTGCAAGCCCCGGCTGTCCTCCTCGAGGCGAAGGGTGCCGCTTCTGGTCCTCGCCAGCGGGATGCCTTCATGATCGACGAGGAGGACGACGTCCGCCCGGTTGGCCAGGCTCGAGGCGAAGGCACCGGAGCGAATGATCTCGGTGAATTCGCCGAGGTGGTCGCTGACTGTGTATGGCACGCCGGTCAGCGACGCGTAGCCGGTGAATGACAAGCTGGAGCCACCGTCGCTCGCGCGCAGCTCGATCCGACCGGGCGTGCCACCGCGACGGCGGTCGCGGGACTCGAACTCCGGGCGGCGGGCTCGGAAACGACGGCGCTCGGCGATAATGCTTGCGGCCGGTCGACCACGTTGCTGCCTCGACCGCTCGATGAGGGAACGGATCTCGTCGTCGGTGACCTGGAGAGCTCGTCGGATCTCGGCCTCGGTGCGGCGGGGGGCACGGCCGGCGTCGGCCCAGCGGCGCAGCTCCTCGAACCGTTCTCGACGGCGCTGAGCGCGGAACCATAGGCCATTGGAGTTGATGGCGCTCGCTGAGGGCCTGGGATTCACGATGTCCTCCCGCTCTTGGTGATCACAATCACGGGCGGTGCTCCTGCGGGGTCACGCTGCCGGCCACCGATCCACGCCCCGGACTCCACGACAGCGCGGCGACGTCGGCCCTCGGCGAGGCGCCGCTCGGCCGTAGCAGCTCGGCGCTGGTCGAGCTCCGCGACGAACTTGGCCCGGCGGTCATCGTCCGTCCTTGGTGGGAACGGACGGCCGCTTGGAGCGACGGCCGTCCGTTCCCACCGCCGTCGAGCAGCCAGCTAGGCCGGGAAGAGAATCCGACCAGCGGCGCGCGGGCGGAGTCGAATCGGTGTAGTAGGCGCTCATGAGGGGTTGCGGCCCCCCTTCCACCGGCCCCCAGAGGCCTCGTGCGCCAGGCGCTCGGCTCGGTTGGCGGCCTGGGCCTCTCGGGCCTCTGCGGAACTCCTGGGGCGCTCTACCCCGTCCTGCGACGCCAATAGGCCGTCGACGAAACGATCCAGATCCTCGGCCCGCACCCGCCTGGCTCGTCCCAGTTTGACACTCGAGAGATCGCCGCGGGCGACCAACCGATGGGCGTAACTCAGGGAGCAGCGCAGCCGCTCGGCGCAGTCGCTGATGGTCAAAAGCTGCGGCAGGGCTTCGTCGGTCGACACTCGAGCCGAGGGCGGAAGGCCGATCGTCGCGTAGTCGAATGCCATATGGTGATTCTACAGGGTGGGCCACGGCCGTTCGTGCCACCCCGGCGCAATTAGCCGGGATTCGCCGTCTCTGACGCGAATCTGAGGAATCCGACGGCTGTTCGCCCTAGCCGAAACTGGTCTAAAACGGGCACTGGTTAGGGGTCCGGATTTGTCGGCCGTGTGCGAGCGGCTATGTCGTGTGGCCGCCCGGCCTAGGTTCCCAACAAAACCCCCCCCCCGGGTGGCAGTTCGATGGGATGGCGCCCTCCATAGAGGGGGTGCGTCCCATCCCAGGCGCGGCCGGCCCTCCACCATCCCAGCTGAGGTACCACCACCCCAGAGGGTACAACCAACCCACACCACCCCAGGAGGGTACAATCAACCCACATAGGTACACCGAGGTACAAACCAACCCACTAGGTACTACCCTCGGGTACTACCCTCCCACTCGGGTACTACACACCCACTCCCGACGGGTACACCCGTCCCATTGGTGTACACACCACCCACTTGGATACACAGCCACCGGGTGGGTCATGGTCCAGGTGGGTCATGGTCGCGGCGTTGACCCGGACTGGGGGTCGTCGCTGGCCACGACCCGGACGCCACCGGGGGTGGTGATGAACCGGCGAGGTGGGCGGGGATCACGCCGAGCACGACCGGAGCCCCATCCTTGGCGGCCGCCGCCGCCACCCTCGCTGGTCCTCTTCCTGCCGTTGCAGCCCTGGCATAGGACCTGGCAGTTGCCGAGCTCGTTCGACCCACCGTCCCTGGCGGGGACAATGTGGTCAACCGTCAGCCGCTCCCGACTGCCGCACTCCGAGCACCACGGCTGTGTGGCCAACACCTGGGCGCGGACCTTTTGCCACTGGGACGTGCTGCGTGCCCGGCGAGCCGGGTCGCACCCGGGGCAGCGCGAGCCACGTTCGACGAGCCGACCACAATCAAGGCAGGGTCGAGGTGCCATTAGGCAACCTCAGGCGGCGGCTCTATCCCACGACGCAGCATCTCCGTGGTGGCCTCAGCCCTGGCGTAGTCGAGGCGCCGCTGGGTTTCGTCGTCCGGGTCAGTGACGCGCCGGACGGCATCACCAAGCTCAACGCCCTCGCCGAGCAAGTCGGCCAAGACGTGCAAGCGAGCCGCCTCGTGCAGGCGCTGCTCGGGCGGGACGCTGGCACGCAGCATTTCGGCGATGTGGTCGGTCACTTGGTTAGCTCCTCGTTCAATCGTTCCACAGACTCAAAACATCATCCTTGGATCCTTCGGGGTGCAACGCAGGGGTGCAGCCATTGCGCGCCTCACCACTACCGTGACCTGCGGTTCTGTTGTGAGGGGTGCAATGGGTGCAGCGTTTTCTTATTTAGAGCCCTATGCGTGCGCGCGCCTGCGTGGGTGAAAAAACAGTGCACCCCTTGCACCCTGGGCATAAAAACCCTCCCATGAGGGCGGGCCTCGTCAAGTACATTCCCCCTGCTCCTGGGTGCTTTTGGCGACGGACCGCAGCTTGGGTCACGGTGGAGCGCCCGCAAGCGGAGCGCGGACGAACGACACCCTCTGTGTCAACCCCTAGGCGACCAGTTGTTCGTCTGGAGTGGCTTCCATTCGCGTCATGGCCCCGTGCTTGGCAGGGTCGTAGGGAACCCGATCGAGCCAGCACCGGTAGATGATCCGGATCCAGGCGCGTGCCAAGATGCGCACAGCATGGGGGTGGTCGTGCCCCCGCTGGAGGGCGCTCTGGTAGACGCCGGCGGCCCAGGGGTTGGCATGGCGAGAGTTGTCCGCGAAGGTCGTGACGGCGTTGCGGAAGCGCTTGTTGCATGCCCAGCGGAACTCGACCGAACGGTACTTGCCGGACATCTTGGTGACGGGGGTGACGCCGGCCAGCGCGGCTACTGACTCGGCGCTGTCGTAGGCTTCGCGACAGTCGCCCCACTCGGCGAGCATCTGGGCGGCGTTGATCTGACCGGAGCGTGGCAGCGATGTGAAGACCTCGGCGTCCGGGTGCTCGCCGAGGTGGGTGACGACGGCGCAGTCCAAGTCGGCGATGGCTCGGTTGAGACCCCCCAGGACCTGGACAAACGCGAGCACGACCTTCTTGCGCGCCGCGGATTCAGGACCATCGACAATGCCAGAGGGTGCCGCTCGAAGCCGCTGGACGAGCTCCCTTGGCGACCGTCGTCCCGAATAGCCGTTCCTGGCGCAGAAGGCGGCCATCCGCCTCTCACCAAGAGTCGCCGCTGACGCCGGTGTTGGGTAGCGCTGTAGGAACGCCAGAGCGATCTTGCTTGTCACATCGGCAAAGACCGCCTTCGCGCCCGGCCAGAAGGCGTCGAGGGTGGCCTCGAGCTGGTTCTGAGCGGCGACCCTCTGGGCCACTAGGTCCGCCCTGGCCCGCACCGCGGCCCGAAGGGCCCGTGTCTCCTCGCTGTAGGGGTGCAGGACACGCAAGCGGTGAAAGCGCAGCCGCAGGTACTCGCAGATCGTCTCTGCGTCCCCGGGGTCGGACTTCGCTCCCGATGTCACCTCGGCCTCGCGCCACGCCTTGATGGCATTGGACGAGACCGGCACGAGGGGATGACCGGCCTCCAGCAGGCGGTCGACGAGGCGTCCGTCCGGCCGTTCAACGGCCACCGGCAGCTCGGTCGGGTCACCCAAGCGGGACAGCCGGTCCACGAGGTGCTCGAGCCCATCGGCGCTGTGGGGAATGCTGAAGGACGCCACCCTCTGGCCGTCTGCATCATGCACACAGACAGCGTGCTCCTCCGATGCCCAATCGATCCCTGCGTACATCCAACCTCCTCGTGATTGCGTGCCGGTTTCTCGATGACGAGGACCCGCCCAGGGTGATCACTGATTGGCGCTCTCGGCGCATCCCTCTGTTGCCGGTCTCGAGTCCTCGGAGGGAGCCGGAGGCGGCGGTATCGTTCTGGCCCTCAATGGGGCATCCTTGACGAGGCCGTCACTCCGGCCCTCACCGAGACCCCGAGACCGTGACAGGCGTTAGCAGTCAGAGGGTGGACCAGTGACCGTGACGCCAGCGAGGACCGGCGCACGCTTGGGAGGAAAGCAGGGGGGCTCACCGGTTCGGAGCTGGCCTCGCAACCACCCATTCGGCCCCATCGGGGCGCACGACGTTGATGCGGAAGCCGGGCTGTCTCAGTCAGGTCAACGGCCGTGTTTCAGGCGCATGGAATTTTCCGGACTCACCCGGCAGCCGAACCTGGCTCCGCTCACGCCTCGAGGGCGCGAAGAGTGTGGAAGACCTGGGTCATGAGCTTGCGCGACGTGCGAACTAGGGCGATGCCCGTGCCACGTCGGTGCTGGATGCGCAGGAAGTCGGAGCGGTATGGCTCGGAGTGCCTGGCAACGTGGGCGGCCTCGCCCAAGACGTGGCGGACTGCGGCGGGCCCATCCTTGGTGATGTGTCCGTGGTGGGCCTTGCGGTCGGAGTTGCGCATGGACGGCGTCAGTCCGGCCCAGGCGCACAGCTTGCGGGCAGTCGGGAACCGGGCGATGTCGCCGATCTCAGCCGCGAGGGTCATGGCCGTGAGCAGCCCGATGCCGGGGATGGTCCGCATCGCCTCGACCCACGGATCGTGGCGGGCGTCGGCGCGGATAGTGGCCTCCAGGCCGATGATGCGCGACTCGAGGATGGCGAGGAGCACCTCGCAGTCGCCCACCCCCGTCGGTGGAGCTCGGAGAGCTCCAGGTCTTCGAGCCAGTCGTGGCCAGTCTGGGTCCACAGGCTGACCGGCGGACGGATCCCCTCCTCGGCCAGCTGGGCCCGGATGCGGTTCTTGGCCATGGTCCGCAGCCGCACCAGCCAGGCTCGCTCCCGCAACAACAGGCGCTGCTCGCGCACTTCCGGCGGGGCCAGCCACGCCTCGGCCAGGTAGCCGGTGCGCAGCAGGTTGGCGAGGGTGCGGGCGTCGAGCTTGTCGTACTTGAGCTTGGCCGAGGCGATGGCCTTGCACCCAGAGGGATGCGCCAGGTGGGGCTCCAAGGAGAGATCCTCGAGTAGCTCCGCCACCCAGGCGGCCCCGTAGGCGGCCTCGAAGGCCACCGGCGTGCCGGCGTCCAGGTCTCCGAGCAGCTCCACCAGGCGAGCCTGATCGTTGGGGACGTTGCGGTTGTAGATCTCCGCTCCGTCCCCTTCGAGCAAGCAGACCTGGGTCCGATTGCGATGGACGTCCATCCCGACGAACATGGTTCTGGCCTCCCTGTCTCGAGCTCGTGATGCGTAGTCCACAGAGGACTCTGAGCAGGCCCTTGGGCCGAGCTCGTTTACCGGAGTAGCACTCCGCTGAGCCGGGCGGGGAGGCCCGCCCTCATAGCGTCAGGTCAGTAGGGGTAATAAGGGGTGCAGTGCCGTTGCACCCCTGTGCACCACGTTGCACCCCTGGCATGGTCATGGACGCCGCGGTCATGCGCTTCGACCCTTCCATCGAACGATCCCGGCTGAGATCAGATCACTGGCTTCGCCGCAGGTAATCCCTGGCGTGGCCCGGATCCTCATGCGCCGCAGGGTGTCCAACTGCTTGTCGCTGGCCGGCCGCGATCTCCACGCTGCCTTGCGGTCCACGAGGGCGCCGGCACCGAGCTTGCGGACCAGGTCCTCGGCCGTGCCCTGGGCCCACTCGAGCGTGAGTCCCTTGGCGACGTTGACGGGAGCGACGTCGCGCTGGTGGCGGACCACGGCCCAGGCGCCACCGACGGGCTCCAGGGCGATGTGGCCGTCCCAGGTCGACAGGATGTGGGACGTACCCGCCTTGATCCAGTTCATCTCCCGGCGGTTGAACAGATCCACGTCCTTGGCAGCCAGCTCGGCCGCCCAGGTCCCCGCCGGTGCCGGCTGGCCGCGAACCTTGTCCAGGGCCTCGGTAACTGTCTGTTCACCGATGGCCGCCGGGTCGACCCCGGCAAGCCCTGACATGGTCACCAGATCGTGGCGTGTGGTGGCTCCGACTACGTCGAGCACCAGACAGTCGAGCTTCTCGGGATAGGGACGGGTGCCCCGTCCCACCATCTGGACATACAGCGGCCGGCTGCGCGTCGGGCGGGCGATCACGATGCAGTCGATGAACGGCCCGTCGTAGCCCTCGGTTAGCACGGCGCAGTTGCACACGGCCCGCACCTCGCCGGAGGCGAAGCGCTGGAGGACATCGCGGCGTTGATCGATGGGCGTGGTGCCGTCGATGGCCTCGGCCACCACACCGCGCTGACGCAGCTCATCGGCCAGGGCGTGGGCGACGGCGACGGTCGGGGTGAAGGCGAGCGTGCGCCGGTCGGGGGCGTGGGTGACAACGGCCTGAGCCACCAGCTCGGGTGCCTGGCCATCCATCAGGACCTCGGCCACCTCATCGGCCCGGAAGTCGCCGGCCCTGATCGACAGCGCCGAGAAGTCCGCCTTCACCTTCACCTGCTTGGCCCGTAGGTTGCATAGGTAGCCGGCGGCGATCATCTCCAGGATGGTCTTCTGGTAGGTGATCTCGGAGAAGACCTCGGCCAGCCCCCGCTGGTCGCCGCGATCAGGGGTGGCCGTCACTCCCAGCAGCAGCGGGCTAGGCGACATGGTCGATCACCCGCCGGTAGGTCTCGGCCACAGCGTGGTGGGCCTCGTCGACGACGATGGTGGTGAAGTCCGCTCGCAGGCGGGCCAGGCGACGCTGCCGGGAGAGCGTCTGCACGCTGGCGACGATTACCTGGACATCGACATCATCCCGCTCGGCCTTGATGACGCCGGCGGTGATGCCGACGGCGGCCAGCTTGTCCACGGCCTGGTTGACCAGCTCGTCGCGGTGCACGAGGACCAAGGCCCGACCACCGCGCCGGCGGATCAGTTCGGCGAAGATGACGGTTTTACCCGTCCCGGTTGGGAGCGCCATCACCTGTCGACTCACCCCTCGGGCCTCGGCATCACCGATGGCCCGCAGGGCTTCGAGCTGGTAGTCGCGCAGGTTCGGGATCACTGGTATCCCTCCGACAGCAACCCGAGCCCGGACCATCCCCTGTCCCCTCGGTGGATCACCTCGGTGACGTTGCAGTTCTTGCGGATGTAGTCGTTGAAGCTGTCCGTCGGTACCCAGGGGCGATCATCGTCCCTGCACCAGGCTTTGTACTTCCGGTATAGCGCCGGCCGCGAAGTCCAGGCGTTGACGTGCTCGACGCAGGACTCGGCTAGGAAGGCGCGAACGGAGTCGAGCCGATCCCGGTACTTCTCGGTAGCCACTTGTACCGATGGCGGCAGATCGAAACGTCCGCGGTCCAGCAAACGGCGCAGACCGCCTACCGCCTTGACCAACAGGCCCTGCAACTCCTCTTCGGTGGTGAGCTTCGCCAGGATGTTCGGGTCCTCTTTGTCGGTTCCCCGAAACCGTCTCTCCAGCGGTACGACGAGCCACCGGTCGTACCAGGCCATGGTTTGGTCGGCGGAGAGTGGGAGCTCATTGGCCGAGAAGATGGGAAAGGCGAAGCTCAAGAACTCGAACGGGTCCTTGAACTTGTGCTCGGCAGTGATGGGATCACCGCCGGTGAGCTGCTTGAACAGCCCGGCCGAGTGGATGGTGCGGGAGTCGATGTCGCCGCAGATGTTGGCCAGCTTCTGGTGCAGCTTGGCCGCCCGGAACTGCTTCTCGCCCAGATCATGGAGAGAGACAGCCGAGCAGTTGTGCTCGCCGGCCAACGCCCTGGTGAGTCCGAGCTTGCGCGACTTGCCCGTGCCAGCGGGGCCGTAGAGCATGCCGGCTTTCTGGAAGGGGTTGTCGGCCAACAGCACGTAGCCATCGGCTTCGTGGCTGAACTCGACGCAGTCATCCGGCAAGACCTGGCTGAGGAAACGATCAACCGTTGGGCACCGAGCGCCCGGGATCCAGGCCGTGGGGATCTGGATGGTGGAGATGACACCCGGGTCATGAGGATGGAGCTTCAGTGTCTCCAGGTCGAGCAGACCGTTGGCAACGTTGAGAAGCTCCTTGGGGGGATCGTTGCCGACAGTCGAGGGGAACGCCTCCAGCCAGGTGACCACCTCGCCGAAGTGGGCGCGCTTGCAGTCGTCGCCCAGGAGCTCACGGACCTGGATCCGGGCGAACTCCTCGCCGTCGGGACGGTAGACGCCGTTCTCATAGCGCCACAGCCGCTTGTCGACACCCATGCGAACGTGGCCGGCCTGGCCGATCACCTCGCCCAGCCGGGGTGTGATCAACTTGTTCTTCCCGTCGAAGAACACCCCCGACGGCATCTGGACCACCTGGCTGAGCGGATCGACGGACGTCATCGAGACCACCTCCTCCGGGCCATACCGGCCGAGAGGCCGGAGGCGATGGTGGCCGCGATCTCGCGGTCATCCAGTCCGGCGCGGCGGGCGGCGTCGGTGAGGACACCCCAGACCTCCGACTCGTCCAGCGATCCGATCAGGGTGCCCAAGACGTATGCAGCAACGTTCAGGGTGTTGTTGCGACGGCGCTCCGGAGCGGTGGCCACCTGGCGAGCTCGATCGGCGAGGATGGTCGAGGAGATCCTCGCCGCAGCGTCGGCCGGCACCGAGACCGGTCGGGAATTGACGGTGCGGGCGGCCGGCTTGCGCAGCAAGCGCACCAGCCACCCGGGCATGGGAGCGACAGGGGTGAGATCGTGGCCCCACTCGTCGAGCCAGGTGTACGCCCGGCCGCCCACGATCGACGGTGGCGCCACCACGTAGCCGCCCTCGGCTCGGATGTCGAGCCCGTCATCCAGCACAGAGGCCGAGTTGCGGAGCGCAACGTCTGGGAAGGCGAAGTAGTAGTGATCGCCATCCCCAGCGGTTCGGACTCTCAGGGTGTCGGGAAGCTGGCCGTACTTGGCTTCGAGCGCCTCGAGGCTCTGGTCCCCGCGGTGGCGGGGATCAACGTCGAGCACCACCAGGTTCGAGGCCCGGCCGGTGTGGATGCCCAGGTTGGCCCGCAGCCAGCGCTCCCACCACGCCCGGATCTGGTCGGGATCAGTGGTCGCGTCATGGAAGCCACGACCCCCCGCTGACTTGGGGATCTTCGGTAACTTCGACCCCACACCGAGGGGGAAGACCAGCCGGCCCCGCTCAGCCTGAGCAAGGGCAGCGCGGAGGAAGGTGTTACTCTCGTCCATTGGAGCCCGCCTTCCTGGTCACGCAGCCGGTGAGAGATGGGTCGGAAACCCCGGCTTCGGCTGGGGTTTCCCCACTTGTGACGCCGTTGCCGATCTCCAAGACCCGGAGGATGCCGGCCGTGGGCCAGACCTGGCGCCGGCCGATACGTAAGGGCATCACTGGAGCCGTGCCAGCTTTGACGCTCTCCCTCAAGCTCCACACACTCACGTCGAGCAGCTCGGCCACGGCCTCGGCCCGGAGCACCGGAGGCAAGTCGTGGAGGTCGGAGAGCTTCACGACACCCGCCTGCGTGGAAGAGGGCCGACCTCGGTCGCGAGCGCCGCCATGACCTGGCTGTAGATATCCCGGGCCGGGCCTCGTGGTCGCCGCTGACCGGACAGCCAGCGGGAGACGCACGCTTCGGTGACGCCCACCGCCTTGGCCACGTCGCCCTGTGTAACGCCGCTTGCCTCAAGAACCCGCCGGCATTCGGCGGGAGGAGGGAGGCTGCGTCGGATCCGCACCTTCGCCAGCAGGGCCTCGAGGTCGGCGGTCTCTGTCGGTTTGGTCAACACGTCGGTCAGTGTGTCACACCGTGGGTAATGTTGGAAAGAGTGCACCAAGATTCAACGGTTCGAACCTGGCAGCCCTAACTGTTGGAAAGGGTGCACCGAAGAGCCAAGGGTTAAGGCACGCCGGCCACCCTGTTGACTGTTGTGTCAAGGCCGCGGTAAGTTACGACCGTGCCCGCATCCTCCCGGCAGCCATCCCCGACAGCTCAGGCTCAGGTCCGCTTCGACGAGGAGCGGGGATTGGTGCTCTACGAGGAGCCGTTGGCCGGCGGGTGGTACGTGTGTGCGAGCTTCGCCATCACCGCGGCCCACCACCTGGAGCTGGCCGAGGTCAAGGTATTCCCCGGCGGGCGGCGCGAGCGGTTTCGGCAGGGACGCCTGGGCCACCTCCCCGACCCTGGGGTGTGGGCCGACAGCCCCAAGGCGCTCCCACTCGATCTCGAGGGAGTGGCCCCAGGCGGCATCACGGCACGTCTCCTACGAGAGATCCGGGTCAACGACCTGCTCAAGAACGCCCTAGCACTGGTGGCCCAGGTCGCCGGGTGGAACGTGCCCCACAGCGGGCTCGCCCAGGGCTTGGGCGAGCTGCCGGTGGACCGCCCGGGGCGGGCTGGTCGTGACGATCGCTTCTACATCCCGTGGGCCCTGCGCTACGACCAGAAGGTGGCCGAGGGCAGCAGGAAGCCGGTGAGCGAGCTGGCCCAGGAGGGAGGCTTCGGCAGCCGAGACTCGGTGCGCGACGTCATCCACGAATGCCGGGTGCGTCAGCTGCTGACGAAGGCCGCTCCCGGACGCCCGGGCGGGCGGCTCACGGCCAAGGCTCGGGCGCTGGCCGAGGAGATGGGCCTGCTGCCGCCGGCCAAGCCGAAGGCCACGACCAAGAGGGCCGCGAAGAAGAAGGCCGCTCCCCGGCGACCTCGAAGGAGGCAGTAATGGCTCGCACGTTCAAGCACTCAGAGAAGCCCTTTGACGACCAGGTAGCTGCAGCCCTCAACAACATCAACGCCGGACTGACAAAGCTCGGCCGCTTGAAGGAAAGGGCGAAGAAGGAGGGCCTTGTCCCCGGTGGGCATTCAGCCCTGGCCTTCGCCCTCCACGGCGCTCTCTGTGAGAGGGGCTCGGCATTCGAAGCCCGTCAGGTGGTCGAGGAGGCTCGTCGGGTTATCGACCAGGAGGACTCGGAGGCGTCGTAGGTAGCGTCCCGCCCATCACTCGGTGGGCGGGACGGTGCAGATGGCATCACGGGAGAGAAGGCAACGATGACCGAGCGCAAGACGAACAAAATGCGAGACGGGGCAATCCAACGAGGTGGCTGGTGGTACTACGTCATCCGCCTATGGGACCCGAAGATCGGGCGCACCAAGCCCGTCTGGCACGGCCGCTACAGGACGCGCAAAGAGGCGCTGCAAGCCCGCCGAGAGGCGCTAATGGGGGTCGACCACCTCGGGCTGAGAAGCAGTGAGGCTGGTCCCGAGCCGCCAGCAGGTCAGCACTCTGCTGCGCAGGGCACTGGAGCCCTACGCCTAGATCGTGCGCCCGCTGGTCGGTGAGGCGGACCTCGACGACTGGTGGGATGACGTGCCTCGAGCACTGAACCATTAGCGAGCCGCTGGTCGCCTCGGGCTCAACTGTGGTGTCCGCTGCGATCAGGAGGTGGAGATGGGGAAGGTGTTCGTGGGCCATGACTGGTCCGAGACCCACCACGACCTCTACGTGGAAGACGGTGACGGCCGCCGTCTGGCGAAGGGGCGTGTGCCCGAGGGGGTGGAGGGGGTGGCCCGCTTCCATGAACTAGTGGCTCCGTTCGTCGAGGAGCCGTCAGAGGTGACGGTGGCCACCGAGACCGACCGGGGCCTGTTCGTGGGTGCCCTGGTGGCCGGCGGCTACCAGGTCATCGCCGTGAATCCGCTGTCGACGTCGCGCTATCGGGAGCGGCACTCGACCTCGGGGGCCAAGTCGGATCCCGGTGACGCCAAGGTGCTGGCCGAGCTGGCCCGCACCGACGCCCACAACCACCGATCGGTGGCCGGCGACAGCGAGCTATCCGAAGCCATCAAGGTCCTGGCCCGCGCCCACCAGGGCATGGTCTGGACCCGCCAGCGCCAGGCCAATCAGCTGCGATCGACCCTGCGGGAGTTCTATCCCGCTGCCCTCGCCTCCTTCGACGACCTCGCCGCCCCCGAGACCCTCGAGGTGCTGGTCATGGCTCCGACGCCAACCCTGGGTCGGCGCCTGTCCCTCTCCAAGATCGCCGCCGCCCTGCGTCGGGGGGGCCGCCAGCGCCGGGTGGAGGAACGGGCGGCCGAGATCCAAACGGCCCTGCGCTCAAAGCAGCTGGAGGCGCCTCGGCTGGTGGCGGGGGCCATGGGCGCCAGCGTGGCTGCACTGGTGGGAGTGATCACCGAGCTCAATGCCCAGATCGGCCGGCTCGAGGCGGAGTTGGTCGAGCATTTTGAGCAGCACCCGGACGCCAAGGTCATCCGCTCCCTGCCAGGACTCGGGATGATCCTCGGCGCCCGGGCGCTCGGCGAGTTCGGGGACGACCCGAACCGCTATGCCGAGGCCAAGTCTCGCAAGAACTACGCCGGCACGTCACCCATCACCAAGGCGTCGGGTAATCGCAAAGTGGTGCTGGCCCGCTACGCCCGCAACAAGCGTCTCGCTGACACCTGCTACCTGTGGGCCTTTTCCGCCCTAACCGCTAGCCCTGGGGCGCGGGCCTTCTACGACCAACGACGAGCAACTGGTGATACCCACCATCGAGCTCTGCGCGCCCTCGCCAACCGCCTCGTGGGCATCCTCCATGGGTGCTTGCGACACGGCACCACGTACGACGAGCACACAGCTTGGGGCCACCGAAGCCTGGTGGCGGCTTGACGATTACGGGCGTGGGATGTCTAGGCGCCATCGACGCTGGGACCTATGTGCGCCCCGTTCGACAGGCCCTGTCGGAGTTCTACTGGAAGGACTGGAAGCCCAGCCTGGTGGCTGAGGTGGCTGGTGGGTCGCTCAAGCCGGCCACGGCTGAGTTCTACCGGCATCTGCTCGAGGCGCACGTCCTGCCTACCCTGGGAGGGACCCTCCTCCACGTTCTGGACGCGCCGGCGCTCAACCGCCTGTACGGGGAGCTGTTGGCCAAGGGGCTGTCGACGACAAGCGTGCACTCGGTCCATGTCAGCGTCGGGAAAGTGCTGGGAGATGCCGTTCGCTGGAAGAAGCTGGCCCGCAACGTGGCCAAGGAGGCCTCGCCTCCGGCCCCGGCCAGGGCCGAGATGAAGGTGTGGTCTGGTCCTCAGCTCCGGGATTTTCTCGAGGCCGTGTCCGGCGACCGCCTGTTCGCCTTGTGGCACTTGGCCGTGTTCACCGGGATGCGCCGCGGAGAGCTCGCCGGGCTTCGGTGGGTCGACGTTGACCTGGAGGCCACCAGCCTTCGGATCGCCTCGACCCGGGTTGCCGTGGGCACCGAGGTGGTGACCGGCTCGCCAAAGACGTCCAAGGGTCGCAGGACCATCGGCCTCGACCCAGCTACCGTGGCCGTCCTGCGGCGGCACCGGGAGATCCAGCAACTCGAGCAGATGAGTTGGGGACCGGCGTGGGTCGACTCCGGGCTGGTGTTCACTCGGGAGGACGGCGAGGGATTGAGCCCGAGAGGGATCACTCAGGCCTTCGTGGCCATCATCCGCCGGGCCAAGCTCCCGCGCATCCGATTCCACGACTTGCGACACAGCTACGCCACGGCTGCGCTCGAGGCAGGCGAGGATCTCAAGGTGGTCTCTGCCCGGCTTGGTCACTCGGGGTACAGCATCACGGCCGACCTGTACCAGCACGTCCAGCGCCACACCGACCAGGCTGCCGCCGACAGGGTGGCCAGCCACATCCTGGATTCGTAGGCGGCTAGCCGCTCGGTCCCGCAGAGCCGGAGTTGGGTCCTCCTCCAACCCGCTGCATCCGCCTTCCAGGGTGAGTTACTCGGCCGACGACGAAGACAGCGGCGACGCTGGCGAGGTCAACGCCACCGAGAACGGAGGCAGCAATCTGCTGGCCTGCCGCACCGAGCCCGATAGCGCCCCCGAGTACGACAATTGCGAGTGCCGCACCGATCCAGAGCCCCCGGTCTGCTCTTCGTTCAGACCCGGCGACGATCGTTCGCTCCATGTCATGGCGATGGGTCTGCTCGCCCCGCCCCATCTCGAATATCTGCTGGGCAGCCCCAGGGTGGATTACGTCATATTCCCTGAGCATGGCCGGCGGCGGATACGGACCGCGTGTCCACTGGTACTGGATGGCCTGAAGGATCACCTGGCGTTTGTCGTCCGGTAGATCCTCGAGTACCTCAGCGGTCTCCTCTGCCAGGTCGGGCGGGACGTCGGGGACGGCCGAGCGTCCGTCGGGGCGGTGATCGGCCCCGCCCGGCCCCTCTGGTCCTTCGTCAGCCAAGGCCCGCTCTATGCGAAGGGGAGGGCCATCTGTTCGGGCCCCTCAACCGGGGGCTCTCCCGCCGCCTTCTCAGGCAATGGGAGTCCGCACGCTCCGGCAACCTCCCAGGCGGAGGCCCACAGGTCGCTGCCAATGACCGACCAGTCACTTGCAAGGCCGTCCGATATGACCAGAGTGCTGTAGTCGTTGAACGCGTCACCGAGGTCGAGAAGACGTCCAGGCTCGCGCCACGGAGAGGGCATCAGATAGTACCTACGAGTACCCCGCGCCGCTTTTGTCAGAGCCTCGCCTTCGTCGCTCTGTCAGGGAGTGTGAGCATACCGACTCCATTGTCAAGCACCTCTGGCGCCCCCTGATCCCCGCTGCCGATGAGTCTCGCAAGGCGGCCCGTGAGGCTCTCGTTAGCTGGGTGTTAGATAGAACGACGAAAAGCCCTGCTGACCTGGCAGTCGTTCCTGACGTACCATCAGGTGCATGTTAGTTGGTGGCGGTGAAGGCGAGGCAGGGCCACGGACCGTCTCAGCTGGGAGGCCGCTGCCGGCCGAGGTGTACCGGCGGATACTGAGAGCGGCGGAGCCTCCCGTGCGCATCGCCATGACCGCGCCCCGCACGGCTGCGTTCGTGGCCCGCTCCTGGGCCCGTAGCCGCCAGCCTCCTCTCCCCGCCTACCCACCCTCACCCCAACCGAGCGCCGGGCTGGCGGCCCAGGTGGCGATGGACGAGCTGCTCCTCGCCGTCATGAAGAGCCCGAAGCGCTACCCGCACCGCGCCGACTACGAGCGCGTCGGGGTGGAGGTCCTCGAGGCCGCCGACCTCTTCGAGACCCGAGGCTGGCTGAGCGCTCCGACCTCCTACCACCCCGAGCCGCCGGCGCTGTCGTCGCCCTCCATCGAGGCCTGCCGTCCGCTCGACCTGGCGTGGACTCGGGGCATCCCGTACGAGCACCTGTGGTTCGAGAGCGGCTATGAGCCCCACGAGGGGGAGCCGGGCCGACAGCGGTGGCTCGAGGCCACGCCGAACCGGACGGCCCACGCTTGGGTCCTTCGCCATCCCGGCCGGCCCCGCCCCTGGCTCGTGTGCCTGCACGGCTTCGGGACCGGGACCGCCATGCTCGACCTGCCGGCCTTCCGCGCCCTGCGTCTCCATCGTGACCTTGGGCTGAACCTGCTCCTGCCGGTCCTTCCCTGCCACGGTCCCCGCAAGATCAGCCGGCTGGGCTCGGACAGCCTCTTGTCGTTCGACATCCTCAACAGCATCCATGGGATCGCCCAGGGCGTCTGGGACATGCGACGGTTGCTGGACTGGGTCAGGAGCGAGGGCGCGCCGGCGGTCGGCCTCTACGGCATCTCCCTCGGCGGCTATATGACCGCCCTCATGGCCGGGCTGGAGGACGGCCTGGGCTGCGCCATCGCCGGCATCCCGGCGGCCGACCTGCCGCACCTGTTCTTCCATCACTCTCCTTCCCAGGTTCGCCGTCGCGCCGCCGAGCACCACCTCCTCGGCGAGGAGGCGAGCCGGATCCACCGAGTGATCTCGCCCCTGGTCCTCGCGCCCCGGGTGCCCCACTCGGGCCGGTTCATCTACGCCGGGCTCGCCGACCGCCTGGCTACGCCCGGCCAGGCCCAGCGGCTGTGGCTCCACTGGCACCGTCCCACCATCCACTGGTACCCGGGTAACCACGTCGGGTTCTATTGGACACGGGAGCTCGGCGACTTCGTCGACACCGCGCTCGTCTCGTCGGGGCTGGCCGACACGCCAGCCGTCTCCGCCACGGCCTGAGCCGTCGTGGAACGGCTCACCGGCATCGACGCCGGGTTCTTGTACATGGAGACCCCGACACTGCACATGCACACCCTCAAGGTCTCGATCGTCGACCCCGCGACCGTCCCCGGCGGGTACTCCTTCGCACGGGTCGGTGAGGTCCTGGGGGAACGGCTCCACCTGCTCCCGCCATTTCGGCGCCGGCTGGTCGAGGTACCCGGGGGTCTGCACCATCCCCTGTGGATCGAGGACCCGCAGTTCGACCTGGCCCATCACCTGCACCGGGCCGGGATCGCCGCACCCGGTGGGCCCCGCCAGCTCGGCGAGCTGGTCTCGGACATCGCCAGCCGCCAGCTCGACCGTCGCTACCCGCTCTGGGAGCTGTGGGTCGTCGAGGGTATCGAGCACGGCCACATCGGCTTCGTGGCCAAGATCCACCACGCCGCGGCCGACGGGGTGGCCGCCGCAGCCATGCTCGCCAACGTGCTCGAGGCCGAGGCCGACCCGGGAGGTCGGGCCGAGGACAGAGCCGACCCGGGAGGTCGGCCCGAGGACAGAGCCGACCCGGGAGGTCGGCCCGAGGACAGAGCCGACCCGGGAGGTCGGGCCGAGGACAGAGCCGACCCGGGAGGTCGGCCCGAGGACAGAGCCGACCCGGGCCAGGTTGCGCTGCCGTCGGCGCCGTGGCGGCCCGAGTCCATCCCGCCCCCCACCGAGCGCCTGATCGATGCCCTGCGGGACCTGCTCCGCAATCTCGCCAGCCTGCCGGGCCTGCTGCGCAAGACGGTCGCGGGGCTCGCCGCGGTGGTCCGCCGCCGGCGCTCGGGTGCCCTCTCGCCGCCGCTGCCGTTCAGCACGCCGCGCACCTCGTTCAACCGGGCCCTGACCCCGAACCGGTGGTTTGCCATGACGTCGCTCCCACTCGACGAGGTCAAGGAGGTTCGCCGGGCATTCGACGCCACCGTCAACGACGTGGTCCTGGCGTTGTGCGCGGGCGCCCTCCGGCGTTACCTCGACGAGCGCGGCGAGCTACCCGAGCGCCCCCTGCTCGCGGGCGTCCCGGTGTCCGCCGGTACCGCCGATCAGGAGCAGCGCCTGGCAGGCAACAAGGTCTCCAACCTGTTCACGTCGCTGCGGACCGACATCGCCGATCCGGTCGAGCGCCTGCGCGCCATCCACGACGTCACCCAGGCGGCCAAGGAGGTGCAGGACGCTCTAGGCAGCGAGCTGCTGATCGATTGGAGCGAGATCACCCCGCCGCGCATCTTCTCGGCGTGGATGCGCCTGTACTCGCGGCTGCGGCTAGCCGATCGCCACCGCCCGCCGATCAACCTGGTGATCTCCAACGTGCCCGGGCCCCGCCAGCCGCTCCACATCGCTGGAGGGCGGTTGCTCGACCTCTACTCGATGGGTCCCATCCTCGAGGGGATCGGGCTCAACATCACGGTATGGAGCTACGTCGACCGGTTGGGCTTCGGCCTGGTCGCCTGCCGGGAGACCATGCCCGACCTGTGGGACCTAACGGACCACCTCCACGACGCGTTGGCCGAGCTGCGCAAAGAGACTCGGGGAACTACCCCACCCTCTTAGAGGTCTCGCACCCCGAAGCGTGTCTCGAAGTCGCCAGCCGACGAGCAGGTGGCGTGTCGGGCAGTTCCCCGAGTCTCCATGAAGGCGGCTCACGCAGCGTGACGCCCGGCGGGGGAGCGTCCCCAGATGTCGTTGCACTCCTCGCACACGCTCTCGGGTATGACGCCCGTTCGCATCAGCAGGGCGAAGATCTTGCAGCCCAGGCAGTAGCCGAGAAACGCCTCGAGGCTCGCCGCCACCAGCAGCCCGCCCATGACCCCGTAGGCGGCGCCTCGCAGTCCGAAGCCGAGGGCGAGCACGGCGGCGGTGACGCTGAATGCGACCCCCATCGCCTGGGCGAAGCGCTTGGGCGGCCCGGGGACAGGCCGGGGCGCCACGTGCAGGCGAGGTGCGACCACCCGTGTCACCAGCTGGCCGAGGGGGCTGAGGCTGGGGCCGGTGAGAACCCTGGCCACGAAGCCGTAGGCAATGACGGCGAGGAGCCACGGCTGGTCGGCGGCGATGGCGACGACGGTCATGGCGATGACGCCACCGGCCACCAGCCGGGCCGAGATCTCGTTGACCGGGTTGGGGAAGGAGAACAGCTCGCGAAGCAGCGACATGGACATTTCGCTCATCGGAACGTCCCAGGACGGCCGATCTGTTCCCGGGTACTCTTCGGGGTCGATGGCAGATTCAAGCTTTCGCCAATCCATCCGCAACTTCAGGGAGTACGACGCGCCCTTTGGAACGAAGCTGCGGATGGCCCTCGGCAACAACATGACGAAGATGCGGACGCGCTCGCAGTGCTGCGGGCACCCCGGCCAGCCCGGCTGTTGAGAGGGTGCCTCCGGGCCCCGTGAGGGCCCCGACGATCACCACCACGATCACGGCGATCACAACCACGGCGATCACAATCACGGCGACGGCTAGCCCTCGGCTGGCGTGAAGAACGGTGCCGTCACCGTCCGGTCGATGCCGGGGAACGACAGCGGCCGGAAGACGACCTGGACCGGTTGGTCGAAGGTGAGACGCTCCGGATCGCAGTCGACGATCCTCGTGACGATGCGCACCGCCGGGTCCTCGTCGAGGGCCACCAACGCGGGGACGTAGGGCACTTCGTCCGAGAACTGGGGCAGGAAGGCGTGGCGCACGACGGTCCAGGCGAAGAGCCGGCCCCGCCCGCTCGTCGCCGTCCACGTGAGCGACGGGTCGCCACACGCCTGACAGGCCTCCCTCGGGTACCAGATGTAGGTGCCGCAGGCGTCGCAGCGGGGGACGGCGAGCTCCCCTCGCCGGGCTCGGGCCCAGAACTCGCGCGTCGGCTCCCACTCGGTGTCGGGGAGGGGGAAGTCCGGTCGCATCACGGCTTCACACCCGCCGCAGCACGAGCGTGGAGGCCTGGGGACCGGTGTACCCGCCGTAGACGCCGACAGCAGCGTCGGGCACCTGGGCCGCCGCCTGGCCTCGAAGCTGGCGGACGACCTCCACCACGTGGGCGATGCCGAGCACGTAGGCGTGCGAGAGGAGACCGCCATGGGTGTTGTACGCCAGCACGCCGCCGTCGTGGTCGAGGGCCTTTCCTTCCACGAACGGCCCGCCCTCGCCCTTGGCGCAGAAGCCCATGTCCTCGATCTGCATGATGGCGTGGATGGTGAAGGGGTCGTACAGCGTCAGCACATCGACCTCGGCGGGAGCGATGCCCGCCATCGAGAACGCTCCGGGCGCGGCGAACACCTGCGGCGTCGACGTGAAGGCCCGCTGCTCGGCCCAGTGGACGCCGGTATCCGAGTTGCCCAGCCCGACGCCCGCGACCTCGACCACCGGGTGGCGGAGGTCCTTGGCCCGATCGGACGCCGACATGATGTAGGCGCCGCCGCCGTCGGAGATGAGGCAGCAGTCCTCCTTGCGGAACGGGTCCACGATCGTCGGCGATGCCAGGTACGCATCGAGGGTGAGCGGACGTCCGTGCATGACGGCGGCGGGGGTGAGGTTGGCGTGGCGTCGACAGGCCACCGCCACCGCGCCCAGCTGCTCCTGGGTCGTGCCGAACTCGTGCATGTGCCGCTTGGCGATGGTGGCGAAGTAGACCGGCTGGGGAAACCAGCCGAAGGGCACCTCCAGGCTCTGCTTGAACAGCTCCTGGGCGTGGGACTCGCCCGGTCCGCCCACCATCTCGGACCGGCGGGTCGCCCAGGCCACGGCGAAGCTGTTGAGCACATGACGGGCACGACCCTCGCGGATGGCGAGGGCGGCCTCGTGGGCCGCGGTCGCCGCCCACACCATGCCGCCGCCCCGCTTCGACACCCACATCTCGTGCGAGGTCCCGAAGTGGCGGTGGAAGGCGTCCTCGTCGAGCTGGTCGCCGGCGAACGGGGCGTACATGATGCCGTCGATGTCGGATGGCTGGAGTCCGGCATCATCGATGGCCCGCTCGACCGCCTGGGCGGCGATCTGTCCGCTGGTCCGTCCCGACGCCCGGGTGTGGTCGGACTCGCCCACGCCGACAACGGCGATCTCGCCGCTGACGTCCTCGTACGTGGTGGGGTGGCCCCAGTCCGGCGCGTGAGGCGGCGCGGTCATACCCCGACCGGGCGGTCGCCGATGATCCCCTGGGACCGCAGCGCCTCGATCTCGTCGTCGCCCAGACCGAGCACGTCGCGCAGCACCTCCTCGTTGTGCTGGCCGAGCGTGGGCGGTGGCGATCGCAACCACGCCGATGCTCGCTCGCTCAGACGAAATGGCAGTCCCGGCAGATCGTGGGTGCCCACCACCGGGTGGTCGACGGTCTCGAAGAAGCCCCGCGCCCGCATCTGCGGATTGTGCGCGATGTCGCGTGGCGCCAGGACCGGCGCCGCCGGCACCCCGTGGTCGGCGAGGAGCTCGACGAGGAGATCCCGGTCGCGATCGGCGCACCACCGCGTCAGCTCCTCGTCGAGCCGGTCGTGGGCGGCGCGCCGTCCGGCGGCAGTGGTCAGGACTGGATCGCCCGCCCAGTCGGGATCGCCGAGCGCCCGGCGCAGGCCCAGCCACTGCCCGTCGGTGGCCGCCGCCAGGGCCAGCCACCGCTCCTCGCCGCGACACGCGTAGACGCCTTGGGGGGCGGCCACGGGGCCGCGGTTGCCGTCCCGATGCAGCACGGCGCCGTACGCGGATCGCTCGACGACCTGCTCGGCGGCGGCGTTGAGGGCCGCCTCGACCATCGTCATCTCGACCATCGTGCCCGTGCCGGTCCGCTCGCGCTCGTCGAGGGCGACCAGCAGGGCGAGCACGGCGTGCATGCCTGCCATCGGGTCACAGGTCCCTCTCGGGATAAGGGGCGGACCGTCGGCGAGCCCGGTCACCCAGGCCATGCCACTGACCTGCTCCATGGTCTGTGCGAAGCCGGTACGGTCCCGCCAGGGGCCGGTGAGCCCGAAGGCGGGCATGCGCACCATGACCACCCGTGGGTTGGCGGCGGCCACGGCCTCCCAGTCCAGGCCGAAGCCCTCCATCACCCGGGGCGAGAAGTTCTCGACCACGGCGTCGGCCCAGGCGACGAGGCCCTTGGCCAGCTCCACGCCTTCGGGTCGGGTCATGTCCAGGGTCACGCCGCGCTTGCCGGCGTTGGCGCCGTTGAACACCGGCCCCCACTCCCACCATCGGTCGACCGAGGGGCGCGCCGTCGTGGTGAAGCGCATGCCGTCCGGTCGCTGGATCGACTCCACCTTGATCACGTCGGCACCGAGGGCAGCCAGCATGTGGGTGGCCGCCGGCCCCGCCCAGAACGCGGTGAAGTCGAGCACCCGCACGCCCTCCAACGGCAGGGGGTTGGTACTGGTCCCGTTCCCGGCGGCGCCCGGCTTCGACGTCGCGCCCCACTCCCTCGGGCCGGCCTCCCGGGCCGGCCACTCCCTCGGGCCGGCCTCCCGGGCCGGCCACGTCACCGTCCCGGAGTGCTCGCCCAGCGTCGGAGCGGGGCGGAACGTCGCCCGAGGGGCGTCTCCGATCCGGTAGGGCACCCTCGGCTGGACGAAATGAGCGCCGGGGTGGCGCACGAACGTGCCCCGCTCCCGGAAGTGCGCGAAGTCGGTCACCGTCTCGCCGGTGGCGATCGGCGCCACCGGGATGCGCAGCAGAGTGGCGAGCTCGATGATCTGCTCCGTGGTGCGCCGCCGGGTCCAGGGGTGGACGGCTTCCAGGAACTCCCGCATCCGCCGGGTGCGCCCGGGCGCAGTGGCCAGGTCCCGGTCGTCGAGGAGGTCGGGCCGCTCGATGAGGACGAGGAAGTCACGAAACTGCTGACCGGTGATCGTGCAGAACCCGACATAGCCGTCCGCCGTGGGCTCGATGGACGGGAGCTCCACCGTCCGCGCCGGACCCGGCGCCGACTTCCAGCCCGTGAAGCTGGCGAACAACGGCGCGTAGGTGTTCATCGACATGCACATGCACTCGAGCAGTGAAAGGTCGACGTGCTCGCCCCGCCCGCGCCGGCGGCTGCGAGTCACACCCGCGATGGCGGCGACGGCCGCGTAGGCGCCCCCCACCCACTCGCCCAAGCGTCCGCCGGCGTACAGGGGAGGCCCGTCAGGGACGCCTCGGGCGCCGGTCGAGCCGCACCAGGCCTGCAGGGTGAACTCGGTGGCGGGCCGCTCCGACCAGGGACCCCGTCGGCCGAAGGGGGAGATGGACAGCACGGTCAGGCCCTGATTCGCGTGGTGCAGCGCCCCGACGTCGACTCCCGGGCCGGCCGTGCTCTCGACCACGAGGTCGGCGGCACCCACCAGCTTGTCGACCGGGCCGTCCCCGAGCCGGCCTACGACCGAGCGCTTGGAGGTGTTGAGAAAGCGGAACAGAGCCCCGTCGTAGTCGCCGAGCTTGGCTCCCGACGCAGTCCAAGAGCGCATCGGGTCACCCTCGCGGGCCTCGACCTTCACCACGTCAGCGCCGGCGTCGGCCAGCAGCTTGGTGCAGTACGGTCCGGCGATCTCGGTGGACAGGTCGACGACCCGCAGGCCTTTGATCAACGTGACTAGCCGAGGCCGTAGAAGCGCTGGGCGTTCGCTCCCGCGATCTTCGTGCGGTCCTCGTCGCTGATGTCACCGCGGCTGCGGAGGTGCTTGGTGCTCTCGGGCCAGTCACCGTCCCAATGCGGGTAGTCGCTGGCGAACATCACGAAGTCGGAGCCGAGAACGTCGATCACTCCCGGGAGGATCGGCTCGTCCGGCTCGCAGGTGACGTAGACGTTGCCTGCCCGCAAGTACTCGTAGGGATCGCGCGTCCACCCGCGGGGGATCCAGCTCCCGCGCTTCTCGTAATGCTCGTGCATCCGGTCCAAGAAGTAGGGCACCCATCCCACGCCTGCTTCGAGGAAGGCCACTCGCAGGCCGGGATGGCGGTCGAACACGCCCCCGCTCACGAGTGCGGTCATGGCCGTCATCTGGTCGAAGGGGAAGCTGACGCAGTGGACCTGGATGTAGTTGTCGAACCGGTCGACCCCGATCTTGGGCAGGTGGATCCCCGGCGCTCCGTGCACGGCCAGCGGCATGTCGAGCTCTTCGGCCGCGGCGTAGAACGGGTCGAGGTCGGCATGGTCGAGGTTTCGCTGCTTGAGCGCGGGCGGGATCATGGTGGCGACGAGACCCTGCTCCTTGGCGGTGCGCATCACGTCGATCGCCGTCTCCGGCCACTCGATCGGGGCGACGGCAACGCCGTGCAGGCGTGCGCCGCCATCGGCGCACCATCCCGCCAGCCACTCGTTGTAGAAGCGGGCGAAGCCGGCGGCGAAGCCCGGGTCCTCGAGGCTCGGGGCGCACAGCCCCATGCTGGGGAAGAGGACCATGGTGTCGATGCCGTCACGGTCGGCGTCGGCCAGCACACCCTTGACCGTGGTGGGGTTGATCCCGGGGGCCCGGCTCAGCCCGTGCTCCGGTGGACATCCGGCGCCAGGGCCCTCGGGCTCGGGATAGTTGCGCCCCTCTATGACGAGCGCCGGCTTGCCGTCGGTGCGCAGAGAGAGGTGCTCGGGCCACCGCTCGAGCACTCCCCGTCCGAGCGAGGTTCCTTCGGCCACGTGGGCATCGGCATCGACGAATATCATCTACAGCTCCTGTCGCGCGGCGTCGAACGACAAGTCAATCACGCGGGGCAGGGTCGGACGCCAGCGCTTGGGGCTCGAGAGCACCATCCTCCAACGGCAGGCAGATCCGGCACGGGGAGCGGCCCTTGGCACCGGCCCGCACGGACCGAAGCTCGTGAGTGGGGCGGTCGGTGACCACCAGGCAGTCGGCCCGGTGGTACAGGGAGCCGCTGGTGGTCGCGACGAACTCGGGCCGAGTCGAGGACAACGGCGCCCGAGCCGGGGCGGGGGCTGTGCCCCTCGCCGGGGCGGACGAGCCGTTGGCGAGATGGCCCTCGATCCTCTCGAGCGCCTCGAGCAGTTGATGGCTCTGCTGGCGTTCGTCGGACACCAGTCGGGCGAGCCAATAGCCGAAGTAAGAGAACCCCCCGGCGATCACCAGCACCAGACCGAAGAGGCCCCCGGAGATCATGTAGGGGATCTGCTCGAAGAGCCGGCCCGTGTGGGAGGCGCCGAACCATCCCAGGATGACCAGGATGCCGCCGAGGGGAACCATCACGCTGCCGGCGACGAGCAGCCAGCGCTCGGTGGCCACCAGCTTGGTCCGCCGGCGGAGGCGGGCCAGGCCGTCGGCCAGGCGCGCCTGCCGGCCGTCGACACCCGCCGACGGGTTGAGTGGAGTCGACTCGGCGCCCGGCGTCTCGGCGCCGGCGGCCTCGGGCCCGCTGTCGTGGGCCGGTGATGACGGAGTGGTGATGGCCATGGCCGGCTCCTGCTAGTCGTCGAGGGGGCAGCTGGTCGCGGTCCGCCCGGTGAGGAGATCGTCAGCCAGCCGCCTCGCGCCCAGGGCAGCCAACGCCGCGCCGGCCACGGTCAACACGATCCACGCGCTGCCGATGCCCCCGAAGAACGCCACAGGTGAGATGCCGACGGTCCCGGTCGGTTGGGCCTGTCCTCCAGGCGCACCCGTGCCCGTCGCGGGTGCGGCGACACCGAGCGGGGTGGAGCCGGCCAGGTCCGACGAGCCCGCTCCGCCCGTGTCGCTGCTTGCCGGCGCGGCGGACGCGGCTCCGGTCCCTGAGTCGGTCCCCGCGGCGCCGGTGTCGGTCGTGGCGCCGCTCTGGAAGCTCGGCGTGGCGTTGACCGCCACTCGGGCGCCACCGAGGGTCACGGTGATGACGTTCTGGCTGGGATTGCTCGGTGGGTCCCAGGTGAACAGCAGCGAGCCCGCCGTGTAGCTCGCCGTGGCCCCGCTGGTCTGGCTCTGGGGCGTGCTGACGAAGGTCTTCATGCCGAAGCTGGCCAATGCCTGGTCGAGGATCTGATCGGCCGCCGCGTTCACCGGTTGGCCGGCCGAGCCGGCGTGCACGCCGGTCTGGTCGAAGTAGGCCCGCTGGCCGCCGATCGTCATGTCGGCAACCGTCGTGCCGCCGCCCGTTTTCGACGTGGTGCCGTCGCTGAGGGCTTGTGCCGTGCTGGTCACCGAGGCGATCTTCACCGCCCCGCCGGCCAGGGCGATGTTGTTGACGGTGCTGTTGGCCACGGCCTTGGCCTGGTTGTCGGTCAGCGTGCTGGCGCTGTCGGAGCGCATGGTGCCGTAGGTGGCCCCGCCGGGCTGGTCCGCACCCTTCACCTGGGCCACACCCTCGACGCGGTTCGCGTCGGCGTGGGCCGTGAGATCGGCCGCCGGCACCTGGTTGTAGGAGGCGTCTGGGTTCGTGCCGCTGCGGGCCTCGGCCCGGATCGGGTAGTTGACCAGCGCCGCCTCGCCCTGGACGAGCCCGGTCACGGCGTCGGGCACCACCGCTCCCGCGGGACCGGGGAACACCAGCGACAGAAGCTGGCCGCCATTGGCCGCGGTTGCGCCAGGCCAGGCCACGGTGGACAAGGCGTACCCCACGGGCCCCGACGACAGGAGCGACGAGGACTCGGGAACCGCTCCCTGGGCTTCTGGGTGGGCCTGGGCGCTGGGCTCGTCCTCGGTGACCTCGACGCCCGGCGCCGTGGCCGTGATCGAGTACCCGCCGAAGGCGGACGTTCCCGACTGGTCGGCGTGGGCCGTGAGCGTGGTGGCCAAGCCCACCCCGCCCGTGGCGACGAGGACCAGACCCGCCGCAAGCGTGGACCGTCCCCGCCGCCTTCTGAGGGCCTCCTTGACGCTCATGCCACCTCCCCAAAATAGGCACCGGACACGGCGTCGGCCACGTCCGCCGGCTCCCCGATACGCGTGATCCGGCCCTGGGCCATCACCGCGGCGAAGTCGGCCACGGCCATGGCTGTGCGGGCGAACTGCTCGACCAGCAGGATGGCGATCCCTTCGGCCGCCAGCTGACCGACCAGCTCGTACAGCTCGGCCACGATGCGCGGCGCCAGGCCCATCGAGATCTCGTCCAGCAGCAGGAGGGCGGGGTCGGTCGTGACCGCCCGGGCCATGGCGAGCATCTGCTGCTCGCCCCCCGACAGGGTGCCCGCCAGCTGGTGGCGACGCTCGCCGAGGCGAGGAAAGCGCGAGAAGGCCCGCTCCTCGACGTCCTTCGGCCGCAGGTCGTTGCGGAACGTCATCATCCGCAGGTTCTCGATCACGGAGAGGTTGGCGAACACGCCGCGCCCTTCGGGGATCGTGCACACCCCGTGGCGGGCCAGGGCCTCGGGCGAGGCGCCGTTCACGTGCACCCCGGCGATGTGCACGCAGCCCGTGGTGGGCTCCATCTGGCAGCCGGCAACGCCGAGGAGTGTCGTCTTGCCCGCACCGTTGGGCCCGAGGAGGGCGAAGACCGACGAGCGGGGGACCACCAGGTCCACGCCGTGCACGACCTCGATGCGGCCGTAGGCGGCCCGGATGTCGCGCAGCTCGAGGGCAGGCGCGCTCATCCGACCCCCGCCTCTTCCACGGGGCTGCCTCCCGGGCCGGCCATCTCCAGCTCCTCGTCGCTCGCACCGAGGTAGGCGGCCTGCACCGCAGGATCCCGCTGCACCTCGGCCGGCGTGCCCTCGGCGATGAGCCGGCCGAAGTCGAGGACGTTGACGCGGTCGCACACCCGCATGACCAGCTCCACGTCGTGCTCCACCAGCAGCACCGCCATCCCTTCCGACGCCAGGTCGACGAGCACGTCGCCGAGCACACCGGTCTCCTGGTGGTCGAGGCCAGAGCCGGGCTCGTCGAGCAGCAGCACTGTCGGCCGGGTTGCGAGGGCTCGGGCCAGCTCCACCAAACGGGCGGTGCCGGTGGGAACGGAGTCGACGCGCGCGTTCGCCAACTCCTCCAGACCGATGCGGCCGATGAGCTCCTCGGCGACGGCTGCGGGACGAGACCGGTCTCGGGCCCAGGCCTTGCGGATCTCGGCCGCCACTTGGATGTTGTCGCGCACGCTGAGCGATCCGAAGATCTCCAGGCGCTGGAAGGTCCGAGCCATGCCCCGTCGGGCGCGGGTGTGGGCCTTCAGCCGGGTGATGTCCCTGCCGTCGAGCCTGACCCTTCCCTCGGTCGGCTGCTGCAGGCCGCCGAGGACGTTGAAGATGGTCGTCTTTCCCGCCCCGTTGGGTCCGATCAGGCCGGTGATGGCTGCCGGCTCGAGCGAGAGGTCGACCCGGTCCACGGCGACGACCCCGCCGAAGCGAACGCTGACCCGTTCAGCCTGCAACGCCGGCAAGGCTCTCCTCCTCAGCCTCGTCCACACCGACCTCGGCTTCGGCTCGGCCCGCCGGGGTCGGCGCCACCGCCCCCCTCCTCGCCCACAACCTGCGCACCGCGTCGCCCGCCGGCGCCAACTGGCTCATCACACCGTCGGGGTTCCTGGCCAGGCCGAGGGCACCCAACCCGATGGCCAGGAATTGCAGGCTGTGGATGCTCGGCACGTGGGCCTGGATCACGGGGAACAAGGCGTAGGTGAGCCCGGCGAGGAGCACCCCCGTGACCGAGTCGAGGCCCCAGATGGCCAGCAGCAGGAGCAGGGCCAGGCTGTTGAGCATCGCGAAGTCATTGCTGCCCACCGAGCCCCGCAGGCCGCCGAACAGCACGCCAGCCAGCCCGGCGAGCCCAGCCGAGAGGGTGAACACCGCCAGCTTGGTCCAGGCGATGTTCATCCCGAGGGTGGCGCAGGCGGCGGCGCTGTCGGACATGGCCGCCAGTCGCCGGCCAAAGGACGCCCGTCGCAGGGCGAGGACCCCGACGGCGGCAGCGGCGAACACCATGGCGCAGGCGACGAAGAAGGCGCGGTCGCTCTGGAGCGAGATCCCGGGCAGATGGACGCGCGCGACCGACAGGGCTCCGCCCTGGCCGAACACGTTGTTGTTGTCGAAGAAGATGTAGACCATGGCCTCGGCGAAGGCGACCGTGCTCAAGGCCAGGTAGAGGCCCCGCACCCGCAGGGTCACCAGCGCCACCAGGGCGCCGACGGTCGCCGCCAGCCCCACGGCGGCGAGGACGCCAACCAGGGAGCCGCCGTGGCCGAGCTTTCCCATGGCGAAGGCGCCAAAGCCGACGAAGCTGAGCTGGGCCGCCGAGATCTGACCTCCGTAGCCGGTGAGCATCAGCAGCGACAGCAGGACCAGCGCGACGACCAGTCCTTCGCCGCCGGTGATCAGGTTCGTCACCGACAGCTGGCCCGATACGAACCAGGCCACGATGACGAACCCGGCCGCCGCTATCAGCGTGGTCCGCAGCGTCGGAACCCGGGTCGAACGTCGCCCGGCCGCCCGGCCCACGCGCAAACGGTCCTGGGGCAGGATGAGCAGGGCGACGAACAAGAAGATGACGGGCAGGGTGGGGCGGAGCTGGCTGAGGAGGCTCCCGGGGACATAGCCGACGGCGTACGACTCGAAGAGGCCGAGGAGCAGTCCACCGGCGAAGGTGAGCGGGAGGTTGCGCAGTCGGCCCACGATCGCCGCGGCGTAGCCGTTGATGACGAGGAACGTCAGCAGCAGGATGTCGAGGGTCACCAGCGGGGCGAGGAGGATCCCCGCCAGCGAGGCCAGCATGGCCCCGATGGCCCAGCCCATCGACCGCACCCGGGCCGGCGGGGCGCCATTGAGCGCCGCCAGCCCGGGGTCGTCGACCACCGCCCGCAGGGCGATGCCCGATCGGGTGCGGAACAGGAACAGTCGCAGCCCAATGGCCACGGCCACGGCGATGACCACCACGACGATCTGGTGGTAGGTGACGACCACGCCGAACAGGCTCACCTCGTGGCCGGCGAAGAACTTGGGGATCGTCCGGGGGAACCCGGGGTCCCAGCGCATCTCGGCCAGGCCCAGGAGGAACAGCATCAGGCCCAGGGTGATCACCAGCGTGATGACCTCGGGCTTGCCGTGCAGGTTGCGCATCAACAGCCGATCGATGAGCAAGCCCATGACGGGAGCCAGCACGAACAGCACGAACAGCAGCGCCAGCGGAACCGGCCAGCCGTCCTTGACGGTCAGCTCCCAGTAGGCGAAGGCGGCCACCATCCCGATGGCGCCGTGGGCGAAGTTGAAGATCCCCGAGCTGATGTAGGTGACGACCAGGCCAGTGGAGGTGAGTGCGTAGATGCAGCCGACCACGATCCCGACGATGGTGAAGGAAAGGAAGGTCGTCACGGCCGCTCAGCCGCCGAAGTAGGAGCCGTCACACCGGTAGCCGTTGGGCGGGTCGAGCCGGGAGAAGCGGCCGCCAGAGACCTTGACCACCACGTAGCAGACGGGCGGCACCTTGCCGGCAGGGTCGTCGTTCGCGAGGAACCCGTTGGCGTTGAACTGGTGGATCGTCTTGAGGGCGGCCTGAAGCGAGGCGCGGGTCGCGCGCGGGCCCGCGGCCTGGAGTGCCTGCACGAACAGCCGGGCCGACGACCAGCCGTAGGCGGCGAAGAGATCGGAGTTGGCGTCGGGGTGGGTGCGGTGCATCCATGTCTGGAAGAGGCCGACCTCGGGCACGCTTCCCGAGTCCTCGCCCAGGTACATGGCACTCTGCAGGTAGATCAGGCTTCCTTCGGCGGCGCTCCCCGCCAGGGGGAGGAAGGTGGAGTCGTAGGCGGAGGCGCCGAGCAGCCACACCTCGGGGTGCCAGCCTTGCTGCTGGGCCGCTTGCTGGATGCGGGCGATGCCCTTCACGTCGGCGGCGATGAGGACGACCGCCTTCACGTTCTTGGACTTCATCTGGACGATGTCGGCCGTGAAGTCGGTCTCGGTCGGCTCGTACTTGCGCTCGTAGGTGAAGTTGTAACCGAGCGACTGCATGGCCGCCTTCTCGCCGACCCACGCGTCCTTGGCCGACTGGACGTCGCCGACCAGGGACCCCACCGAACTGAGGGCGTCGGGGTGCAGGCCCTTGACGTATTGGAACGGCCCCGTGGCGGCGCCGGACTTGAGGGGGTTGGCCGAGAAGCCGTTGGCCTCGACCTGGGCGTCCTTGGACAGGGCCACGTGGACGTCGGACACGCCTGGGTTCTGGCCCATGACCTGGGCGCCGCAGTTGTCGTAGAGCGAGAAGGAGCCGACGAAGGCGAAGACCTTCGGGACGTCGGACTGGGTCACGGCCTTGTTCTGGCCGCAGTCGAACTGGTCGTCGCCGGCGTTGACCTTGAGCTGCCGGCCGAAGACCCCTCCTTGGCTGTTCTGATAGGCGAAGAAGGCGTCGGTGCCGTTGACCGCTCCGGCGAACAGGCCCGGCACCGGGCCGGTGAGGGTCGAGATGTTGCCCACCGTGATCGAGTTGGGCGTCACGCCGAGATCCGTGGCGCCCCCGTTCCCGCCGGGGGGCAACGTGTTGAGGCCCGCGCCGCCCGTCCTGCCGCCGGTCCCACCCCCCGCGCCAGCTCCGGTGGCGCCTGCGCCGCCACCAGCGAGGGGGCCGGCGGCGGTGGATGCCGTGCCGGCGCCCGCACCGACGCCGCCTGCGCCCGAGGACCCCTGGCCCCCGGCGTTCAGTCCCGTCCCCCCGTTCGTCCCGAGGGCCTCCGCCAGCTGGCGGGGGCTCAGCCGGGCGCCGCAGCTGGTCAGCAGGAGCCCAGCGGCGGCGGTGAGGCAAACGGCCACCCGGCTCGACCGCGCCCACGGCCTCCTGATCCTCATCTGTTCCCCGCCTCCCGGGGCAAGCCCCGATCCGGTCCGATGATAACCATTTGCCCGATTTGAGCAGGTCGGAGGGCGGATCACCGGGCTCAGCTCCCGCCCGCCGCTGGCCGTGGCTGACGACGCGTCAGGGGCTTGACCGGATTTGGTTCGACGGCTGCCCAGTGATGCCCTTCCGGTTGCGACCGTTTTGTGGTGGTTCGGCTCGTCGCCGCCGCCGCGCGAGGATGCCTGCATGTCCACCCTGGTCACGTTCCACGCCCACCCCGACGACGAGGCCATCGCCACCGCAGGGGTCATGGCCAAGGCGGCCGCCGAGGGCCACCGCGTGGTGCTCGTGACAGCGACGAAGGGCGAGCACGGCGAGGTCGTCGAGGGCGTGCTGCGGGGGGATGAGCGACTTGCCGATCGCCGGGTGGCCGAGCTCGAGCAGGCCGCCGCCGTGCTGGGCGTGGCCCGCTGCGAGGTCCTGGGCTACGTCGACTCGGGCATGATGGGAACGCCGGAGAACGATCGCCCGGGGTCCTTCTGGCGGGCCGAGGTCGACGAGGCGGCCGGCAGGCTCGCCGCCATCCTGGCCGAGGAGCGGCCCGAGGTGCTCACCGTCTACGACGACCATGGCACCTACGGCCATCCCGACCACATCCAGGTGCACCGGGTCGGGGTGCGGGCCGCGGAGAGGGCCGGGGTGCCCAAGGTCTACGAGGCCACGATCAGCCGCGATCACGTACGCCGGCTGGGGGCCCAGCGGCCGCCCGAGGTCGCCGAGGAGGACATGCCCGACCCCGACGCCATGGACCTGGGCGTCTCGGAGGACGAGATCACCACCGTCGTCGACGTCACCGCCTACCTGGACAAGAAGCGAGAAGCGATGGCCGTGCACGCCAGCCAGATCCCGGACTCGTCGTTCTTTCTCTCGCTCCCGGCGGATGCCTTCGCCGCCGCCTTCGGCCAGGAGTGGTTCATCCTGCGCGGCAGGACGCCCGACGGAACGGTCGAGCGCGACCTGTTCGAGGGCCTCCCGGGCTAGGCCGGCCCGGCAACTAGGAGCGGCGGCGGGTCAGATCGGTCGCCTTGGTCATCCGGTTCGCCCGCACCTTACCCGTGCTCCTCGGTGCGACGTCCACGTCGGCCGCGCCGGCGCGGAGCGCTCCGACCGTGCACGCCTCCCGGGATCGGTGGGCGAAGGGGTCGAAGCGAAAGTGGCGCATGGCGTTGCGGTGGGTGATGCCGTCGATCTCGTCGTCCCCGACTCCAACGAGCGACTTCATGAGCGTCTCGGGCGACTGCGGCCAGGTCGAGTCGGAGTGGGGGTAGTCGCATTCCCAGGTGATGGTGTCGACACCGACGCGGTGCCTGGCCTCCACGCCGGCCGGGTCGTCGATGAAGCAGGTGACGACCCGGTCGCGGAAGACCTGGCTCGGCAGCTGGTCGCCGAAGTCCTGACCGGTCCAGGCATGGTGGCGCTGGTAGATCCAGTCCATGCGGTCGAGGAAGTACGGGATCCAGCCGATGCCGCCCTCGGAGAGTGCGAAGCGAAGCGATGGGAACTCTCGGAGCACCGGTGACCACAGCAGGTCGGCGGCTCCCTGCACGATGTTGATCGGCTGGAGGCTGATCAACACGTCGATGGGCGCGTCCGGTGCCGTGATGACCAGCGACGACGAGGACCCGATGTGCAGGCACACGATCGTGCCCAGGTCCGCGCAGGCCGACCAGAAGGGGTCCCAGTGGTCACTGTGCAGGCTCGGGAGCTTGAGCTTGGCCGGGTTCTCGGAGAAGGACACGGCGTGGCAGCCCATGGCGTCCACCCGGCGCACCTCGTCGGCCATCGCCTGCGGGTCCCAGATCGGCGGGATGGCGAGCGGGATGAACCGGCCTGGGTACGTGCCGCACCACTCCTCGATGTGCCAGTCGTTGTAGGCGCGCAGCACGGCGAGGGAGACCTCGGGATCGCTCGCCCGGGCGAACAGCTGGCCGCACAGGTTGGGAAACGACGGAAAGCACATCGACCCGAGCACACCGTTGGCGTCCATGTCGCGGACCCGACGGTGGATGTCGTAGCAGCCGGGCCGGATCTCCTCGAACGCCGTGGGCTCGACCCCGTACTCCTCTGGCGGCCGCCCGGCCACGGCGTTGAGCCCGATGTTGGTGGCCTCCTTGCCGTCGTAGACCCACGCGTTGGTGCCATCGTCCTTGCGCACGACCCGGGGAGCGAGCTCGGCCAGCCGGGCCGGGAGCCGGCCCTCGAACATGGCCGGCGGCTCCACCACGTGGTCGTCCACGCTCACGAGGATCAGGTCTTCGGTCTGCATGGCCGTCCCACTCCCACGTGGTCACCTCGACTGACGCTCGCGTCACCCTAGCCCGGGCGAGCGTGCCGAGGATCTTCGTTCCGTTCCACCTTCCGTGGCGGGAAAGGGGGCGTGGCAGCTGAGGCGCGCGGGACCCATTTCGACAGAAGGTGGAACCGCGCCCTTATCGAGGCCCGCGGCGAGAGCCCGGCAGCTTCGGCGCGGTTCGTCCTATGCTGCGCCGCCGTGGCGGCCCCCGTCCTGATCGGCATCCTTTACGACTTCCCCCAGGCCGACGGGGGAGCAGGGTTCGAGGAGGCCGTTCGGATCGGTGTCGACGAGGTGGCCGCCAGCGGGCGGCTCGACCGACCCGTGGAGCTCGTGCCCCGACAGGCTCCCGGGCTGCCGGCCGGGACCGCGCACGGCGTGGAGGGGGTGTTCCGGGAGCTGGAGACCACCGGCGTGGTCGCCGCCCTCGGGCCGTCCATCAGCGACAACGGCTTGGTGGTGAAGTCGCTTGCCGACTCCTGCGGCCTGCCCTGCATCAACTACACGGGCGGGGAGATCACCCGCAGCGAGCTCATGTACCACTATCAGGTCGGATCGCTCGAAGAGGAGCCCGCCGTCCTGGCCGAGCACATCGTGCAGCGATCGCTCCGGTCGGCGGCGGTGATCCACGACCATTCGCCGGTCGGACGGCGCTACGCCGAGTTCTTCGCCGAGAGCTGCGCCCGGCTGGACGTGGAGATCGCTGGCACCGCCGCCGTCTCACCGTTGAGCGAGGACGTCGGGCCCACCGTCGCCCGGCTTCGGGTGGGCGACCCCGAGGTCCTCGTCTACCTCGGACTGGGGGTCGCAGCCCGGGCGGTGTCACTGGCGCGTGCTGCGCAGGGCTGGGAGGTCCCCGTCGTGGCCAACTCCTCGCTGATGTTCGGCTACGCGCGGCCCGACTGGCGCGAGGCCTGGGAGGGCTGGGTCTACGTCGACAACGTCGCCGACGACAACCGGGTTCGGGCCTCCCTTCGTGAGCGTTCGAAGCGCGCTGCCGCCGGTCCCCTCGGCCTCGCCGCCTACGACCTCGGGCGCCTGGTGGCCGAGGGCGTCGCCCGATCGGCGCATCTGACGCGCGCCGGTGTGAAGGACGGCCTGGAGCGCGTGAAGCGCCTCCCCGCGGCCAGCGGCCTCGACGGCACGATCATGGGCTTCGGCGCCTGGGACCACGCCGCCCTCAAAGGGAGCTACCTGGTCCTGCGCCGCTGGCAGGCAGGCCGCTCCGTCCAGGTCGAGGCCTAGTCCCGGCGCTGGATGTACACCGCGATTCGGGCGATCTGCCCGGCAGCGTCGATGTCGAAGACGAGCGCCTCAGGTGTCTCGAGGGGGGCGCCGTCGACGTCCAAGGTCTCGCTCAACTCGGCCACTGCGGCTCTGTGCTCGGGCCGGCCTCCCGGGCCGGCTGTGCCGCCGTAGGTCACCCGGGCCACCTTCATCGAGTAGTTGGACAGCTGCGGCATGAGGTCGGCGAGGAAGGCCACGTACCCTTCCCTCGGCGAGTAGGTGTCCCCGAACGGCCCGATGCGCACGACGTCAGGTGCCAGACAGTCCGCGACGCCCGCCCAGTCGTGGGCGACCATCCGATCGAGGAACCGCTCTATGACGTCCGTGGTGGGGAGGCTACCCCCGTCGCCCCCTTGGCTCTTCCCTCCCCATGACGGGGGACCGCTATTCACCCTGATTGCGCGCTACGCAAGGGGCGCTCTATGGTTCCCAACCAGTCGAGGAGCATCGCACCTCGCCTTTCGCCAGAAACGACGCAGCTCCCGGGATCATTGGAGGAGACGCGATGGCTCAAGAGGTCAACTCTTACCGGCCGCTGGAGACGACCGTCACCAGCGACGCTCTCTTACCCGAGCTCGTGGCTCACCTTCGCGAGAACCGCACTCCGTTGCGGGAGGAGTGGGCTCGGCGGATCACCAACGCCAACCTGCTCATGGCGATGACACCGGAGGAGCTCTTCTCGGAGGCGACCTCGGTGTACGACAACTACGTCGAGGTGCTGGAGACCGGGAGCGTGGAGGCGCTGCAGGACTACGCCCGCAACCTGTCGGAGCGGATCATCCCCCGAGGAGTGGAGACCGAGGAGGTCCTCGGGATCGTCCTGCTGCTGCGCGACGTCCTGGCCCGCTCGCTGTTCGAGAAGTACCAGAGCGACTTCGAGCTGCTGAACCGCGCCCTGGAGGCCTACGAGCCGGCGGCCAACCGCATCGCCAACACCGTCGGTGTGAGCTTCGTGCAGGAGCGCGAGCGGATCATCCGTCAGCAGCAGGAGGCGATCCGCGAGCTGTCCACCCCGGTATTGCAGGTGCGGGAGCGGCTGCTCATTTTGCCTATCATCGGGGTGCTGGATAGCCAGCGTGCACGCCAGGTGACCGAGCAACTGCTGCGGGGAATTCGTACAAATAGGGCCAAGGTCGTCGTTATCGATATCACGGGTGTCCCGGCGATCGACTCGACCGTGGCCAACCACCTCGTGCAGACCGTCGAGGCGTCACGGCTGATGGGGGCCAGCGTCATCATCACCGGCCTCTCGTCGGAGATCGCGCTCACCCTGGTGACCATCGGCGTCGACCTCTCCAAGATGAACGCAGTCGGCGACCTCCAGGGCGGCATCGAGGAGGCCGAGCGGCTCCTCGGCTACGAGGTCAGCCGCAGTGGCGAGCCAGTCGCCGAGATGCGTTAGGTCTGCGGATCGGACCGTCGCTGGTGTCCGTTCCCATTCTCAAGCAAGGGACGTACCTGATCGCGTCCATCCAGTCGGCCATGACCGACAGCGAGGCGCTCTCGTTGCAGGACGACCTCATGGACCAGGTCAGCCGGTATCGGTCCAGGGGCATCATCGTCGACGTCACGGCCCTCGACGTGATGGACTCGTTCGCCGCCCGGTCGCTGCAGACGATCGCCCACATGACGGACCTTCGTGGTGCGGTCACCGTCATCGTGGGGATCCAGGCCGAGGTGGCGTTCGCGATGGTCCAGCTCGGGATGAGCCTCGAGGACGTCCACACGGCCTTGGACCTCGAGGAGGGCCTCGCCTTCCTGGACCAGCGGACCCGGATGTGGGGCGGCGACGGCCGTGGCGGATGATCTCGTCATACCGATCACGTCCGATACCGACATCGTCCTCGCCCGCCAGAAGGGGCGAGAGCTCGCCGAGCGGCTCGGTTTCTCGCGGATCGACCTGACCTTCATCGCCACCGCCATCTCCGAGGTGGCGCGCAACATCACCAGCTACGCGGGCCGAGGCGAGATCCTCCTCCGGATCGTGAACGGCGATGGCCGAGTTGGCATCAGCATGGAGGCGCGCGACGAGGGTCCCGGCATCGGCGACTTGCAGCGGGCGCTCGAGGACGGCTATTCGACCGCTGACGGAATGGGTCTCGGCTTACCCGGAGCCCGTCGGCTGATGGATGAGTTCGAGGTGCGGTCCGAGGCCGGCATCGGGACGACGGTCATCATGTGCAAGTGGGCGCCGGATCGTGGCTGAGTGCGGCGCCAACGGGCTCCTCGAGTGGGGCGTGGCCGCCCGGCCCATCCCCGGCGAGTCGGTGTCCGGTGATCAGTGTGTGGTGCGGGTCACCGACACCGAGGCGCTCGTGGCGGTGATCGACGGGCTCGGTCACGGTCCGGAGGCCGCCTCCGCCGCCGAGCAGGCGGTAGACGTGCTGCGCGAGAACGCAGCCGAGCCGGTCGAGGTTCTCCTCCTGCTGTGCCACACGGCGCTGGCCCGAACGCGCGGCGCTGCGGTCACCGTGGCCAGCATCAGCGCCACGAACGGGTCGATGAGCTGGCTGGGCGTGGGCAACGTCGAGGCGGCGCTGCTCCGGGGCGTCCCCTCGGGCAACGCGCCCGGCGGCTCGTCCATCGAGTGGGCGCTGCTCCTCGGCGGCATAGTCGGCCATCAGCTCCCGACGCTGCGCCCGAGGACCGTCGACCTCCAGCCCGGCGACATGCTCCTGATGGCAACTGACGGCATCGCCACGACGTTCGCCGAGGAAGCGAACGTGGCGGCGGGACCCGCCCGCCTGGCCGACCGCGTCCTCGAGAACCTGGCCCGGCCGAACGACGACGCTCTGGTGCTCGTCGCCCGTTACGGGACGGAACAGTCGTGAGCGCGGCCATCGACAAGTTCCGTCACGACTACGAGGCGGCGCTGGGCGATCATCTCGCCTCCCGGAGCGAAGCGGGGCTGAGCGTCGCCTACGAGCTGGGCCGGCGGGCGCTGTCCGAGGGCATCAGCCTGCTCGAGATCGCCAGCATTCACCTGGCGGCCATGGGTCGTTCGCGCGGCGGCGCAGCGGCAGGGGGTGGCGCGGGGGCGGGGGACTCGGAGGCACGGGCCGAGGCCGGCACGCAGTTCCTGCTCCAGGGAATGGCCGCGTTCGACATGGCCCAGCGGGGCTTCTGGGAAGCCCAGGAGCGCGCCCGGGTCGAGCAGGGCCACGTGGCTCGTCTCCAGACCCTGGCCGAGGCGTCGGTCGCCGTAATCGCCCGTCCGTCGCTCGCCGACCGGTTCCCGGAGATCGCCAAGCAGGCCCTGGTGGTCGCCGGAGGTGGGGAGGCGGCGATCCGGTTCCATGCCGAGGAGGATGTCCTGCAGTCCTCCACCTCGGAGGTACCGGCGGCGGTCGCTGCGGCGATGACCGAGGTGGTGCGCAGCGGTCAGACCCGACCCACCTCCGTCGCCAGCTGGCTCACGGTGCCCATCACCGGTCCGCGGGGGACCACCGAGGGTGTCATCGCGGTATGGGGAAGTCGCGACGGGCTGGGCCCGCTGGACGAGGCCATCCTCGCCCAGTTCGCCCAGATGGCCTCGGAAGCGCTGCACAACGCCCAGGTCTACGAGGAGATGCGGCGCATCGCCGTGACCCTCCAGCACAGCCTCCTGCCCAAGGCGCTACCGGAGCTGCCCGGCCTCGTCCTCGGGGCCCGCTACCTACCGGGCGGCGCCGGCCTGGACGTCGGGGGGGACTGGTATGACGTCTTCCCGCTGGGAGCGGGTCGTCTCGGGGTCGTCATCGGCGACGTGGTCGGGCGGGGAGTACCGGCCGCGGCCATCATGGGCCAGCTGCAGCTGGCCGTGCGGGCGTGCGCGCTCGAGGGCGGATCGCCGGCGACGGTCGTGAACCGGGTCAACAACCTGATCCAGAACCTCGACGTGCCCCAGATGGCCACCCTCATCTTCGGCGTGGTGGAGCCGGACAGCGCGACCCTGAGCCTGACGAGCGCCGGTCACCCCCCACCGCTCGTCGTGGAGCCGGACGGCACGGCACGCTTCCTCTCCCTACATCCCGTTGCTCCCCTGGGCATCGAGCCGGGAACCGCCAGAGAGACCGTCGAGGTGCTCCGACCCGGCTCGACGGTCGTCCTCTACACCGACGGCCTGGTCGAGCGGCGGGGGGCGACGATCGACGACGGCCTGGGGAACCTGCTGCGGGCGGCTGCCGGCTCCAACGGTGACATCGAGTCCCTCTGCGATCGGCTGGTCGAGGCTCTCGGCGCCGAGGGCTCGTCGGACGACGTCGCCTTGCTGGCGCTGCGCCTCACGCCGCCCGAGCGCGAGCGGTTCGAGCTGACCATCCCCGGCGATCCCCGGCTGCTCGCTCCCGCCCGTCGGGCACTGCGGCAATGGCTTTCGCAGGCCGGAGCGGAACGGGGCGAGGTCGAGGACCTGGTGCTCGCGTGCGGCGAGGCCGCCGCCAACGCCCTCGAGCACGCCTACGGCCCTGGGGAGGACGGGGTCCTCCGGATCGAGGCCACCGAGAGTGGCGGCGAGGTCATGATCACCGTCACCGACTCGGGACACTGGCGTCCTCGTGCCGAACGCCCCGGAGGGCGCGGGTTTCACCTCATGAGCTCGCTCACCGACGAGGTAGAGGTGATCCCGGGCCCTCACGGGACGGCCGTTCACCTCCGGCGCCAGCTCGGTAGCCAGCCCCAACCTCGGGAAACGTCGTTCTCGGCACCTGGCGTCGGCAACACCGAGGAGCCCGCCCCCAGCGCAGAGGTCGTGGTCGTGCGCATCGAGGAGGAGGTCGACCTGTCCAACGCCGACCGGCTCGGGGCGCGTGTGGCCAAGGCGGTGCCCAACTCCGCTGCCGGGCTCGTCGTCGACCTGTCGGGCGTGGCCTACATCGACAGCGCCGGGATCAGCCTCCTGCACCGGCTCAGCGAGCGGCTCCAACGGCGTCGGCAGCACCTGGCCGTCGTGGTCCCCCAAGAGTCGCCGGTGCGACGGGTGTTGGTCGTGAGCGCCCTCGATCGGGTCGTGGACCTGGCCGCGAGCGTCGACGACGCCAGCGCACGGGTGCGGACGGCCGTGCGCTAGTGCGCTAGCCGCGCCGGTCCTGGGCAACACCCGGGCGGGCAGACGTCGGGAAGGGGCGGATCGGATCCCATGCAGCACCGCTCGCTCTCCTGTCGACCTCGCTCGGCAACGAGGTCGACCACCATGGCCACGAGCTCGGGGTCGGTCCCGACAGTCGGTGCCCGATGGGCCTGCAGTCCCAGATTGTCGGCCTTCGCCGCCGCCTCGACGTCGAGGTCGAAGCGGACCTCCATGTGGTCCGAGACGAACCCGATGGGGACGATGACGACGTCGTCGACTCCCACCGCGGCCAGCGTCTCGAGGTGGTCGACGACGTCCGGCTCCAGCCACGGCTGTCCGGGTGGGCCGCTGCGGCTCTGGTACACGAGGTCCCACCGGTAGCGCTCGCCGAGCAGCCCGCACACCAGCCGGCAGGCCTCCTGGAGCTGCGCCTCGTAGTCGCTCGACCGGGCCATGGCCACCGGGATGCTGTGGGCGGTGAAGACCAGGTGCGTCTGTCGCCGTCGCTGCTCGGGCACGGCGGCGAGGGTGGCTTCCACGCCGCGCGCCATAGGCCGGACGAAACCGGGATGGTTGTAGAACGCCCGGAGCTTGCCCACTTCCGGGGCGCGGTCGCCCACCTCTGCTCGGGCCCGCTCGATGTCGTCGAGGTACTGGCGGCACCCCGGGTAGGAGCTGAAGGCCGAAGTCACGAAGGCGAGCGCCCGGCCGATGCCGTCTCCGGCCATCTGGCGCATCGTGTCGGCGAGGAGTGGATGCCAGTTGCGGTTTCCCCAGTACACGGGGAGCCGCCATCCCCGTGCGGCCAGCTCGGCTTCGAGGGCGGCGACGAGGGCCCGGTTCTGGGCGTTGATCGGGCTCACGCCGCCGAAGTGGTGGTAGTGCTCGGCCACCTCGAGCAGGCGCTGGCGGGACACGCTGCGCCCGGCGGTCACCTTCTCGAGAAACGGGAGGACGTCATCGGGGCCCTCCGGCCCGCCGAAGGACACCACCAACAGGGCGTCGCAACGATCGGGATGCACGCCCAGCGAGCCTAATGGGGTGTCGACGCGCCCCTTCGGGCGGCTCGGCCGCCCCCAGGCGGGTTGCAATCCCCGCCTGGGGGTGGCAGACGAGGGGAGTCGCTCCGTCGGCGACCCCGGACGGTCTACCGACCCTGGGCGGTGGTCCTGTCGCGGGTCTGGCTGCGGCCGTCGCCGTTGCCGCCCCTGCCGTCACCCGCCCCGCCGGAGCCGTTGTGGCTGAACTCGAGCGGCCGCGTTGGCAGCACGGTGCGCTTCCACGTGGCGTTGGTGACCCCGGCGAAGGACGCGTACCAGGCGAGGGCGCCGGTCAAGATCACGACGTAGCCGCCGACCTTCACGATCTGGGTGCTCTGGGCGAGCTCGCCGCTGGCCAGGATGGCGAAGGTGATGAACAGGGCCAGGAAGACCAGCGCCACCGCGGCCGTCGTCCTGAGTGAGGCGACCAGCATGTACAGGGTGAAGAAGCCCCAGACGGCCAGGAACAGACCCGTCGCCTGGTAGGCCGTCGATTTCGGCAGCCCGGGAGCGATGAACCTGGCGTAGCCCGCGTAGGCGAGCCAGAAGGCTCCGAACGAGCTGAACGCGAGTGCCCCGAACGTGTTGTTCCTCACGAACTCCCACATGCCGGCGAGCAGTTGGGCGAGGCCACCGTAGAAGAGGGCCAAGAGGTAGGACCACCGTCGCCAGTGCGGCGGGGACGAGATCGGCATTGACCACGCTGAGCACCACGGTGGTCATGGCGAAGGCCGCCAACCCGAGTGGGGCCGGGTCGGCAATCTCTCGATGGGAGAACAGTCGTGGTCCGGCCGGCTCCTCTTCACGGCTGTCAGGCCCTATCTCGTCGGGCCTCCTGGAGACGTACGCCATTGGTCGTCACCTTCCCTTCGGTTGGCTTTGCTTCGGGACTCGGGGGTTCGGTCAGTCCTCCTTGGTGGCGCCGCCGGCCCGTTGGGCGATGTCGTCGATGACGGCGGCGTTGGCGAGTGTGGTGACGTCGCCGAGCTGGCGGCTCTCGGACACGTCCTTGAGCAGGCGACGCATGATCTTGCCCGAGCGGGTCTTGGGCAGCTCGGGCGTGAAGACGATGGAGGCCGGGCGGGCGATCTTGCCGATCTTGGTCGCCACGTGATCGCGCAGGGTGGTGATGAGCGTCTCGTCACCCTGGGCCTCGCCCTTGAGGCTCACGAAGGCGGCGATGGCTTGGCCGGTCCGCTCGTCCATGCGGCCGATCACCGCCGCTTCGGCGACCATCGGGTGGTCCACCAGGGCCGACTCCACCTCCAGGGTGGAGATCCGATGACCCGAGATGTTCATGACGTCGTCGACCCGCCCGAGGAGCCAGAAGTAGCCGTCCTCGTCCCGCTTGGCTCCGTCCCCGGCGAAGTACACCCACCGGTTGGCCTTCGGGTCGCTGAACCGGCTCCAGTAGGTCTCGATGAACCGGTCGGCGTCCTTGTAGAGGGTGCGAAGCATCGCCGGCCACGGCCTGGTGAGCGTGAGGTAGCCACCGCCGCCGAGCGGCACGCTGGCTCCTTGATCGTCCACCACGTCGGCGCCGACGCCGGGGAAGGGGAAGGTCGCCGATCCGGGTCGGGTGGTGGTCAGGCCGGGGAGAGGGGTGATCATGATCATGCCGGTCTCGGTCTGCCACCAGGTGTCGACGACTGGGCACCGCTCCCGGCCGATGACGGTGTGGTACCAGATCCACGCCTCTGGATTGATGGGCTCGCCCACCGTGCCGAGCAGGCGCAGGCTGGAGAGGTCGTGCTTGTCGGGGTACTCGGGTCCCCACCTGATCATGGTGCGGATCGTCGTCGGCGCCGTGTAGAGGATCGTCACCTTGTAGCGCTCGACGATGTCCCAGAACCGGTCCTTGTCCGGATAGTTGGGAACACCCTCGTACATCACGCTCGTGCACCCGTTGGCCAGGGGCCCGTAGACGATGTAGCTGTGGCCGGTCACCCACCCGACGTCGGCCGCGCACCAGTAGACATCGGTGTCGGGATGGACGTCGAAGATGAGCCGATGCGTCACGGCGGTGCCCACCATGTAGCCCGCCGTGGTGTGCACGATGCCCTTGGGCCTCGCCGTGGTGCCCGACGTGTAGAGGATGTACAGCATGTCCTCGCTGTCCACCTCGGTCGCCTCACGGCTGTTCGGTTGCCCGGCCACGACGTCGTGCCACCAGACGTCGCGACCCTCGGTCATGACCACGTCTTGTCCCGTGCGACGCAGCACGACCACGGTCTCGATCGATGGGCAGTCCGCAACGGCGGCGTCGGCGTACTCCTTGAGCGGGAAGGTGGCGCCGTTGCGCCACGAGCCGTCGCACGTGATGAGCGCCTTGCACTCGGCGTCCTGGATGCGGTCCTTCAGGGCATCCGAGCTGAAACCGCCGAACACCACCGAGTGCGGCGCGCCCAGCCGGGCGCACGCCAGCAGGGCGACGGGCAGCTCGGGCACCATGCCCATGTAGACCGCGACCCGGTCGCCCTTGGTCACGCCCAGATCGGCCAGCGCGTTGGCGAGCCGGCACACCTCTACATGCAGCTCGGCGTACGTGATGACCCTTCGGTCGCCGGGCTCACCCTCCCAGTAGTAGGCGACCTTGTCGCCGGCCGACTCGAGGTGGCGATCGAGGCAGTTCTCGGTGATGTTGAGCTTGGCGTCGACGAACCAGCGGGCGAAGGGGGGGTTGGACCAGTCCAACACCTGGCGATGTGGGCGGCGCCAGACGAACTGCTCTGACTGGCGGGCCCAGAAATCCTCGAACCTCTCCCCCTCCTCGTAGATGGAAGGCGAAGAGGCCACCGCGTGGCGGGCGAACTCCGCGGGCGGCGGAAACTCCCGTCGCTCGCTCAGGAGCGCTTCGATGGTGCTGGTGACGTCACGATTCGGATCCGGCATCGTCACCTCCAGGGGTCGGCGGGGTGGGCCTCCTGGTCCTATGTCATCGACTGCAGCACCGAAGTAGATACCCGGGGACACTCTGTCACCAATCCGGGCCGGGGCCGCGAATCCGGCCGGCGCCGCACTGCGCGTCAGCCGCCCGGATAGCCAGCCAGGGCGGCCACGATCCGCTGCTCCACGTCGGCCAGGTTGCCGGGCCCGTTGAGGATCAGGGCGAAATGGAGCGGGTGGCCGAGGTCGAGCACCCCGGCCATTGCCGCCACGCCGTCGATGGTGCCGGTCTTGGCTGCGAGGTGGCCTTGGAGCGGCGTGCCGGCCCACCGGTTGACGAGGGTGCCCGACAGCCCGGCGACGGGCAGACCCAGGGAGATGGCGCTCAGTCGCGCGTCGGACGTGCCCCGGTCGATGGCCGCCAGGAGCGCGTCGCACGTAGCCCGGTTGTCGTGGGTGAGCCCCGACCCGTCGACCAGGCTCGTCCCCGCGGTGGGGATGCCGAGGCCCTGGTCGACCTGGGTCACGGCCCGCAACCCGGCCGCCGTGCTTCCGTCACCTTCGAGCCGGCGACCGAGCTCCAGGGTCAGCATCTCGGCGGTGTGGTTGTCGCTCGCTCGCAGCATGGCCGCCACGATCTGGCCGAGGGGGGGCGACTGGACGCTGGCCAGCACCGTTCCCGGCGGGGCGACGGCGTCGGGCGCCGGCACCGGGGGAGCGGCGACACCCCTGAGGGCGAGGAGGTGGCTCAGCTCGCCGGCGGCAACGGCGGGCGGGTCGGCCGCCGCGAGGTACCGCGTGGTGAAGCCCTGCCAGCCCTGGTTCAGGTCGAGGGCGCTGAGCGGGCTGGCGTTGCCGGCCGCCACGTCGGCCGGCGCCCACTGCGGAAGCAGTCGCACACCCGAAAAGCGCGAGTCGTCGCCGTGGATGCCTCCCAGGACGCTGCGGACGCCCGCTGCGGCGAGCTGGTCAGCGAGCGACTCGAACGGGGTCGTGGGCTGGCCCGCGTAGCGGCGATCCTTCGTCCACGTGGAGGCGTAGTCGGCGGTCGCCAGCACCGGGTCGCCGGACGCGACCAGCCAGAGCTGGCTCACGACGCCGCTGCTCGGGCGGCCAGGGGCGACCGCGGTGGTCTGGAACCGGTAGTCAGGACCGAGCACGGTGAGCGCCGCCGCGGCCACGAGGAGCTTCTGGGTGGAGGCCGGGGCGAACGGGGTGGCGCCCTGGACGTCGGCCACTCGGGTGGCCCCGTCTCCCGCCACGGCGCACCCCGGTGTCCCTCCCAGCGCCGCCACCAGCTGGCTTTGGAGACGGATCGCTGCCGGTGTCGGCGGCGGGGGCGGAGGCGCGGTCGTGGTGGGGGCGGGCACGCCCGGCACCGCGGCAGCACCGAGGGCGGTGATGTGCCCGGTCCGCTCCGCAGCCCGAGCCACCGATTCGTGGCCCGAGCGCAGGTAGATCCATCCCGAGGCGGCGGCGGCTTGGAGCACGGCCAAGCCGGCCAGCAGCATGAGCATCCGCCGGAGCGGTCGTCGTCGGGGGACCACCCGCCGCGTGTCCGCAGCGTTCACGACTCTGAGTACGCCGGTGATCAGGGCCTCCCCTGCCGAGAACCCCTTTTCGGACATAGGGCACCCGACGCGGGGATCCGGGCCGGATTACTTTGCTTCGCTAATTAAACTCGGTCCTGATGAAGGCGGAGCGCCCGGTCACGACTGTCGATGGCGATGCCGAGCTGGCTGCTCGGCTGCGTCTCGCTGTCACCAGGCTGTCGCGGCGCCTGCGCCACCAGGGAGAGGCCGGCATCAGCGCGTCGCAGCTGTCCGCTCTGGCCATGATCGACCGCTCCGGACCGATGACCCTCGGGGACCTCGCCGCCGCCGAGCAGGTCCAGCCCCCCAGCATGACCAGGATCGTCTCCCGCCTCGAAGAGGGCGGCTTCGTCGACCGCCATGTGTGGGAGCAGGATCGCCGCGTGGCGCGCGTGCGGATGACCGCTGCCGGCCGGCAGCTGCTCCGGCGCAGCCGGACGCGCAAGGACGCCTACCTGGCCCGCCGGCTCCAGACCCTCGACGCAGCCGATCGGGTCTTGATGGGTGAGGCCGTCGCCGTCCTCGAGCGGATCCTGGAGCGCGGCGAATGATGAGCGTCAGGGAGGCGACGGGCCGGACCTTCCGTTCTCTCGGCGTGCGCAACTACCGGCTGTACTTTGCCGGGCAGGTCGTGTCCGTGAGCGGCACCTGGATGCAGCAGGTGGCGCAGGCCTGGTTGGTGCTCCGGCTCACCAACAGCGGTGTGGCCCTGGGGACGGTCACGGCGCTGCAGTTCCTTCCGGTGCTGCTCGGTGGCGCGTGGGGTGGGGTCATCGCCGACCGCTTCGACAAGCGCCGGGTGCTGTTCGGCACGCAGGCGACCGCGGGACTGCTGGCGCTGGTACTGGGCCTCCTCACCCTGAGCGGCGACATCCACCTGTGGATGGTGTACGTGCTGGCTGCCGCGCTGGGTTGCGTCAACGCCGTGGACAACCCGAGCCGACAGGCCTTCGTGCACGAGCTCGTCGGTCGGGCCGACCTGCCCAACGCCGTGAGCCTCAACAGCGTGCTCATGAACGCGGCACGGGTGATCGGCCCCGCCTTGGCGGCCGTCCTGATCGTCACCGTGGGCATTGCCCCCTGCTTCCTCATCAACGCCGCGTCGTACGTCGCGGTGATCGTCGGCCTCGCCCTGATGCGGCGAGAGGACCTCCTCGGCACGGGCACCGTCACCAGGGCCAAGGGCCAGCTGCGGGCTGGCTTGCACTACGCCTGGTCCACTCCCGAGCTGCGTAACCCGCTGCTGTTGATGGTGGTGATCGGTACGCTCGCCTACGAGTTCCAGGTCACTCTGCCGCTGCTGGCAAAGTTCACCTTCCATGGCGGTGCCGGCGCCTACGGGCTGATGACCTCGTGCATGGCGGCCGGTGCCGTCGTCGGAGGGCTGGCCGTCGCCAGTCGGGAGCGCCCCACGTCGAAGAGTCTGACCAGGGCGGCCCTGGCCTTCGGCCTGCTCATCCTCGGCGTCGCCGCCGCGCCCAGTCTCGGTATCGAGCTCGCGCTCCTCGTGTTCATGGGCGGGGCCAGCATCTCGTTCATCGCCATGTCGAACTCCACGTTGCAGCTGCGCTCCGATCCCGCCATGCGCGGCCGCGTGATGGCCCTGTTCGCAGTCGCCTTCCTGGGGAGCACTCCCATCGGCGCCCCCGTGGTCGGCGCCGTGGCCCAGGCCTGGGGGCCGCGGGCCGCGATCGCCATCGGCGGTGTCGCAGCCCTGGCGGCCGCCCTGGTCACGGCCGGTCGTCCCCTACGGGCGATTGTGTCGCGCACCGCGGCTGACGCTCGCGGCGAGCAGGCCGACCACGGCCAGTGGCAGGAGCACCGCGGCCGCAACTCCGAGGCCGGCCAGGGCGGCAGCCAGGCCGACGACGACCAGTGCCCCGACCGCCAGCTCGGGAGTGTCGCCCACGAGGAAGTCCCACCAGAAGCGGCCGAAGGCCTGGAGGGCGCGAGCAACGGTCACGGCACCTCGACCCTCACCCGGGAACGGCGCAGCGACGCGATGAGGCCGAACGTGACCGCGCCGTAGACGGCGATGAGGGCGAGGATCGAGAGGTCGGTCCCCGGCCAGTTCACTCCCATCCCCTCCCCCGTCCAGAAGGTCCCGAAGCTGACGAGCATGATCCCGACGATCATCTTCAAGGTGTTCTCGGGCACCTCGACCAGCCGCCGGGCCAGCACCAGGCCGGCCAGTCCCACCACCAGGGCCGCCACCGCGGCACCGGCTGCCGCCAGGCCCAGGCGCCCTGAGGTCGTCCCCAGCGTGAGCACGATCATGACCACCTCGAGCCCCTCGAGGAGGACACCCTTGAAGGCGACCGTGAACGCCGTGGCGTCGCGCCGTCGGCCCGTCGGCATGGGGGTACTCGACAGCTCCTCGACCTGGCGGCGGTAGATGGCGTCCTCGTCGTGGAGGGCCTTGTACCCGCTCGCCCGCAGGATCGCCTTGCGCAGCCACTGAAGGCCCAGGATCAGCAGGAGCCCGCCGACGACGACGCGCAGCACGTCGAGCGGCACGTAGCGCACGAGGGCGGGCCCGAAGGCCACCACCACCACGGCCAACGCCAGGAGCGCAGCGCCCGCACCCTCTAGCGCCGATCGCCACCCCCGGCTCACGCCGGCGGCGAGCACGATGGTGAGGGCCTCGACCATCTCGACAGCGCTGGCCGCGAACACGGCGAGCACGAGGAGGACCGCGCTGGTCATGCAGCGCCCTTGCCGGACCCCGCTGTCGCCTTCGGCTCTTTGCCGGACCCGGTCGCCTTCGGCTCCTTGGGCAGACCCAGCACCCGCTCACCCACGATGTTGCGCTGGATCTCCGCCGAGCCGCCCCAGATGCTCTCCGAACGGGAGAAGAAGAAGGAGGCCTGGAGCGGGCTCACGGGGTAGCTCGAGCTGCCGCGACGCCGGCCGATGCCGGGGACGAACTCGTCGTCGGTCGACCCGGTGAGGACCTGCCCGTCCATGCCGAGGATGGCCATGGCCAGCTGCATCGCCTCCTGGTGGTACTCGGACCAGAACATCTTGTTGGTCGCGCCCAGGGCCGCGGTGGAGCGGTCGCCCTTGAGTACCGACGTCAGCGTCCGGAGGCCGTTGATCTCCATGATCTTGACCTTGCTCCACGCCCGGGCCAGGTCCTGGCGGACGAGGGGATCGGCGGCTCGCCCGTTCTTCTGGGCCAGGCCGATGATGTGCTCGAGCTCCTTCTGGAACCGTCGATGGCTCGTCGTGGCGGAGGTGCCCCGCTCGAACCCGAGCGTGGTCATCGCCACCTTCCAGCCGTTGTTCACCCCGCCCACCACGTTGTCGCGCGGTGCTCGGGCGTTGGAGAAGAACACCTCGTTGAACTCGGCCGACCCGTCGATCTGCTTGATCGGTCGGACCTCGACGCCCTCCTGGCGCATGGGCACGAGCAGGTACGAGATCCCTGCGTGCTTGTCGACGTCGGGATCGGTGCGCGCCAGCAGGAAGATGTAGTCGGCGTGCTGGGCCTGGGTGGTCCAGACCTTCTGCCCGTTGACGACCCACTCGTCGCCGTCCAGCTCGGCCCTCGTCTTGAGCGACGCCAGGTCCGACCCCGCATCGGGCTCGGAGAAACCCTGGCACCAGGAGATCTCCCCGGACAGGATCTTGGGGAGGAGCTCCTTGCGCTGTTCGTCGGTTCCCCACTGCAGGATGGTGGGACCCACCAGCGTGTCGCCGAAGAAGTCGGCCCGCATCGGCGCGCCGGCGCGGTCGAACTCCTCGTGGAGCACGACCTGCTGCATGGTCGTGAGGCCCTTGCCGCCGTACTCCGTGGGCCAGGACGCACAGATCCAGCCGCCCTGGCGGAGCTTGTCGATCCACTGCTCGTTGAACGCCCGCCGCTCCTCGGTGGACATGCTGAAGTCGGGGTCGCCCCAGCCGTCGGGCAGGTTCGACTCGAGCCAGGCTCGGATCTCGCCCCGGAACTCCTCGGCCTCGGGGGGATAGGTCAGCTCCATGGTCCGAATGTACCGCCCCGGTAGTACGCTCCCCGTAGTGGCCACCCAGGTCCTCCACCTGTCGACGGTGGTGAAGAGCCCACTCCTGGATCGGGCCGGCGAGAGGCTCGGCCGGATCGAGGACCTCATCGTGCGCCTCGGCGAGGACGGGACGTACCCACCGATCATAGGGGCGTTGGCCAGGATCGGTGGCCGGGAGCTCTACGTTCCCATCGACCAGATCGCCGGGATCGAGTCGGGCCGGGTCCAGCTCCAGGGGGACCGGCTGAGCCTGCGCCGCTTCGAGCGGCGGGAGGGTGAGGTGCTGCTCAACCGCGACCTCGCCGCTCGCCACCTGATCAACGTGGTGGGCGCCCGGCTGGTCAGGGCCAACGACATCGAGCTGGCGTGCATCGACGGCAGATGGGCCGTCGTCGGCGTCGACACCAGCACCCGTCCCGTGCTGCGGCGCCTCCTCCTTCGTCCACTTCGCCGCCGGGTCGAGCCCGGTCCCATCCTCGACTGGTCCAGCATCGAGCCCTTCGTGGCCCACGTCCCGACAGCTCGCCTCCGGCTGACCCATCGCAAGCTGGCCCGCCTGCATCCCGCCCAGATCGCCGACCTGGTGGAGGCGGCCTCGCACGACGAAGGCGAGGAGATCATCGAAGCTGTCGGCCAGGACAGGGAGCTCGAAGCCGACGTCTTCGAGGAGCTGGACCCGGAGCATCAACAGGAGTTCGTGAAGTCCCGTTCCGACGCCGAGGTCGCGGCGCTGCTCGCCAAGATGGCGCCCGACGACGTCGCCGACTTCATCGGTGAGATGGACCAGGAGCGCCGGCTGCCGGTTCTCGAGCTCCTGCCGGCCGAGCTGCAGCACAAGGTGCGCTCGCTGCTCAGCTACAACCCGGAGACCGCCGGCGGTCTCATGAACCCCGACTTCCTCGCCCTGCCGCGCTCGACCCCTGCCGGCGTTGCCCTCGAACGCGTTCGCACCACCGAGATCCCACCCGAGGCTCTCGGCGTGGTGTACGTCACCGACGACCAGCAGTGCCTGTGCGCCCTGGCGCCGTTGGTGACCCTGGTGAGAGCCGACCCTGCCGCCACCCTCGATGGCATTGCCGAGCACGAGCCGGTCATGATCCCGCCCGACGCCGACGTGCACGAGGTTGTGCGCAAGATGACCGACTACAACCTCAGCGTGCTCCCGGTCGCGGACGACTCCTGTCACATGATCGGCCAGATCACCGTGGACGACGTCCTCGAGCTCCTCCAACCCAGTGGATGGAAGGGCGACTTCGGGTTGTCGGCGCCGGACTGAGCCGACCGAACTGGGAGCGGCGGGTGCTATCTTTGACGAGCAAGCCAGTCGCGCCTCGTTCGGTGAGGTGGCTGCTCAGACACAGGCCACTGACCCCACCTGTCGAGAGACACTCCGGGTCAGACCAGGTCACTCCGGCTCAAGGGGTGACCCAAAGTGGCTGGCCCTCCGGGGCTTACGCTGGGCAGTGCCAAAGCTCTGACGAGTAGGGGTGCACCGGGGCCTCCGTGGTCGCGGCGAGTCCGGAGCCCACCGGACGTCATCCCTGTGGGGTGCGCTGGGTCGTGGGCGGGACGAGGAGCAAGCGCTGAACGCCGACAGTTGGTTACGAACCGCCCCGGCGCGCGCTGCCCGAGACAGGTCGCAGAGGCTCGGCTAGGTAGCCGGGTGGCCTAAGGGCGGGCGCGTCGAGGTTCGCCCGACGTGTCCTGACGGAGGAGGTCACCTGCGCCATGGCTGAGGAGATCCGCGCCCCAGGGGTGCAAACGGCCTCGCCGGTCCTCGATGGGGCCCACGTCGGCGAGATCCGCGGTGCCCTGGGCACCATCGGAGAGCAGGACCTCGCGCCGCGCCGCTCTCTTCGGGCACGACTGCTGACCCTGGCCGCCATCGTCGGCCCCGGCCTCATCGTCATGGTCGGCGACAACGACGCCGGTGGGGTGGCCACGTACTCCCAGGCCGGGCAGAACTACGGGACGAGCCTGCTGTGGACGCTCCTGCTGCTGATCCCCGTCCTGATCGTCAACCAGGAGATGGTCGTGCGCCTCGGGGCCGTCACTGGCGTCGGCCACGCTCGCCTGATCATCGAGCGCTTCGGCCGGTTCTGGGGCGCCTTCTCGGTGGGCGACCTCTTCCTCCTCAACTTCCTCACCATCACGACCGAGTTCATCGGCGTCAGCCTGGCCCTCAGCTACTTCGGGGTCAGCAAGTACGTGGCCGTGCCCATCGCCGCCGTCGCCCTCATTGCCATCACCGCCAGCGGCAGCTTTCGGCGCTGGGAGCGCTTCATGCTGCTGTTCGTCCTCGTCAACTTCCTCGCCGTCCCCCTCCTGGTGATGAGCCACCCGCATCTCGGGTCCACCGCCCGGGACACCTTCGTGCCGGGCATCCAGGGCGGCATCACCTCGGGAGCGGTGCTGCTCATCATCGCCATCGTGGGCACGACGGTGGCGCCCTGGCAGCTGTTCTTCCAGCAGTCGAACATCATCGACAAGCGCATTACGCCCCGGTGGATCAACTACGAGCGGGCCGACACAGTCATCGGCTCGTTCGTGACGGTGATCGGCGCCGGGGCGCTGGTGGTGACGGCGGCCTTCGCCTTTCAGCACACACCTCTCTCCGGGCATTTCAGCGACGCCCTGGGTGTGGCCGATGGCCTGGCCCGGCAGCTCGGTCGCACCGCCGGCGACCTGTTCGCCATCATCCTGCTCAACGCCTCGATCATCGGCGCCGCGGCGGTGACGCTGTCCACCTCCTACGCCTTCGGCGACGTCTTCGGCACCCGCCATTCGCTCCACCGTGGCATCCGTGAGGCGAAGTTCTTCTACGCCAGCTTCGGCCTCATCGTGCTGTTGGCGGCGGGCATCGTGCTCGTCCCCGGTGCTCCGCTCGGGCTCATCACCACGTCGGTCCAGGCCCTGGCCGGGGTGCTGCTGCCCTCGGCGACCGTCTTCCTTCTGCTGCTCTGCAACGACCGCGACGTGCTCGGACCGTGGGTGAACCGCCCCTGGCTCAACGCCGTCGCCACCGTCATCGTGTCGGTCCTGCTCGTGCTCTCACTGATCCTGATGACGACCACGGTCTTCCCGGGAGTCGACGTAGCCCTGCTCGTGCTGGTGCTCGGGGCCTTCCTGTTGGTTGCCCTGTCGGTCGGTGGGCTGGCCGTCCTCTGGGCCCGTAGCGGGATGCCGACGGCCCTCGCGGCCGAAGCGCCCAGGCGGGAGACGTGGCGCATGCCGCCACTGGCCCTCCTGGGCCGGCCGGTGTGGTCGCGCGGCCGGCGGGCGGCGATGATGGTCCTCTGGGTGTACCTCGCCCTTTCCGTCGTCATGCTGCTGGTGAAGACCGTCCAGCTCGGCCTCGGACACTGAGCACGCATCGGCCCTGTTTGCGCTGTTGCCCCACCTCAGGAGAGGCTCTCCCGTCATGCATGGGTCTCCCCGACGGCTCCGGATCGCATTCCTCGCCTATCGGGGCAACCCGCATTCGGGGGGCCAAGGTGTCTACACCCGGTATCTCACCAGGGAGTTGACCGCCCTCGGCCACCACGTCGAGGTACTCGCCGGCCCCCCGTACCCGATCCTCGACGACGGGGTGCCGCTCGTCGAGGTACCGAGCCTCGACCTGTACCGCGAGCCCGACCCCTTTCGGATCCCTCATCCCCGCGAGATCCACAGCCGCATCGACGTGCTCGAGTTCGCCCTCATGTGCACCGCCGGGTTCCCCGAGCCGCTCACCTTCAGCTTGCGGGCCCGGAAGGTCCTGGCCGGGCGTCTGGACGACTTCGACATCGTCCATGACAACCAGTGCCTGGGCCGGGGCCTACTGGGGATTTTGGAGGACGGCTGGCCCATCGTCGCCACCGTGCACCACCCGATCACGGTGGACCGCGACCTGGAGCTGGCCCATGCCAGCAGCCTCCGCCGCCGGCTCATCCTCAGGCGCTGGTACGGGTTCGTCGGGATGCAGCTCGAGGTCACCCGCCAGCTTCCCCGGCTCATCACCGTCTCGGCGTCGTCGAAGGCCGACATCATCGAGCACATGGGTGCCGAGCCGTCGCGGATGTCCGTGGTGCCGGTCGGGGTGGACGACACGCTATTCCGCCCTCTGCCGGGTGTCACCCGGGTGCCGGGCCGCCTGATGACGACCGCCAGCGCCGACGTACCGCTGAAGGGCCTCGTCCCCCTGCTCGAGGCGCTGGCCAAGGTCCGCACCGAACGGCACGCCGAGCTGGTCGTGATCGGTGAGCCCCGCCCCGCCAGCAGGGTCGGAGCGACGATCGAGCGCCTCGGGCTCGAGGACGCCGTGCGCTTCGTGAGCAAGGTGAGCGACGAACGGATCGTGCAGCTCTACGCCGAGGCCGAGGTGGCGGTCGTCCCTTCGCTCTACGAGGGCTTCTCGTTGCCTGCCGTCGAGGCCATGGCGTGCGGTGTGCCGGTCGTGGCCACGACCGGCGGGGCGCTGCCCGAGGTGGTGGGTGCCGACGGCGTCACCGGGCTGCTCGTGCCGCCCGGTGATCCCAGTGCGCTGGCCACGGCGATCGGCACCGCGCTGGACCAACCTGGGCTCCGGGCCCGCATCGGGGCCGCCGGCCGGGCGCGCGTGCTCGAGCGCTTCACGTGGGCGGCCGCCGCCCGGGCGACCGTCGAGCAGTATCGGACCGTCCTGGACGGCACCGGCGGGACCTGAGTGCTCTCCGTCGACTACGACCGGCTGGGCCTGCGCGCGGACGAGCGGCTGCTCGACCTCGGCTGCGGCGGCGGCCGCCATGCCTACGAGGCAATCCGCCGCGGCGCGCGGGTGACGGCGCTCGACGCCAGCGAGGCCGAGCTGAAGGACGTGTCCACGTTGATGAGCGAGCTGACTCGCCACGACGATGCGGCGACGGACGGGACCGGCGCGGTCGTGTGCGCGGATGCCCTGGCCATTCCGTTCCGCGACGGCAGCTTTGACCGCGTGATCGCCGCCGAGGTGCTCGAGCATCTCTCGGGTGACCAGGTCGCCATGGCCGAGCTCGCCCGGGTCCTGCGTCCCGGTGGGTCGCTGGCTGTGACGGTCCCGAGGTTCGGTCCCGAGGCCGTGAACTGGGCCCTGTCCGAGGCGTACCACTCGGTCGAGGGCGGCCACGTGCGCATCTACCGTCGCTCGTCGCTGCTCAGTCGCCTGCGCCGGGTCGGGCTCAGGCTGCGCGGGTCCCACCACGCCCACGCCCTGCACTCGCCGTACTGGTGGCTGCGGTGCGCCGTTGGCGTCGACCGCGACCAGCACCCCCTGGTGCGCGCCTACCACCGCCTGCTCGTGTGGGACATCGTGCGGGCGCCCTTGGTCACCAGGACCGCCGACCGGCTGCTCAACCCGTTCCTGGGCAAGAGCCTGGTCCTCTACCTGGACCGCTCGGCGTGAGGGCGGCCTCGGTCCCGGAGGTCCGAGGGGTCCTGAGCGCTCCCGACGTGGTCGCCACGGCGGAGTCCATCGCGGCCGTCCAGCTCGCCAACGGCATGATCCCGTGGTTTCCCGGCGGCCACGCCGACCCCTGGAACCACGTCGAGGCGGCGATGGCCCTGTCGATCGGCGGACTCAGGGCCGAGGCCGAGCGCGCCTACCAGTGGTTGGTGGACACCCAGCATCCCGACGGCTCGTGGTGCATGTACTACCTCGAGGCGGGCGTGGAGCAGCCCCGGCGCGACACCAACGTGTGCAGCTACCTCGCCGTCGGCGCCTGGCACCACTTCCTCCAGACCGGCGACCGGGGGTTCCTGGAGACCCTGTGGCCCGTGGTGACCCGCGCCCTCGAGTTCGTGCTGGGGTTCCAGCAGCCGGGTGGGGAGATCCTGTGGTCGGTGGAGCCCGACGGCACGCGGGGGCGATACGCGCTGCTGACCGGCTCGTCGTCGGTGTACTTCAGCCTGAGATGCGCCGTCGCGACCGCCGAGCAGCTCGGCCTGGAGCGGCCGGACTGGGAGCTGGCCGCCGGGCGGCTGGCGCACTCCGTGGCCTTCTGCCCTGAGGCGTTCGAGCCCAAGGACCGCTGGGCGATGGACTGGTACTACCCCGTCCTCTCCGGCGCCCTGGTCGGCGGGTCGGCCCGGGCTCGCATGGCGGAGCGGTGGGCGCAGTTCGTGATGGACGGACGTGGCGTCCGCTGTGTCTCCGACCGGCCCTGGGTCACCGCCGCCGAGACGGCCGAGTGCGTCATGGCCCTCGATGCATCGGGCCTTCGGGAAGACGCCCTGCGGCTGTTCGACTGGCTGCAGGCCTTCCGCCACGACGACGGCTCGTACTGGACCGGCTGCGTCTATCCCGACGGCGTGCACTTTCCGGGCGGCGAGCGCAGCACCTACACGGCGGCGGCCGTCGTGCTGGCGGCGGACACGCTGGCGGGGACAGGGTCCACCTCCGGGCTGTTCAGGGGAGAGGGCCTCCCGGAGGGGCTGGATCTCTCAGATCCCGTCGGCGACCCGACGCGCAACCCGTAGGCTCCCGCACACGCGCTCCTGGGCGAAGGCGCCAGACGCCAGGGCCCGCGACCACAGCTCGAACGGCGGACGGCCCCCGTCGGCGGGATCCGGGAACACGTCGTGGATGGCGAGCAGGCCACCGTCGGCCACGTGGGGGGCCCAACCTCGGTAGTCGGCCCAGGCCGGCTCCTCGCCGTGGCCGCCGTCGATGAAGACCAGCGACAGCGGGGTGCGCCAGGGGGCCGCGATCGTCGGCGAGTCCCCGACCAAGGCGACGACCTCGCGCTCGAGGGTGGCCTCCGCCAGTGTCATGCGCCAGGTCGGGAGTGTGTCCATGCGCCCGGTACCGGGGTCGACCAGCGCCGGGTCGTGATGCTCCCAACCGGCCTGGTTCTCCTCCGAACCGCGGTGGTGGTCCAGGCTGAACAGGACGTTGGATCCCTGGCGGGCGGCGGCGCCGAGGTAGATGCTCGACTTGCCGCAGTAAGCCCCGACCTCCAGGAGCGGGCCCAGGCCGGACCCGGCGGCCTCGGCGCCCACCCGGAAGAGCTCGAGGCCCTCGTTGTCGGGCATGAAGCCCTTGGCTGCCCGGGCCAGGGCCAGCAGGTCATCGGGCATGGCCGGCCCGGGAGGCCCGCCCGACGGCGTGGACGCCGCGACACGGGGGGTGGTTGGCATCGGGCTCAGCTTGTCGGGTGTCGCCGAGCTGCGTCCACCGCGGCGCAGGGTTGCGAGGCTCACTCCGCCAGGGCGACCAGCCGACCTCCGGCGGCCACGTAGAGCTGGCCGGCCCCACTGCCCGGCGTGGCGAAGTGGTTGGCGCCCCCGACGTGGACCCGCGCCCGAACCGCGCCCGTGGTGACGTCCAGGGCGACCGCGTCGCCGGCGTTGCGGTCGAGGGCCCAGAGCGTGCCGCCGGCGACGATCGCCGGCCCGGCGGTGAGGGACGCGACTCTCCAAGCCACGCTGAAGCTGGCTTGGCCTCCGCTCGCCAGGCGGAGGGCGACCAAGCCGTCCTCGCACGGCACCACGATCAGCGGCGGGTTGTACGTCGTGGCCCCGAGGACGCTGCCGCACACCTGGCTCGAGTACGCCTGTCCGCCGATCCCCCCGAGGTGGTCGGTATGCAGCAGGTAGCCGACGCCGGCCTTGCCGATCTGGAAGACGAGCCCCCCACCCACCTGGAGCGGGGACGTCGAGCCCAGGTCGCGGTCCTCCTCGTTGAGCTGCGGCGAGTCGGTCGGTGTGAAGGAGTCGAGCTGGTGGAGATCGGGCGAGAGCCGGATCACCGAGTTGCCGCCGTCGTAGCTCGTGGTCGCGCTGCCGTTCCCTGTAGCGACGAGGAGGGTGCCGTCCGGCGCCAGCGCCGGTCCCGGCGGCGCCCAGATGGCACCTTCCCGCTGGGACGGGACCTGGTAGACGAGAGGGGGATTGGTGGGCGAGCGGGCGTCCACGCCGACCAGGTAGCCGTGATACGCGCCACAGTCGCCGAACAGCCCGCCGAACGGCACGTAGACGCGCCCCGCCGAGAGCGCGAGCGCGCCTCGCTGTTGCTCGACGTGCGGGTCGGCACCCGGGGGGTCGACGACCGTTCGGGATCGGACGGTGCCGTTCGTCAGGTCGAGCGCGGCCAGCACGTGGCGACCCGGGCGGACGAACGCGACGACCCACACCGTCCCCGCGGCGGAGTCGATGACGGGCGTCCCGGTGATGCCGCTGGGGTCGATGTCCCCGCAGGGGAGGTCGCTGCCGGCGATGGGCTGTCCCAGCGCGGTGGACCACAGCACGCGACCTGTGCCGGCCTGCACGGCGAGGACGGTGTCGTGCTCGGTCGCGACCACGACCCGGTCTCCCACCGCGAGGGGCTGGGCGTACACGTCGCCGGAGATCGGGGTCGACCATCGGCGGGTCGGCGGGGCGAATGCCGGCGCGCCAGGATCGACGCCGGCGCGCGCCCCGTCGTGGTGGTACGTCGGCCAGTCGCCCGGTGCCAGCGCCGGCGCCGGGCCGACGACCGTCGAGGATGATCCAGTGGCCCCGGGGGTCGAGCGGCAGCCAGCCAGCAGCGCGGCGACGGTGAGGGTGACGACGGCTGGGGCGAGGATGGCGGCAAGCGCACGGCGCGTCGGCACAGCCCATCATCGCCCTGATCGCGGCAAGTTCGCCGGCCAGGGCCGGCGGCGGGCGAACATGTCGTGATTGGGGCGCGCAGCCGGCCCAGATCACGACATGTTCGTCCGCTCGCCCCCACGACGAGGTTCTTGTCGCGATCGGGGCCGGCGCTAGGCCCGCCGCCTTCGGGGCGATCGGGGCGGCCTGACAGAGCCACCCTTTACCATTGGCCGCGGCATGGAGATGTTCCCCGCCGAGCGGCCCACCGCAGTCAGGCGTCTGAGCCTGGTTCGCCTCAGCTCAGAGATCGCCCGGTCGGTGGCGACCGTCGGCAAGGTCGCCGTCGAGGGGGAGGTGGTCCAGCCGGGCACGGCACGCACGGGCGCCGTGTACTTCACCCTCCGGGACCGAGCCGCCCAGATCACGGTGGTGTGCCCGCGGGCCCGCGTCGGTCGGTGCCGTACGGTGCACGGCGAGCGGGTCTGCGTGACCGGCACCCTCGGGTACGTCAACGAGCGGGGCCAGCTGCAGCTGTTCGCCGACGAGGTGGCGCCGGTGGGCGAGGGCGCGATCCTGGCGGCGATCGCCGACGTGCGCCGGCGACTGACGGCCGAGGGCCTGCTCGATCGGCCCCGCCGGCCCCTGCCCCTGCTACCCGCCGCGGTCGGCGTCGTGTGCGGCGCCGACGCCGCCATCCGGGCCGACATCGAGTCGGTGGTCGCCGCCCGCTTCCCCGGCTATCCGGTGCGATTCGCCGAGGTGGCAGTGTCGGGACCCGGTGCGGCGGAGGCGGTCGTGGGCGCCCTGCAGGCCTTCGACGCCACGCCCGCCGTCGAGGTCGTCATCCTCGCTCGGGGTGGCGGCGAAGCGGCGTCGCTGCTCCCGTTCAGCGATGAAGAGCTGTGCCGGGCCATCTGCGCCTCGACGACGCCCGTCGTGTCAGCCATCGGCCACGATCGCGATCGGCCGCTGTGCGACGAGGTGGCCGATCGGCGCTGCGGCACACCGTCGCTGGCCGCCACGGCGGTGGTGCCCGACGAGGCGGCGCTGCGGGCGCACGTCGACGAGCTGCTGAAGTCGGTGCACGCCTCGTGCGCACAGGCTGTGGCGATAGGCGGCGATCGTCTCGAGGCCATCGACCTTCCCGCAGCGCTGCGCTCGGGCGTGACGACCGCGGTGGAGCGTCTGGAGCGGGCCGCCGGCCGGTTGCAGCTCGTCGATCTGCGCCGGCGGCTCGCGGACGCCAGCCAGCGGTTGGCGTCAGTCGACTGGCGCTCCCCGTTGCCGCGTCGGCTGGCTGCTCTCGACGCCGACCTCTCCGGCCGTCGCCGCACCCTCGACGCCCTGGATCCGACCCGAGTGCTGTCGCGGGGTTACGCCATCGTGCGCACGGCCGACGGCAGCGTGGTGCGCGACCCCGCGCAGGTCACCGACGGCGACGAGCTCGACGTGGCAGTGGCCCAGGGCCACATCCACGCCGCAGTCACCCACCACGACGACGACCACAGCTGATGACCGACACCCACGATCTCGGAGCCCTGACGTACGAGGAGCTGGTGGAGAAGCTCGAGGACCTCACGCGGCGGATCGCGTCCGTTGAGGTTGGTATCGAGGAGGCGTCCGAGCTGTACGAGCGGGCCGGCGTGATCCACCGCCTGGCGACCGAGCGACTGACCCAGGTGCGAGCCCGGATCGAGCGGCTGGACGGCGCCTAGGTGGTCGACCCCCATTAGCGCGGGCCTGGTCGTCCCCGCCTAGGGAACGACCGGCCGCCGGCGCGGTGCTCCGGCCGCAACCTCCGCCGGCACGTCGATCTCCATCCGCAGCAGGGCGCCGCCCAGGGTCTTGCCCAGGTTGTCGGACCGCAGCGAACGGGGGCCGCCACCGCCGAGGGCGCGCTCCATCACGAAGTTGAGGGCCAGCACGTTGGCCGCCTCGTAGCGGCGTACCTGGCCGAGCACGACCGAGCCGAAGTGGCGCTTCACCCGATCGGCCGTCACCTCGGCCCGTATCGCGTCGTACGCCGACTCGTCGTAGGCGAACAGGGCGATGTTGGCGATGTCGCCCTTGTCCCCCGCCCGGGTACCGCACAGGTCGCGGAGCTGGATGCGGGCCATCGCGAGCCCCTCAGACCTCGACCATCTCGACGGCGACCCCCGGATCGACCGCGGCCTTGTCGACGAGCGCAGGCCACAGTCCCATCAGCTGGGACGGTGCGCCGCCCATTCCCCTACCGGTGCCGGTCAGGCCCCAGGGGGGCGCGGACAGCGCCATGGGGGCCATCTCCCGGGCGACCCGCGCCGCCGTCGCCTGGTCGCCGCACCGCCATGCCAGACGCACGATCACCTCGGGTGCCTCGTCGGCGCCCTCGAGCGGGACGGTCGGGCCGTGCAGCGCGTTGACGCCCCAGTACTCCTCGAGCCAGTCGTCGACGACGTGACCCGCCAGCTCCACTCGCCGCCGGAAGATGGCCGCCGCCGCCCGGGCCTTGGCGTAGGCGTCGGGCCACGCGAAGGCCACCCGGCTCTCGCCGCTATATCCGTAGGGATAGGTGAACAGCGCCTTGTACGTGGGCGTCGCCGTCGAGCCCCGGACGCCCGACAGGCGGACGCGGTCGCCGCCCAGGTCGTCGACCGACACCGATGTGAAGTCGGCCACGACGTCGGGCGTCAGGTAGGCGGCCGGGTCGTGCACCTCGTACAGCAGCTGGTGGCGCACGGTGTCGAAGTCGACCCGCCCACCGGTACCGGGCGCCTTGGTCAGCACCGCGGTCCCGTCGGCCTCGCACTCGGCGATCGGGTAGGCGAAATTCCACGGCTCCGGCACGGTCCACCACTCCCCGGAGAGATTGCCGCCCGTCGACTGCCCGGAGCACTCGCACAGATGGCCGACGACGATGCCGGCCGCCAGGCGGTTCCAGTCGTCGGCGGTCCAGCCGTGCTCGTACACGAGCGGAGCCAGGAAGAGAGACGGGTCCGCGGTGCGACCGGTGATGACCACGTCGGCCCCATCCGCCAGAGCCGACACGATGGGCCCGGCGCCGAGGTAGGCGCTGGCGAACAGCAGGTCTCCCGGAAACGCCGACCACGGCTCGCCCGTCTCGGCGTTGTCCAGCGAGGTGCCCGAACCCAGGAGATCCTCGACCCGTCCCGTGAGGTCGTCGCCGACCACCGTGGCGATGCGGATGCCGCTGATCCCGAGCCGCTTGGCGGTCTCCACCGCAGCCCGGCCGGCACCGACGGGGTTGATGCCACCGGCGTTGGTGATGACCTTGGTGCGCCGGTCGGCGACGTAAGGGAGCGCGATGGAGAGGTAGGCGGGGAGGTCGCGCGTGTAGCCGAGGGCCTCGTCGCGCTGGCGGTCCTTTTGGAGGATGGCCAGGGTGAGCTCGGCCAGCGCTTCGAGGCAGAGGTAGTCGACGCCAGCCTCGAGCAGCGTGCGGGTGGACCCGACGTGGTCGCCGTAGAAGCCCTGCCCCCCCGCCACTCGGACGGTCACGCCGTCGGCCCCACCTGGCGGGCGCGGACAAGGATTGCACCGAGGCCCGCCGCCTCCCGCTCCGCAAAGGCCTTGTTGACCTCGAGCCGTTCCAGCGTCTGCTGAAGCGTCCGCTGCCCGCTGCGCAACGGGTGGGCGGCGAAGAAGGCGTGGACGTCTGCGGCCAGATCCGGCGGCCGCCAGAGGGCGCTGACCCCTTCCACCATGCGCGGGATGGTGTTGTCCGGAAGCCGCGCCAGCAGCTCCTCCCACCGCTCCTTCACGAAGGCCCACGCCCTGGGTCCGCCCACCCGGTTGCCCAGCAGGATCTGGACGAGGAACGGGGCGTTCTGGGTGCGCACCTCGGACCGGGAGAGCTCGAGGGTCCGAGCCACCAGCTCGGCTTCCTCGAAGCGGGCCAGGGCGTACATGTAGCGCAGCTCTTCCTGGGGCGTGCGGGGATGGCGAAAGCGCTCGAGGAAGGCGTCGTACTCGGCCTCGCCGCCGGTGGACGCCACCACCGACACGATCGCTCCCGCCAGCTCGGGGTCGAGGGGGGCCTGGTCGGCCAGGAAGTCCGCGTGCAGCCGCGCCGACCGCGCCCGCACCTCGAAGTCCCCGCCGATCGTCCCGAGGGCCTCCAGCAGGGTCGCCCTGAGCGTGCCGGTGCGCTCGCCCTCGCCCGGCGCCCGCTCCCAGCCGACCGACCTGAAGGCGGGCGCCAACAGGGACCGCACGAAGGCCTCAGATCCCGCCCGCTCCTCGTCGGTCACCACGCGATCGAGGAAGCCGAGGGCCGCGAGGACCACGGCCCAGACGTCGGGGTCCCGCTCCGATCGCAGCCCGCCGGCCAGGTCCACGAAATCAGCCGCCGATGTGAGCCCCGCCAAGGACGAGGCCCAGGCGTCGCTGACGAGGTTGAAGCGCTCGAGGGCGTCGAGGCGGCCGAGATCGGCGGTGAGCCGGGCCTGCAGGTCGCCGGCATAGCGCACGCGGTAGAACCCCCAGCCGCCGGCGTTGGCGACCACCCAGTCGATCGGTCCCGAGAACGAGACCGTCGCCCCGCCCTCGTCAAGCAGGGCCCGCTGGTGCTCGATCTCGCCGTTCACGCCCGCCCGGAGCAGGACCGGTACCCGCCAGCCCGATCCGATCGCACCGGCGTCCGCGCCATCTGGGAGGTAGCGAAATGGCCCTTGGTCGAGCTCGAGGGCCTTGCCCCCATCGGTGGGGGTGACGGTCACTACCGGGTGGCCTCCCTGGAAGATCCAGGAGTCCATGGTCGTGCGCGCCGGCTCGCCGCTGGCCGCCTCGATGGCGTCCCAGAGGTCGGTCGTCTCGGCGTTGCCGTGGCTGTGGTCGGCCAGGTAGCGAGCGATGCCCGACCGGAAGGGCTCGGCGCCCAGGTAGCGCTCCAGCATGCGGAGCACTCCGGCGCCCTTCTCGTAGGTGAGGACGTCGAACATGCCCTCGGCTTCCTCCGGGCGCTCGACGGGGAACTCGATCGGACGCGTCGAGGACAGGCCGTCGGTGCGCATTGCCGCGGCGCGCGACAGCCCGAAGGTGACCCACCGGTGCCAGTCGGGACGAAAATCGTCGACGCACAGCAGCTCCATGAACGTGGCGAAGGCCTCGTTCAGCCACAGGCCGTTCCACCACCGCATCGTCACCAGGTCGCCGAACCACATGTGGGCGATCTCGTGGGAGATCACGTCCGCGACCCGCTCCAGCTCGACCCGCGAGGCGGCCGAGGGATCGATCAGCAGGACCGACTCGCGGAACGTCACCGCCCCCAGGTTCTCCATGGCCCCGAAGGCGAAGTCGGGCAGGGCGATCAGGTCCAGCTTGTCGCTCGGGTACGGGATGCCGAACCACCGCGAGAAGAAGCGCAGCGCGTGGGCGCCGACCTCGAGCGCGAAGGCCGTGAGGTGGTCCTTGCCCGGCACGTGGACGATGCGCAGCGGGACGCCGTCGACGTCGACCGGGTCGGTCAGCTCGAGCGGGCCGACCACGAAGGCCACCAGGTAGGTGGACATGGGCATGGTGTCGGCGAAGCGCACCCGCCGGCGCCCGTCGCCGAGGTCGGTCTCCTCGACCGCGGCGGTGTTGGAGATGGCGGTGAGACCGCCGTCGACGTCGAGTGTGATCGAGAAGACGGCCTTGCGGTCGGGCTCGTCCCAGCAGGGAAAGGCGCGGCGGGCGTCGGTCGCCTCGAACTGGGTCGTGGCGATGACGCGGGATGTCCCGTCGAGCTCGAAGGTGCTGCGGTAGAAGCCCCGCAGCTTGTCGTTGATCGTCCCCGAGAACCTGGTGCGCAGGGTCCACGGGCCCGGCATCGCCTCGGCGGCCAGGGCGATCACGGCGCGCCCGGACTCCTCGTCCGGCTCGACGCTGCCGGACAGCACCGAGCCGTTCTGGCCGACCAGCTCGGCCGACTCGAAGGCGAGCTCCAGGGCGTTGAGGACGATCTGGGCGGTGGCCTCGTGCACGAGCACCTCCACCTGCGCCTCTCCGCTGAACGTGGCGCGGCCGAGGTCGGGGGAGATGACGAGCTCGTAGCGACGGGGCTCAACGTCGCGGGGCAGGCGGTGGGAGGTCTCCCGTTCGTCCGAGGTCTGCTGGGTCACAGCGGGAGGCTATCGAGGCTGGCGGCAGCCGTCCGAACCGGCGGCCGAGTCGACAGGGGCCCTGAACCGGTCAGGCTATGGTCGGCCCGTGCCCGCCGCCCCGGACTCCACTGCCAGCGCCATCGACGTCGCTACCGTCGGCAACGCCCTGGTCGACGTGCTGGCACCGGTGGACGGGGACATGGTGGCGGAGCTGGGACTCGTCAAGGGCACGATGGCCCTCGTGGACCTCACCGACGCGGAGCGCCTCTACGCCGCCGCCCAGCCGATCGTCGAGGTCGCCGGCGGCTGCGCCGCCAACACGGCCGTCGGCGCGGCCAGCCTCGGCAGCCGGACCGCCTTCGTGGGCAAGGTCGCTGACGACCGTCTGGGTCGGCTGTTCGACGCCGATATCAGGGCGGCCGGTGTCGATTACGCCACGGTGGTGGCGGCTGACGGGGCGATGACGGGACGATGCCTTTCGCTCGTCACTCCGGACGCGGAGCGCACCATGTGCACCTACCTGGGGGCGGCCGCCCAGCTGCGACCCGAGGACGTCGACACGGCCCATCTGCGGCGGGCCCGCGTCACCTACCTCGAGGGATTTCTGTGGGACACCCCCGACGCGGAGCGGACTCTCGGCCAGGTCATGGCCCAGGCCCACCAGTCCGGGGGCCTGGTCGCCCTGAGCCTGTCGGACCCCTTCTGCGTCGAGCGCCACGGCGATGCCTTCCGCAAGCTCCTGGGCGACCAGGTCGACCTGCTGTTCGCCAACGACGCCGAGATCACCCTGCTGCTGGGTGTGGACGACATCGACGCCGCGGCCGAGGCGATCCGCCCCCTCGGCATCCTCGCCGCGCTGACCAGGGGAGCGAAGGGATCGACGGTCGTCAAGGACGACGAGCGCGCAGATGTCCAGGCCCGTCCCGTCGACAAGGTGGTCGACGTCACCGGGGCCGGGGACCTGTACGCCGCCGGCTTCCTCCACGGGCTGACCCACGGGATGGACCTGGGCACGTGCGCCCGGTTGGCGAGCCTGGCGGCCAGCGAGATCATCAGCCATCTCGGCGCTCGTCCGGAGGTGCCGCTGCGTCCGCTGGCCCAGGAGGCGGGCCTGCTGCCCTAGGTCAGTGGTCGGCCTCGTCGCCCACCTGCCCGGGCGGCAGGAAGCTCAGCTCGAGGTCGCCCAGGCGAACCAGGGTCGAAGACACCCACCGGGCCATGGCGCCCACATGGGCGTCGAGGGTGGACGGGTCATCGAGCACGGTCTCGTCGAAGCGGTACGTCCCCTCGTAGGAGATCTCGACTGCGGCGCGGGGCCGGTCGTTGTTGAGGTCGAACGCCTGCTCGACGGTCAGGCCGCAACGGTCGAGGACGTCGGCGCCCATGGCCGGGCCTTCAGGGGGCAGGGCGGCGACGACCGTCGCCGGCTCGGGCGCCGTCGCAAGGCGCTGGATGCGCAGGGCGATCTCCACCAGCATCTCCGGCTGGTCCTCGGGGGGCTCGCCGATCGACCAGGAGCGGTAGGCGCTCTGGCTCCACGTGGGCCAGTCGAGGCTGATGTCGGCCCTGACCCGCGGGAGGGTGCCCTCTCCCGGCAGGCTGTAGGACGTCTCCCACGACAGGTCGCCGAGCAGCACGTCGACCTGGAACCGCTCTTCGACGGCCTGACGCTCCAGCAGCGCCTCGGAGAAGCTCCTGCGCATGGCCGCGATGACATCGAGAAATACGTGATCCAGCATCCCGAGGACGAGGCTATCGGGCCGGACTGCCGGGGAGCAGGCGAGCGGGGCTGGGGGTACGGTCGGGGCCGTGGGCAACCCGTGGCTCGAGCGGCGAGTGCTCGCCTACGCCCATCGGGGCGGGGCCCGCGAGGCACCCTCCAACACCCTCCTGGCCATGCGCCGGGCGCTCGCGGCGGGGGCCACGGCCCTCGAGATGGACGTGCACCCGACGGTCGACGGCCAGTTGGTCGTCTGTCACGACCCGATCGTGGATCGCACCACGAACGGCTCGGGGGCCATCAGCTCCATGACCCTGGCCGAGGTCCAGGCGCTCGACGCCGCCCACTGGTTCGTGCCCGGTCACGAGGTGGCGCCGGGGCGCCCGCCCGGGGACTACCCCCTCCGCGGTCGCGCCCCCGACGACGCCGAGCTGCGGGTCCCCACCCTGAGGGAGGTGCTGGAGGCCTTCCCCGGAGTGCTGCTCAACATCGACATCAAGCAGACGGCGCCGAGTGTGGAGCCCTACGAGGAGGCGCTGGCCCGCATGCTCATCGACCACGACCGCTCCGACGACGTCATCGTGACGTCGTTCCATGACGCGGCCCTGGTGGCGTTCTCCGCCGTCGCTCCCCACATCGCCACCTCGGCCGGGCTCCTCGCCGTGGCGGGCTTCTGGCGAGCGGTGCAGGACGGCGCCCCGTCGCCGCCGATGATGCACGCCGCCATCCAGGTACCGACCGATTTCGAAGGCGCGACCGTCGTCGACGAGCCGTTCGTCCGGTCAGCTCACGCCGCCGGCGCAGCCGTTCACGTGTGGACGATCGACGACCGATCGGAGCTGGAGCGGCTGGTGGCGTTGGGGGTCGACGGCATCATGTCGGACCTGCCCTCGGTGGTGGCGCCGGCCCTGGCCGAGCTCGGCGTGGCCTGGGCGCCCTAGCGAGCCGCCCAACGGACGGGCCGTATCAGCCCCGTCCGGCGTTGGGCCGCTTGCCGTGGTTGGCCTTCTTCTTGCGCGTCGTCCGGCGCTTGACAGTCTTCTTGGACACGACCCGGGAAGACTAGTCGAGCGGAGTAGCCTCGGCCCGGTGGAGCGCCTCGGTCTCGTGGGTCTACCCAACTCCGGCAAATCGGCGCTATTCAACGCGCTCACGGGGGGAAGCGCCGCCGTCGCCCCCCATCCTTTCTCCACGACGCAGACCACCGTGGGCGTGGCCCAGGTGCCCGACTCGCGGGTTGAGGCGCTGGCCAGGATCAGCGAGAGCCGCAAGATCGTCCACACCACGGTCGAGGTGGTCGACATCGCCGGGCTGGTGGCGGGGGCGGCGACCGGCGAGGGGCTGGGCAACCGCTTCCTCGCCGGCATCCGGGAGGTCGACGCCCTGTGCTTCGTCCTGCGGGCGTTCGAGGACCCGAGTGTGGCAGGCGACTCGGACCCGGTCAGCGCCCTGGGCGTGCTCGAGCTGGAGCTGGTGCTGGCGGACGTGGCCACGGTCGAGAGCCAGATCGACAAGCGCCGGAAGGCCGCCAAGACCGATCCCTCGACAGCGGGCGAGGTCGCCGCTCTGGAGGCGGCCCTCGAGTCGCTCCAGGCGGGCGTGCCCGTCTACCGCTCCGCGCTCAGCACTGACCAGCGGGCGGCGCTGGGTCCCGCGTTCTTGTTGACCAACAAGCGGGTGTTGGCCGTGGTGAACCTGGGCGAGGACCAGGTGGGTGACGCCGACGAGCTGGTGAAGCCGGTTGCCGCCGAGCTGGTTGAAGCCGCCCCGGAAGGCCGGCTCGAGGACGTGGCGGCCGAGGTCCTGGGTGTGAGCGTGCAGCTCGAGGCCGAGGCAGCCCGCCTGGAGCCGGCCGAGCGCACCGAGCTGCTCGAGGGCCTGGGTCTCGGCGAGGGCGCGCTTCCCCGCGTGGCCCGAGCCGCGCACCACCTGCTCGGGCGGCGCACGTTCCTGACCACGGGCGAGGACGAGTCCCGGGCGTGGACGTTCCGAGCGGGCGCCCGAGCACCCGAGTGCGCTGGCGTGATCCACTCCGACCTCCAGAGGGGGTTCATCCGCGCCGAGGTGATCCGGTGGGACGAGCTGGTCGAGCTGGGTTCGTGGAACGCGGCGAAGAGCGCCGGCCGTCTCCGCGTCGAGGGAAAGGACTACGAGGTGGCCGACGGAGACGTGCTCGAGATCCGGTTCAACGTGTGAGGAGCGCGTCGGGTGCCATGGCTCTTGCGTGAGGGCGAGGTCCTGGCCACCCTCGAGGTGGCCGACTCTTTCGCCGACCGCGCGCGGGGCCTGCTCGGCCGGGACGGGATCGACGGGGCGCTGCTGCTCCATCCGGCCCGCTCGGTCCACACCCTCGGTATGCGATTTCCGATCGACGTCGCGTTCTGCGACGCCGATCTGGTGGTGATCACCACGAGGTGCCTGGAGCGCCATCGTGTGTGTCTTCCCCGCGTCCGGGCCCGTTCGGTCGTCGAGGCCGAGGCCGGGGCGTTCGATCGATGGAACCTGCGCGTCGGGGACCAGCTGGAGATCAAGGGTTGACCTCCGCCGGCGCCACCCGCGACGGGTCCGGCGCCGGGGGCGTGCTGGTCCTCGTCGCCACCCCGATCGGCAACCTCGGAGACCTGTCGCCCCGAGCCGTGGACGCCCTCCGGGATGCCGACGTGATCGCCTGCGAGGACACGCGCAAGACGGGGCGCCTCCTGGCGCACGCCGGCGTGACCGACAAGCGTCTTCTCGCCGTGCACGACCACAACGAGGCGTCGCAGGCGCGTTCCATCCTGACCCTGCTCGATCGCGGGCGGAATGTCGCCGTCGTCACCGACGCCGGGACGCCCGGGATCTCGGATCCCGGCGGACGCCTGGCGGCGGCCGTCGCCGCCGCGGGCCGCGAGGTGACGGTCGTGCCTGGTCCTTCTGCGCTCGTGGCCGCGTTGGTGGTCAGCGGGCTGTCGACCGCGAGGTTCGTCTTCGAAGGATTCCTGCCCCGCAAGGGAGGCGACCGGTCCGAGCGGCTGGCCGCTCTGGCGGGGGAGCAGCGCACGATGATCCTGTACGAAGCACCCCACCGGCTGGCCGCGACCCTGGACGATCTCGTCGACCGCTGCGGTCCGCTGCGCCAGGTCGCCGTGATCCGGGAGCTGACCAAGCTCCACGAGGAGGTGTGGCGGGGAACCCTGGCCGGCGCCCTGGACCGGGCCCGGGCCGCGCCGCCTCGCGGCGAGCACGTGCTGGTGGTGGCGGGAGCGCCCGTCCCCGTGCGGGGAGAGGCCGAGGTCGAGGCCGCCCTGGAGGCGCGGCTCAGCTCCGGACAGACCGCCAAGGAGGCGGTCGCCGAGGTGGCGGGAGAGCTCAAGGTCCCCAAGCGGCGCGTGTACGACGCCGCGCTGCGCCTCCGTCCCTGACCGAATCCGCGCCGGCCCTTCGGGAGGTCGTCGGTACTGTGAGTGGGCAGTGGCCCGCTTCTTCCTGACGACCCCCATCTACTACGTCAACGACGCTCCCCACATCGGCCACGCCTACAGCACGGTGGTCGCCGACGCCCTGGCTCGCTGGCATCGCCTACTCGGCGACGACGTCTTCTTCCTGACCGGCACGGACGAGCACGGCCTCAAGGTTGCCCAGGCGGCCGAGGCGAACGGTGTGAGCCCGAAGGAGTGGGCCGACCTCACGAGCGTGCGGTTCGTCGAGGCGTGGCGGCAGCTGGAAATCTCCTACGACGACTTCATCCGCACCAGCGAGCCCCGTCACCACGTGGCGGTGCAGCGCTTCCTGCAGGCGGTCAAGGACAACGGCCACATCGAGCTGGGCACCTATGAGGGGCTCTACTGCGTGAGCTGCGAGGCCTACTACACCGAGGACGAGCTGATCGACGGGATGTGCCCCATCCACGGCCGGCCGGTCGAGCTGGTCAAGGAGGAGAACTACTTCTTCAAGCTCAGCAGCTTCCAGCAGGCGCTCCTCGACTGGTACGAGGCCAACCCCGATGCCGTGCAGCCGGAGTCCAAGCGCAACGAGGCCCTGGGCTTCATCCGCCAGGGCCTCCAGGACATCTCGATCACCCGGACGTCGCTCAAGTGGGGGGTACCGGTGCCGTGGGACGAGCGCCACGTCTTCTACGTCTGGTACGACGCGCTCATCAACTACATCACCGCCATCGGCTACGGCGAGGACCCCGATCGCTTCGCGGCGTGGTGGCCGGGGGTGCACCACCTCATCGGCAAGGAGATCATCCGGTTCCACTGCGTGTGGTGGCCGGCCATGTGCATGGCGGCCGGTATCGATCCTCCCGCGCACTTCTTCGTGCACGGGTGGCTGCTCGTGGGGGGCGAGAAGATGTCGAAGACGAGCGCCAATCAGATCGCCCCCGCCGACCTGGTAGCAGACTTCGGCGTCGATGCGCTCCGGTACCACCTGCTCCGGGACGTGGCCCTGGGCCCCGACGGAGATTTCTCTTACGAGCGAATCGTCGCCCGATACAACGCCGACCTGGCCAACAACCTCGGCAACCTGGCGTCGCGCGTCACGACCGTGGTGGCCAGCAAGTGCGAGGGCGTCGGTCCGGCTCCCCGAGCCGACTCGCCGCTGGCGGCCGTGGCAACAGAGGTCGTGCAGGAAGCGGCGGACGCGTGGGAGCGCTTCGCGCCCCACGACGCGCTCGAGGCGGCCTGGAGGCTCATCCACCAGACCAACGCGGCCCTGGAGGCCGCGGAGCCGTGGAAGCAGGATCCGGGACCGGCGGTGAGCGCCGTCCTCGGCGATGCCCTCGAGGCGCTGCGCATCGTCGCCCTGCTGGCCTGGTCGGCGATGCCGGCAGCCTGCTCGGAGCTGTGGCGCCGCATCGGGCTCACCGGGTCCCCGGGCGACGAGCGCCTTCCCGGAGCCGCGGCGTGGGGTGGCTATCCCGCCGGGCGGGCGGTGGAGCGGGCCGCGCCGCTCTTTCCTCGGCGCAAGGCCTGAGCGAGGGGGCAGCCGCGTGAGCCCGCCGGCAAGGCCGGCCCGGGAGGCCGGCCCGGGGAGGTGGACGGACAGCCACTGCCACCTTCAGGACGCGGGTGACCCGGACGACATCGTGCGGCGGGCGCGGGCTGCCGGCGTGACGCGCCTCGTCTGCGTCGGCACCGACGCCGGGCAGTCGCGCCGGGCGCTGGCGTTGGCCGGCGACGACCTGTGGGCCACCGTGGGGCTGCATCCCCACGACGCCAAGCAGGGCGTGGAGAGCGTCGCCGCGCTCTTGGAGGAGGTGGTCGGCTCCGACCACTCCGCGCTCGTGGCCGTGGGCGAGTGCGGGCTGGACTACCACTACGACCGTTCACCGCGGGCGACCCAACGGGACGCCTTTGCCGCCCAGGTGGCCCTCGCCCATCGCCACGGGCTGGCGCTCGTCGTGCACAGCCGGGAGGCGTGGGACGACACCCTCGCCGTCCTCGAGTTCGAAGGCGTGCCCGAGCGCACGGTGTTCCACTGCTTCACCGGTGGCGCCGCCGAGGCGCGGCGGTGCCTCGACCTCGGCGCCTTCTTGTCCTTCAGCGGGATCGTGACGTTCAAGGGCGCCGGCGACGTGCGGGAGGCGGCGGCGCTGTGCCCGGCCGAGCGCTTGCTGGTGGAGACGGACTCGCCTTTCTTGGCGCCGGTCCCGCATCGCGGACGGCCGAACGAGCCGGCCTACGTGCCGTTGGTGGGCGCCGCCGTCGCCGAGGTGCGTGGGGAGGCAGCCGAGGAGGTGGCCCGATCGTCGTGGGCGGCGACGGCGGCGGCGTTTGGCCTGCCGTGACGCTGGGCCGCACGGAGGTGCTCGATCTGCTCGCCCGTCATCAGCTGCGTCCGAGTCGGGCTCTGGGACAGAACTTCGTGGCCGACGCCAACACGGTGAGGCGGGTCGCCCGACTGGCCGGCATCGGGCCGGGCCAGCGGGTGATCGAGGTCGGCGCCGGACTGGGCTCGCTGACCCTGGCCCTGGCCGAGGCGGGTGCGGAGGTGACGGCGGTCGAGATCGACGCCGGGCTGGTCTCAGTTCTACGGTCGGTCGCGGAGCCCGCCGGGGTGCGGGTGGTCGAGGCGGATGCCATGAGGCTCGACTGGTCTGCGGTGCTCGGGTCGGGGCGGTGGGTGCTGGTCGCCAACCTGCCCTACAACGTGGCCACCCCGCTGGTCGCCCGGCTCCTCGACGACGTGCCGGCGATCACCCGCATGGTGGTGATGGTCCAGCGCGAGGTGGGAGAGCGTCTGGCCGCCGCGGTCGGCGACCCGGCCTACGGAGCCGTCTCGGTGAAGGTGGCGTACTGGGCCACGGCGGCGGTCCTGGGCCGGGTGCCGTCGACGGTGTTCGTTCCGAGGCCGAAGGTGGAGTCGGCGCTGGTGTCGATCGAGCGCCGCCCCTCACCGGCGGTTGATCCGGGCGTCGTGGCGCCCGAGCGGCTGTTCGCTCTCGTGCGGGCCGGCTTCGGGCACCGGCGCAAGATGCTCCGGCGCTCACTGGCCGGGCTCGTCGACACGGCCGCCTTCGAGCGGGCTGGCATCCGGCCCGAGGCGAGGGCCGAGGACCTCGATGTCGTGGCGTGGGGAAGGCTGGCGGCATGCAGCGCGCCCTCGCCAAGCTGACCCGCTCGCTGCGGGTCGTCGGTGTTCGGGCCGACGGGTTCCACCTGATCGAGGCTGAGATGGTCACCCTGGACCTGGCCGATACGCTCACGTTCGGACCGGGCGACGGCCTCGAGGTGGTGGGCCCGTCAAGCGGCTCTTCTGTTCCGGACGGTCAGGCCAACCTCGTGCGCCGGGCCCTCGCCGTGGTGGAGCGGAGGGCACACGTGCGGCTGGAGAAACGAATTCCGGCCGGGGCCGGTCTGGGTGGGGGGTCGGCTGACGCCGCTGCCGTGCTGCGCTGGGCGGGGGTGTCGGATCCGGTCGTGGCGTGCGCTATCGGCGCGGATGTGCCCTTCTGCGTGGTCGGTGGGCGGGCGCTCGTGTCCGGGGTCGGGGAGGTGGTCGAGCCGATGGAGTTCGAGGACCGCGCCTTCGTGCTTCTCATGCCGCCGTTCGGCGTCTCGACAGCGGCGGTGTACCGGGCCTGGGACGAGCTGGGCGGACCGGCGGCGGACGGACGCAACGACCTGGAGGCACCGGCCCTGGCCGTCGAGCCCCGCCTGGTCCGTTGGCGGGACGCTCTGGGCGAGCTCACGGGGCGTGTGCCCGTGCTGGCCGGGAGCGGCTCGACGTGGTTCGTGGAGGGATCAGCCGATGAGCTGGGCGTCCGGGCAGGGACGTCGGTCGAAGCCGACGGAGGGGCCGCGCAGGTACTCGAGGTCCGCACCGACCGCATGTCGGGGATGGACCTCTGGCCTCGTGACGGGTAGGTCGGGCGCGGCTGGTCGCCGGGTGGTTCTGGCTACTCTCAATCGGCCAGCGGCACTCGGCCCGAGCTCAGCAGCGGGCAACCGACCCCTTGTGCCGGTGTGTCCAGTGCCCCCGCCGGCACTTCAGGGACAGGTCATTCGGGTTTCCTGTGCTGTGTGCGACCCGATGGAGTCCGGGCCGCCGGTTTGACCGAGCGGTTGAAGTGGCTCGTGGAGGCCGGAGTCCTGGAGCGCCGGCAGTACGAGACGCGCCCTACTCGCTTTGAATACGTGCTCACCGCCAAGGGGTCGGAGCTCGTCGACCTTCTGATGGTGATGGTCGCCTGGGGTGACAAGTGGGCTGACGACGGAGCAGGACCTCCGGTTCTGTATCGGCACCGCTCCTGCGGCCAGGTCAGCCACGTGGAGCTTCGCTGCGCGCACTGCGGAGCGTCGATGCGCGCCGGCGACGTCGAGATACTTCCCGGGCCCGGCGCCGCAGCATGACGGAAGACGCGGTCGTGTTGTGTGTCCGCCACGAGTCGAGATCCGGGCCGTATTCTCGATCCAAAGGCTCGGGTGCCCACAACGCCGGCACCCGGGCGATGGTGGTTGTCGTCGGCTACTGCTCGAGGTGCTGAGCGAGCTTGTCCAGCGAGGAGGTCATCCCGGCAACGTGATCCTGCTGGGCAACCCCGTCGGGAACGTTGTCGGCGGTGATGTCGACGCGGGTTCCCTCATGGGACTGCGGTCACCTCCCACCGCTGGCCGATTGCTTTGGCACCGATGCCCTGCATTGGGCGAGATCGGCCTCGGTCACTTGGGCGAACTGCTCCAAGGTGGTGTACCTGCCGTGGCAAAGCCCCGCCGAGCTGACCGGGCCACGTCGAAGGGCAGGCTGTCAGGCTGGCCGGCGTTTGGACTGGTCACAAGCTGACGAGTTCGGCGAGATGGGCTAGGGAGTTGTCGAGGTGTTCCGCAGGGAACGGGGGGAAGCCGATGCGCTGGCGGATGACGCCCGGGACCGCAGACCAGTCGTAGGAGAGGGTGACCCTGGTCTCGGACGGTCCAACCGGCGTCAGGTCGTAGCGCCAAGCCCAGCCGCCGAAGCTCAGTCCGCCGTCGTCGGTGTCCTGGCCCGGCTCCCAGGCGATCGCGTTCGGCGGGTCGAAGATCTGGACCCGGTTGGCCACCTGGTAGTTCCCGTCCGGATGGTTTGGGTGGTACATGGCCATCCGGAAGACCTGCCCGGCCGCCGTCAACGGCGTGGTGTCGAGAGGTGCACGGACCCAGCCGGTTCCGTCGATCGCGGCATGCTTGGCCGGGTCGGCGAGAACGACGAAGATGACCTCCGCGGATGCATTGATGATCGCTGCGGCGCTGAGGCTTTCGTCGGCCATGTCCTACCTCCTGATTAGTGAGCCTGTTCCCGGTTGTGACCCTCGACAGGCCCTCAACTCATCGCGGTAGAGGCTCTCGCCCTCCTGGAGCTCTCGGCCGCGCCCAGGTCTGACCTTCTCGGCGCTGTGTCCTTGACTCAATTGTGCGCCTCTGCCTTCCGACCTAGTCCAGATCGACGGAGAGGGCGCCCGGAGAACCGGACCGGAGGTCGCCCGATATCTTGCCCGCGAGGCCGGCAGGTTGCGCCAGAAGAAACCGCCGCCGGGCTTCGTGGCCGTTGGCCTCTTCCACGGCAGCTGGGGCGGGTGAGATCGGCTTCCCGCAGGGACCAGTCGAGGTGACCGGGCCACGCTGAGCCGAGCGCCGGAGCGGCCCGCCGGGGCCGGCGGCTAGTCTGCTACGCCCGTGGGCTCCCTCATAAAGAAGCGCCGGAAACGGATGCGGAAGAAAAAGCACAAGAAGATGCTCAAAGCGACCCGCTGGCAGCGCCGAGCGGGCAAGTAGGCACCGCGCTGAAATCAGCGGACTGGTCGCCAGTCGAGCAGCCTGGCGGGGCGTTCGAGCATCTCGCTGTCCATCGGATCCAGGTAGCACTTCATCGTGGTGACCGGATCGGCATCGTGGAGGACCTTCTGAACGTCCGGGAGGTCGACGCGGTGCGATGCGTCGGGGGCCTTGTCGGGATGGAGGATGTCGGCGGCGGATCTCCGTAGGTCGTGCGGGGCAACATGGCCGAGCCCGACACGCTGGGCCGCGGCGGTGACCATGTTCACACCCCGGCGTGGCCACTGGACCCCGTGCCAGCCAGCGGCGCGCGCAGGCGGAAGGGCCTTGCCGTAGGTGGGACGAAACTGCCCGAGGGGCTCGTGCGGCCCGTCAGGTGGCCCGGGCCGGGCGCCCGGATACCCTTGTGGGCGCGCCACTCGAGGAGGGCCGACACGACCAGAGCACGGCCGCCGATCGTGTTGAAGGAGACGTCGTGAAGCTTGGCCTGCACGTCCCGGACTTCACCTGGCCGAATGGCCCGTCGGAGCTCGCATCCGATCTCGGGGCGGTGGCGAAGGCGGCCGAGGCCGCCGGTTTCGACCGCCTGAGCGTGATGGACCACGTGTGGCAGATCGGCAACATCGGCCCGCCCGAGCACGAGATGCTGGAGGCGTACACGACACTGGGCTACCTGGCCGCCCTCACCAGCCGGGTCAAGCTGCTGACCCTCGTGACCGCTGCCGTCTACCGGGAGCCCGGCCTGCTGGCCAAGATCGTGACGACGCTCGACGTGTTGTCGGGAGGGCGGGCCATGCTCGGCATCGGCGCGGCGTGGAACGGGGACGAGGCGCGCGGGCTGGGTCTGCCGTTTCCGCCGACCATCGAGCGCTACGAGCGCCTCGAGGAGGCGTTGCAGATCTGCCAGCACATGTGGAGCGACGACGATGCCCCGTTCAACGGAACGCACTATCAACTCGAGCGAACGCTCAACGTCCCCCGGGCCCTGTCGAAGCCCCGCCCGCCCATCCTCATCGGCGGATCGGGTGAGCGGAAGACCCTCCGCCTCGTCGCTCGCTACGCGGAGGCGTGCAACCTGTTCCCTGGCCCTGATCTCGGCCACAAGCTGGACGTCCTGCGCGGTCATTGCGAGCGCGAGGGGCGAGACTACGCCGAGATCGAGAAGACCGTCGTCTTCCGCTTCGACGTAGGCCCCAATGGCGAGCGTGTGGCCGAGACGATCGATGCCCTACGTGGCCTCGCCCAGTTGGGCCTCCAGGTCGCCCACGGCGCTGTGGCCGACGTGTGGCGGATCACCCCGCTGGAGATCATCGGGAATGAGGTCCTCCCGTCGGTCGCTGACCTCTGACCTCACGTGCCGCCCAGCTGAGGATGTGGGGCCGGCGGGTAGCCTTGTCGTGACACCCATGGCGGGTAGTTCAACAGGCAGAACGCCTGACTTTGGATCAGGAGGTTGCAGGTTCGAGTCCTGCCCCGCCAGCCGGGTGAAGGTCCTGGCCACAAGGCGATTCTAGGGTCTGGCGGGAGGGCCGGCAAGGGCCAGTATCCCAACAGAGTCCCTACAACGGGTCTAGCATTCACTTTCGTGGCCCAAAAGAAGGCGAGTCCCCCGGCAAAGAAGCGGGGCCGCCCCACCAAGGACAGCCGCGAGACGGTCAGCCAGGGCATCCGCAAGCTCACTCCGGCCAAAGACGGGACCGAACGGTTCGAGGTGAGGGTGTTCGTCGGGCGGGATCCCGTCAGCGGCCACCCGCGCCAGGCCAGCCGGGTGGTGCGGGGGGGCATACGCGAAGCCCGACGAGAACATGCCCGCATGGTCACCGAGGCCGACAAGAAGAAGCTGTCGACCCGCAGCGACACCACCGTGGGCCAGCTCGTCGACGCTCACCTGGACCAGCTCGAGCGCAAGGGCCGCTCACCCAAGTATCTCTACGAGGTCCGCGGCTACGTGAAGCGGGTGATCCGCCCCGAGCTGGGCGAGGTCTCCGTCCGCCGGCTGAGCGCCCATGATCTGGACCAGCTCTACAACCGCCTCGAGGACAGGGGCATGAAGCCCTCGAGCAGGCGCCAGATCCACGCCATCCTGAGCGGGGCCCTGGAGCAGGGCGTCAGGTGGACGATGTGCGCCACGAACCCGGCCAAGATGGCCACCGCCCCCACCGTCCGGTCGCCGCGCATCGTCCCGCCCACGGCGGCCGAGGTGCAGGCGATCGTCAGGGCCGCCGAGGAGCGAGACCCGATCCTGGCGGCGCTGATCGGCCTGGCCGCCATCACCGGGGCCAGGAGAGGCGAGATGTGCGGGTTGCAGTGGTCCGACGTGGACCTGCACGCCGGCACCGTGCACATCGCCCGGAGCATCCTCGACATACCGGATCGCCTGGAGCCGAAGCCCACCAAGACGCACCAAACACGGCTGCTCGCCCTCGGCGACGCCGGTGTCGCCCTGCTGGATCTGCACCGGAGGGAGACCCTCGAGCGAGCCAGGGTTGGGCTCGCCTACGTGGGGCCCGACGCGTACGTGTTCTCGCCTCGCCTGGACGGTGCCGCCCCATTCCGGCCCGACGTCGTGACCAAGTTCTTCGAGCGGGTGCGCAACGAGCTCGGCCTTCGCCATGTCCACCTGCACAGCCTGAGACACTTCGTCGCCACCCAGCTCGCCGCGAGGGGCGACGTGTCGGTGCGGACCATCGCCGGCAGGCTCGGCCACCGAAATCCCCTGCTGACGCTCAGCAGCTATGCGGATTTTTTCCCTGCGGCCGACGAGCTGGCTGCCGAGTACCTCGGTCGCGTGCTCGAGCCCGGCGATGGGTCTGATACCAGCTAGATCGCGGCCGCCTGCCTGCGCCGCCGGCTGCCCTCTCGGTCGTACCGACGGTGAGCCTCTAGACAGTCAGGACACGGCTCCTCACCGTGGCGCTTGTGCGCGTGCCATCCCGCGTTCGTGCCGTGTCGTATCGGACGGTGACGTCGGTCAGTGGGACGGCCCTCCTGGGCCGCCTGGATACGTCGCCGGCCGCGCTCCCGATTGTCCTGGTGGTGGGCGGCCTCGCACTCGACGCACGGCTGCTCGCCTCGCCGCTTGTGTGCCTGCCAGCCGGCGTTCGTGCCGTGCCGTATCGGCAAGCGACGTCCGTCACGTCGCTTGCCAGCCTTGCGATCCCTTGCTCGTTCCTTGTGCGCGGCGTTGTACTTGCTCTGACAGGGGCCACACGTCTCGCCCTTCTGCCGATGGAGTTTGTGGTTGTACTCGCTCGCTTCATGGTCGAGATCGTCCGAGCGCTTGTAGGCCGGTACATGAGGCTCGCCGGCTTTTATGCGCTTGAGGTAGGCGTTCGCGGCGTACCACCCCACGCCCTCGCCCGCCTCTTTCTCGAGTGCCCTGGCCGAGATGTTCGCGCCACGATCACGAAGCCGGTCGAGCGCCTCATCGAGGCGTTGAAGGTCGGCGCGAGGGGTGCGGTTCGCGTTGTCGCACTTCGGGCACAACACCGAGCGCGGGTCCTTGACCGGGTGTCCGCACGCGCCGAGGGCGACCACGCCACGCGCCCGAAGCATCTGAGCAGCCCGCCAGTCGGGCAAGCACCGCTTGCAGATGTTGTGCCGTTCGCGCTTCAGCCGACTCGGAGGCCGGTAGGCCCTGTCACCCAGCCCAGCCCCGCAGCGCCCGGGGTGAGGATGAGCGCGGAGTCGACAGTCGCAGGTCTTCTCCTTGCCCTTGCGCTCCTTGCGCGCTCGGTCTCGTCGCTGGGCCCGCAGCCAGTCGGGTCGGCACTGCTCACAGATGTTGTTGCCCTTCTGGCGGCTCGGTGAGCGGTAGTCGAGTGCCGTCCCGCACCGACCACGGTGAGCGTGGGACTCGAGCCGACAGTCGCAGGTGACCTCGCGTCCCTCGCGCAGCTCGGCTGCAACTTTGGCGAAGGGGCGGTGCCCATTCCTGCGGTTCTTCTCGGTGTAGTGCTCACGATGGCCCGCCTTACACGGGTCGCACGGCTCCTCGCCGGCGGCCAGGTGGCGCCGGTAGGCGGCCTCGGTGCCGTGCGGTCGTAGTTCCCGTTTTCCGACTGGCATCGGCGCCGGCCCTCCCAGGTGTCGCGGTTGGCTTCCGAGGCACAAAGTACCAGGTTAAATGGGGTGGTCGCGGTTGGCTCCCAAGGCACACGCAAGCCGTAGTAGCCCAGGCTCGTGAGCAGCAACCAATCTCAGAAGCCCAAAGCCAGCCCTGCCCGGCGCCGGTCGCCGGCGGAGACGGCCACACCGCCCGAGCCGCTGAACCGGCGCGAACGACGGCACCCCGACGAGGACGAGCGGGACTGGTGGACCCTCCAGGAATGGGCCGACCGCTACGGCTATAGCCGGCATGGCGCGAGCTGTCTCGCCCAGCGGGGCGAAATAGTGGGGGCCCACCTCCTCGGCAGGCGCTGGCGGATCAGCAAGCGAGCGTGGCTGCGTCACTTCCACGGTGACGACGCCGGCGAGGCGAGCTGACCGTGGGCGACGTCGTCCCCTTCATCCACCCGAAGTACCGGGCCCTCCCGCCGGTCCCTGACGAGGGGCCCGGCACCTACGCGTTCATGTGGGACGACGTCGACGAGGTCTGGCAGTGGGTGAAGGTCAGCGACGAGGTCAGCGACGAGAACGAACCATTCTCGGGCCTGAGGCCGGCGCCATGAGCACCGAGGCCATGAACTGGGTCTGGCAGCACAGCCAGGCGGCGGGGACCGCCCGACTAGTGATGCTGGCCCTGGCCGACCACGCCGATGAGAACTGGAGCTGCTACCCCGGCCTCGAGCTGCTCGCCACGAAGTGTCGAGTCTCGGAGCGAACGGTCGAGCGCGGGCTCGACGAGCTGGTGGACCTCGGGGAGCTGCGCATCGACCTTCACTGCGGTGGAAGCCCGCACCGCCGATTCAAGAGCCCCCGTCACCGCCCGAACCGCTACGTGATGGTGGGTCGTCAATCTGTCGACCCACCCCCCGAGTGGGTCGACAGACCGGGCGCGAGTGGGTCGACAGATTCGCCGGAGTGGGTCGACATCTCTGGCAAGAGTGGGTCGACACTGTTGTCGACAGAACCATCATTAGAACCATCAGTAGGACCCTCAGTAGAACCAGAGAGGGGCGCGCAAAGCGAAAAGCGCGCACGGTCGCCACGCAAGCGTGGCTCCCCCCTCCCCCAAGACTTCACCATCAGCGAGGACTTGCGGGCCTGGGCACTGAAAAGCACGCCCACGGTCGACGCTGACTGCGAGACCGAGAAGTTCGTCGACTACTGGCGCGCCGAGGCTGGTCCGGGTCGCTTCAAGCTGGACTGGGACGCCGCGTGGCGCACCTGGATGCGCAGGGCGGTCGAGTGGTCGCGCACCGGGAGCCGCAACGGATCCGGGGCGCTGTCAAAGCAAGACCAGGAGTTGGCCGCCGCTCTCGAGCCCTTCCTGCGGGACGAGAAGCTGTGAACCGCGTCGAGATCAGCAAGGCCATAGGGCTCGCCCAGGGTTACTGGCCCAACCTGCACGTCTCGAAGATGACCCCGGAGGCGTGGGAGCGACTGCTCGGCGACCTGGAGTTTGAGGCGGTGTGCGTCGCCCTCGACCGACTCGCCATCGAGGCGCCCGACTTTCCACCGGGCCCAGGAGTGATCCTCAAGATGGCCACCGGGCTAGCGGTCGGCGAGGCGGAGCCCGACGTCGACGCGGCCTGGTCCGAGGTGGCGGCAGCGATTCGCAGAGTGGGCAGCTACGGCAGTCCCGAGTTCACGCACCCCGCCATCACGGCCGCCGTCGAGGCGCTCGGCTGGACGAACTTGTGCATGTCGGAGAATCCGGTCGCAGACAGGGCGCACTTCTTGAAGATCTACGACGTCACCGTCCGTCGAGCTGAGCGCCGGCGGACCCTGACGCCGGCGATGGCCGAGGTGGCGGGCAGAGCGAAGGCGCTCGGGTGCGCCGTGCCCGATGAGCCTCGCCGCACCGTGTTCGCATCGAAGGGGCGCGGTCTGTACTTGGTCAACGCCGACGAGCTGCCGGCCGGCGACGACGGCAAGGACGAGGAGCCGACGACATGATCGACCGGACCGACAGCGAGATGTCGCTGTTATCGACCCCGAGGGGTACTTGATGCCGCTCACCGCCAAGGTCGACGGCGAGCTGCTACGAGCGTCGTTGTTCACCGACTCCGACTGGAGCGCGATCCACCGATGAGGTCGAGCGCCAGGGCGGTCGTCGACGGCGCCATGACCGAGGCGGAGCTGTTGGCGGCCGTCGTCGACCTGGCCCACTTGCGGATGTGGATGACGTACCACAGCTTCGACAGCCGCCACAGCGCCGCCGGCTTCCCCGACATCTGCGCCGTGCGCGGCCATCGGTTGCTCTTCGCCGAGCTGAAGTCGCAGCGTGGCCGGCTGACCGCCGATCAGCGGACCTGGTTGGAGGCGCTGGCGCTGACGGGGGCGGAAACGTATCTGTGGCGCCCGTCGGACTTTGAGCAGATCGAAGAGACGCTCCGGTAGGTCTACGACGCTCGGCGTGGCACGACGCGCACCGGCTCCGGTGGTGGTGGCGTGCGTCGGCCAGGGCGCTTCTTTGGGCGGTTCGCCCGGCGCCGAGCGGCTCCAAAATCGCGACCGCCCCACACCCCGTCTTGTTCGCCGTTCGCCAGGGCCCGCTGGAGACACCGGAGCTGCTCGGGGCAGGTGGCGCAGATCGCCTTCGCCGTCGCCGCTTGCTCCTCGTACTCGTCGCCGTGGGGAAAGAACCACTCGACGAGCCCACTACAGGGCAGGAGCGGACCGTCACCGACGGCCACGAACTGGCTGGTCACCACGGGTAAAGGCTACGCCGAGGCCCCCCTCTACGCTTGGCACCGGCGTCGGTGGGCTGCCGTCCATCCCCCCCGGACGGCGCCCTCGGCGCCTGAGATCACCCGAGTATCGGACGCCCGGGTCGTGCGAGAGACGCCGCCACCAGGGGATGAGAATGCGCTGATTTCGGTGGCGGAAACCGCGGGGTTAGCTGCGTCCCGCCAGCCGATCCAGAAGAGGACGATGAGGACGCCGCCCACGATCGGCCCGGCGACGTAGGGCGACGTCATTACGGCGCCGACCACGACCAGAAGCGAGAGCAGGATCGAGAAGACCGACGACGCGTCTTCATGCCAAGGGGCAAATGGCTGGGTACGCTCCTCCCTGTGAACCTGGCTGACGCTGCCGAAGAGGTCCTCCGTAAGCACGGTGCAGGCCGTCCCATGCACTACAGGCTGATCACTGAGTTGGCAATTGAGGCGGGACTCATTACACCTCAGGGACTGACCCCGGAAGCCTCGATGAATGCCGCGATGACGACAGACATCCGGCGACGCCTCGATCTTGGCGGCGATGAACGGTTCGTGAGTTATGGCCGCGGCTTGTACGGCTTGGCGCGACACAGAGTCGGATCGGAGCTGGAGGAGGCCATACGACGCAGCAACCGCGAAGTGCGCGCACGGCTTCTCGACGAACTTCATGAGTTAGATCCGTGGGCGTTCGAGGATCTCATCGGAACCCTTCTTGGCGCGGTCGGATTCGTCGACGTCGAAGTGACGGCGCGCTCAGCGGACGGCGGCGTGGACGTTCGAGGAACGCTCGCCGTCGGTGGCGTGACGAATGTCAAGACAGCGATCCAGGTAAAGAAGTGGACTGGCAATGTTGCTGGGCGAACGGTTCGCGAGTTGCGTGGCGGCTTGAGCCCACACGAGCGAGGCTTGATCATATCGACGGGGGGCTTTACCCGGGATGCTCAAGCCGAGGCAGAGATCGCAGAGCGTGCGCCGATCTCGCTTGTAAGCGGCGAGGATCTGGTGGACCTTCTCATTGAGCACGACATCGGCGTTCTGAGAACTGAAGTAAGGATCCTCAGGCTTGATCCTGATGCGCTCCTTGGGACTGACGTCGAGGCGGCCGGTCCGGAGGATGGACTCGTAGCTGAGGACGCGGGTCTGCGGGAGCCTGCCCAAGACGTCCAGCCGACGGTACGACCAATTGGACGCCGCTCAACTCGCCATGCCTCCGGCAAGAACCTGTCCCTGTGGCCGCTACCTGGAGGTCAGGGGAACTTCGTTCAAACGATGTGGATGATGTTGACGTTCGTTTCTGAGAGCGAGCCGACCCTCGACGAGTTCATCCAGTGGATGATCGACTCCTTTCCGAGGGTCCATAGCCGCAAGACTGCAAAGGGATACATAGAAGTACCCCGCCTGTCTGGCCTCATCGAGTCTCGTGGAGACCGACTTGTTCTCACGACGGACGCGGCCGCCTACCTGGCGTCCGCTGAAGAGGAGGATCTTTACAGAGTTATGGCCTCGAACATCGCTGGCTTGGATGAGACTCTGGCGAAGATCACCGCGGAGCCATGCGACACGCGACAGCTCACAGACTTCCTCAATCGGGAACTCGGGACGGAGTGGGAGACAGAAGCGCAGGCTACTTGGCGGGTCCGTTGGCTTGAGAGTTTCGGAAAAGTAGAGCGAAGAGGAGACCTATGGTTCCCTCGCTGAGGCTATTTTGCACACAGTGATGTGACGCCAAACGCAATGCTCCCGCTGACTGGCGGTATCGGCCGCTTATCGCCTCCCTGGCGACCACGCCAACGTCAGCGCGAGCACAGGGCGACGGCCGGGCCGGGAGCAGCCACCTTGTGGTAACCGCCAGGGCTCAACCCCCGCTGACCGCTGACCCGTTCGCCCTGAGACCGGACCCGTGAAAATGGTGCAGGTGAAGGAGTTGACGGGCGGTCAACCTGGGGGTGATAAGGCATCGGCGAAGGAGCGGCTGGTCCCTGAGCTGGGCGCTTTGCTATCTGCCCCACCTGGCAACCGCTTGACAGCCGCTCATAGGAGCTGAAATCCACCGCCATCGATCCATTCGCGCAGGCTATAGCACGCCCTCGCTACAGTGTGTGGCGAGGAAGGAGGTCGCGAGAGGTTGACGCTCAAAGCGGCGGAAGTCTTCACGCCGGGTTCATACCCGAAGCGCACATATGTCGAGCGCGCCGGCGAGGGACTGGAACAGAAACTCCGTGACGCACTCGAAACCAAGGGCCAAGTGGTCTCGATCGTTGGCCCCTCGAAATCTGGCAAAACCGTCCTTGTCGAGCGCGTTGTCGGCCGCGACCTGTTGATCCCGACGACGGGGACTGGAATCCAGGGTCCAGACGAGCTGTGGGACCGAGTGCTCGACTGGATCGAAGTTCCGCATTCACGCTCCACCACAACGACGGGCTCCGCTGGTGTGGGCTCGTTCTCTGGCGGACGGCAGGCCGGTCGGACGTATGAGAGAACCGGGCTGGCCCAGGTCGTGAAGGAGATTGCCGACAGCGAGTTCGTCGTGCTCGTCGACGACTTTCAGTACATGCCACGAGACGTCCAGAGTGAAGTGGCGAAGAGCATCAAGGAGGCGGCGCGTCAGGGCGTGAAAATCTGCTGCGCGACCGTCGTCCATCGCGGGGACGACCTCGTACGGTCCAATCCTGAGCTGCGTGGTCGCGTGCTGGCGATCGATATCGATTACTGGGCCAAGGATGATCTAGAGACGATTGCCGACCTCGGGTTCAAGGAGCTGAACCTGGAATGCGACTCAGCGGCGATCGGGAAGTTCGTGCAGGAGTCGGCTGGGTCACCGCAGTTGATGCAACTCCTGTGCCTGACTACGTGCTTTGCCTTGGGTTTCCGGGCGAAGGAAAGGAGAATGCGACCGTTTTCATTCGGGGATGGTGGCCGTGCAGTGTTGGAGCAAGCGAGTGCAACGACCGACTTCCGTTCTCTGATTGACGTGCTCGACTCTGGCCCGAGAACTCGTGGCACGGAGCGGAAGATCTACAACTTCACGGATGGCTCGGCTGGGGACGTGTACCGATGCGTTCTGAAGGCCATCGCCGCTGATCCTCCGAACCTCTCGTTTCCGTACGACGATCTGATTGATCGAACCGTCGCCACATGCAAGGGGGAGAGCCCGGTGGGATCCAGCGTGACGGGGACATGTGTGCACATGAGCCGTTTGGCATTCGAGCGTTTCCCCGACGAACGTGCCATTGAATGGGACGAGCAGAAGCAGATCCTGGACATTCCCGATCCATACCTGCTGTTCTACCTGCGCTGGTCCGGGCGGCTGGCTGAGTCCGACTCCGACTGAGCGAGGGACGCTGGACCGCGCTGGCCATCGAGCGCCGTCGAGAGCGCCAGGCGAAAGGGTGAGCCCGATACTGAAAGCCATATCGGACCCATCGGGGAGGTGCTCATGACCTCCGGAGTCGGCTTCATCTGTTGCGCGTGCAGTCGGCTGCGCCTGCCCGACCTCACCACCGACGCCCCCTCGACGTGCGCGGCCTTCCCTCGTGGCATCCCCGACGAGATCATCTTCGGCGCGTGCGACCATTGGCAGCCATTCCCCGGTGACGGTGGCGTGCGGTTCGAGCTGGACCCGTCCAAGCAGGCCGACCTCGACGCGTATGAGGCGGTCGTCGCGGTCCTGCGTTCTAGCGGGGTCTGGTCTCCTGGCGAGGGATGAGCCAGGCGACCGAGCTGCGCGGTCCCCATGCGCGCATGTTGACCGCCGGCGACCAGCCGGGAGGCGCGCCATAGGCGGGGCCGGCCTTGGCGGCCGCGTCGAGGGCGGCGCGCATGTCGTCGTTCCCGCGACCTCTGCCTGCCGACGGCACAGACCGAGCGGGATCTGTCGACCGTCGGACCGGCCCGACGCAGGAAGCGCCCTCCGAGAACCGACTACGGGAGAAAGCAGGACTACCGGCGGGCGGAGTCCATGGCGGCAGTCCGTGCGACCGAGCAGGAGTGGGAGCGGGACCACCGTGGCATGGCCCGGCCACTGCCGTCGGAGTTCGCACGCATCCGGGAAGCGCTTTCTGGGATCCCTCTCCGACGCATCGCCGAGTCCATTGGGGTCTCGCAAACGGCTGCGTCGAAGATCCGCTCCGGGAAGCTCGTTCCCCACGTGCGGAACTGGGAGGCACTGGCCAATCTGGCAGAGATTGACCGGCTGATATAGCGGGCTCAGAACCACAAACTGGCAGCGGAGGGGGCGGCCTCCCTGACCAGGTCGGTCCGATGAGCCGGTACGAGCGGCTGAGATGCCGTCGGCGGCCCTCGGTTCCAAGGTCGGTCAGGCCGGCAAGTCTCGGCGGCGAGCCAGGAGGTCGACAATGATGGTCTTCAGTGGACGTGCCCGAGACCCAGTACGTCGCCGTCGGCGACGCCGAGGTGGCCTACCAGGTCCTCGGCAATGGCCCGATCGATCTCCTGTACTTCGCGGGACTCGGCAGCCACGTTGAGTTGCTCTGGGACTACCCCCCGAGCGCGTCCTTCTTCACTCGGCTGGCTTCCTTCAGCCGGCTCATCATCTTCGACCGACGGGGCGCGGGAGCTTCCGACCCAGTGCCGCACTCGGCTATCTCCACCTGGGACATGTGGGCCGACGACGCGCTGGCAGTCCTCAACGCGGCCGGGTCCGAGCACGCTGCGATCTTCGCGGAGGGTGACGCGGGGCCGACCGCCATCCTGGTGGCAGCCATGCACCCCGAACGCGTCCGGGCGCTCATCCTGGCCGACGCTGCGGCCCGCTACCTAGTCGCCGACGACTACCCCATAGGCCTCCCCCCTGAGCTGGTCGACGTCTTCGTCAAGAACATTCGCCGCACCTGGGGCACGCCGGCCTCGGTTCGGTCGGTCCAGCCCGACGCCGATGCCGAGCTCCTTTGGTGGTGGATTAGAGCCCGGCGGCGGGCCTCACTGCTCACGTCCCTGCCTGTCCAGCACCCGCACGAGGCTCCCCTTCGCCGCCACGACCACAGAGCTAATCGAAGCCCGGATTAGCTGATCGTAACCGCCTCCAAAGGGCGGGATCAGAACGGACTCGATTTGATGGCGAAGCTCCGTCCGCCCGAGGGCACGATGGCAGTGACCGACCGCCCGGTCCCATCGTTGAGATCAATGGTACAGGTGAAGGAGTTCGACCTGCCGTTGCGTGTGCACGCCACATGGGTCACCCTGGCTCCGGAGCTTGGCTGACCATTGGTCGGGTGGTCTAGCTGCTGTTGGATTGAACTGTGAACCGCTTCGGACAAGGTCTCTGGGTTGTTGAAACCGGAGGAACCGGAGCACGCTGCCAGCATGCTGGCAACTGCGAGGATCGGTACAAGCCTCGGGATTGCGGATCTCACATCGGCAGCCTTGGAAGACCGAAGCGTGGGTGACTAGGTGTTGGGGAGGAAGTCAGCAGGGAGGGTGACGATGCCCCGTCGTCGGCGCGTGGGAACTGCATTGTCCGGAGGGCGGCCGCGGCTCCCCGTCGTCCACCAAGGCCGCAGATCACCGTACTGGTCATGCTTCGCTCGACGATATCGCCGCTTCGAGCTTCGCTTGTACTTGGTCGACCGTGAAGCTCGCCGCCTTCTGCCGAGGCGGGAAGGCGACGAACGTTTGCAGGAACGCGCCGACAAGCGTCTGTGCGGGCAACATCAGGAAGATGCGGTCGATATACCAGTCCCAGTAGGTGTTCGAGGTGGTGTCAGCGCGCTCGTAGGGATCGGTACGCAGGTTGAAGAGCTTGGGGGCACGTAGCGGAACCAGGGGCTCGAACCAGACCTGGAGGGTACCGGTCACCCGCTGCTCCATAAAGACGAGCTTCCAGTTGTCATAGCGCATGGCGACCAGATCGCCGTCATCGGAAAAGTAGAAGAACTCTCTGCGGGGGCTGCGATCGTCCTCACTTATCAGATGCGGGAGCAGATTGTAGCCGTCGAGATGCACCTTGAACGTCTTGCCCGCCGCCTGGTGGCTAATGAGCAGCTTCTCCTTGATAGCCGGCTCGCCAGCGGCGGCGACCAGTGTGGGCAACCAATCGAGGTGGCTTACGATCTCGTTCGAGATCGCGCCTGGCGCGATCCGCCCGGGCCAGCGGACCATCTGCGGCACGCGGAAGGCACCTTCCCAGTTGGTGTTCTTCTCGCTCCGGAATGGGGTCATGGCGCCGTCGGGCCAAGTATTCATATGCGGCCCGTTGTCAGTCGAATAGAGGACGATCGTCTCGTCGCCGATCCCCAGCTCGTCGAGCTTGTCCAGCAACGTGCCCACGTGACGGTCGTGGTCGATCATCGTGTCGTGGTAGGGCGACTGCCACTTGCCGGCCTGGCCGACACTGTCGGGTTTGGTGTGGGTGCGGAAATGCATGTGGGTGGTGTTGACCCATAAGAAGAAGGGAATGCCTTCGGCATGCTGGCGCCCGATGAACTCCACCGCCCCGTCCACGATCTCCTGGTCGATCGTCTCCATGCGCTTGCGCGTCAGCGGACCCGTGTCTTCGATCGTGTGGGTCCCATCAGGATTGAGCCGGCAGCGCATCACGCCCCGCGGCCCGTAGTTCTCTCGGAAGTTGGGGTACTCCGCCGGGTCGGGGTAGTCCGGATGCTCGGGCTCCTCCTCGGCGTTCAGGTGGTAGAGGTTGCCGAAGAACTCGTCAAACCCGTGGTTGGTGGGCAGGTGTTCGTCGCGGTCGCCGAGATGGTTCTTGCCGTATTGTCCCGTGGCATAGCCGAGAGGCTTGAGCAGTTCGGCGATGGTCGGATCCTCGGCTTGGAGCCCGAGGGAGGCTCCGGGCAAGCCCACCTTGCTCAGCCCGGTGCGGTAGACGCTCTGCCCGGTGATGAATGCGGCGCGACCAGCCGTGCAGCTCTGCTCGCCGTAGGAGTCCGTGAAGCGCATTCCCTCCGCTGCCACACGGTCGATGTTCGGCGTGCGATATCCCATGAGGCCGTCGCTGTAACAGCTCAGGTTGCTGATCCCGATGTCGTCACCCCAGATGACGACGATATTGGGCTTTCCGTCAGGCACCTAAGACCCTCCCCCGGTGGCGCATTCCTCACCTTAGGCTCTAGTCGAACTTGCGGTCGCCTCACGCTGCGATGGTTAGACCGTAGCGAGATCAGCGGCCTCCTCGCCCGAAGGTCTCTTCCTCGGCCAGCGTCACCCGCTGCTTGTCCTCGGTCCCGAGCAGGAGGAGCGGCCTCCTCCCTCCCCGCCTCCGGGCCTCCTCGTGGGCCCGCTCCCTCCCCCTCCAATCGCTCGCTCCCGCTCGCTCGGTCCGGGTCCGGTCGCTCGCTCCGCCCTTTCTCCTCCCAGCCGGCCGTGTCGCCCACGCCTCCGCTCATTTAGCTAATTCGACGGAAGTTACTTCCGACCAGGACTCTTGTCAGAAAACCCCTGGTCAAGGGCCATGTTTTCGGCTCCCCCTGCATCCGTAGACGGCCCCCCCCAAAAGATGCTCACCTGACGGTGAACATCCCGAAGTTCACCGGCCCGCCGTTAGCACCTCCCGCCCGCAGCGCCCGTCCGTTCTCGGCCCCCGTGCGGCCCTGTTCGCGCTCCCGCCGCTTTGGGCCCGTTGGGTGTTTGGGTGTTCGACGATTTGGTGGGCGCTGAGGGACTCGAACCCCGAACTGCGGCCGATCGGGTAGGGCGGGAAGCTATGAAGACCGCTCGAAGCCTCAGCGCCAAATCCAAGGAGTGGCCGCCCGACCTGCCTACGCATAGTGCTGTCCGCGCTTGTCCGCGGGACTGCGAGAGGCAGGAGGATTGACGGCGACCACCCTTGAGCGCGAGATGCCGCGCTTATCGTCGGTCACGTCGGGGCACTCGGGGACGGTTCCATAGGTCGGTCACCAGGATTCGGCCGGGACGGCAGTGAGGTGCCGATGGACAAGGGCCGGCACCTCCGCTGCCTTCGACGCCGGCAGATCGAGGTCGGCGATCACCGATCGAAGCACCTGGGCGATCAGATGGCCCTGCGTTTCCCCGAGGTGCCTGATTGAGAATCCACCTGGGCCCAACGGTCGAGCCGTGCGTCTGAGGCCCTGGGTGGGTTGGCCCTCGAAATGTCTGCCGTTGGCGTGTCGTCGAGTGGCTTTCGATCGAGAGGTCTGTGCCGGTCTCGATGATGTGGGCGTTGAAGGTGAGGCGGTCGACGATGGCAGCGACGAGTCGTGGATCAGGGATGATGCTGCCCCACTCACGTGCTGAAGAGCAGGTTGGAGGCCACTGCGATCGACGCCTTCTCTTCGCGCCCGGTCAGGATCTGGAACAGCAGCTCGGCTCCTCGGTTGCCGAGCCCGACGTAGCCCAGCTTGTCGAGACACAGCAGGTCCAGGCATCCGTATCGAGTCAAGATGGGTGACAGGCGGCGCTCATCGGCCGCTTCGACCAGTTCGTTGACCAGTTGGGCGGCCGTGGCCCGAGCTGGGCGTCGCCAAATGCCTCTTCAACCCGGGCCAGGTTGACGCCTCCAACGCCTCGCGAGATGGCCCGGCGAACCACCCAGCGGGCCCACATGTAGGCGAGCTCGAGGGTTCCCTCTGCCGGATCGTCGAGGTCAAACACGACTATCGCCTTGTCGCCATGCGGCGTGAACGGCACGGCGGTGGGAGCTTGGTCAGGTGGGGCGAACACCGCGACGGCGGCTGAGGCTTCTCGGTTGTTCATGGTCCGATCGAGTTCGTCGAGAGTGCGACGCAGGCTGCGCTTGCTGTGCTTGATCTCCAACACAACAGCTGCGGTGTGCCCAGCAGTTTCTTCTTGGTTGAGGGTCACGAGCACATCGCCGACGAGCCCGCCGGCGGCACCCGTGGTCCTACCGACGCGCTCGGCGACGTCGCCGTGGTGGTGGAACCCCTGGCCTAGCTGCCCAGACGGGAAGCTTCAGAAGCGGTCGGGCGGTGCCATCCGGTAAAAGAAGGGTCCCATCCCGCCCCGAACAACTCCGAAGATCAGCTTGATGAAGTTCTCCTGCACGGCGGCGTTGTCGAGGGGGCCCGCATACACAGGCTCGAATCCGGCGTCACGGATTAGCTCCTCGACAACGTCGCGGGCCGCATCGTCTCCACACCAAAGGTTGCACGGCTTGGTGCGCGTCTGGCCGAGCTGGCCGTAGAGGGCAGCGAAGTTGATGTTGAAGGACTTGGCAGTTGGACCGTTGGTCCTGGACTTCACGTACTGCGCGTTCGACGGGAAGCCCGACGGCGGCTCCGCACCGACGAGGTTGGTGGCGTCGATCGCCGTCTTGCCCTCGATGCCGCGAACCTTGTTGAGGGCGTCCGCGATGGCACCACCCGGCACCGCCACCAGCACGGCCTCAGCGTCGGAGACGTCACCACCGTCTCGCCCGATCCGCGCTACCTGGTGGCCCGCACCTTCCCACAGGCTGGCGAGCCCGCCTCCGATGTTTCCCTTGCCGATCACTGCGATCCGCATCGTGTGCTCCTTTCCGGGCTCAGCGAGCAGAGGATCCTCCCATCACCTTTCCACGTCCTTCCCACAATGCGTCCGGCGGCGACGAGAGGGGAGAACAGTCCCGACGCTCCAACGAAACCCGGAATCGCCCTTCCTTGGGAGCTAGAACCAGCATCGCTCGCTCCCTGAGTCACGGCAGCGCAGAAACCGGAGGTCAACTATCCTGGCCACCGAGAGGTTGACCTGGTAGCCGGCTACTTCGACCGACACGTAGAACCGATGCCGACAGGTACCACAGGTTGTTCGTCCACCTCGTACTCGGGTATGCAGGACCGCACCGCATTGTGGACAGTAGATGGCCATAGGCGAGCCTCGGCGATGTACAACCGGCATGCCTATGTTCTCACGAGCTCGACCGCACCCCTGGTAGGGCGGACGGCATCTCCCATGGGCCAGACCGTCCCGTACTCCCGTTTGACCTAGCCTGACTCGTCGAGGCAGTCAGGTACCATCAGGCCGGTTTCCCTCGGCCGGCCGTCATTATGCTGATCACTCGTTCAGGCAGGATCAAGGAGGCGCTGGCGAGTTGACCGAGGAGGTGCACCTTCCGGCCGTCGGCTTGCTCGAAGGATGCCCATCGGAGGCCCTGGGGGAGCTGGAGTCACTCCTCACGCTGCGTCAGGCGCGACCCGGAACGATCCTCATCAGGGAAGGAGCCCTAGGCGACCGCTTCATGCTGGTGATCGAGGGCCGGGTCGAGATCGTGCGCGACTCCGATGGCGGTTCTAGAAGACTCGCCGTCGCGGGTCCGGGCTCGGTGCTGGGCGAGCTCGCGCTCCTTCGAGGCGAGCCGCGCCTGGCCAGCGTACTGGCGCTGACGCCCGTGGTCTCCGCGGAAGGCGACGACCGCGCCTTCGCCGCGCTCCTGGCGTTGCCGGGCCTTTTCGAGCGAGTGGCACGGCGGGCGGCAGCGAACCTCGCAGCCAACGTCGAACCCGTGGTGGTCGCCGCCCCTCACCTTCCGGTCTCGCTCCGGCCGCTGTTGCCGACCGACCGGGATGAGCTGGCCCTGGCCATCCGCGGCCTGTCGGACGAGTCGCGCCTACGCCGGTTCTTCATTGGGGGTCAACCGACCGAACAGGTCATCAACTACCTCGCACACGTCGACTTCATCAACCACTTCGCCTGGCTCGCTTTGGACGAGGGCGGAGCCGGGATCGCCGTGGGCCGCTACGTACGGCTCACCGAGCAACCCGACACCGCCGACCTGGCCTTCGAGGTGGTGGACGCCCACCAAGGTCAAGGACTCGGCACGATGCTGTTGGGGGCCCTCGCTGCGGTGGCCGGCGACGCTCACATCGCCTGCTTCCACGCCGACGTGCTCGCCGACAACCGCCCGATGCGGCGCGTACTGGACAAGGCCGGAGCCCTCTGGGAACTAGCCGAACTAGGTGTGGTCCGGGCGACGGTGAGGGTTGATGCGGCCCGTTCCCTGATCGCGCTCGCCGATGCCGACAAGCTGGAGCAAGCTGCTCGCGACACAGTGACGGCCGCCGGCCTCGCTCTTGCCTGAGCGCTCTCACCCAGCGGCGAAGAGGTCGGCGAGGACGAACTCCCGATCGGAGGCTAAATCGAAGCGGGCCGAGCAGCCACTGACCAGCACCGCCGGTTCTGAGGCGATCCTTCAGACGAGTGGTCGTTCTTTCGTTCAGAAGAAGCTCTTTCTCCCTCTCTTGACTGTTTGGTGCCCCACACTTTCGCGGCGCTTCGGATTTGAGCGGGGTCTGACCGGATAGGGGGGTCTACCCGGCGCGGCACAGGGGCTCTGAGACATGCATCGCCCTTCGAGCTCCACTTCCACTCGGGCATCCCTTCGAGGCGCTCGATTCGCTCGCTCGACAGGCCACCCCGCCACGGCCAGTAGGTAACGGCGGTTCCGCCAAGGCCACTACGGACGTCTCGGATGGCGCAGCCAAGAAGGGTGGCCGGGCAGCGACGGCCGGGACCAGGCCGGCTGCGGCGAAGGAAGGGTCTGCGCCCTCGACGGCCAAGAGGGGCCAAGCCAGGAAGACGGGAGACAAGACGGCGACCTCCAGATCGAGAGCCCGCCCATCCGGCACGAAGAGCTCCTCGACCCGATGATCCATGCGACGCGGGCTCCATGGCAGGAAGAACCTTGCAGACACCTACGACCCGACGGTGTAGCCCAAGAGCGGGAGATCTCGGCAGTCGGAGACACAGCCGGTCCGGCGTCTCGAGGCAGACGTCCGCGGCCTGGTCGAGCTCAGGCCGGAAGACAGCCTGTAACATCGCGTCCTAATGGCCGCACATGCACCTGTAGGGCCCTGAGAGACATGACCTTCAGCATAAGGAAGAACGAGCGCCGGGAGTTGCTGCGGGGCGTTTGGTTGCTCTCGGGTTGTAGCAACCGGGAACTTGACCGGATTGCGACCTTGACCAGCCTACTGGAGGTGAGGAATGGCCAGGTCCTCGCTCGTGAGGGAGAACCAGGTATGGAGTTCTTCATCATCGTGAGCGGCAGAGCTGCTGCCTCCATCGGCGATCGAACTATTGGTGAGATAGGGCCAGGATCGTTTTTTGGCGAGATGGCCCTTCTTGACGGAGGCACCAGGACCGCCACCGTGACGGCGGTAGAACCGATGATAGTCCTCGTGCTGAACCGTCGTGAGTTCAGCAGTTTCATTGGGGTTTTGCCCTCCGTTGCCATCAAGATGCTGACGGCGGTGGGCGGCCGTCTTCGGACCATGGACCAGGCAGCAGCCAAACAAGCAGACGCGCCTACCATCCGGCCATGACCCGATGCGGGGATCGCTGCTACGGCATTCGCACTCTTCTTCGATCTCATCGCGTTGTCCCCGACCCAGACGATCTATCTGCCGGACTCACGACATCCGGAGTGCGTCACGGAGCAGTTCTAGATCGTCTTCGTCGGATCTCCCCGCTCCGGTAACCCGGATGCAAAGGATCAGTGGTATTGGGCAACCAGCTGCCCGAGCGGACCATTGACCAGGGGGTCGCTCGAGACAGCGACAGAACCGGAGAACGGATACTCGAGAATGAGGACGGTGGCCAGGGCCAAACCTAGGACGGCTGCCAGCGATACGACGAGGATTAGGTCCAGGCCGGGATGGTGGGTCTTGAGGAACAGACTCGTGCCGATACCCATCACGGCCAAGGCGAGCAAGAGCGCGACCAGGGCGCCGGGAACCGACGACTCCGCAGCCGTCACGCGAGAGTGTCGCTGCGAGACGAGGTCGTTTACCTGCGAGACGGCCGAATCGTAGAAGGTCATCTGAGTCGGGGTCTCTGGTGTGTACGCCCGCAGGGCAGTGTTGATCTGGAGGAGCCTCAGCTCAGCCGTATCGTCCTCGTGGCCGGCGTGCAACGCCGAGAACTCATGGTCGCGGACTTCCACTATGTAATCCGCCACCGACTTTTCGACCGACGCCTTTTGCGCGTCCGGGAAAGCGTCAGCGTCCTGTTCGATCTTGTTCAGCGAGTTCGCCTCTTCGCCCACGTTGTTGGACGCCTCGTTGTAGGCCGTATGGAGGTCGACGACCACCAGCGCAAGGAGGAGCGCAAAGAACGTCATCACGATCGCGCTGACAGCCAGGACGACCTGGCTCGAGCTCTCGTCTCGCCATGCAGGACCGAACCTCCGCAGGAGGACGAGGCCGCCCACCGCCAGAAGCTCCGCTGCAGCGACGAAGGTGACTACCAACGCCCACTCGGGTAGCGCGTTCTGTAGCGTCCTGCCCATCGGCTCAGTCTTACACGAAGGCGGGAAGATCGAATTGCGGAAGGTCGAGTTTGAGGATTCTCCTGTCCAGTATCGGGGCGACGCTGTTGGGCAACGCATGGCTCAGCAGACTGCGTCGGTCCATCGCCATGCTTCAGCCCGGCTCAATGGCTGAAGCGAGAGGACGCCATGCGGCTGCTCGGAGACCTGGGCGAGGTGCAGGGCCGCCTCGACCGGCCATGCAACGGCCTGCGGGCCCTGCTCGCCGACGAGGGCGCCTAGCCCAAGCGCGGCGTGTCGAGTTACCTCTCAGGGGGGCAACAAATCACCGTTTCAGTGTTGCCTCGACGTGGTAGGAACAAAATCAGGGCCGGCCTGCTGGAGGGGTTTCGGGCAGCCCTAGCCCGATGGATCAGGGCATCACCCCTCCAGCAGACCGTCCTGCTCGTCGCTGGGGCTCAGGCTGATTGGTGGGGAGCCCCTGCTGAGCGGGGCTCGGTCGATTGGAAGGCAGCATGCAATACCTGAGTCGGCGCTAGGAGATTGGCCGATGACGGTCGAGGGCCTCAACCTGATCAGGTGCGACACCTGCGGCGCTACGGCGGCCATGCCTGCTGCAGCCGTACATAGCGGCTTGGCGCAACCTGCCGAAGAGGCTGTCCGAAATTGGGCGACGCGTCAGGGATGGACGACAGACGAGAAAGGCAAAGACCGCTGCCCTGATCATTCTGATACCTGACTCGGGTCGCGACTCCGCCATGGCGGATACGGAGCCGCCCCAGCACCGGAACGCCAGAGCTTGAATTGCCCGGGCTACGGGGGTGCAGCCTCTCCTGCCATGGAAGCGAACCTCTCCATCTCCTCATCCTCGTCGGGACCTGGGTCGTCCCAGTGGGGATTGCGGGAGGTGGGGCGGAGGTGTGCGACCCCAGCAGGGAAGCCGGGCGGTGCCCTTACTGTGCCTGACAGGACCACGGTGAGGACACCTTCACCCGTCGAGGGAGGGGCTAGCCTCGGCTTCCTCTTCGCTCGCCACAGGAAGCTGTGCGCCCCAATGGACGGGCTAGCTGGATTCGTACTTATACCCGCCACCGGGCCCCCGCAACCCAGCCCGCGATGGGGGGCACCTCGGCTGCCTTCGACGCCGGCAGATCGAGGTCGGCGATCACCGATCGAAGCACCTGGGCGATCAGATGGCCCTGCGTTTCGGCGAGGCGCACCTGACGGTCGGCCAGGCCGGCGGCCAGGGCGGCACGGTTGACGCGGACGAGGTGGGCCCGCTGCTCCTGGTACAGCGTGAGCCGGACCTGATGCTCGCCCCTCACCAGCTCGTCGGGCGCCACCTGGCGGATCTGTGCTTCGAGCCAGTCGACGTGACCCTGGGCGCGGGCGATCTCGTCGAGCAGGGCCTGCCAGGGGTCGATCTCCCGAGGTAGCCCGTAGGTGACCACGGCCTGCTCGGCCGCAGCGGGCTCCAGACGCTCGGCAGCCTTGCGCTTTACCTGGGGAGCCCGGCCGCCGTGGGCGGCACAGATCGTTCCGCCCTCGATTGCGTAGGCCTGACACGGCTCGCCGGTTCGCTTGGACCGGGCGGTGCAGCGTTGGGCCTGGCGCCGGGCGCCGCTCATGGGGACACCTCGGCCACGCGGCCAAGGGGTCGGGGGCACGGGGACAGGGCCATGGGGTCAGCCGTGCCCGGCTTGCAGCTTCGCCAACTGGATCACCAGGCGGTCGGCGCGGTCGGCAGCCTTCTGGTAGGCGCCTCGGGTCGCCGCATCGTCCGACCGCTCCAGGCAGACGCGGAGGTGCTCCTTCATGGCCAGGGCCTCGCTGGCGAGCTCCTCGAGGACATCGAGGGCGTGCCGCCTGCGCCGCGGCTTGACGCCGAAGGCCGCCACGGTCTCCTCGGCCTTGCGCTCCAGCTGGCGAACCTGGGCAGCGGCCCGGACCTGAGAGGCGCCACCACCATGAACATGGCAAACGGAGCCGCCACGGATCGCGGACCGCTGGCACTGCTCGCCGGACCGCTTCGATCGTGCCGTGCACTGCATCCCGTCCAGGGTCCCACCAAGAGGTTCGGCCCGTCCTATCGCCCACCAAGGGGTCGGTGGCCATAGCGGACAGCGGTTGCGCGGTTGTGCGGGTTGCGGGGGGTCACGGCGCCTGCTCCAGGATCCGCACCACGGCCGCCCTGAGGCCAGCGAGCCCGTCGTGGGGCGAGCAGGCGTCGGTGGCCTGCCACGGCCTGCGTACCGGCCCACTGGAGGACCTCGTAGAGCGCCTCGACGCCGCTCTCAATGGCCACGCGCCCGTCGTCGACGTCGGACATGTCACCCAGTACCTCGTCCCACCGCCAGAATCGCTCGACGACCTTGGCGACCCGGTCGGCCGCGTCCAGCGCCTCGACGACGTCCTCGAGGATGCCGGCGCGCAGCGCGGCGGCGAGGTCCTCAGCCGTCCTCAGCGGGCGCTGACGGCGCCAGGCGGCCAGGGGTAATGGGCCCAGCTTGGCGGCGATACAAGGGCGATCGCGCCCGTTGTTGCGGTTGGGCTCGGGGCCGATCGTCACAGTCCGACCTCTGCGGCCGCGTTCTGCTGGAAGAGGTTCGCCGACCTGATGTAGCGCCTCAGCACCGCCATGCTGCGGTGCCCCGTCTGCTCGGCGATGACCCGCTCTTGGACCCCGGCCTCGGCCGCTGCGGTTACAAGCCCTGCCCGCAAGCTGTGCCCGGCGTAACGGGCAGGGTCGCCGACGCCGGCAGCGACGACCGCTCGCTTGACCCTGAGAGCGACAGCCTTGGCTGAGAGGCGCTCAGTGCCCACCAGGCCGGCCCGGGAGACCGGCCTGAAGATCGGAACCGTCCTCGATGCCAGCGGCCGCCAGCCACGCCCCGAGCGCCCGCACCGGGCAGGTCTCGACGTGGGAGCCGAACGGGATCCCCACCTCTCGCCCGGCGCCCTCCTGGTCAGTCTTGGACCGTCTGAGCGTCACCACGAGGCCCTCAGCCCGGTCGGCGACGTCCTCGACGTCGAGGGCGACGAGCTCGGAGCGGCGGAAGCCACCGGCGAAGCCGACGACGAGCAGCGCCCGGTCGCGCAGGCCGCCCAGGGTTTCGGGCAACGTGTCGACCATCGCCCTGATCTCTGCGGTCACGACGGGATCCTTGCCCTTGTGCGCCGTGCCGATGGCTCTGCGGATGCCGCTGTGGGTGAGGCGAACGAGCCTGTCGTGGGTGGGACTGTCGTGGCCGGCGACCCCGTGGGCCTGGGAGATGCTCGACAGGCGCCGTTGGATGGTCGCCGCCTTCGCCCAGGACGACATGTCGACCAAGTACATGGCGAGCGTCTCGGGCGACGCCGGTAGATGTAGTAGATCCCGGACCTGGCACCACGCCTCGAAGTGGCGCCAGTCGCTCCTATACGCACGGATGGTGCTCGGCGCCTTGGACGAGATGGCGAAGTCGCGGGCGCTGTCGGCCAGCTCCTCGAGCGGAGCCAGCGCCTGGGATGGTTCGATTCTCAGCACCAGCTCCGTGGCTGGTGCGGTTCGGTCGGTAATGATGGTCACGTCGGTCCCCTCCTCAGGATCGACCAGGCCGGGGGGCGTTGCTTGGCGCCGCCCCGGCCATCGTCTTCTACGGGTCGCCCGGCACCGTCAGAGCATCCCCAATGTCGTCCCTACGACTCGACGAAAATGAGGGGTCGTCGGGGGTCCTCGGTGCTCGTCGGACCGGCTGTGACCAGCACCGTTGCACCTCGGTGCACACCGGGGACGGTCCAGTGACCCACTTTGGATCAGGAGGTTGCAGGTTCGAGTCCTGCCCCGCCAGCAAGAAATGCCTGGTCAGAGGGCATTCTGACGGGGGTTCAGGCACACGGTTAGTTGGGTCCGGGTGGCTTCCTGGCGTTCCACATGGCGTTCCACCTGTGTTCAAGTGCGACAGACGCCGACATTCTGAGACGACGGACGACGGGCTGCGACGACGTGAAGCCGCGCGTGAGTCAGGAGGTCGCTCGTCCTTTCCGCGGGACCGTCACGCCTGTCGGCGTTCGCAGGCCGGCACCGAAGAGCAGATCGGGCTGGACGATGATGCTGGCCGCCACGTCGAGGCGCCGCCGCATGCCGCCCGAGTAGGCCTTGACGAGGCGGCCGGCCGCCTCGGCGAGCACAAAGGCGTCGAGCAGCTCGGCGGCACAGCGCTTGGCATCGCTCCGGGAATGTCCGAGCAGCCGGGCCAGGACGAGGGCTTGAATCGCCATTTGGCTGCTCACCGCGAACCTTTGTCAGCACCGTCTCGGATAGCTAAGCGATCGTGTAGCTCATGATCTCCGGCAGCCTCGGGGTCACACAGGACGACCAGCAACTGCGAGAATCCGGCGGGGGTAGGGCCTGATCTGCACGGTGAGCATCGCCTCTGCGATGGCAGCGGCAGCGGCCCGATCTCCCATCTCCGCCACGAGCGCGTTGCTCGCCTCGACGATGGCGCTGAACGCCGCGTATACGCGGTCCTCCCAACCAGGCGTCTCTTCGTAGGTCTCGACCGTGAACCCCGCTGCGTCGAGCAGCGGGCGGTAGTCGGGGACTGGCTCGACACCAAGCACGGGCAGGCCTTGTGCTTTCGACGGCTCCACCTCGAAGCAGATCAGCGCGAGGCGTCCCCCCGGCCGCAAGATCCGGACCAGCTCGCGGAGCGCTGCCCGCTTGCTAGGCGCGTACTGGAAGGCCTCCACGCTCATCACGGCGTCTGCGGCGCCGTCTAGGAGCCCGGTCTGCTCGAAGGTCCCTTGGTGGAACTGCGTTCGGTCCTCAAGCCCAACTGCTCGCGCACGGCGCCGGGCGGCGGTGACGGCAGCGAGGGCAGGGTCGATCCCGATGAGCGAGGACCCGGACTGCTTTGCCGCCCACAGGCCAGGGCCCCCGGCGCCACAGGCTACGTCGACGAGCATGTCCCCTTCGCCGATGTCGAGCAGCTCGAGCATCCCGCGCGCTTCCCCGAAGGTCAGGAAGCTGATGTGTGCGAACTCTTCTGGGAAGTCGTCGTGGTAGGCATTCGTGCGCCAGATGCGGTTAAAGGTGGCGCTGCTCGCCAGTGCCTCGTAGACGGCGTCGTAACCGTCGAGGACGGTCTGGAAGACGCCCGCGTCGGTGACGTCGTCGTTTAGTGCCACGCCCAAGAGCATCGCACTTGTGCCCCTCGGGGGTCCTGTGGACCTACGATGGGGAGCCGGGAGAAGAATGGGGCGTGGGCAAGCCGGGCGAAGCGAACAGGCGCTGGGCCCAGATGCTGTCGCGATGGCCATCCCCTGATGAGATCGCCGCCGCCGCCCCCGAGTCGCCCTACTTCTTCGATCCGGACTCGCGCCGACCGTCAAAAGTCAGCGGCCGCGAGCTCAGGTCCTTAGCCTCCGCGCCCGCCTAGAACGTCTCGGTGGCGGGAAGGGTTCCACGATGGTGGCGCGAACATGGGTACCTGTGACGAAAGAACTCGAGATATTGGCGATCGTCAGGAGGCGAGTGTGCAGAGCTACTTCAGTCTTCCAACTGCCGCCGCGGGATTCTTCCTCAGTGCCTGGCTATTGATGATCTTCGCCGGCATCGTGTCTACCGACGTCGGCATCAAGCCCTACGGATACTCGACCTCTATGGTACTCACGATCGGTCTGTGGCTGGTGATCGCTCCGGCCGCGGGTGCCATCGCCGGGGCCCGAGGCCGGGGCAAGCCCGGTCGGTAAGCCCTTGCCAGATACACCCCCGGGCGAGGCTCAGGCTCCGAGATGAAAAGGCGGATACCGGTCCGTGACGAGCATCGTCGTGTACGCCTGAACCCGGAGAGACCACCGCATGAGGCCGACGACGAAGTCATGGAAGGGGCGGGGATAGCGGCCGGTGAAGAGCACCACGAGCCAGCCGATCAGGCTGAGGACGGCACCGGCGATGTACAGAAAGAAGAGCACGATGTAGTGCGGGATAGCGAGGAACCATTTCACCAGGGGGAGCCATCGGTTGAGTCAGCCTCCTCCTCGCCCTACGGCACGAGCACGAGCTTGCCAGTCGCCGCCGAGCTCTCGAGCAGCTCGTGAGCGCGACGAGCGTCGGACAGGGGCAGGCGCTCGGCCACGCCCGGATGGATCTTGTCCGCACGGAGGAGCTCGAGCAGCGCCAAGAAGTCCTCCCGGAACCAATCCTGGTGGGGGATGCGCAGCTTCTGGATCCGGTAGACGAGCATCCGCCGGCGGGGCGAGAGAAGGCCCCACAGCGCCACGGTCGCGGTCGTCGCGTACCACTCGAACACCGCCGGCCAGTCCTTGTGCCCGTGCGCGAGCGTTTGCTGGCGGCCGTACACGACCAGCCTTCCGCCGGGCCGCAGGGCCCGGAAGGAGCGCAGCGACACCGCTCCACCGATCGCGTCGAGCGCAACGTCCACGCCTCTCCCGGGGAGCTGACGCACCCGAGCCAGGAAGTCCTCGTTCCGGTAGTCGATCGCCACCGCGCCGAGCCGCTCGACCACGGCGCGGTCGCGAGCTGAAGCGGTTCCGATGAAGCGAAGCCCGCCCAGAGCTCCGAGCTCGAGGAGGGCGACGCCCACCCTGCCGGCCGCACCGTGCACGAGCACGGTATCGCCGCTTTTCGCCATCGCCGTGCGGTGAAGCATCTGGTAGGCGGTCATATAGGTGAAGACGAGGCTCATGACCTCCGCCGGATCGAGTCCTCGGGCACCTCGACGGCGTACTTCTCGGGAACGCAGACACGCTCCGCATCGGCTCCCCACTGCGTCAGGGCGCCGATACGGTCTCCCTCCCGCAGCCTCGAGCAGCCCGGGCCGAGCTCCTCGACAACGCCGACGAGCTCGTAGCCGGGCGTGAACGGCGGTTTCGGCCCGCCGAGATACGTGCCGGCGCGCATCTGGGCATCGCTGAGCGACACGCCGGCGGCCAGAACCCTGACGCGGACCTCCCCAGGACCCGGTTGCGGATCGTCCTCCTCCACCACCCTCACAACCTCGGGCCCGCCGAAGCGGTCGACCACGACACGCTTCATCTCCCCCTCCTTTCCGCCCTGGCGAGGAGGACGCGCTCCGGGGCCACTTCCAGCCTGCCGCCGAGGTTCTCCGACCAACAGGGCCAAAGGTCGGTATCGGTTGTGCGCCGCAGGGCCAAGAGGACAGGTGACAAGCTACGGTTCTGACGGGAGGTCTCGCGCACTCTGGCTGATTTGTCCTAGTCCTGGCGCCGACGATCGGGCCTGGGCTAGTTGTATTGCCCAGCCGGGTTGCTGATGTGGCTCATGGCGCGCCGCCGATGGAGGTGCGGTGGCGGTGATGTCTCCTCTGTTCTCTGTCAGGTGCGCGAACGCCGTCGTCTGTGTAAGAAACCAGGGCTAGCGGACACAGACTGGGCATGAAGGGGGATCCTGTGGTCGATGTCTCCCCCGGGGCCCGCTTCGAGGCCTTGTTCGAGGCGCACTACGGGGCCGTGCTCGCCTATGCCCGGCGGCGAGCATCTTCGGACGTCGCCGCTGACGTGGTGGCGGCCACCTACGAGGTGGCGTGGCGGCGCCTCGATGAGGTCCCAGACGAGGCGTTGCCCTGGTTGTACGGCGTCGCCCGCCGGTTGCTGGCCAACACCAGGCGTGCTGACGTGCGCCGCCAGCGCTTGTGGAGCCGGCTGCGAGCGGTCGGGCCGCCCGAGCCCGCCGACGTGGCGGAGGAGGTGCCTGGGGCTCGCGACGCGCTGGCCAGGCTGAGGCCCCAGGACCGCGAGGTGCTGATGCTGATCGCATGGGAGGGGCTCAGCCCCGAGGCGGCCGCCACTTCCCTGGGCATCTCGGCTGGCGCCTTTGCCGTGCGCCTCCACCGTGCTCGGCACCGCTTGGAGGAGGAGATGACATGAACCACGACGACGACGAGGTCTGGGACGACGTCCGGGCGATACAGGACCGGCTCGGGCCCGCCAACCCCATGCGATCCGCCGTGGCGAGCGCTGATCAGCTGGCGGCGGGTCGAGCCGCGGTCGAGGCAAGCCGCCGTCAGGGCGACCTGGCCCGCGACCACCCCGGCGACGGCCTCCGGTCCCGACGTTCCCGGCTGTGGGTCCTCGGGGCAGCTGCCGCCGTGGTGGCAGTCACCGTGGCGGGTGTGGTGCTGAGTCTCCCGGGCAACGGCCGCAACGGCACCCAGGCCGTCCTGGCCTCTTATGGCGCCACCCGAGACTCGGGCACCGCTCGGACCGCCTTCACCATCACGGGAGGTGGCCAGAGCGCTTCGGTCGAGGGTGTCGGCGACTTGAGGACGGGTGACGCCGCCGGCACAGTCAACCTTCCGGTGGTGGGGAGGGTCCGAGTGCTCAGCGTCGGCAGTGTCCTCTATGTCGAGGTGCCCGAGCAATTCCGCCAGTTCACCGACGGCAAGCCATGGGCGAGCGCGAACTCGGTGAACTTGCTGCAGTTGGCCAACGCTGCGCTCGGCGGGATCGGGCTGAGTCAGCCGTTCAACCCGGCCGAGGTGCTCTCCTACATCCGGGGCGTCTCCGGTGAGGTGACCGATGTGGGCCGCGAGACGATCCGCGACGCAACGACCACCCACTACCGGGCCAGCATCGACCTGTCCCGCGTTGCGGATCGGGCCAGCCCCGAGGCCCAGCCCGGCCTTCGGGGAGCGGTGGCGGCTCCCAGGCAACCCCTTCCTGCCGACCTGTGGGTGGACGACCAGGGTCGACTCCGCAAGCTGACCATCGTGATTCCCGGTCCGATGCCAGTCACGGCCACCTTCGAGCTGTGGGACTTTGGGGTCGGGGTCGATGCCGCTGCCCCGCCGCCCGACCAGGTAGGCGAGCTCGGGGTCCTCGGGTAGCGGCGACAGCCCACCGTCTTGTGGCGTCTTGTACGCCACGCGGTGACTCTCCATGATGAGACGAACGGGCCGACGCCCCCGCTTCGCGAACCGACGGGCGTCGTCAGCGACGTCGCTTCAGCGCATCACGATCTTGAACGCCGGAATCTGTGGGAAGATCCGCCCGAGCTTCGAGCGGAGCCGGCAGTCGACCCGGACGTGGGGACGGGCGCCCGGCGCCACTGCGAGATATCGCCGCAGGATCTCCGGTCGATCCTCCGGAGCAACCAGAGCGGGATGATGTTCAGCTATCCCGTCTCGGAGAAGGAAGGGTCGTAGCCATGCAGATCGCCCTCGCCCCGGCGTAGGTGAGCGGCGAGCCTTGCTCCCCACAGTCTGAGTGGGAGCCGACATCTTGGGCCTTCGCACCGGGGCCAGCCGGACCCGTCTCTGCCCAGGACTGATGGCGGCGTCAGAAACCCAACATCGCACCCAACAATCCTGTGGTGTGGCGTCGACACCCGTCGCAGGACGTCGCAGCCCGCATCGCCGGCTCACCTTCTGACCAGCGGAAATGCGACAGAGTGCGACGCACCGCGCCCTCCAGCAACATTATCGAGCGTTCTTTGGATCAGGAGGTTGCAGGTTCGAGTCCTGCCCCGCCAGCGAAAAGCCCAGGTAGAGTGCTATGTTTGCCGCGCCGCCGTCGTCGCTGACAGCTGCCGTGAGAACCAAAGCGTTCAGGTGTTCCTAATAGAGGCTGGTAAAGGTCCAGTTTTCGACCCATGACGTGAGAACCAAAAACTGGCAGCTTCTGGTGAGCAGAGGTGAGTCCCGGTCAACAACGGTCAACGACGCCCGCGGGGCCTTGCATGGCGACTTCCTCGCTGTCGTAGTTGGAGAGCGTTGGCCCGTGTACCGATCCATGACTCACGCCGAAGACCACCGCTTTGCCCCCGAGACCGGGCGTCGGACCGGGGTCTTCCCCCGGCGAAGGAGGCCTTATCCGCTTGCCTGGGAGGCAGCAGCCAACTCGCGAAGCTTCTCAAGATCCTCGATGTCCTTGCGCCGCCACGGTCGCCCGTTGCGCAACTTTGGAAGCTGGTCCTTCATGGCAATTTCAGGGCCCGAAACCCAGCAATCGCGGCTGAAGCCCGGTGCGCTACTGGACGGCGGAGCGGCTGAAAACCCGAACGGACACTGCGGTCAGGACGACGGCGTAGGCCGCCACCACCGCCAGGCTGAGGAAGGCCATCTCGGCGGTATTCGACATGCCCCAGATGGCGCGCAGTCCTGAACCGTGCGGGTCGATCAGGCCGTAGCGCATGATCGCCAGGGCATGAGTGAGCGGGAGGACCTTGGCGAAGTCGGCCAGCCATGCGGGCAGGCTCGTGATCGGGAACAGGGACCCTGCGACGAACCACGGCAGGATGGCAACAGCGGGGGTGGCCCCCACGAACTCGGCCTGCGTGGGGATGCGGTTGGCCATCGTTTCGGCCAGTGCGTAGGCGAAGACGGCGAACAGGACGGCCGAAGCGATGAACCAGGCGATCCCGCCAGCGCCGGTGTGGAAATGGGAGCCATGGAGCAGGGCGGCGCCGATGAGGGCGACGATCTGCAACCCGCTCACCACCACCGCCACCGACAGGTTGCCCAACACGTGGAGCCCCCTGGCGACCGGGGCAGCGATCAACTCCCGTCGGGCGCCGCTCTCACGGTCGACGATAACCCCCAGGCCAGCGAAGGTGCAGCTCAGCGGTACGAGCAGCCCGACCGTCCCGACAGCGACATACGTGGTGTAGTCGAGCCCACCTGCCAGGTTGCCCGTCAGCTTCGACAGGGCGGGCGCGATCACTAGGGCAAAGAAGATCGGTGTGATCAGGGGGACGAGCAGCTCCCGAGGCGTGTGGACGCTCAGTGAGAAGCGGCGTCTGGAGAGCGCGGCAAAGGCGCTGAAGGGCTTCACGCCCCCTGCCGACGCGGACAGCCGACCAGCGATCGGCGGAGCGGTGGTCACGGTGGTCATTTGGGAGTCTCCTTCCGTGTCGTGTAGCGCTGACCTCTAGGCGGCAAGACGGCCGCCGGTCAGCCTGAGGTAGACGTCGTCGAGGGTCGGGGGGCGGGTGGCGATGCCGCTGGCCGAGATCCCGAGGCCGCCGATAATGGCGATCGCGTCGGTGCTCGGCGTGTGGTGCAGGGGCACGGTGACTGAAGAGCCGATGGCGAAAGCGTCGACTCCAGCGATGCCCTGTCCCCGAAGGATCTCGAGAGCGCGATCGGGATCGTCCCGGACTCGCAGCTCGATGATCTCGTGGCCGAGGCCGCTAAGGAGGGCCTCCGGCCGGTCGAGCGCGACGATTTGGCCTGCGTGGACGATGGCCACCCGGTCGCAGAGGCGTTCCGCCTCGTCGAGGTAGTGGGTGGTGAGGAGGATGGTCGTGCCGGCGAGTGTGCGTAAATCGCCGATCACGTCGAGAAGCTCGTAGCGAATGCGCGGATCGAGTCCGACAGTCGGCTCGTCGAGGAAGAGGACGCGGGGTTGCGAGACCAGGGCCCGCCCGATCTCGAGGCGTCGCCGTTGGCCGCCGCTGTAGGTGCCGACAGGACGGCCGATCACGTCTGAGAGACCCATCTGCTCGACGATCTCTGAGATCCAGGCGCGGCTGCTCGCGCGGGACGCCCCACAGACGCGCATGCAGCTCGAGGTGACGCAGGCCCGTCAGCCCCGAATCGACCACGACGTCCTGGAAGACCACGCTGCTGGCGAGGCGGGCGCGGATCGGGTCGGCGGTGACGTCGACGCCGGCCAGACGGGCCGTACCGGCGGTTGGGATGATGGCTGTCGTCAACATGCCGATGGTCGTGGACTTGCCGGCACCGTTGGGACCAAGGAGGCCGAAGACCTCGCCGGGGGCGACATCGAAGTCGACGCCCTTCACGGCCTCGACGCCGCCTGGGTAGGTCTTACGCAAGCCGCTCACCTCGATGACGCTTGACTCACGCACCGTGGCCACTTCCCGTCGGCACGTCCAGCTCAGTCTTGGCGTAGTTAAGGAAGAAGGCGCTGTATGTCGTTAGGCCCAAGTAGGCGAACGCCTCAGTGAGCTGTTCGGCGTCCCAGCCGCTCTCGAGAGCCTTCGCCCAGGTCTTGTCGTCGACGCGGCCGGTGTTGACCGCAGCCTCGCGCACCACTGCGAGGAGGGCATCGAGAGAGTGATCGCCCGACGGGTCGCCCGAGCGGAGGAGTACTACTTCCTTCTCGCTCCACCCCGCCCTGACTGCGAGCAGTGAGGTGACGGCCTCGGCGTACTCGGACCTATAGCTCGCCGCTGTTGCCAGCATGATCGCCGAACGATGCCGTGGGTCGAGGGTCCCGTGCTCCTCGGTCGCCCGACGCATCGACACATACGACACGAGCGCCGTCGGTGAATGGGCCAGCTGGGCCTGCAGGTTGAGGGGCCGCCCCGTGGGCGAGGTGTGCACCACGGCCTCGAGCAGTGGACGGGACGCCGCGGGCGAGTCCTCGATGGTGCGGGTTGGAATTCGGGCCATGGTCTCTCCTTTGGTCCTTCTCCTTGACACAGGCGGGTCGCAACACCGTCGTTCGTCAGTAAGGACGAGGCCCTCGGCGGAAATGTGACATGCGCACAGACGTACACGGCTCCCACATTGGCCGGGACCACCGTCCGCGGTGTCAACTCGTTTCGGTCCTGCACCGTCCTCAATAGACGACTAGGCCCGAAGAACCCGGAAGACCGCTGCATAATTCACCGACACCCGACCCATGCTGGCCCGGCCTCATCGTCTGCGCCGGACGTGAGCCTCCATCCGCCGCGCTCGCATCGCGATAGAAGCGGAGCGACGGTCGACATCGGAGACGGCGGTCGACGGGTCGCTGCGATGGGATTGGCTGGTGCGGGCTTGTGCGACGTACTGGCGCACCACCGGCGTCCTCGGGTTCCCCGTCAGCGACCGGCAGGGTCAACCGTTGCTCGTGACTCCGTCCGGCGGGGCAGCCGCAATCACCGCCAGATGGTTGTCCGCAGTGGCGAGCTGCCGCACGAACTCGAGACCGGGCCTCATCCCTCAGCCTCCGCGCGCTCGGGCCCCCTGTCCTGGCGAGAGAAGACGTTGACGAGGCGGCCCTCCGGGTCCCGGAACATCATGGCGCGGTTGCCCCAGGGCTGGGTCTTGGGGAGCATGGCCCATTCCACCCCCAATGCGTCGATCCGGCGGAAAGCGGCGTCGACGTCGTCGACCAGAAAGTCAAGGATGACATCGCCCCGGCACTGCTCATGAGGCGCCTCCTCGTGCTCGGTGAATCGGCGCTTCGAGAACCCGACGGAAAGCTCCCCGGACGGGACCTCAACGTAGTACTCGTTCGTCGTCACCGCCACCTCCATCAGCCGGGCGTAGAACGCCGCCATGCCCTCGACGTCGTCGGTGATGATTCGACTCTGGACCAGCTCCATCTCGAGCTCCTTCGCAGGCGGGTCGCCGATCGAACAACACCGGCCATGGCACTGGAGACGCCACCTCGGCCGGCACGCCGTGCCTCCTAGTACAGGACGAAATGCGCCTCCAGAGTGTGACATTTGGTGAGATTGAGGCATGGGCCGCTGGACCCGCCGAATGTCGCGCCATGTCGTGGATGTCACAAAATCCCCGCCCGCGTCGTCCTCCTCCGTATACAACGTGAGGTCCGGCGGTTCGGTTGTCGACTCGTCGGCCCTACGTCCCCCAATGAAGGACGGGGCGACATGGAAGGCAAGCAGGTGTTCGTGACCGGGGCCAACAGCGGGATCGGGCTCGCCACGTCGATGGCGCTCGCCAGCCGGGGGTTCGCCGTGAACCTGGTGTGTCGAGACCCTGAGCGAGGTCGTTCCGCCGAGAAGGCGATCGCCAATGTCGCCACGGGACCACCACCCGCGCTGCTGATTGCCGACCTCTCCTCGCAGAGGGAGATCCGGTTGCTGGCCGAAGAGATCCACGCCCGCTACAGCTGGGTCGACGTGCTTGTCAACAACGCCGGTGGATGCTTCGAGCGCCGCACGCTGACCGTGGACGGCATCGAGAGAACGTTCGCCACCAATCATCTCGCTCCGTTCCTCCTGACAAGCCTGCTTCTCGACCTGTTGCGAGCATCGCCCCAAGGTCGAGTCGTCACGGTGGGCTCAGAAGGACACAGCGGCAAGCTGGACTTCGACAATCTGCAGGGCGAGAAAAGGTACAACTTCCTGAGCGCGTACAACCGGTCGAAGCTGGCGAACGTGCTTCACACTTATGAGCTGACGCGGCGCCTCGAAGGCTCGAACGTCGGCGTCAACTGCGTCAGCCCTGGCCCGGCGAGGACTGGCTTCGGGGACAACATGAAAGGAATGTCCGCCATGTTTCCCAAGATCATGAAGCGCATGCCCTTCTTCGCCGACCCCGAGAAGGCCGCCCTGGGACCGATCTACCTGGCGGCGTCTCCCGAGGCGGAGGGCGTGACCGGACGGTTCTATCTGCGGACCAAGGAGCGGCGGTCGAAGGCAATCAGCTACGACCTCGACGTGGCCGCTCGGCTATGGAGGGTGTCCGAGGAGCTGACGGAGGCTAGCGCCGGCATGCCGGGAGCGATGCGGAAGCGAAGCAATGGACGCTGACCGGCACCACCCGTCGGGCGCACTGTCCACGCCGCCTGTGGAAACGCCTCACAGACTCGAGCGGTCTCTTATGCAACGCACTATAGATATCGAGGAGCACGCCGTATGAGCCCGGACGACGAACGAGTGGACCGCCAGCTCACCGAGGTCTGGAGACAACACCGGGCCTACCTTGTTGACCTGGCGTTTCGCATGCTGGGCGACATCGGAGGGGCGGAGGACGTCGTACAGGAGGCCTTCTCCCGCCTGCTGCGCGCCGACCTCAGCGAGATCGAGGACGAGCGCGGCTGGCTCATCGTGGTAACCAGCCGGCTGTGCCTCGATCAGCTGCGCTCGGCACGATCACGGCGGGAGAGATACCACGACGAGCAGGACTTCGACGCCGCCGGGTGGCAACCACAGCCGGCCCTGTCCGATCCGGTTGACCGGGTCACCCTCGATGACAACGTCCGCATTGCGCTGCTGGTCGTCCTCGAGCGCCTCAGCCCGGCGGAGCGGGTCGTCTTCGTGCTCCATGACATCTTCCAAATGGGGTTCGACGCCATCGCCGAGACGGTCGGGCGCACCCCTGCCGCCTGCCGCCAGTTGGCGAGCAGGGCCAGGCACCGGGTCGAGGACGCCTCCACTCCTGCCCGCTTCGACGTCGACTCGATCGAGAACCGGCGGGTCACCGAGAAGTTCATCGCTGCGTGCATGGGTGGAGACCTCACTGCGCTGCTGGAGGTCCTGGACGCCGAGGTCGTGGGCGACGTGGACCGCGGTCCCGGAGCTGTCGAGCCGCCACGGCGCGTGGTGGGATCGACGAACGTGTCCAGAAACCTCCTCAGGTACTGGAGCAGTGCGACGATCGTCGCTCAGTCCATCAACGGCAAGCCCGGCGCCCTTGCCTTTCGCGATCGGGAGCTCGCCGGGATCATCGTCCTCACCACCGACGCCGAGTCGATTGGCCACATTCACATCATCGTCGATCCCCGCAAGCTCGCCTTCGTGACGTCCCAGCTGGCCTCGCACGGATAAGGCTCGGCGGACCACCCACACAATCAACGGACAAACAAACCTGAGGTGCCCATGCTCTCACTCAAGATCATCGTCGGAAGCACACGACCTGGCCGGGCGGCCGACCGCGTGGTTCCATGGATTACCGACAAGGCCAGGGACCACGGGATCTTCGACATAGAGCTGGTCGATCTCAGAGACTGGGACCTCCCGATCTTCGCCGAGACCTTCGCCACCGTGGGAGACCCGCGGGACCCGACCTTCTCCGCTCCGGTCGTGAAGCGGTGGAACGAGAAGATCGGAGAAGGCGACGCCTACCTGTTCGTGACGCCGGAGTACAACCACAGCGTCCCCGCCGTTCTCAAGAACGCCATCGACAGTGTCTTCGCCACCTTCGGGTTCCGGTACAAGCCGGCTGCAGCTGTTTCTTACAGCGGAGGTGTCGCCGGAGGGTCGCGGGCCATCGAGCACCTCGCCCATATCGCCATCGAGGCAGAGATGATCCCCCTTCGGAACAACGTGATCCTGCCGTAAGTCGTCGATGCGTTCGACGAGCACGGACGCCCTTCCGACGGGCGGGTGGAGGCGGCCAGCACGATCCTCCTCGACGACCTGGCCTGGTGGGCAGCGGCCACGAAGCGGGCGCGGGCCGACGGAGTGCTCCCCCCCGCCGTGTTCCGGCTGATGGCCGCCCAGTCCTCAGCTAGGGTCGCAGAGCACTCAGACGGCTAGCGTCCGGCCGCTCTCGACTCCGCACCTCAGGAAGCCCAGGTGTTCCCACAACCACCAGTCGTCCCGTGCCCATTACAGAGTGCGTGCGGGTCTTCATGGAGGGCATTCGCCGGTGATCGGGGAGGGGTCCAGTGTCCACCCACGTTGCTCACCAGCTCGCCTATGCGCCTGGTGATGAATGCTCGCTCCGTCGCCGGGGGCTCGAGCACTCAGACTCTTGACCCCGGACGTGGTAAATGAGATTTGACGTGGGGCCGACCGGTTCCGTTGCACCGCTGGTGGCGCCGAAGCCGTCGCCAGCCACATTGTTCGTAAGGTGCCGCGCTTATCCTTCCCGCCAACCCGATCCTGGTCAACGGCGCTGCCGAGCTGTTGTTCGGTAGCTGGGAGCAGCAGCCGGTGTCCGTCCACGGCTTCACCGTCGTAAGGGGGATCGCGGCCATGGACATGCTCTCCGACCAGACGAAGCTGCGTCACCCTCGAATCCATCCCTGAGGGTTGCTGAGGGGATTGGCGGAGGGCCGACAAACGGCGTCGGGCGGCGACGTCTAGAGCACCCTGCACCTCATTCTGCGCCCGCATGTCACATTCAGTCTTGCTGTTATGTCTATCTGCCTTGGGTCGCAACCCGCGCCCAGATCGACGGAGCGGACAATGGACCACGAGCATGTGAACGCCAGGAGTGACGGTCATCAGCCGCGGCAACTGAAAGTCCTCGGCGAGAGTCCAAAGCGGTCGCGTGGCGACGACGTGAGCCGAGGGCGAGTCGCGTTTCAAAGGCCGGGCATCGTGGCCCGTCTCGGTGCTTGGGCCTCGAGCCGGCGCCGCCGAGTGACGATCAGCTGGGTGCTGGTGCTGATCGTCGTCACGGCCCTGTCGTCAGCCGTTGGTGCCCACTACATCAACAGCCTGTCCCTGCACGGGACCGACACACAACGAGCCACCGACCTGCTCAAGCGCGACTTTCCTGCCCAGGCCGGCGACGCCGACCAGATCGTGTTCAGCGTCAAGCAGGGCAGCGTGACCGACGGGCCGGTCCAGGCACACGTGGCCCCTGCGTTGTCGAACGTGGCTCAGCTTCCTCACGTGACCGGCGTGGTCAGTCCCTACTCGGCCGCCGGCGCCCGGGCCATCTCGCCCGATCGACAGGTGGCCTTTGCCACCGTCAGCTTCGACGAGAGCGCCAACGACCTGCCCACGGCGGCCGTCAAGCGGGTCATCTCGGTGGCCGAGCAGGCCCGGTTGCCTCAGCTCCAGGTCGAGGTGGGCGGCACGGCCATCGAGCAGACCCAACGACCGACCCTCGGAGCGGCGACGGCCATCGGGCTGCTGGCGGCGGCGGTGGTCCTCCTCGTCACGTTCGGTTCCCTGATCGCCGCCGGCCTGCCCATCGTCACCGCCCTGCTCGGGTTGGGGACAGCCCTGGGCCTCGCAGGGCTGGCCTCGCACCTGGTCGACACCCCGAGCTTCGCCACCCAGCTGGCGGCGTTGATCGGCCTCGGTGTGGGGATCGATTACGCCTTGTTCATAGTCACCCGGTTCCGGACCAGCTACCGCCGAAGCGGTGACGTGGCGGCCGTCGCCGTCGCCATGGACACCGCCGGGCGCACGGTGGCCTTCGCCGGCGCCATGGTGATCATCGGCTTGCTGAGTCTCTTCGCGCTGGGTGTCAGTGTCCTGTACGGCGTGGCCATCTCGGCTGCTTTGGCCGTGTTGCTCACGATGATGGCGGCGCTCACCATGCTGCCGGTGCTGTTGTCCCGCTTCGGCGAGCGCATCGCCCGTGGTCGTCGCGCCACCAGGGGCGACGGCGCCAGCGGCCGCTTCTGGCCCCGCTGGGTCGCCCTCGTCCAGCGCCACGCATGGGCAGGGGTATCTGTGGGCCTGATGATCATGTTGGGGTTGGCTGCACCGGTCCTGGGGCTGCGCCTGGGTAACAGCGACGCCGGAAACGACCCCACCACCACCACCACCCGAGCGGCCTACCACCTTCTGGCCAAGGGCTTCGGCCCCGGTTTCAACGGTCCGCTCCAGGTCGTGGCATCTCTGCCCCGGCCCAACGACGCGCCGGCAGTGACGCGCATCGCCGACACGCTGTCGGCAACCGGCGACGTGGCCACCGTGGCGCCCCCGCACACCAGCGCCAACGGCCGTACCGTGGCCTTCGACGTCTATCCCCGCTCCGCCCCCCAGGCCCAGGCCTCGACGGACCTGGTCAACATCTTGCGCTCGGACCGTGTGCCACCGGTCGCTCATCAGACCGGTGCCACGATCCTGGTCGGGGGACAGGAGGCGTCCTCGGTCGACTTCACTCACGTCCTGTCACAGAAGCTGCCCCTGTTCATCGGCATCGTGGTGGCGCTCTCAGCATTCCTGCTGCTGGCGCTGTTCCGCTCCCTGGCCGTCCCCTTCCAGGCGGCGGTGATGAATCTCCTCTCGATCGCCTCTGCCCTCGGCGTGGTGGTCGCCGTGTTCCAGTGGGGATGGCTGGGCAGCCTGTTCAACACCAACCGCGGCCCGATCGAGGCCTACATCCCAGTAGTGGTGTTCGCAATCGTCTTCGGCCTGTCAATGGACTACGAGATCTTTCTGATCTCGCGCGTCCACGAGTCTTGGACGCAACGGCGCGAGGCCTCAAGAGCCGTGTACCACGGGTTCGCCTCGACCGGGCAGGTCATCACCGCCGCCGCCACGATCATGCTCGTCGTCTTCCTGTCCTTTGTGACCGGGGACCAGCGTGTGGTCAAGGTGTTCGGCCTGGCCCTGGCGAGCGCCGTGTTCCTGGATGCATTCGTGGTTCGTAGCCTGTTGCTGCCCGCCCTACTCCAGCTGCTCGGACGTCGAACCTGGTGGGTGCCGTCGTTCCTCGATCGTCGCCTACCCCACGTGGCCGTAGAGGCCCATGACGCAGTCGGGGACGAGGTCTCAGGGACCCTGGAGCGCACGATGCAAGGCGCTGCCAGATGATGGATGGCCCCACCGGCCGCGACCCAGGCCAATGCCGGTGAGACGGTCATCTTCGTGCGAGGCCCGCACTGCGGCACACGTCGCCGACAGCGCCGGCCTGGGGGCCGAGAGCTCGGGCTTGGACGCCCGGAAGGCCTGTCGATTCCAGACGCCGCTGTTCGACTACCGGTCGTGAGCTCCCGGGGCGGCCGTCAGCACAGATTGAAGGGCTCGTGGACACTTTGACAACGGCGGCGGTCCCGAACGGAGGCTCCGATGCACTCACAGCAATCGTGAGAGTTCGCCGCGTACTTCACGCTACGTGGTTGCGTCGTGCATTCTCTGCTGCCTTGCTCGTGGCAGGCGTCGCAGCGCTGATCAACCAACGCAATGCGCTGGTGAGCGCCGGACAGCTGTTCCCTCACCTTCGATGGGCCTGGGTCGGTATCGCCGCCGTCTTCGAGGGTCTCTCGATCGTCGCGCTCGCTGAGCTCAACCGCCGTCTCCTCCGAGCCGGTGGTATTCGGTCGGGCGTGCGGGCGATGACGGAGGCCACGCTGGCCGCCAATGCCCTATCCGTCTCGCTACCTGGCGGTGTTGCGGTGGCCGCCCCTTGGTTCTTCAATCAGCTGAGGCGACGCGGTGCTGACGGAGCCCGGGCGGGCTGGGTCGTGGTGACCTCTGGAGCACTGTCTGCTTTCGCCCTCTTTGTGATTTTGATCGCCGCGATCGAGCTGGGCGGCAGCCATGGGCCGACTGCCGCGCTGCGACCTGTCGTGCTCGGTTTCGCCTTCGCCGTGCCGCTCGGCTTGGCGGTAGTGGCCGCAGTGCGGCGCCGGTCCGGCCTCTCTCGGCTCCGACACCGGCTGCCTGCACGACTCGCCCTCAGTGGCGCCTTGCCAACGTGGGTCGGCAGAGCCTGGAACGGCATCCGGGTCGTCCGCCCGACTCTCGCGACGTGGGGTGTGTCCCTGGCCTTGGCCGTACTCAACTGGCTCGCCGACTGCGCCTGTCTCCTCGCATCGTTCTGGGCCCTCGGGGTCACCGTGCCCTGGCAGGGTCTGCTCATCGCCTACGGGGGGGCCGCGCTGGCGTCGAGCCTGCCCATCACCCCCGGCGGCCTTGGCGTGGTCGAGGGTGGCATCGCGCTCACCCTCGTCGCCTACGGCTCCAGCATGAAGGCGGCCCTCGCCACTGCCCTGTTGTACCGGGTGCTCAGCTTCTGGGTCATGGTGCCCCTCGGCTGGACGGCGTGGGGCCATCTCTCCCTGAGGCGGACGCGCGCCAGGTCTCGAGCCCAGGGTCTTGCAATGCCAAGGGCGCCACGAGTCCGACGAGGCCCACTGCGAGATCAAGACCCCATGGCAGTGAGGCGCGACAGGCAGTGCTTGACCACCCTCAGCTCGCCGAGCTTGTAGGGCTCGCCCAAGGCCGAGGTGATCGCTGGCTGGCGTTCATGAAATGCGGCATCAGCTCACGCTTGACCTTGGCCGAGTCGAGCGACACGATCAGCTTGTGCCGGTCTCGGTGGTCGATGATTTGCGCGCGAACCCAGCTTGCTCGAGATGTTGGCACGAGCACCAGCTGCCGTCGCCAAACAGGTCGTAGCTCGCGTGGAATGGGGCGCCGGATGTCACGATTTCCGCTCCGATCTCGTCCTTCTCCAAAAGGCGCACCCCTCGACGTCAGCCGCCGATTGATCAAGGATGGGAGGTGGAGATGTTTGTTGCGGCCGTGGTTCTGTCCGGCCTGCTCGCGTTCGTCTTCGGCGCTGGCGCGGTCGGCAAGCTCACGAAGGTGCGCAGCCAGCTCGACAACGCAAGCAAGCTGAAGATTTCGTGGCCGCGGTACCGCCTGATCGCGGTGCCCGAGGCGGCCGCGGTGGTCGGGCTGCTGGTGGGGCTGCGCGTCGCTCCGCTCGGCGTTGCCGCGGCCGCCGGGCTGGTCGCGTTGATGGCCGGTGCGCTGGCGTTCCGCATCCGGGTGCGCGACAGCGTCCCGTTCCTGCTCGGCGATACGACCGTCCTCGTTGTAGCGGGTGTCACCGCCGCGCTACGCGCTGCCACCGGGTGACCGGCGCGCCGCTCAGGCTGTTGCCGCGTCGCGCCGCCAGTTCAGAGAGGTGGGGGTCTGGAAGGGGCGCATTCCCCGCCAACACCTTGATGCCAAATGCGCCGGCTAGCGGCTCCATCCGACTGAGAAGAAGGGAACGCACGGCATGCCGACCGAGATCACCGACGAGTACATGAATGAGATGCGCGCCAAGACCCGCGCCTACACGGTGGTGCTGCTCAGGCGCACGCCGCGACTTGCCGAGCCGGACGCGTTCCCGATCGTCTGGGAACACGGCCGGCGCAAGCACCAGCTGCGCGCCGACGGCGTGCTGCCGATCGACTGCTGGATCCCGGACGACGAGGAGATGGCCGGCATCGGTATCTTCAACGCCGGCCCGGACGAGGTCGACCGGATCATGACCGACGACCCCGGTGTCAAGGCCGGGCTATTCACCTACACGCTGCACGTGTGCCGCGGCATCCCCAGCGACGCCCTCAGCACGTAACTGGACCGCACGCGCTCGAGAACGGTCTCCCGCGGCTTGCGCGTACGGCGACTGAGGTGGACCAGCAACAGGTGCCGGTCTCCCATCAGCCGTCCTAGGCCTGCACGACAGAGGGGTACCGGCAGACGCTGGAAGGAGCTGTGAAGCCTGCTCGGACGCCTTGTGGGCGTCGCTTCTCCGATGTCACGCCCAATCCTGCCGCCGTCGTTCGGCTTGGTGAGAGGGGCAACCCATCAGCCGGCAGCCGCTGTAAATACCTCAGCAAGACCACCGCGGTGCGCTTAGCCAGAGGCTCATCGCGGGCGGGTCACGCGCCGGAAGGTGTCGGGATCCGGGCGCGATCCGTGAGAACCACTGTGAGAACCAAAGGCGCGGAAACACTGGTCAACAACGGACACCAGCGGTCATGCGAGCGGTCGAGAACGTCGAGGTCAGGAGGCATACGGGCCACGTCCGGACAGCTACGGACAGTTGTGGATAACCCCTCGGCGAGAACTTTGGATCAGGAGGTTGCAGGTTCGAGTCCTGCCCCGCCAGCACATAATCCCTGGTCAGAGGGCAGTCTGACGTTGTGTCAGACCCTGCCTCCGGCTGTACGTCGTTGGGTCTGGTGTTGGGTCCCGGCGCGATGCCGCTGTTCTGCTGTTTGCAGATGGCGAAATCCGACGCCGAGCGACGGCCTGGCCTCAGAAGCAAGACCCGCCTACCCAACGCGTGAGCCTGGCGGCTCGCCGGGGGTCGGTCGGGTGATGACCTGACCTCCGAGACTGCCGATCACTGCCCACACAAGACGCCCGCACCGAACGTCGGGGCATTGTGGAGGAGCGGTGACCCAGAACGACGGTTCCGCGTGTGCAACGACGGAGGCGCGGGTATCCCAGAACGCGCCGGCAACTCGAAGGTTGCCGCGTCCCCGAGGTGCCTGATAGGGGAGTAGGTCACTGGTAGCTTGGAGGCGTGTAGGGGTCGAAAAACGCTCATCTAACGGTTGCGCATTGCCCGTCCTGCTCAGTCTTCGACTTCGTCGTCTTCGAGTGGAGACTTCCCCGTGTCAACCACGACGGTGTGAAGCTCGATGGAGCACCACTCTTGCAGCGTCTTGAGCGACCGGTCCCGCGGCCACAGCATCGGGTCGGTGTACCATCCGTTCAGCTCGTCCTCGAACAGCTCTGTGTGATGGTGGGCCAGCCACGTGGCAAGCCCATTGTGATCTTCGACTTCGACCAGGTACACGGTGTGCTCTTCGTTGACCTCGGCCAAGGTGAGGGCGCGCGGAGTGGGGGAGGGATCGGCCGCGTTTATCCAGTCGACCAAGGGCTGCTTGTACCGAAGGATCAGGGCCGCTCTATTGAGCATGGTCGTGGCACCGCGGTCATCGTGCGCAGGTCAAGCCTGTTCATGCCGCTCCGGGCAGGTACTCGTGGATCAGGCCGCCCAGAACGTCTCGGCGGAGAGGAATCGCACAGGGCTGCGGGGCGCACGCTTCGGTGGGGGCATCCGGAGGACAAAGCGCCAGCGAAGGGTGTGGCCGGCACTCGTTGTAATGCCCCGTGTACTGGTGAAGGACGCGCTCCAGATGATGTCGGCCGAAGATGAGCAGGTGATCCAGGCACTCCTCCCGGGCGGTGCGGATCGACCGCTCGGCGAAGGCGTTTGCCTGCGGGGCCCGGATCGGTGTCTTCGTGACCCGCACCCCCTCGGTGCAGAACACCTGGTCGAAGGGACCGCTGAACTTCGCGTCCCGGTCCCGGATCAGGAACCGAATGTCTCGCAGCCGCTCGCCCACCGCCAGGTTGCGAGCCTGCTGCGTCACCCACCCCGAATCCGGGTTCCGGGTCACACCGAGGACGTGCACACGCCTGGATCCGAGTTCGATCCCGAACAATACGTACAGTGTGCGGAGCCACACCGTCTCCACTGTGAAGAAGTCCACTGCCAGACTTCCCCAGGCCTGGGCCCGGAGGAACTCGGTCCACGACGGGCCGCTGCTTCGAGGAGCCGGCGGAAGCCCCGCCCGCCTCAGGATCGTGCGGATCGTCGTGGCGCCGACGCTGATGCCGAGCTTGTGGAGCTCGCCCTGGATGCGGATGCATCCCCACCGGGGGTTCTCGCGGCCGAGGCGAACGATGAGGTCCCTCATCGCCGGATCGAGCGGCGGGCGACCGGGACGCTTCCCTTTGCGATAGGTCCATTTCCTCCTCACGAGCTCCCGGTGCCACCTGAGCAGCGTCTGGGGGGAAACGGGGAACGACGACCACCGGTCCCTCGGCAGCAGGTGGCTCGCGGCTGCCAGGAGCACCCGATCCATCTGCCGGAACCGAACCCGTCCGGCCTTTCGCCGCAGCACGGCGAGTTGATGACGCAGCAGGGCGTTCTCGACCTCAAGCGCCGAGATAGACGAGGTCCCGGCAACTGCTCACAAGAGCCTCCGGGTGGCGCTGTAGATCAGGAGGAAGAGCACCCGCGGATGCTATGCATCCGTCGAGCCGCAAGCGAACCGGACTTTCTGCGCCCTACAGGTTCCGGTCTGGGTGGGAGCCGACGGTGCTGATGCTCAGCGCACGTTTGCCGGAGGTCTCTCGAAAGGCACCACCGGCGGCGTCGGCATTGCTGGGCCCGCGGGGTCTAGAGACCTGATTCCTGCAGCGTTGCCAGCCCGTTGGAGGACTGCACCGCTTCACGCATGCGAGCTGTGCCGTCGGGCAATCCTTTGAGATACCGGTCGAGGAAGCCGATCGAGATGTGACTGACCAGGTCGCCCTGAGGCGTGAGCTGGTAGCCCTCGTAGGGGCTGGAGTGGTTGCCACCCACGATGGTCACGAGAGCCTTGGGAGGGTTGGCCTGGTTGTACAGCGACTGGCCCGTGTCGGGGGCAACCGTTGGGTCGGCGGAACCTTGGACGAACAGCACCGGTGGCGAGCCCGCTTGACCGAAGTACGTGCCACCAGGATAGGGAAGCGCCAGCCCCGCCAGGATCACGGCTGCTTTCACCCGGTGATCGAGACAACAGCTGTTGAAGGCGAGCCCCATGGCTGTGACGCCGCCGAGGGAGAGCCCGCTCACGCCGATGTGAGCGGCGTCCACCATCCCGGCCACTCCGGAGGGCGGGGCTCGCAGCATCTGGTCGATGACGAAGCTGATGTCACCAGGTTGGTTGGTGTAGTCGGCGATATCCGATCCGCCTGGAGTATCGAATTTCGTCAACGGGAACTCTGGGGCGGCGACCACATAGCCAGCCTCGGCCCAGGAGGCGAGGAGGGCCGTGGTCTCCGCCTTGGAGCCTCCGCTGCCGTGGGCGTAGACGACCAGCGGGAACGGCCCGGCGGCCCTATCCGCTGGAGCCGCTTGACGGGGCACCGAGCCGGACTGGCCCGTGGCTGGGTAGAAAATGTCGGTGACGAGGGTGCGGCTCGGCTGGGCAGGAGCCCCACCGTGGGCCATCGTGGAACGGCTGGTGTCGACGAAGGTCTGCGTCACGATCCCGACGGCGAACGGCCCCGTGGCGGGGTGCTTGGCAGGCGCCGTCATGGAGCCGCCGCCGCACGAAGCCAGGACCATGGCGACGACCAGACCGATGGACAAGGCCAGAACCGAGGACCGATGAGGTTGCGGCCTCATCGGTGCGTCGGAGGCCGGTCGGACTGCCCTCGCCACCTAGGCACCGTAGCATCGGAGGCCTCGGCACCTCGGATGAGAGCGAAGCACCGCCAGGCGATCTGTCGCGTGCTCAGCACCTGGTCGCAGATGAATGCCTTTGTCGAGGCACGTCGCCCCTGCGGCGCAAGACCGCGAGCTGATGACGCAGGACCAGGATCTCGACGTCCTTGTCATCAGCAGCGCGGAGGCGGAGCACGACCCGGTCAAAGGCGCGACGGGAGACAAGGCAGAGGAAGCGAAGCGCCATGGAGGGCAGCTTGGTATAGCGACCTCAGGCCAGGGCGGGTCGTGTTCCCATCAACGCGGCGATTGTGATCCTGCTACACCCACGGGTCTGGCCCCAACGTTGACGAGGTTGGCTAGGTGGCTCCAATGGGCCGACCCGTCCCCGGTGATCGCGTGCGCCCCTCACCGTGGTGAGTCTTGTGGTGGACCCTACCCTGCTGCTAGCTCAGCCCCACCTGGACCTTCAAGACAACCATTCCATCCTGGAAGGTGACGGTGGCGATGCTCCGGTCCGTTGTGCCGTTCCACGTATAGATCTGGTGGTGGTAACCGGCCACGTTTGTGTCGGTCCGCTTGGTGCCAGGCGATCGGAAGATGGCCGAGACCTGCTGGTAGGTCATCCCATTGGCGACCTGGTTGTACTCCGCCAGGGTGACGCCTGGAACGGTTGCGGTCGTCGCCGACGAACCCCCTGACGGGGCTGGGTTAGTTGTGGACGTGTCGCAGGCCGCTACGGCCAGCACCAGGCCGCCGCTCAGTACTAAGACGCTCACCGTCTTTCCAAACCGGTTGATCATGGGTCCCCCCTCTCGTTGTCTCCAGGTCCCTGTCCGGTCGCCGCTGATTCACTCGACCTGATGACACCCGCCCCCTGGGGCGATCTGCGAGCGAGCAACGGCCAATGAGTCGGATGGTCTCAAGGGCCCCGCCGCGCTGGAAGGGACCTTGGCCCCTATCTGGTGGGATATCGCTCGCTCGACAGGCTGCCCATTCCCGCCAGGTCATCGAGGGGACCTGCGTTCAAAGCTGCCGCGACGCACCGTCTCCGCACAAAAAGGACAGAGACCAGCTCGTCGAAGGCTGTCCCCCGGCGCGTCTCTGACTTGCCTGTTGACCGGTCTTTAACGCTGTGCAAGGATAGCGATCGATGGTTAATGCTGCTTCTGTCGGTGGCTGGCGTGAGGATCGCCGTCGTTCAGCACGCGATGCGATAGTCGATGCGGCGTGGGAGCTGGTGGGCGAGGAGGGCCTGGCCGGCCTGTCGCTGCGGGACCTGGCCCGGCGGGCGGGGATCACCCCGCCAACGGTGTACGCCTATTTTGACTCGAAGAACGCGATCTATGACGCCATGTTCGCCCGGGCGGCGACGCAGTTCGTTGACGAGATGGCCGCGCCCTATGGCTGCGACGATCCGAGGGGGCGTCTCGTCGCGTATGTGCAACGGTTTGTCGAGTTCTGCCTCGCCGACACGGCGCGCTATCAGCTGCTGTTCCAGCGCACGCTTCCTGAGTTCGAGCCGTCTCCCGAGTCGTATGAACCCGCCGTGCGCGCCTTGGGCCAGCTCCGGGAGGTGCTGGCCGCGAACGGGATCACCGAGGACCGCCACCTCGACCTAGCGACCGCGCTGATCACAGGCCTGGTCGCCCAGCAGGTGTCGAACGATCCCGGTGGGGACCGCTGGACCCGTCTGATCGGCGAATCGATCGAGATGTTCGTCACTCATTGCCTGGCCCAGCGCGCCGCCCGCAAGCCGAGATCACAGCCAGCTCGAAAGAGGAGAATCCGATAATGACCATTACGGCCATAGACGTCGCCACCATCGAAGCGGTGACTCATCGCGAGGCGATGCGCCTACAGGCACGCGAGCTTGAGTGCACGCTCGAGCTGCTCCGATCCCTCGACGAGCGGGCATGGAGCGCCGCCACGGACTGCCCGGCTTGGGACGTGCATGCCATGTACCAGCATGTTCTCGGCGCCTGCGAAGCGGGCGCCTCGATGCGTGAGAACGTCCATCAGCTGCGCGTGGCGCGCGCCTACCGCAAGCGGCACGGTGGACCGCTGGAGAGCGCCCTGTCGGGCCTGCAGGTGCGCGAGCGTGCCGAGCTAACTCCGGCGCAGATCGTCGATCGGCTCACGGTGACAGCACCCAAGACGGTGCGCGGACGCAGCCGGACCCCGGCGATGGTTCGTGATCATGCCAGGCTCGCCATCGACGGACCGGTGCACGAGACATGGACGCTCGGCTACCTCGTCGACGTCATCTATCTGCGCGACATGTGGATGCACCGGGTCGACGCTTCACGGGCCAGCGGGCGGCCGATCCAACTCGACACCAACCATGACGGGCGCATCCTCGCCGATGTGGTCGCCGAATGGGCCCGCCGCCATCGTCAACCGTTCCTGCTCGAACTCGCAGGCCCGGCCGGCGGCACCTACGCCCACCGGCCCGACTCGCCCACCGCAGGGCATCTGGCCCTCGACGCCGTCGAGTTCTGCCGCGCTCTCGCCGGGCGCGCCCCCGCAACCGGCCTGCTCACCACTGTCGTGCCCTTCTGACACCGCCCCCGAACCCCGCAGGCCCCACCGGAAACGGTCGGGTCCGTCCAGCTTTCCCGAGGAACGCAGCCCACCACCAAACCACCAGGAAAAGGACATCATGATCTACACCTACAAGGCCGCGGCCGACATCGACGTTCTCACCTCGGACTTTCCGATCCCGGGCTTCGGGATGATCCCAATCAACGCCTTCGTACTCCACGGCACTGAGCCCGTCCTGGTCGACACCGGGGCGATCGTCGACGCCGAAGACTTCATCACCGCTCTGCGGTCAGTCATCGACCCGGCCGACCTGAAATGGATCTGGCTCACCCACACCGACTTCGACCACATCGGCACCCTGCACCAGCTGCTCACCGAGAACCCCAGCCTTCGGATGATCACCAGCTTCCTCGGCGTGGGCATCATGAGCCTGTCCGCGCCGCTTCCACTGGAACGGGTCTATCTCCTCAACCCTGGCCAGAAGATCACCGTCGGCGACCGCACACTCACCGCCATCAAACCCCCGGCCTTCGACAACCCATGCACCACCGGATTCCAGGACGACAAGTCCGGAGTGTTCTTCAGCTCAGACTGCTTCGGCGCCCTCCTCCAATCCGTCCCGCACAACGCCGCCGACCTCTCCGACGACGACCTGCGAACAGGTCAGATCTTCTGGGCCACCGTCGACTCACCCTGGCTGCACAAAGCCGACAGCGACATACTCGCCGCAGAACTCGACGCCGTCCGCAGAATGAACCCGTCGATGATCCTCAGCAGCCACCTGCCCGCCGCCCCGGGAAACATGACCGAACGCCTACTGGCATCCCTCGCAGCCGCCCCAGCCAGCGAGCGGTTCGTCGGACCAGACCAGCCCGCCCTCGAACAGATGCTCGCCCAAATGACCGAGGCGGCCAGCTAGCTAGCCGGCCTGTCGCCATCGTGAGTGAGGTTTCGATCGTAACGGGGACCCGTTCCGAATGAGAACCTCGCCCACGATTCGAGGCGCGCTCGCGTGCGTGGTATGGCGATGGCTACGCCAGGGTTGGCGACGGATCCGGTCGAGCTTCTTCCACATCGCCGGTGAGGTCGTGACAGTGACGGTGCCGGCCTGACGGTCGCGCAGCCCGAGTGGCGCCATCGGGCTGATCACCACCCCTGCCCGGAGTCAGATAGGCAAGGCCCACCGCCAGGTCGCACACCAGAATCTCGTCAACATCGTCGGTCCACCCGACCACGGCGTGGCGATAGCGCTCAGCGCGCGCTTCCGGTCCCTCACCGCACACCGCAGGCCGTTGTCGCTGGCCACCGTGGGACCGTCTATGAGAACACGTGAGACGGGATGGTCGCTAGCTCCGCTCCTTCATGCCACAAGAAGGGAGGCCCGGGGTCGACGAACCCTCACAGTGTTGACGACGCTGACGAGTTACGGCGTGAAAAAACGGGATCGCGCCCTACAGAAGGGACGATTCTCCCCACACGGCGGTCTGCCGTCCGGTAGGTTTCCTTGGCGGAGCCGTCTGCCGCGGCTGAGGGGAGAAAGAAGGGCTTTTGGCGGTACTGGATTACCTCGGCCCGGTTCGACTCGCAAGGTCATGGCCGGATTGTGCCGGTGATCCCCGCCCCTCCGTGGCGGTGTCGGGCCGCGGCTCGCGCTCCCTTGAGACAGCACCGTCGATCCACCTAAGGAAGTAACGAACTTGTCGACGACCGAATCACTTGCGCTCGCTGCCGCCATGCCGTCCGGCACGGTCGTGACACCCGATGATCAATCCTGGGACGAGGCCCGACAGGCCTGGAACCTCGCCGTCGACCAGCGCCCGGCCGCCGTCGCCGTGGCCCAGTCGGCCGACGACGTCGCCGCTGTCGTTACGTCCGCCCGACAGCACGGGCTGCGGGTAGCGGCCCAGGGCACCGGGCACGCCGCTGCGCCGATGGGCTCGCTGGCGGACACGATCCTTCTCAAGACTGAGCGGCTTCGCGGCGTGCGAGTCGACCCGGAGACGAGGACCGCCCGGGTGGCGGCCGGCGAGGTCTGGCTCAACGTCGTCGGGGCCGCGGCCGAGCATGGGTTGGCCGCGCTGGCAGGCTCCTCGCCCGACGTCGGGGTGGTCGGTTACGCGCTCGGGGGCGGCATGAGCTGGCTGTCCCGCACCCACGGGCTGTGCACCAACAACGTCGAGGCCGTGGAGCTGGTCACGGCCGACGGTCAGCTGCGGCGGGTGGACGGGGAGACCGAACCCGAGCTCTTCTGGGCGCTGCGCGGGGGTGGCGGCAGCTTCGGAGTCGTCACCGCTCTCGAGCTGCGCTTGTTCCCGCTGACCGAGGTGTACGCGGGAGTCATGTTCTGGCCTATGGAGCGCGGCCCCGAGGTGCTCCATGCTTGGCGAGAGCTCACCAACAGCGACCTGCCGGACGCGCTGACGACCGTCGGGCGCTATCTCCAACTGCCACCCATGCCCGACATCCCCGAGCCGGTACGGGGAAAGTCCTTCGCGGTCGTGGAGGCGATCCACCTGGGGTCCCCGGCGGAAGCTGACGCACTGCTCACGCCCCTCCGCGCCCTGGAACCGGGGATAGACACGATCGAAACCATGCCCGTGGGCGCCCTGAGCCACTTGCACATGGACCCCGAGCAGCCGGTGCCCGCCGCCGGCGACGGGCTCACCCTGGCCGAGCTCCCGGCGGAAGCGGTCGACGAGCTCGTGCGGGTCGCCGGTGCCGAATCGGGGTCGCCGCTGCTGTCGGTCGAGGTGCGCCACCTCGGCGGCGAGCTCGGGCGCGCCAGGCCCGAGAACGGCGCCCTCGCGTCGATCGACGCCGAGTACGCCCTGCTGTCCGTCGGCATGGCGCCGACGCCAGAGGTCAAGGCGGCGGTGGAGACGCACGCTCAGACCGTCAAGCAGGTCATGGGCCCGTGGCAGGCCGGGCACATGTCTATGAACTTCGCCGAGACCAGCCAGGATCCGAGCGCCTTCTGGCAACCCGAGGCCTACGACCGTCTGCGGCGCATCAAGGCCGACGTGGACCCGACGAACCTGATCCGCTCCAACCATCCCGTCCCACCCTCCGCATGACCAAGATGCCGCCGAGTACGTCGCGTCGGATGACCTTGCCACTGGTGATCGGGGTCACCGGCCGGGGATGTGGCTGTGCGAGCTTGAGTCCCCGATGCGGCCTCGCTCGGTTGTAGTGGTCGACGAAGGCGGCGATGACCGCTTCGAGGTGCCGCCCGGAGAGGACGAGCAGGTGATCGAGGCACTCGGTGCGCATTGTGCGCACGAAGCGCTCGGCAAAGGCATTCGCTCTCGCGATCGCACCGGGGTCTTGATGGCCTCGACGCCGATCGATGAGAACACGGCGTCGAAGCTGGCGGTGAACTTCGTGTCCCGGTCGCGGATCAAGAACCGGAACCGTCGACCGGCCTCGTCAGGTCGCTGGCGAAGTTCCGGGCGATCTGGGTCATCCAGGATCCGGTTGGCTTGGCCGTAACGCCGACGATGTGCACGACCCGGCGCTCGACCTCGATGACGAAGAGCACGTAGTAGCGCCGGAGCAAGACGTCGGCGGGAAGCGACGGCCGTCCGGGCTGCCGGCGAGGGTAGGTCCAGCGTCGGCGCACCAGCGCTCGATGCCAGGTGAGGATCGTCTTCGGCGTGACGAGGAACGATGCCCAGCGCTGCCTGCGGACCAGGCCCGCGAGCAGGGCGACAAGGGCCCGTTCCGACCAGGTAAACCGAGGACGCGCCACCTGTTGGCGGAGGATGGCGAGTTGGTGGCGCAGGATGAGGATCTCGGCGTCCTTGGCGACGGCGTCCATCGGGTGCACGCGGACGGCCTCGAGTACGCGATGGACCAAGCGGTAAAGGAAGGAGAGCGCCACACCGCCGAGCGTGGCCGGATACATCGTGGCTGGTCAAGCGGGGGAATCGAGTATTTGGACCCTTCAGAGCCTGTCGCACAAAAGCCGACCATCCACCCGCGTTTCGCGCCAGTGGCGATGCTGGGAGATGGCCTACAACTTCTTGCCCGCCGAGCGTGACCAGCTCTACCTCATGCCACCGAGCCTGAGGGACTGGCTGCCGGAGGACCACCTGGCTCTCTTCGTGCTCGACGTGGTCGACGAGCTCGACCTCTCGAGCCTGTATGAGCGCTACCGACCCGACGGCTTGGGACGGGCGGCCTACGAGCCCTCGGTCATGGTGGCGGTCCTCCTCTACGCCTACTGCATGGGCGAACGATCCTCTCGGCGCATCGAGCGTCGCTGTGTCGAAGACATCGCCTTCCGGGTGCTGGCGGCCAACCAGGTCCCCGACCACGCCACCATCGCCCGGTTCGTCACGAGCCACGAGTGGGCCTTGTCCGCCCTCTTCTGCCAGGTGCTGGTGCTGTGTCAGGAGGCTGGTCTGGTGAGGCTGGGGGTCCTGGCCCTCGACGGCACCAAGATCGCAGCCAGCGCCTCGGGACAGGCGAACCGCACCCGTGGTGAGCTCGAGGCGGAGGCAGACCGGATCCTGGCCGAGGCCATCGCCACCGACGACGAAGAAGACGCCCGCCACGGGGACCACAGGGGCGACGAGCTGCCTGCTCATCTCTGCGATCCGAGAAGTCGGCGGACGCGCATCGCTCAGGCCAAGGCCCGCCTCGACGCAGAGGAGGCCCGACGCCAGGCGGAGTACCAAGAGCGGCTGGCGGCCAAGGCCGTCGCCGATCGGACCCGCACGACCAGAGGTGGCGGTCGACCACTCAAACCCAAGCGAGCCAAGTCCGAGCCCAGGGCCAACATCACCGACCCCGACAGTTCCATCATGCATGACTCGGGCGGCTACCTCCAGGGCTACAACGCCCAGGCCGTTGTCACCGAAGACCAGATCATCGTGGCTGCCGAGGTCACCCAGGAGGCCTCTGACAACCACCAGCTCGAGCCCATGCTCGACTCAGTCCAGCAGAACCTGAGCACGGCGGGAGTGAACGAACCCATCGGCGCGGTGGTGGCGGATGCTGGCTACTGGAGCCAAGGCAGCGCCGCGTTTGACACCGGAGCTGAGTTGTTCATCGCCACCAAGACAGATCGCAAGCCTGCCCGACCACCCCTGGCCAGAACCGGACGCATCCCAGCCTCGGCTACACCACTGCAGCTGATGAAGCGCAAGCTCGGGACCAAGAGGGGCCGAGCCATCTACGCCAGACGGGCCATCACCGTCGAGCCGGTCTTCGGACAGATCAAGGAGGTCCGAGGGGCGAGACGCGTCCAACGGCGCGGTCTCAGCGCTGTCGACTGCGAATGGAAGCTGCTTGCCATGACCCACAACCTGTTGAAGATGTGGCGCATGGCAGCGGTCGCTGGCTGACCGACCTGATCAGCCGACTCCGCCGCAGAGATCGCGACTACCTTCGCAAGAACAGGCCTCTGGCCACCAGCGGGGTCGATAGTGCAACAGGCTCTTCACCCTCCTCCGTTCTGAGGATGCGAAGGAGATCGAGTTGCTGCAGCTGCGCCAGGAGGTCGCGGTCCTCAGACGCCAGGTCAGCCGGCCGGCCTACGAGCCCGCCGATCGGGCGCTCCTGGCCTAGCTGACGCGTCCTCCCTCGCTCAGGATGGAGTGCGTTCGGTGTCATACCGGCCACGCTCCTGGGCTGGTATCGCCGCCTAGTGGCCAGGCGCTGGACCTTACCCACCGTCGGCCCGGTCGCTCGCGAAACGACGGGGACACCCACGGCGCTGGTCGTCCGCCTCGCCGCCGAGAACCCGCGCTGAGGCTACCGGCGCATCCAGGGCGAGCTCGGTCCACTTCGCAAGTTCAGGTCGGCCGGGGCGGTCCGGGTTGCAGGGATTCCTCCCTCGCGTCTAGAAACCCGCTCCGACATCTGCTGGGAACCGAGATGCGCCTTGACTGGGGAGGCCACCGTTGAATCGTTCGTTGTCGTTGCTGCACAAGGGCGCGCTCGCCGGAGCGGCACTGAGCCTCGTCGGGGGAGCGCTGGGCATCACGGCCCTGGGGGCCAGCGCCCAGGTCGGTAGGGTTCCTCAACCGCCCAAGCTGCCGACCGGGCCGCTGGCGCCGCTGGCGGCGTCGGGCACCTTCGCCACCGGCCAGCTGCAGGACAGCACGGTCGGGAACACTGCGAGCGGATCGGGCTGTGGTAGCAACGTCGCCGGCGAGCCGGCGATTCACGTGTCTCCGGCGAACAACGTCTTCTTGTCGTCCGAGCGGGGCCTTGGCGGTGGTACCGACGTGTGGCGAGGCCTCGGCCAGCCCGGCGGGGCGAGCGCCAGCGCCTGCAACCTCGAGTATCGCGGCCAGCCCAATGCCACCGGGGGAATCGGCGCTTCCGGCGGTGACACGGACATGGCGATCGCCGGCGCCACCAATGCCAGCGGCGCGTACAACGTCTACGTCGCCAGCCTCAACCTCGGCTCCGTGGCCGTGGCCACCTCGGCGAACAACGGGAGCACCTTTACCAATGTCCCCGTCCAGGCTGGGGTGCCGGCGGACGACCGGCCGTGGATCGCCGCCTACGGCGCCGACAGCTCGCTTCTCAGCTTCCACGACATCGCGACTGGCAACATCGACGTCCTGCGCACGGACTCCGACGGCGTCGGCTACGTCCATACGAGCCAGGCCATCCCGGCGACGGACTTCAAGGCCGGAAATAACCAACACGGCAACCTGGTGATCGATCACCGCAACACGGCGGGAACCGTGGCGAACTCGGCTGGAAAGACGCCGTTCTGGGCGTTCCAGTCGTTCGTGGCTCCCTCAACGTCGTCGGGCTCGAATCAGAACGAGGCTTACCTGGCCGTATCGAACGACGGCGGCTACACGTGGGCCGACCGCGCCGTGGCCTGTAGCGCTGCCTCCTCGCAGAAGTCGCTCGGGCACCAGTTCCCAAACTTCTCGGTCGATCCGTCCGGCAACCTGTGGATGTCGTGGTCCGACGACACCAACGTCTTCACCGCCGTCTCCAATGACCACGGTGCCACCTGGTCCTGCTCGGGGCCGGTGAGCACCAACACCGCCCAGGCCGTCATGCCGTGGCTGGTGGCCACGTCGGGTCGCGAGGACCTCGTGTACTACGCCAGCACGACGGCTCCTGGGCCGACGCAGAGCTGGTCGGTGTACTTCGCCCAGAACACCGCCGGCACGGCGGGTGGTTGGGGAGCACCGGGTGCAGTCGTGGGTGTGCACCAGGGCACGGTTTGTGAGTCCGGGGCCACGTGCTCGTCGGGGCGCCAGCTGTTCGACGACTTCGGGGTGGATACCGACCAGTCGGGTCTCGCCCACATCGCCTACAGCCACGACTCGCCAGACGTCGGTGGCACCGGCACCTACACCGGCTACGCCGTTCAGACCGGAGGCACGGCCATCGGCCCGCCCAACTGAACCCGGTCGAGGAGGCGCCCGGTCCACTCGCTGGTACCCATAACCCCCATCTCTTCCAGCACCTCGACCACCTCGGCGTGCGGAACTAGGCGGTCGAGCAGGCCAACTGGCGCCTGCGGTGCTCGAGGTCGGCGTCACCTTGGAGGGCTCGGCGATGAATGGCTTCGTGCAGGGCGCCGAGGCCGTCCGTTCAATCGTGACCTACAGCCGCACGCTCTATGACTCCCAAGAGTTCAACTTCGCCGGCCCTTACGGCAAGGACGGCTTCCTCGAGGACTACAACGCCAGTGTCCGCGGCGAGCCGATCGGCAACAGCGTCCTGGTCACCCGGAACGCCGCCGGGCAGGCCCAGCACATCGCGGCCAACTACCGGCCACGGAACACTTTGCTGTTCTTGTCCCGGCTGATAGGTGAGCCCTTCGCCGGCACCTTGTATGCCGAGCACTTCGTCGTCAGGGAGTCTTGAAACAGACGTACCGAGGACCGCCAGTACCCAACTGCGGAGAAGCGCAGTGAGCCCGGTCAGAGCTGGTGGCGGAGAACCAGGATCTCGGGGCAATGCGGTTCTAGGAGGAGGTCAGTGACGGCGGGACCTGTATCGGGCACCCCTGCGGACAAGTCCGTGCAACCGAAGTTGTGGGGGTTGGTCGGCTGGCAAGAAGCCACCAACGAAGCCGACGCCGGCACCAGCCGACGCTGTCTACGTCGGCACCTACCCCTGTAGCCTGTATGAGGCCGCCGAGGTCAGCAGCGGCGCCGGCGGGCTGATGCTGTCGACTCGGACCAGTCCCCAAGCAGTATCCACTCACCCACTGGGATGCCGACGAGTTCTCGTAACCTGCCCGTCGGCGAGAACGCATTCGGACGTCCGGCTTCGTCGAGACCGGCCGCGGCGCGGTACGTGACACCACGAACATCATCCGTCCGGCCCGACTTCCTCCTCATCGAAGGCTACCGGCAGTGTGGAGCCATCGGACACTCGGCGGATCTGGTAGCGCCTGCGACCCCGATCTCCTCGCGCCGCGCGATTTCAAATCCCGACGTCCACGAGCGGTCGAAGCGGTTGCGAACCCGGACCCGGGCACCCCTCGGCCAGAGCCCTGGGCTTTGGAGCGTGCCAGAAGGGAACTCCACGAGGGAGCTGACACCGTACCTACCCTCCTGGCGGGGCGCGCCCACGGCGAGGGCGATCCTGACACCAGGAGGCATCAGGCGACCGACGACCGGGATGGAGTCCCTGCTGACGTCGGGAGCGAGGCTGAGAAAGAGCGTGAGAGCGAATCTCCACACCATGTGGACGAGAATTTGACATCCACTTCAGAGCCAAGGACTTCACTGTCCGCACAATCGTCAAGGACCGAGGAGTCGAGATGACGGCCCACCACTGTCCGAAATGTGAGCTCACCTTCTCCTTCAAGACCGAGCTCGACTGGCACCTGCGCGAAGAGCACGACGACCAGCTGCCGATCGAGGTCCATCCTTCTGTCGCTTCGACACCCCTGGGTCGAAACGGCTCCGGTCACCTCTAGCCACCGCGGCCGCTTTCGCCGACAGATGCCCAGCACCTCAGAGATCGTTGAGCATTGCATCACCGAGCAGGCATCCGCTTGTAGCGGTTAGCGTGGGTACGTGGCGTCAAAGAAGCGCCACGTGGCGAAGAGGGTGTGAACTATGAAATATCTCGTGTCATGGACCACGCGGAGTGGGGCGTCAGCTGCAGACAACGAAGCTGCCGTTGCCCGCGTCCTTCAGGTCTACAGCAAGTGGAGTCCACCGTCCGACGAGACCTTCCACCAGTTCCTCGGACGACTGGACGGCCGAGGCGGCTATTCCGTCGTGGAGACCGACAATCCGGACTCCCTGGCCGAGGCTCCGGCGAAGTTTGGCGCGTACTTCGACTTCGAGATTGTTCCGGTAGCCGACATCGGCGAAACCGTCCGCCTCCTCACAGAAGGGATTGAGTTTCGTAAGGCGGCCAAGTAGCCGTTGAACGAGCGCAGCGGAATACGCCCACTTCGTCTCCCGCAACGACAGGCGTCGTTCCCCAGATGTTCCTTCCTCGACGCGCTGGCCCCAACCTCGACTCGCGAGGTCAATCTCACCTAGACGGGGGGTCAGCGATCTGACGATCTGAAGGCACGGAAGGGGGTTGTACAGCCCAGTGCCGCCGGTGTTCGAAGGCGATGCGGGCGGTCGTCGCCGCCATGGCCGCCGGACTCGAGTCCTCCCACTATCCGAACGGCTGTCCGAGCTAATGGGCTGTCAGTGAGAAGTGCGACACGATGATCCCCGCTCGCCTGGCCGAGGAGGAGGAGGAAGATGAGGTGGCGCCTGGCCCTCGTCGGGCTCATCATGATTGCCGGCTGCGCTCCACCGTCACCTGGCGTCCTGCCCGATCCCAAACTCACTCCGGGCGAAGCCATTCCGGGGGTCACCGCAGCCCAGGTGTGTGAGAGCGGTTGGGCCTCGGCCAATGTTGCCGTTCCAGACGCCGACCGCGACGCTATCTTCGCCGCCTACGGCGTGTCCGAGTCAGCGCTGGGCAGCTACCCGCTCGACCACCTGGTCTCGCTCGACCTCGGGGGCACTAACTCCAAAGCCAACCTGTGGCCCCAGCCACTCGACCGGCCCGGCTTCGCCGGCAGCCAGACCAAGGACGGACTCGAGAGCCACCTGCACGAGTTGGTGTGCAGTGGCCGGCTTGACCTGACAACCGCCCAGCGGGCCATCGCGTCGGACTGGCGGATCGCCTTGGCCCGCTACAGGGCCAACCCCTAGGGTCAGGGCAGCGAAATTGCTGGCCAGCTGCGTCGAGCTGGCTGCTGATCGGCTCTACTACCACCAAGACCCAGGGCGAAGGGATCCTCGTCCCTCGCGTCAAGACGCCTGGGGAACAGCTCGGCTGCTCCCCGCAGCCCGGTGGATCGCCGTTGTTCGAGGACAAAGGAGGCCCACTCCTTTCGCGTCATCGCGTTGGCCTACGGAGGAGGAGGGCGTCCCGTTCCTCGTGAGCCGGGGCGCCGCCGGGGCTGCAATGGCGCATTCAACGGCCCGCAACTCCAATGGCTCTTACCGCCCGTCCCACGGCCCGCGGGCTCGGGGGGAATGCGCAGCCGGGCTGGGCGGCATCTGAGGACGGTGCGGCTGTTTGGCGACCATCGGCTTGTCGCCCATCGACGCAGGGCCCTTCGCCTCTACCAGGTAGTGCCGTACGGGCCCGAGGATGGCAGTGCGTCCCCGACTGGGAGGTCACGAAGATGGCCATCGAAAGGTTGAGCGCACAGGATCTGATGATGGTCTGGCCCGAGCAGCAGGGCTGGGCCCAGGACATCGGAGCGCTGGCTGTTCTCGACGCCACGACTCTGTGCGACGCCGACGGGCGGTTCTCCATCGAGGCGGCACGGGAGCACGTCAGGACCAGGCTCCATTTCCTTCCGCACTTCCGCCAGGTCTTGTTCCAGCCGAGATTGGGCCTGGGCTGGCCGCTGTGGGTCGACGCCCGATCGGTCGATCTCACCGACCACGTCCGGGAGGCGCCACTCGGCCCTCCGGCCGACGAGTCGCAGGTTCTGGCCGCCTGCGAGGAAGTCCGCCGCCGCCCGCTGAACCGCTCGCGCCCCCTGTGGGAGATGTGGTTCCTGACCGGGCTCCCGGACGGCCGGGTTGGGTTGTTCACCCGGTTGCACCACGCCATCGCCGACGGTATCTCGGGAATCGCAGCGCTCGGGGCGTTCTTCGACGTCGGCCCTCAGGCGCCCGAGACCGACGTGCCGGTGTGGAGGCCGGCCCCCGTGCCTTCGACAGGCGAGCTCGTGGCGGACAACATCTCGCGTCACGCTCAGGCAGTCGGTCGCCTCCTTGCGAAGCTCACCCATCCGGCCGATACCTTTCGCAACCTTCGTCGCGCGTGGCCGGCGGTTCGTGAGATGTTCGGTGCCGAGCGTGCCCCCCGGACGAGCCTGAACGCGTCAGCCGTCGGCTGGCACCGGCGATTCGCCCTGGTCCGGAGTGACCTCGATGTGGTCAAGCAGATAGCCCACCACAACGACGCCACGGTGAACGACGTCCTCATGACGGTCGTCGCGGGAGGCCTGCGAGATCTCCTCCTCGGCCGTGGTGAGGTGATTGAGGGCCTGGTTCTTCGTGCATTCGTCCCCGTGTCACTCCATGCCGAACAGCACGGGGAGGCACGTGGCAACCTGGACGCAGCCATGTTTGTCCCGCTCGCGGTCGGCGAGCGAGACGAGGAGCGCAGGCTTCAGCTCATTGCCGCGGAAACGGTCGAGCTCAAGAAGAGGAGCAGACCTCAGGGCGGCGCGCTGTTCCGCAACCGGCTCGTCCAGAAGGCAGCACTGCGCTGGGTGCCGCACCAGCGCATGATGAACGTCTACGTGGCAGACGTTCCAGGACCGCCGACACCGCTCCATTTCGCTGGCGCCCCTGTCGTCGAGGTTTTTCCGGTGGTGCCCCTCCTGGGAAACGCTTCGCTCGGTGTCGGTGCGCTCTCCTACGCAGCACAGTTCAACATGACGGTGGTCGCCGACCGCGATCTCTGCTCAGATCTTGAGGTGTTCGTCGAGGGGATGAAGCGGTCGTTGGGCAGGCTCGAGGGCACGGTCCGTGTGAACGGTACTCGACGGTCGGTGTTGACGAAGACCTAGAGATGCTGTCGATGGTAAGTGGAGCGTTCTACTGGCTCTCGGGTTGACTCAGAGCTCTGGGTTGGAATCGATCAGATGAGCAGATCATTGGAGTTCTGCGAACCGTTGGTCATCCCGGTTCGTACCGACCAGGGTCCCTCGCAAACCGCTCGAGGCAGTTGGCGGAGCAAAAGGAGAGCTGCTCTCCGTGCCAAGTCAGCGTTGCCTCGATGGTGTCGGCGTCGAGCTCCATACCACAGACCGGGTCGACGGGCCGGAGCGGACGATCGGACACCTGTCGCACCTCGAAGAGCTCCACCTCCCCGGACACTCCCTTCAGGCCCCGCAAGCCGATGGAGCTGAACTCGACCCCCTCCAACCCATCGGCCTCTTCGCGGACTGCCTCTGTCACGAGCAACTGGTGGCGAGCGGCCGCGGCAGCCACTCGGGCGGCAAGGTTGACGTTGGCGCCGAGGTAGTCACCCTCCCGGTAGAGCAGCAACCCGGCATGGATGCCGATTCGGACCGCCGGAAAGCGGGGCTCGGCCGAGACCTGGGCTTCGATCGCCAGGCCGCAGGTGACAGCCGACCTCGGTGTCGGAAAGACGAGCATGAAGGCGTCGCCGATCTGCTTGACGACCTGGCCGTCGCAGGATGCAGCAGCGTCCCTCACCACATGTCCGAAGCGGTCGACAACCTGGGCGGCGATGGCGTCGCCCATAACCTCGGTGAGGGGCGTGAAGCTCGACAGGTCCACGAAGAGGAGAGTCCGGAACAGCTGGCCCGGCACCTCGGCGTGAGGGGTGGCGTCTTCCACCAGATGAAGGACCAGGTCGTCTCGAATCGCTCTCTCCCAGGCCTTGCGATGGAAGTACATGACAGCCGGCTCCACGATGCCCTGGAGCGGGGTGGTTACCGACTGGGTGGCGGCGAAGAGGTCTTTTCCGCTCAGTCCGCTCGCGCGGAATTGCTCGTGGACATACAGGTGGACCACCTTGTTGATCGTCTCGGCTGCGCGGTTCGACGAGTCCGCCAGCACTCTCAGGACCTGTAGCACCCCGTCCTCGGGCAGCCCGCTGTCGACAGCGTCAGCTGCCCAGCGCAACGCCTGGACGTCCTCCTCGTACAGGTAGGCCTGGCCCGCCAGCCCCGCTGCGACCCGGCCCCGTTCGAGAGCGTCCGGTGGGATGCCGACGAGCTCTCTGGCTTGGGTCCAGCTATAGGTCCGAGTGCGGACGCCGACGCCAAGGCTGTCCACGAAGGAGGACAAGAGGTCGCCTTGTGACGCCGACACTTTCGCCAGGTCCTCTGGATCGATCCCGCGCTGATCGGCGAACTGGATCAACCGGATACGCTCCGCGTGCTGGGCGGGGAAACCGCCCTCTCCCTCGGGCAGCAGGCCGATGCGGTGCCACTCCCGCAGGCGCGCCGCAGACTCGCCGGTCACTTCGGCAAGCTTCTCGAGCGAGACCTCTTCTCCCATGGCACCTCACCTCCCGCTCAAGGTTGCCTCAGCACCGGGATCGGCTGCAGCGCCCGCGTTCTTCACCGCAGGATTGCGCAGCGCAGCCCTGGCTACCTAGGTCCGATCCATCCAAGGATACGTAGCCGATCCCCTCACGCCCGCGGTGGCGAGACCTAGGTGAAGTACGGCGCCTCGATAAGTGGATCATTCGAGGCGCTCGGACCGCGCTCCTCGAGACCGCAGGGACCGCGCTCCCGATGCGATCGCCGTTGTCGGGCATGGGGGGGGCCGAGAACTGTGGCGCCGTCCGCCTTATCCCGTTTGTGCACTCTCAATCCAGCCGAGACGAGGGAAGAGCAAGGAGCTGGGCGTTTCGCGCTCGGTTGTCGGAGGATAAGATCCAGTGGAGGCGAAGCCGCCGAAGCTGGCTCGGCGAACGGCAGATCGGTGGCGCAATACAAGGGGACCGATCAGACGGGGGAGCAGCTATGGCGCGGTCTTCGGTGACGCGAGCAGATGGGATCGGCCGCTCGATGAATGCATCACGGCGCGTTGCCGTGCTAGCGGCGTGGTCGGACGAGAGAGCCGCGGCGCGCTCCGCAAAGGAGCGTGGGGACGTTGTCGGCGAGTGGGAACATTTGGAGCGTGCGCACATCCTGAGCCAGCCGATGGCGGGCGCCCACGTCCGTACGCACGTCGCCATGTTCGGCTATGGACTACGGCAGCGTGATCGTCGCGAGATGTTGGGCCAGCTAGTCCGCCTAGTGGTAGCGGCGCCGGGCTCGTGGACCGGGCGCTATCCGGTGGGCAATACCGGAGGAGCCAATGTGAGTGCCCTCCAGCCAATGCCCGTTCCGGACGATCTTCGAGCCATCCTCGAGGATCCCTTCGGAGACAGACCGATGAGCACTGAAAAGGATTCACCAGCCGAGACGTCAACGTTCTCGACCGACACGTCCGACCTCGAGGAGTGTCTCGCTCCGAACTTAGTGCAGCTCAGGGAGGGCGACACCTACGACCTTCGTATCGCACCGGTCGTCAAGCAGCTCGGCGATGACCGGGTGCGCATGCTCGCCTACAACGGCTCGATACCCGGGCCGACGATCAGGGTCCCCCAGGGGTCCGAGATCAGCGTCCGTGTCCGAAACGATGCCGATGTCGAGGCGACTGTGCACTGGCACGGGCTGCGCCTGGACAACGAGTACGACGGCGTCCCGCACGAGACCCAGGCGCCGATACCGACCGGCGGCGAGTTCACCTACCGGCTGCGCTTTCCTGACGCCGGTCTGTACTGGTACCACCCGCATATCCGCGAGGACTACGGGCTTGACATGGGCCTCTACGGCAACATTGTCGTTGTCCCAGCTGAGAAGGACTACTGGCCACCGGTCAACCGAGAGGTCGTCGTCACACTCGATGACGTCCTCATCGAGGACGGCCAGATCGTGCCCTTCCATCACGCCGGGCCCACCCACGTGGCCATGGGTCGCTTCGGCAACGTCATGCTGACCGGCGGTCAGGCAAGGTTCCAGCTCGAAGCCCGTGTTGGCGAGGTCGTGCGCCTCTGCCTGACCAACACCGCCAACACCCGAATCTTCAACGTCGCCCTCCCTGGAGCACGCATGAAGCTGGTGGGCGGCGACAGTGGGCGCTGCGAGCACGAGACGTTCGTGGAGGAGGTCCTGCTGGCGCCGTCCGAGCGAGCAATTGTCGACGCGCAATTCGACACGCCAGGATCGGTCTCGCTCGAGCATCGCACCCCGGGGCACGCCTACGACCTCGGCACCATCCTTGTCGCCGACGAGCCGATCGACCGGTCGTTCGGTCACGACTTTGGGCGGCTGCGGACGAGCGCGGAGCTGACCGCGCAACGGGCGCGGATCGATGCACTACGCGATGGACCGCCTGACAAGACGCTGGCGTTCGAGTCCCTCATGCCTCTCCTCTACAGCGACCAGGACGAGCAAGCATCAGCCTGGACCTGCCCGATGCATCCCGATGTCGTCACCGCCGGTCCCGGCACGTGCCCAACCTGTGGGATGAAACTGATCCCCCAGGTCGGCGAGGCGGCCGCCTCCGCTGGTCACTCCCACACCCATGACACTGCCGACGGCCTCGAGTGGGAGGACCTCATGCCAGAGATCAACCGGGCGTCGGACCCCAGCAACATGATCTGGAAGCTGGTCGATCGTGACTCGGGGAAGGAGAACTGGGAGATCGATTGGTCGTTCCGAGTTGGCGACCAGGTGAAGATCCGCCTGGTCAACGACATGGAGCAGGACCATCCGATGCATCACCCCTTCCACATCCACGGCACCGGGCGTTTCCTCGTCATCTCTCGCGACGGCGAGGCCGAGCCCAACCTGGTGTGGAAGGACACCGTGCTCGTTCGCGCCGGCGAGACAGTCGACATCCTCCTCGACATCTCCAACCCCGGCGTGTGGATGGCGCACTGCCATATCGCTGAGCACAACCAGAGCGGGATGATGTTCAGCTTCCCCGTCTCGGAGAAGGAAGGCTCGTAACATGCAGATCGCCCTCGCCCTCTACCCGCGATTCACAATCCTCGACGTCATCGGCCCATTCCAGGTGCTGGCCGATGTGCCGTGGCAATGACGCGTCTCTTCGTGGCCGAGGAAGCTGGCCCAGTCGAAGATCACACGGGCCGCACTTCCCTCGTCGCGTCAAGATCATTCGCGAATGTCGTCTCGCCCGACGTGGTCGTGGTCCCCGGGACCCTCGGCGGGAACGAGCGTACATGCGTAGCGACGGCCGGCGCCGCAGCCAATGCGGGCGCGCGGTCACCGGGTCGGGCGGTCGAACAACCACGCCCGTCGATTGCAGGATCGGGACTGCGCCCGCTGGTGATAGAGACAACTTCGGAGCGACAAACCCGCTGTCCTCGTAAAATGATGCCTTCAGGCCCTTGTGGTGTGACAAGGAGGCGCCATGTGCTCGGATCAGGCCACCGCTCGACCAACCCCGATCCGGGCATACACGGGAGATGAGCCATGGGAGGGCGAGGTAGTCCCGCTCGACCCGGTCGACTCGATCGCGATTACCACCATTTGCGACAACACCGTCGACATGCTGCTGCTCGACGAGGGCCCTGCCCACCGCCTCTTGAGCCGCCCGGGCGAGCCCCCCACCGTTCCGGCCGGCACGCTCGAGGAGGGCAAGGTCGTCGACGCCCCACTGGCTGAGCACGGCTTCTCCGCCCATGTGGCTATTTCGAAGGCCGGCCGCACCCACCGGTTACTGTTCGACACAGGCGTCACCCCCGCCGGCTGTGTGGAAAATCTGGCCCGCATGGAACTGCCCACGGCGGATCTCGAGGCCATCGTCTGCAGCCACGGTCACTTCGACCACACCACCGGGCTCACGGGCCTGGTCGGCGCCCTGGGCCAGGTGAACCTGCCCATAGTGCTCCACCCCGAGTTCTGGAGCCGACGGCGACTGGCCATCCCAGGGCGCGAGCCCTTCGATTTGCCGACAACGAGCCGTCACGCCCTCGAAGATGCCGGCTTCACCATCATCGAGGACCGCCAGCCGTCATTCCTATTCAACAGCTCCGTGCTCGTCACTGGCGAGGTAGACCGTACGACGACCTTTGAGACGGGCTTACCGATCCACGAGGCCTATCGCGATGGCGCCTGGAGCCCCGACCCGCTCATCCTTGATGACCAGGCTCTCATCGCCCACGTGGCGGGAAAGGGCCTCGTGATCCTCACGGGGTGCGGACACTCGGGGATCGTGAACATCTGCCGGTACGCCCGCCGCCTCACCGGCATCGATCGGATCTACGCCGTCATCGGTGGGTTCCATCTCAATGGCCCGCTGTTCGAGCCCATAATCGGTGCGACCTGCGACGCGCTCGCCGACCTGGAGCCAGAGGTCATCGTGCCCAGCCACTGCACGGGGTGGAGGGCCACCCACGCCCTGGCAGGTCGCTTCCCCGAGGCCTTCATCCAGAACTCGGTAGGGACAACCTTCGACCTCTGCTCATCCCAGGCGGCCTGAGGTTCTCTCTGCTCGAGGCGGTGGGGACTCCTCCTGTACCACGGCAACCCGAGCTGGTCCCCTGACCACCGTGTTACGTGCTACCTCGAGACATTACGAAGGCGGTCGATCTGCTCCGGGAGGTCGAGGCCGAACCGGACCGGCTGGCGAGCCTGCCCGTGTTGATCCTCTGGGCCACCAAGGACTTCGCCTTCAAGAACGACGCCTCGCGTCACTGGGAACACATCTTCCTGAGTCATCGCACGCTCGTCCGGGCGCCGGCACCTCGAGACCTAGGGCAACCCGAAGGCGCGGGCCGCGCCGTTCCCGGACAGCGCACCACGAGGCGTAGGAGCCGGAGAACCCTCGGCCCTGATGATCTCGCAAACACCGCCGAGAGCAGCTTGGACGGGAGGGCGATCACCTCGTCGATGCCCCTTCGGGGATTGACATTTCTTGGGCTTGATACCGCCCAGCCCCGAGGAGCAACCTCTGCTACCTCGACCTGGAGGAGATCAGAATCTCATGGCATCGCGCCGTCGAGCAGGCAGGCAATTTGTGCGGATGACGGAGTTGGCGTACGCATGATGCAGCGCATGTCAGCTTCGGATCGACGTTCGGGACCTTTGGGCCGGTCAAGAACCGATGGCTGCTCTGCGGCGGGATCCTTTTCCTAGTTTCTCTCGCTGCTCTTGAGTTGCCGCCGTTCGTTGCAGTGAGGCCGCTGCTGTCGTTGTGACTCCGAGCCGTCGGCGGACGATGATTCTGGCCATGTCGAGCGCCGCTGCGTCTCCACGGAGGACGAAGTTGGTGTTGGCGGCGAGGATGACGCCGCTGAGCTCGAACGTGAGTGCGTCGGGGTCCTCGTCGGCGGGGAGTTCGTGGTGTTCGACGGCGGTGACGATGAACTCGCGGATCAGCGCCAAGAATCCACTCTGAAAAGAGGCGATCTGTTCCTTCACGGGTCCCGGGCGCGTGCCCATCTCCAGGGCAGCCCCGGCGAAGAAGCAGCCCCCGGGCAACGTGCGCCGCACGAGATGGTCGAAGAACCCGTCGCAGATCGCGACGAGCTGGCCGATCCCGGGAGCGGCGGCGAGCGCCGGTTCGATGACCTCGGCGTCGAAGATCCGCCTCGCTTCGTCCACAGTGGCGAGCTGGAGCTCCTGCTTCGAGCCGAAGTGGGCGTAGATGCCGCTCTTGCTCATGTCGAGGGCGTCGGCGAGGTTGCCGATCGAGAGCCCTTCCAGGCCGTCGAGGGTGGCGAGCGAGACGGCTTCGCGGACGATTGCTTCGCGGGTGCGTTCTCCGTCCGCCCGAGGCTTCCGGGATTGAGGCATGTTGACAAGATAGCACGATCGGTCGTACAGTGCGTGTAGCACGAACGATCGTGCTTTCTTGCTAGAAGTCCGGAAGGCGCACCTCTCATGCGCGCCCTTAGTCACTCTCCCAGCCCGGTCCCCGCCGAAGGGGTCATCGAGGAGGCGCGGCCCATTGAGCCTTCCCCTAGCGAGAGCCGTCACCTGTTGACAATCAAGGTGGCTACCAAGACCCTGTCGCGTCCCCAGCGAGTGCTCCAGGCCGCCCGCGACTTTTCGGACCGGCGTGCTGACGTGTGGCCGAACGTGAGGGCAAGGCACCTCGAGGTCCGCGAGCGGGGCGAGAACTCCGCCGAGGTAGAGGAGGGGACCTGGGTCGTCGGCCTGTTCTGGGAGCGGAACCGCTACGAGTGGTCGCAACCGGGATCGGTCAAGGCAACGGTGATCGACTCCAACATTTTTCAGCCTGGCAGCACCTGGGAGCTCCGGGCCACCCCACGCGACGGCGGAAGCGATGTGGAAATGGTCCTAAACCGCGGCTTCCGTACCGGTCCGAAGGGCAGGATCGCAAGCGCCGTACACCACACAGTCGGCAAATTGCTCTGGGGCTGGTTTCTTAGGAGGGCCCTCGCGGCTGTCGAGAAGCAGGCTGCCTAGCCCTGTCCGCCCCGGCCGAAAGCCATCGGCAGAAGTCAAGCCATCAACTCGCGCGTTCGCTGGTCGCGACCAATCACGAGCCGCTGACCACCCGAGGAGGAACGATGACCGTACTTTACGAGAAGGACGAAACCGCAACGTTGGACAGAACGACCGAAGCCACCGTGACGCCCGTCGCCGCCGTCTCGCCCCAGGGCTTCTGCGTCGAAGTCAACGAGGTGTCCCGGCGCGTTCATGTCCGCGGCCGGGGCGAGGTCACCCTGCTGGACGCCGTGTCGTTCTCCGTCGCGGCCGGTGAGCTCGTCGCCATCGTCGGCCTCAGCGGTGCTGGCAAGACGACGTTGCTGGATGCGATGGCCGGCGTCGCCCCGACCACCTCGGGATCGGTGCGCTTCGATGGGATCGACCTGCACGCCAACCTGCGGAAGTTCCGCGGTGTGATCGGCTACGTGCCCCAGGACGACATCATCCACGCCGACTTACCTCTGCAACGCACGCTCCGTTACGCAGCGCGGCTCCGGCTCCCGTCGTCCACGACCGCGGCCGAGGTCGACCATGCAGTCCGTGCCGCGATCGACACCGTAGGCCTGACTGAGTACGCCGACGTCCGTGTCGGCTCCTTGAGCGGCGGGCAGCGAAAGCGAGCCAGCATTGCCGTCGAGCTACTTACCGAGCCGCGCGCGTTCTTCCTGGACGAGCCGACGTCTGGCCTCGACCCAGCCACCAGCGCGGAGCTGAGCGCCCACCTGCGGGAGCTTGCCGACCGGTCGGCGACCGTCGTGTTCACGACCCACTCGGCCGAGGACCTCGCCCTATGCGATCGCATCGTGTTCATGGCACCGGGTGGACGAGTCGGTTTCGTCGGCACCGTCGACGAAGCGCTCGAGCAGTTCGGCGTTAGCTCGGTCCCAGAGCTCTACCGCCACCTGGCCAGTGTGGACACCACCACCGACGCCGCGGGCACGGCCGGCGCCGTGCCGGTACCCAACGCCGGCACCCCCGACGTGAAAAGGCGTCCAGTGGCGAGCGGGTTCACACAATGGGGTGTCCTCACACGCCGGACGCTCGAGACATTCGTGCGCAACCCCTTGACGCTCGCGATCCTTGTCGTGTCACCGGCGTTTGTCGTCGGTATGTTCGCCATCCTCTTCCGGCCCGGCGCGTTCGACTTCCAGGACCCGAGCCCGAGCTCGATGGTGATGATCGGCTTCTGGATCGTCTTTGCCGCCTTCTTCTTCGGGCTCACCTACGGCTTGCTCCAGATTTGCACCGAGCGTGCGATCCTGCGCCGCGAACGCCTCGTCGGCCTCCGACTGGGGGCGTACGTGGCGTCGAAGGTGACAGTCCTTGTGCCGTTCCTCCTCGTCGTGGTTGTGGCAATGCTGGCTGTGCTTCGCCTGCTGGACCGCCTGCCCAGTCGCCCTCTGCCGACATACGCCTCGATGACGGTCGGCCTGCTGTTGTGCGCTGTGGCGGCTCTTGGCCTCGGTCTGCTCACCTCCGCCTTGGTCAGAAACGTGGCGCAGGCGACGCTTGCCCTGCCCATGTTGTGCTTTCCCGCCGTGTTGTTCGCAGGCGCGATCCTCCCCGTCAATTTGATGGCGAGAGCCGGCGCGGTTCTCAGCATGATGATGCCGTCGCGCTGGGCCTTCGAGGCCGTCGGTCACGACCTCGGGGCGCGGCAGATCCTCGCTCATGGCGGCTCGAAACTCGGGCCTCCGCTGCTGGCGTCGTTCGGCGACGCTGGCACAGCATCCACCGGCGCCTACTGGCTCATTCTCGCGGCGTTCGCGGTCCTGTTCCTGGTCGCCACCTGGGGTGTCCTCGTACGCAGCACATCGAGCGCTACGCGCTGAACACCCCGCGCGGACTCCACAAACCGGATTCCTGTCGAGAGGCCAGTTACGGAAGGCGATCCGATGAAGTCCGACAAGGAGATGTGGCCGGACTGCCCGAGTCCTTCGTTCAGGCCTGGAGGCCGCCGACAAGCGACACGCCGAGGACAGTGGTCGCGGCCCCCGCGATCTGGAGGCGGGCGAGCCTCTCACGGAACAGGCTATGGGATGCCGATGAGCGAGGCCTTGGCCGTGACCCTCCTCTACCGGCTCGTGAGCTTCTGGGGCCTGGCCCCGATCGGGTGGGTCATGTGGGCGGCGATCGAGCTCGCGCAGCGGAGCGGACGCCGGACCAGGCCCCACCCCTGGGCTGTACACCTTCATGGCCCTCGCCTGGCGATCCCGCGCTGACCTACGAAGGACCCGGCCAGGTGCTGCCTCCCCAGCCCTGTTTCGGCTGTGACGAGGAGGAACCTGTTGTCATGCGAGACCAGCGCGCCGGCAATGCCATGGCGAGGTCCCCATAGTCGACTCCACAAGACGACGCAGCCGACGACGTCTGCCGGAGCATCAGGGACTGGTGGCCGCCGACCTGCTCTCGCGAGGGGTGATGGTTGCTTCCCACGCTTGGAGGTCTCAGGGAGTCGGAACACCGCCCGGCAGAGGAGCGCCGAAGCCTCGGCGGCGTCAAGCGGGCTCAGTCGTCAGAACGGTATGAGAAGTCGACAGCGAAGGAGGCTCCACCCCGGACTTCCCATCGCAGAGCCGGGTCCTCCGAGCGGGCGATGTCGTTACGCATCTCTAGTCCGGGACGATCGATGCCTGGGATACCGCAGGCGACGGCCTCACCAGGGTCGATCGGCTCATCGGCCTCGACGGTGATGTAGCCCTGCACCCCGATGCGCCGGCGACGGGCACGGTGCTCGAGGGTGATGCGGGCGGGCCTGACTGCATGTACATGCCCAATGGCGGGTGCGTACTGAGCCATCGGCGTGCCCCCGGCGCGCCCGAGAAAGATGTCGGCCAACGCCGCTCGTTGCGCTTCGTCGGCCCGCTCGTCGACGTAGAGCACGATCTCCCAGGGAGTGCTGGGCTCGACATCGTCGTGGTAGCGGAGAGAGAGCACGGTGGCTAGGTCCGAGAGGTCGAGATCGCCGGAACTTCCCTCGGTGATCAGCCACGAGACCGCCCCGAAGCATTCGCCATAGGACGACTTGCCCCCCGGGCGGCCTCCTATGCTCCGGCAGGGGCAGACCGGCTCGCAGTTGCAACCCTCGAAGTACGAGCCCTGAACGTGCCAGGCGCTCACATGCCGCCCATCTGCGTCGACATCCCCCCGTGCAGCCCAGGCGCCAATCCTGGGACCCAGACGACGGCAACGGCCAGGCCCAAGGCGATCACCCCCACGACACGAGAGAACCAAGGGCCCCCGGCCCAGAGCTTCTCGGCCGTGACCACGCCGGCGAGGACCACCACAGCCAGGATGTTCATCACGCCAACGGCCACCAGCAGCGCCGTGAGGGCCCAGCAGCATCCCAGGCAGAAGGCGCCGTGGTGGGCGCCAGCCCGTAAGTCGCGCAGCGGCCCGCGGAAGGAGCCGTAACGAAGAAGCTGGGCCAGAGGCGAGCGGCATCGGGCCAGACAGCGGTCTTTCAGTGGGGTGAGCTGGTAGAGGCCACATGTAGCGAAGATGAGGGCGGCCATGGCCGTGGCCGCTCCGGGATGGGTGCGAGCCAGCCCTGCAGCCAGCCAGGCCAGCACGAAGGCCGGTAGCGCCGTCGTCGCCCAGACGAGGACGTACCCGGCACCAAACGAGCCCAGGCGTGGCAGCCGCCGCTCCACCATGCTTCGGGCGTAGATCGAGGCCAGCGGCGCCGTGGCCGGGAGCATCATGGCCGCCATCATCAAGGTCCACATAGCGACAAAGGCGGCCAGGCCCAGGCCCATGGTGCCAGGTGCTGCGCCCATTCCCCACGCCCAGACCACGGTGGCGAGCCACGCCAGCGAGGCGGCGAGCAGGACCAGCCCGAGGTGTGGGTCGAGGAGCCGGGGTCTGGCCGGGACGGCGATGCTCACGGCCAGTTGCCATCGATCATGATGACGTCCCCCCTCTCACCATCGGCTCGAGTCTGCCCATCGCGCCGGGGGCAGTCAATCGGTCGCGGCGCCGCCAGACGAGAGGGTCGGACTGGAGACGGGCGTCTGACTCCGTGCAGGGGCGAGTCCTCTCGCACGACCAGACCGAGAAGGCCTGCTCCAT
>CAVQWQ010000008.1:0-139484 GCA_963717645.1 uncultured Actinomycetes bacterium | reverse complement strand
GGTCCACCCTCTGACTGCTAACGCCTGTCACGGTCTCGGGGTCTCGGTGAGGGCCGGAGTGACGGCCTCGTCAAGGATGCCCCATTGAGGGCCAGAACGATACCGCCGCCTCCGGCTCCCTCCGAGGACTCGAGACCGGCAACAGAGGGATGCGCCGAGAGCGCCAATCAGTGATCACCCTGGGCGGGTCCTCGTCATCGAGAAACCGGCACGCAATCACGAGGAGGTTGGATGTACGCAGGGATCGATTGGGCATCGGAGGAGCACGCTGTCTGTGTGCATGATGCAGACGGCCAGAGGGTGGCGTCCTTCAGCATTCCCCACAGCGCCGATGGGCTCGAGCACCTCGTGGACCGGCTGTCCCGCTTGGGTGACCCGACCGAGCTGCCGGTGGCCGTTGAACGGCCGGACGGACGCCTCGTCGACCGCCTGCTGGAGGCCGGTCATCCCCTCGTGCCGGTCTCGTCCAATGCCATCAAGGCGTGGCGCGAGGCCGAGGTGACATCGGGAGCGAAGTCCGACCCCGGGGACGCAGAGACGATCTGCGAGTACCTGCGGCTGCGCTTTCACCGCTTGCGTGTCCTGCACCCCTACAGCGAGGAGACACGGGCCCTTCGGGCCGCGGTGCGGGCCAGGGCGGACCTAGTGGCCCAGAGGGTCGCCGCTCAGAACCAGCTCGAGGCCACCCTCGACGCCTTCTGGCCGGGCGCGAAGGCGGTCTTTGCCGATGTGACAAGCAAGATCGCTCTGGCGTTCCTACAGCGCTACCCAACACCGGCGTCAGCGGCGACTCTTGGTGAGAGGCGGATGGCCGCCTTCTGCGCCAGGAACGGCTATTCGGGACGACGGTCGCCAAGGGAGCTCGTCCAGCGGCTTCGAGCGGCACCCTCTGGCATTGTCGATGGTCCTGAATCCGCGGCGCGCAAGAAGGTCGTGCTCGCGTTTGTCCAGGTCCTGGGGGGTCTCAACCGAGCCATCGCCGACTTGGACTGCGCCGTCGTCACCCACCTCGGCGAGCACCCGGACGCCGAGGTCTTCACATCGCTGCCACGCTCCGGTCAGATCAACGCCGCCCAGATGCTCGCCGAGTGGGGCGACTGTCGCGAAGCCTACGACAGCGCCGAGTCAGTAGCCGCGCTGGCCGGCGTCACCCCCGTCACCAAGATGTCCGGCAAGTACCGTTCGGTCGAGTTCCGCTGGGCATGCAACAAGCGCTTCCGCAACGCCGTCACGACCTTCGCGGACAACTCTCGCCATGCCAACCCCTGGGCCGCCGGCGTCTACCAGAGCGCCCTCCAGCGGGGGCACGACCACCCCCATGCTGTGCGCATCTTGGCACGCGCCTGGATCCGGATCATCTACCGGTGCTGGCTCGATCGGGTTCCCTACGACCCTGCCAAGCACGGGGCCATGACGCGAATGGAAGCCACTCCAGACGAACAACTGGTCGCCTAGGGGTTGACACAGAGGGTGTCGTTCGTCCGCGCTCCGCTTGCGGGCGCTCCACCGTGACCCAAGCTGCGGTCCGTCGCCAAAAGCACCCAGGAGCAGGGGGAATGTACTTGACGAGGCCCGCCCTCATGGGTGGGCTTTTGCTGGTGTCGGAGGGGGGACTTGAACCCCCACGTCCTTGCGGACACTAGCCCCTCAAGCTAGCGCGTCTGCCTATTCCGCCACTCCGACGGGGTGGACGACCGGTTACGGCGCAGCCATGAACTGTACCCGTTGGCCAGAGGGGCGGGCTCACGACCCACCGGCGCGGCCCGGTGGGGCCAGGCCCCACTGCTCGGCGTTCCAGAAGGGGCCCGAAGCGCTCGGGTTGCCGCCGATGTTCACGTAGGTGCGTTGGTAGGCGATGAACGTCGGGTCCTGGAACAGTGGGAGGGTGACCATGTCGGTCCAGAGCTGCTGGTCGATCTGGTTGTAGATGGTGCCCGCCGTGCCGGCGTTCAGGTCGATGTTGGCCTGGTCGAAGAGGGTGTCGACCTTCGGCTCGGTGTAGGCGTCGTAGTTGCTGAGCCCCTCGCTGCGACCGGGGGTCAGGTAGGCGGCGGCATTGTCCGATGGGAAGGAGCTGCTCGTTGACGCGAAGAGGGCGAGGTCGAAGTTGCCCGCCGGCAGCACCTGGTCGAGGAGCGTCGTCGTGGGCGCATTGGCCGGGTCCGCCTTGATGCCGGCCCGCTGCAGCTGCGCCACGATGAGTCCTTCGGCGGCGACCCGCAGGGGGTTGTCGGACGTGGTCGAGAGGCGTAGGTCGAGCGGTCTGCCGTCGAGCTGGAAGTAGCCGTCCGGGCCCACCGTGAACCCCGCCCCGATGAGCAGCTTCTTCGCTCCGGCCACATCAGGCTGCTCGTAGCCCGCACCGTTGTCCTGGTAACCCTGCTGGCTGTTGACGTACAGATGGTTGTTGTCGGGCTTGATGGCCGGGTCGATCTGGCCCACCGTGGCGGTGATCAGCGCCTGACGGTCGATGGCCTTGGCGATGGCCTGTCGGACCGGCGGCAGCTTGAGGAACGGGTTTCGCTCGTTGAAGTCGACGTGCTCGAAGCTGAACCCGAGGCCGGTGGATCTGGTCACCGTTTGGACCTGCTTGAGCTGTTGGACGAGATCCACGTGAGGCGTCGGGTAGACGAGATCGACCGTCCCCTCCTGGAGCGCGGCGGGATCCTGGGCCGGGTCGGGCAGCGATCGCAGCGTGATCGTGTCCAGGTGGGCAGGCGGTCCCCAGTACCGCGGGTTCCGGGCCAGGACGATCTGCTGGCCCGGCGTGTCGCTCTGCACCATATAGGGGCCGCCCGAGATGATGGCCGGTCCGAAGGCGTCGAAGCCCGTGTTCCAGCCGACGGTGCGGGCGATGTGAGCGGGGATCAGGTTGTTGAACAGCGACTTCCAGTCGCCGTACGGCGTCTTGAACACCACCGTGACGGTCTTGCCCCGGTTCGAGCCGGTGATCGACTGGATCTGCGAGTAGCCGGCGGTGGAGAGGACATCGAACGGGTGGCCGCCGACGTCGGTGAAGGTGGGGTCCCCGCTCTGGGCCTCCCAGTTGTAGACGAAATCGTCGGCGGTGATCGGAACCCCGTCGGACCACGTCGCCTTGTCGTCGATCTGGTACACGATGGTCTGGGGGCTGAGCCGGTCGAGCTCCGCGGTCTTCACGAAGTTGGTGTCCAGCTGCGGCACTCCCTGGGGGTCGAGGAGGAACACCTGGGGCCAGACCCGGTCCATGATCAGCTGGCTCCGTAGGTTGTAGCCCTTCCTGGTGTTCAGGTTGAAGCTGGCCGGCTGCTGGTCGAGGGCGAAAGACAGCGATCCGCCGTCCCGCACCGGTTGTGGGCCGCGGGCGCTTGTGGGCGGGCTGGGCGGCCCTTGGCCGCCGGTCGAGGCGGAGGTGCAGGCAGCAGCGAGCAGCGCGACGGTGACGAGGCCGACGAACGAGACCGTCCGCCGGCGCCGGGAGCCCGGCACCGCTACCGCCGTGCTCGACCCGCGGGTCTCCCGATCCCGGTCACTGCAGCCGGATGGCCAGGGACAAGGTCGTGAAGGTGAAGATGACCGCCAGGGTCACGGTGATCCGGTCGAGGTTGCGCTCGACGACCGTGGAGCCAGCAGCCGCCGTTCCCACACTCCCCCCGAACATGTCCGAGAGGCCCCCTCCTCGCCCGCTGTGCAGGAGTATGAAGAGAATGAGCCCAAACGAGCAGGCGACTTGGATGGCTACCAACGCGAGTGTGAGCACCCAGCCGGCCTCCTTCGCTCGCCCTCGCTGGACCCCGAAACGGTACCAGCCCCCGTCCGACCGGCGTACCCCGCCTCTTACGGCTTAGGGGCGCTCTGCACGATTCGGGCAAAGGCGTCGGGGTCCAGGCTGGCCCCGCCGACGAGGGCGCCGTCGATGTCGTCCTGGGTCAGCAGGTCGGGCGAGTTGGTGGCCGTCACCGAGCCCCCGTACTGGACCCGGAGGGCTGCGGAGACCTCCTTGCCAGCGTGATCGGCGACCGTCTCCCGAATGACATGGCACATCGCTTGGGCGTCGTCCGGCGTGGCGTGCTGGCCGGTCCCGATGGCCCAGATCGGCTCGTAGGCGATCACCAGCTGGCCCACCTGGTGGGCAGCGAGCGGCCGTTGCGCTGGTGGAGCGCCCGCGTCGGGGCCCTCAGCGGACGAACCGGAGAAGGCGGCCGCGAGCTGGGACGTCACGGTGATCTCGGCCTCCCCCGCCTCCCGCTGATCGAGCGTCTCGCCCACGCAGAGGATGGGCGTCATGCCATGGGTCAACACGGCGCGCAGCTTGGCCGCCACGACGGCATCGGTCTCGCCGAAGAGCTGTCGCCGCTCCGAGTGCCCCACGATCACGTAGGCCACGTTGAGCTTGGCCAGCATGGCGGGACTGACCTCGCCCGTGTAGGCGCCCGCCTCGGCCCAGTGGCAGTCCTGGGCTCCGAGGGCGATCGGTATGTCGTCGGACTCCAGCACGGTCTGGGCCGATCGAAGATCGGTGAACGGTGGGTGCACGGAGACGTCCCGAGTGGCGTGGTCCTCCGGGGACAGGCGGTAGGCGAGCTTCTGCACGGCCTGGATGGCCTCGAAGTGGTTGAGGTTCATCTTCCAGTTGCCGCTGATGAGGGGCCGTCGCTTGGTCATGATCTCCTCCCCGGCGCGTTGGAGGCCGCCCGGAGGGCTGCCAGCCCTGGCAGGTCACCGCGCTCGAGCAGCTCGAGGGCCGCTCCCCCGCCGGTCGACAGATGGTCGACCTCGTCGGCGAGGCCTAGGTGGGCAAGGGCACTGGCGCTGTCGCCACCGCCGACGACCGTGTACCCCCGGCACTCGGCCACGGCCTGGGCCACGGCGCGGGTGCCGGCGGCGAAGCGGTTGTCCTCGACGACGCCCATCGGGCCGTTCCATAACACCGTGCCGGCCGGGCGGATCTCGTCGGCGAACTCTGCCGCCGTCCCCGGACCGATGTCCGCGCCCTTCCACCCCGACGGGATCGTCCGACCGACTGTGCGGACCTTGCCGCTCCCGCCCTTGCCAGCCCCGAAGGCCCCGCCGGGGGCCAGGGCCACCACGTCGGTCGGCACGACCACGCGTCGTCCGGAGTCCAGCAGCCGGCGGCAGGCATCTTCCTGGTCGGGCTCGACCAGCGAGTCGCCGACGTCGTGGCCCAGGGCGGCAAGGAAGGTGAAGCACATGCCGCCGCCCACCAGCAGGACGTCAGCATGGTCGAGGAGGGACCTGAGGAGGCCCAGCTTGTCGCCCACCTTGGCCCCGCCGAGCACGGCCACGAACGGCCGGGCAGGATGATCCAGCAGGCCGCCCAGCGCCTCGACCTCCCGCTCCAGCAGACGACCGGCGGCGCTGGGTAGGCGGGCGGGGGGGCCGACGATGGAGGCGTGGGCCCGATGAGCCGAGCCGAAGGCGTCGTCCACGTAGAGGTCCTGGCCCTCCACCAGGCGGGCGACGAAGGCCGGGTCGTTGGCCTCCTCTCCCGGGTCGAACCGCAGGTTCTCCATGAGCTCGACGCCCGGCGCCAGCTGCGCCAGCCGCTGGCGCACCGGCTCCATGGCGAAGCGGGGGGCGGGCTTGCCGTGCGGCCTCCCGAGGTGACTGCACGCCGTGACCTTGGCCCCCCGCTCCATGAGCCATTCGATCGTCGGCAAGGCGGCGCGCAGGCGGAAATCGTCGTCCACCTCTGCCTCGCCGCCCGATGACGACCGCAGGGGGACGTTGAGGTCGGCTCGGAGCAGCACCCGCTTGCCGGCCGGATCGGGGAGGTCCTCCAGCCGTGGCAGCTGGAGAATCGACGAGTCAGCGACCGGACCCTCCGACGACCACGGCCAGGTCGACCAGCCGGTTGGCGTAGCCCCACTCGTTGTCGTACCAGCCGAGAGCCTTCACCAGCGTGGACCCGCCCCCCGCGGCGGTCGCCATGGTGAGACCAGCGTCGAAGGTGCACGATGCCGGGGACCCGATGATGTCCGAGGACACGATGGGATCCTCGGTGTACTCCAGGACCTTCGACAGCGGGCCCGAGGACGCCGCCTCGCGGTAGGCGCCGTTGATCTGCTCGACGCTGGCCTCGGCCTCGATGATGGCGGTGAAGTCGGTGATCGAGCCGTCCTGGACCGGCACGCGCAGCGACGTCCCGTCCAGGCGACCTTGCATGGCCTGGAGGACGAGCCCCGTCGCCCGGGCCGCGCCCGTCGACGCGGGGATGATGTTGACCGCGGCAGCCCGGGCCCGGCGTAGGTCCTTGTGGGCCAGGTCGAGCAGGTTCTGGTCGTTGGTGTAGGCGTGAACGGTCGTCATCAGGCCGCTGCGGACCCCGAAGGCGTCGTCGAGGACCTTCACCATCGGCACGAAGCAGTTGGTCGTGCAGGAGGCGTTGGAGACCACGTTGTGCTGGCCGGGATCGAAGGTCTGGTCGTTCACGCCCATCACGAAGGTGGCGTCGACGTTGGTCGCCGGCGCCGAGATGATCACCCGCCGCGCTCCCCCGTCGATGTGGGCAGCGGCCTTGTTGCCGTCGGTGAAGATGCCCGTGCTCTCGATCACCACCTCGACGCCCAGCTCCGACCATGGGAGCGCCTTGGGGTCGCGCTCGGCGAACACCTTGACCTCATCGGAGCCGATCCTGATGGCACCATCGGCAGCCTGCACGCCCTCCAGTCGGCCCAGCGTCGAGTCGAAGGCGAGGAGGTGGGCGTTGGTCTCAGGCGGGATCAGATCGTTGATGGCGACGACGGACACGTCGGCGCCCGATGCGCGCGCCGCCCGCAGGAAGTTGCGGCCGATCCGACCGAAACCGTTGATGCCAACCCGTACGGCCATATCACGTCCTCCTCGTTACCTGAGCCCTACCAGATCGACGAGGGCCGCTGCCAGTTTCTCCGAGTCGTGGGCGAGCCCGTTGGGCCGGGCCAGCGGTGCGTCGACCCAGGGCCGACCCGGGGCCCCGAGCGGCAGGCCCGTCGTGTCGCACAGCACGACGTCGACCTCGACACCGTGGGCCTCCAGAGCGGCCAGGTGGGCCGCCACGTCGTAGCCCTCGGTCTCGGGGACCTGGGGGCGAAGGTTGCAGACATAGACCTTCCGGCACCTCGCCTCCGCCAGCGCCTCCCGCAGAGCCGGGACCGCCACAACAGCCAACACGCTGGTGTAGAGGGAGCCCGGGCCGAGGACGATCTGGTCTGCCCGGGCCACGGCCTCCAGGGCCGCGGCAGGCGGCGCAGCATCGACCGGGACGAGCGAGACCCGGGCGATGCGTCCCGCCTGGGCCACCGCCACCTGGCCCTGCACGGCCCCGCCGGCGGCGTCCGCCTTGAGCACGACGGGAACGCTCGTGGCCGGCAAGACCGTTCCGCTCGCCTCGACCAGGCGCCCGGCCTCTGCCACGGCGAACAGGAAATCGCCCGTCGAGGCGGCCAGGCCGGCGATCACGAGGTTGCCCAGCGCGTGGCCCTCCAGCTCTCCGGCGTCGAAGCGGTGCTCGAAGGCCTTCGACCACACCGATGGAGGGCTCAGCGCGACCAGGCACTTGCGCAGATCTCCCGGCGGCGGTACCCCGAAGATCTCGCGCAGCCGGCCGCTCGAGCCCCCGTCGTCAGCCACCGAGACGATCGCAGTGACGTCGTCGCCGTAGTGACGCGTGGCGCGCAGGGTGGCAGCCAGCCCGTGGCCGCCACCGAGGGCCACCACGCGCGGACCCCCGCTCACCGGTGCACGTCCCGATGGTGGAGCGTGGGCTCGAAGCCGCGGGCCTGGATCCGCTCGGCCAGCTCCTCGGCGAGCACGACCGACCGGTGCTGGCCGCCGGTGCAACCGACGGCGACGGTCAGGTACGACTTTCCCTCCTTCACGTAGGCGGGGAGCAGAAGGCCGAAGAGGTCGTCCAGCTTGTCGAGGAAGGCCGGAGTGTCGCACTGGTCCATGACGTAGCGCCGCACGGGAGGGTCGAGCCCGGTCAGCGGCCGCAGCTCCTCCACCCAGTGGGGGTTGGGCAGGAACCGGCAGTCGAAGACCAGGTCGACGTCGAGAGGGACGCCGTGCTTGAACCCGAACGACACGACCGTCACCTGGAGCCCGGTGGTGTGGTCGTCGCGCTCGAACAGGTCGATGAGGCGACCTCGGAGCTGGTGGATGTTGAGGTCGCTCGTGTCCACGACCACGTCGGCCTGGGCGAGGATCGGGTCGAGCATCCGGCGCTCCTGCGTGATGGACCCGATCACCCCCTCGGCCGCCAGCGGGTGGCGCCGCCTGGTCCCCTCGAAGCGGCGCACGAGGACGTCGTCGGACGAATCCAGGAACAGCATCCGGACCCGGTTCCCGGTCGAGCGGAGCGCCTCCAGGGCAGGTCCGACGTCGTCGAGGTACTCGCTGCCCCCGCGGCCCACGACGAGCGCCACCTTCTCGGTCTCCGATCCCGGCACGCTGACCAGCTCGGCGACCTTGGTGATGAGGGCGGGCGGCATGTTGTCGATGACGAACCACCCGAGGTCCTCGAAGGTGGCGGCCGCCGTCGAGCGGCCCGCGCCCGAAAGCCCGGTGATGATGAGGTAGTCGCTCATAGGGGCTCCCCTATTGTCACATCGTCGGGTCGGTGGGGGAGCTTCTCGGTGAGAAGGAACAGGAGCCGGGGGATCGTCGCGGCGCCGGCATATTCTTCCGCTCGAGCCAGGAACCCCGCCGGCGGGGCCGGCTCCTCCATGCGGGTCACGAGCATCCCGTGGTCGACCAGCAGGTTCACGTACCGAGAGAGCGGCCGGTGCACGAAGGGCACGAACACCCCCTTGTCCACCTCCTCGACGGAGCTGTCCTCGGCGAGGTAGGGCCCGATGCGCCAGTACTGCTCACCCAGGATGTGATCGTCGATCCAGCCGCTGCCCGGCGCCTGGAGCAGCGGGTGGTTCATGAGCATGAGGAAACGTCCACCCGGCCGCAGGACCCGCCCCACCTCGGCCACGGTCTCCTCTAGCTCGTCGAGGTGCTCGAGGACGAGGCAGGCGACGGCGGCGTCGAAGCTGGCGGCGGCGAAGGGGAGGTTCGAAGCCGTGGCCCTGGCGTACAGCGGGCCGCCGCCGCGCCGGCCGGCCTCCTCGAGCTGCGGCCAGGTGGGGTCCACTCCCATCACCGCCCGAGGCCCCGCAGCCAGCCTGGCCACCTGCCCCTCTCCCGTGCCTACGTCGAGGACCCGCCCGGAAGGGGGCAGGTGCTGCGACACGAGTGGCAGGATCTGCTCGACATACTCGGGATCGGCTCCGCCGGTGAAGGTGTCCTGCCACCAGCGAGCGCTCTGTGCCCACGGGTCCCGGTCGCTCGTGCTCACGGCGTCGTGCTCACGGCGTCGTGCTCACTGGGCGGCGACGGATGCGTCGCGGCGACGGGCGGGTCCCGTGGGGAGGTGCAGCTTGTCGTGCACGGCCCGGCCCACGTTGTCGGGGAGCCAGGGCAGGGCCAGCAGCGTCTCGAGTGGTGCCGTCTGGACCGCACGGACGCCGCCCAGCTCTCGCACGAGGCGGCGCTTGCGCGTCGGCCCCAGGCCCGGGATGTCGTCGAGCACGCTCCTCGTCATACGCCGACCCCGGAGCTTGCGGTGGTACGACACGGCGAAGCGGTGCGCCTCGTCGCGGACGCGCTGGAGGAGATAGAGCGCCTCTGATTGGCGGGGAATGCGGACGGGGTCGGCCTGGCCGGGAACGAAGATCTCCTCGAACTGCTTGGCCAGGGCCGCCACCGGGATCTCGTCGTCGAGCCCCAGCCGCGCGAGGACCCTGCTGCCCACGTTGAGCTGGCCCCTGCCGCCGTCGAGGAGCAGTAGCTGGGGTGGATAGGCGAAGCGCCGTCGCCGGGCCCGCTCCCCCAACGGCTCCTCCCGCTCGGCCAGCAGGGCGGTGAACCTACGGGTGAGCACCTCCTCCATCGCCGCGTAGTCGTCGTTGCCCTCGACCGAGCCGACCTTGAAGCGTCGGTAGTCGCTCGTCTTCGGGATCCCGTCCTCCATCACCACCATCGAGCCGACGTAGTCGCTCCCCTGGATGTGGCTCATGTCGAAGCACTCGATGCGCAGCGGTGCCTCTGGCAGGTCCAGCGCTTCCTGGAGCGCGTTGAGGGCGCGGGCCCGGCTGTTGTGATCGGCACCCCGCCGCAGGCGGTGGCGAGTGAACTCTTCCCCCGCGTTGCGGGTCACGGTGTCGTGCAGGGCCCGCTTGTCGCCGCGCTGGGGCACGCGCACGACGACCCTCGACCCCCGCAGCGACGCCAGCCACGCCTCGTACACGGCGAGGTCCTCGGGCTCGTCGGGGACCAGGACCTCACGGGGGATGTCCATGATGGCCTCGGCGTACATCTGCTCGAGCACGTGGGCAACGAGCTGGTGCCGATCGAGGTCCTCGACCTTGTCCACGATGAGGCCCTTTCGCCCCACCACCCGGCCGCGTCGCACGTGGAACACCTGCACTGCCGCTTCCAGCTCGTCCTCGGCCACGCCGATGACGTCGAGGTCCTCGGGTCGCTCGGTGACCATCTGCTGCTTCTCGATGGCCTTGCGCACCGAGGTCAACCGGTCCCTGAGCCGGGCGGCCCGCTCGAACTCCAGGCCCTCGGCGGCCTCTGCCATCCGGGTCTCGAGCCGATGCACGATCGTCTCGGTGTCGCCGGCCAGGAAGTCGACCAGCTCACCCACCAGGCGGTCGTAGTCGGGCTTGTCGATCTCGCCCACGCACGGACCGGTGCACTTCTCGATGTGGTACATGAGGCACGGACGGCCGAGGCGCTGGTGATGCGCCAGCTTGTTGTCCGAGCACGTCCTTACCGGGAACGAGCGCAGCAGCAGATCGAGGGTCTCCCGGATGGCGTAGGCGTGGGCGTAGGGCCCGAAGTAGCGGACGCCCTTTCGCTTGCGGCCCCGCATCACCATCGGCCTCGGCCACTCGTCGTCGAGCGTGACGGCGAGGAACGGGTAGCTCTTGTCGTCCCGGAGCCGGATGTTGAACCGCGGCCGGTGGGCCTTGATGAGGTTGTACTCCAGCATCAGGGCCTCGACGTCGTTGCGGACCTGGATCCACTCGACGCTCTCGGCGCTCGCCACCATCTGCGCCGTCCGCGGTGGCAGGTTGGCGGGGTCCTGGAAGTAGCTCGCCAGGCGGTGGCGGATCGAGTGGGCCTTTCCTACGTAGACGACCCTCCCGTCGACGTCCTTGAACTGGTAGGAGCCCGGAGCGTCGGGGATCGTCGCCGTGGGAGGCCGCTGTAGCACGTCTCCAAAGTCTATGAGCAGCGGCTCAGCGGGCAGCGCTGTAGCCTCCAGCCGACGTGACGACGCGTCAGCCTCAGGGCCTGCTCTGGGCCGCGTTGTTCCGTGTCGAGCCGGGCCGGCCCGCCATCGGCGCCGGTCTGCGGGTGGCGACCGGGATCGCTGTTCCTCTGGTCATCGGCCTCGGGACCAACAGGCTGACGATGGGCGCGGCCGCGGCCCTCGGAGCCCTCAACGTCGGGATGGCCGACTCCGGCGGCCCCGAGCGGACCCGGATGGCATCCATGTCCGTCGCCGCCCTCGCCGACGCGGCCGCCTTCGCGCTTGGTGTCATCGCCGCCCGGTCCCTGGGGGCCGCCGTACCGCTGATGCTGGTCATCGCCTTCGCCGGGGGCCTGGTGACCCTCTACGGCCGGGTGGCGGGGAGCGTCGGCTTCGTCGTCACCGTCGTCTTCATCCTGGGCCTGGGGTTCCCTCCCGACGCCTTGAGCGGAACCGAGGCGCTGTGGATCTGCCTGGTCGGCGGCGTCTGGGCGATGATCCTGGCCCTGGCCCTGTGGCCACTGCGCCCGTACGCGGCGGCCCAGAACGCCGTCGCCGGGTGCTACATGGCCGTGGGCAGGCTGGTCACCGAGGCCTCCGCTCCGGCGCTTCGCGCCGGAGCCGTCAGCCGGGCCTCGCGCGCCGCCCGAGATGCCCAGGAGGAAGCCGCCGCGACGGTACGGGCGACCCGCTTCGGGCGGGACGGCGAAAGCGCTCCCGGCCGGGTGCTCGCCGCCCTCACCGAGGCCGCGGGCACCCTGCTCGACGTCACCGAGGGCCTGGCCGAGGAGCTGGCCGACAAGGGTCGACTGTCGGGGACGGCGGACCAGGTGCAGGCGGCGGGCGACAGCATGAGCCAGACGCTCCGATCGGTCGGTGACGCTGTGCGAGCGGGCAGCGGGCCCGACGTCACCCGGGCGGAGAAGGCCGTCCGGGACCTGGACCAGGACGTGAGCTCGCTCGCCGCTCGCGTCGTGCGCGGCACCGGCGACAGCCGCGAGCTGGCAGCCCTCCATCCCGTCGACAACTCCCTGCAGCGCCTGCTGGACGGGATCAGTGACGCCGCCTCGTTGGCCACGGACCTGCACGGGAGATCCCGGGGAGACAGCGTCCAGCAACTGGTCGGGTCGACCCGACAGACGCGCCACTCAGGGCGGCCGCGCACGACCTGGCATGGATGGTGGGTCGCCCTGACGAGCAACCTGACCCTCGACTCGGTCGCCTTTCGCCACGCCCTGCGGTACGCCACGGTGACCACCCTCGGGGTGATCATCTTCCGGGGCCTCAGCCTCCCCAAGGGCTACTGGGTCCCCCTCACGATCGCCGTGATCCTCAAGCCCCACGCCGGCGTCACGTTCCAGCGGACTCTCCTGCGGGTCGGGGGCACGATCCTCGGTGCCCTGCTGGCCGTCGCCATCACCGCCACGGTGACCAGCGCGTGGGCGACGGCGCTGCTGACGATCCCCGTGGCCTTCGTCGCCTTCTCGTTCCAGCCCCTCAACTACGGGCTCTGGGTGATCTTCTTCACCCCCCTCGTGATCCTGCTGACCGAGGTCGGGCACCCCGGCCAGTGGACCCTCGCCGGCTGGCGGGTCGCCGATACCCTCATCGGCGGCGCGCTGGCTCTCGCTGGCAGCTACCTCCTCTGGCCCGACTCCTCCCGGGGGACAGCTCAGCGTGAGCTGGGCGCGGCGGTGACGGCGAGCCGCGCCTATTTCCGCGCCGTCATGCAGCGGTATATCTGGCCGGGCCCGACGACCGAGGGCCTGCAGGCGACCCACCGAAGGGCCGCCCTGGCGGCCGACAATGCCGAGGCCGACCTGCAGCGTCTCCTCGGCGAACGGCCCCGAGGTGGAGCGCTCGTGGAGCAGTTCTGGGCTGTGGTGGGTGCCAACCGAAGGGTCTACGGCGCCGTGACCGCCCTCGAGGCCCACCTGGGCACCTTTACCGGGCGCCACCCGCTCCCGAGCCTTCCCGAGCTCTGCCGTCACCTCGACGCGGCCCTGACCGATCTCGCCGGCGCCCTCGGGGAGGGTCGCGCGCCCGACTCGCTCCCGCCCCTCGATGATCCCCTGGGGGCCCTGCGGGAGCACCTGGGGGCGGTCAGGTCGGCTCGAGCCAGGGAGCGGTCACCGGGCGAGGCCGGCCCGGGAGGCCGGCCCGGTGGCACAACCCACTCCCGTCTTGTGGAGGAGTTGCGGGACGAATCGCTCGTCGTCACCGAGGCCGGGCGTGTCGTCAGGGCGGTCGAGGCCATGCACTCGGCGCTGGCCGGCTCCTGACCCGGCGCCCGGGACGAGGCTCCATATCGGCGGCAGTCGGCCTACACTCGTGTTCACGCCGGCCTGGTACTCCGGCGACATACACGCTCCGGGGCCGACAACCCCGCGGATGGGCGACCAGGCTGTCCCCGCCGGCCGAGATCGGAGCGCTCCCCAGAGAGGGGTTTCGAACATGCTGCGACTCCAGACACCGCTCCCCGAGCGCTATACCGGCGCGTCACCGGAGGAGCTGGCCGAGCGGATCGGGGCGGCCAAGGCCGCCCTCGGGTCCAGGTTGCTCGTCCTCGGCCACCACTACCAGCGGGACGAGGTGATGCGGTGGGCCGACGCCCGGGGTGACTCGTTCGGGCTGTCCCGCACCGCCGCCGACCGTCATGACGCCGAGTTCGTCGTCTTCTGCGGCGTCCATTTCATGGCCGAGTCGGCGGACATCCTGACTGGCGACCACCAGGCGGTCGTCCTTCCCGATCTCAACGCCGGGTGCTCGATGGCCGACATGGCCGATGTCGAGTCGGTCGAAGAGGCCTGGGAGGAGCTGGCCACGGTCACCGACGTGGAGCGGATCGTCCCGATCACCTACATGAACTCCTCCGCTGCCCTCAAGGCCTTTGTCGGTCGCCAGGGCGGGGCGGTGTGCACTTCCTCGAACGCCCGGGCGGTGCTCACCTGGGCCCTCGGCCTGGACGGCTCCGAGCCCAGGGGTGACAAGGTCCTCTTCTTCCCGGACCAGCACCTGGGGCGCAACACGGGTCACCAGCTCGGCTTCACCAATGATGACATGCGGGTGTGGAACCCCCGGCGCCCGCTCGGGGGGCTGGAGGGCCCGGACGTGAAGGAGGCCACGTTCCTCCTGTGGAAGGGCCACTGCTCGGTGCATCAGCGCTTCCGGCCCGAGCACGTGGAGGCCTTCCGGGCCGAGCATCCCGACGGCGTGGTGATCGCCCATCCCGAGTGCGCACGCGAGGTGGTGGAGCTGGCGGACCGGGTGGGTTCGACCGACTTCATCATCCGGGCCGTCGACGACGTACCGGCCGGCACGGCGGTCGCCGTGGCCACCGAGATCCACCTCGTCCAGCGCCTCGGCCACGACCACCCCGATCTCTCCGTCGTCTCGCTCGACCCTCTGATCTGCCCGTGCTCGACGATGTTCCGCATCGACGATGCCCACCTGGCCTGGGTGCTGGAGGGGCTCGTGGACGGCGAGGTGCGCAACCGCATCACCGTCGACGCAGAGACGGCCCGCTGGGCTCGGGTGGCGCTGGAGCGGATGCTCGAGATCGTCTAGCTCTGCGGCTGACGGCGTCGAGGCGATCCCTTGCAGTTGCTCCGGTTCCCCCTTGGTCGAAATGGCAGCGTTCGCCGCAGCTCCCCGCCCACTGACGACGGGCGTCGCCCCCCGCCGGGCTACAGGTCGCCGGCGGTGACCACGTAGCTTCGTCCCCCCGGGGCCACGGTGGCGGAGACGGATCGGTCGCCGCCGGTGTTGAAGCGCACGTCGCAAGTGAAGTCGAAGCGGCGGGTGTTGACGCAGTGCACCAGGGTCACCTCCGTGCCGGCGGGTAGGCCGCTGGTGCCGGTGGCCAGCTCGTGCTGGGCCGAATCTCGTATCGCCGAGGCGAGGGTAACCGGATTGTTCAGCCCGCTGGGGCTACTGCCGCCGCCACAGGCGGCGGCCAACGCGCCCATCATGAGTACGGCAGCCGCCGCGCGCGCCAGTGGCATCGTCTCTATGTTCGACCAAAGCGGTAAGCCGCGCTAGTGGTCCAGGACCTTCGTCAGGAACTGGCCCGTGTAGCTCTCGGCGGTCTTGGCGACCTTCTCCGGGGGTCCCTCGGCCACGACGGTGCCGCCGCCGTCGCCGCCGCCCGGGCCCAGGTCGAGGATCCAGTCGGCCGTCTTGATGACGTCCAGGTTGTGCTCGATGACGATCACCGTGTTGCCCTGGTCCACCAGCCGGCTCAGGACGCCGAGGAGCTTGCGCACGTCGTCGAAGTGCAACCCCGTGGTCGGCTCGTCGAGGATGTACATCGTGTGGCCCGTCGACCGCTTGGACAGCTCTGTCGACAGCTTCACCCGCTGCGCCTCGCCGCCGGAGAGGGTGGGAGCCGGCTGGCCCAGCCTGACGTAGCCCAGACCGACGTCGACGAGGGTCCGCATGTGTCGGGCGATCACCGGCTGGTTGGCGAAGAACTCGAGCGCTTCCTCGCACGAGAGGTCGAGCACGTCGGCGATGTTCTTGCCCTTGAAGGTGACGTCCAGAGTGTCGCGGTTGTAGCGGGCGCCTTTGCAGACCTCGCAGGGCACGTACACGTCGGGGAGGAAGTGCATCTCGATCTTGATCGTCCCGTCCCCGGCGCAGGCCTCGCATCGTCCCCCGGCCACGTTGAACGAGAACCGACCGGGCTGATATCCCCGGACTCTCGCCTCCTGGGTCTGGCTGAAGAGCTTGCGGATGGCGTCGAACACCCCGGTGTAGGTGGCCGGGTTGGACCGGGGTGTGCGCCCGATCGGCGACTGGTCCACGTCGATGACCTTGTCGATGGCCTCGGCCCCCTCGATGGTGCGGTGCCGGCCGGGCACGACCTTGGAGGAGTAGATGCGCTTCATGAGGCCCCGGTAGAGGATGTCGTCCACCAGTGTCGACTTCCCGGAGCCCGAGACACCGGTGACGGTGATGAAGCAGCCGAGCGGAAGCTCGACGTCGATGTCCTTCAGGTTGTGCTCCCGGGCCTCCCTGACGACCAGCCACTCCTCGCCCGGCTCGCGCCGCATCTGGGGCACGGGGATCGAGAGCTCGCCGCTGAGGTACCGGCCGGTCAGCGATCGCGCACAGGTCTCGAGCTCGGAGAGGGGCCCGGAGCAGACGATCTCACCCCCGTGCTCCCCGGCGCCGGGACCGATGTCGACGACGTGGTCGGCGATCCGGATGGTCTCCTCGTCGTGCTCGACCACGATCACCGTGTTGCCGAGGTCCCGCAGGCGCAGCAGGGTGTCGATGAGCTTGCGGTTGTCCCGCTGGTGCAACCCGATCGAGGGCTCGTCCAGCACGTACAGGACTCCCACGAGACCGCTGCCGATCTGGCTGGCGAGGCGGATCCTCTGGGCCTCGCCTCCGGCCAGGGTGCCGGCGGACCGGTTGAGGCTGAGGTAGTCGAGCCCGACGTCGAGCAGGAACTGGACCCGCGCCTGGATCTCCCGCAAGACCCGCTCGCCGATCATCCGCTCGCGCTCGGACAGCTCGAGGGCGCCGATGGCCTCGGCCGCCCGGGCGATCGAAAGGCTGCAGAGCTCGTTGATGTTGTGGCCCCCCACCGTGACCGCCAGCGACTCCGGCTTGAGCCGGGCGCCGTGGCACTCGGGACAGGCCACTTCCCGCATGTAGCCCTCGATCATCTCCCGACCGTGGTCCGACTCGGCCTCCCTGTGCCGGCGCTGGAGATAGGGCAGCACGCCCTCGTAGTGGGTGTGGTACGAGCGCACCCGGCCGTACCGGTTGCGGTACTGGACGTGGATCTGGCGCGTCCCCGAGCCCTGGAGGAGGACCCGCTGCTCGGACTTCTTGAGCTTGGCCCACGGCGTCTTCATCGAGAACCCATATGCCTCCGCCACCGCCGCGACCACCCGGTAGAAGTACTCGGTGCGGTTGCCGGACCAGGGAGCGATGGCGCCCTCGGACAGGCTCAGGGCGGGGTCGGGCACCACGAGCTCGGGGTCGACCTCGTAGCGGGTCCCCAGGCCGGCGCAGTGCGGACAGGCTCCGTAGGGGGAGTTGAACGAAAAGCTTCGGGGCGCCAGCTCGTCGAAGCTGAGGCCGTCGTAGCTGCACGCCAGGTGCTGGCTGAAGGTCAGGATCTCTTCGCTGGCCCCCTCGGCGCCGTTCGTCTCGACCGGCGCCGCGCTCTGCTTCGCCCTGCTCCGGCGGGCGGCGCTGGTGCGGGCGCCGCTGCCGGCCGCCTTGCGTCTCGCCGAGCGCGGCTCGTCGGCGTCGGCTCCGTTGGCGCCGTTCGTGCCCGACCTGGGGACCAGCTGCACCTCCGCCACCCCGTCGGCGAGTCGGAGGGCCGTCTCCAGGGAATCGGTCAGACGACGGATGATGCCGTCCCTGCGGACCAGGCGGTCGACGACGACCTCGATGGTGTGCTGCTCGTAACGGGCGAGCCGGCCGGTGTCCCGCTGCTCGCCCAGGTCCTGCACGTCGCCGTCGATGCGAACCCGCGAGAAGCCCTGCTTGGCCAGCTCGTCCAGGAGGCCCTCGTACTCCCCCTTGCGTCCCCGCACCACCGGCGCCAGCACCTGGAAGCGGGTGCCGTCGGGTAGGTCCATGATGCGGTCGACGATCTGCTGAGGGGTCTGGCGGGTGACAGGGCGTCCGCACACCGGACAGTGGGGTTGTCCGACCCGGGCGTAGAGGAGCCGGAGGTAGTCGTAGATCTCGGTGATCGTGCCCACCGTCGACCTGGGGTTCCGGGACGCGGACTTCTGGTCGATGGAGATGGCGGGCGACAGGCCCTCGATGAAGTCCACGTCGGGCTTGTCCATCTGGCCGAGGAACTGGCGGGCGTAGGCGGACAGCGATTCCACGTACCGCCGCTGGCCCTCGGCGTAGATCGTGTCGAAGGCGAGCGAGGACTTCCCCGAACCCGAGAGCCCCGTGAACACGATCAGCCGGTCACGGGGAAGCTCCAGGGAGACGTCCCTCAGGTTGTGCTCGCGAGCACCACGGATCACCAGGACGTCTGACACAGATCGAGGATACTGGCGGGACCTGGTTTTCCCCGCGGATCGGGACGTTGCTCTTGCCGCCCGCGCGGCTGCGGGTGATTCCCCCGGCCGGCCTCCCGGGTCGGCCTTACCCGACCTGTCGGAGCTCCTTCTTGAGGTCCCCGATCTCGTCCCGGAGGCGGGCGGCGTACTCGAACCGGAGCTCCGTGGCGGCCTCACGCATCTCCTCCTCCAGCGTCCGGATGAGCCTGCTCAACTCGTCCTGGGGCAGCTCGGCCAGGTCGCTTCGCACCGCGTCACGCCGTCGCGACCTGCGGTCGCGCCCCGGTCGCGGCGTCTCTGCCTCGGGCCGGATCTGGGCCAGGATGTCGGTGACGGCCTTGCGAATGGTCTGGGGGTCGATCCCGTGCTCGGCGTTGTAGGCCTGCTGCACCGCCCGTCGTCGCTGGGTCTCGGAGATCGCCCGCCGCATGGAGTCGGTCACCGTGTCCGCGTACATGACGACCTGGCCCTCTACGTTGCGGGCCGCCCGGCCCATGGTCTGGATGAGCGACGTCTCGCTGCGCAGGAACCCCTCCTTGTCGGCGTCGAGGATGGCGACCAGGGAGACCTCGGGCAGGTCGAGGCCCTCGCGCAGGAGGTTGATGCCGACCAGCACGTCGAACTCGCCCAGGCGGAGGTCCCGGAGGAGCTCGATGCGCTGGATGGTGTCGACGTTGGAGTGGAGGTAGCGGACCCGCAGACCCATCTCCAGCAGGTACTCGGTCAGGTCCTCGGCCATCTTCTTGGTGAGGGTTGTGACCAGGACGCGTTCACCCCGGGCGGTGGTCTGGTTGATCTGCTCGATGAGGTCGTCGATCTGGCCCTTGGTCGGCTTGACCACCACCTCGGGGTCGACCAGGCCGGTGGGGCGGACGATCTGCTCGACGACGTGGGCCGACTGTGAGATCTCGTATGGCGCCGGGGTGGCGGACATGAACACGCACTGGTTGATGCGCTCGTACAGCTCGTCGAAGCGCAGCGGCCGATTGTCGACCGCCGACGGCAGGCGGAAGCCGTGCTCCACCAGGACGTCCTTGCGGGAGCGATCCCCCTCGTACTGCCCGTGGAGCTGCGGCACGGTGACGTGGCTCTCGTCGAGAACGAGCAGGTAGTCGTCGGGGAAGAAGTCTATGAGGGTGTGAGGCGCCTCACCCGGCCGACGTCCGTCGATGTGGCGGCTGTAGTTCTCGATGCCGGCGCAGGAGCCGACCTCGGCCATCATCTCCAGGTCGTACTGGGTGCGCATGCGCAGACGCTGGGCCTCGAGGAGCTTTCCGTGACGCTCGAAGTGGGCAAGCCGCTCGGCCAGCTCCTCCTCGATGCCGCCGAGGGCCCGCTTCATCCGCTCGTCGCCGGCCACGTAGTGCGTGGCCGGGAAGACCACCAGCTCGTCGAGCACGCCCAGCTGCTCTCCCGTCAGGGGGTCGAACCGGCTGATCCGCTCGATCTCGTCGCCGAACAGCTCGATGCGGACCGCGGTCTCCTCGTAGGCGGGATGGACCTCGATGGAGTCGCCCTGGACCCGGAACTTCCCCCGCACCAGGTTGGTGTCGTTGCGCTCGTAGTTGATGGCGACCAGCCGGGAGAGGACGGACCGCTGATCGTGCTCCTCGCCCGTCCGCACGAACAGCATCCGCTGCTCGTACTCCTCGGGCGAGCCCAGGCCGTAGATGCACGAGACGGAGGCCACCACGATCACGTCACGTCGGGTCAGGAGGCTCGCGGTGGTGGAGTGACGCAGCCTGTCGACCTCGTCGTTGATCGAGGAGTCCTTCTCGATGTAGGTGTCGCTCGAGGGCAGATAGGCCTCGGGCTGGTAGTAGTCGTAGTAGGAGACGAAGTACTCGACCCGGTTGTGCGGGAACAGCTCGCGGAACTCGTTCGCCAGCTGGGCGGCGAGGGACTTGTTGGGAGCGATCACCAGGGTCGGGCGCTGGACCTGCTCTACCGTCCAGGCGATGGTCGCGCTCTTACCGCTTCCGGTGATCCCGAGCAGGGTCTGGAACTGGTCGCCCTCCAGCACCCCGCGGCTCAGGGCCTCGACCGCCGCGGGCTGGTCACCGGCGGGCTCGAGGTCGGAGACGACCTGAAAGCGGCGTGCGTCGGACACCGAGCCGATCGTACCGGCGGGGTGTATCACTCGGTGCTGGGGCGTCCCTTCTGGCGCCGGAGATCCTCGATCCAGGCCCACGCCCGGTCGACCTCCTGGACCAGGTCCTCGGTGGAGCCGGAGTTGTCGATCACCACGTCCGCGAGGGAGAGCCGGTCCTCCCTGGTCGCCTGGGCGGCCATGCGGGCCTCGACCTCGTCGGGCTTCATGCCGCGGTCGCGGATCAGCCGGCTGACGGCGACCTCCGGTGGGGTGTCCACCACCACGACCGCGGCCACGCCGTAGGGCACGTTCTGCCGTCCCTGCGAGGCCTCATCGCCCGAGCGGCGCCGGCCACCCTCCACGAGCAGGGGCACGTCGAGGACGACCACGCGGTCGGTACCCGCCTGTGCGGTGAGCCGCTCGGCCATCGTGGCCCCCACCACCGGGTGCGTGATGGCCTCGAGATCCGCCCGCGCCGAGGGGTCGGCGAAGACGACGGCGGCCAGGGCGGGACGGTCGATGGCACCGCCGGCGGCCACGACGCCGGGGCCGAACCGGTCGACGACCGCCTGGTATGCGGGCCCGCCCGGCGCCACCACCTCGCGGGCGATCCGGTCGGCGTCCACGACGACTGCGCCCCGCTCCTCGAGCAGGGCCGAGACGGTCGACTTGCCGGACCCGATGCCTCCCGTGAGGCCCACGACGAGCACTTCGGGACCGTAGCGCCCGGGCGGGAGCTGGCGCGCCCTCGCGGCTCGATCCGGGCCCGGGGACAGGTCGAACGACGCCATCGCGACCGGTGTGGTTGCGCCCGGCTTGATCTGGGGTATGCCCGATGTCACACTCCTGTCACATTTTGGTCATCAGCGGGTAGGTCTCGAACCAGAAAGGACAGTGATGTCCGACGCTATCGACCGCCGCCACTTCCTCTCCCAGGGTCTTCGCACGGCGGCGGGGGTCGCGGTCCTCGGCGGGGGCGCCTCGAGCCTCCTGGCGGCCTGCAGCAGCGGGTCGGGGAGCTCGAGCACCTCGTCGAGCTCGAATGCAGGGGTGTCCACGGCGACGCCCAAGCCCGGCGGGAGCCTCACCTTCGCCACCGAGGCCGAGATCGACGGCTTCGACCCGACCCAGGACCGGTGGGACTCGAGCGGGTACATGTACATCCGCACCGTCTATGACAACCTGGTCGCCTTCGACACCAACGGCAACGCCAAGCCGTACCTGGCCCAGTCGGTCACCCCCAACTCCGACTACACGCAGTGGACGATCGTCGTTCGTCCCAATGTGGTCTTCCATGACGGAAGCCCTCTCAACGCGGCGGCCGTCAAGACCAACCTCGACGCGGTCAAGTCGGCGGCACTCACCGGGCCCGCCCTCACCAACATATCCAGCGTCACCGTCACCGACCCCATGACCGTGGTCGTGGCCATGAAGGCGCCCTGGGTCCCGTTCCCAATCGTGCTGGCCGTTCAGACCGGCGTGGTGGTCGAGCCCAGGACCCTGCTCAGCGGCAAGGCGGGGACGAATCCGATCGGCACCGGGCCCTTCGTCTTCCAGCAGTGGGTGCCGAACGACCACTACACGGCGACCAAGAACCCCCACTACTGGCGGCCCGGCCTTCCCTACCTGAACCAGATCACCTTCAAGCCGATCGTCGACCCTCAGTCCCGCGAGAACAGCCTCAAGTCCGGGACGGTGGACATCATGCACAGCTCCGACACGCAGAACCTGGTGGACCTGCAGGGAGACTCGAGCTTCGTCACCATCAACGACATGCATCAGACGTTCCAGCCGGACATGGACTTCGTCATGCTCAACACCGCCGTCGCGCCGATGAACGACATCCGGGTCCGTCAGGCCCTCGCATATGCCATCGACAAGCAGAAGGTGATCAACACCATCTTCAATGGTCTACCGCCGCAGTCCTTCGGTCCCTACGTCCAGGGCTCTCCTTACTACGGCCCCACCGGCTATCCCGACTACAACCTGGCCAAGGCGCAGTCCCTGGTGAAGCAGTACGAGGCCGAGAAGGGGCCCATCTCCTTCGAGTACGGCACCGTCAACCAGCCCAAGGACCTGGAAACCAACCAGCTGGTTCAGGCCATGTGGAAGCAGGCCGGGATCCAGAGCACGATCGTGCAGGTGGAGCAGAGCCAGTACATCCTCAACGCACTCCAGGGCAAGTACCAGGCCTACGCCTGGCGCCAGTTCGCCACGCCCGACCCCGACGGCAACTACGTGTGGTGGAGCACAGGGACCGTCGCCCCGGTGGGCGGGCTCGCTCTCAACTTCGCCCGCAACAGCGACCCCCAGATCCAGCAGGCCCTGGACACCGGACGCTCGAGCGCCGACCCCTCCACCAGGGCCACCGCCTACAAGACCGTCGCCCAGCGGTTCGGAGCCGACCTTCCCTATCTCTGGACCAATCGGAACATATGGATGCTCTCGGCCAAACCAAGCATCATGAACTTCAACGGCCCGACGCTCCCCGACGGCACGAAGGCCTTGGGCAACCTCGACGGCGTCATCTCCACCTCCCAGGTTTGGGTCAACGCGTAGCAGTGCGTATGGCCGGCGTCACCCCCGTTTGGGCGGGACGCTGTATCTTCACGAGTGACATCTGACACAAGGGGGAAGCGTGCCCAGGCCTGAGCCCTTTGATCGCCGTACCTTTTTGGCTCGGGGCGCCAAGACCGCCGCGGGGGTGGCGATCCTGGGTGGAGCCCCTGGACTTCTGGCCGCCTGCGGCGGCGGCTCCAGCAGCGGAAGCTCGACGTCCTCCAGCGCGGGTGTCTCGACGGCCACACCGAAGACCGGTGGCAGCGTCACCATGGGCTTGACCGCGGACATCGACGGCTTCGACCCGACCATGAATCGCTGGGACGCCAACGGCGTGATCTACGGGCGCACCGTCTATGACCCGCTGGCCGCGGTGGCGGCCGACGGGTCGGTCAAGCCCTACCTGGCGCAGTCGATCACCCCCAACGGGGACTACACCAAGTGGACCATCACCCTGCGGCCCAACGTCTTGTTCCACAACGGCGCGCCGCTCGACGCCAACGCGGTGAAGGCGAACCTGGACGGCGCGAGGGCCTCCGCCCTCGCCGGTCCGGCGTTCACCAACATCACCAGTGTGGATGTAACTGGCCCTCTCGCTGTCACCGTGTCGATGAGCAGCCCCTGGGTCCCGTTCCCTGTGGCCATCTCGGGGCAGTACCAGGTCGGCTACATCGCCGAGCCCAGCACGCTGGGGACGAGTGCCGGACAGCACCCGATCGGAACCGGTCCCTTCGTCTTCCAGCAGTGGGTGCCGAACGACCACTTCACCGCGACCAAGAATCCCCACTACTGGCGGTCCGGCATGCCCTACCTGGACCAGATCACCTACAAGCCCATCGTCGACTTCCAATCCCGCGAGAACACGCTGAAGTCGGGTGGGATCGACATGCTTCACAGTGACACGCTCCAGAACTACGTCGATCTCACGGGCAACTCGAGCTTCGTCACCGTCAGCGACCTCCACTCCACGCTCGAGCCCGACCAGTCCTTCTGGATGATCAACACCGCCGTGGCGCCGGTGAGCGATGTGCGGGTCCGCCAGGCCCTGGCATACGCCACGGACCGGCAGAAGTTCATCAACACCATCGACAACGGGGTGCCACCCCAGTCGACCGGTCCCTTCGTGCCGGGATCCCCGTACTACGCGCCGACGGGGTACCCCAACTACAACCTCGACCAGGCCAAGGCCCTGGTCGCCCAGTACGGCCAGCCGATCAACGTGCAGCTGGGGGTCACCAACAACCCCATCAACCTCCAGGGCGCCCAGCTCCTGCAGAGCATGTGGAAGCAGGCCGGCATCCAGTCCACGATCACCCAGACCGAGCAGTCCCAGTTCATCCTCAACGCCCTGGAGGGTAAGTACCAGGTCTACCAATGGACCCAGTTCGCGACTTCGGATCCCGACCAGAACTACATCTGGTGGAGCACGGGCACCGCCGCCCCGGTGGGCTCCCTGGCCCTGAACTTCGCCCGCAACAAGGACCCCCAGATCCAGCAGGCCCTCGACACGGCGAGGACCAACCCCGACCCCTCGGTCCGGGCCAGCAGCTACCAGACCGTGGCCAAACGCTTCGGGTCAGACGTCCCCTATTTGTGGATCGACAGGTCCGTCTGGATCGTGTCGGCCAAGCCCAACGTCATGAACTTCAACGGGCCCACCCTCCCCGACGGCACCAAGGCACTCGGGCTCCAGGGTGGGAGGATCTGGCCGACCCAGATCTGGGCCAGCTAGATGGGGGTGGCGGTAGCGGGGTGAGCCGACGAGCGAAGGGGCAGAGGAGCAGATGGTCTTCGTAGCCAAACGGCTCCTCCTCGCCATCATCGTGCTGTTCGTGGTGACGCTCTTGTCCTTCCTCCTGCTCCACAACCTGCCCGGTGATCCCTGCATCGCCAAGCTCGGCGGAAGCGCCACGACGCGAGGGCTCGCCCAGTGCCGCCACCAGCTCGGCCTCGACCAGTCCATCCCGTCCCAGTACGTCACGTACCTCGACCACAGCTTGCACGGCAATCTGGGCGTTTCGTACCTGAACGGGCAGACGGTGGGCAAGGCCGTCAAGCAGGCGCTGCCGATCACCATCGAGCTGCTGGTCGTGTCCCAGCTGATCGCGCTGATCGTGGCCATACCCGTCGGGATCCTGGCCGCCCTGCGACCCGACGGCGTGCTCGATCAGCTGTCCACCGGTGTCGCCTTCGGGCTGCTGGCCATCCCCGCCTTCATCCTGGGCGTCCTGCTCGTCTACCTCTTTGCCGTTACCTTCCACATATTCCCGGCGACGGGATACACCCCGCTCACCCAGGACCTCGGCCAGAACCTAAAATCGATCATCCTCCCGTCGCTGACGCTCGGCCTCAGCTCGTTGGCCGTGTACATGCGGGTGCTACGGACCGACATGATCGCCACCCTGAGGGAGGACTTCATCACCATGGCGAGGGCAAAGGGGATGCCCACCTCGCACATCCTGCTGCGCCATGCGTTTCGGCCGTCCACCTTCGCTCTCGTCACCGTGGCGGGGATCAATATCGGCACCCTCATCGGTGGCGTGTTCATCGTCGAGCTCATCTTCCAGCTGCCGGGCATCGGGCTCCTGACGCTCAACTCGATCTACTCTCGCGATTACGGCGTCGTCCAGGGCACAGTGCTCGTCGTCGCCGTCGGCTTCGTCCTCGTCAACCTTCTTGTCGACCTGCTCTACGCCGGTCTCGACCCCAGAACCCGCCATGTCCGAGCCTCGGTCTAGTCACGACCCCTCGTCGCGGCCGGGAGTCGTCCCGGCCGGCGTGCCCTCTGCCTCCCTCGGCGTCATGGCCGGAGCACCGGTCGGCGGTGAGGTCGACGAGGGCCCTCTCGACGTCCAGGTCGGCCGGGCCGAGACGGCACGGGCGCCCGGAACGGCCATCCGGCGCCTAGGTGCGGCGTTCTGGATCTCTGTCGGCTGGGTGGCCCTGGTGATCGTCCTCGCAGTGCTGGCCAACGTGTTGCCTCTCGACGACCCGAATGGCATCGGCTCCGCCCTGCCGCGACAGAGCCCGAGCCTTCAGCACCTTCTCGGCACCGACAGCCTCGGGCGCGACATCCTCTCGAGGGTGATCTTCGGAGCGCGGGTCTCGCTGATCGTCGGCTTCGCCTCGATCTTCATCGGTATGCTCGTCGGCGGTACGCTCGGTCTGATCGCCGGCTTCTACCGGGGGCCGCTGGATACCCTCTTCGATGGTGTCTCGACCGTCGCGCTCGCCTTTCCCGCCCTGGTGTTCCTGCTGGCGGTCGTGACTGCGGTCGGGCAGAGCCTCTTCACGGTGGTGGTGAGCATCGGGATTCTTTCGATTGCCCCACTCTTTCGCGTGGTTCGGGCCAACACGATCGTCTACGCGCGGCGAGACTTCGTCTTGGCTGCGCGAGCGCTCGGGGCAAAGAGCGGTCGCATCATTGCTCGCGAGATCCTGCCGAACGTCCTGCCTACGGCCCTCTCGTTCGCCCTCGTGGCGGTCGCCATCGCCATCGTTGCCGAGGGCGCGCTGGCCTTCCTCGGGCTGTCGGTGCGCCCACCGACGCCCACCTGGGGGGGGATGATCAGCGAGGGCCGCATCTCGCTCGAGCAGGACGCGCTGATCTGCCTGTGGCCGTCGCTGGCGCTGTTCTTCACCGTGCTCGCCCTCAACTTCGCCGGCGACCGCCTGCGGTCGTACTTCGAGGTCAGGGAGGGAGGCTTGTGAGAGGCCGGCGCCACGACCGCCAGAACCCCGCTGACTACCCGGTCGTAGCAGAGACGTCCGGGCCGCTGCTCGAGGTCGCCGACCTCACGACCCACTTCCGCACCGGCCGCGGGATGGTGCGGGCGGTGGACGGGGTGTCCCTCAGCCTGGACCGGGGGCGGACGCTCGGCGTGGTGGGTGAGTCCGGGTCCGGCAAGACGGTCCTGTCCCGCTCGATCATGGGGCTGCTGCCCCGCAGCAACGTCCTGCGCAGCGGCGAGGTGCGTTTCGCGGGGCGAGACCTCACCGCCCTGACCGAGGGCGAGCTTCGCGACATCTGGGGCGCGGAGATCGGCATGGTCTTCCAGGACCCGATGACCTCGCTCAACCCCGTCATGCGGGTGGGGCGCCAGATCACCGAGTCGCTGCGCCATCACCTGGGAATCGACCGGGCCGAAGCCCGCCGTCGCGCCATCGCCCTGCTCGACTCGGTCGGGATCCCCGAGCCCGAGCACCGGCTGCGCGACTATCCCCACCAGCTGTCAGGCGGGATGCGACAGCGGGTCACCATCGCCGTGGCCCTGGCCTGCGGTCCCCGGTTGCTGATGGCCGACGAGCCGACCACGGCCCTCGACGTCACCGTCCAGGCCCAGATCCTCGACCTGCTCGCCCGCCAGCAGCGCGAGCGTTACATGGCCATGGTCCTGGTCACCCACGACCTGGGCGTGGTCGCCGGGCGCACCGACGAGATCGCCGTGATGTACGCGGGCAAGGTGGTCGAGAAGGCACCCACCAGGACCATCTTCACGGACATGAAGATGCCGTACACCGAGGCGCTGGTGAAGTCGATCCCCAAGCTCAGCGACCCGAGCCATACCAAGCTGTCGGTCATCCCGGGGCGACCGCCGGACCTGGTCAACCTGCCCCCCGGCTGTCGCTTCTATCCCCGCTGTCCCTACGCCCAGCAACGGTGCAGGGACGAGGAGCCCCCGCTGCAGGAGGCGAGCACGCCCGGGCACGTCTACCGCTGCTGGTTCCCGGTGGGAACGCCCGAGGGTCGCGACGCGTTCGAGCGCAACCGACGCGAGGGCCGCCTGGGCACCGACGCCCCGGTGGCGCGGGTCGGCGCCTGATGGCGGGCAGCGGGACCGCCCAGCTGCGCACTGACGACACCATCCTGCGCGTCGAGCACCTCGTGGTGGACTTCCCCGCCGGCGGCAGGCGGAGGGTCCACGCCGTCTCGGACGTGAGCTTCGACGTGCGCGAGGGCGAGACGCTCGGCCTGGTCGGCGAGTCGGGCTGTGGGAAGTCGACAACCGGGAGAGCGGTGATGCAGCTTCCCCGCCCGACCTCGGGCTCGGTGCGCTTCGGCGGCCGGGAGCTCACCGCCCTCAAGCGGCGCGCCCTGCGCGAGACCCGGCCTCGGATGCAGATGATCTTCCAGGATCCCATCTCGTCGCTCAACCCGCGGCGGCGGGTCGTCGACATCGTGGCCGAGCCGTTGGCCATCTGGGGACAGGCCCGGGCGGCCGAGCGCGACGCCAAGGTCCGCGAGGTCTTCGACGCCGTGGGCCTGGACGTGGACGCAGCCGGTGATCGCCGCCCGTACCAGTTCTCCGGCGGGCAGTGCCAGCGCATCAGCATCGCCCGGTCGCTGATGCTCGACCCCAAGCTCCTCATCTGCGACGAGCCGGTGTCCGCGCTCGACGTCTCCGTCCAGGCCCAGATCCTCAACCTCCTGGCCGACACCAAGCAGCGCTACGGGTTGACGATGATCTTCATCGCCCACGACCTGGCCGTGGTCAAGAACGTGAGCGACCGGGTGGCCGTGATGTACCTGGGCAAGCTGTGCGAGGTCGCCGTAGCCGACGACCTCTACCGCTACCCGACGCACCCCTACACCAACGCCCTGCTGGCGTCGATACCCGAGCCCGATCCGGACGCCCGTCCGTCGACCAACGGTGCGGGGCTGTACGGAGAGATCCCGTCTCCCGTGTCACCACCGAGCGGGTGCCGGTTCCGCACCCGCTGCCCGCGGGCCCAGGAGCGGTGTGCCGAAGAGGAGCCGGTGATGCGCCAGATGCGACCCGACCACTTCATCGCCTGTCATTTTCCCGTGGAGTCGCCGGTCAGCTTCGGCGCGGCCCCGTCGGCGACCAACGACCGGTAGCCGCCGCCAGATCGGGTGTGCTCAGCCGACGGGTGACTCGCCGTCGGCCGGCGGCGCCGGCGCGGCCGACGGTTGCGCGGGCCCACCCTCAGGTGCATCCTCGGCTGCGCCGTCAGGTCCGCCCTCGGGCGCACCCTCGGTCGTGCCCTTCTCCGAGACGAACTCGGCCCACGCCTGCTGGGCCTCGGTCTCGGGCGTGAACTCGGTCCCCGAGTAGCCGATGTAGTTGCCCTGCTCGTCGTAGGCATGCTCCCCGAACGCCTCCCGGTACTCGGGAGCGACCTCGCCGCCCTCGGCCGCCTGCTTGATCGACAGGCTGATGCGGCGCCGCTGGAGGTCGATGTCGATGATCTTGACCCACAGCTCCTCGCCCGGGCTCACCACCTGCTCGGGCAGGTCGACGTGGTGCACCGCCATCTCGGAGATGTGCACCAGACCCTCGATGCCGTCGCCCACCTGGATGAAGGCACCGAAGGGGACCAGCTTCGTCACCCGGCCGTAGACCAGCTCCCCCACCCGGTGGGCGTTGGCGAACTCCTGCCAGGGGTCCGCCTGGGTGGCCTTGAGCGAGAGGCTGATGCGCTCCTTGTCGAGGTCGACGTCGAGCACCTGGACCTCGATCTCGTCGCCCACACTCACGACCGAGGACGGGTGGTCCACGTGCTTCCAGGACAGCTCGGAGACGTGGACGAGCCCGTCCATGCCGCCGAGGTCCACGAAGGCCCCGAAGTTGACGACCGAGGACACGGTGCCGCGGCGGACCTCGCCGGGCTTCAGGTTGACCAGGAACTCCTCCCGCTGCTCCCGCTGGGTCTCCTCCAGCCAGGCCCGCCGGGAGAGCACGACGTTGTTGCGGTTCTTGTCGAGCTCGATGATCTTGGCGTCCAGGTTGCGACCCACGTAGGGAGCCAGGTCGCGCACGCGCCGCAGCTCGACCAGCGAGGCGGGCAGGAAGCCCCGGAGCCCGATGTCCAGGATCAGCCCGCCCTTGACGACCTCGATGACCGGGCCGTTCACGACGCCGTCGGACTCCTTGATCTTCTCGATGGTGCCCCACGCCCGCTCGTACTGCGCCCGCTTCTTGGACAGGACCAGGCGCCCCTCCTTGTCCTCCTTCTGCAGGACGAGGGCCTCGATACGCTCGCCGACGCTCACGATCTCCGAGGGGTCCACGTCGTGGCGGATCGACAGCTCCCGGGCGGGGATGACACCCTCCGACTTGAACCCGATGTCGAGCAGGACCTCGTCGGCGTCCACCTTCACGACGCTCCCCTGCACGATGTCACCATCGTCGAACTCGACGATGGTCCCGGCGATGGCATCCTCGAGCGACATCTCGCCGAGGTCGTCGGCGACCACCTGCCTGGGGGTGTACTTGCCGGCCTCGTCGAAGGTGCCCATCTGGGGACCGCCCTCGTTGGCCGGCGGGGTCTGTGTGCTGTTGTCAGCCTGGCGGGCAGCGCCGCCGTCATCGGGGGGGTTCACCACGGGCTCCGGTGCCGCGGGAGGCGCGGCCTCGGCTGGTACGGAACTCGTGGCACGCTGGTCGGACATCTCGATTGGTAGCCTTCTTTCCGGGCAAGGCTCCCGCGGCAATCATTCGGCGGGAGGCATGTAGCGCTCCGTCTCCCTCGAGCCCTCTCGCTCGGCCCGGAGGTGGCGAACCACCAAGCGGCAATTTTACCACCAGGCCTCATGGACTCGGGGCGAGGCTGCCGGTGGGCACGGTGTTGGCGCATCGTTCGGCCATCACCAGCGACTCGGGGTGATCGAGGTCAGGAGCCCGACGGGCGTACTGACCCGGTCCGACAGACCAGATGTGGCGCACCTCGAGGCCGGCACGGCTGCACAGGAGCCGCAGCTCCCGGGGGGTGAAGCAGGTCGTCCACAGGTCGAGGCCCGCCTCCCCACCCCCCTGATCCCGAACCCGCGCCACCTCGTGGTGCACGCCCAGATCGGCGTCGAAGGTGTCGCCCTTCTCGAGGAAGCGGAGCACGAAATAGGCCGATACCGCCGACAGCGCCAGCCGCCCGCCCACGCGCAACGCCCCGGCCATGGCCGCCACCGCCGCCCCTTCGTCCTCCCCGCCCCCGAGCAGTCCGAAGCCCCCCTGGCACAGGCAGACCACGGCGTCCATGCTGGCCGGTCGCACCGGCAGATGGCGGGCGTCGCCCCGCACGAATGTCGCCCCCCCGGGGGCATGCTCTCGCGCAAGGGCGACGAACGGCTCCGCCACGTCGACCCCCACCACCCGCAGACCCCGACGGGCCAGCGCGTGGCTGTGGCGACCCGGTCCGCAACCGACGTCCAGCAGCCGCTCGCCGGGCGCCAGACCCAGGGCGTCGGCCACGAAGTCCACCTCGGATTCCGTGCTCCTGGTGAAGGAGTACCGCAGGTAGCCGGGCCCGACGATCTCAGCCAGCCGCTCGTAGAAGTGCGGCATGCTGCGCGGCGGCACCCGAGCCGTCAGACCTTGGCTTCGGCCCAGGTCGAACCCCACGACAGGTTGACGGTGAGGGGCACGCGCAGGTCGGCTGCGCCCTGCATGGCGCTCATGGTGAGCTCCGTGGCCCGTTCGCGCTCGGCCGGTGGTACCTCCAGGATCACCTCGTCGTGGACCTGGAGGATGAGCCGGCTGGCCAGGCCTTCTCGCTCGAGGGCGGTGTCGAGGCGAACCAGGGCGACCTTGAAGATGTCGGCAGCCAGGCCCTGGATGCCGGCGTTCATGGCCTGGCGCTCACCCGCCTGGCGGACCCGGTAGTTCGAGGCCGCCAGCTCGGGGATCGGTCGCCGTCGACCGAACAGCGTCTGGGTGTAGCCCTTCGTCCTGGCCTCGGCCACGGTGGCGTCCATGTAGGCCCGCACGTTGGGAAAGGCCTCGAAGTAGGCGGCCAGGATGATCGCCGCCTCCTCCACGTCGATGCCGAGGCGCTGTGACAGGCCGTAGGCCTCCATCCCGTAGGCCAGGCCGTAGGAGACCATCTTGGCCTTGGAGCGCTGGGAGAGCGTCACCTCCTCGGGCTCGACGCCGAAGATCCGAGCGGCGGTGGCGTTGTGGATGTCCTGGCCGAAGTCGAAGGCCTCGATCAGGCCGGGGTCGTCGGCCAGGTGGGCGATCACCCGGAGCTCGATCTGGTTGTAGTCGGCGATGAGCAGAGCGCACCCCTCGGCGGGGATGAAGGCCCGCCGCAGCCGGCGCCCCTCCTCGCTCCGGATGGGGATGTTGTGCAGGTTGGGCTGGTCCGAGGACAGGCGCCCGGTCCGAGCGACGGTCTGGTTGAAGCTGGCGTGGATGCGCCCGTCCCCGGCGACCTCGGCCAGGAGGCTGTCGCCGTACGTCGAGCGCAGCTTCTCCATCTCCCGGTAGCGCAGGAGGGCATCGATGACCGGGTGCTCCCCGCGGAGTCGCTCCAGCGAGGCAGCGTCGGTGGAGTAGCCGGTCTTCGTCTTCTTCTGCGGCGCCAGCCCGAGCTTGTCGAACAGCACGGTGCGCAGCTGCTGGGTCGAGTTGACCCGGAACTCCATCCCGGCCAGGTCCTGGATCTCACCATCGAGGCGCTGGACCTCGTCGGTGAGGGTCCGCACCACCGACGTCAGGTACTCGACATCGACCCGCACGCCCGCCACCTCCATGCGGGCCAGCACGCGCACCAGTGGGAGCTCCACTTCGTCGTGGAGCATGGACAGGCCGCGCGCCGTGAGGGCTGCGCTCAGGGCGGGAGCCAACCGGGCGACCGCAGCCGCCCGCCGACCAGTCTCTTCGGCGGGGTCGGTCGCTGTTCCCTCGAGGTCGAGCTGACCGGCGGGCGGCGCCGCCGGCGACCGGACGTCGACGCCCGCGTAGCGGGCGGCCAGCTCCTCGAGCGGGTAGGTGCTCTCCCCTGGCTCGACCAGGTAGGCGGCCACGGCGGTGTCGAGCTCGAGGCTGGTGATGTCCACGCCCAACGGAGTGAGAGCGCGCATGAGCTCCTTGGCCCGGTGGGCCACGGTCGGCACGCCGTCCGGCCCGACGAGCCGAGCGAGCACAGAGGTGACCTCGAAGGCTTCGAGCGTCGCAGCCGGGAGCCAGACGACGTCATCCGGAGGGCGGTCGGACGGCTCCTGTCCCTCGCCTGCCGGCGCGGTCGTCGTGGCCGCGACCAGGGCCAGGCCGAGGATGGCCGACCGCCCGGGCTGGCCCTCCCATGCGGCCTCGACGACGACTGCTCCGCCGCGATCGAGGAGAGCGGAGAGGGCACCCGACGCGTCCTCCGGCGTGGAGGCCACGCGGAGCTCGATCTCGAAGGGCTGGGCGCCCACCGGTCCGCTCAGGGCTTCTCCTTGCGGACCCAGCGCCTCGACCAGGCGGTCCCACAGCGTGCGGAACTCGAGGAAGGCGAAGAGCCGGCGGACTTCCTCCGGGTCCCACCCCCCCATGGACAGCTTGTCCAGGTCGACGTCGAGCTCCAGGTCCCGTACCAGCGGGATGACCTCGGCGTTGCGCCGCACCTGGGGCTCGTGCTCGGCCAGCGCCTGTCGGAGCTTGGGCGTGGCGCGATCCAGGTTGGCGAACACCCCGTCGAGATCCCCGTAGTCATTGACCAACCGGGCCGCCGTCTTCTCCCCCACTCCCGGGACGCCCGGCAGGTTGTCCGAGGGGTCGCCGCGCAGGGCGGCGTAGACCGGGTACTGGGTCGGCGTCACGCCCGTGCGCTCCTTGATCCCGGCCTCGTCGTAGAGCACGTAGTCGCTCACGCCCCGTCGGTTGTAGAGCACCTTGACGTGTGGGTCCTCCACCAGCTGGTAGGTATCTCGGTCGCCGGTGACGATGATGACGTCGTCGCCCCGGTCCCGGGCTCGCGTGGCGAGCGTCGCGATCACGTCGTCGGCCTCGTAGCCCGCCAGCTCGACGGTGGGGACGTGCAGCACCTCCACGACCTGGCGGACCAGGCCCATCTGTTGGCGCAGGATGTCCGGCGCCTCTGCCCGTCCGGCCTTGTAGTCCTCGACCACTTCGTGGCGGAAGGTCGGCTCCGGCCGGTCGAAGGCCACGGCGATGCCGTCGGGGCGGTGGTCCTTCAACAGGTTGATCAGCATCGAGGTGAAGCCGAACACCGAGTTGGTGACCTGCCCGGACGCCGTCGCCATGTCCGTCGGCAGGGCGAAGAAGGCGCGGTACGCGAGCGAGTTGCCGTCCAGCAGCATCACCGTGGCCACGGTCCGATGCTATTGCCGGTCGGGTCCGGCACCGCGGCTGCTGGCGGGTTCGCCTCCGCCGGCGACGGTCCGGATCCATCGATGCCGAGGCGCACGGACGCCCCAAATTGGCGCAGGGTTGCGCCCCGGGCGGCTCCCGGCCGCTTCTGCGGGCCCCCGGGTAGGCTTGAGGTTCGTGGGCAACGGCTTTCACCCTCCGGTCGAGGAGTACCTCGAAGCCATCCACTCCCTTCAGGAGGAGGGCGTGCAGGTCATCCAGGCCCGGCTGGCCCAGCGCCTGGGCCACTCCGCTCCGACGGTGTCGGAGATGGTGCGGCGGCTCAAGAGCGACGGCTACGTCTCCGTGGCGGCGCGATCGGTCACCCTCACGGCCAAGGGCCGATCCCGAGCCGAGAGCGTGGTCCGCAAGCATCGCCTGGCCGAGCGGCTCCTCACCGACATCATCGGTCTGGAGTGGCACAAGGCGCACAACGAGGCGGGGCGCTGGGAGCACGTCATCTCCGACGAGGTCGAGGCCCGCCTGATCGACCTGCTCGGCCATCCCCGCACCTGCCCCCACGGCAACCCCATCCCCGGTGCGAGCGGCTCGGCCCCCGTCCAGACGTCGCTTGCCGACGCTGAGCCGGGCGACCATGTCCGTCTCGAGCGCGTCACCGAACAGGTCGAGATCGACCTCGAGTCGCTGAGCTACCTGAGCAGCCACGGCTTCGTGCCCGGAACCGACGCCCGGGTGCAGACGAAGGAGACCGACGGCAGCCTGATCCTGGTGCTGGACGACGTGGACGCTGACGCCACGATCGAGCTGGGGCCGTCCATCGCCGCGCAGCTCTTCGTGGCCCAGGCCTAGCCGCAGCTCCGATCTCGGCCCTGCCGGTCCTCAGGACCGACAGGGAAACTACTTGCACGATTCAGTGAGGATCATCCCTCGTAAGGTCCATGGAGAAGCGCAAATAGTTTCCCTGCCGGTCCTCAGGGAGTGAGCGTGCCCTCGATGACCTGGCGGGCGACCTCTTTCATCGTGAGGCGAAGGCGCATGGCCGTGCGCTGGATGAAGGAGAAGGCGTCCGCCTCCTTCATGCCGTGGTTGTCCATGAGCAATCCCTTGGCCCGGTCTACCAGGCGCTGGCGCTCGAGCAGATCCTCGAGGCTGCGGTTCTGCCCCTCGAGGCCCCGGTTCTCCGCCTCCAGCGCCTTGAGCTCGGTGAACCGGCCCAGGGCGACCTCGATGGCGGGGATGAGCTCCGATTTCTGGAAGGGCTTCACGAGGTAGGCCAAGGCGCCTGCGTCGCGAGCCTCCTCGATGAGGTTGCGCTGGCTGAACGCGGTGAGGATGAGCACCGCCGCCAGTCGCTCTCCCGAGATCTCCCGCGCCGCGGCCAGGCCGTCTAACCCGGGCATCTTGATGTCGAGGATCGCCAGCTCGGGGCGGTGCTGACGAACCAGGGTGACGGCCTCGTCTCCCCGTCCGGTCTCCCCGACGACCTCGTAGCCCTCCTCCTCGAGGACCTCCTTCAGGTCGAGGCGGATGATCCCCTCGTCCTCGGCAATGACGACACGCACGGCCAACGATCGCTCCTTCCCGGCCGGCTACTGCGGCTCGGTCACGAGCCGGTCGAGCAACTCGTCCTGCGCCCGCTCGAGCTCGGTGATCGACTCGACCACCGCCGATCGGCTGCGGGCCATGGCATCGGCGTGCCGACGCGCCTCCCGAAGCTCACGGTCGGCGAGCGGCGTCTCCGAGACGAGATATCGGATGCGCGCCTCGTCGGCCGCGTCGGCCAGCGCGGTCAGCTGCTCGTCGACCACGACCAGCTCTTCGCGAACGCGCTTGAGCCGGGAGTTGACCTCGATGAGGCGCCGCTCGACGAGTGACCGGTGCATGCCCGGCTCAGTCTAGAGCGCAACCTGCTCGCAGGAAGACGGAATTGCCGGGTGCATCTCCGGCCCGTCAGGCGATCACCATGGCGGCGCTGATCGCCGCGGCCAGGACCAGGACCGCCCAGTCCACCAGGCGGGGACGTGGGCCAGGCCGGCTGGCCGCACGCATGCCGCCTCGGGCCTCGATCGCCGCGCCCATCTCTTGCGCCCTGCGGGTGGCGGCCACGAGCGCGCTGACCAGCAGGTCGACGGCCTCGTTGAACAGGGCTCTCGTTCCCTGGGGGATCTCCGGTCGGCGAACTCGGCGGGCGGCGTAGAGCACCCGGAGCTCGTCCACCAGCAGGGGAAGGCAGCGCACACTCAGCGCCACGCTGAGCACGATCTCGTCGACGGGCACCCGGACGAGGCGCAGCGGCGAGAGCAGGCGCGCCAGGGCCGGCGCCAGCTCGGCGAGTGGCGTCGTCCACCCGACCAGGGCCGACCCGAGCAGCAAGAGCACGGTGAGCACGGTGAACCGGGCCCACTGGTCGAGGCCGCCCAAGCCGATCGTCGCCTGGCCGACGTGGACCTCGGGGTGACCGCCGGCGAGGAAGGAGAGGACGGCGCCGATGCCCAGCCCGATGCCGACCCACGGGGGCAGACGAGGGGCGGCGCCGGCCGGGATGCGAGCGATGAGCACCGCCACCACGAGGGTCGCGGCGAGGATTCCCTCGGCGGGCCAGTTGGGTTTGAGCGACAGTGCGACCCCGAAGGCGAACAGGGCCAGGAGCTTGGTTCCCGCCCACAGGCGGTGCAGGGGACTGTTCGTGGGGACGTAGCGGAGCAGGTGCAGCTCGCTCGACCTCCGGGCACTGGTGGTGCTCACGCCGGTCCGCCCTCTCTGGTCCCTGGCTGCGCCGCCAGCTGCAGATCGAGCACAGACCCGTCGGTGACCAGGTGCCCGCCATCGATGACGACGAGACGGTCCGCCAGCCCGGGCGCCGCCTCCAAGTCATGGGAGACGACGACGGTCGCCACCCCGTGATGGTCCCGCAGCCGCCTCAGCACGGTCACGAGCGTCGTTCTGGTCTCGTCGTCCAGGCCAGCCAGAGGCTCGTCCAGCACCAGGAGGCGCGGCCTGCGCACGAGCAGCCCTGCGAGGGCGACGCGGCGCTGCTGGCCGCCGCTGAGCTCGTCGATTCGGCGCTCGGACATCTCCACCGGATCGAGCCCCACCTCCCCCAGGGCGCCGGCCACCGTGTCCCGATCGAGGTTGGCGCCGAAGGCGACGTCGCCATACACGGTCGGGCGAAACAGCTGTAGTCGCGCGTGCTGGAACGCCACGCCCACCTGACCCACGCAGTCGGGAAGGGGCTGGCCGTCCAGCGTCGCCTCGCCCTCCGTCGGGACCAGGAGCCCCGCCATGATCCAGGCCAGCGTGGACTTGCCCGAGCCGTTGTGGCCGCAGACGACCAGCCCCTCACCGCGCTCCACGTCCAGGTCCACGCCGTTCAGCGCCAGGTGGGCCCAGGGCGAGCGCCTGGCGTAGACGTAGCCCACGCTCCTCAGGCGCACGAGCGGGGGCACCGAGCCGGTCCGGACGACGCGAGTGGTCGCAACCTGAGGCCGGCCGTCGTGCCGGGCTGGCGTTGCCCTCCCGCCGGGCGGCTCGCTCCCGAGGCGGGTGAGCCGCCCGTCGCTCAGCTCCACCACCAGGTCCGCTCCTCGGACCTCTTCCTGGCGGTGGGTGATGTGGACCACGGTGACGCCCTGGCTCCGGGCCAGCTCGCGGAGCAGCCCGGTGAGGTCCTCGCGACCGGCGGCATCGAGCATCGACGTCGCCTCGTCAGAGATGAGCAAGGCCGGTCGCCGGGCCAGCGCAGCGGCGATGGCCAGGCGCTGGAGCTGGCCGCCCGAGAGAGTCGCCGTCTCGCGATCCTCCAACCCGGCCAGGCCGACGCAGGCGAGCAGCTCGCCCACGTCCACCTCCTCGCCTCGAGGCAGCCCCCAGACGACGTCGTCGCGCACCCGGACTCCGAGGACCTGGCTCTCGGGGCGCTGGAACACCATCGCAGTGCCGTCTCGACGGCCCAGTCCGGCATCCCCGGGCCTGGAGAGCAGGCCCTCGGTCGGGGCTAGGCCGGCGAGGATGCGGGCGAGGGTGGACTTTCCGGAGCCGTTGGGACCCAGCACTGCCACGAAGGCGTTCGCGGGGATGGTGAGGCTCACGTCGGAGAGGGCGCTGGTCTCGGACCGGGGATAGCGGTAGCCGACGCCGCGCAGTTCGACCGGGAGCGGGCCCACGGGCGCATCGAGCGGCGGTGGCGGCAGGACGGGCGCCGGCCCGGTTGCCTGGGTGAGGCGGCGGAGCGCGGGAACGGCGAACGCCCGGGCGAACACGGCGGCGGCGATCGTGCTGACCAGCTCCCCGGCCGGGATGGCGATCCACCAGTGGGCGATGATCCAGTTGACGGCGGTGTTTCCCCAGCCGACGACCGAGTTGAGCCCGATCTGGCGGAGGATGCGGCTCGTGCCCTGCCAGCCGATGCGGATCTGGGCCAGGGTGAGGTTACGCAGCTGGCTGAAGGAGTACAGCACGAGCAGCGTGAGGCCGATCAGGGTCGTGCCGGTCGTTCCCACCGCCAGGGCGACGGTGCGGGCCATGCCCCAGCCCCTGCGCAGCGCCGTGCCGACGGCGAACCCGAGGGCGCCGGCGGTCCCGACGTGGATGGCGAGGGCCACGCCGCCGATCAGGAAGGCGACCGCAGCTCCGGCGAGCGTCGCCACGACCATGGCCCGCTGGCGGTGCCGCACCGCCAGCGCGGCCAGGGGGGTCACCGATGCCGCGTGCAGGATGCCGCCCAGGGGCATGAGCCAGCCGACGAGAATGAGGCCCACGGCGACGTCGGCCAGGATGGCCGCCTCGGCCAGCTCGGCCGGGCGCAGCCGGCCCTTCGTCCGCGGCCGAGGGCTGGGATCGCTTGGCGCGGCGTCCACCTCAGTCGTCAGCTCACCGATCGCCGGGCTCCCACCCTCCTAGCCTCTCAGGTCGCGCCAAGTTCCGCCGGTCGGTCGCAGTGGGCGGGACCGTCGTACAATCAGCGGGCTGGATGGACGGTCGCTATCGTTCGCAGCGATATGCCCGGATGGCGCAATCGGCTGACGCGATGCCCTCAAAAGGCATTGTCCGCAAGGGCGTGCGGGTTCGAGTCCCGCTCCGGGCACGATTTAGTGTTATTTCTTCGGCCCGATGAACTCCTCGAGCCGTGCCACAGATTTCCGCCGAGCGACGGACAGGCTCCAACGGTTGTGCGGGCGGCAGGCGACCCCGAGCCGCCGGCAAGCCTCCGCAAAAATCTCGCGGATGTCGTCCGATCGGTTGGAAAAGTGGTAGCGGGGATATGCGGTCCCATTGACCCAATTGAGGACTCGGCAGCCGTCCGAGTGGATGAGCCCTCGTAGGAGCAGGTCAGGATGTTCGTCGAGCGCGATGGGCTCCTGCCACTGCTCGAGAACGATATTGCGCTGGTGCTTCGGGCCCAAACCGTGCTGGGGAAACAAGCACGGCCAGTGCTTTGAGTAGGAGTAGACCTCCACGCATCCGATGGACTGGACTCGGCCAACACGATTCCCGAGAACCGCCGTCATCGCTCGCTCGCACTCTTGGATGATTTCTGGATACTTCGTATCGAGAGCGATCCGGAGCTTCCAGACGCCACGGGGGTGAGAAGCAATCGATCCGTCCCCGAGATACAGGCCGAGCAGGTAGGCATAGGGCGCATGCGGCGCGCCCGAGACGACTCCGCAGCCAACACTTGGACATGCGCACGCCTGCGTGTGCTCGCGTCGGTGCCTGATCGCTTCGTCGAGCCCGACCTCGATCCAATCCCGAAGGGTGCCTCGCGGGATCCCAGTTCGCCGGGCCGCCTCGGCCTGGGAGACGCCTGCCGAGATCAGCTCGGCGACCCGCTCGATGTCGGCGACCGGCCGTGTCATGGCGCCAGAGTACCGAACAGGTGTTCGACTGAGAGCTGGCCGGCTACAGTAGCTCAGGTGCACGTACGTCGGTGGATGTTGCTCGGCATGGCGTTCGTCGGCACGACGGTCGCCGCCCTTCGCCAGCGCTACCTGGCCCAGAACGAGCGCCGGCTGGGCATGCGGTGAGCGGGCCGGAGCGGTTCTCCTTTCGGGGGTAGTAGGAGAGCCGGTGAAACCCGGTGGTGCCCGGCTTGGTCTGAGATCTAGGTCTGGTAGCGAGCGGCACACCACATTTGGCACTCAAGAGGAGCGGCGGTGCTGGCATTCACCTTCCCCGGACAGGGATCTCAGCGGCCCGGTATGGGCCGGCCATGGATCGACCACCCGTCGTGGGAGGTGGTGGGCGACGCCTCCGAGGCGGCCGGGCGCGACGTCGCCGGATTGCTGCTGGAGGCGGACAGCGACGAGCTCACCGCCACCAGGAACGCCCAACTGGCGACGTTCGCCCTCAGCCTTGTGGCCCTCGACGCCATCGAGCGGCTCGGGCTCGCTCCGTCAGCCTGCGCCGGCCACAGCCTGGGCGAGTACACCGCGCTCGTCGCCGCCGGGGCGCTCGGCTTCGAGGACGGCGCCCGCCTGGTGACCGAGCGCGGTGACGCCATGCAGGGGGCCGCCGACGAGCACCCCGGCACGATGGCCGCGTTCATCGGGATCAGTGACGCCGACGCCGAGGCCGCCTGCCAGCGGGCCGAAAGCGACGTGTGGCTGGCCAACTACAACTCCCCCGGTCAGGTCGTCGTGGCCGGCACGGCAGAGGGAGTGGCGGCGGCGGCCGAGGTGGCCAGGACGCTCGGCGCCCGCCGGGTGCTGCCCATCCAGGTCGGCGGCGCCTTTCACACCCCCCTCATGGCAGCCGCCCGCCACCGGCTGCGGAAGGCCCTGGCCACCGCCAGCTTCGGCGATCCGGAGATCCCGGTCACGGCCAACGTCGACGCCCGGCCCCACGCCACCGCCGAGGAGTGGCCTGGCCTCCTGTCGGCCCAGCTGTGCAGCCCGGTGCGCTGGCACCAGACCCTCAGCGGGCTGTCCGAGAGCGGCGTGACGGCCTTCGTCGAGGTCGGGCCGGGGGGCGTGCTCTCCGCCCTCGCCCGGCGCACCGTCTCCGGCTCGCTGGCCGTGAGCGTGTCCAAGCCCGACGACCTCGACGTGCTGGTCGAGGCCCTGGCCGGCGAGGGGCCGCTCCACGCCTACGCCGCCGACCATCAAGGCGAGCACCTCTACACCTCCGAGCGCCTGGTCGTGAGCCAGGCCGGGGGGCTGTTCCAGCCGAGACAGGACCTGCAGGACCGGGTCGAGGTCGGCGATGTCGTTGGCACCGTGGGCTCGGAGGACGTGCGGTCGCCGTTCTCGGGCTCGCTCCAGGGGTTCCTGGCCCTGGCCGGCCAGCGGGTCCTCGCCGGACAGCCGGTCGCGTGGCTCCGCGCGGCACCGACCCAGTGACCAGGGGGGCGGCCATCGCGGGGTGGGGATCGGCCCTGCCCGAGACGGTGGTGACCAACGCCGACCTGGAGGCACGGATCGACACCAGCGACACCTGGATCGTCGAGCGCACCGGCATTCGCGAGCGGCGGGTGGGAGGTGTCACGTCCGAGCTCTCGGTGGCCTCCGGACGAGCCGCCCTGGCCAAGGCTGGCCTGCTTGCCTCCGACATCGATCTCCTGGTGCTGTCCACGACGACGCCCGATCGGGCCGTCCCGGCCACGTCGGCCACCGTCCAGCACGAGCTGGGGTTGCGGTGCGCGGCCTTCGACCTCAATGCTGCCTGCTCCGGTTTCGTCTACTCCATCGTCACCGCCCACGCCCTCATCACCACGGGAGTCGACCGGGCGCTTGTCATCGGCACCGACACCCTCTCGGGGATCACCGATCCCAGCGACCGGGGCACGGCGGTGCTCTTCGCAGACGGGTCGGGCGCCGTCGTGCTGGAGGCCCTTCCGGGTGACGACCGGGTGCTGGGCTGGGACCTGGGGGTCGACGGCTCGGGCGTGCCCCTGCTCTACTGCGACCACGGCGATTACATCAAGATGGACGGGCGTGAGGTCTTCCGGCGAGCGGTGCGGGTGACAGTGGAGTCGGCGCAGGCGGCCCTGGAGAGGGCCAAGCTCAGCGCGGACGACATCGCCCTCTTCGTGCCCCACCAGGCCAACCTGCGGATCATCGAGGCCGCCAACCAGCGCCTCGGGATCCCCCTGAACCGCACGGCCATGGTCCTGGAACGCACGGGCAACACCTCGGCCGGCTCGATTCCGATGGCCCTCGCCGAGGTTGCTGACGCGGGCCGGCTGCGAGACGGGGACAACGTCCTGCTGTCGGGCTTCGGCGCCGGCATGACATGGGCCAGCGTCGTGGTCCGGTGGGGCCGGTGAGCGCTCAGGCCCAGCGGGTGGTCCTCGTCACCGGTGGCTCACGCGGCATCGGCCTGGCCTGTGCCCGGCGGTTCCAGGACGCGGGCGATCGGGTCGCGGTCACTTTTCGCACCAAGCCACCGGCGGGGCCGGAGGGACGCAACGAGATCTCCACCGAGCTGCTGTGCCTGCGGTGCGACGTGACCTCGCCGACCGACGTCGAGCACGCCTTCGAGACGATCGAGGACCGGTGGGGCCCGGTCGAGGTGCTGGTGGCCAACGCCGGCATCACCAGGGACACCCTGCTCCTGCGGATGAGCGAGGACAACTGGCAGAAGGTGCTGGACACCAACCTCACCGGCACCTATCGCAGCGTCAAGCGGGCCGTCCGGGGGATGGTGCGGGCTCACGACGGGCGCATCGTGCTCGTCTCCTCCGCCGCCGGCTTCGCCGGCGGCCAGGGGCAGGCCAACTACGCCGCCAGCAAGGCCGGTCTGCTGGGCCTGGCCCGCTCGCTCGCCCGTGAGCTCGGCTCTCGCGGCATCACGGTCAACCTCGTCGCCCCTGGGCCCGTGGCCACCGACATGCTCGACGACGTGGCCGACAGCCGCATGACCGAGCTCACGGCCATGATCCCCCTCGGGCGGGTCGCCACACCCGAGGAGGTGGCGACGGCCATCACCTTCCTCGCATCGCCGGAGGCCTCGTACATCACTGGTACCGTGCTGCCCGTGGATGGCGGCCTGGCGATGGGCATCTAGTGCCTGATAGTCCAGTCAACCATCACCGAAAGGAACCATCTTCAGTGGACAACGAAGCCGCCTTTGACAAGTTCAAGACCTGCGCCGTCGAGGTGCTCCAGGTCCAGCCGGACCAGATCACGCTCGACGCCCGCTTCGGCGACGACCTTGACGCCGACAGCCTCGACCTGGTCGAGCTGGTGATGGCGCTCGAGGAGGCGTTTGACATCACGATCGACGAGTCCGAGCTGGAGGGAATCGAGACGGTCGAGCAGGCCTTCAACTTGATCACGTCCAAGCTCTGATGCAGCTGGCCTGGGGTCGGGCTCGCGCCGGCGCTGGCCGGCGCGTGGCTGTCACCGGCCTCGGCGTGGTCGTGAGCTGTGGCATCGGCACGGACGCCTTCTGGGAGGGTCTCTGCGCGCCGGCTCCCGTCGGTGACCGCCGCGTCACCGGGTTCGACCCGACCATGTGGTTCGGGCCCAAGGAGGTCCGCCGGGTGGACCGGTTCGCCCAGATGACGGTGGCCTCGGCCGCCATGGCCCTGGACGACGCCGGTGCCGTGGACCCCGACCCGGATCGCGCCGGCGTGGTCATGGGCACGGGGGTCGGCGGCATCGAGACCCTGGAGGACCAGTTCCTCGTCAGTCAGGAGAAGGGGCCCGACCGGGTCTCTCCGTTCCTCGTCCCGATGATGATGGCCAACGCCGGGTCGGCCATGGTGTCGATGCGCAACGGTTGGCGAGGGCCGTGCGAGACGATCGCCACCGCCTGCGCCGCCGGCTCGCACGCCATCGGCAGCGGTGCCCGCCTGGTGGCCTCCGGGCGCTGCGAGGTCGTGCTGGCCGGAGGAGGCGAGGCGGCGATGATCCCGGTGACGCTCTCGGGGTTCGGCAACATGACCGCCCTCTCCAAGTCCGGCATCTCCCGACCCTTCGACCTCGAGCGTGACGGTTTCGTCCTCGCCGAGGGATCGGCGGCCCTGGTCCTCGAGGACCTGGACAGGGCCCGGGCCAGGGGCGCGCCCGTCTACGCCGAGCTGGCGGGTGCGGCCAGCACAGCCGACGCCCACCACCTCACAGCCCCCGCGCCCGGTGGGACGGGGGCGGCCGCCTGTATGGAAGAAGCGCTCGACGACGCCGATCTGGCTCCCAGCCAGATCGCTCACATCAATGCCCACGGGACCTCGACCACGCTCAACGATGCGGCCGAGGCCGAGGCCATCAACAAGGTGTTCGGGACCCCCGGCCCGATCCTGACCTCGATCAAGGGCGTCACTGGTCACGCCCTCGGAGCGGCCGGCGCCATCGAGGCGGTCGCCTCGGTGCTCACCATCGACCGGCGGGCGATTCCGCCAACAGCTGGCTACGTCACCCCTGATCCTGAGCTACACCTCGACATCGTGGCCGGCGCCCCCCGGCCGTGGGTGCCCGGACCGGTGCTGTCGAACTCGTTCGGCTTCGGCGGTCACAACGGATCCCTGATCTTCTTGCCCAGCGCCGAGGACTGAGCTCCCGCGGCGGCGCCCGTCCGCACGCGCACAGGCACGAGCTTTCCCTTTCAGGGACCCTCCGGTACGGTCGCCGGGGTGACCGTACCCACGTCCCGGCCGGCCGATCTCGACCTGGGTGCCTTCACCGAGGACGGCCCGTGGGTCATCGATCTCGACGACTTGCCGTGGCGGGCGGGGGTCGACCGGGTGCGGGCCCGCACCCGCGGCGAGGTGCCCCAGCTTCTGCGACGACGGCGGCTTCCACCCGGTAGGCGGGTGGTGCGGGTGGGCACCCAGCTGGGACGCGCCGTGGCGGGCTGGTACCTCGTCGAACGGCGACGGTCGCAGTCGGAGTCGCGCGCCGGATTGTCGCGTCGCCTCCGCATCGCCTTCGAGGAGCTGGGGCCGACCTACATCAAGCTCGGCCAGATCCTGTCGTCGGGCCAGGGCATCTTCCCCGAAGAGCTGGTCGCCGAGTTCCGTCTCTGTCGCGACCAGGTGCCGGCCGAGCCCTTCGCCGCCGTGCGCCAGACGGTCGAGACCGATCTCGGGCGACCTCTCGACGCGGTCTTCGCCGAGTTCGACGAGACCCCGGTGGCGGCGGCGTCCATCGCCCAGGTCCACGGGGCCAGGCTGGTCACCGGCGAGCCGGTCGTCGTGAAGGTCCAGCGAGCCCAGGTGAGCGGCCTCGTCCGGCGGGACCTGGCCGCCATGAGCTGGATCGCCCCCACCCTGGTCGGCCGCATCCCGGTCACTGCGCTGGCCAATCCCCCCGCCCTCATCGAGCTGTTCGCTGAGACCATCGTCGAGGAGCTGGACTTCCGCCTCGAGGCCGACAACATGCTCGACATCGCCCGCATACTGGCCGAGACCGAGCAGCGGGCCCTCGTGGTGCCCCGCCCCCACCCCCGTCTGGTGACCCGGCGGGTCCTGGTGATGGAGCGGCTGGCCGGCTTCGGATGGGACGACGTGGCCGGCATGCGCGCCGCTGGCATCGACACGTCGGCGGTGGTGCGGGCCGGGCTCATCGCCTTCATGGAGGGGGCGATCCTGTTCGGTGTGTTCCACGGCGACCTCCACGGCGGCAACATGTTCGTCCAACCAGGAGGCCGCGTCGCCCTGCTGGACTACGGCATCACCGGGCGGCTCGACGAACGCCGACGGCTCGCCTTCCTGCGCCTGCTCATGGGGGGCACGACCAACGACGTGCACCTCCAGATCGAGGCCCTCCGCGATATGGGCGCCCTCCCCAAGGACGTCGACATCGACGGTGTCATCAGGGACCTCGGCATCGACGACCCCGTCAAGGACCCGACGAAGATGTCCGCCGAGGAGCTCATCGGCGAGATCCGAGAGCTGACCAAGGCCCTGCTCAGCTACGGCGCCCGCATGCCGAAGGAGCTCATGCTCTTCGTCAAGAACATGCTCTTTCTCGACGCCGCCATGGCCAACCTGGCGCCCGACGTCGACCTGTTCGCCGAGATCACCTACCTGGCGACCTACTTCGCCACCCACCACGGCGATCGCATCGCGCGAGACGTGGGCATCGATCCGCGCACGGTACCTGTGGACCTCGACGGCGTGCGGGCCTCGATGGGTCTGACGCCAGACGCGGGCGCCCTCACTCACCGAGAGCTCCAGGCCCGGCGCGACATGATCCGTCGGCGCATGGAGGAGCGCCGGAGCCGGCGCTGACGGGGTGAAGAGGGCCGACCGTGTCGTGGTCCTCGCGGTGGCCTCGGGAGGGGCGCTGGGGGCAGTGGCCCGCCACAGCGTCGAGCTCTCGGGCGCCGGGCTCGCGCTGGGAGCGCTGTAGTGGCGGCTGCCGAGTCGACTGGTCACACGTCGGCCGATCACGGTGGCCCTCGGGACCTCGTGCAGGCGGCCCGGTCGGTCGCCGCCTCGGACCTGTTCCCCCGCGCCCAGGACACCGACCTGGCCAAGCGGGTGCCCCAGGAGAACCTCGACGTCCTCGCCGACGCCGGGCTGTTCGGCCTGGCCGGCCCCCAGCCCGGCGGCCGCCCGTCGGTGCCCCCCCAGGTCGTCCGTGCCGTCCACGAGGCGCTGGCCGGGGCGTGCGGCGCCACCTTCTTCGTCTGGGCCCAGCATCACACCCCGGTCCGTCTACTGACCCGGACACCCAACGTCGCGCTTCGCGAGCGGTGGCTGGACACCCTGTGCGCCGGCCGGTCGCTCGCCGGCGTCATGTTCGCCTACCTCCGCTGGGCGTCGCCTGCCGTTCGGGCCAGCGAGGTTCCCGGCGGCTACCGGGTCACCGGCGTCGCGCCCTGGGCGACGTCGTGGGGGATGGCCGACGTCTTCGCCGTGGCCGCCAGCCTCTCCGAAGATCAGGTGCTGTGGTTCCTGCGCGACGGGCGAACGGACGAGGTTGTGCGGCCGTCGCCCCCGCTCGAGCTGTCCGTGATGCAATCCACCTCGACGGTCAGGGTCGCCTTCGAGGACCTGTTCGTCCCTGCTGAGGACGTGCTCCTGGTCGAGCCGCTCGAGACCTGGCGCCATCACGACCGGATCACCACCTCGCAGCCGAGCCCCGCCGCTCTGGGCGTGGCCGACACCAGCTGCCGGCTCCTCGCCGAGCGCGCCGCCGAGCGGCGCGACCACACCACCAAGGACGCGGCTGGCGCGCTCGGGACCGAGCTCGCCGACTCGCGCCAGCGCGCCTACGACCTCGCCGACGCACCGACGCCCGACCAACCGGGCGACGCCTTCGACGCCCACCTGGCTCGGTTGGTGGACGCCAGGGTGTCCAACCTCGAGATCGCGCAAAAGGCCTCCAGCGCCCTCGTCACCGCCCTCGGCGGCGGCGCCATGGCCCGGACGCATCCCGCCCAGCGCCTGGCCCGCGAGGCCCTGTTCTACGTCGTGCAGGCCCAGACCGACGCCATCCGCCGGGCCATCCTCACGCGCCTCACAGGCGACCACCCGCGAAGCGTCTCACCCACCACCTCGGATCGCGAGCGTGGGCGTGGAAGTGGTGCGGCATCTGGCGCATGACCCGGTCGATCGAGAACCCTTCCGGGCCGAAGCGGGCCGTGCCGACCCGTTCCAGCACCCCGATCATGTGGTCGACGGCCGCACTCGGCGGCTGCGCGCCGTGACGCCTCCAGACGACCATCGGCACGTCGCAGATCTCGCAGTCGGCCACCCAGCAGACGTCGTCCTCGTGATGCCACGGTGTGATGCGCGCCGCTTCGCAGAGCTCGCACCCGTCGACCTTGCCGTCCTCCAGCGGGGCGCGGTCGGCTTCGGCCGGCTCTGCGCCACCCGGGCGATCAGCCATCGATGCCGGCCCGCAGCTCGCCCACGAACGCGGCTGCCTCGTCGGGACCCCCACCCTCCAGCAGTCGCCTCACCAGCGCCGATCCCACCACCACGCCGTCGGCCTCGGCGCACACGTCCCGCGCCTGGTCGGGGTTGGACACCCCCACACCGATCAGCACGGGCTTGTCGGTGACGGCCTTGAGCCGCCGGGCCATCTTGCGGGCGCTCGTCGCCACCTCGTCGCGTTCGCCGGTGACGCCGAGCAGGCCAACCCCGTACACGAAGCCGCGGGCCCGGCGACAGATGGCCTCCAGCTGGTCGTCAGCGGTCGTCGGCGCAGCCAGCATCACTGTCTCGACACCGGCGTCGTCCGCCGCCCGGGCCCACTCCCCCACCTCGTCCAGCGGAAGATCCGGCACGATGGCGGCGTGCACGCCGGACTCGACCAGGCGACGGGCGAACCGGCGGTGGCCGCTCCGGAACACGATGTTGTAGTACGTCATCACCGCGAGCGGTATGTCGACATCGACATCACCGAGCTCCGACACGATGCCGCCCGGCGTCGCTCCGCGCGCCAGAGCGCGCGCGGAGGCCTCCTGGATCGTCGGTCCGTCCATGATCGGGTCCGAGAACGGGATGCCGATCTCCAGGGCGTCGGCGCCGGCCGCGGCGACGGCCCGCACCACGTCGCACCACTCCGGTGTGAGGGCCCCAGTGACGTAGGGGACGAGAAGCTTGCGGCCCTCGTCCCGCGCCGCCCGCAGTGTGGCTTCGAGCGACCCGACCGGAGCGGGGCCCGGCCGGGAAGGTGACGTCTCGTCGGCGGTGCCCGACAGGGCCCGGCTCACCCGAGCAGCTCCATCACCTCGGCCGCGTCCTTGTCGCCGCGCCCCGACAGCGTCACGAGCACCGTCGAACCGGAGGGGATCTCGCCACCGGCGGCGCGCGCCAGATAGGCCAGGGCGTGGGCCGGCTCGAGGGCGGGGATGATGCCCTCGGTCTCGGACAGCAGCCGCAGGGCGTCCAGCACCTCGTCGTCACCGGCCTGGACGTAGCGGGCCCGACCCACTTCGGCGAGGTAGGCGTGCTCCGGACCGACGCCTGGGTAGTCGAGGCCGGCCGAGATCGAGTGGGCCTCGAGCACCTGTCCGTGCTCGTCCTGGAGAAGGTGCGAGCGCATGCCGTGCACGACCCCCGGGACACCCCGACCGATGGCTGCGCCGCCAGCCGCCTCGACGCCGACCAGGGCTGCCCCGGTGTCGACGAAGCCGGCGAAGGTCCCCGCCGCGTTCGACCCGCCACCGACGCAGGCGAGCACGTAATCCGGGTCGCCACCTCCGAGCATCTCCCGGCACTGATCGCGCGCCTCGTCGCCGATGACCCGCTGGAGCTCGCGGACCATCCAGGGGTACGGGTGCGGTCCCATCACCGACCCGAGGCAGTAGTGGGTGGTCTCGACGGACGCAACCCAGTCCCGCATGGCCTCGTTGATGGCGTCCTTCAGGGTTCGGCTCCCGGAGTCGACGGGTCGCACCTCGGCGCCCAGCAGGTTCATGCGGAACACGTTGAGGGCCTGGCGCTGCACGTCCACCGTTCCCATGTACACGACGCATTCCAACCCGAACAGGGCGGCTGCAGTCGCCGTGGCCACGCCGTGCTGTCCCGCTCCCGTCTCGGCCACCAGGCGGCGCTTGCCCATGGTCCGGGCCAGGAGGGCCTGGCCCACCACGTTGTTGATCTTGTGCGAGCCCGTATGGGTCAGGTCCTCGCGCTTGAGCAGGACCCGAACTCCCAGGCGATCCGAGAGCCGTCCGCACTCGGTCACGGGCGTCGGCCGACCGGCGTAGTCGCGCAGGACCGCGGCGTACTCGCTCCGGAAGGCCTCGTCCGCCCAGGCCGAGCGGAAGGCCGCCTCCAGCTCCTTGCACGCCCCCACCAGCGACTCGGGCACGAACCGGCCGCCGAAGGAACCGAACCGGCCGGTCTCGCTGGGCTCGCCCATCACCGCAGGGGAGGATGTCGGCATTGCCATCGCTCAGCCCTCCTGCCAGTCGTACGGCGCGTCGTCGTCACCCTGGTAGTCGGGCGGGCCGGCCGCCTTGGCGGCGGCGATGAAGGCGCGGAGCTTGCGGGGGTCCTTGCGTCCCGGCCGGGCCTCGACGCCGGTCACCACGTCGACCCCCCACGGATGGACGCGGGCGATGGCCTCGGCCACGTTCACGGGGTCGAGACCCCCCGCCAAGAGCAGGCGCGAGCCGTCGACGACGCCTTCGGCCAGCCGCCAGTCGAACACCTTGCCCGAGCCTGGCGACGGGGCGTCGAGGAGCACGAGGTCGGCGCGATAGTCAGCGGCGTTGGCGATGGCTCGCTGGCCGGCGGCGAAGGCCTTGATCGTCACGCCGACCCGTTCGGACACCCAGCGGGTCGCCTCCGGCGATTCGTTGCCGTGCAGCTGGGCCCCCTTCAGGCCGATGGTGTTCACGATTTCCACCACGCGCTCCGGCGTCTCGTTGCTGAAGACGCCAACCGTGATGACGTGGGGCGGAAGGCGGCGGGCGATGTCGGCAACCCGACTGGCGGCGACCTGGCGGGGTGACGGGGCGAACACGAAGCCGAGGGCGTCAGCGCCGAGGGCGACGGCGAGCAGCGCGTCCTCCTCGCTTGTCGTTCCGCAGACCTTCACGAACACGGCGGCCCGCTCGCTGTCCCGTCGGGCCGGCCTCCCGGGCCGGCCTCGCTGGTCGTTCCGCAGACCTTCACGAACACGGCGGCTACTGCACCTTCCGGGCGCCGCCGAGCGGCGCCAGGGGCGAGGCCTCGCCGAGGAGGGACCGCACGGCGGCTTGGCGGTCGGGCGCGCGGACCAGCGACTCGCCCACCAGGACGGCGTCGAAGCCCGAGCGAGCCAGGCGGGCGGCGTCGGCTGTATCGCGCACCCCGGACTCGGCCACCTTGACGACGCCGCCGGGGATCCGCGGCGCCAGGCGCTCGGCCCGCTGCCGGTCGACCTCGAAGCTGGTCAGGTCCCGCTGGTTGACGCCCACGAGGTCGGCGCCGGCATCGAGAGCCCGCTCCAGCTCGGCTTCGTCGTGGACCTCGACCAGGGCGGCCAGGCCCAGCTCCCCCGCCAGCCCCCGCAGCCGGACCAGCTCGTCGTCGGCCAGGGCGGCCACGATGAGCAGGATGGCGTCGGCTCCCATCAGCCGGGCGTCGCACACGTCGGCCTCGGAGACGGTGAAGTCCTTGCGCAGCACGGGCAGGTCGGCTGCCCGCCGGGCAGCGGCCAGGTCGCCCGGCGACCCGCCGAAGAACCGGGCGTCGGTCAGCACCGACAGGCAGGCCGCGCCTCCGGCCGCGTAGGCCGCGGCGACCGCAGCCGGATCCAAGTCGAGGGCCAGATCGCCCCGCGACGGCGAGCGGCGCTTGAGCTCGGCGACGACCGCGAGGCCGTCCCGCGCCAGCGCTTGGCGAAATGGCCGCGGCTCCGACGCCCGCTTGGCCGCCTCGACCAGGCCCTCGACCGGGCGGTTGTCCTCCTCGGCCATCGCCCGATGCACGGCAAGGATGCGGTCGAGGTAGGTGGCCATATTGGTCAAATCCTACCGGTGAACGTCTGCCGATCTCCCGGAATGACGGCCGCCGGCGGAGGTGGTGTCCCTCCGGGGGCGGGGAAGCGGTCCGAAGCCGCTGCGCACCCTCACCTCTCCCCAGGTGCCACGCTTGATGCGTGACCAGCGACCTCGGGACGATCGTGGTCGTCGAGGACGACCCGAACATCGCCGATCTGGTCGAGCTGTACCTGCGCCGTGAGGGCTTCCGGGTGCTCCAGGCGACCGACGCCGGGCGGGCCCTCGACATCGTGGGACGGGAACGGCCCCGGTTGGTCGTGCTGGACCTGGGCCTGCCCGGCCCGATGGACGGCTTCGACGCCTGCCGCCGCCTGCGCGACGGCGGAGCCGTGCCGGTGCTGATCCTCACCGCCCGGGACAGCGAGATCGACCGGGTGCTGGGGCTGGAGCTGGGCGCTGACGACTACGTGACGAAGCCCTTCTCGCCCCGTGAGCTGGTCGCCCGGGTCAAGGCGATCCTGCGGCGGGTCGACGGGCCACCTCGTGACGAGCCCGACGTCCTGGTGGCAGGCGGGGTCGAGGTCGACCTGGGCCGCCGCGAGGCCCGCGTCGACGGTCGTGTCGTTCCCCTGGCTGCCCGGGAGTTCGATCTCCTGGCCCATCTGGCCCACAACAACGGCCTCGCCCTCACCCGTCCCCAGCTCCTCGAGGGGGTCTGGGGGCCCGGTTGGTACGGCGACGAGCGCACCGTGGACGTCCACGTGCGCCAGCTCCGCAAGAAGCTGGGCGACGAGCTCCCCCTCGCCACCGTCTGGGGCGTGGGCTACCGCCTCGACTGACCCGTGCGCCGCCGCCTCACCATCGCCATCGTCGGGGTCACCGCCGCCGCCCTGCTCGCCGCCGGTGTGGGCGCGCTGTTGCTGGCCCGGCGGGCGGCCGTAGACGACGCCCGCCAGGGTCTCCTCGGCCAGGCCACGGCGATCGCCGGGGGCACCCAGGCCGCCGAGGCCGCCCGGGCGACGCCTGGCAATCCCGGGCGGGCGACGATCCTGCCCATCCTGAAGCGGGTGGTCCGGCTGGACGGGGCCGAGGTGGTCACCATCAGTGGCGGGCAGTTCGTGACCGGTCTCCCGTCGGGGCTCACGGCCGGCAATCTCCATCCCAATGTGGTCAGCGAGGGTGCGTCCACCTCGGGGACCAAGGGCAACCTCGTGTACGCCGCCGTCCCCGTCCCCCTCACCGCGGCCGAGCGCAACCGGGGCCTGACCGAGCCCCACGAGGCGGTGGTGCTGTCCCGGCGGGTCAGCAACGCCGGTCCCAGCTGGTTCTACCTGGTCCTGGTCGGAGCGGGCACGCTGGCCGTGGCGGCGGTGGTCGCCCAGCGCCTGAGCCGACGGGTGACCCGGCCCCTCGACGACGCGGTGGCGGCCACGGGTCGGATCGCCGAAGGTGACCTGGTGACCCAGGTGCCCGTGGCCGGCGACGACTACCCGGAGCTGGCCTCGCTGACCAGGTCGATCAACACCATGGCGGCCAGCCTCAGCCGGGCCCGAGGTCTGGAGCGTCAGTTCCTCATGGCGGTCTCCCACGACCTGCGGACCCCGCTCACCTCGATCCGCGGCTTCGCCGAGGCCATCGCCGAGGGGGCGGCTACCGACACGCAGCGTGCGGCCTCGGTCATCGCCAGCGAGTCCCGCCTCCTCGAGCGCCTCGTCGGGGACCTGCTCGAGCTGGCCAAGCTCGACGCGAGCCGTTTCTCCCTGGACGTCCGGCCGACGGACGTGGGCGAGGTGGTCGTGGACACGACCGAGGGATTTCGGCCCGTCGTCGAGAAGGCCGGGCTGGAGCTTGAGGTGGCCTGCGGGGACGACCAACGACTGGACGCCATGGCTGATCCGGACCGCCTCGCCCAGGTGCTGGCCAACCTGGTCGAGAACGCCTACAAGTTCGCCGACGGACGCATCCGGGTCTCGGCCACGGCTCGGGACGGATCGGGCGTGGAGGTGGTCGTGGAGGACGACGGGCCGGGCATCCGGCCCGACGAGCTGTCGGCGGTGTTCGAGCGGTCCTTCCATCTGTCTCGCCCACCGGCGCGTCAGATGGGGTCCGGGCTCGGGCTGCCCATCGTCGGCCAGCTGGCCCGGGCCATGGGTGCGACGGTCCGGGCCGAGTCACCCGTCGCCAACGGCGGCGGGACCCGGATGATCGTGGCGCTCCCTCGCTAGCCGGCGCAGGCGGGCACGTCGACCGGCAGCGAGGCGGCACCGTTCACCGATACGGCCAGGGGCTGGGTGCCACCGGCCTGGCAGGTGAGCTGCCAACTGGCCTGGCCATTCCGGTCTGTCGTCGTCGGGTTGGGGCCGGTGACCTGCCACGATCCGGTCCCATCGAGCTGCGCGCTCACGCCCGCGGCCGGGTCGGCTCGTCCGACACCCTGGGCGTCCACGGCCCGATCACCCACGTCGATCACCAGGTTGGCGGGCTGGTCGACGACGGGAGGGTTGGGGGCGATGGCCGAGGTCACGACGGGTCCCGAGAAGCTCTGCACGCCGAGGTCGAGCGTCCGGTTCTCGCTTCCCCCGAGGAAGAAGATCGCCGGCGTGGCCATGGTCTGGTCGGGCGCGCGCCACGCCCGCACCCGGTAGCGGCCGCCGAGGATGTTCGGAAGCGCCCACCGACCGTCGGGTCCCGCGGTGACCCGGGCGGTGGCCGAAGCGTCGCCGACGAGGCGCTGGACCTCGACGGTGGCTCCCCCCACAGGGCCGGCCGACCCACCCACTGCGCCCGACAGCGTGGCGTGTCCGGGCCCCATGACGACGCCGGGGATCGTCGTGCGCCCGGACACCGCGGGCAACGCGACCCCGGTGAAGTCGGGGGTCGTGGTCGTGGACTGGCTCGGGCCTGTGCTCGGCGGAGGGGGCAGCGCGCTCACCGCTCCGGGGGCACAGCCCGCCAGGCCCAGCGCGGCCACAGCCAGCAGCGGCGTTCGTCCCAGCCTCATGGGACGAGGGGCAGGGCCTCCACCCTGGCCGCGACCTCGCCCGCTGAGCCGTCGGGTCGGTCCCCCGGTCCGGCCTCCCAGCGCACGACGACATCGGCGGGCGGCTCGACCTCCCGGCGCACGTAGGCCAGGGCCACCGGGCCCCCGAGCGTGGGCGACAGGCTCACGCTGGTCAGCTGGCCCAGCTCCCGCTCGCCCGCGCCGGCGGCGAACAGGGAGGCGCCGGACGGTGGGACGCCGCCTTCCTGGACCACCACGCCCCGCAGGTGGCGGGGCACCCGGCTCCCCCGGGAGTCGATGCGGGCCACGAGCTCCTGGCCGGTGTAGCAGCCCTTGGTGAAGCTGACGGTGCGCTCCACCAAACCCGTCTCGGCGGGGATGGTGCGCTCGGTCAGCTCCGCTCCCATCTTCGGGATCCCGGCTTCGACCCGTACCGCCTCCAGGGCCGCCGGGTCGCAGACCGGAACGCCGTCGGGCACCACCGGGTCCTCACCGATCAGGTCGACGCCGGGCAGGCCCGGCCAGTCGGCGGCCAGCGCCACCGAGTCCCCCTCATGAGCGCCGAGGGCGAGATCGGCCAGGCGCGGGCCCCGGAGGGCGAGGCAGCGCCAGCCGAGCGCCTCGATGTCGGCCTTGGTCCGCAGCTTGAAGCGCGCCAGCCGGGAGACGACGGCTTCGCCGTGGCCCCCGTCGACGTCGAGCAGGAGCTCGTCGCCACCAATCCGGGTGACCCGGACGAGGGCATCGATCTTGCCCTGGGGGGACAGCACCAGCGACCCGGCCGAGCGTCCGGCCTCGAGGCCCTCGACGTCCTGACTGAGCTGGCCCTGGAGGTAGGCGACGGCCTCGGGGCCGGAGACCCGCACCACGTCGCGAGGCACCCACGCGGCACCCACCTCGTGGCGCAGGGCCCGGTAGTCGTCGTCCCAGCTGATGCTGTCCATAACCGCAAATGATGGCGCACCGACCGGCCTACTGTTGACGGTCGATGATCCCTGAGGCCACCACCTACACCACCGACCGTGGCATCCGCGTGCTGCGGACGGTCGAGGACATCGCGGTCGAGGGGGCCATCGACCAGATCATCGACGCCCTGGACACCCGCCGGGGGGCCCTGTTCGCCTCCAGCTTCGAGTACCCGGGCCGCTATACGCGATGGGACGTCGGGTTCGTGGATCCCCTGCTCGAGCTGGCCTGCCGGGGGCGGGAGGTGAGCCTCACGGCCCTCAATCGCCGGGGCCGCCAGCTCCTCCCGGTCCTGGCCGACGTCCTGACGGAGATCCCCGATCTGGCCTCGACCGAGCTGCGAGGTGAGCGCCTTACCGGGGTGGTCGAGGCGCCATCCCGTCGCTTCCCCGAGGAGGAACGCAGCCTCCAGCCTTCGGTGTTCTCGGTGATCCGGGCCCTCACGGCCCTCTTCCGCAGCGACGCCGATCCCCATCTGGGCCTGTACGGGGCCTTCGGCTACGACCTCGCCTTCCAGTTCGAGCCCATCCGCCTGACGCTGCAGCGCCCCGACGACCAGCGCGATCTGGTGTTGTACCTGCCGGACGAGATCGTCGTCGTGGACCACCAGCGCCAGCGGGCCTCCCGGCGACGGTACGAGCTCGAAGCGGGTGCCCGGTCGACCCGCGGGTTGCCCCGCGAGGGACAGAGCACCCCGTACGTCGGCGTGTCCGAGGTCCCTCGCTCCTGCGACCACGCACCGGGCGAGTACGCCGCGGGGGTCCTGGTGGCCAAGGAGGCCTTCGGTCGCGGCGACCTGTTCGAGGTGGTGCCGGGACAGACGTTCTTCGAGCCCTGCACGGTCCCGCCCTCGGAGCTGTTCCGCCGGCTCCGAGAACGCAACCCCGCTCCCTACGGCTTCATCATCAACCTGGGAGAGTCCGATCACCTCGTCGGCGCCTCGCCCGAGATGTACGTGCGGGTGGACGGGCCCCGGGTGGAGACCTGCCCCATCGCGGGGACGATCGCCCGGGGTCGGGATCCCATGGACGACGCCGAGCGCATCCGGGCCCTGCTCACCTCGTCGAAGGACGAGTCGGAGCTCACCATGTGCACCGACGTCGACCGCAACGACAAGTCCCGCATCTGCGAGCCGGGCAGCGTCCAGGTCATCGGTCGTCGCCAGATCGAGATCTACTCCCGCGTCATCCACACCGTCGACCACGTCGAGGGGACCCTCCGGTCCGGCTTCGACGCGCTCGACGCCTTCCTCTCCCACATGTGGGCGGTGACGGTCACGGGTGCCCCGAAAACCTGGGCCATGCAGTTCATCGAGGACCACGAGAAGACGCCCCGTGCCTGGTACGGCGGCGCTGTCGGCTGGGTCGGCTTCGACGGGCGGATGAACACGGGCCTGACCCTCCGCACGGTGCGCGTCCGCCGAGGGGCCGCCGAGGTGCGGGTGGGCGCCACGCTGCTGTGGGAGTCGGACCCCGATGCCGAGGAGCTCGAGACCCGGGACAAGGCGGCGGCCTTCCTGGACGCCATCCGTCAGCCCCGGCCCGAGAGCGTCACCGCCGATGCCGCCGCCGTTCGCTCGGACCCTTCGACCCGCGTGCTGCTCGTCGACCACCAGGACTCCTTCGTCCACACCATGGCCAACTACCTGCGCCAGGGGGGTGCCGAGGTCACCACGCTTCGGGCCGGGTTCCCCGAGGAGGAGCTCGACCGGCTGGCGCCGGACCTGGTCGTGCTCTCGCCCGGACCCGGCCGGCCCGAGGACTTCGACTGCTCGGCGACCATCGCCGCCTGCCTGGCGAGAGGCCTCCCCGTCTTCGGGGTCTGCCTCGGCCTCCAGGCCCTGGTGGAGCACCTCGGGGGGAAGCTGGACACGCTGCCGACACCGACCCACGGCAAGCCGTCGGTGGTGCGGGTCGTCGGCGGCCGGCTGCTCGCCGGGCTGCCGGAGCAGTTCACCGCCGGTCGCTACCACTCCCTCCACGCGCCGGCTGCGGCGTTGCCGCCGGGCTTGGCGGCCACCGCGCTCTCCGACGACGGGGTGGTCATGGCCGTCGAGCACGCCGACCTTCCCGTGGCGGGGGTCCAGTTCCACCCCGAGTCGATCATGTCGGTCGAAGACGACGTCGGCATCCGTCTCGTGCGCGGCGTGGTGGCCCGGCTGGGCCGGAGCCGGGCGGTCAGCCCGCCGTCGGGGTGACCTCGCCGAAGGCCCGGAAGAAGCACGAGCGCTCGCCGGTGTGGCACGCCCCCCGCCCCTCCTGGTCCACGACCACCAGCACGGCGTCGCCGTCGCAGTCGTAATAGGCGCCTCGCACCCACTGGCGGTCGCCCGAGGTCTCACCCTTGCACCAGTACTCCTTGCGGCTGCGGCTCCAGAACCACGTCCGGCCCGAGGACAGCGTGCGCCGGAGGGCGACGTCGTCCATCCACCCCAGCATCAGCACCTGGCCGGTGCCGTGCTCCTGGACGATGGCGGGCACCAGACCGTCGTCGTTGTAGGCCACGTCCGAAATGGTGGCCTCGTCGGCCTCGATGGGCGTGGCCACGAACGGTGCGCCGTCGGTCACAGGTACAGCCCCGTGCCGCCATCGATCCGCTCGGAGGCGACGGCGTGGATGTCGCGTTCGCGCAGGATCAGGTAGTCGTCTCCCTGGACCTCGACCTCGTAGCGGTCCTCGGGATTGAACAGGACCTGGTCGCCGGTCGTGATGTTGCGGACGTGGGGACCGACGGCTACCACCTCGGCCCAGGCCAGGCGCTTGGAGACCTGGGCCGTGGCCGGTATGAGGATGCCCGACCGTGATGTCCGCTCCCCCTCGACGGCGGGAACCTGTACCAGCACGCGGTCACTCAGCATGGTGATGGGCTGCTTCGGCTGCGTCTTGTCGTCCTGTTGCCCCGGTTTGGCCATCAAGGCACGGTACCGTCTCGCCCGATGCCGATCGAGCCGGTAACCCTGGCGAGCGCCGACGGCCTGGCCCTGGAGGGCGAGCTGAGCGTGCCCGAGCAGGCGTGGTCTGCCGCCGTGCTCGCCCATCCGCACCCCGAGTTCGGCGGGTCGATGCGCTCGATCGTGACCGCCGCCATGTTCGGAGCCCTGCCCGCGGCCGGGGTCGCCTGCCTCCGGTTCAACTTCCGGGGCGTCGGCCGCTCGGAGGGGACTCACGGTGGCGGTCGGGACGAGCGGGCCGACCTGGTGGCGGCGATCGACGTGCTGTCACCGATCACCGAGGGTCTGCCGCTGGTGCTGGCCGGATGGTCCTTTGGTGCCGACACTGCCCTCACCGTGGGAGACGAGCGCCTCGCCGGGTGGATCGCGGTGGCCCCGCCGCTCCGGTCGGCTGCCGTCGCCGACATGGTCGCCCCCGCCGACCCCCGGCCCAAGCTCGTGGTCGTGCCCGAGCACGACCAGTTCCGACCCCCCGAGTCGGCCCGTCCCGTGATCGAGGGGTGGACAAGCACCAAGGTCGAGATCATCCCGGGTGGGGACCACTACCTGGTCGGCCGGGCCGATCAGCTGATGGCCCTGACGCTCGCCTGGCTCGCGCAGCTTTAGCCGGCGATCGGTCTGACGCTCACGCCGTGGGCGGCCAGGTAGGTCTTTGCCTCGGCCACGCCGTGGTCTGCGTAGTGGAAGATCGACGCCGCCAGCACGGCATCGGCGTCACCGGCCACGGCCCCCTCGACGAGGTGCTCGAGCGTGCCGACCCCGCCGCTGGCGATCACGGGAATAGAGCAGGCCTGCGCCACCGCCCGGGTCAGCTCGAGGTCGTAGCCATCTCTCGTCCCGTCGCGGTCCATGGAGGTGAGCAGCAGCTCGCCGGCTCCCAGTCGTTCACAGACCATCGCCCAGGTGAGGGCGTCGAGGCCCGTGGGCGTGCGCCCGCCGTGGGTGTAGACCTCGAACCCCGCGCCCCGGCGGCGGGCGTCCACGGCCACGACCACGCACTGCGATCCGAGCTCGGCCGCCATCTCGTGCACCAGGGCCGGTCGCTGCACGGCCATGGTGTTCACCGCCACCTTGTCGGCCCCGGCCCGGAGCAGCCGATGGGCGTCACCCAGGCTGCGGACGCCGCCGCCGACCGTCAACGGGATGAAGACCTCGTCCGCCGTCCGCCGCACGACGTCGACGAGCGTGTCACGCTCGTCGGAGGAGGCGGTGATATCGAGAAAGACGACCTCGTCGGCTCCGGCCCGGTCGTAGCGGGCGGCGAGCTCGACTGGATCGCCGGCGTCCCGCAGGTTCTCGAAGTTGACGCCCTTGACCACACGCCCGGCGTCGACGTCGAGGCAGGGGATCACGCGGACGGTGCGCACGCCGCCAGGGCCTCCTTCAGGTCGAGGCGCCCGTCGTGGATGGCCCGACCCACGATCACGCCTGCCAGCCGCCGGCCGTCCGCGTCGAGACGGGCGAGGCGGCCCAGGTCGTCCACGGACGCGACCCCTCCCGACGCGACGAGATCCACGGTCGACGCGGCCAGGACCGCCGACAGGCCGGCGACATCTGGCCCCTCGAGGGTCCCGTCGCGCGCGATGTCGGTCACGACCAGTGCGGCCACTCCGAGGTCCTCGAGCCGGCCCAGGACCTCGAGCATCCCCGCACCCGAGGCCTGCGTCCACCCGCGCACCGACACATCGCCTCCGCGGTGGTCGATCCCGGCGGCCACGCGCCCCGGGTACCGGGCGGCCAGCCGCTCGACGAGGTCGGGGTCCTCGACGGCCGCTGTCCCCAGGACCACCCGAGCCACGCCGGCGTCGAGCAGCGATGCCGCGCCCGACTCGTCGCGCACCCCTCCCCCGGCCTGGACCGGCACCTCGACGGCGGCAGCGATGTCGGTGATGATCCCGCGGTTCACGGGCTGACCGGTCTTGGCTGCGTCCAGGTCCACGACGTGGAGCCACGGGGCGCCGGCGCCGGCGAGCTCGACCGCCGTCTCCAGCGGGTCTCCGTAGACGGTGCGGCGCTCGAAGTCACCCTGGACCAGGCGCACGCAGCGTCCGTCCAACAGGTCGACGGCGGGGTACAGGTCCATCAGTTGCAGGCGTGCACGAACCCGGCGAGGAGGGCCAGGCCGGCGGCTCCCGACTTCTCGGGGTGGAACTGGGTGGCCCACAGCCGGCCCCGCTCGACCGCGGCCACCACCGAGCCGCCGTACTCGCACGTGGCGACGACATCAGTCGACGGCTCCGGGGCGAACGAATGGACGAAGTACACCCACGGAAGGTCCCCGAGCGGTCGGAGCATCTCGCTGGCGCGACCCGGCACCGGACGGAGCACGTTCCACTGCATCTGCGGGCTCTTCGGTCCCGGTGGGAGGCCACTGACCCGGCCGTCGAGGACCCCCAGCCCGCGCGCGCCGGCGTCCTCCGTCGACGCCTCGTAGAGCATCTGCATGCCGACGCAAATGCCGAGAAAGGGACGGTCGCGGCGGGCTGCGTCGACGGCGACGGCATCGAGCCCGGACGCCCGCAGGGCCTCCAGGCAGCGACCGAAGGCTCCGACCCCGGGAAGCACGACGCCGGTCGCTCCCTCGGCCTGATCGGGCTCGGTCACCAGGCGGGCGTCACCGCCGACGCGCTGCAAGGCCTTCTCGGCCGATCGGAGGTTGCCGATCCCGTAGTCGAGGACGGCGATCACAGGCGTCCTTTGGTCGAGGGGACGTCGGTCCCCTCGACGCGCACTGCGTCGCGAAGGGATCGGGCCACGGCTTTGAACGAGGCCTCGAGGATGTGGTGGGTGTTGCGCCCGGTGCGCAACGTGATGTGCAAGGTGATGCCTGCCGAGGTGGTCAGTGCCCGCCAGAACTCCTCGGCCAGCTGTGGCTCGAACGCCGGGCTCCCGAGAGGGACCGCGTCAGGGGCGACGTCCACGTCGTAATGCAGGTAAGGGCGTCCGGACAGGTCGAGCGCCACCTCGACCAGCGCCTCGTCCAGGGGCACGGCCATCGAGGCGAAGCGGCGCACGCCGGCCTTGTCGCCGAGGGCTGCGACCAGCGCCTCGCCGAGCACGATGCCGACGTCCTCCACCGTGTGGTGGGCGTCGACCTCCAGGTCGCCCTGAGCCGAGACGGCGAGATCGAGACCCCCGTGCCGGCCCAGCTGGGACACCATGTGGTCGAAGAACGGGAGACCGGTGGCCACCTCCACGAGGCCCGAGCCCTCCAGGGCGAGCGCGACCTCGACCGTGGTCTCGCGGGTCCGACGGGAACGCTCGGCTGCTCTCATCCGAGGACCTCTGACAGCGCGGCCAGGAAGGCGGTGTTCTCATCGGGGGTGCCCACCGTCACGCGCAGGCAGCCGTCGAGACGGGGCCAGCCGCTGCAGTTGCGGACCAGCACCGAGCGATCGAGCAGGGCCTGCCACACCTCGTCGCCAGGACGGGCCAGCGGCCGGAAGAGGATGAAGTTGGCGTCCGAGGGCCAGGCCTCGACCGGCAGCTGCGCCAGGGCGGCGCCGAGACGACCACGCTCCTGGACCAGGGCGGCGACCCTGGCGTCCATGTCCGCCCGGTAGTCGAGGGCGAGGCGGCCGGCGACCTGTTTGATGGCGTCGAGATGGTACGGAAGCGCCACCTGCTCGAGGGCGGCCACCACCGACGCCGGGGCCACCACGTAGCCGAGCCTCGCCGCGGCCATGGACCACGTCTTTGAGAACGTCCTGACCACGACCAGGCGGTCGGTCTCACCGACCATCGACAGCGCCGACCACGCACAGAACTGGCCGTATGCCTCGTCCACCACGACCAGGCCCGGCGCCAGGGCCAGCACCTGGTCGACCACCTCCTCGGAGTCGGCCCGACCCGACGGGTTGTTCGGCGAGCACAGAAGGGTCACGACGGGTGCCGCCTCGTCGCTCACCCGGCGGACCTCGTCGAGGTCGATGCGAAAGTCGGCCAGCCGCTCACCCGTGGCCACACCGGTGCCGGTGACGCGGGCGATATGGGAGTGCAGGGCGTAGGTCGGCTCGAACACGGCCGCGGTGCGACCGGGCCCACCGAAGGCCAGCAGCAGGCACTGGAGCACCTCGTTGGAGCCGTTGGCGCAGAACACCTCCTCGGGACGAACGCCATGAGCCTCCGCCAGCGCCGAGCGCAGCGTCCAGGCGCGGCGGTCGGGATACCGGTGGAACTCGATGCGCGCCAGCTCGGCGCACATCGCGTCCACCCAGGCGCGCGGCGGCGCGATGGGCGACTCGTTGGTGTTGAGCCGGACCTCGACATCCACCTGCGGGGAGTGGTACCCCTCGACGAGGTCCAGGTCGGCCCGGATCGGCACGGGCGGCACTAGCTCTCCCATGCCCTCGAGCCGGTCTCCCGGAGTCGCACGGACTCGGCGTGCGCGCTGAGCCCCTCGGCGTCAGCGATGGCACGGACGTGCGGGCCCACGCCAGCCAACGCGCCCTCGTCCAGCGAGACCACGTGGATGTGGCGGACGAAGTCATCGACCCGCAGGGCGCTCCCGAAGCGCGCCGATCCGTAGGTCGGGAGCACGTGGCTGGGGCCGGCCAGGTAGTCCCCGACGCTGGCGGGGGCGAAGATTCCCGTGAAGACGGCCCCGGCGTTGCGAACCAGCGGCACGAGGTCGTCGGGATCGCCACAGAGGAGCTCGAGGTGCTCGGGGGCGATGGTGTTGGCCACGCTCATCGCCTGCTCGGGACCTTCGACGAGCACGGCGTAGCCGCCTTCGGCCAGGGTCGCCTCGATCTCGGTCCGCCGGGGCGACGCCGTGACCAGTCGGGCCACCGCATCGGTGACCTCCTCGGCTACCCGTTCCGACCAGGTGAGGAGCCAGGCGAGCCCGTCGGGTCCGTGCTCGGCCTGGACCACGACGTCGATGGCGGCGAGCTCGACCGGCGTGGACGCATCGGCGACCACCACGACTTCGGAGGGACCGGCGAACGCGGAGGGCACACCGACCACGCCCGACACCTGGCGCTTGGCCTCCGACACGTAGATGTTCCCCGGACCGACGATCGTGTCGACGGCGCTGATCGTCTCCGTGCCGTAGGCCATTGCCCCCACGGCCTGGGCCCCGCCGACGCGGTAGACCTCGTCGACCTCGGCCAGGGCTGCGGCCGCCAGGGTCGGCGCGGCCACGCGCCCGTCGGCGTCGGGCGGCACGCACAGGGCGACGAGGGGCACGCCGGCCACCCGGGCGGGCACCGCCGTCATGAGCACGGTGGACGGGTACCGGGCCCGGCCGCCGGGAACGTAGAGGCCGGCCCGCTCGACCGGCCTGGCCATCTCGGCGACTACCACGCCCTGGCGCTCGTAGGGCTCGGGACGCGACGAGCGGCTCTGGTGACGGTGATAGTCCTCGATGGCGTTCTGGGCGGCCTCGAGGGCCTCCCGGAGGGGCTTCGGGATGGACTCGAGGGCGTGGCCGAGCTCTCCCGCCGGGACCCGCAGCTCGTCGAGCGCGACGCCGTCGAGGCGCTCGGTGTGCTCCCGTACCGCTGCGTCGCCCCTCGCCCGGACGTCGGCGAGGATGGCCTGGACCGCCTGGGTCGGCGGCTCCTTGGCCATCGCCGGCCTGGGCAGGATCCCGACGAGGTCGGTCACGCCCCGCAGGTCGAGTCGGGTGAGCATCGCCATCCGATCGTAACGGTCGCGTTCCGGGCGCCTCCCGGCATTACCGGCCCAGCTCGGCGCCATCGACCGTTGGTCCTGTTCCACCTGACGCCGAGAGTGGGTCGGGGCTGGCGGGCGCGACGCCAATTTCGACCCAATGTGGAACCGAGGAACTGTCCCGGTGCGCCTCGCTGCGGGCCAATATCTGGGCATGACTGCATCGAGCGCGGAGCTCTCCTCGCTGGCGACGGCCCTCGACGAGCTGACCAGACGCATCACGGCCATCGCCGACGGCTACGCGTCGGCTGACCGCGACGAGCTGGCTGCCGACCTCTACGGGGTCGAACGATCTCTGAACGGTGCCCAACGCCGGCTCAACAAGGTCATCGACGCCGACAGCCGGCGCTCGTGAACCCACCCGGGCTGGTGCGGGGCTCTCACACGCTGACGGCGCCCGGGTGGGCGCCGTCAGCGGAGCGAGCCGGGCGGCGGTTCCCGTACTCGCTCGTGGAACCAGGTGGCGGGAACCGGTTCCACCTCGTTACAACGTCGCCTTCTTGGTCCTTGTTCCTGCCCGGGCCCGGGCCCGTCCGGCCGGAAGCTCCGCCGAGGGGCAGAAGTCGTTGAGCACGCAATCGACGCAGTGCGGCCGGCGGGCCACGCACACCCGGCGGCCGTGGAGGATCAACCGGAGGCTGAACAGACCCCACTCGTCCGGCGGGAGCAGTGCAGCCAGCTCGTGCTCAGCCTTGACGGGGTCGGTCTGGGCTGTGAGTTCCAATCGTCGGCTGAGCCGCCCGACGTGGGTGTCCACGGGCAACCCGGGCAGGCCCAGCCCGACGCTGCGGATCACGTTCGCCGTCTTGCGCCCGACGCCCGGGAGGGAGGTGAGGTCCTCGACCGACGAAGGGACCTCGCCACCGAAGCGCTCGACCATCGCCGCGGCCATGCCCTTGAGGCTGCGGGCCTTGTTGCGGAAGAACCCCGTCGGACGGACGAGTGCCTCGAGCTCCTCGAGATCCGCACCAGCCAGCTCCTCGGGGCCCGGGTAGGCGCGAAAGAGCGCTGGCGTCACCTCGTTCACCCGCTCGTCGGTGGTCTGGGCCGACAGGATCGTCGCCACGACCAGCTGGAAGGCGTTCTCGTGATGAAGGGCGGTCAGCTCACGCGCGTCGCCTGGGTACTCGTCGGCCAGCCTCGTCGCCGTCTCGCGAGCCCGGCCGCGAGGACTGCGTGGTCGAACCATGGACGAGCACGCTACCGCCGGTACCGGGCCGTACGGATGTCCGGCGCTACCCTCGGCTGCGTGCAGCTCGAGGTGAAGCGTCGAATGGGTGAGGCGGACATCGCCGCCGTGTCGGAGCTGCTCCACCTGGCGGCTCTCGCCGACAAGCACCTCCCGCTCGGCGAGCACATGTGGCTGGATCTGGTCGAGGGAGGCCGGACCGGGTTCGCCGGCTTCGTGGCCTGGGAGGCCGGCCACGGTCATCCCGTCGGCTACGCCCAGCTGAGTCGGGGCCGGGCGAGCTGGGCCATCGAGTTCGTGGTCGACCCTCACCACCGCGCGCCGGGCGACGCGGTCGGAGTCGACCTGGTCCGCGCCGCCCTCGACGAGGTCGCACGGGAGGGCGGAGGCCACGTGCACATGTGGGTGCCCAAGCCTCGTCCCCAGCACGACGCCATCGCCGCCGCCAACGGCATGGCCCGCGGACGGGAGCTGCTGCAGATGCGCCGTCCCCTGCCGGTCCCCGGCGGTCGAGATCCCGTGGAGACACGGCCGTTCGAGCCCGGGCGGGACGAGGTGGCGTGGTTGGAGGTCAACGGCCGAGCGTTCTCGTCCCATCCGGAGCAGGGCGAGTGGGACCTGGAGACGTTGCTACGCAGGGAGCGGGAGAGCTGGTTCGACCCGAAGGGGTTCCTCCTCCACGAGCGGGACGGGCGCCTGGCTGCGTTCTGCTGGACCAAGGTCCACGCCGACCACGATCCGCCGCTCGGGGAGATCTATGTGATCGCCGTGGACCCCGCCTTCCAGGGACTCGGCCTCGGGCGCAGGCTCCTCCTCGCCGGCCTGGACTGGCTGGCCGGACGGGGCCTGCCGACGGGAATGCTGTACGTGGACGCCTCCAACGAATCGGCGGTGACGCTCTACCGCGACGTCGGCTTCACCGTGGACCACGTCGACCGTGCGTACGTGGTCGACGTGCCCGCACGCGCATCGGCAGCGCCTGGTGGCGACGAAGGTCGGGCGCGCCCGCCCGCGTCAGGCCGCGCCTGAGACGCCGACGGCCCTGCCGATCGAGTACGTCACCCCCGCCGCCAGAGCTGAGATCGCCAGCTGTCGCAGCGCGGAATGCACTACGGCCCTGCCGGTGAACCTGGCCAGCGCCGCTCCCACCACCAGAGCCGCCACCACGCCCACGACGACCGACGCCAGGATGGCGGGGGTGCCGGTCACGAAGAACCACGGGAGCAGGGGTGCCAGGGCGCCCAGGGCGAACGCCGCGAACGACGACAGGGCGGCCTGAACCGGCGAGCCGAGCGAGGAGGGCGTGATCCCGAGCTCCTCACGAGCGTGGGTGTCGAGGGCCACGTCCGGGTCCCGCATCATCTCGGTCGCCAGGTCCTGGGCCACGCCCGGATCGACGCCCCGGCTCTCGTAGATGTGGGCCAGCTCCCGTCGCTCGCCCTCGGGGCGGCGGTGGATCTCGGTCCGCTCGAGCTCGAGCTCCTTCTCCATCAGCTCGGACTGGGCTCGCATCGAGATGTACTCGCCCGCGGCCATCGAGAAGGCGCCGCCGAGCAGCCCGGCCAGGCCCGCCAGCCGCACGACCCCTGCGGCAGGGTGAGCCCCGGCCACGCCCAGGATGAGCGAGACGTTCGACACCAGACCGTCGCTGATCCCGAACACCGCAGCCCGGGCGGCGCCTCCTTGCACGTTGCGATGGTGGTGCTCGCCGGCGATGGCGTCGGTCGATCGCGACAGGCCCCGATGCGGGAGGGGGAGGTTCCGTGAGCGGACCCGGTTCGCGCCCGACGCCATGACCTCCACGGTACTGAGTGTCGAGGGCCGAGCGGTCCTCCGCCCGCCACGACCGCGTACCTGTAGCGTGGGCAGGCGTGGACAGCCGCTACGAGCTCAGCCGGAGCCAGCTGGGCGCCCTGCTCGGCGACGAGCCTGCGTGGCGGGTCGGACAGGTGTGGGACGGCCTCTACCGGCGCGTGGCAGACCCGACCGAGATGACCGAGCTGCCGAGACGGCTGCGGTGCCAGCTGGCGGAGGAACCTGCCCTGGCGCCGGCGCTGCGCATCGAGAGCGAGTCGACCGCCGACGGGGGGTGGACCCGCAAGTGGCTGTGGAGCCTGGCTGACGGCAGCCAGATCGAGACGGTGCTCATGCACTACCGGGACCGGTCGACCGTGTGCGTGTCGAGCCAAGCCGGGTGCGCCATGGGGTGCGGGTTCTGCGCCACGGGCCAGGCGGGCTTTCGGCGCAACCTGCGGATCGGCGAGATCGTCGAGCAGGTGGCCCGGGCGATGAGATCGTGTCGGCAGCTGGTTCCGCCTCGCCGACTCTCCAACGTGGTCTTCATGGGGATGGGCGAGCCGCTGGCCAACTATCGCCAGCTCGGCGGGGCGATCGAGCGCATCCAGTCCGAGCTGGGCATCTCCGCCCGCCACCTCACCATCTCCACCGTCGGCCTTGTCCCGGGTATCCGGCGACTGGCCGAGGACCGGCTCCGCGTCGGCCTGGCCGTGTCGCTCCACGCCGCCAACGACGCCCTGCGTGATCGGTTGGTGCCGGTCAATCGTCGGTATCCGCTCGCCGCGCTCATGAACGCCTGCGGTCGCTACCGGTCCCGGACCCGCCGCCGGGTCTCCTTCGAATGGGCGCTCATGGACGACCTGAACGACTCACCGACCGACGCCGCCCAGCTCGCAGACCTCGCCCGCCCGTTGGGCGCCCATGTGAACCTCATCCCCCTCAATCCCACGCCAGGCTGGCCGGCCAAGGGGACCCCACCTGACCGGGTGAGAGCCTTCCAGGGCGAGCTGGCCTCGCGCTCGGTGAACGCCACTGTGCGCCGCAACCGGGGAGCCGACATCGATGCCGCCTGCGGCCAGCTTGCGGGACAGCTCTCGTCCGAGGGCGTGCCGCGCACGCCGCAGCCCGTCAAGTAGCCTGCGGGCATGGAGGGTCGAAGGTGGCTCAACCAGACGCAGCCGCAGACGCTGCAGATCGGCGTGATGCTGCTGTATGTCAACGCCGCGCTCGGCCTGCTCAGCCTCATCATCGGAGGGGCGGCGGGTCTGTTCGGCATCGTCATCATCGCCGCTGAGGTACTCGGCGGCTACGGGATCGCCAACGAGCGCAAGTGGGGCTACATCGTCGGGGTGGCGGCGGCGTTCCTCCCGTTGGTGCTGCTCATCCTCGCCATCGTCGCCGGCGCCAGCGTGGTGCTCGGGCTGGGAGTGATCGGCGTCATCTTCCAGATCGCCCTGGTGGCCCTGCTCCTGCACCCACAGAGCCGCGAATACCAGCGCATCTGGTTCAAGTAGCCCAGCTGCCGACCTCTCCGCTCAGGTCCCCCTCAGGGATTGGGGTGGATCGCGTCCTTGTGGATGAAGTCGCTGTGGATGTCGTGGTGGATGTTGTCCACGTGGTCGAAGAAATTGTCGTTGTGCAGCACGAAGTCGTGGTGCCCCTGGTCGAAATGCACGAAGTCCTTGTGGATCGTGTCCGTGTGCGCCGTGTCGGTGTGGGTCGTGTCCCCGTGGGTGGTGTCGTTGTGAGTGGTGTCCGCGTGGTCGGTGTGCCCCTTGTCGGTATGGGCGGAGTCGGTGTGGGCGGAGTCGCTGTGGGAGGAGTCGCTGTGGGAGGTGTCGTTGTGGTCGGCATGGTCGGCATGGTTGCCCGAGTCGCTGTGGTCCCCATGGCCGGCCGCCGCCGTCGTGCTCGTCCCGCCACCGCAGGCGGCGGCCAGTGCCGGCACCGCGAGCACTGCCGGAACCGCCATGCCGGCGCGCAGGATCTCCCGCCGGGAGAACTGCCGCTGTCGCGCGTGTCGCCCTTCGTCGTCCGACGGCGGCTCGCTCGCGTCACGCCTGTCCATGTCAGCCATCAGTCCCCCCTGGGGTCGGTCCGTCAACAACAGCGAGAGCGGCCTGCTGGCCGCCAGGCCCTGTCACAGTCAGGCCAGCTTGGTTGGCGAGGTTGGCGAGGTCGCCGGCCTGGCTGAGCCAGTCGCCGTAGGCGTAGACGACCACCCGGTCGCAGCACTGGCCCAGCCGCTCGCGCAACGTGGCGGCGCTCCGTTCGTCGGTCTCCAGCAGTCGGCCGGGCATCAGGAGGGCCAGCGCGAATCGCCGCCCCTCGACCCAGAGCTGATCGTTCTCGAACATGTCGCCGCTCACGAAGTTGTCTGCGTGGCCGAAATGGAGCTCGCGAGCATGCTCGATCCGCTTGGGGTCGACGTCGACGCCGAACGGCACCACGCCGGGAGCGGCGGCGGCCAGCCCCTCCAGCAGGGCTCCGTTGCCACAGCCGAGATCCAAGACGTTGCCCCCGCCTTGCCCGAGGGCGGCCACACCGGCATCGACCACCGGGCGGTGGGCGTCGTGCATGGCTCTCACCGAGGCGAAGCCGTTGTCGCTCGCGTACCACGAGGGCCGGGGGTGCTGGCGGACGGCGTTCTCCAGGCCCCGGCGAAACCCTCGGCTCTCGCTCAGGCGAAGCCGCACCGGCACCTCGAACGGGAACGCGAGGCCGCGCACGCCCTCGGGAGGATGGACGCTTCCCCTGCGCCGCACCACGTAGCGCCGTGTCGTGGCGTCGGTGCGGGTGGACACCTTCAACACCGGTGTCTTGACCTGGGCGATGCCGTGCAGCGCCGACCATTCCACCGACCAGGAGAGGATCTCGGTCAGCCAGTCCATCTCCTCGGCGAACCCGGTCTGGCGGCCGACCTCGATCAGGCGTCTGCCAAGGTCGGCCGTCGCAGCGCAGTCGAGCCGGCAGGGAAGGTGGGGCACGGCTCGGACGCCCATCCACCGCCACAGGATGTTCGCCTCCGGGGGACCGTTGGCCTCGACGGTCGTCGCTCCGGGTGCAGCGCCGGCCGTCGCCGCGGCCATCGGCCACGTCGTGTCGACCATGCCGTCGTCCACCCACACGCGCCGGAAGAACTCACGACAGCAGGCGGGATAGCCGAGGTGATCGCCGATGGCCTCCTGATCGCCGGCATCCCAAGCCGCCTTGAAGGCGGCGACGTCAGCGGGACGGCCCACCACGAAGCGGAACACGAACGGCTGCCCCGCCTCGGCCGGCACCCCCGTGGCCGAGTAGGGCTGACCAGAGACACCCGCCATCTCGACCGGCAGGGCGTTGAGGCCCTCCTCGGCCCAGCTGGCACCCATGGTGAGGAACTCCTGGGGCGAGGCCATCGTGACCGCGCAGGAGCGGACACCGGCCAGCACCGCCCGCCACTCGGTCTCCGCCCACGCTGTGGCGATGCGCTCGATGCGCGGACGCCACACCCGCTCGGCCCCGTCGTTCACCCAGGCCAGGCGGGTGAAGTCCGGCAGCGTGAAGTCGAGGCGCTCCATCTCCGCGGGCCGGCCTCCCGGGCCCGCCACCTCTGCCGGTGGGTGCGCGGCCAGGGAACCCGCGCCGTCGAGGGTGGTCAGGGTCTCAGCCATCGCCGTGCGGGCTGTCTCCATGGGGGATGTCGCCGTGGCTCCCAGCAGCGGCGGAGGCCGCCGCCAGGCCTCGTCCCTCGCTGATCCACCGGCGGGTGCCGGCGATGGTCAGATTCTGACCGGCGCTCCAGAGGTCGAGGAAGGCGCCTTCGATCTGACGACGCTCCGGACTCGTGGACAGCGGCTGCTGTCCGTCATCGAGCATCTTGTCCTCGAGGTGGCGGAACATGCCCTTCCACAGCTCGCAGTCCCGGGACCGGTTGCGCCAGTCCCCGTCGATGGCGGTGCCGGGGCACTGTCCCTTGCACATGATGAAGAACCGGCAGTCCTTGCAGCCCCCGTGCTCCTGGGGCGTGTGGTAGAGGGCCAGGTAGCGCTCGAAGCCCTCGACCGGTGCCTTCACGAAGTCGATGCCGTCCTTGTTGGTGCGCCCGCAGTTGCTGGACTGGCCGGTGCCCTCGACCCCGCGGACGGCCCTGGTGGTGTAGGGATCACAGGCGTTCCAGGTGCACGTCGAGGAGTCGTCGTTGCCCACCAGCAGGTTGCGCATGTCGTCGAACACGTCGAATCGCAGGCTGGAGAGCTCCGCCTCCAGGGCGGCGAAGCCCAGGAAGACAGAGATGTTCTCCTCGGCGGACAGGGCGTAGGCCGCTCCGATGTCCTCACCTTCGACCTCGAGGTCGTGCAGGCGAGCCGAGGTGATTCCCATGGCCTCCAGTCGTCGAAACCAGTCGTGCAGCACGGGCAGCTTGTCCGCCGTGGCGTTGCCCCGATGCAGGGTGACGATCAGGCTCGGGGGAATGCCCTCCCGGCACAGCCGCTCGATAGCGGCCTCGGTCTTGGCCGTGTTCTCCCGAGTGCGCTCGAGGCTGCCGGCCCAGCGGACGTCGTTGAGCTCCTCCGGACCGTCGACGGAGATCCCGACCTGCACCTTGTACTGGCGGAACATCCGCACATGGTTGTCGTTGATCAGGACGCCGTTGGTCTGGATCCCATTGGAGCCGAAGCGCTCGAGCCCCCACGCCCAGAGCTCTTCGAGATCCTCCTCGGGCACCAGCAGCGGCTCGCCACCGAAGACGGTGAACGGACCACCCTCCCGCTCCACCGCCGCCTTCATCGCCTCGAGGTCGTAGGACCGGGGGACGTTGTCAGCGTCGCGTATCGGGTTCTGGTAGCAGTACTGGCACTGGATGTTGCACGCCACGCCCGTGGGACGCAGCTCTACGGTCATCGCCTACCCATGCGCCGCCGTGCCGCCATGGCCCGCCTCGTCTCTGTCGATCCGCCGGTGCCCACCCCAAAATTTCAGCGAGGGACGGCCAGATGGTAAGCAACCGGGCCGGTCGGCGCAACCGTTTCGGCGTAACGCAGTCAGCTGGCCTTCACCGTCCAGGCCTCGGGCGCTCCGTGAGTCGGCTCAGCCGCCGCCGCTGTTGGGGGCGTTGGCGACCTTGCGATCACGACCGATCCTCCCCAAGGCCCCGCTCGTGGTCGACGTGGTCGACGAGGTCGTCGTGCTGGACGAGGTGGTCGTGGTGGGGGCGGTGGTCGTGGTCGTCGGTGCCGACGTCGTCGTCGTGACCGGGGGACGGGTGGTGGGCGGACGAGTCACGCCGGTCGTCGCCGGCACCGAGGTCGTGGTGGTCGTGGGCGTCGAGCCGCTGTCTCCCCGCAACGCCAGGGCGATGCCGATGGCGGCCAGCGCGACCAGGACCACCGCCAGCAAGGCGACGGCGCGCAGTCGACCGGCCCGCTGATCACGCCCGGCTGGCGGGCCGGCGGGCGCCACGGGCGGTTGGGCGACCTCGTCGCCTCCGAGGACCGCGGTCCGCCCGCCCATGACCGCTGTCGGGCCCGCGGGCTCGCTCTCCAGCCTCGCCGTGGCCGGGTCGGCGCCCGCCGCCAAGGCGGATACGCCGGCCAGGCTCAGGCCGGCGGCGGCCGCCATCTCGGCGGCCGAGGCGAAGCGCTGATCGGGATACCGGGCCAGAGCCCGGTCGATCACTGCGGCGAACCGCGGGTCGACGCCGGGCCTGCGCACCTCGAGGGGAACGGGCTCGGGCCGATCGGGGTCCTGCACGAGCGCGGTGGCACGAGAGAACGGACGCACTCCTGCCAGTGCTTCGTACAGCACCGCCCCGAGGGACCAGAGGTCCGAGCTCGGCGTGGCCCGCTCCCCCGCCAAACGTTCGGGTGCCAGATAGGCGGGAGTACCGATGACGAGGTTGGTCCCCGTGATGTCGCCGGTGTGGGTGTCGAGGAGGGGCTCGAGACCCTTTGCGATACCGAAGTCGGCGACCTTGACCGACCCGTCGCGCGCCCACAGGATGTTCGACGGCTTGACGTCACGATGGACGATGCCCGCGGCGTGGGCGGCGGCGAGGGCGCCGAGCACCTCCGAAGCCAAGCGACGGGTCCCGGGTTCGTCCATCCGACCCTCCCGGAGACGATCGGCCAGGGTGGCGCCGGGAAGACGCTCCATCACGATGTAGGGCCTGTCGCCGAGCTCTCCGGTGTCGAACACCCCGACGACGTTGGGATGCACGAGGCGAGCGGCCGAACGGGCCTCGACCTCGAACCGGCGGCGGAGGCCCGGGTCGCCGCTCAGGTCGGCGCGCAGCAGCTTGACGGCGACCGGCCGCTCGAGCCGCTCGTCCATGGCGTCGTACACCTCGGCCATGCCCCCGCTACCGAGTGGCTGGCCCAACCGGTACCGACCGGCGATCATGTCGCCGGTCACCGCCTCAGGAGGCCCGGCGGAGGCGTCGAGCGGCCCGGCGCGCACGCCGGATGTCCCGGCGCTCCTCCTCGCTGGTGCCGCCCCAGATGCCGTACTCCTGATTGGTGCTGACGGCGAACTCCAAGCACGCCGACTGCGTGGCGCAGTCGGCGCAGATCGCCTTGGCGGCGGCGATGGCGGTCACCGCCGGGCCCGTCACCCCGACCGGGAAGAAGACCTCCGGGTCCACGTCGCGGCACGCGGCATCTTGACGCCAACGCTCGACGTCCCAGATTGCCCATCGAATCGACTCCATTGGCTCCTCCGGCGTAGCAGCTCTCTTGCACACCGGCATCGCCGAACCCCATGTGACTGGCCCCCCGGTTGGGATGCCTCCGGGGCGGGCGCATCGCCCGGTCCCGGCGTTCGAACTCTCGTCGTTCCTCTTGCCAACGCTTCCGGCTGCGCACCAGCCGGCCACCCCAGCTATCCATGTTCCCATCAACTGTCCCAATCACGCCTATCTCCTTCGGGAAGGCCTCATCTCTCGGAGGCATAGCGCCGGACGACGTCGACGAGCACGCCCGGCGCCTCCTGGGGAACGAGATGCCCGGCGGCGGGCACCCAGACCAGCTCTGCCCCAGGGATCCCCTCCGCGAGGTCGACCGCAGCCCGGGTCGGGACCACCCGATCCCTGCGTCCGGCGACGACGGCGGTGGGCGCCCGAACCGAGCCCAACCCGGCCTCGAGCGCCGGGGTCTCGACCAGCAGGGCCCGCTGCTCGATGACGAAGCTCCGCCACGTCGCCGCACTCGGGGGCGTGGCCCCGTCGACAGCCGGTCCCGGCTCGGGGACGGACCGCAACCAGGACGCCATTGCCGGCGGGAGCCGAGTGGACCGTCGACGCAGGGCCGGCAGGAGCCATCGCGATGCCTGGAAGCCGGCGAAGGCCAGACTCTCGCCCAGGACCGGCAGCCCCAGGACGTGATCTTGCGGCCCGAGACTGCTTCGGGTGCCGACGGACCCGACCAGGACCAGCCCACCAACCAGCTCCCCGCGGCGGAGGGCGAGGGCGAGAGCCACGCCGCCACCGAAGCTGTGCCCGACGACGGTTGCCGACTCGATGCCGTTGTCGTCGAGCAGCCGACCGAGGGCGTCGGCGTTCGCCGCCACCCCCACCGCCGCACCGCCCGTCCGCCCGTAGCCCGGTCGGTCCGGGACGATCACGCGATGGCTGGACTCGAGGGCCCCGGCGACGACGCGCCAATCGGCTGCCTGCCCGGGCTGGCCGTGGACCAGCACGACCACGGGACCGTGGCCGCGGTCGCTGCTCTGCAGGGCGGGAGGGCGCTCGCTCACCGGACCCTGGCGTCACGGCGCGGCGTGGCGCAGGCGACCTCAGACACTGGTGGCGGTCGTCTCCTCGGCTCCCAGCACGAGCGGGTACCGGGCAACCAGGAAGACGCCGCCCGCCATGGCCACGAGCCCGATGATCTCCAGCGCTGGTGCCGCACCGCGGGTCGAGATCCGCTCCCCGAGGGCCAGCGCCCCGATGACGATGCTCACCACCGGGTCGACGACGGTCAGGGTCGGCAGCGACCACCGCAAGGGACCGGCCTGAAAGGCGCTCTGCACCACCACCATGGCCACGACGGCGCTGATGACGAGGGCGTACGGCTCCCAGGCGGTGGTGAACGTTCGGACGATACCGCTGTGGAAGTCCTCCGCCGTCACCTTGGTCAGCGCCGCCGCCAGGCCGTAGAAGACGCCCCCGGCGGCAGCCAGGAGGCCGGCCTTCAATGCTCCGCCTGTCGAGCGGGAGAACGCGATCATGAGGGCGATGGGTACCAGGGTGCATGCACCGGTGATGGCCCATGTCACGTTGCTGGCCTCGTCGCGCCCAGGTGCGGGGGATGCGACCACGAGGAAGAGCGCGAGCCCCGCCACCGTGGCGGCCGAGCCCAGCCACTCCGAGGGGGAGAGACTGCGATGGGTCAGCGCAGCGCCTAACGGCAGCGCGAAGAGCAGTCCGCTCACGAGCAACGGCTGGACGAGCACGAGGGAGCCGTGGTCCAGGGCCACGAACTGCAGCACGAAGCCGGCGCCGTCGGCCACGATGCCGATCAGCCACAACGGGCGGGCGACCAGGCCCACGAGCAGGCGCAATCGCAGCGACCGGTCCGCCGGGGCCTCGCCAGCGGCCCGCTGCTGGAGCACCGACGCCAGGGCGTACAGCATGGCCGCGCCGAGGGCGGCGAGAACAGGCATCGTCCCGCGACGATACGTTGTGCTCGCATGTCGAGCATCCTGCGGGCTCCCCGGCGGAGCCTCGTTCTGGCGGGCGGCGCGGCCCTGGCCGTGGCCCACGTCGGTCCGTCCGTGGTCCGGGTGGTCCCATCGGCCTATCGCCTCCTCCCGACGATGCACGGCGTGGGCCGGCCGGGCCATGTGGCGCTCACCTTCGACGACGGCCCTGATCCCCGATCGACTCCAGCGTTCCTCGAAGCCTTGGCGGCACTCGGGTGGACCGCGACCTTCTTCATGCTGGGCACCATGGTTCGTCGAGCTCCGGGGCTCGCCGCCGAGGTGGCGGCCGCCGGCCACGAGATCGGGGTGCACGCCGACGAGCACCGCTCGCACCTGCGACAGTCGCCGAGGGGGGTGCTGGCCGACCTGTCGCGCGCGGTCAGCGTCGTGGAGGACGCGACCGGCGTAGGCCCGGTCTGGTTCCGGCCGCCCTACGGCGCCGTCTCGAGCGGGACACTGCTGGCCGCCCGGCACCTGCAGCTCCAGATGGTGCTGTGGACGTCATGGGGCAAGGACTGGCGGGCCAACGCCACGCCGACGACCGTGGTCGCCGAGCTCGAGCGCGGGCTCGTCCCCGGAGCGACGGTCGTCCTCCACGACTCGGACTGCGTCTCCGCCCCCGGGGCGTGGCAGACGGCTCTACGGTCCCTTCCCCTCTTGGCCGAGCGTGTGCGGGAGCGGGACTGGAAGGTCGGGCCCCTCGGCGACCACGGCGTCGTCGGGAGCTGAGGCCCAGCAGGTCAGAGTGTGGGCTGGCGAGGAGGGCCCATGCGGGCCTCCCCGTCCTGGGCCCGTGCCCGCGGCCGGCGGCGCACGACCCGGATGGCGCCCCACCATGTCACCAGGGCGAGCGCCTCCACGATGGTGCGCATCGACATCTTGGAGCGGCCCTCGACGCGGTCGATGAAGCGGATCGGCACCTCGGTGACCAGTCCGCCGGCTAGCGCGGCGCGGTGCACCATCTCGATCTGGAACCCGTAGCCGTCGGCCCGCACGGCCCCCAGGTCGATGCGACCGAGGATGTTGGCGGCGTAGGCGCGATACCCCGACGTGAGGTCGGTGATGTGGAGGCCCAGCAGGACGGCCGCGTACACGTTGCCGGCGCGCGAGAGCGCTCGGCGGTGCAACCCCCAATGCGGGATCGAGCCCCCGGGCACGTAGCGCGAGCCGACCACGACGTCGGCGCCGTGAGTCAGAGGAGCGAGCAGATCCGGAAGCGCCGCCGGGTCGTGCGACAGGTCGCTGTCCATCTCGACGAAGGCCTCGTACCCGCGTTCCAGGCCCCAGGCGAACCCGTCCCGGTAGGCGCTGCCGAGGCCGGCCTTGCCCGGGCGCCGCAGCACGTCGATTCCGCCGATCTCCTCGCCCACCCCGAGGGCGACGTCGGCCGTCCCGTCCGGGCTGGCGTCGTCGACGACCAGCACGTGCGCGGCCCCGTCGGCGGCGCGGACCCGCCGCAGGACGGTGGCGATGTTCTCAGCCTCCTGGTAGGTCGGGAGGACGACCAGGACCCTCATGCCCGAGCAGCATACGGGACCACACCCGGCCTTTGGTGCCATCACCGGCAGAACCGTCGGCCCCGGGGCACCGACAGCATGCAACGATGGAGTATGCGACGCGGCGCGCTCGGATGACCGCCGAGGCCCGATGACGAGCCCCGACCAACCGTCGCCTTGGTGGCGCAACGGCCGGCGCCGGGCGGGCAGCAGGAGCTTGCTCTCCCGCTCGGTGCGACACGCCGTCACCCTCCTGGCCCTGGGCCTGGTCGTCGAGTACCTGGTGCTGCCACAGCTGGCCGGAGCCGGCCGCTCGCTCCACCTGATCAGCCAGGTCAACCTGGGCTACGCCGCCGCCGGCGTCTTCCTCGAGGCGGGGGCGCTGCTCGCCTACTCGCAGCTCACCCGGGCCGTCCTCCCCCACGGCGCGCCGTCCCGGTTCACGATCCTCCGGATCAACATGTCCACCCTGGCGGTGAGCCACGTCCTGCCGGCGGGCACGGCCGGGGGCACCCCGGTCGGCCTGCGCCTGCTCACCGAATCCGGCGTCAGTGGAGCCGACGCCACCTTCGCGGTCGCCACCCAGGGCATCGGCTCGGCCGTCGTGCTCAACGTGCTGCTGTGGATCGCGCTGGTCATCTCCATCCCGTTGCGCGGCTTCAACCCCTTGTACGGCATCGCCGCGCTCGTGGGCGCGCTCCTGATGGCCGCTGTTGCCACGCTCGTGCTGTTGTTCACGAGGGGGGAGGAACGAGCGGCGGACATCCTGCGCTGGGTGGCATCCCGCGTGCCCTTCCTCGACCAGGACATGGTCACCGCCGGGGTCCGCCGGCTCGCCACGCGCCTGCGCGAGCTGTCCCAAGACCGCCCCCTGCTCCGACGGGCCATCGGCTGGGCCGCGGCGTTCTGGTTGCTGGACGCCTCGTCGCTGTGGGTCTTCGTCGCCGCCTTCGGTCACCTGACGACGCCCTACGGCCTGCTCGTGGCCTACGGGCTGGCCAACGTCATGGCCGTGGTCCCCATCACACCAGGAGGGTTGGGGGTCGTCGAGGGCATCCTCGTACCCACACTTGTCGGGTTCGGCTCACCCCGGGGCGTCGCCATTCTCGGTGTGATCACCTACCGACTAGTGAACTTCTGGCTTCCGATCCCAGTCGGAGCGCTCTCTTATCTCTCCTTGCGGGTCGAGCCCGGCGCCTCGCGCCGGCGCCGGGCCCAAGAGCTCGAGGAACTGGCCGAGGCCGCGGGGCAAGAGGCGGAGGATCGTCACCACTGGGCCGCCCGTCACGGGCTGCGCTCGCCGCACAGCGGGACCGACCGGGAGGTCGGCGCCGACCAGGCGACCGGGACGGGCAACGGGACCCCGGTCGAGAAGGACGACGCCCCACCCGACTGACCCGCCCGGTGGGGCGTCAGCCGCCGGGCCGATCAGGGCGTCGCTGGCCCGGCCAGGGCACCTTCTCGGTCCAGCTGGTGCCGGTGGACGTGCTCGCCCCGCTTCCAGGGGGCGGGGCGGTCCCGGGGCCGACTGCAGTGTCGGACCTGCCTCCCGGGCCGGCTGCATGGTCGGACCGGCCTCCCGGGCCGGTACCCCGTTCGAGCGCCTTGTCCGGGTCGAGCCCCTCGATCTCGCCCAGGGCGGCGTCGATGGCGTCCAGCCGGGCGACGACGTCGTCGGCCGAGCGGTCGCCGCCACCCAGCCCGCTGGCGCTGACCGTGCTGCGCATGCGCTCGGCGACCTGCTCCACCTTCGCCACCTGAGGCTCGATATCGGCGTACAGCCTGCGCCGCAGGCCGCGAGGCTGCCGCTCGGCGGCCACCAGGCGGCGATCGACGGAGACGGCCAGGTCCAGGAGGTCCTGGAGAAGCTCCTGCCACGGCGCCCGCTGCCGTACGCCGCCCCAACGTGTGCTTTCGATCGGGCCCGTCGACAGCACCGAGTTCGTGGCCAGCACGAGCCGGCGATGGAGGACCGCTGCGGGCGACAACGACCAGCGCCAACGCAGCGGAACCGAGACCCCCCGGGCTCCAGGAGCCAACAGCAGCGGGCGCTTCAGCCGGCGCGCGAGGACCACGCCAGCCAGAGCCGAGAACATGACGGTCACCGCCACGATCAGGGCAATCACCGCCAGCACGTCGGAGAACGACACCGCCAGGACGTGCGTAGTCACCCGACGATCCTACGTCCGCCCTCGAACGAGCGCGGCGGCAGTCTGGATCAGCTCCCGGTCCCGCACGTAGGTCGCCAGCGCCACAGCGTCGTCGACCGCAGGCCACACCACCTGGTCCACCTCGCCGGTGGCGTAGGCAGATGGCGGGCTGGCCTCGGCCACCGGGTGCATGAGCCAATAGCGCACCAGCTTCGGTCGGCCCCGCCGGTCGCGATACCGGCTGGTCGGGAGGGGTTCGTCAAGCGTGCACAGGAGCCCCGTCTCCTCCTCGACCTCGCGCCGGGCGGCGGTGGCGTGATCCTCCCCAGCGTCGAGCTTGCCCTTGGGCAGCGACCAGTCGTCATACCGGGGCCGGTGCACGAGCACGACCTCGATCACATCGCCCTCGCCGCGGCGCCACACGACCCCCCCGGCGGCGGCAACGACCGGCTCCGGGCCGGCTGTCTCGTCGGGCTCGTCGGGCCGGCCTCCCGGGTCGGCTGTCTCGGGCTCGTCGGGCGGGCCGCTCAGCTCAGCCACGATCGCAGCGACTTGCGTCGGGCTCCCTTCCACGCCTCGGGCCAGGCGCGGCGCGACTCCTCTGCGGCAACCGCGGCGAAGCCGAGCAGCTCGCCGATGGCGACAGCCTGGTCGACCGACGTGTCCGTGGTGATGGCTGCGCGCAACCAGGCGGACGCCACCACCGAGTCCTGCAGCTGACCAAGCGCGTCCTGCAGGCCGGCGACGGCGGAGGCGAACCGCTTGGCCGGGCGCCCCTCGATCCCGGTCACGGCCTCGGCGGCGTACCGACAGCGCTTGGCCTTGATGCGAACCCGATGGAGCTCGGTGTCGGCGCGCTCCGAACCGAGATCCGAGATCGACCGACGAAGCTTGTGCCACGCCTTCGCTACCAGGGTCGACGCCACTTCCACGGCCGGCTGCTCGGCGACCGGGGTGAGCGCGGGCTTGGCGATGCCGTCGACGAGGGCATCGAGAAGGGCGACGTACCGCTTGCTGTCGAGCACCTCGAACAGGGCTGCCAGGGACTCCTGTCGAGACGCCACGAGTCGGTCGATCAAGGCACCGACCGCAGGACGGTCCTCGGGAGGCATGCGGCCGGTCTCGGTCTGGAGCCGATCGAGGAGCACGTCGGCGTCACGAACCTCTCCGAGCGGCGAGGCCACCCACCCGAGCTCCCGTCGCAGACCCTCGGCCCATTCGGGATCTACGAGGGTCTTGAAGGTCCGAAGATCGGAGCGCAGGCGCCGGGTCGCCACGCGGGCCTGGTGCACGTCCTCCGGATCCTCGTCGAGTCGCACGCCCGGGTCGTGGGCGATCAGCCGGGACAGACCCGAGGCCAGCGCGGCACGCACCAACTCCGCCGCTCGCGCACCCTCTGCCGGAGGGTCGATGTGGGCATCGGAGGGCGCCTGGGCCTGAGGCCCCAGGGCCCGCACGACTTTGGGCAGCGGCACCGGGTTGTCCGCACCCGCCTCTCGAAGGCACTTGGCCACCTCCTCGGCAATCCAATCCGGGGCGTCGGGCGACAGCTCGACCTCGACCTCGCGAAATCGAGCCAGGACCCGCCGGCCGTCCATGACCGACACGACATCGTCGTCCACCTCCGCCAGCGGACGGCCAGACATGTCGGCGACCTCCAGCCGCGCCCGCTTGCTGTCGAGGCGGGCAACGCGCCCCAGCGTCGAGGTGCGGACGTAGGCGCGCACGAGTCTGGCGGCGGCCGGCGGCACCGACCCTGGGGCGCCCTCGAAGTCCAGCTCGCGCCGACTGAGGCGCGAGGAGTGGGAATCGCCGGGCAGCTTCAGCGTCCACCGCCCCCCACTGCTGTCCTCGCCCTCCTCGACCCGGTACCGCAGGCTGACACCAGACCGCGCCAGCCGCAGATCCGGTGTGTCCCAATAGGTCGCCCGCAAACGGCGGGACGGAAGGGTGCTCACCACCGCGTCCGGGATGGCATCGGCCAGGTCAGGGAGCTCGAAATGCGGGGGGGCCGCCAGCTTGATCTCCCGCTCGATCCCCATCGACGCGCTATGTCCGGGGCGCCGACGCCAGGTGGTCCGGTTCCCTCCGCCGTTGGGCCCGCTCCAGCGCCGCCTCCATGAGGCGCCTCTGGGTGCTGATCCCGACGTCGGTCGGCACACGCGACCAACAGCCGTCCGGACCGAGCGTCCAGGCCTGGGTGTCGTCGGCCAGGAGCAGGTCGAGCACCTCGCGGAGCCGGCCCCGAAGCTCGGGGTCGATGACGGGAACGGTCGCCTCGATGCGCCGGTCGAGGTTGCGCCGCCGGAGGTCGGCCGAGCCGATGAGCATCACCTCGGGGCGGTCCCCCACTCCGCCGAAGCTGAAGATCCGCGAGTGCTCGAGGAATCGCCCCACGATCGAGCGGACATTGATTGTCTCCGACAGGCCGGGCACGCCCGGGCGGAGGCAGCAGATGGCCCGGACGACGAGATCGATGGGCACCCCGGCGGCGGAGGCCGCGTACAGCGCGTCGATGATCGCCGGGTCGTCGAGGCCGTTCACCTTGATGACGATCCGCCCGGCAGGACCGGCAGCCGCCTCCGCCTCGATCAGCTCGATGATCCGCGCCCGCATGGCCACCGGCGCCAGGATCAGCCGCCGATAGGTCGACCGACGGCTGTAGCCGGTCAGGAAGTTGAAAAGATCGGTGAGGTCGGCGCCGAGATCGGGATCGGCGGACAGCAGCCCGATGTCCTCGTACAGACGGGCGGTCTTGGAGTTGTAGTTGCCCGTGCCCACGTGGCAGTAGCGGCGGACGACGCCATCCTCCTCTTGGCGAACGACGAGCGCTGTCTTGGAGTGCGTCTTGAGACCCACCAGGCCGTAGACGACGTGGACGCCCGCTTCTTCCAGCGCCTTCGCCCAGGCGATGTTGGCCTGCTCGTCGAACCGCGCCTTGAGCTCCACCAGGGCCGCGACCTGCTTGCCCTGCTCGGCCGCGCGGATGAGACCGTGCACGATGGGGCTGTCGCCCGAGGTCCGGTACAGGGTCTGCTTGATGGCGAGCACATGCCGGTCCTCGGCTGCCTGGGCGATGAAGGCCTCGACGGACGTGGCGAACGAGTCGTAAGGGTGGTGGACGAGCACGTCACGCTCTCGGATCACCGCGAAGAGGTCGACGGCCTCGTCGCCCGCCGTGGCCAGCCGGGGCTGGGTCATGGGCGCCCACGCCGGGTCGTGGAGGTCCGGCCGCTCGAGGGCGTGCACGGCCCACAGGCCCTCCAGCCCGAGCAGTCCTTCGACGCGGTACACGTCGTCGGGACCGATCTCCAGCTCCCGCGCCAGCAGCTCGGCCACCTCGGTGCCGGCGGCAGCATCGATCTCGAGCCGTACCGCCCGCCCGAAGCGTCGTCGCCGGAGCTCCATCTCCACGGCGACGAGCAGGTCGTCGGCCTCGCCTTCCTCCAGCGTGAGATCGGCGTTGCGGGTCACCCGGAAGGGGTAGTGCGCCCCGATCTCCATGTCGGGGAAGAGGGCATCGAGGTGGGCGGCGATCACCTCCTCCAGAGCCACGAACCGATCTCCGCTCGGCAGGACCAGGAACCGGGGCAGCAGCGGCGGCACCTTCACGCGAGCGAAACGCTGGTCCCTCGTGACGGGATCGCTCACCATCACCGCCAGGTTGAGCGAGAGGTTCGAGATGTAGGGGAACGGGTGCCCGGGGTCGACCGCCAGGGGGGTGAGGACCGGGAAGACGAGCCGCTCGAAGACCTCGTCGAGGTGCTTGCGGTCGTCGTCATTCAGCGCGTCCCAGCTCGACAGGTGGAGCCCGGCCTCGTCCAGGGCGGGCACGATCTCTCCCACGAAGATGGTGCTCTGGCGGGCGACCATCTGCTCCAGCTTCGGACGGATGGCCCGCAGCTGCTCGGCGGGGCTGCGGCCGTCGGGGGATTGCGAGACCAGCCCCGCAGCGACCTGGTCCTTGAGTCCGGCCACGCGCACCTGGAAGAACTCGTCGAGCCGCTCGCTGAAGATGGCGAGGAACTTGACGCGCTCCAGCAGCGGCACGTCGTGCCTCTCGGCGAGGTCCAGCAGACGCGCGTTGAAGTCGAGCTCGGACAGCTCGCGGTTGAGGTAGCGCACGGCGGGCAGCTGAGGATCGAGAGCCTCCCCGGCGACCGGCCCCTCGTGGCCCCCTGACAGGATGTGGCCGGTATTGACCGCCATGGCCCAAGGTTAGCCCGGCCCATGGCGCTGACGGCCGGCACGAAGGAGCGATGCGATGGGGTACGAGCAGATCGCCTACGAGGTGGAGGACCGAATCCTGACCATCACGCTGGACCGTCCCGACCAGCTCAACGCCTTCACTGTGACAATGCTCCACGAGCTGCTGGATGCGTTCGATCGCGCCGATGCCGATGACGAGGTGCGCGCCATCGTCGTGACGGGGCGAGGCAGGGCGTTCTGCGCCGGCGCTGACCTGTCCGCCGGGGCCACGGCCTTCGAGAGCTCGGGGTCGGCCGGTGGCGTCGGCGAAGCGCCGCCCCCTCGCGACGGCGGTGGCATCGTTGCGCTGCGTATCTTCGACTCGACTAAGCCCGTCATCGCCGCGATCAACGGGCCCGCGGTCGGCGTGGGCATCACGATGACGCTACCGATGGATGTGCGCCTGGCGTCCGAGCGGGCGAGGCTCGGCTTCGTGTTCACCCGACGCGGGGTCGTGCCCGAAGCCTGCTCCAGCTGGTTCCTGCCCCGCGTGGTCGGGATCGATACGGCGCTCGACTGGGTCCTCAGCGGGCGGGTGTTCCCAGCTGAGGAGGCTGCGACCGCCGGACTGGTGCGCGAGGTCGTGGCCCATGATGACCTGATCCCGGCGGCCCGCCGCGTGGCCGCCCGGTTCTCCGATGAGACCTCGGCCGTGTCGGTCGCGCTTGCTCGGCGGATGCTGTGGCGAATGCTGTGTACCGACCATCCGATGGAGGCGCACAAGATGGACTCGCGGGCAATGGCCGAGATGGGCCGGTCCGGCGATGCGCACGAGGGTGTGGCCGCATTCCTGGAGAAGCGGCCAGCCCGATTTCGAATGACCGTGAGCGCCGACCTGCCCGACGTCTTCCCGGGATGGGTGGAGCGGCCGTTCGAGTAAGCCCTGCTCAAGGCGGTGCCGCTCCGGGCAGTAGGCTCCCCTGCCGGTGAGACCGAGACGCCGAGCGGTCACGTCCAGGAGACGAACCGAGCTGGGGTTGCTGATCTTGGGGGCCATGGTCGTGGGCTTCGCCTACGTGCTGGCCTCCTTGGGCAAGACCGCGTCCATACCCGCCGACGTGGGTCCCTTCCTGGGGGTCATCTTCGGGCTGGCCCTCATCGCCCACATGGCCAACCGATGGATGGTGCCCGACGCCACACCGGTGATCCTCCCGATCGCAGCGCTCCTCAACGGGCTCGGCTATGTCGTCATCGCCCGCCTCAACTTCAAGCTGGCGGGGCTACAGGCGGTCTGGACGGGCCTCGGCGTGGCCGTGTACGTGCTGACCCTGGTCGTCGTGCGTCACTCGCGCGACCTGGCCCGCTACCGGTACCTGGTGGCGTTCGCCGGGTTGGCCCTTCTGCTCGTGCCGCTCGCTCCCAAGATCGGCCAGAACATCAACGGCGCTCGGCTATGGGTGCGACTCGGGCCGGTCACCTTCCAGCCCGTCGAGCTCGCCAAGATCGCCCTCATCATCTTCTTCGCCTCCTACTTCGTGGAGAAGCGGGAGCTGCTCACCATGCCGACCGTGCGCATCGGCAACCGGCTGTTCACCGATCCACGACCATTCGGCCCGGTCGTCCTCGCGTGGGGCTTCTCCCTGCTGGTCATGACGGCGGAACGAGACGTGGGCTTCTCGCTGCTCATCTTCGTCCTGTTCATCTCCATGCTGTGGATGGCGACCGGGCGCATCACCTATCTCGTCGTGGGGGCGGTGCTCTTCGTCCTCGGCGCCTTCGCCGCCTCACACCTCTTCGGCCACGTGAACGACCGCATCACTGTCTGGCTGGACCCGTGGAAGTACGCCAACGGGATCGGCTACCAGGTGGTGCAGGGCCAGTACGCGTTCGGCTCCGGTGGCCTCGTGGGCTCGGGGCTGGGCCTGGGCCATCCCGGGCTCATCCCCGTCGCCACCAGCGACTTCATCTTCGCCGCCATCGGCGAGGAGACCGGCCTCCTCGGCACGGTGGGGATCGTCATGGCCTTCCTGCTGCTGGTCGGGGCCTCTTTGCGAACCGCGCTGGTGGCGAGGTCCGAGTTCGCCAAGCTGCTCGCCGCCGGCATCGCGGCCGCCATAGGGTTCCAAGCCTTCTTCATCATGGCTGGAGTGGTTCGGCTGCTCCCCCTCACTGGCGTGACCCTGCCGTTCGTCGCCTACGGGGGGTCCTCGCTCCTCGCCAACTACATCTTGATCGCTCTCCTGGTCCGGGTGTCGGACGAGAACGTCCAGCAGGCGGTGCCCCCGAACGCCGATCGTGTGGCGGTCGCTGCCGGCTGAATGAGCGGCTCGGTGGCTCAGGCGCCCGGAACGCGGCCCGCCGTCACCAGGACCTCCTCGGCCACCATGATCGGGACCGGCAGCGGCTGGCGCAGCGCGAGGGCGAGGGCGTCCGACGGCCGGCACTCCACCGTGTGCGATCCGGTCGGGCCGGAGAGAGCCAGCTCGGCGTGGAAGACCGGCCCGTCCACCCCGGTGATCCGCACCGCGTCGACCTGCAGGCCGAAGCGCTGGAGGATGGCGGTGAGCAGGTCGTGGGTGAGGGGTCGCGGCGTAGCGATGCCCCGCCAGGCGTAGGCGATCGCGACGCCCTCGGGCTGCGCGATCGTCACCCGCACCTCCCGCATGGGCGCGTCGATCTCCTGAAGCAGGACCGACGGGTGCACGCTCGGCAGCTCGAGGACGACGCCCATGAATGCCGCCTGGCGCATCGCCTCGGGCTTGCCCGGTACCGCCTCGGCGGGCGGCGACCCCTCTTGTGCGCCCTCCTGGCCCGTGCCCGCTGATGGCTCGGTATGGGCTTCGGCGGTCTGGCCCTGCTCGGTCTGGCCCTGCTCGGTCTGGCCCGCGATGGAGGCCCCGCCGGCGATCTCGGCGGTGGCCTCCGACTCCGAGGGCCCCTCGGATGGCTCTGGCGTGGCCCGGGACCGGTGTTGCTCGTCCCCGGCCTCGGAGGAGGCCGCAGAGCCGTCCCCGTGGCCCTCGAGGGACCGGGTGGGGCCGGGTCCCCCGTCGCCTGCCATCACCGCCTCAGCGGAAGCGCCGCATGCCCACGTTGAGCACGATCCCGATGGCGGCGAAGAAGGCGATGGTAGCTGACCCGCCGTAGCTCATGAAAGGCAGTGGAATACCGGTGATGGGCATGATACCCATCGTCATGCCGGCATTCTGGAACACCGAGAGCCCGATGAGGCCGAGCACCCCGCCACACAGGAGGGCTCCGAGCGTGTCCCGAGCCGTCTGGGCGATCCGGAGGATCCGCCACAGAATGATCGCAAACAGCGCCAGCAGGGAGGCGGCACCGAGGAAGCCCAGTTGCTCACCGACGGCCGTGAAGATGAAGTCCGTCTGCTGCTCGGGCACGTAGTTGAGGTTGGTCTGGGAGCCGTTGAACAAACCCTTGCCGGTGGTGCCCCCCGAGCCGATGGCGATCTTCGACTGGGCCAGGTTGTAGGTCGACTGCTGGCTCTGGTTGGTGGTGGAGTTGTTGCTGCCCTGGGCGGCCGGCGTCGTCTGCCCGGCAGGTGTCTGGTGCACGAAGGACGTGAGCCTTTGGACCTGGTACTGCTTGAGCGCGCCCAGCTGTACCACAGCGACGATGCCGAGCACGGCCAGCAATCCGAGCGCGGCCAGATAGCGGCCCTTCACCCCCGCCACCACCATCATGACCAGCAGGGATGCGCCCATCACCATGGCGGTCCCCAGGTCGGGCTGCTTGTAGACCAGCAGGATCGGGATACCCGCCATGAGCAGCAGGACGAAGACGTGGCGCAGCATGATGGCGCCCTGTCGTCGTCGCAGGTACGAAGCCATCGCCAGGATGAGGGCGAGGGTGGCGAAGGCCGAGGGCTGCAGCTGGAACGAGCCCACCTGGAACCACCGCTGGGACCCGAGGGCGCTGCGCCCGAGGGGGCTCAGCACCGCCAGCAGACCCAGCAGAACGGCGCCATAGGCGATGGCGCCCAGGATCTCGAACTGGTGGTAGTCGACGAGCGTCACGACGACCATGACCGCTAAGCCGATGACGGCGTAGAGCAGCTGCTTCTTGAGGTAGTAGCGCGGATCGGCGCCGGCGAGCTCCAGCTTGCCTCGGGTGGCCGAGTAGACCATGACCACGCCCATGGCCGCCACGCCCAACGTGGCAAGGGCGAGCAGCACGTCCACGTGCTGGAACATGGTCGTGCGGCTCCGAGCCCGGGTCGGTTGGTCCAGGACGCGTAGAGCCACAATCACCTCCTCGCCACGACCGCCGCTATCGTGAGCCGCATCGATTCTGAATGAGCCCCGGTGGCGGCGCAAGCCACCCCCGGTCCGGGCTCGCCACTCGGACTACCCGCCTCGAGAGGTTCGACCCGTTCCCCCCCTGCCCGTTGACCCGGGGCCGGGCCCGGTCGGCAAGGATGCCAGGTGTGATCTTCGCTGCAACCACACCCCTGATCAGCGGTCAGAACGATCAAGGCTACATCCATGACCTCCTCCGCCAATACGGAGCCAGCGAGTTCGTGGCCCGCACCGTCCAGTTCATCGTCGTCCGCCCCCTCGAGATCGTCCTCATCCTCGTCGTCGCCTGGTTGGCCGCTCGGCTCGGCGCGAGGGTGGCGAAGCGCACGCTGCGCTCGCTCAGCAACCGCACCCGACTGGAGTCGCTCTCGCCCCGGGCGTCGCTGCGGATCGAGACGATCGGCGCCCTCGTCGCCAGCCTCTGGCGGGCCGTGGTCTGGATCATCGCCGGCCTCACGATCCTCGGCGCGCTGGGGATCAACCTCACGCCCATCCTGGCCGGGGCCACCGTCATCGGCGCCGCCCTCGGCTTCGGGGCCCAGAGTCTGGTGCGCGACTTCCTCTCCGGCTTCTTCATCATTGCCGAGGACCAGTACGGGGTCGGTGACGCCATCGCCGTGGGTGACACCAAGGGCACCGTCGAGGAGGTCAATCTCCGGGTCACACGGCTTCGGTCGGTCGACGGCACAGTCTGGTATCTGCCCAACGGCGAGATCCGCCGGGTCGGCAACACGTCGATCCAGTGGTCGCGCGCCCTGGTCGACATCGTCGTGCCCTACGGGACGGACGTCGATCGGGCCACCGAGGTGATCGCCGACGAAGCAGCGGCGGTGGCGTCGGACCCGGCGTGGTCGTCGCTGTGCCTGGGCCCGCCCGAGGTCTGGGGTGTCGACTCGATGGACCATGAATCGATCACCATCCGTGTCGTGGTGCGAACGACGACGTCGCAGAAGGACACCGTCGCCCGCGCCATGCGGAGTCGCATCAGCGCCCGCCTGCAACACGAAGGCGTCGTCACTGCCGGTCCCGAGGCTTAGTGAGACTGCAGCACCTCGGTGGCCGCGGCGCGCATGACCGGCAGGGGTGCTTCTTGGCCGGTCCACAACTCGAAGGCGAGGGCAGCCTGGTGCACGAGCATGCCTACCCCGTTGACCGCGGTAGCCCCGCGTCGGCGCGCAGCCTCCATCAGCGCGGTGGTCGCGGGGTGGTACACCAGGTCGACGAGGACCTGCCCGGGTCGGAGCCTGCCTGGCTCCACGAGCGGTGCGCGAGCAGCCGGCACCTCGATGGCGGTGGCGCCGGCCCCCATGCCGACAGGCGTGGCGTGCACGACGAGATCCATGTCCCCGATCTCCGCCGCCTGTCCCGTCCGTCCAAGCGCGCCAGCCAGCGCAGCCGCCGCTCGACCCCGATCCGGGGTGCGGTTCACCACCACCACCTCGGCGGCCCCCGCCTGGGCGAGCGCCAACACGACGGCCCTGGCCGCTCCCCCGGCGCCGATCACCAGACAACGGCTTCCCGAGGGGTCGAACCCGGGCTCTGACCGGAGGGCATCGATGAACCCCTGCCCGTCCGTGCTCTCCCCGATCAGCTCGTCGTCCTGTCGAACCACGGTATTGACGGCGCCGAGAATCGTCGCCGTCGACGAGCAGCGGTCCAGCACCTCGGCCACCGCGCTCTTGTGCGGCATGGTGACGGACAGACCCTCGATGCCCAGCGCCAAGGCGCCGACGAGCGCCTCTCGCGCCCGCCCGGCCGGGACCGGAAAGGCCAGGTAGGCCCAGTCGAGACCGAGCGCCGAGAAGGCGGCGTTGTGCAGGGTGGGCGAGAGCGAATGACGCACGGGATCGCCGATCACACCTGCCAGGCGGGTGGCACCGGTTGGCCACGCCACGTTCGTCAACCCAGGCCGCGCTGGTGGGCCAACGCGATGTTCGCGTTCTGCTCGGCGAGGGTCGTCGAGAAGGCCTCGGTCCCGTCGGGCGCGACCACGACGAAATACAGCCATGGCCCCGGCGTAGGGTTGAGCGCCGCCACCAGGGATGCATTCGAAGGGTTCGCGATCGGCGTCGGGGGCAGGCCGGGGAACCGGTAGGTGTTGTAGGGCGAGCTGATGCTGAAGTCAGGCTTCGTCAATGTGGTGACGTGCCCGCCGAGCGCGTAGATCACGGTGGAGTCGAGTTGGAGCGGCATGCCCTTGGCCAGTCGGTTGTAGACGACCTGGGCCACCCGGCCCTGGTCGTCCGGGACCTTGGCTTCACGCTCGACGATCGACGCCACGATGAGGGCTTCGTACGGCGTGACTTTGATCCGCGCCGCCTGCTGGGCGAGCCCGATGACATTCGCCTTACTGTCGAAGGCGGCCACCATCTGGCCGGCGATCGTCAGGTCGTCGGCGCGGGGTTGGAACGAGTAGGACGCCGGCTCGATGAGTCCCTCGAGGCTTGCGGTGCCGGGAGGCGCGAAGGTCGAGTGAACCCGGCCGCTGCTCGCCGCGGCCAGGAAGCCGGCCGTGCTGTGGCCCGGAAGCCGCCCCACCCGCGCCGCGACGTCGGCCAGGGTCGCGCCGCTGGGGATCGTGACCCGATCTGCCGTCGGCCCGTGCCCGAGGGCGCCCACCACGTTGCCGTAGGAGTCGCCTCGACGGAGCCCGTAGCTCCCGGCCTGCACCGTGCCCGCGCCATGGATCCGGACGTAGAGCCGAAACAGCGTCGGAGAGCCGATCACTCCGTTGCGGGCCAGGATGTCGGCCGCGGCGGAGTACGAGCTGCCGGCGGGAAGGTTGACCGTGACCGCCGGTCCGGGGCCACCGGGCGGGTTGATCTGGAAATCGATCCACACCGCGGCCGCCGCTACCAGCACGATGATGCCTGCCACGGAGGCGAGGACGACGCGTTCGGTGAACGACAGTTTTCGCCGCCGCCTCACCCACTCCGGGGCTGCGTCGTCGTCGACCTCGGTGGCCACGACGCCGCCATCGTCCTCGGGGGGTGACGCGCGTCGGGGTGCCTGACGCCAGTCGCTGCCGGTCGGTGGTCGCCCCTCGACGGCATCTCCCGTGCGACGGGAGGGCCCCCGTTCACTCATTGGCAGTTCGGGGCGAGCCCCGGCGCACGTTGTTGTCGAGCCAGGACTGCAACATGATGGCGGCGGCGACCTTGTCGACCGAGTCCCGCCTGGCTTTCCGGCGGGCTCCTCGCCGCAGACCCGACTGAGCCAGGGAGTGCCCGGCACTGACCGACGTCAACCGCTCGTCGTGGGTCTCCACCGGTGTTCCGATGGCCTCGCCGAGCCGATCCGCCTCGGTCCGCGCCGCCCGGGCGGCGGGCCCCAAGGTGCCGTCGAGCGACAGTGGCAAACCGACGACCACGGTGGACGCTCCCACCTCGGTGACGATTCGAGCGATCTCGGCGTGATCGCGGGTGGCGTCGCCCGAGCGCTCGATCACGACGTACGGAGAGGCGACAGTGCCGTCGCTGTCGCTGACGGCGACACCGATGCGCCGCTCACCGAGGTCGATACCCAGCACCCTCATGTCAGCCCGAGGTCGGCCCGCACCAGGGCGACGGCCTCGTCGATGCGCCCGGGGTCCCGGCCGCCGGCCAGGGCCAGCTCGGGGCCCTTGCCCCCGCCGCCGCCCACCAGGCGGGCGGGCTCGGCCAGCAGCTCGGCGGCCACCAGGCCCGAGTCCTTGGCCACCGCCGCCACCAGGGCCACCCGCTTGGTGTCGGGGGTGCCGGCCAGGACCACGGCGGCGACGCCGTCGCGGGCCCGGGTGGCCAGGGCCAGCTCCTTCAGCTGGTCGGGACCGAGCTCGTCGCGTCGGGCCACGACCAGGCCCCGCTCGGCGCCGGCGGCCAGGGTGGCGGCCTCGATGCCGAGGGCGGCGCTGCGCAGGGCCTTCAGCTCCTCGCGACTGGCCGCCGAGCTGGCCTGGAGGCGCTCGAGGGCCCCGGTCAGGCCCTCGGGGGTGGTCTGCAGGATGCGGGCGGCGTCGGCCAGCAGGCGCTCCTGGTCCTTGATGTAGCCGAGGGCGCCCCGGCCGGTGAGGGCCTCCAGGCGCCGGGTGCCCGATCCGATGGAGGCCTCCGAGACGATCTGCAGGGGCCCGATCATGCCCAGGGCCTGCACGTGGGTGCCCCCGCACAGCTCGACGGAGCCCGGTCCGGCCCGCACCACCCGCACCCGGTCGCCGTACTTGTCGCCGAAGAAGGCAATGGCGCCGAGGGCCTCGGCCTCGCCCCAGCTGGTCTCGATCACCTCCACGGGGTCGTCGGCCAGGATGGTGGCGTTGACCAGGTCGGCCACCGCCTCGGTCTCGGCGTCGGTGAGGGGGGCGAAGTGGCTGAAGTCGAAGCGCAGCCGGTCGGGGGCCACCAGCGAGCCCTGCTGTTTGACGTGGGGACCGAGGACCTCCCGCAGGGCCCAGTGCAGCAGGTGGGTGCCGGTGTGGTTGCGCCGGATGGCCTCCCGGCGCTCGGCGTCGATGGCGGCGACCGCCGACTGGCCGACACCGATGTGGCCCTCGGTGACCCGGGCCTGGTGGACCACCAGGCCGGGCAGGGCGTAGGTGGTGTCGGTGACCCGGGCCACCCCGGTGTCGGTGGTGATGGTGCCGGTGTCGCCCACCTGGCCCCCGCCCTCGGCGTAGAAGGGGCTGCGGTCCAAGACGATCTCCACATCATCGGGCCGGCCTCCCGGGCCGGCCACATCACCGGGCCGGCCTCCCGGGCCGGCCACATCACCGTTGCTCGGGGCGCCGTCGGTCGGGGGGGCCTCGAGCACCCCCACCACGGTGGCGGTGGCGGTGGCCTCGTCGTAGCCGGTGAAGACGGTGGGCCCGTGGTCGGCCAGCAGGCCCCGGTAGGCGGAGGTGTCGGTGGCGCCCGACCCCCGCCCGGCCGCCTCCCGGGCTCGGGCCCGCTGGTCGGCCATGGCCGCCTCGAAGCCGGCCCGGTCCACCTCCAGCCCCGCCTCGGCGGCGATCTCGGCGGTGAGCTCGATGGGAAAGCCGTAGGTGTCGTGCAGCCGGAAGGCCACCGGGCCCGCCAGGCGACCGCCGGTGGCCCGGGCGAGCTCGTCGCCGAGCAGGCCCTGGCCCGCCCGCAGGGTGCGCCCGAAGCGCTCCTCCTCGGCCGCCACCACGGTGGCGATCATGTCGGCACCGGCCACCAGCTCGGGGTAGGCGGGGCCCATGGTGGCCACCACCGCCTCCACCAGCGGCGGGCCGAGGGCCCCGGTGGCCCCCAGCTGGGTCCCCCAGCGCAGGGCCCGGCGGATGATGCGGCGCAGCACGTAGCCCCGGGCCTCGTTGGCCGGCAGCACCCCGTCGGAGACGAGAAAGACCATGGCCCGGGCGTGGTCGGCCAGGATGCGCAGGCCCACGTCGACCCGGCCCCCCGTCCCGTAGGAGGCACCGGTGACCGACTCCGCGGCGGCCACGATGGGGCGCAGCACGTCGGTGTCGAAGACCGACTCGGTCCCGGCCAGGATGGGAAGGATGCGCTCCAGGCCCGCCCCGGTGTCGATGTTCTTGGACGGCAGCTCGGTGACCGATCCGTCGGCGGCCCGGTTGTGCTGCATGAAGACCAGGTTCCACAGCTCGACGTAGCGCTCGTCGTCGCCCCCCGCCGGGCCCCCGCCGGCGCCGTGGTCGTCGCCCTTGTCGTAGAAGATCTCCGAGTCGGGCCCACAGGGGCCCACCTCGCCCATGGCCCACAGGTTGTCCTCGCCGAGGGCCTGGACCCGCTCGGGGGCCAGGCCCACCTTGTCCACCCAGATGGCGGCGGCCTCGGCGTCGTCTTCGTGCACGGTGACCCACAGCCGGTCGGCCTCGAGGCCGAGGACCTCGGTCAGCAGCTCCCAGGCCATGGTGATGGCCTCGGCCTTGAAGTAGTCGCCCAGGCTGAAGTTGCCGAGCATCTCGAAGAAGGTGAGATGGCGGGTGTCGGTGCCCACCACGTCGATGTCGTCGTGCTTGCCCCGCACCCGCACGCAGCGCTGGATCGAGGTGAGCCGGGGATGGGGGGGCACCTGCTCGCCCAGGTAGTAGGGCTTGAGGGGGACCATGCCGGCCACGGTGAACATCACCGTCGGGTCCTGGGACACCAGCGACGCCGAGGGCAGGTAGTGGTGGCCCCGCTCGACGAAGTAGCCCACGAAGGCCTGGCGCAACTGGTTGGCGTCGGTCTTCACCATGACGGACACGAAGCCTATCGGCCGCATCGGGACGGTCTCCGGCCGTCGATGCTGCCCCTGGCCTTACGCCGCCAGCGCGCCATGCACGGCGGCGACCACCGCAGCCGGGCTCTCCACAACGTCGGCCCACGTGAATCGGAGAAGCGTCCAGCCGGCCAGGATCAGCGAGTTCTGACGACGTCGGTCGGCGCGGAACGCCGCCTTTGTCCCGTGCGCCGACCAGCCGTCGAGCTCGATCAGCAGTCGCGCGCCCGTATAGGCCAGGTCGGCCCGCGCCAGCAGCCTCCCGCCCAGCCACACCTCGTGCTGGCGCACTGGCAGCGGCAGGTTCGCTCGTCGCAACAGCTGGAGCAGACGCGTCTCCAGCTCGCTGCCACTGGCCCCTCCCTCGACTCGGCGGTCGAGGACTCGGCGGAGCCGGGCCAGACCCGGCCGTCCTCGGCGGGTCAGGGCCTCGAGCCGCCGGTGGACCTGGCGTAGCGACGTATATCCGTTGTGCAGGGCGCTCTCCAACGCCCGCTCGAGGAGGTCGTCGTCCACCACTCCCCCGAGATCGATGAGGGTCCTGGCCGCGCTGGTAACCGGCAGACGCTCGATGGTCGTGACGTCGACCTGTCCGAGCTCGGTGACGAAGTGGGCCGCAACCCGGTCGCACGACCATCCCCGCGGTAGGGACAGCTCCACCGCACCCGACGACACTCCGTCGAGTTTCCACAGCCCGGCCGCGGCACGATGCGACACCGTGGCCCCCTGTCCCGCTCCCAAGACCGCCGCCGACAGCTGCTGGTGCCAGGTCGCCGGCGATCCAGCAAGCCGGTAGACGCCTTGCTCCAGCCGCTCCCAGAGTCCAGCACGGCAGCGTCTCTTGAGCTGGCCCGGTGACACCCCCGCGCCGAGCACCTGCTGACGGGTGAAGACCCCGTGCTGGCGCGCGGCGATCCGGGCAATAACCGCATGGGCGGCAGGAGCGTGCATCGCGCCCTTCATGGCCACAAGTACACAGTCAGGGTGTGCCATCACGGCGTTCTTGTCGTGATCAGGGTCGATAGACGACCCCATTCACGACACGTTCGGTCGCAAGGCGGCGGTGGCGGCGTTCTTGTCGTGATTTGGGCGATAGACGACCCCATTCACGACACGTTCGGTCGCGGGACCACCTCGGCGGCGGCGATCACGTCGTGATCACGGCTGTCCGCTCAGCGCCGCGACACTCGGGCCGACGCCGACGCCGTCAGGGGTGGGCGTGCCGGGTCTCTACCTCGGCCCGCAGCGCGGCCTCGTGCTGGCGCATGGCCTCCCGTCCGTCGGTGACGGCCTGGCGCATGTCCACGCCCACGGCGCGGGCCGCCTCGCTCAGGTCGGACGAGATCCGGTGCGGCGAGTACCGCTCGACCGTCTCCCGCACCGTCCGCATGATCCAGAAGGACATGCCGAACCCGAGCCCGGCTCCCATCATCAGCCAGAACAGCCGCTTGAACACGACTAGCGCTCCCTCCGCTGGCGGAACTGACGTGCAGCCAGGCTCGTGCCCCTTCCAAGGGCCCTGGCCTTGATCACCGGGCTCACCAGTGCGAGGTCTGGCAGCCGGGCTCGCCCATCGGCCCGGCCGGAAGACGTTGGCGCACTATGGCCCATACGGTCGGCGCCGCCGTCGGCGCCGCCGTTGGAGCGCACGGCGGAACCGGCCGACCCCTCCATGCCACCGATGCCGAGCGGCACCTCCTCAGCTCGAAGATCCTCGACGGCACGGCCGAGATCCCGGGTCGCCCCATCCAGGCTCGCCACCGCCGCGACCAGACGGGCGAGCAGCACCGTGACGACGAGCGTGACGACGACGGCGCAGGCGGCTCCACCCGCCACCGCTCCCACTTCCCAATTGCTCACCTTGCACTCGTCCCCATGTGTCCCAATCCCTACCCAACCTGCTCCCGCACCCCTCACGTACCCCGAGCACGGCTCGCGGCCGTCACTAACGTAGCGGCGCTACGGGCGGCCGGGCTCCGAGCGGCCGAGAGGCGTAGCCTCGAGCACAGGCGACACGGGGAGGCGCGCATGCTGGATCTCGACCAGCTCATCGAGGACTGCAGGGGTGCCCTCGCCGACGCCAGCCCCCAGCTCGCGGTCAAAGACGTCCTAGCTCGGACCATGGCGACGCCGGCCGAGGTGGAGGCGGCGCTGCCGGCAACCAGCGCCGAGCTGACGGCCATCCATCACTCGCCCGAGCTCACCATGCTCAAGGTGGTCTGGGCGCCGGAGATGGTCATCCCGCCCCACGACCACCGCATGTGGGCCGCGATCGGCATCTACGGCGGCGGGGAGGACAACACGTTCTTCCGCCGCTCCCGGGACGGCATCGTGGAGACCGGCGGTCGGGACCTGCGAACGCGTGACACCCTGGTCCTCGGCGACGACGTCATCCACTCGGTGACGAACCCGCGGCGGCACGACTTCACCGGCTCGATCCACATCTACGGCGGTGACTACTTCGGCGTCCCCCGCAGCCTGTGGGATGCCGAGACGCTCGAGGAGGGTCCCGCGGACGGCGTGCGGTTGCAACAGCTGTTCGAGGGCGCCAACGCCCGGCTGTCCGCCACCAAGCCCGGTCGGGTCTAACGAGCAGCCGGGCGGCCGAGCGGACGACGTTGCCCATCAACCTGAACCGCCGGCTGGCCGCGCCGGTCCTCGCTTTGGCCCTCATCGGCGTCCTCGGCTGCTCCGGCCGGTCGGCCCGCTCGGGAGACCAGGCGCCGCAGGTGTCAAGGACGCCGATCGGCGTCGTCGACCCCGCCCCACAGGAGCAGGCCCCGGTGCTGGAGGCGATGCACGTCCAGCGCTCCCAAGTGATCGACGGCTACCGGTTCTGGATCGGCACCATCGACGGCGTGCCCGTCGTCGACGTCGGAGCCGGCGAGATCGACGAGACGGTCGAGTTGGCCACCTATCTTCTCGACACAAGCTTCCGCCCGCGCCTCGTGCTGCTGTCCGGCACCGCCGGCGCCCAGAATGCTGCCGTCAACGTCGGCGACGTGGTGCTGAGCGGCTTCGTGGTCGACAAGTCGTCGATCCACTACCAGTTGGGCGGATACCAAAGTCCCTACCGCGGGATCGAGATCCACCTGACCGATCACTCCGACATCGCCGGCGCCGTCGTCGACGGCGTCGCCAAGCCGTATCCCACCCCCGGGAGTGCGCCTGCCTACGGGTCAGGACCGGCTACCTCCGACACGAAATGGGCCTTCGTCGAAGCCCTCGCCGGGTCCCGACAGGCGCTGGCGGTGGCGCAAGGAGCCGGGCCCGCGCTCGGGGCGACGACGTTGGCGACGGCAACAGGGACTCCCCAGGCCGGCGGCAGCATCGTGAGCAAGGTCGTGAGCGGCGTCATCGGTCAGGCCAACGCCTGGACCGAGCCTCTGTCGTGGCTGGCAGCGCAGAACTTCCTGTACCAGACCGACGCCGAGGAGAACGAGAGCACCGGCTTCGCCTTCAGCAACGCCCAGCTCGGGGTGCCTTGGCTCATCGTGCGGGGCATCTCGGATACCCCCTGGCATCCGCAGGCATACGACATCGTCCTCGGCTCCCAGCGCGCCGCGAGCGTCGTGGGGTACGTGATCGGGCATCTCCCCGAGCAGCTCAGCCGCACACCGGTCACCATCGCCGACCTCTCCCCGATCGCCAACGCCCGACTCGCCGGGTACCTCGTCGCCACCAGGGCGTACTTCGACGTCGGCCCCGTCACCCAGGTCGAGTACAGCGACGCCAGCGGCCGACAGGTCACCCTGCCGGGGTCGAAGCTGGCCGCTCTCCAAGGCGAGTACACCTACGACGCCAGCAAGCTCGGTCCGTAACGACGCCTTTGGCGTCGAGCAGTACCGCGTCGCAGGAGGACGGTACCCTTCGGTCTTGAGCACAAGGGGGGACGAGATGAGCGGGCGACGATGGCTTGCAGCAGCGATCGGCAGCAGCCTGCTTCTCGCTGCCTGTGGGGCCAGCCAGGGGAAGACGAGTCAACACCCGCCGAGCCAACCTCAGGCATCGCAGCCAGCGGCGAACCCCTGTACACCCGGCGCGTGCGGCGTCACTGTCACTACCGCCCACGGTGGTAGCTCGGCTGCGCCCCCCGCAAGCTCCCTGCGGACATGGGGAGCTGCCCATCTCGCCACGCTCAAGGCGTTGAGCGACGAGGCGACGCAGCTTGGCCGAGGCGCCGGCACGGCCGACCAGCTGAAGTCCGGCTGCAGTCAGCTGGGCTCGGCCGTCCAGAGCGCCCTGACCATCTCCCCGCCGCCCGACGCCTCGGCGGCCGCTCATCTCTCCAACGGTCTCAGCCAGCTCCAAGCGTTCAGTCGCGACTGCCCCGCCGCCTTCAGCGGCGACACGGCGGCGGCGTCCCGGCTGGTGGCGGAGGAGACGCAGGGCACCTCGCAGATCGCCGCCGCGATCCAGGCTGTCCAACCCGCCGGCGGGTAACGATCCCGAGAAGCTGCCCGGGTCAGGTCCGCTCATGGCCCGAGAGTGGCGGTACCGAGCATTGGCCGGTTTGCCACATTCGCTGGTCGCGAAGTACCTGCATATGGCGGTAAAACCGGCCAGGCACTTGCAAGAACGAGCGATCGTTTTGAGGCGGGGTATTCGGAGCATTGATTCATCTATCTGTCGTGTGATGGATCACCAACCAGAGTGGAGTACCGGGGGGAATGCGACTTTCTGTTTGGCGTCGACATGGCGCGTTCATTTCCGCCGGACTGCTCATGCTCGTCACCGCGGGCGTATCGGGGATGGCCCTCGTAGCACCCCTCGTCGCCAGGGCTGACGGCGGCTGGGAGCGAGGGTGCCTCGGTTATCCGATCAGCGACGAGTTCGCCATCACGGGTGGGCGCCAGAGCAACTTCCAGCGACGCATGATCACCTTCGATGCCGCGTCGCTGCAGACGACAGCCAAGTGCGGCGGCTAAGCCACCTCGGCCCTACGCTCCCCGGTAGGTGCCGAACGTCATGATGTTGCCCTCGGGGTCCTTGACGGTGAACCCCCGGGACCCGTAGTCCTCGTCCTTCAGGCCCTGGATGACCTCGGCGCCGCGAGCGGTCGCCCGCTCGAACAATCCGTCGGGGTCGTCGCAGACGACGTAGATCGAGGTCGGCCGGTTCGGCAGCTGGGCGTGGAGCTCGTCTTCGGGCTCGCGGTCGTCACCGAGCATGAGGCCGCCGCCGAGCGGCCACTTCAGTTCGGCGTGGTGGACGACGCCGCCGTCCCGCACGACCAGTGTCTCCTCGAAGCCGAAGGTGTCGACGAGGTACTTGATCAGGCCCTTGGCATCCGTACACCGCAGGGCCGGCCAGATGGTGGGGGCATTCGTTGTCGTTGTCATGCCGTCAGGATGCGCTACCGCGGCCACGATCGTCTTGTACGTATGGGAGCTCCTCCGCCATCCAGGTGGTCGGGGTGCACCCCGCGATCTCACGCCACTCCCGAGTGAGATGGGCCTGGTCGTAGTAACCGCTCGACGCCGCCACGTTCGCCAGGCTCGGACGCTCCGATCGCTCCAGCAGGCGCCGTGAGCGCTCGAATCGAACCACCCGGGCGGCGACCTTCGGCGACAGCCCCAGCTCACGCTGGAACAGCGCGCCCAAGTGACGGCGGCTGTAGCCGACATCGACCGCCAGCGCTCCTGTTCCGACCATGCCGCCGCTCGACAACAGCCGTTCCCAGGCCCAGGTAACTTCCCGAGGAGGAGCGCAACCGTCTCTCAACCGCCGCACCAGCACCTCGTCCAGGATGGCGAACCGCTGACGCCAGCCGGCAGCCGAGGCCAGCCGGTCGACGAGGCAGACCGCGCTCGGACCCAGCACGTCCTCCAGGTGGACCACGGTGTTGGCAAGCTCGCCCGCCGGCAGCCCCAGCAGGGAGCGGGCCCCCAGCGGCGTGAGCTCGAGGGACAGCCCGTGCTGGAAGCCGTCGTGGCGAATGCTCGCCGGCGTGGCGTGGAGCCCGCCCACGAAAGCTTGGAACCGGCCCGGCGGCTGGCTGTCTCCTGGCATACGGGCGATGTCGACCGGCTCGTCGAGGCTGATGATGAAGGTCAGGTGGGGCGACGGGAGGCCGCGATGGGTGCCGGACGGTCCGTCGGTCCGGTAGCCGAGATAGCGGCCGATGCACGAGCGCAGCGGGGGCGCCGGGGCGCCCATGAGCATCTCGGCCGTTGATTCGGGCACCCGGACACCCTACGGTCGGGGCTGGGCGCTCACCAACCCTTGAATCGCTGGCCCTTCCTGGTCATGCTGTCGGCGCCGCCGGCCCGGCGACACCCGTCCCACACCGTGTCAGACCGGCGACCCTCATGGAGCAGCGCGTCACACCGGCGACCCTCATGGAGCAGCGCGCGCGACGAGGTCGCATCCGTTCACCGGGGATCCCGCTCACCGCTCGTGCTCCTCGCCCCAGAGCTCTCGTAGCCGCTCGCCTCGCATCCGTTCACCGGGGATCCCGCTCACCGCTCGTGCTCCTCGCCCCACAGCTCTCGTAGCCGCTCGCCCACCTGCGCCTCGGCCCCGTGCTCCGACGGCTCGTAATAGCGATGCCCGGCGACCTCGGGAGGACGGTACTCCTGGCGCACCCACCCACTCTCGTCGTCGTGGGGATACTCGTAGCCCTCTCCGTGGCCCAGGCTTCCCGCCCCACGGTAGTGGCTGTCTCGCAGCCGGGCCGGTACCGCGCCCGCCGGCAGACGCTGCACGTCCTCGTGGGCGCGACCGAGCGCCACGGTGACCCTGTTCGACTTGGGTGCTGAAGCCAGGTGCACGACCGCCTGGGCCAGGTTGAGACCGGCCTCCGGCAGCCCGACGAACTCGACTGCTCGGGCTGCCGCGTCGGCGACGACCAGCGCCTGTGGGTCGGCCATGCCGATGTCCTCACTGGCCAGGATCACGAGGCGCCGGGCGATGAAGCGAGCGTCTTCACCCGCCTCCAACATCCGGGTCAACCAGTACAGCCCGGCGTCGGGGTCCGACCCTCGGACACTCTTGATGAAGGCGCTGATGATGTCGTAGTGGTCGTCTTCGCCGTACCGCAGGGCCCTGGTTCCCCGCGCCGCCTCGGCGTCGTCCAGCGTCACCCGAAGCCTGCCGTCGTCTCCCGCCGATCCCTGCTCTGACCGGCGAGCAGCGAGCGCCAGGGCCACCTCCAAGGAGTTGAGGACCACCCGGGCGTCGCCGTCGGCCTGGTCGATGAGGTGGTGCGCGGCGTCGTCGTCGGCCTCGGCGCCCTCACGGGCAAGCGCGCGGCGTACGATCTCCTGCAGCTCATCAGGCCCGAGCGGCTCCAGGCGGAACAGGCTCGAGCGACTCATCAGGGGCGCGTTCACCTCGAAGAACGGGTTCTCGGTGGTCGCGCCGATCAGGACCAGCGTTCCGTCCTCGACCGACGGCAGCAGGGCATCCTGCTGCGCCTTGTTGAAGCGGTGCACCTCGTCGAGGAACAGGATCGTCCCTTGCCCCTGCTCGGCCAGCCGGCGGCGAGCGCCATCGACGACCTCTCGCACGTCCTTCACTCCGGCGGTCACGGCCGAAAGCGGCACGAACGTCTTTGCACTGCTCTCGGCGACCAGCCGAGCGAGCGTGGTCTTCCCGGTTCCGGGCGGCCCCCACAGGATGATCGATGACAGCCGGTCCGTCTCGATCAGGGCTCTGAGTGGCGCGCCCTGATGCAAGAGGTGGTCCTGGCCCACGACCTCGTCGAGGCTGCGGGGGCGCAGCCGGGCCGCCAGCGGCGCCTGACGTGCGAGTCGTTCCTCGAGCGCGGCGTCGAACAGACCTTCAGCGGCCCGCGGCGCGCCCGGCGTCATTGCTTGGGGAGCGCGATACGGATGCCCAGGTCGGCCAGCGACGCGGGGTCGAGTGGCTTGGGCGCTCCGGTCATCGGGTCGAGGCCGGACTGGGTCTTCGGGTAGGCGATGACCTCGCGGATGTTCTCCTGGCCGCCGAGGACGGCGGCGAACCGGTCGATCCCCATGGCGAAGCCGCCGTGGGGCGGCGCCCCGTACCGGAAGGCATCGAGCAGGAACCCGAACCGCGACTCGGCCTGCTCGTCGCTGATGCCGAGGGTGGCGAAGATGCGCCGCTGGAGGTCGCCTCGGTGGACACGGATGCTGCCGGACCCGAGCTCCCACCCGTCGAGCACGAGGTCGTAGGCGAGCGAGCGGACCCGCAGCGGGTCCGACTCGAGCAGCGACAGGTCCTCCGGGTTCGGCATCGTGAATGGATGGTGGGCGGCCTCGGGTCGGCCGTCGTCGCCGATCCCGTCGAACAACGGGAAGTCGACGATCCACACGTAACGAGGCGGCCCCTCCCCGACCGGCAGCCGACCGAAGTCGAGCCGGAGCTGTCCCATCACCGAGCAGGCGGGACCGTAGGCGTCGGCCACGGCTAGCACCAGGTCGCCAGGCTCGGCGCCCGCAGCGGTGACGATGTCTGCCTGCTCCTCCGCGCTCAGAAACCGCGACACAGGCGAATCGAGCACCGGCCCCGACCCGCCATCGGCACCAGCCACCACCCGGGCCCACACCAGCCCCTTGGCCCCGAGCCCCTTGGCCCGGTCCACCAGGGCGTCGAGGCGCGACCGGCTGAGCCCACCCTGGCCCGGCACCCGGAGCGCCTTGACCGACGGGGCCCGGAGCGCCTTGAGCTCGGTGTCGGCCAGCGCTGCCGTCAGATCCACCAGCTCCATACCGAAGCGGAGGTCGGGCTTGTCGGTCCCGAACCGGTCCATGGACTCGGCCCACGTCATGCGCTCCATCGAGGGCCGGTCCCGGCCGGTGGCGGCGACGTCTGCGTCGAGGACGGCTTCGGACACGAACTCGATCACGTCGTCCTGGCCCACGAACGAGGCCTCGAGGTCGAGCTGGGTGAACTCGAACTGGCGATCGGCCCGCAGGTCCTCGTCGCGCATGCAACGAGCCAGCTGGTAGTAGCGGTCGAACCCACCGACCATGAGGAGCTGCTTGGCGATCTGGGGGCTCTGGGGGAGCACGTAGAAGGAGCCGGGCTGACGACGCGACGGTACGGCAAACTCCCGGGACCCCTCGGGCGTCGGGGTCCACAGCAGCGGCGTCTCCACCTCGGTGAACCCCTGGCGCTCCATCGCCGCCCGGATGGCGGCGTTGACGCGGGCCCGCAGTCGCAGGTTGGCCTGCATCCGGTCGCGCCGCAGGTCCACGTACCGATGGCGGAGCCGGAGCGACTCGTCGGCGTCGATGCGATCGGTGACCGGGAACGGGGGCGGCTCGGCGGTGGCGAGGATCTCGACCTCGCAGTCGCCAACCTCCACCTCACCGGTGGCCAGCGCCGGGTTGACCGTGCCCTCGGGGCGGAGGCGCACGGTGCCCACAACGGCGACGACGTACTCCGACCGCAGGTCGTGGGCGTGGTCGACGACACATTGGACGATGCCGGTGTGGTCACGAAGGTCCACGAAGGCGAGGTGCTCACCGTGCTCGCGGCGGCTGGCCACCCAGCCGCACAGTCGCACGGACCGATCGGCGTCGGACGCCCGCAGCGCGCCGCAGTAGTCGGACCGCATCCCGACGGCGACCGGCCCCGAGGGCCGGCCCGAGGAACCAGCCGGCGTGCTCACGATCGGACGCGCTCGAGCGCGTCCCGCAGGGCCTTGGCGACCTCGTGACGGGGCAGCTTCTCCTCGTCGCGGTCCGACCGCAGCCAGTGCACGGTCACGGTGCCGGCCGCCTCCTCGTCGGGACCGACGATGAGCGCCACCTCCGCCCCCGAGCGATCCGCCGCCTTGAGCTGGGCCCTGGCGGAGCGTCGATCGAACGCACGGTCAACCCGCACGCCGGCCGTTCGCAGCTCGTCGGTGATGTCGCGCGCCGCGCCGCCACCGGTGAGGTCGACCACGAACGCATCGAGCGACGACGCCGGGGTAGGGAAGGCGCCCTCGGCATCGCAGGCCTGGAGCAGGCGCTCGATGCCGATCCCGAAACCGATGCCCGGCGTCGGAGGTCCTCCCAGCGCCTCGACCAGCCCGTCGTAGCGGCCGCCCCCACCGACGCCGTTCTGGGCCGCCTCGAGCGCCAGGGCGGAGTACTCGAAAGTGGTGCGGGTGTAGTAGTCGAGGCCGCGCACCAACCGGTTGTCGATTGAGTAGCCGACGCCGAGGGCTTCCAGCCCTTCGCGAACCCGCGAGAGATGGCTCTCACACGCCTCGCACAAGGAGTCGATCAGGCGGGGCGCGTCCGCTGTGACCCGCACGCAGGCCTCCTCCTTGCAGTCGAGCACCCGTAGGGGGTTGGCGGCGTATCGCTCACGGTGCTCCTCGCACAGCTCGTCCCGGTGCGCCTCCAGGTAGACGCGCAGCGAATCGATGTAGGCCGGCCGGCAGGCGGCGTCGCCCATCGAGTTGAGCTTCAGCTCGACGCGCGTCAGGCCCAGGTCGGCAAAGAATCTGGACGCCAGGGTCACCACCTCGACATCGAGGTCGGGATCCTTGGTGCCGAGCGCTTCCACGCCGAGCTGGTGGTGCTGGCGGTACCTCCCCGCCTGGGGCCGCTCGTAGCGAAACGCCGGCGTGACGTACCACGCCTTCCACACCACCGGCGGCCGCAGCTGGACGAACGCCCTCACTATGGAGGCGGTCCCCTCGGGCCGGAGAGCGAGGTGCCGGTCGCCCTTGTCCCGGAATTCGTACATCTCCTTGCCCACCACATCGGTGCCCTCTCCCATCCCCCGCACGAAGACCCCGACCTCCTCGAACATGGGGCTCAGCACCAGTCCGTAGCCTGCCCGCTCGACCTCGCGGGCGAAGGCCACAACGAGGGCCTCCCATCGGGAGGAGTCGGGAGCCAGGACGTCGCGGGTCCCGGCGGGTGCCTGGAAGGCTGGACGTTGCTGGGGCACGGCTGCTCAGGTTACTGAGGCCTGAGGGGCCGCCCCTCAGGCGCCCTTGCCTGGGAGTATTCGGTAGGCGTCGTAGACGCTGTCGAGGCGCTTGATGGTCCCGATCACCGAGTCGAGGTGGCTCGGGTCGGCCAGCTCGAACTCGAAGCGCATCCGGCTCACCCGGTCGGCGGCGGTGTGGCTCGAGCTGGCCAGGATGTTGATGTGGTGCTCGGCCAGGACCTTGGCCACATCGGCGAGCAGGCGGGCCCGGTCCAGCGCCTTGACCTCCATCGAGGCCACGAAGACGCCGGTTGCGTCCCGATCCCACTCCACCTCGATCAGCCGCTCGCCCGTCTGCGACGACAGCGACATGGCGTTGGCGCAGTCGCCACGATGCACCGAGACGCCCCGGCCCCGGGTGATGAAGCCGAGGATCTCGTCCCCCGGGACCGGGGTGCAGCATCGAGATAGGCGGATCATCACGTCGTCGAGCCCCTCGACGTACACGCCGGTCGACTGCCGCCGGCTCGGACGTCGCGGCGGCCGGGCGGTCGTCGGCAGCTGCTCGTCGTGGCCCCCGCCCCGCAGCTGGCGGGACAGCCGCTGGGCGACCGAGATGGCCGACACGTGGCCCTCGCCGATGGCCGCGTGCAGCGCGTCCAGGTCGGTGTAGTTCATCGACTCGGCCAGCGTGCTGATGGAAGCCGAGGCGGCGAGCTTCTGCACCGGCAGGCCCTCCCGCCGGAGCGCCTTGACCAGCTCGTCCTTGCCCGTCTCGATGGCATCCTCGCGCCGCTCACGGCTGAACCACTGGCGGATCTTGTTGCGAGCGCGGGGGGTTACGACGAGCTTCAGCCAGTCGCGCGACGGTCCGGCCGTGGGCACCTTGGAGGTGAAGATCTCGACCGTGTCGCCCGAGTGGAGGGCGGAGTCCAGCGGGATCAGCCGACCGTTGACCCTTGCCCCGATGCAGCGGTGCCCGACCTCGGTATGGATGGCGTAGGCGAAGTCGATGGGTGTTGCAGCCGTGGGCAGGGTGAGGACCTTGCCCTTCGGGGTGAAGACGTAGACCTCGTCCTGGTCCAGGTCGAGCTTGAGCGTCTCGAGGAACTCGGTCGGATCGGGGGTGTCGCGCTGCCAATCGACGATGCGCTGGAGCCAGGCGATCTCGGCGGGCGTCGAGCGCTCCTTGTAGCCCCAGTGGGCGGCGATGCCGAACTCCGCCCGGTTGTGCATCTCCCGAGTGCGGATCTGGACCTCGAGGGGCTTGCCCATCGCTCCCACGACCGTGGTGTGCAGCGACTGGTAGAGGTTGAACTTCGGCGTGTTGATGTAGTCCTTGAAGCGTCCCGGCACCGGGCTCCAGATGGCATGGATGGCGCCCAGGGCGGCCCAGCAGTCCTTCTCGGAGTCGACGAGGACCCGGATGCCCACGAGGTCGTAGATGTCGTCGAACTCCTTGCCCTTGACCACCATCTTCTCGTAGATGCTCCAGAGGTGCTTGGGTCGACCCGTGACCTCGGTCTTGATGGCCACCTCGTGGAGGCGCTCCCGAACCGACTCCAGCACCTGGGCCAGGTAGATGTCGCGCTCCGGCGAGCGCGTGGCGACCATCTGCTCGATCTCGGCATAGCGCTTGGGGTGGAGCGTGGCGAACGCCAGGTCCTCGAGCTGCCACCGGATCTCCTGTATCCCGAGGCGGTGCGCCAGCGGCGCGTAGATGTCGAGCGTCTCCTGGGCCGTGCGGCGCTGCTTCCACGCCGGCATGCTGGCGATGGTCCGCATGTTGTGAAGCCGGTCGGCCAGCTTGATGATCAGGACCCGCCAGTCCTTTGCCATCGCCACGAGCATCTTGCGCATGGTGGCGGCCTGCTGCGCCTCCCTCGAGTCGAAGCGCAGCCGGTCGAGCTTCGTGACACCGTCGACGATGGCCGCCACCACGGGGCCGAAGTCCTGCGACACCGAGTCCAGCGACAACCACGTGTCCTCCACGGCGTCATGGAGGAGGGCGGCCGCGATGGTGACGTCGTCGAGGCCCAGCTCGGCGACGACGGTCGCCACGGCGAGCGGGTGGTTGATGTAGGGCTCGCCAGAGTTGCGGACCTGGTCCACGTGGGCCCGCTCGGCGACCCCGTAGGCCAGCATGATCAACGAGGTCGGCGCCTTGGGATGCCGGGCCCGGAAGGCCTTTACCAGCGGCGTCACCGCCGAGGTGGACGCGGATGTCTGCCGGTGCCAGGGCAACAAGGCCCGGTCCACGCCCACCATGCGCATCACGATCCGACGCTCATGCCGAGACCATGACGCGGGCTATACCAATCTCCATCGTCCTACGGTAGTCGCCGGGCCGGTGAGAGGGCACCATCCCGCCCGCCGGGCTGTGCCGTCGAGCCGCTCTCCCGGAGCGGCTGTACCTCCGAAGCAGCTGCCCAGGCTGCCTTACCGCCGCTTGCCCTTCTTCCGAGGGCGGGGCGAGGAGCCCCGAGACGACGGCCGCCCTCTGGTCGCGCTCGGTCGGGGACGTCCGGCGGGAGTGGGCGCGGGCCCTTGGCCGCCACCGTCTGTCGATTCCGCTGCCGCCCCCTCCCCGCCGGGGCTACCGCCATCGCCGGCCACGGCGGCGCCATCCACGCCAGCTTTACCAGCACGACCGCCCCGGCCGGCGCCCGATCCGGCTCGCACCAGGGACCCCTGCTGGCTGCCGCCCCCCCGAGCGGCGGCCGCCGCCGCCGGCGAGAGCAGCGTCATGGCCTCGCCCCGGGCGCTCAGCCGCTGGCGGATCGTGGCGTACCGGCCCTCGCGCTCCTTCATCATGGCCAGCAGTGGAGAGGCGATGAAGATCGAGGAGTAGGCCCCGCTGGCCAGACCGATGAACAGAGCGAGGCCGAACTCCTGGAGCGTCTTGGCCCCGAGGAACTGGGCGCCGATGACGAGGATCGAGAGGATGGGCAGCAGCGCAACGAACGAGGTGTTGATCGAGCGCATCAGTGTCTGGTTCATCGACAGGTTGACCATGTCGCTGTAGGTGAGCCGACCCGTCGACGCCAAACCCTTGGTGTTCTCCTGGACGCGGTCGAACACGACGATCGTGTCGTACAGCGAGTAACCGAGGATGGTCAGGAACGCCACCACCGTGGCCGGGGTGACCTGCAGCCCCGACAGCGAGTAGATGCCGGCGGTGACGAGGATGTCGTGGATCACCGCCACGATGGCCGCCACCGCCATCTTCCACTCGAAGCGCAGGGTGATGTAGAAGGCGATGGCGAGGAAGAAGGCCAGCAGGGCGTACTCGGCCTTGGTCGTGATCTCGTGGCCCCACGTCGGACCCACGTCGTTGATGCTCACCTGGGACGGCTGGAGGTGAGCCAGGGACGCCAGCTTGTTGGTGACGGACTGCTTCACCTGTGTCTGATGGGCAGCAGTGCCCGAGTTGACGTTGGCCTGCACATCGAGCGTCTTCCCGCCGAGCACGGTGATGGTGGGATCGGGCACGCCCAACGAGGACATGGCCGATCGGGCCTGGTTGACGCTGACGCTCGGTGCCACGACCTGCCAGTCGGTACCGCCCTTGAACTCGATGCCGAAGTTGAGGCCCTTCACCCCGAGCGAGAGGGCACCCACGATGATCACCACGGCGGAGGCGATGAACCAACGCCGCCGCTTGCCGATGAAGTCGAAGGCGGTCTCGCCCCGGTACAAGCGCGACCAGAGGCCGCGCACGCCGCCCCTCCGCTCGCTCATACCGGTGTCCTCGCCGGGGTCCGAGCGGGCGCGCCATCCGGCTTGGGCTCGGGCGCGGAGGCCAGACCTCTGGCCACGCCGAGCCACCGGGCCTCGGTGAACAGGCGGCTGCGGCCCACCATGACGACCATGGGCCGGGTGAAGGTGTAGGTGATGATGACGTCGAGCAGGGTAGACAGGCCCAGGTAGAAGGCGAAGCCCCGCACGGCGCCGACGCTCAGCCAGTAGAGGATGGCGGCACCGATGAACGACACGGCGTCGGCGGCCAGGACGGTGCGGAAGGCGGAGCGGAAGCCCCTGTCCACTGACGAGCGGATGGTCTTGCCGGCCCGTATCTCGTCCTTTAATCGCTCGAAGTAGACGACGTACGAGTCGACAGTGATACCGATGGACACGATGAGGCCGATCACGCCCGAGAGATCGAGGGCCAGGCCGTTGCTGTGACCCAGGTACGACACGATCGCCCACAGCAGGGCTGCAGTGAGGCCGAGCCCGGCGACCACGATCACGCCCAGGGCCCGGTAGTAGGCGATCATGTACAGCATCACCAGGCCAAGCCCGACGAGGCCGGCCACCAACCCGGCGTGCAGCGAGTCACGGCCCAAGGTGGGCGACACGGTCTGCACGGTCTGCTGGTTGAGCTGGACGGGCAGGGCACCGTAGCGAAGGATCAGGGCGATATTCTGCGCCGATCCCTGGGTGAACTGGCCGGTGATCTGGCCCTGGCCGCCGAAGCTCTGGGCGTTGATCGTCGGAGCCGACTCGACCGTCCCGTCGAGCTCGAACGCCACCTGCTTCTGGTAGTTCTGCTGGGCCATGGCGTCGAACTTGGGCGAGCCGGAGCTGGTGAGGGTGAAGTTGATCTGCCAGCCGCCGCCGTTCTGTGGGACCGCGGCCTGCGCCGACTTGATGACGCTGCCGTTGAGCACAGCGGGGCCCAGCACGTAGCGGGAGGTGACATTGCCGCTGGTGTCCTTCTGAGGCAGGAGGACAGTCGCCTGAGGGTTGTCGTTCCCCTTCGGCGTGCTGGGCACGCTGGCGAGGGTGGGGTCTGCCTGTCCGGCGGCCGCCGACGACGAGCAGGACGGTGGCCCGGCGGGCGGGGCGGGCTGGCCCGGTGCGGGTGGCGTATAGGGCGGCGCCGTGCACAGCACCGGGCGGAAGAACAGCTGCGCCGTCTGGCCCACGAGCTGGATCGCCCGCTGCTGGTCCTTGACGCCAGGCAGCTGGACGATGATGTTGCCGCCCTGCCGGGCGATGTTGGGCTCGGCCACGCCGAGTGAGTCCACCCGGTTGGTGATGATGCTGATGGCCTGGTCGAGCTGGTCCTGAGGCACGTTGTGGGCCGGCTTGTAGACCACCGACACCCCGCCCTGGAGGTCCAGCCCCAGCGCGGGCGACCACCCGAGGCCGATCACCGCCCCCAACGCCCCCAGGCAGACCAGTACCGTCCCGATGGCCCACACCAGGAGGGGCCGTCTCACCTCATCGCTCCCATCTAGCCGGCGATCTCCTCGGGTCCGTCGCCGTCCCGGCGGCCCGAGCGCCGGCCCCCCCCATCGGGGGACTCGTGCCCGGGGGACTCGTGCTCGAGGGGCTCGTGCTCGAGGGGCTCGTGCTCGAAGGACTCGTCCTCGTCGGTCTCCGTCGGATGCTCCACCTTGCGCCCCAGCGCCTGTCGCAGCATGGCGATCGTCACGCCGGGAGCCACCTCGATGTAGACCCGGTCCTCTTCGATCGCCTCGACGTGGCCGACGATGCCGCTGACGGTCACGACCTCGTCACCGACCTCGATGGAGGAGACCAGGGCCTGCTGCTGGCGGACGCGTTGCTGCTGCGGCCGAATGAGCAGGACGTACATCAAGATGAGTAGCAGGGGCAGGAACAGGAGGATTTCCATGGATTGGCCCTCCAAGACGAGCAGTCATCGAGGTTACTCCAGGCGGGCTGGCGTGGGTCTTCACGCTGACGTGCTGGGCAGACGCGTCCATCGACCGGCGATCTCGGCCCTCAGGCCGGCGAACGTCCCGTCAGCGATGGCCGCCCGCATGCGGGCCACGAGGGCGAGCACCCAGGCCAGGTTGTGCAGAGTAAGCAGTCGCCGGGCGGAGGCCTCGCCGACGACCAGCAGGTGGCGGAGGTACGCCCGCGACCAGCGCCGGCAGACGGCACAGGGGCAGGCGGGGTCGACGGGACCCCCGTCCCGGGCAAAGGTCGCGTTGCGCAACCGGAGGGGACCTTCGGTGGTCATCGCCGTGCCATGCCGAGCCAACCGGGTCGGCAGCACGCAGTCGAACATGTCGACACCGACAGCGACCGCCTCGACGAGGCCGACCGGGTCCCCGACGCCCATCAGGTAGCGGGGCCGGTCGGCAGGCAGCTCGGCCACCGTCGGGGCCAGGGCAGCCAGCATCTCGCTCCTGGTCTCGCCGACGGACAAGCCCCCGATGCCGTACCCGGCGAAGTCGAGCTCCACGGTGCGCCGGGCGCTCTCGGCCCGCAGCGCCTCGTCGATTCCCCCCTGCACGATGCCGAAGAGGGCCTGGCCTTCCCGTCCACCCCGACGATGGGCCTGCCGGGCCCGCCGACCCCACGCCACGGTCCGATCGACGGCCTCGCGAAGGTCTGCTCGTGACGAGGAGAGCGGCGGGCACACATCCAGGGCCATCTGGATGTCGGCGCCGAGGAGGCCCTGCACGGCGACGGCATCCTCCGGCGTCAGGCGGTGGGTGGAACCGTCATAGGTCGAACGGAAGGTGACCCCGTCGTCGTCCACCCTGGCCGCCAGGGAGAGCACCTGGTAGCCGCCCGAGTCGGTGAGCACGTGGCCCTTCCACGCCGCGAACCGGTGGATGCCCCCCATCTCGGCCACAAGATCGGCGCCCGGGCGCAGCATCAGGTGGTAGGTGTTGGCCAGGGTGACCTCCACCCCGAGAGTCTCGAGGTCGGCGCTGGAGAGACCCTTCACGCTGCCGCGGGTCCCGACGGGCATGAAGCAGGGGGTCGCAAAGCGGCCGCGAGGGGTCTCCACCGATCCGGTGCGGGCGGCCCCGTCTGTGGCTGCGACCGTGAATCGAAGCGTCACGGGCCCGCGGTGGTTCGGCTCACCAGCATGGCGTCGCCGAAGGAGAGGAAGCGGTAGCCCTCGGCGAGGGCGAGGTCGTAGAGCGTTCGCCACCGCTCACCGCAGAAGGCGTCGACCAGCAGGAGGAGCGACGAGCGCGGCAGGTGGAAGTTGGTCAGCAGGACGTCCACCACCCGGAACGGGAAGCGGCCGTGGATGAACAGCGCCGTGCGTCCGCACACCTCCCCGGTGGCGGCCGCCGACTCGAGCGCCCGGACGGTCGTCGTGCCCACCGCCACCACCCGGCGGGCGTGCTCGCAGGCCTCGAGCGTCGAAGCCGGGACCGAGTAGCGCTCGGTGTGCATGGTGTGGTCCTCGGGGCGAGCGGCCGTGATCGGCCGAAACGTGTCGGGGCCGACGGACAGGTCGATCGTCGCCAGCTCAGCCCCGCGGGCCCGGCACCGCTCGACGATCTCGGCGTCGAAGTGGAGCCCCGCGGTCGGTGCCGCCACCGAGCCGGGTCGACGGGCGAACACCGTCTGGTAGCGACTGGGGTCGTCGAGGGGCTCGTGGATGTACGGCGGCAGGGGGAGCTGGCCCTGAGACTCGGGTAGTGCGTCATCGAGGAGGCGCACGACACGCCGCCCGTCGCCTCCGTCGTACCCGTCGCCGGTGTCCTGCCCGTTGTGCCCGCCGCGCCTGCCGGCCGGCGCCCCGCGTACCTCGGCGGCGGGCGACCCGCCGGCGAACAGAGTCGTCCCTGGCGCCACCCGTCGCCCCGGTCGGACCAGCGCCTCCCAGCAGCCGGCTCCGCCGGCGGCCGGCTCGAGGAGAAGCACCTCGACCGCTCCCCCCGTGGCCTTGCGCAGCCTCAGCCGGGCCGGGATGACCCGGCTCTCGTTCACCACGAGGAGGTCCCCAGGCTCCAGGAGCGCCGGCAGATCGGCCACCGTTCCATGGCGCGGCGGCGCCGTGTCGTCCAGGGCGACCAGCATCCGAGCGTCCGACCGCCGCTCGGCGGGCCGCTGGGCGATGGCCTCAGGGGGCAGGTGGTAGTCGAAGCGGTCCAGCTCCACGCCAAGAGCGTAGGGGCGACCGGCGCCAACGGCGCCCTAGTCGAACAGGCCCTCGGGGCGGGGCGGGCTGGCCAGACCCAGGTGGCTCCACGCTGCCGGGGCGGGTACCCGGCCGCGGGCCGTGCGCATCAGAAGCCCCTGCTGCAGGAGGAAGGGCTCGTACACGTCCTCGACCGTTTCGGGCTCCTCGCCCACGCTGACCGCCAGCGTGCTCAGCCCTACGGGGCGCCCCCCGAAGCGCCGGCACAGCGCTTCGAGGATCGACCGGTCCACCTTGTCCAGGCCCATATGGTCGACCCCGAACAGCTCGAGCCCCGCCGACGCCGACTCCCGGGTCACGATCCCCTCACCCCGCACCTCGACGAAGTCCCGGACCCGGCGGAGCAACCGATTGGCGATGCGGGGCGTCCCCCGCGATCGCCCGGCGATCTCCTCGGCGCCACCCTCGTCGATCTGCACCCCGAGGATGTGCGCCGTCCGTCGGATGATCGTCTCCAGCTCGTCGGAGTCGTAATAGTCGAGCCGGGCGACGAAGCCGAACCGCTCGCGCAGTGGGCCGGTCACGAGCCCCGTCCTGGTGGTCGCTCCGACCAGCGTGAAGCGCGGGAGGTCGAGGCGGATCGAGCGGGCGGTCGGGCCCTTGCCGATCACGATGTCGAGCTGGAAGTCCTCCATGGCCGGGTACAGGATCTCCTCCACCGCCCGCGCCAACCGGTGGATCTCGTCGATGAAGAGGACGTCGCCTTCGGCCAGGTCGGTGAGGATGGCCGCCAGATCGCCGCCGCGGACGAGCGCAGGACCAGAGGTGATCCGCAGACCGGCCCCCATCTCGTTGGCCGCGATGCCGGCCAACGTCGTCTTCCCGAGTCCCGGCGGCCCGGCGAAGAGCAGATGGTCCACGGCCTCACGCCGCCGCCGGGACGCCTCGAGCACGATCTCGAGGTGCTCCTTCAGCTGGGACTGGCCGACGAACTCGGCCAGGTAGCGGGGACGGAGCCCGACCTCCTCGGCGGCTTCCACCGGTGCGGCCACCGGGTCGACGGCACGGGCGACGTCGGCGTCGGCCGCCGCGGTGCGGGTGTCCCGCTCGCCCTTGCCGCCCTGTCCGTCAGCGCTCACCACCTCCCTGCGCCGACTCACGGCGCGGCCGCCAGCTCACGGAGGGCCGCCCGCAGCACCTCCTCGGTCGCTCCCTCGGCGGGCACCGACTGCAGTACCTGTCGCACCTCATCGGGACCGTAACCCAGTCCGGCCAGCGCGGCGCGAACCTCGGCACGAACTCCCGCTCCGCTCCGTACCGCGGTCGCGGGCTCGGCGCCGAGGTCGGGAAGGTCGAGGCGAGCCTTGAGCTCGATCAGCAGGCGAGCCGCGGTCTTGCGGCCGACGCCCGGGACGAGCACCAGGGCGTCGATGTCGTCGGCCAGCACGGCGCGCTGCAAGGACACCGGTGAGTGGGCGGACAGGATGGCGAGCGCCAGCGAGGGTCCCACTCCGTGGGCACCGACGAGGGCCTCGAAGCAACGACGCTGCTCGCGGGTGGCGAACCCGTACAGCACGATTGCGTCTTCGCGGACGTGGGTGTGCACGTGCAGAAAGGCCGGGGAGCCGAGCTCCAGGGGGACCAGCGTCGTCGTCGGGACAGTCACGCGGTAACCCACGCCGCCCACCTCGACGAGCACGTCGCCCTCCTCGCCGCGGTCGATCACCACGCCGCGCAGCGAGCCGATCACGCTTGACCTCCTTTGGTGGCGGCGGCATCGATCCGCCTTGCGCGGGGCGCCACGGTGAGGTGGCAGATGGCCAGCGCGAGCGCGTCGGCCACGTCGTTGGGCGCTGGCGGATCCGGGAGGCCCAGCAGGACGGCCACCATGCGCTGCACCTGCTCCTTGGTCGCCGATCCGTAGCCGGTCACCGCCTGCTTGACCTCGTTGGCCGTGTACTGGGCGACGGCGCACCCCGCCTCGGCCGCCGCCACCAGTGCCAGGCCGCTGGCCTGCCCGACAGACATGGCCGTGCGGGCGTTGGTCTGGAAGAACACCCGCTCGACGGCGACGGCAGCCGGCGACAGCTCGGCGATGAGCAGGCGCAGCTCCCGGGCCAGGTCGGCCAGCCGCTCGGGCAGCGGCGCCCCTGCCTCGGTGGTGATGACGCCGGCGACGACCGCCGACAGCTCGCCCCCGCCACCGGCGACACAGCCATAGCCGCACGTCGACACCCCAGGATCGATCCCGAGCACGAACACTCGTTCGAGCCTACTTGAGCCCAGGCCCGACAACGCGGATCGTGCCCCTGAACGCTCGGGACACGATGCCTTCTCCGCCTTCTCCTGCTGATCGTCTCCCGTCCAAACTATCGCCGGGCTGTAACGTATGGCCCATGGGGGCTCCGGCTGCCGGCCACAAGCGGGTCACCCAGCCGCTCATCAGCGGCGTTCCCGCTGAGCTGGCGCAACACACGGGGTTTCTGCTCTCCAAGCTCGGCCTGGCCACCAGCCGCCGGTTCGCCGAGGCCATGGAGCCCCTCGGCCTCGACCCCCGGCAGTTCGCCGTGATCACCGTGCTCGGCGCCCACGACGGCATCGCCCAGCAAGAGCTGGCCGACCGGCTGCGGATCCACCCGAGCTCCATGGTGGCGGTCATCGACGACTGCGAGGCGGCCGGGCTCCTGGAGCGCCGACGCGACCCCGCCGACCGGCGCCGCTACGCCATCCACCTGACGGCCAACGGTCGTTCCCTGCGGTCCCGAGCCCAGCAGGTGGCCGCGGGGCTGCGTGAGGAGATGTTCGCCGAGCTCGACGAACGCGAGCGGAGGACGCTCCACGACCTGCTCTTGCGCCTCGCCAGCACCGGTCCCCTCTCGGACCTCGGCGCCCACGCGGCCGTCGGCCATCCGGGGTAAGGGCGCGGCGACGCCCACGGGCGGCTGGCGGCCGGCCCCGCTCTAGGCCTCGACGAGCTCGAGGATGGAGTCGGGGATGTCGAAGTTGGAGAAGACGTTCTGCACGTCGTCGTCCTCCTCGAGCCCATCGATCACCCGTAGCACCCGCCGGGCGTCGGACTCCGAGGCGAGTGGCACCGTCGTGGTCGACAGCATGGTGAGATCGGCGGAGTCGTAGGCGAACCCGGCCTCCTCCAGTGCCGCTCGCAGACGCCCGAGCTCTGTCGGGGGACAGGTGATCTGCCAGGTGTCGCCCTCGTCGGAGAGGTCCTCCGCCCCCGACTCGAGCGCCACGAGCATGAGGTCGTCCTCGGCGACCGTCTTCGGCGTGATCACCACGCCTTTGCGCTCGAACTGCCACGACACCGCACCGGGCTCGGCCATCGAGCCCCCGTTGCGAGTGAACGTGCTACGGACGTCGGCGCCGGTGCGGTTGCGATTGTCGGTCAGGCACTCGACGATGACCGCCACGCCGCCTGGCGCGTATCCCTCGTAGGTGACCGACTCGTAGCGCACTCCTTCGAGCTCGCCGGTCCCCCGCTTGATCGCTCGCTCGATCGTGTCGGTCGGTACCGACGCGTCCCGCGCCTTGCCGAACATGGTCCGCAACGTCGCATTGGTGTTGACGTCTCCCCCGCCCTCTCGCGCCGCCACCTCGACCTGGCGGAGGATCTTGGCGAACAGCTTCCCCGCGCCTTGTCCTGGGCGCCCTTGCGGTGCTTGATCGTCGCCCACTTCGAATGACCGGACATGACAACCCTCCTACTGGGCCAGGCCGTCGCCGCGGGAACCGACGCTCGACAGGAAGAGCTCGTGCAGGCGCCAGTCGCCCGCCAGCTCGGGATGGAACGCGGCGACCAGCACGCTCCCGTGACGGCACACGACGGGCTGGGTCTCCGATCTCGCAGGGTCCGCCGGGCCCACCGTCCGACCTCCCGGACCGACCTCCCGGGCCGGCCGTGCCACGCTGGCCAGCACCTCGACGCCGGGCCCTGTGCGCTCCACCACGGGAGCCCGGATGAACACCGCTCGCATCGGCCCCCCCGTCACCTGGCTCACCTGGAGGTCGCTCTCGAAGGACTCGACCTGACGGCCGAAGGCGTTCCGCCGGACCGACAGGTCGATGGCCCCGAAGCAGCGCTGGTCGCGCCGCCCGTCGAGGACCTCGGTCGCCAGTAGGATCATCCCCGCGCACGTGCCGAAGGCGGGCATGCCCTCCGCCAGCCGATCGGCGATGGGAGCGAAGAGCCCCGACGACTCGAGCAGCATCGACATCGTGGTCGACTCACCGCCGGGAAGGATCAGCGCATCGATACCAGCGAGCTCCTGGGGCGACCGGACCTCGATCGGGTCGGCCCCGAGGTCAGCCAGGACCCGGGCGTGCTCCTGGACGTCGCCCTGCAGCGCGAGGATCCCGACCTTCACCTGGCGGCACCTGTTCGTTCACCGCTCACCAGCCTCGCTCGGACAGGCGCAGCTCGAGGCCGTCGATCTCGCTGCCGGGCATGGGCTCGCCGAGGTTGCGGCTGACCTCGGCCAGGATGTCAGGCCGGCGGAAGTGGGTCGTCGCCTCGACGATCGCCCGGGCCCGCCGGGCGGGGTCGGCGCTCTTGAAGATGCCCGAGCCCACGAACACGGCCTCGGCACCCAGCTGCATGACCAGCGCGGCGTCGGCCGGAGTCGCCAACCCGCCGGCACAAAAGAGCGGCACCGGAAGCTGTCCGGTCTCGGCGATCTCCTGCACCAGGGCGACCGGGGCCTGGAGCTGCTTGGCCCATCCGTACAGCTCGGCCGGGTCCGCCTGCGTGATGCGGCGGATGTCGCCCAGGATCGACCGCAGATGGCGCACGGCCTCCACGACGTTGCCCGTCCCCGCCTCGCCCTTCGAGCGGATGAGCGCGGCCCCCTCCGAGATGCGGCGCAGCGCTTCCCCCAGGTTCGTCGCGCCACAGACGAAGGGCACCGAGAACGCCCACTTGTCGACGTGATGCGCCTCGTCCGCCGGCGTCAGCACCTCGCTCTCGTCCACGTAGTCGACACCGAGCGCCTCGAGGATCTGGGCCTCCACGAAGTGGCCGATACGCGCCTTTGCCATCACCGGGATGGTGACGGCTCCCTGGATGGCCCCGACCAACGCAGGATCGCTCATGCGGGCGACCCCTCCGTCACGCCGGATGTCGGCCGGGACCCGCTCGAGGGCCATGACGGACACGGCCCCGGCGCTCTCGGCCACCTTGGCCTGCTCGGCGTCGACGACATCCATGATGACGCCGCCCCGCAGCATCTCCGCCAGGCCGCGCTTCACCCGACTGGTCGCCGTCACTCGCGAGTCCTCGGCGCCCCGCCCCGACGTTGGCTCGCTCACAGGTACGTGTTCACCCACGACTCCGAGTCTACCGGCCGCTGCCCCCGCTCAGAGCTCCCGGAGCGCCTGGAGGCGCTCGTCGAGCGAGCGCCCCTGGCCGAGGATCCAGAGGTGATCGGTTGCCCTGGCGCGTGCCGACCGCGAACGGCCAGCCCCGCGTGGGCCCGCGGCGATCTTCTCCAACGCCGCGATCAGCCCTGGCGGATAGCGGGTCAGGGCGACGGCGGCGAGGTCGGCGAGCGCTTCGTGCTGGTCCCCTGCGCCCCAGAACGGCAGGCGCGCCGCCGGGGGGAAGACGACGGCCACCGCCCCCAGGGACGTGACGGCGACCGTGCCGGGGAGGATGTCAAGGGCCTTGACGTGGCTGAGCTCGTGGGCCAGCACGGCCTCCAGCTCGATTCGTCCCAGCGACGCCACGAGACCCGTCGTCACGACGATGGTCGTTCGGCGGGGGTGGAGCCCGACGGCGAGCGCGTTTGGGACCTCGTCCTCGACGACTCGCAGCGTGGGCTTCGGGATCCCGGACGCCGCGCACAGCCCGTCGACGAGATTGTGCACCCTCGGCTCCTCGTCGACGCCTGCCACTCGGGCGCCCGTCAGGCGGACAGCCGCTGCCGCTGCTCCCCACCAGGCAGCGAACGCGGCGACCACGCCGGCGGCGACGCCCACCACGAGACCGACGACTACCGACACGAGCGCGCCGACGATCGCCGCCCCGATCGCGAAGACGACGAGCCCCGGCAAGGCGGCGAGCAGCACGGCTCGCCTGTGGTTGGCGGCGATCTCAGCCCGGCCTGGCGCCTCCGGCCCGCCAGGCGGCTTGCTCGACAGCGTCGCTCGCTGGCCCTTCATCGATCTCGCGTGGCCCGGCCGGCTTTCGGCCGGCCTCGGGCATCGAGTCGGGGCGGCTGGCGCATGATCTCGGTATAGATCTGCGCGTACCGCTCAGCCAGCCGGTCCATGGCGAAATCGCCGGCCCGCGCCTCGCCGGCGACGGCCAGCCGCTCCCCGAGCCCTCGATCCTCCAGGGCCAGGCGTAGCGCGTCGGCGAGCGCATCCACGTCGCCCGGTGGCACCAGCAGCGCATCGCGACCGTCACCCGTGACCTTGCGGTAGGCGGGAAGGTCGCTGGCCACGATGGCCGTGTGCGCCGCCATCGCTTCCAGCAGCACGACCCCGAAGGACTCCCCGTGCAACGAGGGTGCGCAAAAGACCTCGGCGCCCCGTAGCCGGGACGCCACCTCCGAGTCGCTGATCCGGCCCAGCCACTCGATCCGCCCGTCGTCGATCGTCCGCTGGCGCAGCTCAGTGGTCTGTGGCCCCTCTCCCACCATCCACAGCCGGGTGTCGGGTGGCAGCCGGCTGAATGCCGCGAGCAACGTCTCGACTCCCTTCCGCGGCTCGTGGCGGCCGATGAAGACGATCGTTGGACCGTCCGTCGGCCACGCCGTGGCCTTGGCGAACCGCTCGGTCTCGATCCCGTTGAACACCGGCTCGTACACGCCTCCGAGCGCGGCCTGCGCCGTCGCCTGGGCGTCCGCCGACACGGCGCAGCGCCAGGCCAGATAGCCCACGGCCGTCCGGGCCAGCGGACGGAGGAGCGAGTAGGCCAGGCTGGCGCCGGAGCGGTGGAACGTGCCGACCGTGGGCCGGTCCGTGTACAGCAGGGTCGTCAGGGTCGGACCCGGCGCGAGCGGCTCGTGCAGGTGGACCACGTCGAAATCCTCGTCGCGGAGCGTCCGAATCGTTCGCAGCGCGCAGGGCAGGTCGGGCGCCAGCGGCGCCACCGAGCCGTTGCCGGCCAGCGGGATCGACCGGCCGAGCGGCGCCACCCCGCCGTCGGGCGGAGGCCCATCGCACGGCGCCAGCACCCGCACCTGGTGGCCCTGCGATCGCAAGGCACGCGCCAGACCCAGCACCTGGCCCTGCACGCCACCTGGGATCGTCAAGCTGTACGGGCACACTTGGGCGACGCGCACGGATCAACGGTAGCCCCGGGCCACCAGGGCCGTTTCGGCCGACGGCGCCGCCGCCCGCCCGAACCCCCAGTGAACAGCGGGTTTCGACTCGGTGAAGCATCCGTGCTCGAGACGCTCGGTAGCGCGATACCCACGGCAAATCCACAAGTTTTGCTCTGGATGCACACAGGCCTGCCCGCCTACCGTCACGATTCGTCGACCCGAGGGAGGGCGCCCCCATGACCGTGCTTGGCCGAGTATCAGGCGAGCAGTCGAGGCTTCATCAGACCGCGCTGCTCGAGCCGACGAGCGATATCGACGCACTCGACGGCCAGGTCATCCGCCTCTTCGGCCTGGTGGCCGAGGGCATCGCGGGGGCCACGACCGCGTTCCTGGCCAGTGCCCGCCAAGCCGCCGCCCTCCTGGTGGCCGAGGAGGAGGAGGTGGACGCCGTCTTCCATTCCGTGGAGGACCTCATCCGGGCCGAGGTGGTGTCCCGCACTCCCCCGTCGGAGCCGCGACTGGCGCGGCTGTTGGTGATCCTCCAGATCGTGCCCGAGCTCGAGCGCAGCGGCGATCTCGTCGACCACATCCGTTGGCGGGCCAGGCAGGGCCTGGCCCGGTCCCTCACGCCGCCGAGCCGCGAGCTCGTGGAGCGCATGGGACAGCGGGCGACGGTGATGTGGAGGGCGGCCTCCTCGGCCTACCTCCAGCGTGACCGGACGATGGCCGAGCGCCTCCGCCGCTGGGACGACGACCTCGACGATCTCCACGTGACCCTGACCGTCGAGCTGGCGACCACGGCGCTTCCAGTCGCAACCGCCATCGAGATGGGCCTCGTCGCCCGCTTCCTGGAACGGCTCGGCGATCATGCCGTGAACGTCGCCCGGCGGCTCGAGACCCTGCCGAGCGACGCATGATGAGGTCTCGCCCGTGCTCCGAGAGCATCGAGCTCATCGAACGAGCCCGTTCACACGCAATCTGGGCTCGACGCCACCTCCAGGCGTATGACTCCGGCGGGGATCATGAGGACGACCTCCTGAGAGCTCAGCGTCTCCTGATGGCCGCCAGTCAGGCCCTGGGAACGGCAGCGATGGACTCGGCCCTACCGACGAACGTGACCAAGACGCTCGTCGACTCCTGGGCAGGCCTCGATGCCTTCCTGCTCGCCGCCGGTGAGCTCGACGAGGAGCCCGGCAGTGCCGATGCCTGCCAGTTCTTGCGGCGCGCCGCGACCTTCCTCATCGAGGCTCTTCCGGGCGGAGACGTGCGGATCCGGGTCGGGGCGGACTGATCCAGCCGGTCAGACCTGGGCCAGGACCTCGTTCAGCGTCGCCGTGCTCGTGCTCCAGACCTGCCGGGCCACGTCGATCGTCGGTCCCGCCATCGGCTCGACCGGGCTCGACTTCACGAACGACTCGGCGGTGTCCAACGTCGCCACGACGATGGTGTCGACAGCCTGCACCGCACCGGTCACCGCCGTACGAGCGACATCGATGCCCTCGGTCGCCAACGCGGCGGTCGACAGCACGATCTGATCGGTGAGCTTGACCTCGCCGTTCGCCTGGGCCTGGCCGTCTGCGGCGGGCATCAGGGAGCGTCGGGCTGCGCTGCGGGCGGCCTGGGTGGACTCCTGCACCGGTGCGTCCATGGTTCGCTTCTCCTCTCCGTGGCTGGCCTGGTCGAGGTGACCGCTCGTCACCCTAGAAGGCCGGGGTGGCGACAAGGTGACCTCGAGGTGAGCAGCGAACGAAGCCGACATTGCATCTGTCGAGGCGCTGAACGTTCCCGGCGATTACGCGCCGGACAACCTCCGTCGGTGCCCGTCGCGTCGAACCCAGCGGGCGTAGACGCGCCGGCGCGTGCGACACGAGCAGGTTACGGTCGCCGCGATGACACAGGACAGCGCTTCTCGCTCCACGGCAGGCCATCGCCCACGGGTGTGGCTTATCACCGGGGCCAGCTCGGGATTCGGACAGGCCATCGCCAAGGCGGCGCTGGCCGCCGGTGACACGGTCGTGGCCACAGCCCGCCGCGCGGCGGCCGTCGAGCCCCTGGTCGCGGCCCATCCCGAGCGCGCCCACGCCGTCGCCCTGGACGTCACAGACGCCGACCGCATCGGCGAGGTCGTCTCCGAGGTCCTGCGCCGCGTCGGCCGGATCGATGTGCTGGTGAACAACGCCGGTCACACCCAGGTCGGTGCTGTCGAGGAGACAACCGATCGGGAGCTTCGCGATCTGATGGAGGTGCACTTCTTCGGCCCGGCTGCCCTGACGCGGGCCGTGCTCCCACTGATGCGCCGCCAGGGCTCGGGTGCCATCGTGCAGATGAGCAGCATCGGCGGCCAGCTCTCGTTCGCCGGGTTCTCCGCTTACTCGGCGACCAAGTGCGCCCTCGAGGGGTACTCCGAGGCGTTGGCGGCCGAGGTCCGCCCGCTCGGTATCAAGGTGCTGATCGTGGAGCCCGGTGCCTTCCGCACGAACCTCTTTGGCAGCTCGAGGCGCGAGTCATCGCCGATGTCGGTGTACGAGGGCAGCGTCGGGCCCACTCGGGCCATGATCGACGACAGTGCGGGCAGGCAGCCCGGCGACCCGGCTCGAGCGGCGGCTGGCATCCTCACCGCCCTGGAGTCCGAAGCCCCGCCCTTGCGCCTGATCCTCGGCAACGACGCCGTGGACGCCATCGGCACCCACCTCGACATGGTCCGGAAGGACCTCGAGACCTGGGAGCCCGTCAGTCGCAAGACCGACTTCGGCGACTGACGCCAAGGCGACCGCCCGGCCCAGCGCGCTCAGAGCCACCCGACCCGAGCGCTCGCAAACTCCGCCCCCGGCGGCCGGGCGGCCTCACCGGCGCGCACCCGCTCGAGCAGCCCGCAGACGGAGTCCATGATCTCCGGCACTGTGTCGCGAAGGCTGGCCGCATCGCGGGAATCGACCTCCGCTGGGCTCACCCCCGCCTCTCCGAGGAGCTGATCGAGGTCGCCGAGGCGAGCGCCCACCCAACCGATCGGATCCCCCGAGAGCTCGTCGACGAACTGCCGGTGGCCCGGTTCCCACCCGGTGAACCGCGGGTGATGATGCGTCCGATCGTGGCTGCCGGGAACCCCCGCCACCGACTCGAGCAGGTCGCCGCGCCAGATCGGCTTGCCCACGGCGATCGGCTGAGCAGAGTAGATCGAGCCCCTGAGCTCACCCCTGTCGAGCATGCGCACCTCCAGCCGGACACCACGCTCGGCGCCCTCCTGGCCCGGACCCGGGTTGGGGTCGACGAAGTACAGGTCGCTGACGACGACGCCGATCGACTCGAACCCGAAGACGTACAGCACCGGCCGCTCCTCTCCGCGCCGCAGCCTAGGGACCCCCGCAACCTCCCGCTACCGCGATGCGTTGACACCCCCGGCCCCATCCCGCTATGAAGAGCGTCGATGACGACGGCGAGTCGTCGAACAACCGAAGGCACGACGGGCCCTGATCGTCTGCCGTCCGCCCGTTGCCAGTTCACCCTGGTGCCGCCACGGCACTTTCTCTATCCGGCCATTCTCCTCCTTCTTGCCGAAACGCCCCGTCACGGCTATCGGCTGATCGACCCGCTGACGGCCCTCGGGTTCGGCCCCGTCGAACGCCCCCAGGTCTACCGGGCCCTGGCCGAGCTCGAGCGTGACGGCCTGGTCCGCTCGTGGCTCGAGCCACCTACAGCGGGTTCGAAGCGTCACGTGTACGCCCTGACGGCGGACGGACAGCAAGCCCTGGAGACCTGGATGTCGGTGATCGCCCAGGAGCGGGCGTGCCTCGATCTTGTGCTCGAGAAGTACTGGTACTGCAACGCCCACAGGTTGGCCGTCGTCAAGACGGCGCCCGGCGAGCCCGGGGGGCAGGCGTTGCCGCACACAGCAGACGAATCGGTCAACGGCTCCGGACAGCCGCCCGGGGTCGCTCCAGCTCGCGAGCGGCACCGGTTCGACGTCATCGACGACCGTTCGGCCCTGGTGATCGAGGCCAGATCCAGCATCGGACCGATCGCCTTCGGGACGACCGGGGTGCGGGGTTGGATCGACGTCGAGCTTTTCGACGGGCTCGTGGATGTGGACAGCTCCCCAACGGCGTGGCTCGAGGTCTCGCTCGAGGAGCTCAGCTCGGGCAACGCCCTCTACGATGCGGAGCTCCTCAGCCGAGCCGACGCCCGCCGCTTCCCGACTGCGGTCGTCGATCTCCATGACGTGTCCCGCATGGGAGACGGCAACCGCTACCAGCTCGAAGGCGACGTGACGTTCCACGACGTGACCCGGCGCCTCGGCGGCGCCGTTACCGCGGCCCTGCTCGACGAGCGAACGATGATCGTGACAGGCGAACAGGTCTTCGACGTCCGGGACTTCGGCATGTCCCTGCCGACGATGCCCCTCCTCAAGATCTACCCCGACGTGAGAGTCCACCTGCACGTCGAAGCCGGACTGGCCATCTGACGGCCGTGGGCATCCTCTTCGCCTTCGCCGTAGGTTACGCGTTCGGGGCGAAGGCCGGCACTGAGGGCCTGGAAGAGGTGGTGGCGTCCATCCAGGTCCTGCGGGACTCCGAGGAGTTCGAGGCCCTCGTCTCGGCGGTGCGCTCGTACCTGAGCCATGCGCTTCAGGAGCTGGGGGCGTCGCTCGCTCCGGACACGCAACGACCCCAGACGGTCACCGACCTGCTCGGCCGCCTCCGCACGCCCGTGTCCGGCATGGACCCCCCCTCCCGCGGCGCCTGACCGGACTCGCAAACGACAGTCCGAGGAACCGGCTCGCCAGGGCCGCCGCAGTCCTCGCCGATCGAGGGCCCGGTGTGGGCGATCGGTAGCGTTTCCCGACCCAATGGGTACCAAACGCACCCATTGACTCGGGCTGCGGACAGCGTTAGATCAACGTCGAGACTTCCGCGCGGCCGGGCGCATCCGCGGTGGCGCCCACGCGGTCGTCTGCAGTCAGTCGTTGGCGAGCGTGGGAGGTGCGGAGTGACGACGGTAGAAGCCCCACCCGATGAGACCGTGGTCCATGTGCTGTGGATCAACGCCGGGTTGAGCTGCGACGGCGACTCGGTCGCCCTGACCTCGGCGACCCAGCCGACAATCGAGGAGATCGCCCTCGGTGCCCTGCCCGGACTGCCGAAGGTCGCCGTGCACTGGCCCCTTATCGACTTCGAGTGCGGGCCCGAGCAGGGAGCGGACAACTTCATCGACTGGTTCCACAAGGCGGACCGCGGCGAGCTCGAGCCGTTCGTGCTCGTCGTGGAAGGGTCCATCCCCAACGAGTCGATCAAGTCAGAGGGCTACTGGTGCGGGTTCGGCAACAACCCGGCTACGGGCCAGCCCATGACCACGAGCGAGTGGATCGACCGGCTGGCTCCCAAGGCCCTGGCCATCCTGGCCGCCGGTACCTGCGCCACCTACGGTGGGATCCACGCCATGGCCGGCAACCCGACGGGTGCCATGGGCGTACCCGACTATCTGGGATGGGACTGGAAGTCCAAGGCCGGGCTCCCGATCGTCTGTGTGCCGGGTTGCCCGACCCACCCGGACAACCTCTCGGAGACGATCCTCTATCTCCTGTACCAGGCGGCCGGACAGGCTCCGATGATCCCGCTCGACGAGGCGCTTCGACCCCGCTGGCTGTTCGGCGCCACGGTGCACGAGGGGTGCGACCGCGCCGGCTACTACGAGCAGGGTCAGTTCGCCAGCGAGTACGACTCGCCGACGTGTCTCGTGAAGCTCGGCTGCTGGGGCCCGGTCGTCAAGTGCAACGTCCCCAAGCGAGGATGGATCAACGGCATCGGTGGGTGCCCGAACGTCGGGGGGATCTGCATCGGCTGCACCATGCCCGGCTTCCCGGACAAGTTCATGCCGTTCATGGACGAGCCCCCCGGAGCAACGCTCTCCTCGACCGCCAGCGGCCTCTACGGCAGGCTCATCCGCACCCTTCGCACGGTGACCATCAAGACCGTCGATGAGGAGCCGAAGTGGCGCAAACGGGGTCGCGAGCTCACGACCGGTTACCGGTCGCCGTGGTGAGCCGTCGAGGAGAGCCGAGCAACACGAGCCGGGACAGAGCCGACACAAGCCAGCGCACAGGGCGCCCAAGGGAGGCATGAGGAAGAATGGCGACGAAGCTGCGGGGAGAGAAGACCGACGAGGCTCGCACCGGGCTGGTGGAGATGTCGTGGGACCCGATCACCAGGATCGTCGGCAGCCTCGGCATCTACACGAAGATCGACTTCAGCAAGAAGGAGGTCGCCGAGTGCCACAGCACCTCGTCGATCTTCCGCGGCTACAGCATCTTCATGAAGGACAAGGATCCGAGGGACGCCCACTTCATCACCAGCCGCATCTGCGGCATCTGCGGCGACAACCACGCTACCTGCTCCTGCTACAACCAGAACATGGCCTACGGCGTACGGCCGCCGCATCTCGGGGAGTGGATCGTCAACCTCGGTGAGTCCGCCGAGTACATGTTCGACCACAACATCTTCCAGGAGAACCTGGTAGGGGTCGACTTCTGCGAGCGGATGGTCAAGGAGACCAACCCCGGCGTCCTGGAGATGGCCAACCGGACCGCGTCACCCCACGCCGGCGACCACGGCTACCGCACCATCGGGGACATCATGCGGTCGCTCAACCCTCTCGAAGGCGAGTTCTACCGCGAGGCGCTGCAGGTGAGCCGCGAGACCCGGGAGATGTTCTGCCTCATGGAGGGCAGGCACGTCCACCCCTCGACCCTGTACCCCGGCGGCGTGGGGACGGTTGCCACGGTCCAGCTCTTCACGGACTACCTGACCCGGTTGATGCGGTACGTCGAGTTCATGAAGCGCGCCGTGCCCATGCACGATGACCTGTTCGACTTCTTCTACGAGGCCCTCCCGGGCTACGAGAAGGTCGGGCAACGGCGCGTGCTCCTGGGCTGCTGGGGCAGCCTCAACGACCCCGAGTACTGCAACTTCCAGTACCGCGACATGACCGATTGGGGACGCAGGATGTTCGTGACCCCTGGCGTGGTCGTGGACGGCAAGCTGGTGACCAATGACCTGGTCGACATCAACCTGGGCATCAGGATCCTCCTCGGCAGCTCGTACTACGAGGACTGGGGAGACCAGGAGATGTTCGTCAACCGGGATCCGCTGGGTAACCCCGTGGACCGTCGCCACCCATGGAACCAGCACACGATCCCCAAGCCCCAGAGGCGGGACTTCGACGACAAGTACAGCTGGGTGATGTCACCCCGGTGGTTCGACGGCAAGGACCACCTCGCCCTGGACACCGGTGGCGGTCCCATCGCCCGCCTGTGGTCGACGGCCCTCTCGGGGCTGGTCGACATCGGCTACGTGAAGGCGACCGGCAACAGCGTGGTCATCAACCTGCCCAAGACGATGACCAAGCCCGAGGCCAGGTTCGAGTGGAAGATCCCCCGGTGGAGCAACGCCATCGAGCGGGACCGGGCCCGCACCTATTTCCAGGCCTACTCCGCCGCGTGCGCACTTCACTTCGTGGAGAAGGCGCTGGGCGAGGTGCGCGCCGGCAACACCAAGACCTGGGAGCCCTTCAAGGTACCGGAGGAGGCCGTCAGCTGCGGCTTCACCGAGGCCGTGCGCGGCGTCCTGTCGCACCACATGGTGATCCGGGGCGGCAAGATCGCCAACTACCACCCGTACCCCCCGACCCCGTGGAACGGCAGCGTACGCGACCTCTACGGCACACCCGGGCCGTACGAGGACGCGGTCCAGAACACCCCCATCTTCGAGGAGAACAAGCCGGAGAACTTCAAGGGGATCGACATCATGCGCGCCGTCCGGAGCTTCGACCCCTGTCTGCCCTGTGGGGTCCACATGTTCCTCGGCAAGGGCAAGGTGTTGAAGAAGCTGCATTCGCCCACCATGATGAACACGCCCTAGCCACGAGGCTCAGGGTGGCCTCTTGGAGAGAACCGATGCCCGAACCGCCCGACCTCGGCGAGGTGGGATCCCGGACCGAGGAGCTGCTCCAGGAGCTCCTGAGCGCTGCCGATCCCGCGGTGAGCCACCGGGCGGAAGAGCTGGTGCGCCTGCTGATGCAGCTGTACGGGGGCGCCCTGGAGCGGGTCGTCGGCATGGTGAGCGAGCAGGGTGAAGCCGGACGCGCCCTGCTCGAACGAATGACCTCCGACGAGCTCGTCGCCAGCCTTCTCGTCCTTCATGACCTGCACCCGGTGCCCACCGAGGAACGGGTGATGGTCGTCCTGGACCGCCTCGGCCCCGATCTCGGGCTGGGAGCAGGTGTCGAGCTGCTCGGTCTCGACGACTCGGGGGTCGCCCACATCCGCCTCGGCCCTGGATGTGACGGCTCCCCCCTCACGGCCCCGGCCAGGCTCGCGCTGGAGCGCGCCATCGAGGAGGCTGCTCCCGAGGTGGGCGGCGTCGAGGTCGACGGGCCGCCGCCGCAGTCTCCGCCCTCGGTGTTCATCCCCGCCGCATCGCTGCGGCACAAGCCCCGGGACAGGACGGCCAATCGCGGTGACGGCACCCGACCGGCGACGGTGAGGCCATGAGATCTGCACCGGATCTGCGGCGCTTCCGCGAGGCCGCGCCCCCGAGACGTGCCGGCGAGCACTGCGAGATGTGTGACGAGGCTCTGGCCGAGGACCACCGGCACGTCGTCAACCTCGAGACGCGGAACCTGCTGTGCGCCTGCACGGCCTGCCACCTGCTGTTCACGCACGAGGGCGCCGCCGGGGGGAGGTACAGGGCCGTTCCCGACCGCTATCTCTACGACGCATCGCTCGAGCTCAGCGAGCGGCAGTGGGACGAGCTTCAGATCCCGGTCGGGATGGCCTTCTTCTTCCTCAACTCCTCGCTCGGACGCTTCGTCGCCTTCTATCCGAGCCCCGCCGGCGCGACCGAGTCCCTGCTGCCGCTGGAGACCTGGCAACAGGTGATGGAGGCCAACCCCGCCTTTGGCTCCATCACACCGGATGTGGAATCGCTCCTGCTGCGCCGCATGGACGGGCGCTTCGAGTGCTACCTCGCCCCGATCGACGCCTCCTACGAGCTCGTCGGCCGGGTGCGGCGCCATTGGAAGGGGTTCGACGGCGGCGAAGAGGTGTGGACAGAGATCGCCAGCTTCTTCTCCACCCTGCGGGAACGAAGCCGGACCGTCGAGGCGAACAGAGGATGAGTGAGGTCGTCTTCGAGTGCGTCGACGCCCGACCTGAGCGGTATGCGGCAGCACCCACGATCCAGTTCGAGCTCCGCGTGTCCGAGACGACAGGCGAGCGCGTCCATGCCGTCCTGCTCCGGTGCCAGCTCCGCATCCAGCCGCAGCGTCGCTCGTACAACGACACAGAGGCTGACCGCCTGTCCGATCTCTTCGGGGAGAGATCGCGATGGGGCGACACCCTGAAACCGCTGCAGTTCACGAACGTCTCCCTGCTGGTCCCGGAGTTCCGAGGCACCACCGAGGTCGAGATGCCCGTACCCTGCACCTACGACTTCGAGGTCGCGGCCAGCAAGTACCTTCACGCGCTGGATGACGGCGAGGTCCCGCTCCTGATGCTCTTCAGTGGCACAGTGTTCCTGAGGGCCGAGAGCGGGTTCTCGGTGGAGCCGGTGCCGTGGGAGAAGGAGGCGTCGTACCGCTTGCCGGTGCGGGTTTGGCGGGAGGTAATGGACCTCTACTTCCCGAACAGCGCCTGGATCCGCATGAGGCGGGAGACGCTCGACCACCTGCAGGGGTTCAAGTCGAGGATGGCGCTGCCGACCTGGGACGACGCTCTGGAGATGCTGCTCAAGCAGGCCGAGGAGGGCCGGCCGTGAGCCTCGCCATGGCCCGCAAGGTGGCCGACGCGGTCCTCTACGAGGGCTACGTCCTCTACCCCTACCGGGCCTCGGCACAGAAGAACCGCCTCCGGTGGCAGTTCGGCGTGCTCGTCCCGAGAGCCCACGGCGAGGAGGGCGCTTCGGAGCCCTGGGCCAACCAGACCGAATGCCTCGTCGAGCCCGGCGACGATCCCGTTCTCGAGATCAATGTGCGGTTCATCCAGATCCAGGCCAGGACCGTGGAGGAGCAGGTCGAGCCCGACGTGTTCCGGCCGGTCGACTCCCTGGAGGTCGACGACGGTTCGGTGGTCGTGAGCTGGGACGAAGGGGTCGAGCAGGAGGGCCGCGCCTCCGTGTCGATCCACGACGCCCTCGACGGCGAGCAGGTGGTGCCTATCGAGCTTCCCGGCGGCGTCGATACCGAACCGGTCACGTCCGGTGGGCGGCGGGTCGGACGGGTGATCCGTCGCAGGGAGCCGCTCTCGGGGCGGCTACGGGTGAGCGCCCAGGGCGGACTCGCCCCGTTCGGCGCCCTGAGGCTCCGCATCCGCGTGGAGAACGTGACCGACTGGCACGACTCGGCGGCCAGCCGGGGCGAGGCCCTTCTCCGCTCCCTGGCGGCCGTCCACAGCCTCCTGTTCCTCCGGGACGCGTCGTTCATCTCGTGTCTGGAGCCTCCCGAGTGGGCTCGAGGCGATGCCGAGTCCTGTGCCAACGTGCACACCTGGCCGGTGCTCGTCGGCGAGGAGGGGGCGAAGAACGTCATGCTGTCGTCGCCGATCATTCTCTACGACTACCCCCAGATCGCTCCCGAAAGCCCGGGAGAGCTGTTCGACGGCACCGAGATCGACGAGATCCTGAGCCTCCGGACGATGGCCCTCACCGAGGACGAGAAGCGGGAGGCCAGAGCGACCGATCCCCGGGCGGCCCAGGTGATCGACCGGGTCGACGACATGCCTCCGGAGATGATGGACCGCCTGCACGGCGCCATTCGCTACCTACGGGGGACGAGCGGCGGGACCGGCGGGTCGAGCCCGTCCGCGGGGACGGAGGAGGCGACCGGTGTGCCCTGGTGGGATCCCGGCATGGACGAATCGGTCTCGCCCGAGTCCGACGTGGCGTGGGTTCGCGGGGCTCCGGTGTGCCGCGGCAGCCGGGTCCACCTGCGCCCGGGGGCGCGACGAGCTGATGCCCAGGATCTGTTTCTCGAGGGCCGGCTGGCGAAGGTCGACGCTGTCTTGTCCGACGTCGACGACGAGACGTATCTCGCCGTGACCCTCGAGGACGACCCCGCGGCCGACCTCCAACAGGCTCACGGCCGCTTCCTCTACTTCAGACCGGACGAGGTCGAGCCCGTCGGGGAGGACTCGTGAACGACCGGGTGCTCGTGGCGGGGATCGGCAACATCTTCCTCGGTGACGACGGCTTCGGGTCGGAGGTGGCGAGACGCCTGGCCGGTGAGGTTCGCTCCGATGACGTCACTGTCACCGACTTCGGAATCGGCGGCATACATCTCGCCTACGAGCTCCTGGAGGGATACGCGACCGCCATCCTCGTGGACGCCACTCCCCGCGGTGGCGAGCCGGGAACCATCTATGTCCTGGAGCCTGATCGGCACCAGACCGTGGACGGCCCGACGGATCTACCGGTCGCGATGGCGGGCGCCCTGGCCGACGCACACGCCATGGAGCCCGGCTCGGTGCTCGACATGGTCGCAGCGCTCGGCGTGGCTACCCGGGTGTTGGTCGTCGGATGTGAGCCGGCCGACGTAGATGATGGGATCGGGCTCAGCCCCGCGGTCGGCCGGGCCGTCGACGAGGCGGTCCAGGTGGTGTTGGGGCTGCTCGAGGGCGACCCCTGGAGCGCGAACGCGGTCGCTTTCACATCGGGACCGTCAGAGGGTCCTGCAACGAGAAAGGAGAGTTGAGCATGCTTCGTCGCCTGTTCACGGCCTCGCTCTTGATCGGGGCGGCTGTGGTGGTGGTACACAGTCTCCCGGACCTGGCCAGATATATGCGGATCAGGAACATGTAGCGATGGCTCTGGGAGCTGCGCGGTGAGTGATATGACGCGGTTCCGCATCGATCCGGCCCGGTCACGCGTCTGGACCGAGTCCCGTTCGAGCGTGCACCCGATACGCGGAGAGGCGGACGGCCTGTCGGGCGAGATGGACGTCCAACTGCTGGACGGACGGCTCGATCTGGCGGTCCCTCCCCGCATCCACCTCGAGCTGGACGTGGAGCGGCTCAAGTCGGGCAACGCCCTCTACGACGGGGAGATGTTGCGCCGCATCGCTGCTCGCCGGTTTCCCACCATCGTGGGAGAGGTCACGGAGATGCGGGAGCTCGACTCGTCGGACCGCTATCAGGTGGCGGGCGAGCTCAAGTTCCACGGCGTCACCCGCCGCGAGGAGGGAGAAGTGACGGTGGAGGTCAGCGACGACCGGACACTGGTCGTCGAAGGCGAGCGGACGTTCGATGTCCGGGATTTCGACCTCGAGCCGCCCAAGTTCCTCATGCTGAAGGTCCATCCGGACGTGTCGGTCAGGGTCCACGTGGTCGCCGAGGCGGAGGGGTGATCTGAACCGATGCACGAGCTCGGGATGTGCGAGGCGATTCTCGAAACGGTCGAACGGCGGGCGGCAGGACGGCGGGTGTCGGCCTTCACGGTCCGCGTCGGCACGATGCACTGCGTGGTCGAGCCGGCAATGGACCAGGCGTTCGCTTTGGCATCCGAGGGCACCGTGGCCGAGGGGGCCGTGCTCCACCTGGTCGTCGTCCCGGTGCGAAGCACCTGCGGATCGTGCGGGCTCACGACCGAGTCCGCCGACCCGCCCATGGTCTGCAGCGGCTGCGGGGCGACAGACCTCGAGCTCAGCGGCGGCGACGAGCTGGTCCTCGAGTCGATAGAAGTCGACGCACCACTGCGCGCCGAAAGGAGTCCTGATGTGCCTGGGCATACCCGGTGAGGTGGTAGAGCTCCTCCCCGACCAGCCCGACCTGGCCACGGTCGACGTAAGCGGGGTGCGACGCTCCATCAACGTCGGCCTCCTGACGAGCGAGGTGGTGTCGCCCGGGGACTGGGTGCTCATCCACGTCGGGTTCGCCATGTCGAAGATCGACGAGGATGAAGCCAGGGCTGCGCTCGACTTCCTGGAGGGGATCGGCCAGGCCTACGACGAGGAGTTGCGGGCGCTGCAGCAGTCGGGAATCGACGGGCCGTGACCGCTCCCCGCCCACTAGACCGCCCCTATCCCGTCCCGACAAGGAGGTGAGCGCCCGTGCGCTTCGTCGATGAGTTCCGAGACGCCGAGAAGGCCCAGGCGCTGGCCGCCCAGATCACCGCTCTGTGCGAGCCGGGTCGCCACTACAAGCTCATGGAGGTCTGCGGCGGCCACACCCACACGATCTACAAGCACGGCATCGACGACTACGTCCCCGAGAGCATCACCCTCGTCCACGGCCCGGGCTGCCCGGTCTGCGTGATCCCCATGGGCAGGGTCGACGATGCCATCTCGATCGCCGAGCAGCCGGACGTCATCCTGACGACCTTCGGAGACATGATGCGGGTGCCTGGTGGTCAGGGCTCCTTCTTCGACTCGAAGGCGAAGGGCGCAGACATCCGGATGGTGTACTCCCCGCTGGATGCGCTGAAGGTCGCCCGACACAATCCTGACAAGCGGGTCGTGTTCATGGCCATCGGCTTCGAGACGACGGCGCCGTCGACGGCGATGACGGTCCTGCGCGCCGCCTCGGAGGGACTCGACAACTTCTCGATCTTCTGCAACCACGTCACCATCATCCCCGCCATCAAGGCGATCCTGGACTCGCCCGACCTCCGACTGGACGGGTTCATCGGGCCTGGTCACGTGTCGACCGTCATCGGGTGCCGGCCCTACGACTTCATCTCCCGCCAGCACGCCAAGCCCCTGGTCTGCGCCGGCTTCGAGCCACTCGACATCCTCCAGTCCGTCTACATGATCATGCAGCAGCTCGCAGAAGGCCGGTCCGAGGTGGAGAACCAGTACTCCCGGGTCGTGCCGTGGGAGGGGAACCCCAAAGCGCTCGGCGTCATCAACGAGGTGATGGAGCTTCGCCCCTTCTTCGAGTGGCGCGGGCTCGGATTCATCTCCCACTCGGCCCTCAAGGTGCGGGACAGCTACGCCGCCTTTGACGCCGAGCGGATCTTCGAGATCCCAGGGGTGCGGGTGACCGACCCCAAGGCCTGCCAATGCGGAGAGGTGCTCAAGGGCGTCATCAAGCCGTGGGAGTGCAAGGTGTTCGGCACCGCCTGCACACCCGAGACGCCGATCGGCACGTGCATGGTGTCCTCAGAGGGAGCCTGTGCGGCCTACTACAACTTCGGGAGATTCACCCGCGACCGCGTGAAGGAGGCGATCAGGACGTGAGCCCCGAGGGGACCGACGCACCCACCGAGGAGCGCCAGGAGGCCGCACCCGCCGGGGACACTCACGCCCACACCGAGCCCGGCGCATCCGGTCAGCACCGGGCCGGCACAGCGCACCTCAGCCGCGAGCAACAGGTCCTCGAACGCATCGACAAGACGCGCCGTCGCAAGGCGAAGGTCAAGGATGAGCGGATCACGCTCGCCCACGGCTCGGGGGGAAAGGCCACTCACACGCTCATCGAAGCCGTCTTCCTCGAGGCTTTCCGCAACCCGCTCCTCGAAGCCCTCGAGGACCAGGCCGCCCCCGTCGTCGACGGGGTGCGGCTGGCATTCACCACGGACTCGTTCGTCGTCTCGCCCCTCGTCTTCCCAGGTGGCGACATCGGTGACCTGGCCGTCAACGGCACGGTGAACGACCTGGCCATGTCCGGGGCACATCCGCTCTATCTGTCGGCCGGGTTCATCCTCGAGGAAGGCTTCCCGGTTGCCGACCTCGAGCGGGTCGTCGGGTCGATGAGCGAGGCCGCCGCCGCGGCCGGAGTCGCGGTGGTGACCGGCGACACCAAGGTGGTCGAGAAGGGAAAGGCCGACGGCTGCTACATCAACACCGCCGGCATCGGCGTGATTCGCCACGACCTCCAGCTCGGAGCGTCCCGCGCCCGCCCGGGTGACGCGGTCATCGTCTCCGGCCCGATCGGTGACCACGGCGTCACCATCATGCTGGCTCGTGGTGAGCTGGACATCGAGGCCGACGTCAGCTCCGACACGGCCCCCATGCACGACCTGGTCGCGTGCCTGCTGGATGCGACCACAGAGGTCCACGCGCTGCGCGACGCCACTCGGGGCGGAGTGGCCACCATCCTGAACGAGGTGGCGACGGCATCGAACGCCGCTGTCGTCGTCGACGAGGCGGCCGTTCCGGTACGGCCAGAGGTCACCGGCGCCTGCGAGATCCTGGGCATCGACCCCCTCTACGTCGCCTGCGAGGGGCGACTGGTCGCGATCGTCGACGGGGCTGCCGCTGACCGGGCCCTGGAGGCTCTACGGTCCCACCCGCTGGGCGCGGGTGCTGCCATCATCGGCCGGGTGAAGGACGATCCGCCCGGTCTGGTCCTGCTGAAGACGACGTTCGGCGGGACCCGGATCGTCGACGTGCTGGTCGGCGATCCCCTTCCCCGCATCTGCTGAGCCACCGGCTCGGCGACGGGCGTCCCTGGCCCCGGCCACCGCGGCCTGTCCCAGGCTGATGCCGGCGTCGTTCGGCGGGACCCGGGAGTGGAGGAGGACATCGAACCCGGCGAGCTCCAGCCCGTCCACCGTCCGCCCGACGAGCAGGAGGTTCTGGAAAACCCCGCCCGACAGGGCCACCGTTCGCAGCCCGGTCTTCTCGCCGATGGCCTTGCAGGCCCCGACGATGGTGCTCGGCGACGCCGTTGTGGAAACGCGCCGCGATTCGCGCGGGGTCCTCGCCGGCACGCAGATCATCCACCACCGCTCGCACCAGGTCGGCTCCCGCAATGCGGAACGGCCAGCCCCCGGCAATGGTGGCCCGGTACGCGCCGTCCTCCGTCGGGTCGGCGAGCTGCTCCAGCTCGACAGCCGCCTGGCCTTCGTAGTTGACGTGGTCCCTCACCCCGAGGATGGCGGACACGGCGTCGAAGAGCCGGCCCGCGCTGGACGTCAGCGGGGAGTTCACGCCCGTCCGGGCGAGCTGGATGACGTCGTCCCAGCGAGGACCGTTCCTGCGGACCACGTCGAGATCGTTCGGCGCGCCACCCTCGTGGGCGCGGCCGAGAAATGCCGCCGCCATGCGCCAGGGCTCCCTGATGGCTGCCGTGCCTCCCGGCATTGGCACCGGCTCGAAGTGGCCAACCCGTTCGAAGCCGACGAGGTCGGCCACGAGCAGCTCGCCTCCCCAGATGGTCCCGTCCGTCCCATAGCCGAGGCCGTCGAAGGCGATACCGATGGCAGGTCCACGTTCGCCGTTGTCAGCCAGGCAGGAGGCGACGTGGGCGTGGTGGTGCTGAACCCCCTCGAGCTCGACACCGTCAAGGTCCATGGCGTGCTTCGTCGACAGGTACTCCGGGTGCAGATCGTGGGCCACGAGACCTGGACGAATATCGAACAGGCGGCAGAAGTGCTCGATGCCCTCGGTGAACGACCGCAGGGTCTCGAAGTTCTCGAGGTCGCCGATGTGATGGGAGACGAACACCCGCCGGTCCTTGCCGAGGCAGAAGGTGTTCTTGAGCTCGGCCCCGCAGGCGAGCACCGGACGGGGGAACGCCCATGGGAGCGTCAGCGGCTGGGGGACGTGGCCCCTCGATCGCCGCAGCAGCATCTCGCGCCCGCCAAATGATCGGGTGACAGAGTCGTCCGTGCGGGTGTGGATCGGCCGGTCATGGACGAGGAAGTGATCCGCGATCGGTTCGAGTCGCTCGAGTGCGTCAGCGTCGACGTAGGCGATGGGCTCGTCCGAGACGTTGCCGCTGGTGAGGACGAACGGACGCCCCAGCTGGCGGGCAAGCAGGTGGTGCAACGGCGTGTACGGAAGCATCACGCCCAGGGACCGGTTCTCCGGAGCGACCGAAGTTCCGACGTCGGCATCGCTCCGCCGGCGGAGCAGCACGATCGGTCGCCTCGGGCTGGCAAGCAGTGCCTCCTCCGCCGACTCGACGAGACAGAGCTTTCGGGCTTCTCGGACATCGGCGACCATCACCGCGAACGCCTTGTCCTCCCGGTGCTTTCGAGCGCGCAGGGTCGCCACCGCGTCCTCGTCGTCGGCCGTGACCGCCAGGTGATAACCACCAAGTCCCTTGATGGCCAGGACCTCGCCACTGACCAGGAGGGCTGCGGCCGCCTCGATTGGATCTCCATCTACCGAGCGCCGGTCCCGATCGACCAGCTGCAGCGTCGGTCCGCACGCCGGGCAGCAGAGTGGCTGGGCGTGGAACCGCCGGTTCGCCGGATCGTGGTACTCGCGGGCGCATTCGGCACACATGGTGAAGCCCGCCATGGTGGTGAACGGCCGGTCATAGGGCACGTCCGTCACGATCGTGAACCGCGGCCCGCAGTTGGTGCAGTTGGTGAAGGCATAGCGATGCCGGCGATCAGCCGGGTCGAGCAGCTCCCTCAGGCACTCCTCACAAGTGGCGGTGTCGGGGGCGATGAGGGTCTGCCGCTCACCCCCGCTCGAGCTCTCGACGATCGAGAACCCGACCTGCCGAAGGGGCTCCATATCCTCAACGGTCACCCGCTCGATCAGGGCGAGCGGGGGGGGCTGGGTCCGCAGCAGCTCGGTGAACCGGGCGACGTCGGCCGGGCTCCCCTCGACCTCGACGAAGACGCCAGTGGTGTCGTTGCCGACGATCCCCGCCAGCTGCAGATCATTGGCAAGCGCGTGCACGAAGGGCCGGAACCCCACTCCCTGCACGATTCCTTCGACGAGGATCCGCGACCGTACCGGGCGGGCTCGGGGACCGCCCGCCTCCGCCATGCTCAACCGACCGCACCGTGTCCGAGGGCCCGCTGCGTCAGCGTCCACAGCACGTGGTAGACGGTCGTCTGGGCCTCCTGGATGCGGTGCACCGATGACGAGGGGATCACGAACAGGTAGTCGACGGTGCCGGCCTCCCTCATTCTCCCTCCGTCGTAACCGGCGAGGCCGACGGTCACGAGACCGCGTCGGCGGGCCTCGGCGAAGCCGGCGATCACGTTCTCGGACCCGCCACTGGTGGAGATGCCCAGCGCGATGTCCCCCGAGCGACCCAAGGCGGCAATCGGGCGGGCGAAGACCACGTCGAAACCGATGTCGTTGGCAAGAGCAGTCAGCACCGCGATGTCGTTGCTCAGGCAGAGGGCCGGCAGGGGGCTCCCCGAGGGCGGGCTCAGGAACGTCTGGGTCACGTCTTGTGCGTCGGTGCTGCTCCCGCCATTGCCAAAGGTGAGCAACCTGCCACCGTCAGCGAACGACCTCGCCATTCGGGATGCGCAGTCGCCGAGGAGGCTTGCGTACTGCTCGGCGACGGTCGCGCGAAGAGCCACGATCTCGGCGGCCTTCTCCGTGGTCGAGCGGGCGACCTCGTCCATCACGGAGCTCAAGCTGGGCCCGGTCTCGTACAGGAACGGGTAGAGGGACTCGACACCTCCAGGGGCGCCATCTCCCTCTGGAGTCATCCGTCCTCCACCACGGCGATCGCCTCCTTGGCGTGCACGAGAAGGCGATCGCCGACTGCCGCGTCGACCAGCGCCACGCTCACTTGCTCGACGGTCGACCCCGTGTCCACGAGGGCAAGGCCGTCGCCCAGCAACTCGACCAGACGTACAGCCGTCCCCTGATCGGAGCAGGTGATGCAGACGTCGTCGTCGCATTCAGGAGCGATGCCGCGAGGGTCCGAGCCGGCTGCGCCGGTCCCACCAGTCATTGCCCGGCCCCCTGATCAAGCAGGCGGGGGTGCTCGAAGAACACGTGCACCAGCTCCCAGAGAATGTGATAGGTGGTCACGTGAAGCTCCTTGACCACCAAGGGGTCGTCCGAACGAGCCACGAAGGCGTGGTCCACCGCGGAGCTCGTGGCGATCTTGCCCCCGTCCCCGCCCGCGAGGGCGACGGTCAGGAGCCCGAGGTCCCTCGCCCTCTCCAAGGCCCGGAGCACGTTCTCGCAGTTCCCGTCGGATGAGAGTCCGAGGGCGATGTCGTCCGAGCTGGCGAGCTGTCCGATCTGGTGGGCGAAGACCTCGCCGAAGCCCACCTCCCGGCTCACGCCGGTGACTGTCGCGACGTCGTTGGTGAGTGACAGGGCTGGCAACGCCCTCTTTCCCACCAGCACGGGGTGGACGAACTCCACCGAGATGTGTTGGGCATCCGTGGACGCGCCGCCGTTGCCGAACACGACGAGCGTCCCGCCTTGGTGGAACCTCATTGCCATGTCATGGCAGGCGCGAGCGATCCGCTCTGCGTCCTCCGCAAGGTGCGAGCCGGGGGTGGCGCGACGAGAGAACTCCGGGACAGCGGCGCTCAGTTGGCTCATGGCCGAGGTGCTCGCACGGCGATCGGACCGTCCCACCGCCCGTTCCACCGGAGCTCCACAATCGCCCCTCCTCGCCCCTCCTCGAGTGACCCCCCCTGCTGGAGATACCCAGTCCATCGTAGATCGGAATCAGGTCATGTCGCCCTGACGGCGTGGCCATGGTGATGTCGCCTTGAATGCGAGAGGCTCGGCAGACGTTGGGCTGTGTTTGCCCGCTTTCGACAGCGGGCAGAATT
>CAVQWQ010000007.1:0-176895 GCA_963717645.1 uncultured Actinomycetes bacterium | reverse complement strand
TATCGGGGCGCACCTCGACCCTGCCGCCGTGACCGAGCCGGAGCTGTTGCGCGTTTCGCTCGAGGGAGCGTACCGGGACCTGATCGCGCTGGACTGACTGGTCAGGGGGATCCGCCAGAATCGGCGCCACGCCAAACTGTCCGCCACCTCCCGGCACAACGCCTCGAACCCCAGCTTGAACCGGTGCTTCAAGAACGTCATCCGCGCATAGGTCTCCATCGGGATCGACGGCCGTCCCTGGCTGGGATCGAAGAACGCGATGTAACTGGTCGATTACCTCGCCCCAAGAGGGTGACCATGGCATCCGGCCCGGCACTGCTGTCCCCCGTCACGCCGGGCGCTGCTCTCTCAGCCGAGGATGCGGTCGAGCCAGGCGGCGGTGTCCTCCTGGACCCCGTCGCGGTTGGTCTCGTTCAGCAGCTCGTGGCGGGCCTCCGGGTAGTAGAGGCCGGTGACGTCCTTCAGGCCGACCGCTCGGTAGCGGGCCTCCAGCTCCCGCACCGTGCGACCGCCCTGGGAGACGGGGTCGGCCTCCCCGGTGACGAGCAGGACCGGGAGGTCCTTCGGGATGCGGGCCTCGTTGCTCGGATCCCACATCGCGGCGGCGTGCCGCGCCATGTCGAGCACGAACTCGATGGTAAGCGGGGCGTCGTCGCCGCACATCGGATCGGCGATGTACCTGTCGACCTCGGCCGGGTCGCGGCTCAGCCAGTCGTACGGCGTCCGGGCCGGCTCGAACGGGGCGTTCAGCGGACCGAAGATGGCGGCGGGTTGCTCCCCGGCGCCATGGGCGACGGTGGCCTCGAGCCCGGCGATGCTGTCCGACAGGGCTTCCATGATGCCCGCCGACCCGGACAGGACGAGGCCGGCGAGCAGGTTACCGTGGCGCTGGATGAACAACTGGGCGAGGGAGGACCCCATCGAGTGGCCGAAGAGCACGACCGGAAGCTCGCCGCACTCAGCGCGGGCGAGGGAGGCCAGTTCGGCGAGGTCGTCGATCATGCCGTCCCAGCCCCGGGGCCCGGCGCGGCCCACCCCGGTCGCCGCCGAGGTTGCGCCATGGCCGCGGTGGTCCAAGGCGTACACGGCATACTCCCGTCCGGACAGGAACTCGGCGAAGCGGGCGTAGCGACCGGAGTGCTCGGAGGCCCCGTGGGCGACCTCGACGATGGCTCGGGGGTGCCCCGCGGGGAGCCAGCTCCGGTATCTGATGTCGATGCCGTCCGCGTCGGTGAAGGTTCGCAACTCCGCCATGTCGTCGACCTCCTGCCATGACTCGCCGCCACGCGGCTCCGGCCACCCTACTGAGCGGGATCACCGACACGCTGCCCGACTCGCTCTTCTCGGCAACCCCGCGGAATTCAGGGCCGTCATCTGCGCCACGTCCAATTGGCGCCGTCTCAGCCCGGACTTCGTTCTGGGGGACCAGCCGGCCGAGTCCGAGGTCACCCCGACACTCGGAGGTGTCGGCCGGTCAGCGACCGTCGTTGGGCAGGCGAGGAACGACACGACGCGGCACTGGTTACGTCACCGCCAGCGTTCCGACCATGCTACCTCAGCTAGCTTGAAAAACGATTAGAGCGGAGTCGAGGTTGCAGAGGAGCGGGCCACGCCAGCGGGGGTGTGAGGTTTCGTAAACGGCCGATCACCTATCCGAGCAGTGGTTTGAAGGGATAGGTGGTAAGGGTCCGCGAAAACCGCACAGCCTGTTTGGTGTCGCGACCCGGCCGAGGCTCGGACACCAGGCTGGGAGTCCCGCGATAGACAGGCGGGTAGGTGAGGAGCAGCTCCTCCTGGGTGGCAACACGACGCTGTCTGGCCTCGGGCGGCAGCAGGTCCCTGATGCGGACACGATCCGCTTCGTGTCGGCGTCCACGTCATCGTAGGTCAGCTCGACCGGCAGTCCCACGCGTGCGGTCACCAGGTGCCGCCGTGCTGGATTGTGCCGCGGCAGCCCCACGCTGCTAGGGCGGCGAGCTACACCCAGCTGCATGGCGCCGGTCACCCCCCATAGCCCCGTGGGCCATGGAGGCCTTACACTAGATCTGTCTCCCTGGGGTGACGAAGGCATGGCTGCAACACAGTCAGTGGAGGGACGTGAGAGCGAAGAGGTGGCTTGGACTGCCGGTGGTCGCCATTACGGTGGCTTTGGTGGGGTCGGCTTGTGGTGGCGGGACCAAGACCAGTAGCTCCTCCACAACGACCATCGCTGCACCCACCACCAGCGCCCCCAGTGGTGGCGCGGCGTCCGCAGTCGGGATCACCCCGAACCAAGTAACCGTGGGCAACGTCTCGATCCTCTCCGGCCCTGTTCCCGGGCTGTTCAAGGGCGCGCCCTACGGCGCCGACGCCTTCTTTGCCTACCAGAACAGCCAGGGCGGGGTGAACGGCCGCAAAATCACGCTCAAGTCCTCCGACGACGCCTTCTCCTGCGCCCAGAACACCACCGAGACGCAGTCGCTGACCCAGCAGGCCTTTGCCCTGGTGGGCTCGTTCTCGCTGTTCGATAACTGTGGCGCCAAGGTCCTCCAGACCCCGCCCGACGTTCCCGACGTAAGCGAATCGCTCGACCCGGTGGCCCAGGCCCTGCCCAACAACTTCAGCCCCCAGCCCATCCAGAACGGGTGGCGCACCGGGCCCCTCGTCTATTACAAGCAGCGCTATCCGCAGGCGGTGAAGAACGTAGGCGCCCTCATCTCCAACGTCCCGTCGGCGATCGCGACCTGGGACGACGAGAAGGCGGCCATGCAGTCGCTCGGCTACCACATCAGCTACGAGCGGGAGGTCAACCCACTTGAGACCGACTTCACCTCCGACGTGCTTCGCATGCGAAACGCGGGCGTGCAGATGGTCGTGGTGCTCACCGCGATCACCCAGATAGCCCAACTCCTGAACAACGCTCAGCAGCAGAACTACAAACCCCAGCTGGTCGAGTCGCCCGGCCAGGGCTACGACCCCAACTTCTTCAAGCTGGTCAACCCGGGTGCGGGCCAGTCGATGCTCACCGACCAGACGTTGGCGCTCTACCTCGGCGGGGACCGTCAGACGACGCCGGAGGTGAACCTGTTCCTGACCTGGATGGCCAAGACGCACCCCGGGTTCCAGCCCGACATCTACAGCGTCTACGGCTGGTCCTCGGCCCGGCTGTTCACCCAGGCATTGCAGGCGGCCGGGCCAAACCCCACCCGGACAAGCGTGCTGGCCGACCTGCGCAACATCCACAGCTTCGACTCCAACGGGCTGCTGGCTACCGCCGACCCGGCAGACAAGAAGGCGCCGACCTGCTGGCTGCTGATCAAGGTGAACAACAACTCCTTCCAGCGGTCGAGCCCGCCCAGTCCTCACCAGGGCTTCACGTGCGATCCCGACGGCGAGTTCAGCCGGGCGGGCTGAGCCGGCGGCTCGCTGTGAGCACTTTCTCGCCCTATCGTGGTCGACCTGTGAGATGTCCCACAAGGGCCTGATCGACTATCCGTACCCACAGGATCTCTTCGATCGCGGTGGATAGGTCAGGTCTCGCGATCACTTGCGCTTTTCCTGGTGACGCTCGACGCGGTCATCCGCCTGGCAGCGGGGGGCGACGCCGGGTCCGGGAGGCTGTGGCGCAACCAGCAGAGGAGCGGCCGCCTAATGATGGCACTCGAGCTGTCGGAGGTGATCGTTCGCCTGGCCGATGAGTTCCGAGCCTGGGGATGCGTACGAATCCAGGCTGAACTGGCCAAGTTCGGGATCCCGGTATGGCTAGGGCCATGCGGCGTTAGCTCCTGCCCGCGGTCCGGGACCGGCGGCCCGGGCGGGCCTCACTTGGGCCGCCTTCCTCCGGGCGTAGCCGGACGCCACCCACGTCGTTGAATTCACCGTCCACAAGATGTTGCGGCTGCTCCAGATGCCGTTCCTGATCGAACTGGGCGGCCGGGCTATCGTGGTTGGAGCGCCCGGAGGAGGACCACCTCCGGGAGGGGAGGCGTATGGTGCCTGGTTCCGGGGAGCCGGCGATGCATGTCCGTTCACCCCGACGCCTCCGGGGACCACTGCAGGGCACGGTGGTCGGTGATGTGGTCGGCAACGTGGTGGCTCCCGTCTCCCGGACGACCGCCTTCTACGCCCGCTCCTGGGCCAGGTGGATAGGCCGGCACGGCACGGCCCCCGAAGTCCCTGTTCCCTGGCCCGGGCCTGGCCTGGCCTGGCAGGCCATGCTGGACGAGGTGGTGTTGAGCGCGGCGTTCGCCCTCGGGCTGCGCGCCCGTCCGCCGGCCGAGAGCACCAGCAGGGCCGAGGAGGAGCTGACGACCGCACTTGGCCTCTACGAGGAGAACGGCTGGCTTAAAGATCCGTCGACCTACTTCGCCGTACCTCCGGCGCTCACCGACCCCGAGCTGCAGCGGCTGAGGTTCCGCTCCCTGGAGTACGAGTGGTGTCGGTTCCAAAGCGGCTACGAGCCCCACCCCGGCGAGCCGGGGCGCGACCGGTGGTTGGACCACCAAGGGAACCGGACCGCTCACGCCTGGGTGCTCCGGCACCCCGATCCCCGTCCGTGGCTGGTCTGCGTCCACGGCGCGGCGATGGGAAAGGCGGCGATCGATCTCACGTGCTTCCGAGCAGCGTGGCTGCACCACAAGCTCGGCCTCAACGTGGCGTTGACCGTCCTGCCCGGGCACGGCCCCCGGCTCGCCCACGGTGGCTCAGGAGCCCGGTTTCCCGGCGACGACGCCCTCGACACGATCCACGGCTTCAGCCAGGCCGTCTGGGACGTCCGTCGGCTGGTCACGTGGATCAGGTCGCAAGGCGACGACCTCGTAGGGGTCAAGGGGCTTTCGCTCGGCACCTATCCCACGGCCCTCATGGCGGCGCTCGAGCCGGACCTGGCGTGCGTGATCGCCGGGGTTCCGGTGGCCGATTTCCACGAACTGGTCGTCCGCAACTCACCCCCGGGTCGGGAGCCAGCTGATCGGGCGGCACACCTCGGCGAGATGGCGTGGCAGGTTCACCGCGTCGTCTGCCCCCTGTCGATGCCATCCCGGGTGCCGCACGGGAGGCGGTTCATCTACGCCGGGCTCGCCGACCGCCTGGTCCATCCCCGCTGGCACGCGTTCCGGCTGTGGACCCACTGGGACCGCCCGCGGATCCATTGGTACGAGGGGTCGCACGTCGGCTTCTACACCGCGCGCTCCGTCCGGGGGTTCGTCCATGAGGCGCTCGCCCAGTCGGGGCTCGTCCCCGCCGCCACAGGGCCCGGAGCCCTCGAGGAGAGTCAGCGGGGACCGTCAGTGGACGACGTCAACGTCTGAGCATGGGCCGAAATGGAGCAGGCCGAGCGCGCCGCTTCCCCGCTCGGCCGCTGGGGCGTGCCAGCTACCAGAGGGGAGCGAGCTCGGCACGCTGGTCCCTGGTCGCCGACTGGCCACTGTTGCACACTGCCCAGCGGCCGCCAGCCGCGCCGATCGAACCGGGTCGACGAGCGGGGGTCCGCTCATGAGAGCGATGGGAAGCGATTCGTGCTGGTCCGGCCTAAGGCAGCATTTACGGGTATCACCAGGCAACATTCGGGCATCGTTTGTCACGGGCCGGCGTGACGCGATACGCCAGCTAACGGGCAGGCAGATCTCATGAGCAGCGACGCCCATAGTCCAAGAGCCACGGACCGCATTGGAGAGCCGGGCACGACCACCGGGGGGGAGTTGATCGCCAGGGCGCTCGCCTCCCATGGTGTGCGTCACGCTTTCGGTGTCCACGGAGGCCACCTCGACGCCATGCTCTCCGGAATGGTCCGCCACGGCATCGGACTAATAGACACGCGCCATGAAGCTGCGGCCGGCAACGCCGCCGAGGGATACGCCCGCGCGACCGGTTCGCTCGGCGTTGCGTTCGCCACCGCTGGTCCCGGCTTCACCAATGCCTTCGCCGCCGTTGCTAATGCGCACGCCGATCGAATCCCCCTACTCCTCCTCACGAGCTCGCCCCCGCAGCGCGAAGCCGAACTAAACGCTCTTCAGGGCTCAATCGACCAGATCGCCGCCGCCACGCCCGTGACACGGTGGGCCCACCGAGTCACCACCGCCTCACGCCTGCCGGACCTGGTTTCCCTGGCAATCCGTCACGCGACTTGCGCGGTCCCCGGCCCGGTCGTGCTCGAGATCCCCATCGACGTGATGTTCCGGCCAGTGGTGGAGTCGACCGTCGACCATCCCTCGGTCACACCGGCGGAACCACCCGGTCCTTCGAGCGCAGGGATCGACCGGTGCCTAGAGCTACTGCGGGCAGCGAAGCGTCCCGTGCTCGTCGTCGGAGGTGGTGCCGCACTATCGCGAGGAACGACGGAGCTCCTGGCTGCCTTCCTTGATCAACATCCGCTACCCGTCGTAACCACGTCCTGGGGCGTCGGCCTGCTGCCGAGCGACCATCCATGTTTGCTCGGTGGTCCAGGCGAGTTGGTGGCCTTGCCTTTCCTGGCTCAGGCGCCAGATGCCGTGCTGCTCCTCGGTGCTCGGAGGGGAATCACACTCGGCGGCCGGTCCGAGTCGTCGATACCGGGCGACGCGATAGTCATCCACGTCGACGTGGATGGCGTCGAGCCGGGCCGCATCGGGTCGGTCGAATTGGCTCTTCGATCCGACGTTGCCGAGTTTGTTCGGGCCCTTACCGCTAGCGCACCACGGGCTTCGCTGCCCGACTGGCGCGCCTGGAATGACACCACGAGGGCGGTCCAGGGAGCGCACTCCCTCCTCTATGCGGGAACCGAACCGATCACCTCCTCTGGTCGCATGCACCCCTACTTCGCCGCTCGTGAGGTCGTCGGATCGCTCGATTCCGACAGCATTGGGATCTTCGACGGCGGCGAAGTCGCCGGGTGGGTGTCGATGTTCGCCAAGGCGAACAAGCCTGGCTCGTGGTTCGGACTGGGGATGATGGGTGGCCTGGGTGTCGGACCGGGCTTCGCTATCGGTGCCGCCGTCGGCCGCCCTGGAGAGCGAGTTGTGCTCATGAGCGGCGATGGGGCAATTGGCTTCCACCTACAGGAACTCGACACCGTGTGCCGGCATCAGCTTCCTGTGACAGTGGTCGTATTCAACAACATGGGGTGGGGCATGTCGCTGCACGGGCAGCAATCGTTGTACGGCGAGGAGACCAGAATCCTCGTCGATTTGCCCGACGTCCGCTACGACCTGTTGGCCGAGGCGTTCGGCTTGGACGGCAAGCGAGTCGAGCACCCCGACGAGATTGGTGCTGCCATGGAGCGCGCCCGCTCGTCCGGGGGCCCAGCCTTGATCGATCTCGCGATTGCGCCGGAGGTCGTTCACCCCATGATGGAGCAGATGTTCGCTCCGATACCCGAGGGCCACGTCCGTGTCCCGTACTACGAAGCGATCCCTCCAGGCGAAGCGTGAATGGCGAGCGCACGAGTCAACGCATCTCGCGGTCGGGTGCATGCAGCGGATTCGTCGCTCACCTAATGGGGATGGAAGTGACAACAGGTAAGCGCCCACGCTGGCGCGAAGTTGTACGCCGCCTCAAGCGAGCTGCAGTGGATCGTGGACACCTACGCCATGGATACTTAGCGGGGCTCATGCTCGTCGGCGGAAGCCCAGCCGACCGCTTCGGTCGCAAGCGACTGCGTTCTCGTCGGTCTGCGATCTTCGGTACAGGACCGATCGGGGCGGCCTTCTCGGGTTCCGCGAGGAATCGTTGATTGCTCGCCGAGCGGTCATGGCGCCTGACCGGGCCCCGCTTTGTGATCGAACTCGATATGAGAGCGCTCGTTGCGGGTCCATGGCCCGGCACCGGCGCGGGGTTGCCCGCCACTGGACTTATCCTCCCCGAGGACCTGGCGGGCTGTTCCCTGCCCGCCAGTACTGACGCCCTGTGTGCCCGAATTGACTTCAATGTCCTCGTCCGTCCATCGCGTGGCCCCATCTACATCGCTGTAATGGACGAGGTACTCCCACAGCACGGCCTCCAGGTGCCGGCTCGCCATCCCCAGGGCGGTCTTGACCAGGGTGGCGGTGGGGCGGCGGTCGAGAGACCACCCCACGATCAGGCGAGAAAGGTATCGAGGACCGCAGCAATAGACGTCTCCCTCGGGGGTGCTGTGCTGTCTTTTTTCTCTTTTCTTCTTTTTTCTTTTTTTTTTTTTTTTTATTTTTTTTTTTTTTTTTTTTTTTTTTTTTTTTTTTTTTTTTTTTTTTTTTTTTTTTTTTGCTAGATAACCTGCTTCTCATGCAGCTCGGAGATCCGGTCCGAGTTGTACCCGAGCACCTCCTCTAGGACCTCCTCGCTGTGCTGGCCGTGCCCGGGGGCGGGTGTGCGCAGGCTTCCGGGGGTCGCAGAGAGGCGGACCGGGATTCCGACCATTGCGACCTTCCCGAAGCCGGGGTGGTCGAGGTCCGCGATGTAACCGTTCGCGCGCATCTGCGGGTCTTCGGGAAGCTCCTCCACAGAGTTCACAAGACCGAAGACGAAGTCGACCTGGCCCTCTCGGAGGATCTTCACCCACTCGTGGCGCGCCTTCGTCTCGAACACGGCGTCGAGGATCGCGACGCACGCCTCGGCGTTTGCGGTGCGCGCCGGTATGTCAGCGAAGCGGGGGTCACTCGCCAGCTCCGGGCGCCCGATCGTGCGCACGAAGGCCGCCCAGTGGCGGTCAGCCTGGACCATGGCGAGGGCGATCCACTTGTCGTCGGCACACTTGTAGTGGTTCCAGAGCGGATTGACGGCGCGGCTTCGGAACATGCGCGGCACCGCCATGCCCAACATCAGGCGCATCGAGAGCGAGAGCCCCTGGAGCATGGACATAGAGCCGAGTTGGGAGGCGTCAACCTCTTGGCCCACGCCGAGCTGCTGGCGCGCGAAGAGCGCGGCCAGGATCCCGTAGCCCAGCATGATCGCGCCCATCTGGTCCGCGATACCGCCGGCGATGTACAAGGGGGGCATGTCGGGCTCGCCAGCGGCAAGCATGATCCCCGAGCGAGCGAGGCCGAGGTAATCGAAGCACGCGTCGCCGCTGTCGGGGCCCTCAGGGCCATAGCCGGTGGCACTGGCGTACACAAGTTTCGGGTTGTGACGGCGCAGGGTGGCGTAATCGAGGCCGAGTCGGCGAGCCACGCCCTTGCGGAAGTTCTGGACAAAGACATCGGACTTGGCGACAAGTGCGTAGACGATCTCGCGCGCCTCGGGCCGCTTGAGATCCAGGGCCAGGCTCTTCTTGTTGCGGTTGTTAGCCTCGAAGTAGAAGTTGGGCTGGTCTTCCGGGTCGATGCCATACATGTGCGCGACATCTCGGGCGGGGTCGCCGCGCTGGCGTTCCTCGAGTTTGATCACCTCGGCGCCGAGGTCGGCGAGCATCGCCGTGCACACGGGCCCTTGTTGCCAGATCGTCCAGTCGACGATCCGGATCCCTCCGAGTGGCATCGGCATAGTGGACTCCTTTTTTGGCCTCTGACGTGATTGAGGTGCCTAGGTTCGTGGTGATCGGGCAATACCGTGAAGTTCGGACTTGGCCTCACGGTGCATGAGGGCGGCCACAGCTTCAACAGGACCACGGCCCTCGTAGAGGACAGCTCCGACTTGCTCGCAGATCGGCACGTCGATACCTCGGAGTCGAGCCAGCTCCAGCACTGCCGGGGTGGTCCTGACCCCCTCGGCCACCATCTGCAGCCCGGCCAGGATGGTCGCCAGAGGCTGACCCTTGCCCAGCTCCCGGCCCACGAAGTGGTTGCGGCTGTCGAGGCTGCTACAGGTCACCACCAGGTCGCCGATACCAGCCAGGCCGAGGAAGGTAAGGGGGTCACCCCCCAAGGCGATGCCCAGCCTGGCGAGCTCGGCCAGCCCTCGGGTGACAAGAGCCGCCTTCGTGTTCTCGCCGTAGCCGAGCCCGTAGGCCATTCCCGCGGCGATGGCGATGACGTTCTTGACTGCACCACCGATCTCGCACCCAACCACGTCGGTGTTTGTGTACACGCGGAAGGTGTCCCGCATGAGCAAACCCTGGATGGATACGGCGACGTCTTGGTCGGGGATAGCCACGACTGTGGCCGATGGCTCGCCGGCCATCACCTCTCGGGCGATGTTCGGACCCGATATGACACCGATCATCCCTGGGTCATGGGCGGTCAGCACGTCGGCGGCCACCTCGGACATGCGCTTGAGCGAGCTGGTCTCTATGCCCTTTGCCAGGCTCAGGAGACAAATGCCAGGCCCCACATGGCGATCGAGTTCCTCGAGCACTGACCGGAAGAACTGAGACGGCACGGCTACGAAGATGACGTCGACCCCCCGCACGGCCTCTTCAAGCGATCCCGTCGCTCGAAGCGAGGCGGGAGAGGGAAGCCGGGTAGAAACAGCGGGTTCTCATGGCGGGCGTTGATGGTGGCCACAACCTCGGGCTCCCGGGCCCACAAGACGGTGTCCGAGCGAACCGAAAGTAGGCTCGCGACCGTCGTGCCCCACGACCCTGCTCCGATGACCGCTACCCTCATCGGGCCCCTGAACCTCTCCTCGTTCCCGCCCATAGCTTGGCAGAAGTGCCGCCGGCAGGTTCTGGGCACACCAAGGCGCCTGTCGATTTCGTCACGCTTCCCCATGGCGAGGGTCTGGCCGCACGTCCCGCGACCACACGGGGCAGCACTGACAGCTCGAGGAGAGTCTCCCCGGCCACCTGATAGCTAGCCAGCGCCTCGCTGAGCAACTCTGTCGAGTCAGTGACGTGGTCCTCGGCGAGATCGCCGGCGGCGGTGGCCAGGGATCGAGCGAGGCTCTTCGCCTCAGGGCAGGGCGTCTGGGTGGTGTCGACGCGGGGAGCGGGTCGAATCCAGGCAGCCTCCCTCCACAGACAGTCGGCCACGGCCTGACGAACACTGTGGACGACAGTCACGGCTTGGGCGGCAGCACGCGGTGCGGGGAGTTGCCGATGGCGTTCTGGCCGGGCGTCTCACTGTGGGGGCCTCCCACGAGGTGCACGGGCTCGAGGGGTGTGTCCTCGACGGGGGCAGATGGTTCGGGCATGACTAATCCTTTCCGGGCTGGAGGAGCTGGCGGGCATCAGCCGCATAGCCGGCGCTCAGTTCGGGGTCCGTCCAGCGGAGCTCGCCGGCCATCTTGTTGAGCCTCGCCGCCTCCCTCTTGACCTCGGCGGTGGGCTCCGGTGGCGCATGGCCGAGGTCGACGCGATCCGCCTCCGCCTTCAGCTGCTCACACTTGGCGAGGTACCCGCGGAACAGATCTTGGTCAGCGGCGGCGAAGGCTCTGTGGCGCCAGGTCTCCGCCTCAGCTCGCTTGGCTTGTGCTTGGGACTCGGGCGAGGTGGGGTCGATTGTCGGGTCGTCGCGCATCGCCGCCTTGATGGCCAGGCGCCGGCGATGAGCCGCCCACGCCTCGGCGCTCCACGGGTCCGGTGTCGTGTCGACGTTGTGTGCCATCACTTCCTCTCTAGGCGGCGGGCGGCGTAGGACTCGAGGCTGACCACGTCGATCGCCAGCCTGCCGTCCGGTGTGTACCTTCCGGTGATCGACTCTCGCTTGACGAGACGTTGAACATTCCGCTTTGTACAGTCCAGGCGGCGGGCGGCGACCGTCGTGTTCACCCATTGCCCTAGCGCCATATCTTCCTCGCTGGAGACCATTTCACCACCAGCCCCGTTAGCCCGAACATCTGATGTTCGCCCCTGCGAACGCCGAGCCACGAAGCCATCGGCCAGGTGCTGAACCTCGGCGACGAAGTCGACGACCTCGCTGTCGACACGTTGCCCGCCACGAAGGGCATCGGCGAGATCGCGGCTGAGGCGCGGAGCGATGGCGTAGGCAACCCTCTCGGTCAGCAGGACGGCCGGCGTGTCGATGATCATCCGGGCCAGAAGGTTCTCGGGTCGTACGGATGGGGGCGGGCAGCGCGCCAGAAGGTCGGCTGATGGGTCCTGATGTCGATGACACCGGGGGGCGTGGGCTCCGGGTAAGGCGCGCCGCACCGAGGACACAGATTCTGACCGTCGGTGTTCTCGGACCCGCAGTGTTCACATCTCCAATCGGGCTTCGGCTCAGGCCTGATCGGTCGCGGTGTGCCACAGCGCAGGCAGCGTTCACGGCTGCCAGGATTCTCGGTTGGCTCCCGGCCGAGCGACAGGCAATGCGAGCAGTTCCACGATTCGGGCTCACCCGGTGAGAGCTCGTCCAGATCGCTGATGGGCGGCGGCTTGTCGGCGCCGTCACGGGGACAGCTGGGGAGATCGTTGAGGTTCGGCAGGCCGCAGACTTCGCACGTCCAGGAGAGGCTGTCGAAGTAGGCCTGACCCCCGGAGTCGGCTCGCTTGGCCAGGTAGCAGGCCAGCATCGTGGCCACGACGAGATCATCGTGGGGCGCTCTGGTGGGGTCGTTGGCGAAGGTGGTGCCACCGGCGCTCATGGTCGCCCGGTACGCCTTGAGCTCCGAACCGAGGACCTTGCCCTCGGGGAGGGAGCGGGCGATACGGAGCTTGCGGCCCTCGATGGCGACCTGGAGTGCGGCGACCAGATCCTGTTTCGGGACCTTCCAGTCCATGCCGTCCACACTCGGCGACGATCCGGCGGTGATGGCGATCCCGTAGGGCGACGGGCGGAGTTTCTCCCTGGCCATCTCCATCACCGCGGTGCCGACGCCGGTGCTGTCGATGGCGATGCGGCGCATGGCTCCGGGCTCGTCGGCCCGCTCGAGGATGGTGGCGATGCGGTCGAGCTGGGCTTGGTACGGCTGGCCAAGGGCCAAGCGCTGGGCCACCCTGACGTCGAGGCGACCACGGCGGCGGTCGCGGCTACCGGGGGCGCCGCGGTCGAGGACGACGACAGCCGATGGGTCGCTGACCTTGCCGAGGTCGATGCCGATGCAGAAGCGGCTCATGCCGCCCTCCGTCGAAGCGTCTGGCGACAGCGTGACGAGCAGGTCTTGGCGGTGGAGCGGCGAGCGGGGAACTGTTCACCACAGACGGCGCAGACGGCCGGTTGTGTCACAGTAAGCGGTACCTGGCCCTGGGATGACGTTTCGGCCTCCGCGGGGCCGTAAGCGCCACTCCGGGCCCCACAGCCGCCCGCAGAGACACAGGCTGCCGTCGCCTCGTAGGCGGCGAGGATGCGCTCGACGCTGGCTCGGTGGCTCGCACGCGTGTCCGGGTTAGCCGCCAGCCATGCCGTCCAATGAGCGATGCGGTCACGGTAGATGGTCGGGGATCTCACAACGGCTGCACCTCGTCGGTGAAGCAGGCATCCACGTCCTCGGCTCGGAAGACGGCGTCGACGGCATCGGTAAACACGGCCTCGTACTCGGACTGATAGACGGCCGCTGGCAGGGTGGCCTTCTCCTGGGCCAGGAACGCCGGGCTGATGCGAGGACACTGGTCGGCGCGCACCTCGGTGCGGTGCCAGGTGCCATCTCCGAACCACGACTCGGCGAACCAGCCTTGGCGGCCGTAGGGCGTGCTCATAGCAATCATCCGGCCGCCGGTTGCCGCCAGCATGGGCTTCACCGCGTCGATGAGGGCACTCTCGCAACGCGCCGCCTCATCGAGCAGCAACAGCTCGCAGGAATACCCTCGGACCGTGCTCTCCGTGGCTGGGAGGGACAAGATCCGGCTGTTGTTGGTGAAGCGGATCTGGAGGCTCGACTCGTTGGCCACTCCCGGCGGATCGGGCAGCTGGCTGAGGAGGGAGCGGACGCGGCTGAGCAACTCAGAGGATTGCCTTTGGCTGGGACTGACCATCAGCGTGGTTGAGTCGTCGATCGTGACGGCCTCATGCAGCGCCATCACCGCCGCGCATGTGGATTTTCCAACCTGCCGGCCACAGCACAGGAGGGCTCGAGCAGGCCGGACGCTCAGCAGCTCGGCTTGCCAGTCGTCTGGATCCATGCCGGCGGCTCGCATGAGGCTGACCGGATCGATGGTCGGCGGCGGTGGTGCGAGCTGGCGGGCCGCTGCCTGCCACAGGCTGGTCATGCCAACGTCCCGGCTTGCTGGGACAGCCCGTCGACCTGAGTAGACATCAAGTGGCGCCGGCGTCGTCCCTGCTCAGGGTAGGTGTTTCGGCACCCTGCTAACGGAGTGCTAACGGGCGGAGTGCTCACGAGGCCTCCTCGACGGCGAGGAGCTCGGCCTCGAGGGCTTGGCGGACTACCCCATCATCCGGGTCAAGGCCGAGGCGGCCCGCGGCACGCAGGAAAATCCCGACAATGATGGTGGCCTGGGCTTCGGCAATCCTGGTCCGCCTCCCCTCTAAGTCGAGCTTGGCGATACCCGTCGTCAAGCTCGTCAGCTCCTTGATGGCGGCTGTGTACGCAACGAGCTCACCACGCACCTGCTCACCGGCTCGCTCGTGTTCGTAGCGTGGCGAGGTCAATTCACTGACGCAGTCACGTAGGCCAGCGACAAGAGCGCGCAGTTGCCCACCGACCTCGAGCAAGACGTCGTACGCCTCCTCGACGCTCTCGAGAGGACGGGCATCACCGAGACGGGCGAGGCCAGTGCGCACCATGGAAATGGTCGCCTCGTGATGAGCGGCAACGCTGACGTTCGGCGTCTTTCCTCCATGCAGCTTGCACGCTCCAAAGCCAGGGTGGTCAGTCCCCCACCCGGCTGGCCGACCACACCGGCGGCCGGGCGGGCCGTTGCGTTTGCGGGCGTGGCAGTGGCCGGCGTCGCCACAGTCCTCGCCACAGCCATCGCCGACGGGCCAACGAAGATCAGACACCCCTTCTTCGCTTCCTTCGCACTTCGCAGAAGACCCTTCCTTCGCAAAGCCCTCTCTGAGCTTCGCTTTCAGTATCTAGCGACCTACTGTCCTGACGTAAAGGAACTGTCCTGACCTTCGGCCGGTGTGGCGCAGTTTCCCCCCGACTCCGACAGAGTGCGAAGGAAGCGAAAGAACCAGGACGCCGAAAACGCTTGCGAAGGAAGTCCCCCTTCCTTCGCTTCCTTCGCACTCTGTCGGAGTGACTTTCTTCGCTTCCTTCGCACTCTCTGGAGTGCCCCGGGGTCAGTGCGAAATAAGCGAAGGAAATCACTTCCCACCATCCACCTTGACCCGGGACACCATCGGCCGCCGTCCTCCGCGCTCGTCTCCTAGCTCGGTGATGATTCGCCCGAGACGCCCCAGAAGCTCGCGGGCAACCTTCAGGCGCTCTGCGCTCTCGTGACGTCCGAACACAGCGGACTGCTCCTCGAAGCTCAACCCATCCGGCCCCGCCTGTCGGATCGCAGCGAGCAGCCTGTCGGCCACGACGTCGCCCACGGTGTCGCCGAAGATGTAGGCGGCCGAATCCCGGGCGTAGCTCCACACCGCCATCGCCGCCTTGACGTGGCCCACCTCGATGGTTCGGGAGGCATCGGTGAGGGCGTAGGCGACCTGCAGCCTCAGTACCTGCGCCTGGTCCCGCCCGGTGATCGAGCCGAGCAACCCGCCGGTGTGGGTGTTTCCCATCTCTCGGTACAGCTCGTCCCACAGTTCCCTCGCCTCGGGAGAGCGATGCATGACGCCGACTCGGCGGGCCATCTCCAGCCGCTCCCTGGTCTTTTTGGCGAGGTGATGGATGACAGAGTCATCGAGGTTGCCGCCTTCAGGCAGCATCTTGGATGACTTGGCGCACAAGATCAGGAAGCGGTTGACGAAGCCGTTGGCAACGTCGGTCGTTGTGAGCTCGGCCTTCAGCTCGTCCTCGGTGATCTCCCCGTGGACTACTAGGTAGGCATCGTTGGCCACCGACGTCTTGCTCCGGGACCGGACCGCAATCCGTGGAGCGTCCCAGCCCTGTCGGAACAACGCCGAGAGAGTCGAGCCGGATCGGGCCGCGACCCTGAGGATCGAGGCGAACTCGGGAGCATCGACGATGAGGCGCTGATCGGCTCCTTCAGCCACTGCGTCGATCACGGCCTCGCCGGACCCAAACCCGCCCAGTGTCCTGTCCCAGAACAGGGGTTTGTCGGCGACCTCCATCACCTGGAACGGAGAGGTCCACGTTCCTCGCTTTCGCGCATGGGCGGAGTTGCCCACCACGAGGGTGTACAGCTTCGCCGGGTGCTCGTCCTTCCCCACCCTCACCTGTGGGCCTCTCCCAACTGAGGCACCGAACTGTGAGAGGAACGTGGCGTACATGCACGCCACGTCCGCCTCCGTATGCGGCTTGAGCTCCGTGATGACCTCGTGGACGAGCCCGTAGTGAGCGGCGGTGTCGAGGACGGGCCAGGTTCGCTCCTCGGCCACACTCTGCTTCGGTCGTGCGGCTTCACGTTGCTGCCAGTGTGGAAGGTTCGGACAGCCGACCTCGTCACAGCGATGCCCCACGTGATCGTGCAACGGGCGAAACCGGCCCAGCAGGATGCGGGCGTCGTCTTCTGCACTCCGGTCGGCCCGAGCCTTGAACTTCTCCTGCTCAGGTTCATAAGCCAGCAGGCAGGCCAGCGATACCGAGTCGTCCAGTCCGAGCTCCAGGCAGACCTTGGCCACGTGGGCCGCTCGTGCTGAGCGGTCCATGTCCGGCGTAGCCCTCTCGTCGAGCAGGTGAGCCAGCTTGGGAGGTAACTGGTCGGGAACCTCCCCCACTGCGGCATCCGATGCGGGAGCCGAGCCGTTGTAAGAGACGCGACGCTTCGTCTTTCCCCTACGCTCCCCGCCTCCGCTGTGGCCCTCCTCGTCGATCATCGCCTCGAGGCGAGCAGTGAGGTCGTCGATTTGGGTCATGGCCACACCTCGACGATCTCCACCAGCCGAGGCTCTCCGTAGCCGAAGACACGTGGTTTGTGATTCAGCGTGCCGGGAGGACGAAGCAGACTCTCGTTCTGGTGCTTGGCATCACCGTCTAGCGCTCCGCGCAGGGCCAGGTTCAGCCGGACGATGGACTCGACCGACGACCAGTTCTCTACCTTCAGGTAAACGTGATGGCCGGTGCCAGAGTCGACCAAGGCGGTCCCCGGTGTGGCGGACTCTGACAAGACCCTGGCCCGTTCGGGCGTCCAAGGTCCGTCTACATCCGCCCACCCATGCTGTCCGCCAAGGCCGTTGGACTTTTTGCGAGCTCGATCACGCCGCAGCATGGGACATAGCCAGATGTCTTGGGTTCCTGACAGGTCGACAGCGTCATGGCACAGCTCGTCGAGCTGGGACGGGTATTCGTAGAACCTTTGCCGGAAGGCGTGATGGGAATAGCTCTTACCGCTCACATACGGCACGCCATGAGCGAGGGCGGCGATGCCCTCGTGTTCTCCCCACAGCCTGGCGCAATGGCGGCGGACTTGGAAGCCTCGGGCGTCGGGTGAGTCGTCGAGTTCGATGTCACCGAGAGCGGCACAGACGCTCGCGACTGCTTCGGTGATGTTCACGAACGCCACCATCCCTCTAGGGCGTCTTTGTCCTGGGCTTCGGATCGGCGTCGCTCGACGGCCTTGGCCATGCGGCGCTCATCGAGTTCCACTCGGGCTCTCAGCTCCCACGACCACTCGGAGCGATCGACATACGAGATCCAGACGGACGCCTCAGAAGGGAGTAGGGCCGCAGCCCCACCCCCCTCGATGGCGGTCATGCGTGCTGTGGGCAAGGTGGCCCAGCATGCGTATCGAGTGCGAACCCGAACCCTTCCCAAAAGCGGAGCAGTGTGTGACTGCGGTCCGGGCAGGCCACCTCCGCGGGCCAGTGAGCGAGCAGAATGGCGAGTTCGTGCGGGTCCGGCCTGACGGGGTTGTTGTGCTCACGAGCCAGTGCCTTCTGGTGCTTCTTGGCGATGGCTTCTCGGACATACGGGATAGGGCCGCGGTTGAGCCGGTCGATGATCGCCTGAGCATCGGAGGGGATTGGGCCGGTGCTCATGGTGAGCACCGCTGCGACGGGGGCGTCCATCAAAACTCCTCGTCACCGAGCTCGGCGTCAGCCTGCTTGGCGATCGAGTCCCAGTCCGGCTCAACAGGCTCGGCCTTGTCGAGCACGACCTTGTAGGCCTCGTAACGGCGACCGTCAGGACGGCCGAGGTACTTGATCCCGATGGTGTCGCCCACCTCGGGCTTGCGACGGGCGACCTCTCGCCGCAAGACCTCGTGGAAGCAGTGGACCGCTACCTCGGAAACGTCGTCCTGGCGGATGGTGATCACCGGATAGTCGGGCTGGCCGTAGGCCGAGGGCAACATGTCGATGGCGACGATCTCGCCGCTTACCTTGTTGCCGACACTCGGGCGCCAACCGGGTGCGTTCTCCCGGTCGAGTCGAGAGTTGATATCGTTATCCACAGCAGATGAACCTCCAAGTTCTTCGGTCAGAGAGAGCCCGGGTCAGTCAGTCGGCCCGGGTTCTCGCTTTTTGGTGAGCCGGTCGGCTCGCCCAGCCGCCCACCGGAGCGAGCAGTTCGGCCAGACGGCCGGCCTAGGCCGCCGACGGTGGTGGGTCGTGGCCGTTGGCCTGGAGACCCAAGGCCTCCAGGCACCGTGCTGTAGGCCACCGCAGGGAGCGACCGACGCGAACGGCAGGCACAGGGAAGTCGCCCCGCCGCTGAGCCTCGTAGACGCTCCAGGTTGAGCAGTCGAAGAGCTCGGCGACCTGCTCGGCTCTGAGGGTCGGCGGGAGGGCGCTGAGGTCAGCCAGCCGCATCGCTCGCCTCTGCCTGCGAAGCTCGCTCCAGGGCACGGAGAAAACGCAGGTATCTGCGTGCGAGCTGTCCGCGCGGGAACCGCTGTCCCAGTTCCCAGCGGGACACAGCTGCGGGATCGCAGCCGATCTCCTCGCCCACTTCGGACTGCATGACGTTGGACTTCAGCCGCAGTTCTCGGGCATCGCCCGATTCGATACGAGCCCGAAGTTCCTGGCGCTCCTTGGCCAGCTGGATGACGCTCGGAGATCGCATGTCCCGAACGGTACAGGAGAGCGCCGGTGCTGTGTCATCCCGCGGACCCTGGCAGGCCCTGGCGAGTTTGGTACAGGGAGGGACTTCATGACTGCGAGTTGACGCAGATGTGACATACTTGTACCGTTACTAGAAGTGCCCCAAAGACGACGACTCCGCGTAGAGATCCTGGGCGAGGCCGATGACTATGTCGCCATACGAGGCGGAAAGGCACTACCGATCAAGTTCGCTGTCCGCATCGATGACCCGGGGCTCCCCTACCTGGTCGACTTGGCGATAAGCGTCATCGCCCGGCGCGGCCCGACCGTGGATGCAATGACGGTGCGGCGCAGGGACTGGCTGGGTCCGGCCATCACCAGTAACCAACTCCGAACGGTCAAGGTCACGGAGATGCGCCGCCTGGCCATCGATGCGGTAGCCGAGGTGCGCCGTCCGGTCCGTGGTGGCATCCGGGGTCAGTTCACCATCCCAGGAGCACCCGAGGGGCGTTCCTGGGGTGGTGGCCACGCTGGACCCGGTCGAGGCCGTCGGATGGACGACGCGACTCTCGAAGAGACGGCTCGGGTCTACCGGGAGGCGATCGACTCCGGCGAGAACCCCGTCCAGGCCGTCGCCGACGACCTTGCACCTTCTCGGACTACGGCTGGGCGGTGGGTCATGCAAGCCCGAGATCGAGGGTTCCTTGGTCCGGCCGTGAGTCGTCAGGCGGGAGAAGCAGAGCCAGTCAAGACCGCCAGGAAGACCACAAGTACGAAGAAGGCAGCCACAACGAAGAAGACCGCCAGGAGGCGAAGCTAGTGACCAGCAGGAAGATGGAGAAGACCCGCCACGCCGGGGTCTACAGGAGGGGCGACAGCTACTACTGGGTCGCCGACGTGGGCCATCGGGGCGGGAAGCGCAAGCAGGAGACCGGCACCGAGCCCACGCTCAGGAAGGCGATAGACGCTAGGGCCAAGGCCCAGACTCAGGCATCCGAAGGCACCTTCGTCGAGCCGAGCAGGGTGACGTTGGCCGACTACGTCAACCGCACGTGGCTGCCGGCCCTCGAGGCGTCCGAGCTGAGGCCGAACACGGTGGCGTTCTACCGCAACCGTATGGACCACATCCTGCCGGCGATCGGCGACTACCGGATGTCTGAACTCACGGCGTCGTCCTTCGACCGGCTGTGGCAGAAGTTGGCCGAGGGAGGCATGTCCAGGTCGTCGCTGCAGGGAGTCAAGACCACTGCTCGCAAATGCTTCGACCATGCCCGCCGGAAAGGTGTGGTGGCGAGGAACCCGGTCATCGACAGCGACCTGCCCCGGGTGGAAGGCGCTAAGCGGACCGAATGGTGGACACCGGCCGAGCTGGGGGCATGGATCCGATCGACCGAGGGTGACCGACTGCACGGACTGTGGGCGCTCCTCGGATCGACGGGAATGCGCCGAGGGGAAGCCTTGGCCGTGCGTTGGTCGGATCTCCAGGGGTCCAAGCTCTCAATCTCACGGTCTCGAGTTGACGCCCACGGCGAGATTCGCGAGGAGGAACCGAAGACCAAGGCCGGGAAGCGCACCATCGGCCTCGATGGTCGGACGCTGGAGGGCCTGAGCCGGTGGGAGAAGATCCAGAAGGCCGAGCGACTGGCATTCGGCGTCACCGGCTTCAACCCCGAGGGCCACATGTTCACCGACGAGGCTGGCCAGCCTCTTGATCCGGCTCGGGTGTCCCGACTGTTCCGGGCCAGCGTCCGCGGGGGGGCCCTCCGACCGATCCGCCTCCACGACGTGAGGCACTCCTACGCCTCAAGCTGCATCGAGGCCGGCATGGGCGTCAAGGCCGTGAGCGAGCGCTTGGGCCACGCGAACCCGATGGTCACGCTGTCGCTGTACGTGCACACCTCGGCCGAGTCCGACCAGGAGATGGCCGAGCAGATGGGCGAGCTGCTCTGGGGGACGGGATCGTGACCGAGGACGCAGAGGACATCGACAGGTTCTTTGCTACCCAGATCGAGGCGGCGGTCGAAGCTGGTCACTTTCGCTCCGCCGTGAGCCTGCTGCAGGAGCGAACTGTGGCCCTCCACGACTGGTGGTCGTCAGGCCGCCTAAGCGCTGAGCAGCTGCGACCCTTGCTCACCGAGACATGGACTAAGGCTCACTTCCCGCTCGCTCGTGTCGGGGAGAGGGCGTGGGTTCGCATGTTCAAGGCAGCGGGCTTCATCACCGACAGCGGCCGGCCAGCGCCGGAGCATGATCTGATCGTCTACCGCGGCGCTCCATTGCAGACGAGAGGTCTCGGGATGTCCTGGAGCTTTGATGCCGAGACGGCTGGCGACTTCGCTTATCAAAGCCTCGCCCACGGGCCGGCAGGGACCTACCGGGCCGTCGTCCCACCTCGAGCTGTCCTCGCCATCTTCGAACAGCGCCGAGAGTCCGAGGTCGTGGTCAACCCCAACATGCTCAGGGGACGGGTCGAGCTCGTGGAGAAAGTGGAGCCGACCGAATTTCGTTAGCCTATGGTTAGCGAGCCGCCCCTTCGGCCCTCCCGAAATACCCTCTGAGCAGGACTTTCCACTCGCCCAATCCCCCTGGACCGCTGACACGGAGTCAGATCTCACGACAGGCCGACGAGATGGCGGGGGTTGTCGCAGGCCATGCGGCGAACCTCGTGCTCGCTCAGGCCCTCCCCCACCAGCGCGTCGGCGTAGGCTTGGAAGCCATCGGCCGGGCGAGGATTGACGGCTTGGCCGTAGTCAGTCCCGAGCGTGCAGCGGGCGGCGCCGATCTCTCGTGCGCACGCGGCGATGTCGGCCACGTCGCGCGAAGCGAAATGCCCGATGCACGTCATGGCGCACAGCTCGACGAAGGCTCCCAGCTTCGCCAGCTCGACGCACTCCTGCACCCCGAGAGCGGGGCCCGCGAGCTCTTCCATGGCGTGCGTGACGAGCACCCGCCCGCGCGGGGCGAAGGCCCGAACGACCGCCAAGTGGTCCCGAGCCGAGACGTGCCCGGTAGCGAGGACCGCTCCCGCCTCGGCGACCAGGTCCAGCACCTCGTTGGTGTCGGGAAGGAGACGGCCAGCCTCGTCGCTGACGTCCACGGCCGGGCCCCGAAGACCGAGCCGCTGCATCAGGCCCCGCTGCTCGTCCTGACGGCTGGTCAACGTGGGAAGCCACACGATCTTGGCCCCGAGCCGGAGCGCGACCTCCACCGCAGCCGGGTTGAGCCCGCCCACCTCGCGGTCGCAGCAGATCCCGCCGAAGACCCGAACTCCGTCGACGACCTGGTCCACGGCGCTGGCCACGGCGGCTGTCGAGTCGCTGTGGGACTTGAGCAGCACGGCCGCATGCCCGGCGAGCGCGGCGTCGCGCGCTGCCTCCACGGCGGTCACGGACCGGCCGAAGTGGGCGTCGGGCCCGAAGTGGCAGTGCAGATCCACCGCACCGGTCAGATCCACTTGGTGTCGCCCTCTGCCCGTCCGGTCCTCACCCAGCCGCCGGCACCCGAAAGGCTCGGGTCACGGCCTTGGTCGGGCCGAAGCTGTGCAGGGCCATGGCGTGGAGGTTGCCGAGCCCCCCGCACACGATGATGACGACGTCCTCGGGCCGCTCCACCAGGTGGACCATGCCGTGCTCGTCCACGCGGTCGTGGCGCACGAGATAGTCGTGGTAGAGCGACGGCCACCACGAGAGCGGCAGGGCCGCGTGGGCCCACAGCTGTCGGGCGGCATCCGCGACATCGGGGAAGTCGGAGGCGATCAGTTCCGCCCATGGAGGAGCCAGGGCGATCATCACCTCGGCGCCCCAGTGACTGATGAAGGCGTTGGTCGCCGGGTAGGCGATCGATTTGCCCACCATCTCGGCCAGCACGGCGCCACTGTCGGCAAGGATGTCGGCGACGTCCATGGTCCCGATGCAGCCGTGCACGGTGACGGCGTCGCCGGCGACACCACGCCGCGCCGCGAGTGGCGGCCAGGGTGAGCGTTCCTCCCACTCACCCACGACGATGCCCGAGACCCGTCCGGGCTGGCCGAACACGCTCTTCGAGGACATGCCGACGACCTGGCCGCCTACGTTGCGCATCATCAGTCTGAGGGCCCGACCGATGGCGGGACCCGGACCAGCCTCGCCGCCGAAGCAGCCCGGTCCGTGTGGGATCCCGAGGCGGTCGCGGGACGGCCCGTTGACGAACACGCCCGGCACGACACAGCTCGTGCTCGTGTTGAGCGAGAAGAGATCGAACATCGGGTCGACCATGGCCTCGACGGCGGCGCAGAGCAGTGGCATGGCTGCAGGGGGAGCCCCCGCCATCACCGCGTTGGCGGCGAGCTTCTCGACTGTGCACCGGCCCCGACGGGGCGGCAGCTCGCCCAGCAGGTCGTCCGGCCACCGTCCTGAGGCGGCGACGTGTCCCCGCACCAGCTCCTCACGAGGAGGGATCAGCGGCAGGCCGTCTCCCCAGCCGGCGTCCGTGGCGAGCTTGGTGAACGACGTGGGATCGTCCTCGACCTCCAGCCTCGGACTGCTCAGCCAGTCAACCTGGCACCCCGAGGGCCCGCAGGAGCGGTCGATAGTGCTGTCGGGCAATGTCCCGCACCTCCTTCTCCGGCCTGGTGTCCAGCGGATAGGGAAGGACCTGCACTCGCAGCCCGGAGCGGCCGGCGTTGGCCGCCATGGTGCGGGTCAACGCCTCGAACTCTTTGGTCACGACGGCGACCGCCGTCTTCCCCCTGCCGGCCACGACGGCGGTGTCGTGAACCGTCCAGGAGGTGCACGAGCCTCAGTTCCCGAGGCCGAGCACCGCCAGGTCGACCTCGTCGGCGAAACCCTCGAGCTCGGCCCGGGTCCGCTCGCCGCCCTCCCCGATCCGGCTCCCGGCGCACCACGTCCTCACCTCGGCGCCGGCGGCACGGAACGACGTGGTCCACTCCTCCATCACCCAGCGAAAGGAACGCCACGTACGGTCGAAGCGGATCCCCACCACCCGCCCGGTCACCGGACCGGCGTCAGGGCCCGGATCGGGGTGGGCATCGGGCGGAGGTGCTGTCGGGTCCAGGATGGTCACACGTGCCATGCGCTCTCCCCTCGCTCACTCGAAGCCCGGAAACGAGAGCCCCGCGGTCATGCCGCCTTCGATCAGGAACTCCGACCCGGTCGAGTAGGAGCTCTCGTCCGAGGCGAGGAAGGCCACCAGCCGGGCCACCTCCTCGGGCTTGCCGATCCGCCCGATCGGCTGGTGCCGGTAGCCAGCGTCCTTGTTGGCCTGGTCGACCTGGTCGAGCGCCAGCATGGGTGTGTCGATGCCGCCGGGGTGGACCGAGTTCACCCTGATGCCGTATCGACCGAGCTCCAGTGCGGCGGACTTGGTCATCCCCCGGACGGCGAACTTGCTCGCCGAGTAGGCGCACGCGCCGGCCATCCCCTCGAGGCCCTGGGTCGAGGAGATGTTCACGATGGCACCTCCCCCAGCGGACTTGAGAGCCGGGATCGCCGCCTTCATCCCGAGGAAGCAGCCGAACTGGTTGACCTCGATGACCTGTCGGTACTCGTCGAACGACGTCCGCTCGATGGAGCCGAACCGGAGGATCCCGGCATTGTTGACGAGCACGTCCAGCTTTCCGAACCTGGTCGTCGTCGCCTCGACCGCCGCCGCCCAGTCGTTCTGGCGGGTGACGTCGAGATGCACGTAGGCCGCCGCGTCCCCGATCTCCACTGCCAACTTCTCGCCCACATCGTCGAGGACGTCGCCCAGCACGACCTTGGCTCCCTCGGCGGCGAAGAGTCGGGCCTCGGCCTCGCCCTGGCCCCGGGCCCCACCGGAGATGAGCGCAACCTTCCCGTCCAGTCTGCCCACGACAGCCCCTTCCCTCGCCCTCGGGCCGGCCATCACAGTCGCTCATACCTGACGGGGCGTCAATCCGAGCCCTATGTCATCCCAGGCGCCTGGAGCGCCCAGTCCCGTCCCGGGCGCCTGGAGCGCCACCGATAATGTCGGCGGCGTGAGCGACGGGCCTCTCGCCGACATCCGGGTCATCGACTGCTCAGGCCTCATCGCAGCACCCGGCTGCGCGCGGTACCTGGCCGACTTCGGCGCCGACGTGATCAAGGTGGAGCGATCCGATGGCGGTGATGCGGCCAGAGACCTGGGCTGGCGCGACACAAGGGACGGCGTGTCGCTGTGGTGGAAGCTCGAAGGGCGCAACAAGCGGTGCGTGACCCTCGACCTCAAGTCGACCGACGGGCGCCAGGCCCTGCTCGGTCTGTGCGACGACGCCCACGTGCTGGTCGAGAACTTCCGACCCGGCACGCTCGAGCGACTGGGCCTCGGGCCAGAGGTGCTGCTGGCGCGCAACCCTCGGCTCGTCATCACTCGCATCACGGGGTTCGGCCAGGACGGGCCCTACGCCGCCCGCCCGGGCTTCGCCACCCTGGCCGAGGCCATGTCCGGCTTCGCCGCCATCAACGGCGAGCCCGAGGGCGCGCCGCTGCTGCCTCCTGTCGCCCTCACCGACGAGGTGACCGCGCTGGTGGGTGCGTTCGCCACCATGGTCGCCCTCCACTCGGGGGTCGGTCAGGTCGTCGACGCCAGCCTCCTCGAATCCATGCTCCAGCTCATGGGTCCGCTGCCAGCAGCCTCCGCCCTGCTGGGGTACGAGCAGCCCCGCCTGGGATCGGGCATCCCCTACAGCGTCCCGCGCGGCACCTACAGCTGCGCCGACGGATCGTGGGTGGCCATCAGCACCTCGTCGGAGCCCGTCGCCCGACGTCTCCTGCACCTGGTCGGGCTGGGAGGCGACGACCGCCTGCGCACCAACACAGGGCGGGCCGCGCACCGCGAGGACGTCGACCGCGCCGTCGCGGACTGGATCGGGGCCAGGACGATGCCCGAGGTGCTCGAGTCGCTGAACGCGGCCGACGTCGCCGTGGCCCCGGTCATGAGCATGGCCGACATCCTCGCCGATCCCCATGTGGCGGCGCGCGGCGCCATATGCGAGGTGGAAGGCACCCCGATGCAGGGCGTCGTCGCCCGCTTGTCGGCCACACCCGGCCGGATTCGTTGGTCCGGCCGGCCATTGGGGGCTGACAACGAGGAAGTGCTCGGGCCTCCCGAGGGCTAGACCTCGAGGAAGCGGCGCACGCCGAGAGCCGAGCCGCCGGCGCCCACGACCGCTCCCATGAACAACACGAACATCTCGGTGAGGAAGAGATCCCGGCCGGAGACCACGATCGACTGGAACAGCGTCACGTTGTAGTGCTGCACCGAGTACCGCAGCAGGAAGCTGACGAAGGCGACGACTCCCACGGCCACGGCCGCCCCCGCCAGCCCCTGGATCACGCCCTCCAGCATGTACGGCACCCGGATGAACCAGTTGGTGGCGCCCACCAGCTTCATGACCGCCACCTCTCTCCGGCGGGCGAAGATCGCCATTCGGATCGCGTTCAGGATGAGCACGGCGGCCGCCGCGAGCAGGACCAGGGCGATGCTGAACAGGACCGCCTGCACGATCCCCGTGACCCGTAACAGGGTGTCGACCGACTGCTTGGCGTACACCACGTTCCTGACCCCGGTGTAGGACCGGACCGCAGAACCGACCTGTTGGACGTTGTTGGCGTCGCGCACGACGACACGGTATGACGGGGGCAGGTCAGCGGCCGTGGCGCTCTGGACCAGGTCCGGCTGGTTGGCGAACATCGTCCGGAACTCGCGGTACGAGCAGCTCTGGTCGCAGTAGGTGGCCCGCCTGACCTCTCCCATCGACCCCAGCTTCTGCGCCACGGCCTGGGTCTGGTCGACGGGTGCCTGAGGCTGCATGAACACGGCCAGCTGGACCCCGCCCTTCCACCTCGTGGTGGCGGTCGACACACCCTGCTTGACCAGAAGCGCCGCGCCGACCAGGGAGAGAGAGACGGCGACCGTGAGCACCGCGGCCACCGTCATCAGACGGTTGCGCCACAGGTTGGTGCGGGTCTCTCGGGCGACGTACTCGAGGGACAGGGCCATCAGCGCAACCCCTCGACCCCGGCCGAGGTGGGCTCGGCGGACACGGCTATGCCCTCGGGCAGCTCCTCGAGCTGCGCGTCGGAGAGCTGCGGTTCGGGGGCCTCGTAGGCGCCTTCGTCCTCGTCCCGGACGACGATGCCGTCGTCGAGCTCGATGACCCGACGCCGCATGGTGTTGACGATGGCGTCGTTGTGGGTGGCCATGAGGACCGTCGTGCCCGTGCGGCTGATGCGGTCCAGCAGCTTCGTCACGTCCGCACCGCCCCCCGGATCGATGTTGCCGGTTGGCTCGTCGGCCAGGAGGATGAGCGGTCGGTTGACGAAAGCCCGGGCGATCGCGACCCGCTGCTGCTCGCCGCCCGAGAGCTCGCTCGGCAGGCAGTCCCACTTGTCACCGAGGCCCACCAGGTCGAGGGCCTGGGGCACCTGGGTCGACACCACGGACTTGGGGCGGCCGATGACCTCGAGGGCGAAGGCCACGTTGGCGAAGACCGACTTGCTCGGCAGCAGCCGGAAGTCCTGGAAGACGCAGCCGATGTTGCGGCGGAGGTAGGGCACCTTCCAGTGCCGCAAGCGGCCGATGTTCCAACCCGCCACCCAGATCTGACCTCGGTCAGGTGTTTCCTCGCGCAGGATCAGGCGGATGAACGTCGACTTCCCGGCCCCGGAGGCACCGACGAGGAAGACGAACTCGCCCCTGCCGATCTCAACCGAGCAGTCGCGGAGAGCGCAGACGGAGCCCTTGTAGGTTTTGCTGACGTTGTCCAGTCGGATCATCAGTATCCATGGAGCAGCGCCCTCCCGCGCAGAACCAAGGCCGGCCTGCAGAGAGGGACGATAGCACCCCATACAGGGCACGCCGCCAATCGAGCTGCTAGACGTCCCCCTGGGCCCGCCGCCAGCGGAGGAAGGACTCCATGAAGGCGTCGAGGTCGCCGTCCAGCACGGCGTCGACGTTCCCCGTCTCCGCGTTGGTCCTGAGGTCCTTCACCAGCTGGTATGGCGCCATCACGTACGATCGGATCTGGTTGCCCCAGGCCACGTCGGTCTGGGGTCCCGAGATGGCGTCGAGCTCCGCCTGGCGCTCCGCCCGTTGTCGATCGGCCAGCTTGGCCCCGAGGATCTGGAGCGCCTTGGCCTTGTTCTGGTGCTGGCTGCGCTCGTTCTGCACCGAGACGACGATGCCCGAGGGGAGATGGGTGATGCGCACGGCCGAGTCGGTGACGTTGACGTGCTGTCCGCCGGCACCCGACGACCGGTAGGTGTCCACCCGCAGGTCCTTCTCGTCGATGTCGACCTCGGCCGAGACGTCGTCGAGGAACGGCGTGACGTCGAGAGACGCGAAGCTGGTCTGACGCCGCTTCTGAGCGTCGAACGGTGACATGCGGACCAGACGGTGAACGCCACGTTCGGCTGCCAGCAACCCGTACGCGTACCGGCCCCGGACGATGAACGTGGCCGAAAGGATGCCGGCCTCCTGACCCGGAGACGCCTCGTCGATCTCGACCGAGAAGCCGCGGCGCTCGGCCCAGCGCAGGTACATGCGGAGCATCATCTCGGCCCAGTCCTGGGCGTCGGTGCCGCCCGCCCCGGCGTGGATCTCCGCCACTGCGTCCCGGTCATCGTGGTCGCCGGAGAACAGGGAACGCAGCTCGAGCGAGTCCAGTTGGCGCCCGAGGTCGGCCGCGGCGGCGGTCAGCTCAGCTTCCACCGACTCGTCGCCCTCCTCGACCGCCAGCTGGTAGAGAGTCTCGGCATCGGCGAGCCGGGCGTCGAGCCCGGTCAGCAGCTCGACGTCCGCGCTGACCCGGCCGTAGGCCGTGGTGGCAGCCCGGGCCGCGTCGGGGTCGTCCCAGAGGTCGGGTCGACCCACCTCGGTCTCGAGCGCGGACACGCGGGCCTGGAGCCCGGGCAGGTCCAGGTAGGTCTTGGCCTCGTCCAGGCGCTTGCGCAGGGTGGCCAGGTCGTCAGCGAAGTCGCGCACCGGCTACTCCGAGCCGCGGGACGCGGGGCCCCGCGTCAACGGCCGTGACACACCTTGTACTTCTTGTTGCTCCCGCACCAGCAGGGATCGTTGCGCCCGATCTTGTCGCGATCGGACTTGACCGTGGGAGCCTGGGCCGTGAAGGCCTCGGACGCCGCCGCTCCTGCTGCGGCCTGCTCGGGGCCAGCGGCCGCGGCGTCGGGCAGCTGCGCCAGCGCCGCCTGGGCTTGCTCCTGGGCCTGCTGGGCCTGCTGCGCGGCCAGCGCGATGCTGGCCGGCCCCTGGACCGGGTCGTCGGCGGCGAGGTAGCTGGCCTGGCCCAGATCGGGCTCCGCCTGCTCGGTGAGGACCTCGACGTGGAGCACGTAGCGCAGGTAGTCGTCGTCGATGGCGTCCATGAGCTGACCGAACATGCTGAAGCCCTCGCGCTGCCAGGCCACCAGCGGATCCTGCTGGCCCATCGCCCGCAGGTTGATTCCCTCCCGCAGGTAGTCCATCTCGGCCAGGTGCTCGCGCCAGCGCTGATCGATGATCTGGAGCATGATCTCGCGCTCGAGGGAACGGGCAACGTCGGGGCCACCGGGGATCGTTGTCTCCCGCTCGGCGTAGTAGTCGACGGCCTCGGCCCTGAAGCTCTCGTAGAGCTGGTCGGAGGTCTCGGCATGCCGGAGATCCTCCTCGGTGAACTTCGTGGGGTAGTACTGCCCGACCTCGGCGATGAGGGCGGCGATGTCCCAGTCCTCGGCGTAGCCCTCGCACGTCGCTATGACCACCGAGTCCAGCGCTTCGTCCAGCAGCTCCTCGGTCCGCTCCCGCAGGTCCGCGCCATCGAGCACCTGCATCCGGCGCTGGTAGATGACCTTGCGCTGCTCGTTCATGACCTCGTCGTACTTGAGCACGTCCTTGCGGATCTCGGCGTTGCGAGCCTCGACCGTGTTCTGCGCCCGCTCGATGGCGCGGGTGACCATCTTGGCTTCGATGGGGACGTCCTCGGGAAGGGCCTTGGCCATCACCCAGTTCATGGCGCCGGTGGCGAAGAGCCGCATGAGCTCGTCCTCGAGCGACAGGAAGAACCGGCTCTCCCCCGGATCCCCCTGGCGGCCCGACCGGCCCCGGAGCTGGTTGTCGATGCGGCGGCTCTCGTGACGCTCGCTGCCGAGCACGTACAGCCCGCCCAGGGCGCGGATCTTGTCGCCCTCGGCCTTGCAATGCATGTCGTACTTGGCCCGCAGGTCGGTCCAGGCGGCACGGCCCTCGTCGCTGTCCGGGTCGAGCCCCTGGGCCAGTACCTCCTGGGTCGCCAACCCGTCGGGGTTGCCGCCCAAGAGGATGTCGACACCCCGGCCGGCCATGTTGGTGGCCACGGTGATGGCGTTGAGCCGGCCCGCCTGGGCGACGATCTGCGCCTCCCGGGCGTGCTGCTTGGCGTTGAGGACGTTGTGGGGGATGCCCCGGATGTCGAGGAGCCGGGAGAGCACCTCGGACTTGGCGACCGACGCCGTGCCCACCAGCACGGGCTGGCCGCGCTCGTACCGCTCGATCAGGTCCTCGACCACGGCGTCGAACTTGGCCTGCTCGCTCTTGTAGACCAGGTCGGGTTGGTCGGCGCGGACCATCGGCAGGTTGGTGGGGATCGGTACCACGGGAAGGTCGTAGGTGTTGGCGAACTCCGACGCCTCGGTCTCGGCCGTACCGGTCATCCCGGCGAGCTTCTCGTAGAGGCGGAAGTAGTTCTGGAGCGTCACCGTCGCCCAGGTGTGGTTCTCCTCCTTGATGCGAACCCGCTCCTTGGCCTCGACGGCCTGGTGCAGCCCGTCGGACCACCGTCGGCCTTCCAGAATCCGGCCGGTGAACTCGTCGACGATCTTCGCCTCGCCGCCTGCGACGATGTAGTCCTTGTCCCGGCTGTACAGCTCCTTGGCCCTGAGGGCCTGCTGGAGCTGGTGGACGTAGTTCACCGACACGAGGTCGTAGAGGTTGCTGACCCCGATCTGGGACTCGACCTTCTCGATGCCGTCCTCGGTCGGGAAGACCGTTCGCTTCTCCTCGTCGACCTCGTAGTCGACGTCGCGCTTGAGCGTCCGCACCACCCCGGCGAACTGGTAGTAGAGCCGCGCCGACTCCGCCGCCGGTCCGCTGATGATGAGGGGCGTCCGGGCCTCGTCGATGAGAATCGAGTCGACCTCGTCGACGATGGCGTAGGCGTGGCCCCGCTGCACCATCGCATCGCGCGACCTGGCCATGTTGTCGCGCAGGTAGTCGAAGCCGAACTCGGTGTTGGTGCCGTAGGTGACGTCCGCCGCGTAGGCCTCACGCTTGGCCTCGGCGTCCTCGACCGTCGGGACGACCAGTCCGACCTTCAGCCCAAGGAAGCGGTGGATCTGGCCCATCCATTCGGCGTCGCGGGCGGCCAGGTAGTCGTTGACGGTGACGACGTGCACGCCCTTCCCGGTGAGGCCGTTGAGATAGACGGGCAGGGTGGACACGAGCGTCTTGCCCTCGCCGGTCTTCATCTCGGCGATCCAGCCGAAGTGAAGGGCCATCCCCCCCATCAGCTGGACGTCGAAATGGCGCTGGCCGATGACCCGCCGCGCCGCCTCCCGCACCACGGCGAAGGCCTCGACCAACAGGTCATCGAGACCCTCGCCCTGCTCCAGGCGCTGCCTGAACTCCGCCGTCTTGTGCCGGAGCGCGGCGTCGTCCAGCGCCTCGATCTCGGGCTCGAGGCCGTTGATCATCGGCACGATCTCCTGGAGGCGACGGATCTTCTTCCCCTCGCCCGCGCGCAGCATCTTGGTGAGGACGCTCATCGTCCCCCAAGTCTACTGGGGGCCCTCGCAACGACCTGGCCGCGGGGCGATCCGGCCGAGCTCCTCGGCCCGGCTCAAGGCGCACCACCCCGGAGATAGCCGCTCGTTCCACATCGCGTCGAAAGCGGGCGTGGCGCGGGCGGTCGTCGGACCCCTTTTCGACAAGAGGTGGAACCGAGGGACGGGCCCGCCTCACCCTCGGCCGGAGGGGCAAGAGGGGTCCCTAGCGGTCCTCGGCCTCGATCAGGCGCTCCCGCACGGCGTAGATCACCGCCTGCATCCTCGAGTGGAGGTGGAGCTTGTCGAGAATGTTGTGGACGTGGTTCTTCACCGTGTTCTCGGAGATGTACAACGAGTCGGCGATGTCCCGGTTGCTCATCCCCCGGGCGACCAGCTTGAGCACCTCCAGCTCCCGCCCCGTCAGCTCCGGCGGGGGGACCTGGGGCCGCTCCTCGGCCCGCCTGACCAGGGAGTTGAACTCTGTGAGCAGCTTGGAGGCCATCGAGGGTGAGATGAGGCTCTGGCCCTGGACCACGGCGCGGATGGCGTCGGCCACCTCCTCCACCGAGATCTCCTTGAGCAGGTAGCCGTTGGCCCCCGCCTTGACGGCCTCGTAGAGATCCTCCTCCTCGTCGCTCACGGTGAGCATGAGGATCCTGGCCGACGGGGTCACCGTACGAATGGTGCGCGCCGCCTCGATGCCGTTCACCTGGGGCATCCGCACGTCCATCAACACCACGTCGGGAGCGAGCTCCTCGGCCTTGGCGACCGCCTCGGCGCCGTCCTCGGCCTCACCCACGACCTCGATCCCGCCCTCGGTTCCGAGCACCACGTACAAGCCTCGGCGGAACAGCGCCTGGTCGTCCGCAATCAGCACGCGTATGACCTGCCCGTCTTGTCCCGAGATCTGGTTGTCGACCAAGAGTTCCCCCGTGTCAGGTGGTGTCGATAAGTCCGATTTGACCGTCCTTCCGCCGGTATACCACCGCGGCACGGCCAGTTTCAGCATTGGTGAACAGGAAGAACCCACGGCCGAGGAGGTCGAGCTCGAGGACTGCCTCCTCCGGGGTCATGGGCTTGGCGTCCGATTGGACCGTCCGGATGATGCGCGGTGTCTCCTCCCCCGCGTCCTCCTCGTCGCTCTCGTCGGCCAGCACGGGCGCCCCGGCATCGGGACCGGGCGCCCCGCCGGCATGGCGACGAGGGTGGGACCGTCCGATCAGGCGTCCCTTCAGCTTCTCCAACCGGTGCTCGAGCTTGTCGACCACCCGGTCGACGGCGGCGAACGTGTCGCTCGCCGCCGCCCTGGCCCGCACGATGTGGCCGTGCCCCACCACGGTCACCTCGCACACCTCCTTGTCGGCGATGCGCGGGTTGCGCTCCTCGAGGAAGCGCACCTCGGCCCGCTCCATCGAGTCGAGGTAGCGCCCCAGCCGGGTGACCTTCTCTTCCACGGTCGCCCTAAGCAGCTCCGACACCTCGACGTTGCGGCCCTGGATCGAGATGTCCACCGTGCGTTCCTCCTGTGTCAGCGAACGGGCCGCGAGCGGCTGACCTGGTCTTTGACCCCACACTCGCCTGCGGAGAGGGTGACGGGCCCGGCGCTGGCGGCCGAACGGCCCCACAGCGCACTCTGGCGCCCGCGTCGCCCCTTCGCCGCCGGTGCCGACGGTCGGCACATCGGCGGGCAGGACTTACTCCTAAGCCGCACCATGCTCAGCAACCACAGGTTGCCTTACGTGGGTCGTTTCGCCTACGGCTGGCCTCGACTTGCAACCACAGACCCGCACGCAGCCCATACGAGAGTGTAGGACGTGCTGGCGGGATGGGGCCTAGTCAATACGTGCCAGTCTCCTTGACCGGCCTCCCGGGCCGGCCCTGCTCCTTGACCGACCTCCCGGGCCGGCCCTACTCATTTGACCGGCCTTCCGTGCCAGTCGTGAGGAGACGGCTCTTGATCTCGCTCAGGGCCGGGACGGGCCCCGGATCGAGCCCCTCCTGGGCCGCCAGGTGCAGCGAGACGAAGTCGCCGAACGTGACCAGGTCCAGGAGCTGGGCCAGGGGCCCCTCCCCTTCGGCCTCCACCTCCTCGATGCCGGCGACGACCTCCCGCAGGATCTCGTCGACCAGCCCGAAGCGACGGGCGACCTGCGGGTGCTCAGCCTCGTGGCGAAGGTTCACGATGGTCAGTAGCTGGCGGGTGATGTCGCCGTGCTGTCCCCATCCGGCCACCTCGTTGTGGCACAGCTCCGGCTGGGACGCGGCGAACGCCGGTGCCTTGGCGTTCTCGTTGACATCCGCCTTCCAGCGCCAGGCGGCGACCGAGCCGATCCCGGCCGCGCCGTAGACGATCGGGATCGTGCGCCCGATGCGACGGGCGAGCGCGGCCGCCGGGCTCGTCGGACCGACGAGCTGGTCCCGGCGCCACTGGAGCTGGGACACCGCCAGGTCCACCCATCGTCGGGCTCCCGGCAGCAGGCCCACGTCCTCGGCCACAGCGAGCAACGGGACCGTCATGGCCCCCACGGCGGCCCGCGGCTGGGGAATAGTGTCGGGCACCGCCAGAGCCGGTACGCGCCAGTCGTCCGCCAGCTTGGCCAGCTCGCCGCCGCTGGTCACGACGACCAGAGCCGCTCCCCGCGACATCGCGACCTTGGCGGCCTCGACCGTCTCCTCGGTGTCGCCGGAGAAGGACACGGCGAAGACCAAGGACGTCGGGCCGATGAAGCCCGGGGGGCAGTAGGACTTCACGACCGACACGGGCACCGCCAGGTCGGGACCGGCCGTGGCCCGGAAGATGTCGCCCGCGATGCCGCTGCCACCCATGCCCAGCACCACCACGTTGGCGATCGAGCCGCGGGGCGGGAGCCCGCCCAGGTCCTCGACGGCGCGGGCGGCGGCGGCCACTTGCTCGGGGAGCTGGGCGGCGGCGTCCCACATCCCCAGCGTGTCGAGCAGCTGCTCGCTCACGCGGGCGCGCCGCCCGATGGCCTCGTCCCCGGATCGAAGGTCGGCGTGATGCCCTCCGCCTCGGCCTTGGCCACCAGGCGGCCGTGCTCGGCGTCATCGACCGTCTCCGCCTCGTCGATCAGCATGATGGGAATGTCGTCGCGGATCGCGTAGCGCCGGTGCAGTCGCGGGTTGTAGAGGCTGTCCTCGTCGGCGAAGTACAGCAGCGGTCCCTTGTCCTCGGGACAGGCCAGGATCTCGAGCAGCAGGGGGTCGAGTGCCACCTCAGCTCTCCCTTCCGTGAGTGGGGCCGGCACCGGCCGTGTCCCCGGCGGCCCGTTCGATCAGCGACAGGATCTCGGCCACGCGGGCATCGCGCTCGGCCGGCGTGCGGGCCTCGAGGTTCAGACGGAGGAGCGGCTCAGTGTTCGAGGGGCGGACGTTGAACCACCAATCGCCCCAGTCGACGGTCAGCCCGTCGGTCCGGTCGAGGGTCGCGCCGCTCACCGAGGCCAGCTCGGTGGCGATGGCCTCGACGACCCGCGGCGGATCGGGGACCTCGGTGTTGATCTCGCCCGAGTCGGCGTAGCGCTCGAACGGGCGGCGCAGCTCGGACAGCGGCCGGCCCGTCTTGGACAGCAGCTCGAGCACGATCACAGCGGCGATGAGGCCGGAATCGGCCCGATAGTTGTCGCGGAAGTAGTAGTGCCCGGAGTGCTCCCCCCCGAACACCGCTCCTGTCTCAGCCATCACCGCCTTGATGAAGGAGTGGCCCACCCGGGTGCGGATGGGGACTCCTCCGTTCTCCCGGATGATCTCGGGCACCGCCTTGGAGCAGATGAGGTTGTACAGGATCGTGGCGCCGGGATGCTTCTCCAGCATCGCCTTGGCCACCAGCGCCGTGGTGAGGGACCCCGACAGAGGCTGCGCCTTCTCGTCGACGAGGAAGACCCGGTCGGCGTCACCGTCGAAGGCCAGGCCCACGTCCGCGCCCGTCGCCAGCACGCGCCGGTTGAGGTCGGCGAGGTTCGCGGGCTGGATGGGATCGGCGGGATGATTGGGAAAGTTGCCGTCGAGCTCGGGGAAGAGGATCTCCAGGTGGAAGGGCAGCGGGGCCATCACGCGGGGGACGACGAGCCCGCCCATGCCGTTGGCCGTGTCGGCCACCACGCGCAGCGGCACCAGCGCGTCGACGTCCACGAACGAGCGCACGTGAGCCCCGTACTCGTCGAGCAGGTCGGCGTGCTCGACCTGGCCCCGTGCGGCCTTCCCGTTCCCCGTGAAGGCACTGGCCAACGCCTTGATCTCGGCCAGGCCCGTCTCCTGGCCCACCGGGCTCGCTCCGGCCCGGCACATCTTGATGCCGTTGTAGCGGGCCGGATTGTGCGACGCCGTGAACATCGCTCCCGGTACGTCGAGCCGGCCCGAGGCGAAGTACAACAGGTCCGTCGACGCCAGACCGAGGTCGGTCACGCTGGCTCCCTCGGACGCGGCCCCGGCGATGAATGCCTCGCTCAGGGGCACGCCCGACTCCCGCATGTCACGCGCCACCGCGAGCCGCTCCGCCCCGGTGAATTGGGCGAACGCCGACCCGACAGCGCGGCACACCTCGGCATCGAGCTGGTCCGGCACGCTGCCGCGAACGTCGTACGCCTTGAAGATGGGGTCGAGTGGAAGCATCAGAGCTGGGAGCCTACTTCGCTTCTCCTACGACCCTGGATGCCGACTCGGCGTCGTCGGGCTCGTCGTCGAGCCAGTCGTCGGGGTCCACGGCAGTGGCGAGAGCGCGCTGATCCGGTTGAGGGCCGTCTCCAGCTCCCGCGCGTCCGTGTCGTCCCGAGCTCCGCCGCCCCGCCCGGTGTCCGGGCGCCTGGTCCGACGGCCGCGCCGCGGCCCCCGTGCGACGTACGGACGCGCCCCCATCCACGCCACGGCGACCAACCCGGCAGCCGTGACGGCCCAACCCAGCCCGTCCACCGGGGTGAAGCCGTAGTGCAGCGACACGTGGTGACTGGTCGGGATGACGACCATCAGGTTGGGCGCGACCCGCCAGGGACCATTGGCCCCGGTGGCCTGCCAGTTGGGGAAGTACGACGTCTTCACCAGCACCGGCGACCCGGTCCGATCGACGTCGAAGCTGATCCGGTCGTCACTGGTCCTGATCCCGGTGACCTGTGCCGGGGCAACCGTCTGGGCCGGAGGGTTGGGGTCGGCGCCGCGGACCCGCGTCCACTGGGCGGGCCCGCTGGCGGCCAGCATCACGTTCCAGCGGCTCGGGTCGTCGTACCAGGAGACGGCCGCGTTCAGCCATGACTTGCCACCCTTGGCTACTCCGGTCATGACCACGGGCTGCTCGGTGAGCGGGCTCACCTCCGCTGCGCCCCGCACCAGGTAGATGTTCCAGGTGCGCTCGATCACGGTGGATCCCGACGTGACCGGCCATGGCCCGCTCGTGGCGAGCAGACTGAGATCGGGGTCGGTCGCGGCCTGGGCCTGAGCCTGAGGCGAGAAGGCCATGTAGTAGCGGACCCCGAGCAGCTGGAGGTGCCGTACGCCGGCCGCCACGTCGAGCGGCCCGTAGGGCAGGCCGCGCATGGCCTGCGAAGGCGTCACCGACAGCTCCGACTGGTTGATGAAGTGGTACGGCGTGCTGGCGGCTGATTCGAAGAACAGGCCCTCCATGGACTGGATGCAGTCGTTGGTCCAGTACGGCAGCAGCATCAGGGCCATGGGCGTGCCCAGCTGGTCGAGGTCGGGCCCGTACTCCCACATGGCGCGACCACAGCCCTGTTGCCGGCCCAGCCTGGCCATGGTGTCGATGAGGGCGTGGTACTGCGGGTAGGCGGGCTTGCCTTCGTAGCCGGTGTAGTTCCAGCGCACCCAGTCAGGTACGAAGCTCGCTGCCGGCTTCACCGGCGACCACGAGGGCAGGTTGACGAGCGGAGCAGCGACGAAGCCGGCCGCCGCGACCAGTGCCAGCACCGGCGTGAGAAAGCCGACCAGGCCGTCGGTCGTGATGCCTGTCCCGGATGCGGGGGCCGCGACGTAGCCCCCGTCGGCCGCAGTCGAGAGCCATCGCTGCCGGCGCGAGGCGCGCCACAGCTCCCCCGCCAGCGTCCCGAGCTCGGCGACCGCCACCCCCGCCAAGAGGTAGAGGCACAGGACCCAGAACGGCAGCAGGCGGGCGTTGTAGAGCCGCCCCTGAGGCGCCAGCACGAACCCCGCCGCCGACAGGACGGCCATCACGGTGAGGAAGATCCCGATCCGTCGACGGCGCAGCACTGAGAAGGCGACACCGATGATGGCGAGCACGAGCACCCAGCGCTGACCCGACGGGAACAGGTTGTGGCCGTAGTCGACGACCTTCTCCCAACCCATGTCCGTGGTGTACGGGAGGCGGGCGAGGAACGGGATGGACCAGAAGCCGGTGATGGCCAGTCCCGCGGCCACGACGCTGATGGTCCACTTGATCCGTCGGCGGTCCGCGCCCATGAGCAACAGGACGGCGGCGCCCACGAGCACGAAGAAGGTCGGGATCATGTGGCACAGCGCCGTGAGCGTCAGCAGGCCGGCGGCGAGGGCGCGGTGCCTGCCGGTGCGCAGACCGCGCGCCACCACTCCGAGGAACACCAGGCCGAGTGACAAGCTGATCGAGAAGGCGAACTCCCCGGCCAGGGTCGAGGCGATGTTGCCGCCGTAGATCGTGAAGCTGCGGTCGAACAGGAAGGGCAGCGTGGCCACACCCAGACAAGCCGGCCCGGGACGGGCCATCCCGGACAATCGACCGAAGGCCCACGCCGCCACCGGCAGGGTCAGGAGACCGAGGACGGTGACCAGCTTGAAGGCGATGTTGTACGGGAGGACGAGGTTGAAGGCGACGACGATCAGGCTGGGCAGCGGGAAGTAGAAGGTGAGGGCCGGATAGCCGCCGTACCAGTCGGGGCTCCAGCCTGTGAGCCGGCCGTGCGGCAGGAGGTGGTCGCGCAGGAACGCCGGCACGGCGACATGGGCGCCGGTGTCCCCGCCGGATGTCGTCGTGTTGAGCAGCAGCAGGGACGGGTGCAGCTGCCATAGGACGAAGGCGACGGCGCCGCCGACGGCGACGAACGCTCCCAGGGCTGCGGCGGACGGGCGGCGCATCTTCGCCCTATGTTGCCCGACGGGCCCCCGGGGCACTGTACGGGGGGGCGGTCGATGCCGGTGTGGGGAGTGGATCCCCTTAGCGGGAGAGCGCCAGGACGAGCACGGTGACGAAGTTGAAGGTGGCGTGGGCGACGATGCCGGGTCCCAACCGACGCCAGTGCTCGGCCAGCACGCCGAGGACGACGCCGAACGCCGTGAGCCCGAGGAGCTGGAGGACCTCCAGATGGGCCAGGCCGAAGGCCACGGCCGAGACGAGCACGGCGATCGTCGGGCAGGCGCGACGCCCGAGCGACGCCAGCGCCCTGGTCTTCTCGAGAGACCGCAGCAGGAGACCTCGGAAGAACAGCTCCTCGACCAGGGGGGCGCCGAGGACCACGAAGATCCCGAGCACGACCAGGCCGGAGGTGTCCGCACCGCCGGTGAGGTGCTGGGCCGGCTGGCCGAGCTGCTGGTCCAGGTGGGGCACCAGCACCCGCACCGGGATGTAGAGCACTGGCAACAGGATCAGCTGGGAGCCCAACCCGACCCCCACGCCGATGGGCACGTCAGGCCACAGCTTGAGCCGGAGACCGAAGTCGACCGCCAGGCGCTTGGCGCCCTTCAGGCGGCTGGCGAGCACGGGCGCCCCGGCCAGGCCGACCCAGAGGCCCACCAACGAGAACACCGTGACCCCCACGCTCGAGGTCGACGAGCTCGTCGCGTGCTCGCCCGTGGCCGCGACCCAGATCGCCACGGCCAGACTGGAGGCGACCACCCCGACGACCAAGCCGAGTATCGCGTCGCCCAGGCCCCACCGACCTTGAACCGGCGGCGCCGGCCGCGTCGTCGCGTCCGGTGGTGGCGTCGACCGGCCGACCCATCCGACGGGCGGCGGCGGCCGTCCATCCGCCGGGTGTTGACCTGGCGAACCCCAAGGCTCGGGTCCGGTCACGGCCTGGCCGGGTCCCTCACCCCGACCGACGCTCACCCTCGGGACGCGGCGGAATACCGGCGTCGGCCGCGGCGCGGAGGCACGTCCATGTCCCCCGACGTTACTTCCGGGACCGGGCGTCTGTGCTTCCCGGGCTTCGGTATCCCGCCCGGGCCTCTAGCATGGGGTCCATGAGTCGCCAACCTCCGGATCCCCGGCCGGAACGTCCTTCGGGTCGTCCGGGTCGCCCCGGTGCAGGCGGGTCCGGCGGACCCGATCAGAGCTGGCGCTGGGCGGTCATCGTCCTGCTCGGCCTCGTGGTCGCCGCCCTGGTCATCCCGCCATTCTTCTCCCACAGCCCGAGCCAGCAGCTGAGCTACACGCAGTACATCTCCGACGTCAACGCCAGCCAGGTCTCCACGGCGACGATCGACAACAGCAACGGCCACATCTCCGGCAAGCTGACCAACGGCTCCGCCTACACCGTCAACGGCCCCCAGCCTCCCATCCAGAACGACGTCACGACGATGCGGACGAAGGGGGTGAAGCTGAGCTTCAACACTCCGCAGCAGAGCATCTTCTCCTCTGTGCTCATCTACCTCCTACCGGTCGTGCTCATAATCGGGTTCTTCATATGGATGAACCGGCGCGCCCAGGGGCAGATGTCAGGGATCATGTCCATCGGCCGCTCGAAGGCGAAGCTGTACACGACCGAACGCCCGCGGACGACCTTCGGTGACGTGGCCGGCTACAGCGGCGTCAAACAGGAGATCAGCGAGGTCGTCGACTTCCTCAAGAAGCCGGCCCGGTTCAAGGACATCGGAGCCCGGATTCCCAAGGGCGTGCTGCTCGTGGGCCCGCCCGGCACCGGCAAGACCCTGCTGGCACGGGCCGTCGCCGGCGAGGCCGGGGTGCCGTTCATGTCGGTGAGCGGCTCGGACTTCATGGAGATGTTCGTGGGCGTCGGCGCCAGCCGGGTCAGGGACCTCTTCCAGACGGCGCGCAAGCAGGCGCCGGCCATCGTGTTCGTCGACGAGATCGACTCGATCGGCCGCAAGCGGGGTGCCGGTCTGGGCGGCGGCCACGACGAGCGTGAGCAGACGCTCAACCAGATGCTCAACGAGATGGACGGCTTCGACACGACCGAGGGCATCGTGATGATGGCGGCCACCAACCGGCCTGACATCCTCGACCCCGCCCTGCTCCGCCCCGGCCGCTTCGACCGCCAGATCGTCGTTCCCCTCCCGGATCTCGACGAGCGCCTCCCCATACTCAAGGTCCATTGCAAGGACAAGCGCCTGGCTCCTGACGTCGACCTCGAGTTGGTGGCCCGTGGCACGCCCGGCATGAGCGGCGCAGACCTCGCCAACCTGGTCAACGAGGCCGCGCTCCACGCCGTTCGGCGGGGCAGCGACGCGGTCGCCATGCAGGACTTCGAGTCGGCTCGAGACCGCGTGATGATGGGCCAGCGCCGCGATTCGCTCGTGCTCACCGACCACGAGAAGGAGCGTGTCGCCTACCACGAAGGCGGGCACGCCGTGCTCGCCTACGCCCTGACCCACGCCGATCCCGTGCACAAGGTGACGATCCTCCCGACCGGGATGGCTCTCGGCGTCACCCAGCAGCTCCCCATGGAGGAGCGCCACATCTACCCCCGGGAGTACATCGAGGACTCGTTGGCCGTGAGAATGGGGGGCAGGGTCGCCGAGCTGCTCATCTATGGCGGTCTGTCCACGGGCGCCAACAATGACCTGGTCGGCAACACCGAGCTGGCCCGCAAGATGGTCCGGGAATGGGGCATGAGCGATCGAGTCGGCCCCATGGCCTGGGGGTCCCAGGGGATGGTCTTCCTCGGTGAGGACCTGATGCACTCGAGGGACTACTCCGAGGACACGAGCCGGGTCATCGACGAAGAGGTCAAGCGCATCCTCCGGGAGCAGGAGGAGCGGGCGACCCAGTTCCTGACCCGCCACAAGGAGGGTCTCAAGCTGGTGGCGGCGTCGCTGCTCGAGAAGGAGACCATCGACGGGCGGGAGGTGGCCCAGCTGGTCGACCGTGCGTATGGTCGCCCCGTCCACGGAGACGGGTTGTCGGCGAGCGTGCCTCATTTCACCTCTTCGTCGGACGACGGCCTGCCACCGAACGGTCGACCGGAGCTGCGACCGCGGCCCAGCTCTCCCGGCGATCCCACCCCCACCGGCGCGCCGGGCGACGATGGGCCCCCCGAGGCGCTGTCCGACAACACCGGCCCGGGTGGCCGACCGGGCAACGGGGACGGCGACGGCGCACCCCTGACCGCCGAGCGGCCGGGCGAGTGGGGCCGGTAGCACCCGCTCGCGCACGGACGGGATAGGTCGACACGTGGATCCTCTGGTCAGGCTGGCGAGGGACGCTGCCTACGTCGCCGTCGGCTTCGGGGTGCTCGGGTTCCAGCGGGCCCAGGTGCGGCGCCGGGAGCTCCGCAAGCAACTGGAGGGCCTTGCCTCCCAGCTAGCCGCCGGCGGCGCGCCAGTGGTCGACCACCGCCCGGAGCGTGGCCTCGAGGGGGATCTCCGGTCGCCAGCCGGTGGCCGACCGCAGCAGGGCTGAGTCTCCTCGCAGGACGGGCACGTCGGCGGGACGCACCAGCGCCGGGTCCTCCACGAGCTCGAGGTTCGACCCGGCGATCGCCAGCAGACGTTGGGCGACGTCCTCGATGGCCACGTCGGCGCCGGAGCACACGTTGTAGACCCCGCCGGCCTCGCCCCGGAGGACGAGCAGCCGGTAGGCCCGGACCACGTCTCGCACATCGGTGAAGTCGCGCCGGGGCCGCAGGTTGCCGACCGACAGCTGCTTTCCGCCCACCCGCTCGGCCTCCACGATCCGCTTGGCCAGGGCGGAGACGGCGAAGGCGGGCGCCTGCCCCGGACCGACGTGGTTGAAGGAACGGGCTCGTACGACGGGGAGACCGCGGCCCAGGTGGGCCTGGACCCCGAGGAACTCGGCAGCGACCTTGCTCGCCGCATAAGGCGAGACAGGGAGAAGCGGGGAGCCCTCGGTGAGCGGCAGGTGCTCGGGCTTCACGGCCCCGTACACCTCGGCGGAGCTGGTCAGCAGCACCCGCGGCGGCGACGGACAGGCACGCGCCGCCTCCAGCAGGTTGAGCGTCCCGTCGGCGTTGACCCGGAAGACCTCCCTCGGGTCATCCCACGACTGCCCCACGTGGGTGAACGCGGCCAGGTGGTACACGGCGTCCGGGGCTGCGTCGACGAGGGCACGGCGGAGCCCGTCGGCGTCGGCGATGTCGAGCCCGGGGTCGGCGACGTCGACGTCGTCCCCCGCCTCCCGGAGGTGTGCCTGGAGCCAGGCGCCCACGAAACCCTGCCCGCCCGTGACGAACGCTCGCACGGCGGCTCACGCTAGTCGGGCTCTCTGCGGCCCTTTCCGGCGGCGATCGCCGCTCGATAGGCGTCCAGGTGCCCGGCGGCGCTGGCCGACCAGTTGTGCCGGGCGGCCACGGCCAGACCCCGCGCCCGCCGGGCGGCCAGCCCGTCGTCGCGCCGGACCAGGAGGTCGAGCACACCGGCCAGCCCGTCGACGTCGCCCGGGGCGACCAGGACGGCGGCCCCCTGGACGACCTCCTGCATGGCCGAGCCCGTGGTGGTGACGAGAGGAGCTCCGCACGCCAGCGCCTCCAGCGCCGGAAGCCCGAAGCCCTCCTCCAGAGAGGGGTAGGCGACGGCGGCGGCCTGCCGCAGCAGGCCGGCGACGACCGCGTCGGGGACATAGCCGGCGCGCACGATGCGGTCGGGGTGGCGGGCCTCGGCGATCGCCCGATCGACCCTCACCGCCCCCCAGCCGGCTCCGCCGGCCAGGACGAGGCTGAGCCCGGGGTGGGCCGCGCACATCCGATCGAAGGCACGCACGAGGCTGGGCACGTCCTTGCGAGGCTCGAGAGTGCCGACGAAGGCCACGTAGGCGCCGGTGATCCCGAGATCGGCCAGCGCCGCCCGGTCAGCGCCGGGCGCGGGCTCGTCGGGGCGGAAGCGGTCGTGGTCCACGCCGTGCGGCACGACGAAGACCGGCCCCGACGGCCGGGAGATCTCGGAGAGACGCTCGGCCGTGCGGGCGCTCACGCACACCAGGGCCTCGGCATGGCGGGCCGCCACCCGGATGGCCCGCCGGAAGAACGGGACCCGCGTCCGCCGATGCCACTCGGGATGGTCGAAGAACGTCAAGTCGTGGATTGTCACGACTCGCGGCAGCGACGACGCCTCGGGCATCGTGTAGTGGGGGCCGTGATGGACATCGACGGGGAGCCGGCGCAGGCGCATCGGCAGGCGGGTCTGCTCCCACGCCAGTCGCACTGGCCGGGCAGCCGGGGCGACCGCCTCCAGGGCAGCGTCCGGTGCCAGCTCCCGCCAACGCTCGGCATCCTCAGACCTCGACACCAACGTCAGCTCGACGTCGCGTCGATTGGCCAGGGCGGCGGCCAACCCCAGCGTGTACCGGCCCGCTCCGGCCGGCTCGGCCGGCACGGCGCTGACGTCGAGGCTGAGCCGCACCGGATCGGTCACAGCAGCTGCTCCCACAGCGCCACGTGCCGTCGGGCAGTGGACTCCCAGGTGAGCTTCTCCACGCGCTTGCGGCCATCGGCGACGATCCGATCTCGGGCGGGGCCGTCGAGGGAAGCGCACACCAGCCCATCGGCGATGGCCTCGACGCACAGAGGATCCACCTCGAGGGCCGCACCCCGGGTGCTGGGCATGGGGCTGGCGACGACCGGGGCGCCGGCGGCCATGGCCTCGAGGGCGGGCAGACCGTAGCCCTCGTGGAGGGGGACGTAGGCCAGGCAGCGACACCCGGCGTAGAGGCCGGTGAGCACAGCGGCGGGCACCTCTCCCGCCAGCACCACGCCGGGACGAGGGCGAAGGGCGTCCCCCCACCCACGGGGGCCGACGACCACCAGCGGCCACGGCTCCGGCAGGCGGGACCGGGCCTGGTCGTAGGCGTCGCACAGACGGTCGAGGTTCTTTCTGGGCTCGTTGGTGCCCACGCTCAGAAGGTATGGCGTGTCGACGCCGATGCGGCTCAGGAGATCTCGGGTGCCGGGTCGATCGGCGGGAGGCAGATGGTCGGCGCCCTCCTCGAACACCGCTACCCGGTCGCCCGGCGCTCCGGCGTCCTGGAGCGCAGCGGCGGTCTCGGGTGAGGGCGCCAGCAGGAGACGGGCTCGGCGCAGAGCCCGTCGCAGCGCGGCCTCGTGCCACCGACGGCCCCGCGGCGGGAACGCATCGGGCACCTGTCGCCAGGCCAGGTCGTGCACGGTCGCCACCGCCGGCACCTGGCTCCGAGGGACGGCGAGCGAGACCGCGTGCACCACGTCGAACCCGTCCGGTGCACCCAGCACCCCGAGGTCCCAGGCCCGGGTGAGCACCGGCGCCGGGAGCGACGAAGCCACGACCGGCACCCCGAGCGAGACGAGTGGATCGACGCCCGCGCCGGGCCGGCTGGCCAGGAGGGCGATGTCCGGAGCGGGGTTCAGGTGCCCGAGACCCTGCAGCAGACCACGGGCGTAGGTGCCGATGCCGCCGGGGGCGCTGCGGCGCAGCTGCTCGACGACGATGAGCACCCTCACCGGATCTCAGACCGCTGCGCTCGACGCGTCACGGTAGAGCGCTGCCAGCCCGGCGGCGCAGTCCTCCCAGCTGAAGGCCCCGACCCGCTGTCGCCCCCTGACCACCAGGTCGGCCCTCGCCCGGTCGTCGTCGAGCAGCCGATCGATGGCGGCCGCCAGGGCGTCGGCGTCACCCGGCTCCACCAGCTCGGCCCCGTCACCCACCACCTCGGGCAGCGCCCCCGCGGTGGTGGTCACGACCGGAACACCGACCGCCATGGCCTCGAGTGGCGGGAACCCGAAGCCCTCGTACACCGACGGGAAGGCGAACAGCGTCGCCCTTCGAAGCAGACGGGACCGGTGGGCCTGGCTCACGTAGCCCAGTCTCACCAGGCGGTCGCGCCAGGGCGAGGCGGCCGCGGCCGCCTCGAAGCGCTCCATGCCCCAGCCGGCGCGCCCGGCCACCACAAGAGACAGGTCGCGGTGACGGTCGGCGACCTGATCGAAGGCCCGCACCAGGGTGGCGACGTCCTTCCTCGGCTCGACGGTACCCAGGGCGAGCACGTACGGCCCGTCGGGCACGGGACCGGAGCCGGCACCCTCGCGGGGGCTGGCGTCCTCGAGGGAGCAATCGACCGGGGGCACACCGTGGTGGACGGCGCGGACCCGCTCAGGCGCCGCGCCCAGCAGCTCGACCACCTCCTCCCGCACGAACGCCGAGGGGGTGTGCACCCAGGCTCCCTGTCGGATGGCTCGGCGCACAAGCGGGGGGAAGGTCTGGGTGTAGTCGTCGCACATCTCGGGGTACCGCACCGTGGTGAGGTCGTGCACCGTGACGACGCGGGCTGCTCGCCGGGCCGGCGGGACGATGAAGTTCGTGCCGTGGACCACGTCGATCCTGCCCGTGAACCACTCGATGGGCGGCAGCGATGTCAGTCGCCAGGCACGGTGGATCGGTCGGGCGGGCATCGCTCGATTCACGACCGCCACCCCCGGCGGCAGGTGCTCGACTATCCGCCCCCGACGTCGCCAGCTCACCGCGAAGGCCCGCACGCGCAAGTCCTCGACCGCGCCAAGCGCGGGGAGGGCGCCGGCGCAGAAGGCGCCGACACCTGCCCTCGCCCCGAGCAGGGGCGTGGCATCGAAGGCCACCTCAACGCCCGACGGACCCGTCGCGCCCGAGCTTCGCATCACCGGAGCCTCCCACAAGGCCCTGGGCCGGGGTTTAGCCTGAAGGCATGATCGTTGCCCTGGCCGGAGGCGTGGGCGCCGCCCGCCTCCTGGGGGGAATGATCCGCGTCGTCCCCGAGCGCGACATCACCGTCGTGGTCAACACGGGTGACGACACGGTCCTGCACGGCCTGCACGTGAGCCCCGACCTCGACACAGTCACCTACAGCCTGGCCGGCGTCGTCAACCCGGAGACGGGCTGGGGACTGGCGGGCGAGACGTGGGCGGTCATGGACGCACTCGAGCGCTACGGCGGCGCCACCTGGTTCCGGCTCGGAGACCGCGACCTGGGGACCCACCTCTACCGCACACAGCGGCTGCGCGACGGCGCGCCGCTGTCGACCATCACCGCGGAAGTTGCCAGCAGTTGGGGCGTCGGCCCCCGCCTCCTCCCCATGTCCGACGATCCGGTACGGACCCGCGTCACGCTCGCCGGCGACGGCGGAGGCGGGCCGGGCGGCCTGGGCGAGGACCGAGAGCCAAAGGGCAGAGAGATCGAGTTCCAGGACTACTTCGTGCGCCGACGGCACGCCGTGGAGGTGCAGGCGGTGCGCTTCGAGGGCGCCGAGTCGGCCCGCCCCGCGCCGGGCGTCCTGGAAGCCATCGAGACGGCGACCACCGTCGTCGTGTGCCCGTCGAATCCGATCGTCTCGATCGGTCCGATCCTGGCCGTTCCCGGCGTCGAGGAGACAATCGCCAGACGGCGGGCCGACACGGTGGCAGTGTCGCCCATCGTGGCGGGCGCCGCCCTGAAGGGACCCGCCGACCGACTGCTCACCGAGCTCGGCCACGAGGCGTCGGCGGTCGGTGTGGCCCGGCTCTACGCTCCCCTCGCGTCCACCCTTGTCGTCGACGAGGCGGACGCCTCCCTCGCCGACCGGATCGAGGCGGAAGGCCTGCGGTGCGCGATCGCCCCGGCCGTGATGACCACGCCCGAGGTGGCCGCCGCCCTGGCGAAGGTGGTCCTGGCGGCCGGCGCCACAGGACCATGACCTTGGAGGTGCTGCCCGTCGTCGGCCTGCCCGAGGTCGGCGACGGCGACGTGCTGGCCGACCTCATCGCCGAGCGGATCGAGCTCGCCGACGGCGACGTCGTGGTCGTCACCCAGAAGATCGTGTCGAAGGCCGAGGGTCGACTGGTACCCGTCGACCCCGACGATCCCGGGTCGGTACGCGGGCTTGTCGAGAGCGAGGCCGCCCGGGTCCTGCGCCGCCGGGAGGACCTGATCATGACCGAGACCCGCCACGGCTTCGTGTGCGCCAACTCCGGCGTCGACCTCTCGAATGTCGAGACCGGTCGCGCCGCGCTCTTGCCCGTCGACCCGGACCGCTCGGCTCGGCGCGTACGCGACGGTCTGCGAGCCCGGAAGGGGGTCACCGTCGGTGTCGTCGTATCGGACACCTTCGGGCGCACCTGGCGGCGCGGAAGCACCGACGTGGCCATCGGGGTGGCCGGCGTGGCCGCGGTGGTGGACCTCCGCGGCACCCGGGACTGGCGCGGCCGCGTCCTGGTGGGAACCGAGATCTGCGTGGCGGACGAGCTGGCGGGGGCGGCAGAGCTGGTGATGGGCAAGGCGTCAGGGGTGCCGGTGGCGGTGGTACGCGGGGTCGATCCGACCTGGCTGCGCGAGTCGTCGGTGGCCGCGGAGGTGGTGCGACCCTACCGGGAGGACCTCTTCCGCTGACCCGATCCGCTCGATCCCTTGGCCGGACGGCGACCCCCGCCGCCGGCAGCGTCGGGCGACGTCGCCGCCAGCACGGCGGCCGTTCCCTCCGCCAGGCTCGTCCACGGCTGCCAGCCCAGGTGGATGGCCGCCCTCCCGGGATCGAGGGCGGAGCGATGGAGCTCTCCCGGCCTGGCGGGCGCGTGGACGGGCCGCTGCGTCCTTCCTGCGGCTTTGGCCATCGTCTCGTACAGCTGCAGGACCGACATCTCGCTGCCGGTGCCCACGTTGAGGAGCAGGCCCCCACCCCGCTGGCCGGCTCGGGCCATGGCGTCGACGACGTCGTCCACGAAGACGAAGTCCCGGGTCTGGGAGCCGTCGCCGAAGATCGTGCAGCGCTCGCCGGCAACCAGGTGACCGGCGAAGATGGCGACCACGCCCGCCTCCCCATGGGGGTCCTGACGGGGCCCGTAGACGTTCCCGAGGGCGAGGGCGCAGAACTCGATGTTGTGCAGCTCCCGGTAGGCGGTGAGGTAGTCGACGACGGCCATCTTGCTGACCCCGTACGGCGACGTCGGGACGTGCGGAAGCGACTCGCGCGCCGGCAGGTCCGACGCACGGATGTCGCCGTAGAGCGTGCCGCCGCTGGCGGCGAAGACGATCTTCGACACCCCCGCCCGCCTCGCTCCTTCGAGGACCCGGAGGCTGCCGAGGATGTTGATGTCGGCGTCGAGCACCGGGTCGTCGACCGACACCCGCACGTCCGCCTGGGCGGCCAGATGGAAGACCACCTCCGGTGGCCGCCGGACCATGAGGTCGACCAGGTTGGGCGAGCGGATGTCCAGGTGATGGAAGGTCATGTCGTTCGTCGACCCGGAGCGGGCGTCGGCCAGGTTGGTGAGCGAGCCGCTCGACAGGTCGTCGACGACGTCCACGGCGTGACCCTCGGCGAGGAGGCGGTCGACGAGGGTCGACCCGATGAACCCGGCCCCGCCGGTGACCATCACTCTCATGCGGGCACCCGATCGCCGTCGACCCGGGCGCCGGGATCGATGGTCGCCCCGGCCCCCACTACCGACAGCCCGCGCACCACGGCCTCCTCTCCCACCGCCGCCTGAGCGCCGAGCACCGACGTGTCCACCGTCGCCCCCGCCGCCACCGAGGCGCCCGGCAGCAGGACGGAGCCGACCACCGACGCGCCGCCGCCGACCCGTGCGCCGGCTCCGACCACCGAGTCCTCGACCGTCGCCCCGCCGGCCACGCAGGCGCCGTCGCCGATCAGCGAGTCGGCCCGCACCTCACCGTCGATCACCGGTGCACCCCGCACCCATACGCCGGGCGATCTCTCCACGGCGCCAGGCGACGGTGGGCCGGGGCGAATCCCGGACAGCAGGTCCCGGTGGGCCTGGAGGTACTTGGCGGGGGTGCCCGCGTCGATCCAGTAGGCGTCGGAGGCCAAGGCGAAGAGCCGTCCGGCCTTCACCAACGCCGGAAAGATCTCCCGCTCGATCGACACGCGCCGCTCGCGGTCGATCAGGTCGAGCACCGACGGCTCGAGGACGTAGGTGCCGGCGTTGATCAGGTTGGTGGGCGCCCGCCCGGGCTCGGGCTTCTCGATGAAGGCGAGCACCCGGCCATCGGCGTCGGTCGGCACCACGCCGAAGGCGGACGGGTCCTCCACGGGCGTCAGGCTGATGGACGCCTCCGCCTCTCGCTGGCGGTGGAAGCGGATCAGGGCGCGCACGTCGAGATCGGTGAGGACGTCGCCGTTGACGACGAGGAAGGTGTCGTCGATCCCCCCGTGGGCGGCGGCGAAGGCGATGGCGCCGGCGGTGTCCAGCGGCGCCGGCTCGACGGCGTAGGCAAGCCGGACCCCACTGGCCCGGTCCTCAGGAAAGACGCTCAGGAATGCATCGGGCCGATAGCCGAGCGACAACAGCGCGTCTTCCACACCATGAGCAGCGAGATGGGAGAGGACGCGCTCGATCATCGTCTCCTCGACGACCGGAAGGAGCTGCTTGGGGGTCGTGTTCGTGAGCGGTCGAAGTCGCGTCCCCTCGCCCCCGACCAGCACCACAGCTCTCACGAGGTGCGACCCTACCGCGGCGGTCGGGGCCTTCCCGCTGCGCGCTGGGCGGTGGCGGCTCCGGCCCGGAGGGCCAGCCCCACCGCGACCACTGGCAGCAGGAACCGGCGCCAGCCCGACGTGGTGCGCCACGCGAACCTCAGCAGTGATTGGTGATGGGCGACGATCATCCGGTACGGGTGCAGATCGGTCGAGACTCCCTGGACGTGGAGGACGCACCCGGACGGCTCATAGGCGACCCCCCACCCGGCGCGCCGGAGGCGCCAGCACAGATCGACGTCCTCGAGGTACATGAAGTAGGACACGTCGAAGCCGCCCAGGTCCTCGAGCGCCCGTCGCCGGGCGAGGAAGCACGACCCCGACACCCAGTCGACGCCCCGGCTGCGGCCGTGGTCCCAGTCCAGCATCTTGTAGCTCCGGCTGAACCTGTTCCGGGGGGCCACCAGCCCGAGGAAGCCGTGACCGATGGCGTCCACCAAAGAAGGGAACGTGCGCGCCGAGGGGTAGAGGGTCTCGTCGGGGTTGATCAGCCGAGGTCCGACCAGCGCCAGATCAGGGTCAGCGTCGAGGGCGGCCGTCATCGCGGCCAGCGTGCCGGAGCGCACCACGACGTCGGCGTTGCACACCAGCACCAGCTCGCGGCCGCCCTGGGCCAGACCCCGGTTGGCGGCGCCGCCGTAGCCGAGGTTGGCGCCGGTCTCGACCAGCCTGGCCTCGGGATCGGCCGCGGCCAAGGCGGCGCCCGACCCGTCCACGGAGGCGTTGTCCACCACGACGATGTCGGCCACCCCGTCGGCCCGCAGGCTCCGCACACAGGCGAGCAGCTCGTCGCGGGCGTTGTAGTTGACGACCACGGCGTCGACCCGCCGGACGACCTCGGACGAGGGCCGGGCGTCCTGTGCTCCAGGCAGGTCCTGGGGGGCTCTCTCCGCCCGGCGCTGGCTCACCGATCGGGCCGCAGGCGGTAACGGGCCAGCGTCCACAGGGCCCCCATCCCGTCCCGCCAGGTGAACTTGGTACCTTCGCTGGAGTCCCGACCGGCATAGGAGATGGGGACCTCGTAGATGCGGTGCCCTCGACGCAGGACCTTGGCCGTGATCTCGGGCTCGAAGTCGAAGCGGTCCGACTCGATGGTGATGCCGTCGAGCACGCGACGGTCGAACAGCTTGTAGCCCGTCTCCATGTCCGAGAGCGTCGTGGCGTAGGCCAGGTTCGTCATGAGCGACAGCAGCCTGTTGCCGAGCCAGCTGCCGAGGGGCATGCTCTTGCGCTCGCCGGTGAAGCGGCTGCCGTAGACGACCAGGGCCTTGCCCTTGAGGACGGGGTCCAACAGCCGCGGCCAGTCGTCGGGGTCGTACTCGGCGTCCGCGTCCTGGATGACCACCAGGTCGCCCCGCGCGTAGGCGAGCGCGGTGCGGATGGCCGCTCCCTTGCCGCGGTTCGTGTCATGGGTGAGCACCCGCAGCGTCGAATCCTCGAGCGCCGCGAGGATCTTGTCGCTGCCGTCGGTCGACCCGTCGTCGACCACGATGACCTCGAGGTCCAGCGGGAGGTCGACGGCGCGCACCCGACGGACGATCTCGGCGACCGTGTTGCGCTCGTTGAACAGCGGGATCACGACCGACAGCCTCTGGTAGCGCGTCTCTTTCTCATCGGTCATCGCGAGCCACTCCAGGTTCGAAGTACGACACCGTCCGAGTCAGCCCCTCGCGGATCGGGATGCGAGGCTCCCATCCCAACACCGACCGGGCCAGGCTGATGTCGGGGCGCCGCTGGGTGGGGTCGTCCACCGGAAGGGGCTCGTGGACGACCTCCGACGAGGAGCCCGTGATCTCGATGATCATCTCGGCCAGCTCGGACACGGTGAACTCCGTCGGGTTGCCGATGTTCACCGGGCCCACGTGGTCCGACTCCAGCAGGGCGAGTATCCCCGCCACCTCGTCGTCGACGTGGCAGAAGCTCCGGGTCTGGGTGCCTTCGCCGTACACCGTCAGCGGCTTGCCCTGCAGGGCCTGGACGAGGAAGTTCGACACCACCCGACCGTCGGATGGCCTCATCCTCGGGCCGTAGGTGTTGAAGATGCGGACGATGCGCACGTCGACACCGTGGGCGCGGTGGTAGGCCATGGTGATGGCCTCGCCGAACCGCTTGGCCTCGTCGTAGACCCCACGGGGCCCGATCGGGTTCACGTGGCCCCAGTAGCCCTCGGTCTGCGGATGGACCTCGGGGTCTCCGTAGACCTCGCTGGTGGAGGCGAGGAGGAAGCGGGCGTCCTTGGCCTTGGCCAGCCCCAGGCAGTTGTGGGTGCCCAGGCTGCCGACCTTGAGGGTCTGGATGGGCAGCTCCAGGTAGTCGCGGGGAGAGGCGGGGCTGGCGAAGTGGAGTACGGCGTCCACGGGGCCCTCGACGGACAGGGGCCTGCTCACGTCGTGGCGGACGAAGCTGAAGTCACCCCGGCCCATGAGGTGCTCGATGTTGGCGGTCGACCCGGTGAGGCAGTTGTCGATGCAGAGCACCTCGTGGCCGCGCTCCACCAACCGGTCGCAGAGGTGGGAGCCGAGGAAGCCGGCCCCGCCCGTGACGACGACCCGGCCCCTTCCGGCCAGCCAGCTGCGGGCCCGATCGGTCACTGGCGCCCGATCCCCTGATACGCGAAGCCAGCCCGGCGGAGGGCCGCGGAGTCCAGCAGGTTGCGGGCGTCGACGACCGATGCCCGCGCCATCAGGTCGCGCACCTTGCGGAAGTCCAGCCAGCGGAACTCGTCCCACTCGGTCAGCACCGCCAGCACCTCGGCACCCTCGCACGCTGCGTACGGGTCGTCGCAGACCTCGATGCGACCAGGGGGACCGAGGGGACCGCGCACGGTCGGGTCGTAGGCCCGGATGCGCGCCCCCTGATCGGCCAGCCGGTCGATGACGTGGAGGGCCGGGGAGTCCCGCTGGTCGTCGGTGCGCGCCTTGAACGTGAGCCCCCAGGTGGCCACCGTCACGCCGTCGAGCGATCCGCCCGCCTGGGCCACCACCTTTGCGACGACCCTGGCGTGCTGCTCCTCGTTCACGGCGATGACGCCGCGCAGCAGGCCGAAGTCATAGCCTGCGTCCTCCCCGATGCGCACCAGCGCCCGGGTGTCCTTGGGGAAGCAGCTGCCGCCGAAGCCCGGTCCCGGGCGCAGGAACTCGAAGCCGATGCGCCGGTCGTAGCCCATGCCCAGCACCACCTCGCGCACGTCGGCGCCCACGGCCTCGCAGAGGTTGGCCACCGCGTTGATGAAGCTCACCTTGGTGGCAAGGAAGGCGTTCGACGCGTACTTGATCGTCTCCGCCGACGAGGGGTCGGTCACGATCAGCGGCGCCTGGACCGCCTTGTACAGCGACGCCACCCGGATGGCGGCGGCCTGGTCGTCGCTGCCGATGACGATCCGGTCGGGGTGGAAGCAGTCGTGGACGGCGGAGCCCTCGCGCAGGAACTCCGGGTTGGACACCACCGTGACGTCGCTTCGCCCGAGGGCCCGCTCCACGACCCTGGTCGAGCCGACCGGCACGGTCGACTTGTTGACGACGACCGCCTCGGCCGCCAGCACGGGACCGATCTCGGTGGCGGCGGCCTGGATGTAGGCCATGTCGGCCGAGCCGTCATCGCGTTGGGGTGTCGGCACGCACAGGAAGACGAACTCAGTGTCCGCGGCGGCCGCCGCCGCCCCGAGAACGAACGACAGCCGTCCACCGTCGAGGCCCTCCCGCACCAGCTCGTCGAGGCCGTCCTCGACGATCGGGACCTCGCCCCGGCGGAGCCGCTCGATCTTGTCGGGGACGACGTCGGCACAGGACACCTGGTGGCCGAGGCGGGCGAGAAAGGCGCCGGTCGTCAGGCCGACATAACCCGTGCCGACGATGGTGATCGAGCTCATCCGGTGAGCTCCTTGACGAGCCGATGGAGCGGCTCCTGCCACTCCGGCAGCGGGGGAAGGCCGGACAGGCGCAGGGCGGCGTTGTCCAGCACCGAGTTCGCCGGCCGGGGCGCCGGCCGCCGGGGCCGCAGCGCGTCGGTCGTCACCGCCTCGACCCGATCGGGATCGAACCCGGCCGCGGCCATGACGGCGCGGGCGAAGCCGAACCAGGTGGTGGGGCCCTGGTTGGTCACGTGGAACACGCCTGGTCGGCGGCTCAGGGCGAGCGAGCGCACCACCTGAGCCAGGTCCGAGGTGAAGGTCGGACATCCGAGCTGGTCGTCCACGAAGCGCAGCGTGCCTCCCTCGGCGGCCAACCGCAGGACGGTGCGCACGACGTTGGCCCCGTGGCGGCCGCAGACCCACGAGGTGCGGACCACGGTGTGTCCGGTGTCGAGCTCGGCCTCGCCCGCCAGCTTGGAGCGGCCGTAGACCGAGAGGGGGTTGGGCTGGTCCCACTCGGTGTACGGCCTCGGGGCCCGACCGTCGAACACGTAGTCGGTGGAGAGGTAGCAGAGGTGGGCGCCCACGTGCCTGGCGCCCTCGGCCACGTGGCGGGTGCCCAGGGCGTTGACGGCCATGGCCCGGTCGGGGTCGCCTTCACAGGCATCCACGGCGGTCCAGGCGGCGGCGTGGACCACCACCTCGGGTCGGAACGATCCGAGGGCCTGGAGCACGGCATCCCGATCGGTCACGTCGAGCCGGGCTCGGTCGGCGGCCACCACCTCGTGGGTCTTCCCGCCGCCGCTGGCGGCCAAGGCATCCACGAGATCCCGTCCTAGCTGGCCGCCGGCACCGGTGACCAGCACGCGGGTCACCGCGCCCACGCCGCCTCCTCCACCGGAGCCCGGTCGCGGAGGGGCTCCCACCAGGACCGGTTGGCCTTGTACCACGCCACGGTGTCGGCCAGGCCCTCCTCGAACGATGTGAGCGGCTCCCAGCCCAGCCGTGTCTGGATCTTCGAGGAGTCGAGGAGGTAGCGCCGGTCGTGGCCCGGACGATCGGGCACGATCGTCTTGAGCGACGACGGCTGGCCCAGGGCAGCCAGGATGTGATCGGCCACCTCCTCGATGCTGGCCTCCAGGCCCGACCCAACGTGGTAGGTCTCGCCCACCTCGCCCCGCTCCAGGACGGCGTCGATGGCCCGGCAGTGGTCCTCGACGTGCAGCCACTCGCGCCGGTGCAGGGTCGAGGCGTACAGCGGGAGGGATCTGCCGTCGATGGCGTTGGTGGCGAACAGCGGGACGACCTTCTCCGGAAATTGGTACGGACCGTAGTTGTTGCAGCAGTTGGTGATCGTGACCGCCAGGCCATAGGTCTCGGCGTAGGCGCGCACGGCGTGATCGGCGCCCGCCTTCGACGCGTTGTACGGGGTTCGGGGCCGGTAGGGCGACTCCTCGGTGAAGCGCTCGGGGCTGTCGAGGTCCAGGTCGCCGTAGACCTCGCAGGTCGACACGTGATGGAAGCGGCCCACGCCCGCCCGCCGGCTCGCTTCGAGGAGAGCCTGGGTGCCGAGCACGTTGGTGCGAAAGAACCTGCCCGGGTCGACCACGGCCAGGCTGTTGTGCGACTCGGCGGCGAAGTTCACGACGAGGTCGACGTCATGATCGGCGAGCACCTGCTCGACCCGTGTCTGGTCGCAGATGTCCCCGTGCACGAAGCAGATGCGCTCCTCGAGGTCGGCCAGGCTGGCCCGGTTTCCGGCATAGGTCAGCGCGTCGTACACAACCACGCGGTCGTCGGGATGCCTCGCCACGCGGTGACGGACGAAGTTGGATCCGATGAACCCGGCTCCGCCGGTGACAAGTACGGCCATCGGACGGAACACTACGGCGCCCACCCCCTGTCGGCCTGTTGCGCGGGGGCCGGGACGGCTGACCCCACCCGGGTCAGCAGGCGCGGGGGTCGTAGGGCGGCAGTGCGGCCGGCGCAGGGGGCGGTGGCGCCGCCGGGGCGGGAGCGGCTGCCTGGGTGATGCCCGAGAACGAGGTCCCCGTGACTAGGGCCACGTCGGCGCCCCGGAGAGCGGGGTCCTGCTGGATGCTGGCACCACCGCCGACCCGCCCCTGGAGGAGCTGGGCCGCCTGCTGCTTGCCCGCGGCGTAGAGGACCTGCGAGGTGGCCGAGTGGGTGCCGGCGGCGTCCCCGGTGCCGGCCACGCCGAAGCCCGCCGCGCGCAGCTGAGCCGTCGCTTGGGCGGCCTGCCCGGTGGTTCCCGAGCCGTTCAGGACCTGCACCTTCACGTCGGCGGGCGCCACCGCAGGCGTCGCCGGCGCGCTCGGAGCCGACGACTGGCCCTTGCCGAGGAACTGGTCGACCGTCTGGGTGCCCACCGGCTGTTGGAGGCGGAGCACGTCGGCGCCGCCGATCACCGCCGGCGCGGTGGGGAGGGTGTAGGTGGGCAGACTGTTCGGGCTGAGCGAGCGGAACTGCATGGCGAGTCCCAGGATGTCGTTGGTCGACAGCTTGTTGTCGATGGTCACGTCGTGGACGGCCGAGCTGATGAGAGAGTTGGCGGTGATCGGGTTGTGGATCCCCGCCGAGATGGCCTTCTGCATCAGGATGCGGATGAAGGTGTGCTGTCGCTGGATGCGGCCCAGGTCGCCGGTCCCGTCGTAGTGCCACGACCCGTCGGCGAAGTACTGGTAGTCGCGGCTGCGGGCCAAGGACAGGGCCGCGGCTCCGTCGAGGTGCTGGCAGCCCGTCTTGGTGATGTTGAGCCCCGAGAAGGCGTCCTTGGCAGGGTCGGGGAAGTTCACGTCGATCCCACCCACCGCGTTGACCAGGCCCTGGAAGCCGTCGAAGTTCATCGACACGAAGTGGTGGATCGGGATCCCCAGGTCGCTCTGGATGGTCTGGATGAGCTGCTGAGGCCCGTTGCCGAAGCTCGAGTTGATCCGGTCCGAGCGGTTCGTGCCGGCGATGGGCACGTACAGGTCGCGGGGGATGGACAGCACCGACGCCTGCTTCGACTTGGCGTCGATGTGGAGGATCATGGTGACGTCGCTGCGCTGACCGGCGGTCGCCCCGGTGCCGGCGCCGAAGGCGCTGCCGGCGTTCGGGTCGCTCAGTCCCGACCGTGTGTCGGAGCCCACGATCAGGATGTTGTCGGGCCCGCTGGTCGCCGGCGTCAGCCCGGGGATGTTGACCGAGTTGATCTCCCCCAAGCGGAGCTTGACGTACAGGTACCCGAGCCCGGTCGCGAGCACGATGATGGCCACGGCGAGGTTGCCGCCGATCAGGACGCGCCGGGGCCACCGGCGCGGACGGATGTGTCGAGGCCGGGTGGCCGGGCGCTCGGGAGCGATCGTGTCGCCGCGGGTGGCCACAGCGAAAATTAGGGTACCAGCGGCCAGACCGGACACTGAATCGCCCCCCCGAGGACGAGCCCGGGTGCTCGACGTCGCTCTTCAGGCGGGCTGGTCAGGCGGGCTGGTCCGGCGGGCTGGTCAGGCAGGCTGGTCAGGCGACGGGCGTGCGCTCGCTCAGCGTAGGTGGACCACGTCGCCGGCTGTCACCGTGCGCAGGCAGACACCGACGTCCACCAGCAGGTGCCCCTCTTCGGTGACGTCGGCCACCGCCCCGGTGAGGGTCTCGTCGGCCAGCTCGACACGCACGGTCCGGCCGACGCTGGTGCACCGGCGCCGGTACTCGGCGGCCTGGCCCAGCTGCCCGGCCCGCTCGCCCAGGGCCCGGTACCGGTCCTCGAGCGCGGTCAGCAGGGCGACGAGCAGCCGGGCCCGGTCCACCTCGTGGCCGACCAGGTGGTCGAGGGCGACCGCCTCCCTGGCCAGCTCGGTGTCCTGCATCAGAGCCCCCCAGTTGACGTTCAGCCCCAGCCCGACGACCACGGCCCGGGCCCGGGAACCCTCGAGGTGGGTCTCGGCCAGGATGCCGCCCAACTTGCGGGGGCCGACGACGAGGTCGTTGGGCCACTTCAGGCCGGGCTCGACGCCGGCCACCTCCCGACAGGCGTCGGCTGCGGCGAGCGCCACGATCGAGGTGAGCAGGTGCATGCGCTCGAGCGGCAGCGCGGGTCGCAGCAGCACCGAGACGAGCAGGGACGTGCCGGGCGGAGCGACCCAGGCCCGATCGAGCCGACCCCGTCCCGAGTCCTGGTGGTCCGCCACCACGACTGTCCCCTCCGGGGCATCGGCCCGGGCCTCCTCGAGGAGATAGCGGTTGGTCGAGTCGGTCGAGGGTAACCAACGAACATCGCCGAACCGGGTGGTAGCCAGCTGTGATCTGGCGCCACCGTCGAGCATCGCACTAACCATAGGTTGATGGCGTCGAAAGGTGTCTCGTGCTCACCAAGGTCCTGATCGCCAACCGGGGGGAGATCGCCGTTCGGGTCATCCGCACCTGCCGAGAGGTGGGGATCGCCACGGTCGCGGTGTACTCAGAGCTCGACGAGGACGCCCTGCACGTACGGCTGGCCGACGAGGCCCACGCGCTGGGCGGCAAGACCGCCGCCGAGAGCTACCTGAACACCGAGGCCATTCTCGAGGCCGTGGCCATGAGCGGGGCCGACGGGGTCCATCCGGGCTACGGCTTCTTTTCGGAGAACGCCGACTTCGCCCGGGCCATTCAGGGCCAGGGCGTGACGTTCATCGGACCCCCGCCCGAGGCCATCGAGATCATGGGCGACAAGATCAGCTCCAGGATGGCGGCCGAGCAGGCCGGGGTGGCCGGGGTTCCCGGTCGATCCCATCCGGTCACCGACCTCGACGAGATCGTGGCCTTCGGCGACGAGGCGGGCTGGCCGGTGGCGATCAAGGCCGCTTTCGGCGGCGGCGGGCGGGGCATGAAGGTGGTCGATCGGGCCGAGGACGCCCGAGAGGCCATGGAATCGGCCCAGCGCGAGGCCCAGGCCTACTTCGGACGGTCGGAGATCTATCTGGAGCGGTACCTGAGCTGGCCCCGTCACGTGGAGATGCAGATCATCGCCGACGCGGGGGGCGAGACCGTGTGGCTCGGCGAGCGGGACTGCTCGTGCCAGCGCCGCCATCAGAAGCTGATCGAGGAGAGCCCGGCGCCCGACTTCCCCGACTTCATCCGCCAGGAGATGGGCGAAGCGGCGGTGAAGGTGGCGCTGGCGTGCGGCTACGTGAACGCCGGCACGGTCGAGTTCCTCTACCAGGACCGAAAGTTCTACTTCCTCGAGATGAACACCCGTCTCCAGGTCGAGCACCCGGTCACCGAGATGGTGACCGGCATCGACCTCGTCGCCCTCCAGCTGCAGGTGGCCGCCGGCGAGCCGCTCGGGTTCACCCAGCAGCAGGTGCAGCATCGAGGGCACGCCATCGAGTGCCGCATCAACGCCGAGGACCCCGCCCAGGGGCGCTTCCTCCCTTCGCCGGGCACGATCGCGCGGCTGCACCCGGCGGACGGACCCGGCGTCCGAACCGACGCCGGCTACGCCGACGGCGACACCGTGAGCCAGTACTACGACAACCTCGTGGCCAAGGTCATCACCTGGGGCCCCGATCGCGGCGCGGCTCGGAGGCGCATGATCCGGGCCCTGGAGGAGACCGAGATCGACGGCGTGGCGACCAACATCCCCGCCCACCTCGCGATCCTCACCCACCCCGACTTCGCAGCGTCCCGCCACTCGACCCGTTGGGTCGAGGAGAGCCTCGACCTGTCCCGCGTGGCGGCGGCACCTCGGCCGGCTCCCCCCGAGCCGGCAGCCGTCAGCCCGGCCGCCGAGGACACCGCGGCCGCCGCGACCGTGGCCGCGGCCGCCGCGACCGGCCAGTCGCCGACCCAGGACGGGGAGGGCCGGGTGCTGCGGGAGGTGGAGGCCGAGGTGAACGGCCGCCGGTACCAGGTGAAGCTGTGGGTTCCCGAGCTGGCCGGGGCGCAGGCGATGGCGTCCCCGACCAGTGGCGCCGCGACCCGAGCCACGCGCGGGGCACCGGCGCGCAAGCCGCCCCCCGGGGCGACGGGCGGGGTCGGCACGGGGACCATCACCGTCCCCATGCAGGGCACGATCGTGAAGGTGCTGGTGAAGGAAGGCGACGAGGTCGACGTCGGGCAGCCGGTGTGCGTCCTCGAGGCCATGAAGATGGAGAACAACGTCAACGCCGACCGGGCAGGGACGGTGACCGAGATCAGGGTGGCCTCCGGCGACGCTGTCGGCCCGGGCGACGTGATCGCCGTGATCGAATAGGCGGCAAGGAGCGAAAGGGGGCCGCCATGCCGGCCAGGGGGGAGCACGCGACGTCGGATCGAAAGGGCGCCGCGCAGCGCCAGCTGGACGCCCACCTCACGGACCTCGTCGACCTCAGCCACACCATCCACGAGCATCCCGAGCTGGCGTTCGAGGAGGAGCGGGCGGCGGGCTGGGTGGGCGAGTCGCTCGCGTCCGCCGGCTTCGACGTCGAGCGCGGCGTCTGTGACCTGCCCACCGCCCTGATCGCCACCGCGGGCCAAGGACCGCTGGTCGTGGCCGTCTGCGCCGAGTACGACGCTCTTCCCGGCATCGGCCACGCCTGCGGGCACAACGTGATCGCCGCCTCGGCGGTCGGGACCGGAGTGGCCCTGGCATCGATGGCTGACGACCTCGGGATCACGCTCAAGGTGATCGGCACACCTGCCGAGGAGGGCGGCGGGGGCAAGATCTACATGCTCGAGCGGGGCGCCTTCGCCGGCGTCGACGCGGCGATGATGGTCCACCCGGGGCCGGCCGAGCTGATCCAGATGCCGTGCCTGGCCGTGTCCCATTTCGACGTCCACTACACCGGGCGTGAGGCGCACGCCTCGGCGTTCCCCGAGGCGGGTCTCAACGCCGCTGACGCCCTGACCGTGGCCCAGGTGGGCATCGGGCTGCTGCGCCAGCAGTTCCGGACCCACGACCAGGTGCACGGCATCGTGACCAAGGGTGGAGAAGCGCCCAACGTCATCCCCGCCCACACCTCGGCCAAGTACTACGTGCGCGCCGAGACCCTCAAGGCCCTGGAGACGCTCGAGGCCAGGGTGCGACGCTGCTTCGAGGCCGGCGCCCTGGCCACGGGGACCGAGGTCGAGCTCGTCCAGCAGAGCCCCCGCTACTCCGAGTTCGTGCCCCACCCCGGCATGCAGGCGTGGTACCGCTCCAACGCCGAGGACCTCGGCCGCACGTTCCCTCAGGTCCCCAAGCAGGTCATGATGGCCTCGACCGACATGGCCAACGTGTCGCTCGCGGTGCCGTCCATCCACCCGATGCTCGACATCGACTCTCTGCCGGCGGTGAACCACCAGCCCGAGTTCGCCGCCGCCGCCATCACGCCGACCGCGGACCGGGCGCTGCGCGACGGGGCGCTGGCAATGGCCTGGACCATCGTGGACCTGGCCACGGACGACTCCCTGCGAGCGCCGCTCAATCAGCGCCCGTAGGCGCGCCCTACTCGGCCGCTTCGGCCAGGGCCTCGGCCAGGGCAGGGTGCACCAGGAGGCTCTCGGCGATGTCGGCGACCCGCAGATGGGCGGTGACCGCCACGGCGATCACCGAGATCAGCTCGGCGGCCCGCTCCCCCACGATCGAGCCACCGAGCACCACGCCCGTGGCCGGGTCGGAGAGGATCTTCACGAACCCGCGGGCGTCACCGTCGATCAGGGCCCGGGCGTTGGCGGCGAAGGGGACCTTGGTCACCCTGATCTTGCGCCCCAGGGCGAAGGCCTCGGCCTCGGCCAGGCCCACGTCGGCGATCTCGGGCTCGGTGAAGATGGCGCTGGCCGCCTTGTCGTAGTCCAGGTGGCGGTGCTGGCGGGTGTGGAGGCCCATGACGTGCTCGGCGACCTTGCGCCCCTGGGTGGACGCCACCGAGGCCAGCGGGAGCTTGCCGGAGAGGTCGCCGGCGGCGTAGATGTGGCCCACGTTCGACTGGCAGTGCTGGTTCACCGGCACGTAGCCGCCGTCGTCGACGTTCACCCCGGCCGCCTCGAGCCCCAGCCCTTCGGAGTTGGGCACGGGGCCGATGGCGAGCAGCGCGTGCGATCCCTCGATCATGCGGCCGTCGTTGCACTCGACCACCAGGGCGTCGTCCTTCAGTTTCACTCCGGTCGCGCGCGCCCCCTTGTAGAGGACGACGCCCGTGCTGAGGAAGTCCGTCTCCAGGGCCGCCGCCACCTCGGGGTCCTTGCCCGGCAGCACCTGCTGGCGGCTGACGATGAGGCTGACCTTCGACCCGAACGCCCGGAACATGTGCACGAACTCGACGCCGGTGACACCCGAGCCGATGACCACGAGGTGCTCTGGCACCTCGGGCGGCGGATAGGCCTGCCGGGTGATCATGACGCGCCTGCCGTCGACGTCGGCCCAGTCAGGTACCCGCGGGCGGCTGCCCGTCGACAGCAACACGGCGTCGGCGTCCAACTCGAGGATCCCGCCGTCGGACGTCTCGACCACAACCTCGTGGGGACCCTTGAGGGTGGCGCGGCCGCGAACGACGCGCACCTCCTGACTGGTGAGGAGCTCGGTCACCGATCGCTCCAGATAGCCGCTGATGTCCGCGATCCGCTCGGCCAGGGCCTCGAGATCGAGCGTGGCGCTCGTGCACGTGAGCCCCAGGGCGTGGCCCCGCCGGGTCACGCCGATCACCCCGCCCGTGGCGATCATGGCCTTCGAGGGGATGCAGTCCCACAGGTTGGCCGAGCCGCCCATGATGTCGCGCTCGACCAGGACCACCTCCGCCCCGAGGCGGGCGGCGTGGGTGGCGGCCTGGATGCCCGCCGGGCCACCACCGATGATCACGAAACGTACCGGCACCCCTCCACGGTACCGGTCGCGGCACTTCCTACCGGGTGGGCTGGTAGACGCCGAAGGCGTCGCGGAGCACGTCGCTCACCTCGCCCAGGGTGGCCCGGGCGCGCAGGGCCTCCTTCATGGGCACGAGCAGGTTCTGCGTGCCCCGTGCGGCGGCCGCCACGTCGGCCAGCGCCGCCTCCGCCCGGGGCTGGTCCCGCTCCTCCCGCACCCTGCGCACCCGCTCCGCCTGCTGACGCTGGAGGGCGGGGTCGATCGGGAAGACCTCGACCAGGTCCGGCGACACCTCGACGTGGCGGTTGACGCCGACGATGACCTTCTCGCCGTCGTCGACGGCCTTGGCGTAGGCGTAGGCCGCCTGCTCGATCTCGTCCTGCATGAAGCCGGCCTCGATGGCCTCCACCGCTCCGCCCATGGCGTCGATCCGCTCGAGGTAGTCCCACGCCCCCGCCTCGACCGAGTCGGTCAGCGACTCCACGAAGTAGGACCCCCCGAGCGGGTCCACGGTGTCGGCCAGCCCCGACTCGTTGCCGATGATCTGCTGGGTCCGCAGGGCGATCCGGACGGCGCGCTCGGTCGGGAGCCCGAGGGCCTCGTCGAAGCTGTTGGTGTGCAGGCTCTGGGTGCCCCCGAGGGCAGCCGCCAGCGCCTGCACCGTGGTTCGCACGATGTTGTTCTCGGGCTGCTGCGCGGTCAGGGTCGAGCCCCCCGTCTGGATGTGGCAGCGCAGGAGGGCGGACCGCTTGTCCTTGGCGTGGAAGCGCTCGGTCATGAGCCTCGCCCACATCCGACGGGCGGCCCGGAACTTGGCCACCTCCTCGAACAGGTTGTTGTGGGCGTTCCAGAAGAAGCTCAGACGGGGCGCGAAGTCGTCCACGTCCAGGCCCGCGGCCAGCGCCGCCTCCACGTAGGCGACGCCGTTGGCCAGGGTGAAGGCCACCTCCTGGACCGCCGTCGAGCCGGCCTCACGGATGTGGTAGCCGGAGATCGAGATCGTGTTCCACGCGGGAAGGTGCTCGGCGCAGTAGGCGAAGGTGTCGGTGATGATCCGCATCGACGGGCGCGGCGGGTAGATGTAGGTCCCTCGGGCCACGTACTCCTTCAGGATGTCGTTCTGGACGGTGCCGCCCAGGCGCTCTGGGGCGACGCCGTTCTCCTCGGCCACCACCTGGTACAGCAGCAGGAGGATGGCCGCCGTGGCGTTGATGGTCATCGACGTCGTGACGCGGTCGAGCGGGAGGTCGGCCAGCAGTGCCCGCATGTCCTCGACCGAGTCGATGGCGACACCGACCTTGCCCACCTCGCCCTCGGCTCGAGGATGGTCGGAGTCGTACCCCATCTGGGTGGGCAGGTCGAAGGCGCACGACAACCCCGTCTGGCCGGCGCCGAGCAGGAACTTGAACCGCTCGTTGGTGGACTGCGCCGTCCCGAATCCGGCGTACTGGCGCATGGTCCACAGCCGACCCCTGTACATGTCGGCGTACACGCCGCGGGTGTAGGGGTACTGCCCCGGCTGACCCAGCTGCCGGCCCGCGTCCCATCCGTCGAGGTCCTCGGCGGTGTAGGCGGGCCGGATCTCTATGCCCGAGTCGGTCCGATGCTCTGACGGCTGGGCCATGGCCCCGAGGTTAGACCCGCCCCGGTTCGGTGCCCGTCGCCGATGTCTACGTTGCCGCGGGCGCGGCGTGCGGCATGCACAGCTCGTCGTACTCGGCGATGACGATCTCGCCGGCGTCGGGCCCGCAGGCCGGGCAGGCCGGGTCGCGGTGGACGTTGAAGGTGCGGAAGCTCTCCTCCAGCGAGTCGTAGGCCAGGAGCCGGCCGACCAGGGTGTCGCCCACGCCCAGGATCAGCTTGATGGCCTCGAGAGCCTGGATGGAGCCGATGATGCCAGGGAGCACACCGAGCACGCCGGCCTCGGCGCACGACGGGGCCAGCTCGGCCGGCGGCGGCTCGGGGATCATGCACCGGTAGCAGGGCCCGTTGTAGGGGTCGAAGACGGTGACCTGGCCCTCGAAGCGGAAGATCGAGCCGTGCACGACCGGGATCCGCTTGAGCAGCGAGGCGTCGTTCACCAGGTAGCGGGTGGGGAAGTTGTCGGTCCCGTCGACGATGACGTCGTAGCCGTCGATGATGTCGAGGACGTTGTCGGCTCCGAGGCGAACGTCGTAGGTCACGACGTTGACGTCGGGGTTCATGGCCGTGAGCGTCTTCTTGGCCGAGTCCACCTTGCGCTCGCCGATCCGATCCACGTTGTGCAGGATCTGGCGCTGGAGGTTGGACGAGTCGACCTCGTCCATGTCGATGATGCCGATCGTCCCCACCCCAGCGGCGGCCAGGTAGAGGGCAGCTGGGGAGCCGAGGCCCCCAGCGCCGAGGAGGAGGACCTTGGCGTCGAGCAGTCGCTGCTGGCCCGCCTCGCCGACCTCGGGCAGCAGGAGGTGACGCTGATAGCGGTTGCGCTGGTCGGGCGACAGCGTCCGGGGGGCTCGCCAGTCCCGGCCCTCGTCCTTCCACCGGTTGAAGCCGCCCGTCAGGGACGCGACGTCGGTGTAGCCCAGCTCACCGAGCGTCTTGGCCGCGAACGCCGACCGGACGCCGCTGGCGCAGTACACGACGATCGGACGGTCGTGGTCGCTGACCCGGCCCTCGACCTGGCTCTCCAGGTTGCCTCGGGGGATGTGCAGCGCGCCGGGGACGGTCCCCTGCTCGTACTCCTCCGGCTCCCGGACGTCGAGGAACAGCGCGTCGCCACGTCGGCGGTCCGCCTCGGCGCCGTCGACCTCGTGGATCGCCGCCTTGGCCTGGGAAAGAAGGTCTCTGAAAGTGGGCACGTCGATCACGCTCCTGGGAGCGGTTGATTTCGTACAGGTAAACCCTACCCGCGGAGTCGACATTCCCGCCCGGTAGCGTCGCCGGGCGTGGAGCTGGACGAGGTGATCCGACGTCGGCGCATGGTGCGCAGCTTCGAGGATCGCCCCGTGCCTCCCGAGGTGGTCGACACCGTCCTCGCCCACGCCGTGCGGGCGCCCTCGGCCGGTTTCAGCCAGGGCTGGGCCTTCGTGGTGCTGGAGGGCCGGGACCAGACGAGGGTCTTCTGGCACACGACGACCACGCCCGAATGGCGGGCGAGCACCCGTCGAGCCGGGCTGTTGCGGGCGCCGGTCGTCGTCCTCCCGCTCGCCGACCAGCAGGCCTACCTCGACCGCTACGCGGAGCCAGACAAGCAGGGCGCCGGGCTCGACCGGCCCGAGGCCTGGCCGGTGCCCTACTGGCTGATCGACACGGCCTTCGCCACCATGCTGCTGCTCCTCAGCGCCTCGGACGCCGGGCTCGGGGCGGCGTTCCTCGGCATCTTCCGGGGGGAGGCGGAGCTCCTGGCCACCCTCGGGGTTCCGGACACCTATCGGCCCATCGGAGCGGTCGCCTTGGGGTACCCGGCGCCCGACCTCGCCTCCCGCTCCCTGGCGCGTGGACGCCGGCCGCTGCCCGAGGTGGTCCACCGGGGACGCTGGTGACGCCTAGACGATGGCGGGGAGGACCTCGCCGATGGGCGCCGTCAGCACCGCGTCGGCCACGTCGTCGTAGGGCGTCGGCTCGGCGTTGACGATCACCAGTCGGGCGCCGGCCTGACGGGCGATGGGCGCCAGGCCGGCGGCCGGGAACACGGTGAGGCTCGAGCCCACGGCGAGCAGCAGGTCGCAGGACGACGCCGCCCGCTCGGCCCGAGCCAGATCCTCCGGCACCAGGCTCTGGCCGAAGCTGATCGTGGCCGACTTGAGGATGCCGCCGCAGGCGGCGGCGCCGTTGGCAACCAGGCAGGCCGGGTCGGTCTCGCCAACCTTCACCCGCTCGAGCACCTCGGCCATCGGCCTCCGGTCGCCACACGACATGCAGACGGCCCAATGGATCGTCCCGTGGATCTCGACCACGCGATCAGGATCGTTGCCGGCCCGCTGGTGGAGCCCGTCGATGTTCTGGGTGACGAGGGTGTCGAGCTTCCCACGCCGCTCGAGGGCGACCAATGCCCGATGGCCCGCGTTGGGCTCGGCGTCCCAGGCGGGAGACGACAGCCGGTCCTGCCACGACTGGCGGCGCACGTCCCGGTCCTGGAGGTAGTTGTGGATCGACGCCCGGCGTTCGGCGCCGGGGTTCTTGGTCCACACGCCCTGAGGGCCACGGAAGTCGGGAATACCCGAATCGGTCGAGATCCCGGCGCCAGTGAGGACGACGACGCGCCGAGCCCCGTCGATCCATCCCTTGACCGCGGTGATCTGGTCAGTGTCCTGCACGGACCAAGCATCCCACTCCGGGAGGATCCGCTTCACGGCTCTGCCTCGGTCAGGTCTGCCTCGGTCAGGGCCTACCAGCGGACCGTGGCCACGGTCAGCGGGGCGGACAGTCCCCGCAGCTTGACGGACCGCTCGTCATCGACATCGAAGCGGTCACCGGCGGCTGCCAACGTCTCGCGGCTTGCGATGATCTCACCAGGGCCGCCGGTGGCGGCGATGCGTGCTGTCTCGTGCACGCCCTTTCCGGCGTAGTCATCACCGCGCGCGGTTGCTTCCGCCGTGTGGAGGCCGATGCGCACCTGCACAGCGAAGCCGTGCTCTCTCCGGTGCTCTGCCAGCCGCCGCTGGATGGCGCAGGCGGCCTCCAAGGCGCCGGCGGTGTCGTCGAAGGCGACGAAGAAGCCGTCTCCCTCGTGCTTGACCTCCGCGCCGCCGAACGTCTCGAAAACCGATCGAAGGGTGCGGTCGTGCCAGGTCAGGACGGCGTCCCAGGCCTCGTCTCCCAGCGCCTCCACCAACCTCGTCGATCCGACGATGTCAGTGAACATGAATGTGCGGGTCGGACGGGCCCCAGGAGCATCCGCTGAGAGGTGGACCGCCACGTCGCCGGCCGCCTTCGTGGCGCCGATCCGCTCGAAGCCGGCCCGCGCCGACTCCAGCTCCATGATCCCGTCGTCATGGCGGCCAGCGGCCTCATAGGCCCGAGCCAACTCCACCTTCGCCTGGGCCGCCTCGTAGGGAGCGTCGAGCTCAGCCCACCTCCCGAGACACCGCCGGAGCTCGTGGATCGCGTCGTCGACGCTGCCCTCACCCAGCGCCACCTGCCCCCGGGCGCCAGCGGCGCTCGCGGCCAGAGCAGCGGTAGCAGAGGCCTCGGCGAGGCTCGTCAACGCCGACGCCGCGGCCCTGGCGGTGTCCAGAGCGCCGGCCGCCACGGCGATGGTCACCTGCGCTGGGAGGAGGAAGGCGCGCTGCTCTTGGATGAAGCCCGACTCGTCCGCCAGGGCATTGGAGATGGCCTGCAGCGCCACGGCCGGCTGGCCCTGATCCAGGCGGAGGAGCGCGAGCCCCGGCTGGGGATCGAAGCCCAGCTCCGACGCTCGGCGGAAGGCCGCAGTCGCCCCAGCCGCATCGCCGCGCCGGCGGCGGATCTCGCCCACCTCGTGGAAGGCCCAGGCGGCGAAGCGCGGGCCCGACGCCAGGAGCTCGTCGGCAGCCTCGAGGGCGTCTCTCTCTGCCTCGTCCAGCGAGCCGCGCAGCCGTCGCACCTCGGCCCGGTGGAAGCGGCACAGCCCCGGAAACCCGCTCACGGACTGGCGGTCGCACCAGCGCGACGCGGTGTCCGTCCACTCGCCCGCACGTCGCCAATCACCCAGGTTGCGACAGGCGAAGATGGTCGAGCAGTAGATGGTGCCGGCCGTCATGAGCGTCAGCGACCCACTTGCCGCCAAGGCGTTGGCCTCGTCGATGAGTGCCATGCCCTCGTCCAGCCGGCCCTCGACGATGAGGGCGTGGCCCTGGTCCAAGATCCCCAGGCCCTCGAGATCGGGAACACCCAGGCGGCGTCCGTGCTCCGCCACCTGCACGGCGAGATCACGGTACGCCTCGAGGTTGCCACTGTCGGACATCGCCCGACACATCATCCACTGCAGGAGGCCGTACTCGGCGCAATCGGTATCGTCCCCGAGCAACGTCGAGGCGCGGCCGAGCCAGCCGCTGGCCACTGCGCTCCCCGCCCGCTGGTAGTGCTCGCGACAGAGGGCGAGCGCCAGACGCGCCGCTCCCCGGTTGTCGCCTACAGCGGCGTAAGCCGACTCGGCCCGTTCCAACAGATCCAGCAGAGCGTCGAAGTGACGGGACCACCGCGCCGAATCGGCGAGCCGTTCGAGATCCTCCGCCTCAAGTGGCGAGGACCCATTGGCGACCGACAGCTGCGCATACGCATCGGCCCACCGGTGGTCGGCGTACGCCTTCCGCCCCGCGGCCAGGTCGTCGGTCACATCTCCCTCCCGGCGATCAGTATTGCATCCGGGCGGCCGACGCCACGAGCTCAGCTGGTCACTGCGCCCCAGCCACCAACGCGCTGGCCCAGCGGTAGTCCGGCTTGCCCGCCGGCGAGCGGTGGACCTCGTCCACCAGGTACAGGGCCCGGGGAGCCTTGTATCCCGCCAGGTGAGCCCGGCAGTGCGTTCGCAGGTCCTCCAGGGCAGGGGCGCCGTCCGGCGTCGGTTGGACGACGCACACGACGCGCTGGCCCCACTCGGGGTCGTCGGCCCCCACGACGACGGCGTCGGCGACCAGAGGATGCGCCTTGACGACGGCCTCGACCTCCTCCGGGTAGACCTTCTCGCCGCCGGTATTGATGCACATCGACCCCCGCCCCAGCAGGTGAATCGTGCCGTCGGCGTCCACCGTGGCCATGTCGCCGGGGAGCGACCAACGGACGCCGTCGATCTGAACGAAGGTCCGTGCCGTCCTGGCCGGGTCCTTGTGGTAGCCGATCGGCCCCCGGCCCCGTGTCGCCAGCCGTCCGATCTCGCCCGACCCGGGCGAGACCGGACGCAGGTCCTCGGTCACGACGATGGTGACGTCGCGCGCCGCGAAGCTGAGCGACGATGCCGGCTTGCCTTTGAATGCCACGGCGGTGGCTTGCACCGGCGCCTCCGAGGAGCCCACTGCTTCGCTGATGGCAAGGACGCTCGGCAGCGCAGCGAGGAGCCGGTCCTTGACGGCGGCGGTGAGGATGCTGCCGCCCGACCCGAGCAGGCGGAGCGAGGACGTGTCGAAGACACCCGCACGGGCCTCCAGAGCTTCCACCAGCGGCCGTCCGCTCGTGTCCCCGACGATCGTCAGCATCGTGACGCGCTCGGTCTCGACCAGCTCGAGCACGTGGCGCATGTCCATGCTCCGGCGGGTGTAGAGCACGAGCTTTCCTCCACCGAGCAGCGTGCTGAGGGCCGTCCACTGGCCGCTGGCGTGGATCAGCGGGCCGAGGGACAGGGCCACGAACTGGTCCGGACCCGGATCGCCCGGCGGGAGGAAGGGTGCGATCCGATGCGACCGGTTGACCAGCGCCGCCTGGCCGATCTCCTCAGGGTCCTCGATGGGCGCGCCGCCCGGGTTCCCCCCACCGAGGGTGGCGAAGAGGATGTCCTCCTGGCGCCACACGACGCCCTTGGGGAGCCCGGTGGTTCCCCCCGTGTACAGGACGTAGTGGTCGTCCGCTGACCGCGGGCCGAAGCTCCGGTTCGCGGGCCCGGAGGCCAGCACCTCCTCGTATGGCAGAGCGTCGAGATCGCGGTCGCCCGCGCCGCCGCCGTCGTCTACCTCGATGAGCCACCGGAGCGAAGCCGGCCGACCGGGGAGGGATGCCACCTGTGGCGCCAGCTCGCGGTGGTGGACGAGGGCGACGAGATCGGCATCGGAGAACAGGTGGGCGAGCTCCTCGCCGACATAGCGGTAGTTGACGTTCACCGGTACAGCCCGCAGCTTGAAGCACGCCAGCATGGCCTCGACGAGCTCAGCGCCGTTGTAGAGATAGAGCCCCACGTGGTCACCCGCCCGTACCCCGAGCTCCGCCAGCCCGTGCGCCAGCCTGGTGCTGCGCTCGTCGAGCAGCGCGTAGGTCAGCCGGCGATCTCCGGACACGAGCGCCTCGCGGTGGCCGACCGTGTCGGCCACGCGCTCGAACAGATCGGCCAGGTTGAACTCCATCGCGTCGAACCTTCCCTGGCCAGCGGGACCGCTCCGCTGCCGCTCGGTGTGGCGTGGGCGCCGGCGAGCGGCCAGAACGGCCGGGTGCGAAGCTAGAGGCCGCATTCTGGCAGGAAGGAGCGAGCACGGCCATGTCGACCGGCGGTACCACGGCGATGCTGGTGCGGGCCGACGGGCTCGTCCCCAAGGAGCGGTACGTCTCCCGTGAGTTCCTCGATCTCGAGATGGACCGGATGTGGGCCCGGGTCTGGCAGGTGGCCTGTCGGGAGGAAGAGCTGCCCGAGGCGGGTGACTACCTCGAGTACACGATCGGTGATCAGTCGATCCTCGTCGTCCGCTCGGAGCTCGACACGATCAAGGCATATTTCAACACCTGCCTGCACCGGGGCACCAGGCTGGCCGAGGGCCGGGGCAATTTCGCCAACGGCCAGATTCGCTGCCGGTACCACGCCTGGCGCTATGCCCTGGACGGACGGCTGACCGAGATCGTCGACCGCCACGAGTTCACTGATCTCCCCACGGACCTCCGCCTGCACGAGGTGCGCGCCGAGCGCTGGGGGGGCTTCGTGTTCGTGAACATGGACCACGAGGCCGAGCCCCTCATGGACTTCCTCGATCCCATCCCCAAGCTGCTGGGGCCCTTCCACCTCGACCAGATGCGCTTCTCCACCTATCGCACGACGATCCTGCCTGCCAACTGGAAGGTGGTCGTCGACGCCTTCAACGAGGGCTACCACGTGCAGGGCACGCATCCCCAGCTCCTGGCGTGGACAGACGACGTCAACATGGAGTACGTCCAGTTCGACACGCACGCTCATTACGGCCGGCTGGCGCACGCCCGTCGTGAGCTTCGCCCCAGCCCCCGTCTGGGGCTCCGGGACGACGAGATCGACGAGGGCGAGATCCTCTCCTCGCTCGTCTCCGGGCTGGGCGGGCTGTTCTACCGCGAGGAGCGGAAGATCGTCGACGAGCTGCGCTCAGCGCCGCTCCCTCCCGGTACATCGCTGCTCGAGGCATACCAGCAGCAACGGATGGGGCTGCTGCGATCGCGCGGACTCGACGTCTCGGGCCTCGAGGCGGACCAGATGACGAGCGCCGACGACGTGTACTGGTTCCCCAACATGGTGGGGCCGACATACCCGGGAACGGCGATCCTGTTCCGCATCCGTCCCAACGGGCTCGATCCCGACTCTGCGATCAAGGACCTCTGGACCCTGCAGTGGCCCCGCCCCGACGAGCCCTGGCAGATGCCCGAGCGCAAGTACTACCCGGACTGGACGGCGAAGGACTGGGGCCTGATCACCAACCAGGACTTCGCCAACATGGCCCACATCCAGGCGGGCATGAAATCCCGGGCCTGCCGCGGCCTCCGGCTCAACCCCCGCCAGGAGAGCAACCTCCTCCACATGCACCGCGTGATCGACCGCTACCTGACCGCGTGACATCTCGGTCGAGATCGGGCGTGCGCACCGACCACGCTCGACGGGGGATTCGTGGCGGCCAGGTCATCTCTGGAGCTGCCCACGCGGGGCGCGTCCACTGGCAGCGTGTCCTCGTCGCCGCCGTCATCGTCTTCGGGATCTCGGCGGTGGCCGAGACCGCGATCGACGCCTGGGCCGCCGACCGGGCGGCTGTCGTGACCATCCCGATCGGGTTGCTGGCGTTCGCCTTCGATCTCTTCGCCGAGGTCTTCTTCGCCGGGCTGCTCGAGCGCTTGGTCGGCCAGGCCCGTTACGGGGCCCCGGAGCAGGGGATCCTCAGAGTGCTGCGGACGCTTCCCTACCGCCGGTTGATCCTGGCCGACGTGGTCCTCACCGTCCTCGTCCTCGGCGGCCTGTTCGCCCTGATCGTGCCTGGAGTGCTGATCTTCACGCTGCTGTGCCTGTCTGGCCCGATCATCAACATCGAGGGAGAGTCGGCGCTCCGGTCGATGCGGCGGTCGGCTCGGCTCGTGCGGGGCCGCTTCTGGTTGACGTTCATCCTTGTCACGGTGCCGTTCTGGGTCGCCGACTGGATCGGCACGGCAGTCGAGGAGGCAGTACACGGGGAGCCGCTGGTGGTCGACATCGGTGTGCGGCTCGTAATGATGATCGTGGTCGCCGTCTGTACCGGCCTGGTCCAGGTCGAGCTCGCCTACCGGCTCATCGAGGCCGACGCGGTGGACAGGCGGCACGCGACCGACTGAACGAGGTCCCCGAGCATCCGCCGTTCTCTCGGGATACGACGCCGAGGCGAGCTCGGCAAGGTCGTCGCCGGGGTCGAGCGACAGCGGGCGGAGGTCAGGTTCCGTACACTTTTCGGCGGAGGGCAGCCGACGAGAACGGGGGGTTATGCCATGGACGAGGCACGCGTCCAGGAGCTCATGGGCCAGATGGTCGGCTACATGACCGGAGGAGCGGTCTGCTTCGCGGTGTGGGTCGGCGACGAGCTCGGTCTCTACCGCGCGATGGCGGGAGCCGGCTCGATGAGCGCTGACGAAGTGGCGGCCAAGACGGGGTGCAATCCCCGTCTGGTGCGCGAGTGGCTCGATGCGCAGGCGGCAGCCGGGTTGGTCGGCTACGACGCCGGTGGCGACTCCTACGAGCTGAGCGAGGAGGCGGCCCTCACCCTGGCCGACGAGAACGCCCCGTACTTCGTGGCCCGGGGCATGAATGCTCTCGGGTCGTTCTTCATGGACATCGACAAGGTCAAGGGGGCGTTTCGCGGCGACGGCGGGCTGAGCTGGGGTGACCACCACCCGTGTCTGTTCTCCGGTACCGAGTGGTTCTTCCGCGCTGGCTACCGGGCCTTTCTCCCTACCGTCTGGATCCCCGCCCTCGACGGCGTCGAGTCCAAGCTGCACGCCGGAGCCAAGGTGGCCGACGTCGGGTGCGGCCACGGCGCATCCGTCGTGGTGATGGCCGACGCCTATCCCGAGTCCCGGTACTGGGGCTTCGATTTCCACCCGCCGTCGATCGAGACCGCCCGCGAGCGGGCCTCCGAAGCGGGGGTGAGCGATCGCACCGCGTTCGAGGTTGCCACTGCGAAGGATTACGACGGCACGTTCGACCTGATCTGCTTCTTCGACTGTCTCCATGACATGGGCGACCCGGTGGGCATCGCCCGCTACGCGCGCGAGCACCTCGAGCCGGACGGGACCGTGCTGCTGGTCGAGCCCTTCGCCCTCGACGACCGGGCCACCAACCTGGCCCAGAACCCGATGGCGTCGTTGCTCTACACGGCGTCGACGTCGATCTGCACGCCGAACTCGCTCTCCCAGGAGGTGGGGCTCGGGTTGGGCGCCCAGGCGGGGGAGGCCAGGATTCGCGAGGTGTTCGACGAGGCCGGCTTCAACAAGTTCGGTCGGGCAGCGGAGACGCCCCTCAACCTCATTCTCGAAGCCCGCGCCTGAGCGCTCAGGCGTGCACCCGTGGGAGGCGGTCGTCCCACGGTCGGCTCGCCTCGAGTTGAGCACCTGACCGGAGCAGCAGGGTGTCCATCTGACGATGGTACGCAGCGACTCACGGATGATCCCTTGTGATCACACCGGTGCGGGAGCTTTCGGTCATAAGGGATTCGTGCTCGCTGTTCCAGCCGCCGTCGAGCTCGGCGTCGTCGTACAGTGAGGAGCGCTACAAGCCGAGGAGCAGCGAATGCAGCCAGGATTTGATCATGTGACCATCGTCGTGACCGATCTGGACGAGGCGAAGCGGTTTTTCGAGCTGCTCGGCTTCGAGGAGTCACACAGCGTCGTCGTGAGCGGAGACGCCATGTCGAAGTACATGGGCATCGCCGACTGGGAGGCCGACCACGTGACCCTCGTCCTCAGAGGTGCCGAGACACACCAGGAGGTCCAGCTCCTTCGATTCCACAATCCCCCGGTCCAGGTTGACCCGGAGACCGGCAACCTGGCCCGCACAGGCTTCAACCACGTTTGCTTCCGCGTCGACGACATCGACGCCATGATCGAGCGGCTGCAGACCGGCGGGATCGGCATCAGGAACCAGGTCATGACATTCCACGACCGGCGGCTCGTCTTCCTCCGGGGTCCTGGCGATGTGACGATCGAGCTGGCGCAATGGCTCGCCCAGCCGGCTGCGCCCTAGGGCGTTATCGCCGCCTGATGTCGACATGACCCCGCGGAACGCGCACCCCTTCGGCGCGCAGCAGGCGGGCGTGGCGCTCCTCGTGGCCGGGTACGAGGCGTCCGGTGGATGTGACGACCCGCCACCACGGCAGGTTGCCACCGCCGTCGGTGGCGAGCAGTCTCCCGACGGCACGCGCGGAACCCGGAGCACCGACCTCGGACGCCACCTCGCCGTAGGTCACGACCTCGCCGGGCTGGAGGCCGGCGATCACGGCGCGCACCCGACCTGCGAAGGTCGGGTCACGATCAGGCGTCGAGTGATCGCGGTGGCCAGGGGTTTTCGTCATCGCCGCACGTCCTCCATGGTGCCCAGCTGCTAGCAAGCGCATGATGACGGGAACGGCTGACGACGACCACCTCCAGGGGACCCCACATCGGCCGCGGGCCGAGGAGTTCGACGCCATGTACGCCGGCACCCCGCCGTGGGACATCGGTCGGCCTCAGCCTGCGTTCGTCGAGCTGGGCGAGGCGGGCGTACTGCGGGGATCGGTGCTCGATGTCGGCTGCGGCACGGGCGAGCACGCGCTGATGGCCGCGGGCCTCGGACTGACGGCTACAGGCATCGACGCCGCCCCGACCGCCATCGCCAGCGCGGAGGGCAAGGCCCGCGACCGGCAGTTGAGCGCTCGCTTCCTGGTGGGCGACGCCCTGGAGCTGGATGCCCTTGGGGAGCAGTTCGACACCGTGCTCGACTGCGGGCTGTTCCACATCTTCGATGACGACGACCGTCCCCGGTTTGTCGACAGCCTCCGCGCCGCGATCCCCGCGGGTGGCCGCTATTTCATGCTCTGCTTCAGCGATCGGCAGCCGGGTGATTGGGGGCCGCGGCGGGTGACGGAGGCCGAGATCAGGGCCAGCTTCGCCGATGGATGGACCGTCGACGCCATCGAGCCCGCCACGATCGACATCACCATCGACCCTGACGGCGCCCGGGCCTGGCTCGTCGCCCTCACCCGGCGGGTAAGGTCGTGAGGAGCACCAACCCCCAGCTCGGGAGGACTGAGGACCGATGACGACCACGGGCGTACGAGCCTCGTTCAGGAGCTTCGACGAGTCCACCAAGGAGGACTGGGCGCTCATCATGCCCCAGCTCCAGGTCACCCAGAGCATGGTCGCGGATCGTGTCATCGAGCAGCTGGGCTACCTCCGAAACGACTACGGCGGGTTCCCGGTCGATCGGCTCGAGCACTCGCTGCAGACGGCGACCAGAGCGGAGCGAGACGGTCGTGACGACGAGTACCTCGTGTGCGCGCTCCTCCACGACATCGGCGACACCCTCGCCCCCTTCAACCACCCCACCATCGCCGCCGGCATCCTGGAGCCGTTCGTGTCCAAGGCGAACCACTGGATGGTCGCCCACCACGGGATCTTCCAGGGCTACTACTTCTGGCAACACATCGGGGGGGACCAGAACGCCAGGGACGCCTACCGGGAGTCGCCGTTCTTCGACTACACGGCCGAGTTCTGCGCCAACTACGACCAGGTGGCCTTCGACAGCGACTACAAGAGCGAGCCGCTGGAGCACTACGAGCCTCTGATCCGCTCCTTCTTCGGCGCCAACACGGGGTAGCGGACCGCCGGGCCGCCCGGCCGCCGCCAGCTGGGAGGCCCGGCCGCGGCACCTGGTCGCCGTGCGCTGGGCCGACTGAAGCGGCGGTCGTGGTGCAGCGTGGCCCGGGGCGCATAGGCTCGGCCCGTGCTGATCGTCGTTGCGGCCCTGAAGGGCGGAGTTGGGAAGACGACCGTGGCCGTGGGTCTGGCCGAGGCGGCTGCCCTCGAGCACGGATCGTCGCTGCTCGTGGACGCCGACCCACAGGCCTCGTCCATGCGCTGGTCGGACACGGCGTCCGAGGAGGGCTCCGGGCTCAGGGCGGTCACGGTGGCACTGCCGACCCGGGATCTCCGACGTCGCCTGAGCGGGATCGGTGGCGGCTACCCGGTGGTGGTGGTGGACACACCTCCCGGCCAGCTGCCCATCGTCAGCGCCGCCGTCGACCTCGCCGACGTCGTGGTGGTGCCGTCCCAGACCAGCTGGTCCGACCTCGACCGGCTGGACGGGACCCTGGACCTGGCCCGTGAGGCCCGCGTCCCGGCGATGGTGGTGCTGAACCGCGTCCGGGCCGGCACCCGGTCCTTGGAGGAGGCAACGGCCAGCCTCGAGGAGGCTCGGGTCTGGCTGGCCAAGACCGCCCTCCCCCAGCGTGAGGCCATCGCCGCGACGTACGGCCGCCGCCCCGGATCGGCCCTCACCTCCCTGACCGGGGAGCTGGTCGCCGAGATCGAGGCCGGGGCCAGCAGCCGTCGCAAGCGCCGTCGCTAGAGGGCGACGGCTCGCCATCATCCCTCGTCTCGGACGCCAAAACGTGAGAGCATCGGGCAAAAGGGGGCGGTGCGAATGGGCTTTGTCCAGATCATCGAGTTTCGGAGCAGCAACCCCGACGCCATGCTGGGCGTCGAGGACCAATGGGAGAAGGCGACCGAGGGGAAGCGGACGGCTGGCCGGCGGCTCATATGCCGGGACCGCAAGGACCCCAATCGCTATTTCAACGTGGTCTTCTTCGACTCCTACGAGTCGGCCATGCAGAACTCGAAGATGCCCGAGACCGAGCGCTTCTCTCAGGAGATGATGAAGTTCGCCGACGGGCCGCCGACGTTCTACGACCTGGACATCGTCGACGACCGCTCGTGAGCGTCCGCCGGGGATAGCCCCCCGGGCGGGCCGCGACGGCCGTGTGACACACTGGGACGTCTGCTGGGGAGCGTCCACATGTTTCATGTCACCGCTGGTTGGCGGCGCCGGATCTGCGCTGCTGCCGCCATGACCCTCGCCGCGCTCGTAGTCGCGGTGCCGACCACGGCGAGCGCCGGCACGGCGAGCGCCGCCACCGGAAGCGCCAGCCAGTGCACACCACACCTCTTGGTCCTGTCGGCCATGCCGCTCGAGCTCGACCCGCTGGTGGCGGCGGCGTCCATCGACCCAACGCGTACGGTGGTACTGAACGGGCGAAGCTTCTACCAGGGAACCCTCCGCGGCAACGACGTGATCATGTCGCTGACCGGGATCGGGCTCGTGAACGCGAAGAGGTCGACCGAGGCCGCCTTCCAGCACTTCCGCTGTGGATCTCGGCCCGCGATCTCCGGGGTCGTCTTCTCCGGCACCTCGGGTGGCGACTACATCGGCGACGTGATCGTGCCCACGCGCTTGACCGAGGACGGGAAGACGTGGGTCGGGGCCGATCCGGCCATGCTGGCGACCGTCGGTGATGTGGTCCGCCGTGGCGCCGTGAGGCTCGAGCAGTCGACCCCGACCGGCGATCCCGCGTGCGCCTGTCCGGCGAGCCCGAACCTCGTCACGCCGGCGCGGGTGACGCACACGCCCCAGGTCGAGGTGGGCGGCAACGGCTTGAGCACGGACCCCTTCGGCTCGCGCGCCTTGCCGTGCACCCCTGCGGGAAGTGACGTCTTCGGGTGCGTGCCGTGCCGGGAGCGGAACGCCGACGCCGTCGGCCAGACGGGCCGGTTCGTGTCGGGCGCCGTGCCCTTCGTCGACCCGAGCTTCTTCTCCGGCTACCAGGCGGCGTCCAGCCCGCCTCCCGGAAGCTACGTCGAACAGGACATGGAGACCGCAGCCGTCTTCCAGGTGGCCACAAGCTACCGAGTGCCCTCCATCGGCTTCCGGGCCGCGTCGGACGGAAACGGTGACCCCCTCATGCTGCCGGGCTTCCCTGTCCAGTTCCTCGTCTACAAGCAGCTGGCTGCTGACAACGCCGCGGCGACCGTGTTGGCGTTCCTGTCGGCCTGGGCGCGGGCCTAGTGTTGGCCCATGGCCGACTCCACCCGCGCGCTGATCAGTGCCATCCTCGCCTTCTCGACCTTGCTGGCGACGGCTGCGTTGTGGCGACATCCGTTGGCACTCGTCGTGCTGGCCTTCGGAGTCGGGCTGGGGATCTTTCTCCTTCGCCCCACTCGACCGAGCCTGGTCGTCTACGCGGTGGGGTTCGTCTTCGGACCGACGGCCGAGGCCCTCGGGATCCACGCTGGAGCGTGGAGGTACTCGGCGGGCGACTTCCTGGGCATTCCCATCTGGTTGCCGTTCGTCTGGGGCAATGCTGCGCTCTTCATCCAGAACACGGGCGAGGTTGCGACCAGCGTCCTCTCGCCCGGTCGGCGTCGCGACACGATGCCACCGGTTCCGTCAGAGCGGTCCGAGGATGACCGCCAACCAGTCTGAGAGTGCGCCACCTCGCTAGCGTTCGGCGGTCACCCGAGCGTCCCGAGGAGCGCACCCCATGGCGGAGCTGACCCCACTCACCGAGCAGGAAGTGGTCGACACGATCCTCGCCTTCTGGCGCATGCAAGCCGATCGCGCCCGGCTGGTCGAGCTCATGACGGTCACCGACGAGGACCTCGAGATCCGCATGGGAGACGTCGTGTTCCGCGGTTACGCCGGGCTGGAGGACCACCAGTACGGGAGCAAGAGCCTCTACTTCGACCAGGAGTACGACGACCGCCGCATGTCGGTGTCCATCACTTCCGACGAGGCCGTGGTCGAGTCCGAGATGCAGTGGTCGGCGCGGCGCTGGGAGCCACCCGCGGCCCGCAGTACCCAGATCACGGCGGTGTACGAGCACACCTGGCGGCTGCGTCGATCACCCGCGTCCGGGAGGCCGGTCATCTTCGCCAACCGGGTCGAGCGCATGCACTACGTGGAGGGCTTCGCGCCTCCCGCCCCGTCCGGAGAGGTCGACATCCACGTGGGCAGGGAGCTGTGAGCGACCCGATAGCCGGCTTGACCCGAGGACGGGGCCGGGAAATAATGAAAGTATATGAAAGAGCACCACAGTCTACTGAACCTGTCCAACGCGTCCCTCACCGTCGTCCCCTGGCCCGACGTGGTCATCGATGCCCTCGGCCACGACCCCCGCTCGCCCTACGTGGAGACCTACTGGCTGGCCGTCCTCGGCCCCTCGACGACCTGGCTGCTGCGGCGCCTGGCCTTCCGTCTCGAGGCCGAGCCCGACGGCTTCTCACTCGACCTGGCTGAGACGGCCCGCAGCCTCGGTCTGGGCGCCAAGGGCGGTCGCCACTCCCCGTTCGTGCGGGCCCTCGGTCGGTGCGTGTCCTTCGACCTGGCCCGGCCGGAGAGCCACGACAGCCTGGCCGTCCGGCGCCGCCTCCCGCCGCTCAGCCGCCGCCAGGTCCTGCACCTGCCCCGCTCGCTGCAACAGGGTCACCAGCGCTGGCAGGATGCCCAGCTGGGCCCCCGGCGCGCCGAGCACCAGCGCCGGCGCTCGCGCCAGCTGGCCCTCAGCCTGCGTCAGCTAGGTGAGGACCACGAAACCGTCGAACGCCAGCTGCGGCGGTGGCGGTTCACGCCCGCCCTGGCGAAGGAGTCGGCGGCATGGGCGTGGGAGCAGCCAGCGGTCCTCAACGGGGGGCGGACGGCTGGCGGCGGGGCGACTCGAACCGCGACACCAGCTCGATGAGGGTGCGCACGCCGTAGCCGGTTGCCCCCTTGCGCATGTAACCGTCGTCGGTGTCGGAGCGCGCCGGCCCGGCGATGTCCAGGTGCGCCCAGGGGACGTCGTCGACGAACTCGCCCAGGATGAGGCCCGCCGTGAGCGCCCCCGCAGCACCAGCGGGGGAAGAGATGTTCTTCATGTCCGCGACCTCCGACTCGATGGCCTTGCGGTACTCCTCGGGCAACGGGAGAGGCCAGACCAGCTCGCCCGCCCGGTCGGCCGCAGCTCGCACCTGGCTCACGAGCTCCTCGTTGTTGCCCATGAGGCCGGCGATCTGGCGGCCCAGGGCGACGACGCAGGCGCCGGTCAGGGTCGCCAGGTCGACGATGGCGTCGGGAGCGGCCTCGGTCGCCAGCGAGAGCCCGTCGGCCAGCACCAGCCGCCCCTCGGCGTCGGTGTTGAGCACCTCGATCGTCTTGCCGTTGCGGATCTTCAGCACGTCCCCGGGCTTGACGGCTCGGCCGCCGGGCATGTTCTCGGTGGTCGGCATGATGGCGATCACCTTGACCCCGACATCCAGGTCGGCCAGGGCCGACATGGTGGCGAGCACGGCGGCGGCCCCGCCCATGTCCGTCTTCATCGTCATCATCCCGTCGGCGGTCTTGATCGACAGCCCCCCGGAGTCGAACGTGATCCCCTTGCCCACAAGGGCAATTGTCGGGACGTGCCCGTCACCGGTGCCGGGCGCCGGGCTCGACGGCTGATGGACGAGCTCGATCAGGCGCGGAGGCTCGTCCGAGCCCTGGGCCACGCCGGCCAACCCGCCCAGGCCCTCGCTGGCGATCGCCACCTCGTCGAGGACAGTGACCGACATCCCGTGCCGGTCGGCCAGCTCCCGGGCGACATCGGCGAGGCGGCTCGGCGTCATCGCCCCGGCGGGCTCGTTCACAAGGTCGCGGGCCATGCAGACCGCCTCGGCGATGCGAGCGCCCCTCGCCACGTTGCCTCCGAGCGCTGCGGGGTCGTCTCCGACGACCACGAGACGCTCGAGCCGACTCGGCTTGGCCTGACCCTTGTACGCCGTGAACTGGTACGTCGCCAGAGCGATCCCTTCTGCCACGGCTTCGCCGGCTTCTGCGGCGTCGAGCCCCGCCGGTCGTGACCCCGGGAGGCTGAACGCCGCCGTCTCCGCTCGCCAGGAGGTCCGGGCGAAAGCGGCCCCCGCCTTCCGCAAGCTCTCCCGCACCACCTCACCGGGCGCACCCAGACCCACCGCCACGATGGTGACGCCATCATCGCCCTGCATCGGGAGCGCCTCGCCTGCCTTGGCCTCGAAGCCCCGCTGCTCGCAGTACCGGCGGTCGATGTCGACCGGAGCCCCCCGAATCGGCTCCAGGTCGGCGAAGACCGGGATGGCGAGGGCGTCCATGTTGTCCGGAACCTCGCGGGTGGTGGTGAAGGCGATCGGCATCAAGGCTCCTTGTGTGGCTGGGATCTCTTGCCCTCACGGCGACTGGGCAGGTGCTCGTCCTCCTGCCACCGGGCCATCGTCCAGCACAGGTCGGAGAGGCGGTTGAGGTAGGGCCCCACCTGTGAGCTCTCGACGACGGATAACGACAGCCGCTCGGCTCGCCGCACGACCGTGCGGGCGGTGTCCAGGAGGGCGGCCACGCGCGTCTGTCCGGGCACCACGAACTCCGTCGGCATCTCGAAGCGCTCGTCAAGGGCGTCGATCCGGGCTTCCAGGGCAGCCACCATGTCCTCGGTGACCAGGCTCACGCCCGGCGTCAGCTTGTGTCGATTGTCCGGCGCCGTCGCCACCTCGGCCATGAGGACCCACAGATCCCGCTCCACGCCGATCAGCAGCTCGTCGAGCTCCGAGCCCCGCTCGGCCTCGGCCCGGGCGACGCCCAGGGCGGCCTGGGCCTCGTCAACCGCCCCGTTGAGGTCGATGGTGGCGGAGTCCTTGCGCACCCGGCCCCCGTACAGGAGGCCGGTGGTGCCGTCATCGCCACGCCTGGTGTAGATCTTCACGGCAGGGTCAATCTATCGGTGGGCGGGCGTGGCGCCCGGCGGCGGCGAGGGTCGGGCGCGACCCCCGGTAATCTGAGCCGGCAATGACCAGCTATCTCGAGGCCGTGGCCGAGCGCGTCGTCGTGTTCGACGGCGCCATGGGGACCAACCTGCAGCTGGCCGGGCTCGGCCCGGACGACTTCGGCGGGGCCCAGCTCGAGGGCTGCAACGAGGTGCTGGTCAGCACCAGGCCCGACCTGGTGGCCGGCGTGCACCAGTCGTTCCTCGAGGTCGGCGTGGACGCGATCGAGACCGACACCTTCGGCGCCTTCCCCACCGTCCTGACCGAGTACGGCATCGCCGACCGGGCCCACGAGCTCAACCTGGCCGCCGCCCGCCTGGCCCGGGAGGTGGCAGACGGCTACGCCACACCCGACCGACCCCGCTGGGTCGCCGGGAGCATCGGCCCCGGCACCAGGTTCCCCTCGCTGGGCCAGATCCGGCTGGCCGAGCTGCGGGACGCCTACGAGGTCCAGGCCCGGGCCCTGCTCGAGGGCGGCGTCGACCTCTTCATCATCGAGACCGTCTTCGACCTGCTCCAGGCCAAGGCGGCCATCATCGCCTGCCGTCGGGCCATCGTCGGCCGTCGGACGCCAGGTCCCCATCCAGGTCCAGGTCACCATGGAGCTGACCGGGCGGATGCTCCCCGGCACCGAGATCGGGGCTGCACTGTGCGCGCTGGACGCCATGCGGCCCGACATCATCGGGCTCAACTGCGCCACCGGGCCGGCCGAGATGGGCGAGCACCTGCGTCACCTCTCGCACCACGCCCGCATGCCCGTCTCCTGTCAGCCCAATGCCGGTCTGCCCTCGGTCGTCGAAGGGCGAATGCACTACGACCTGACGCCCGAGCAGCTGGTCGAGTTCCATCGGCGGTTCATCACCGATCTGGGTGTGTCGGTCGTCGGAGGGTGCTGCGGGACGACTCCCGAGTACCTGCGCCAGGTGGTCGACAGCTGCGGGGGGCTGACGCCCGCCCACCGTTCGCCCGAGCCCGAGCCTGGCGCCGCCTCGCTGTACACGAACGTCCCCTTCTCTCAGGAGACGTCGTTCCTGGTGGTGGGAGAGCGCACGAACGCCAACGGCTCCAAGCGCTTCCGTGAGGCGATGCTGGCGGAGGACTGGGACACCACCACGGCGATGGCCCGCGACCAGGTGAAGGAGGGCGCCCACCTCATCGACGTCTGCGTCGACTACACCGGCGCCGACGGCCGGGCCGACATGGAGCAGGTGGCGAGCCGCCTGGCCACCCAGGCGAGCCAGCCCATCGTGCTGGACTCGACCGAGGCCGAGGTGGTGGAGACGGGGCTCTCGTGGATCGGCGGGAAAGCCGTGCTCAACTCGGTGAACCTCGAGGACGGCGACGCGCCGGGCACCAGGCTCGACCGCTTCCTCTCCCTGGCCCGGGAGTACGGGGCCGCCGTGGTGTGCACCTGCATCGATACCGAGGGCCAGGCCCGGACCGCAGACTGGAAGGTGCGGGCGGCGCGGGCCATCCACGATGTCGCCGTGGGGCGCTACGGGCTGGAGCCGTCCGATCTCCTGTTCGACCCGCTCGCCCTGCCGTTGTCGACGGGCATGGAAGAGAGCCGGCGCGACGGCATCGAGACCATCGAGGCGATCCGCCGAATCAAGACCGAGCTGCCCGGCGTGTACACGATCCTCGGCCTCTCCAACGTGTCCTTCGGCCTGTCTCCGGCGGCTCGCCACGTTCTCAACTCGGTGTTCCTGCACGAGTGCGTCGAGGCCGGCCTCGACGCCGCCATCGTGCACGCCGGTCGCATCCTCCCCCTCAATCGGATCGACGAGCGTCAGCGCCAGGTCTGCCTCGACCTCGTCTACGACCGCCGGAGCGAAGGCTACGACCCGTTGAGCGAGTTGCTGTCGCTGTTCGAGGGCGTGTCGTCGAGCGCCAGTTCGGCGGCGGAGGACCGCAGCGGCTGGACCCTCGAGCGCCGCCTCGAGCAGCGCATCGTCGACGGTGACCGCAACGGCCTCGAGCCCGAGCTGGACCAGGCGCTCGGCGCCGGCTGGTCGGCCCTCGGCATCGTCAACGACCTCCTCCTGGCCGGCATGAAGACGGTCGGCGAGCTGTTCGCCTCGGGCGAGATGCAGCTTCCGTTCGTTCTCCAGTCGGCCGAGACGATGAAGGCCGCGGTGGCCCATCTGGAGCCGCACATGGAGCATGCCGACCAGGGAGGCAAGGGTCGGGTGGTGCTGGCCACGGTCAAGGGCGACGTGCACGACATCGGCAAGAACCTGGTCGACATCATCCTCACCAACAACGGCTACGAGGTGCACAACCTCGGTATCAAGGTGTCGATCGGCGAGATGCTGGCCAAGGCCGAGGAGGTGGATGCCCACGCGGTGGGCATGAGCGGCCTCCTGGTCAAATCGACCCTGATCATGCGGGAGAACCTCGAGGAGATGAACGATCGGGGGCTCTCTCACCTGCCCGTGCTGCTGGGTGGGGCCGCCCTCACCCGCACCTACGTCGAGAGGGATCTGCGCGAGGTCTACCAGGGCCGCCTGTTCTACGGCCGCGACGCCTTCGAAGGCCTGCGCACGATGGACCGCCTGCGGGAGCTGCAGCGCACGGGCGACGACGACCCCGGCTTCGGTCGCGAGCCGGGTGGTCGGAACCTCCCGCCGCGCAAGAGCCAGCTGCCGGCCGAGGTCAGCCCCGACGATCTCCCCGCCCGGTCGCCCGAGGTGGCGGCGGACAACCCCGTGTTCGACCCGCCGTTCGTCGGATCGGAGCTGGCCAAGGGGGTCGCCATCGACGAGATCGCCGCCTACCTGAACGAGACGGCGCTGTTCCGCAACCAGTGGGGATACCGACCCGAGGGAGGCGAGTCGGACGCCGAGTTCAAGACCCGCGTGCGCGCCGTGCTGCGTGACCAGCTGGCCGAGGCGCGGGCGAGCGGCGTCCTCGTGCCCGAGGTGGCATGGGGCTACTTCCCCGCCAACGCCGACGGCAACGACCTGGTGATCTGGAAGGACGAGGCCCGTCAGGCCGAGTGGCTCCGGTTCACGTTCCCCCGCCAGCAGAAGGCACCCTGGCTCTGCATCGCCGACTTCTTCCGCTCCACCGCGTCGGGAGATCCCGACTGGGCCGCCTTCCAGGTCGTCACCATGGGCCAGGCCGTCTCGGAAGCGACGGCTCGGCTCTTCGCCGACGACCAGTACCACGCCTACCTGTTGCTGCACGGCCTCGGGGTGGAGATGGCCGAGGGCCTCGCCGAGCTGTGGCACCGCCGCATACGCGAAGAGTGGGGCTTCGCCGACGAGGACGGCCCGAGCGTGGGTGGGTTGTTCCGTCAGCAGTACCGCGGGGGGCGCTACTCGTGGGGCTATCCGGCCTGCCCCGATCTCGAGGACAACGCCAAGGTGGCCGAGCTGCTCGAGGTCGAGCGGATCGGGGTGGAGCTGAGCGAGGGGTTCCAGCTCCACCCGGAGCAGACGACCTCGGCCATCGTGTGTCACCACCCGCGGGCCAAGTACTTCGTGGCCTGACGCTCGCTCAAAGCGCCAGCGTCGTACCCCCATCGACGACGATGGCGGCGCCGTTCACGAACGCCGCCGGCTTGGAGCAAAGAAAGGCGACCACCTTGCCGAAGTCGGCGGGATCCCCCATGCGGATGCTCTCGCCCCCGAGCTGCCTCATCCGGTCGGTGGCGTGCGGTCCGGGGCAGGCGAGGTTCAAGGTGACGCCGTCGTCGGCCAGGTCGGCGGCCGCCGTCTTGGCCCAGGCCCACAACCCGACCCTCGCCGTGTTGGAGAGCGCCAGGGTGGGGACGGGCTGCTTGACCGAGTAGGACGTGATGAAGCAGATCCGCCCCCACTCCCGGGCCCGGAGCGGTGCGGCGGCGGCGCGAGCCAACCGGACCGAGGTGAGCAGGTTGGCTCCGATGGCGGCCTCGAGCGCCGCGTCGTCGACCTCGAGGGCGCGGCCGAGCGGAGGCCCTCCGGCGTTGGCTACCAGGACGTCCAGACCGCCGAAACGCCCGACAGTCTCCTCGACCAGCCGAGCCGGGACGGCGGGATCGGTCACGTCCGCCACGACTGCGGCGACCTCGGCACCGCGAGCGGCGCGCGACCGCAGAGCCGCTTGGGCGGCCTCGACTGAGTCGTGGCCGCGGCCGCAGATCAGAACGCTCGCGCCCTCCTCGACCAAAGCCGCGGCAGCGGCAAAGCCGAGCCCGCGGGACGAAGCGGTCACGAGGGCGGTGCGGCCCTCGAGGCCGAGGTCCATCTCGATCAGCCCGCCGCTGAGCGTGCCGTGGCGGCCGCCGCCGCGCCCCGTGCGTGGTAGCTCGACCGGGTCAGCGGTGATGCCTCGACGTGGGTCAGCCCGAGCGCCATCCCCGATCGACGCAGCTCGTCGAACTCCTCGGGCCGCCACCAGCGCGCCACCGGCAGGTGATCGGCCGTCGGCCGGAGGTACTGGCCGAGGGTCACGATGTCGACCCCGACCGCGTGCAGGTCTGCCAGGGCTCCGACCACCTCGCTCTCGGTCTCACCCATCCCGAGGATCAGCCCCGACTTGGTGACCAGCCCGGCTTCCTTGGCCCGCCCCAGCACCGAGAGGCTGCGGGCGTAGGACGCCGATGGCCGCACCGCCCGCTGGAGGCGAGCGACGGTCTCCAGGTTGTGGTTCAACACCGCCGGGCGGGCATCGAAGATCGTTCGCAGGGCGGCCTCGTCGCCTTTGCAGTCGGGGATGAGGACCTCGACCGCCGTACCGGGGCAGCGGTGCCGGATTGCATGGATTGTGTCCGCGAACGCGCTCGCTCCACCGTCGGGAAGGTCGTCACGAGCCACCGCCGTGACCACGGCGTGGGCCAGCCCAAGTCGGGCCGTCGCGTCGGCCACCCGGTCGGGTTCTCCTTGATCGATCGGCCCGGGGTGTCGTGTGTCGACGAGGCAGAACCCGCAGGCCCTGGTGCAGCGCTCCCCGTTGATCATGAACGTGGCCGTGCCCTCGGCCCAGCACTCGTAGATGTTGGGGCACCCCGCCTCCTCGCACACCGTCACCAGGTCGAGGCTGCGCATCGTTCGCTTCAGGTCTCGGTACTCGGGCCCCATGACCGCCTTGGCCCTGAGCCAGCGCGGCTTGGGCTCAGCCAGCGCCACGCCGCCCGCCGGGTCCACCCCCGCCTGCGCCAGGCGCCCCTCGAGCCGACTCCCCGCTCTGGTGAAGGCGGACAGGTCGGTCGGCGCTACTCGCCAAGCCACGTCCTGCCGCTCGGCCTCGCCGCCCCACAGATGAGCGGCCCGGGACACCACCGCGTCGACCACCGTCGACATGGCGACATCCACGCCCTCCGCTGCCAGTGACGTCACGGCCTTGTCGGGGATGCCGCAGGGAACGATGTGCTCGAACATGGCGAGGTCGGGATCGACGTTGAGGGCGAAGCCGTGCATCGAGCGTCCCCTGCTGAGGCGGACGCCGATCGCCGCGATCTTGCGGGGCGCAGCGCCGTCGGAGTCGACCCAGACTCCCGGGTACCCGCCGAGGCGGCCGGCGCCGGGGAGGCCGAGGTCGGCGAGCACGTCGATGACCAGCTGCTCAACGGAGCAGACGTAGGACCGGGTGGCGCCCGGAACGGTCGGCACGCTGACGATCGGGTAGCCGACCAGCTGCCCCGGCCCGTGGTAGGTGACATCCCCTCCCCTGTCCGCCCTCACCAGCTCGGCGCCCACCGACTCGGGAGGCACCAGCACGTGCTCCGGCTCGGCGCTCACGCCGAGTGTGTAGGCGTGCGGATGCTCGAGGAGGAGCAGATAGTCGTCGGTGGCGCCCGAGAACAGCGCCCGCTGGAGCGCGTGGGCATCGCGGTAGCGAACCCGTCCGAGCCATCGTGCTCGTAGCACCGTCGACCGTTGCTCCCGCGCCTAGAGCTCCTGGGCCCAGTCCCGGGTCTCGATGACCTCACGGAGCTTGGCCAGGAACCGGGACGCGTAGGCACCGTCGACCGCCCGATGGTCGAACGACAGGGCCAGCACACCCACCGAGTGAATGGCAATGCCCTCGCTGCCGTCAGCGAGGGTCACGACCACCGGACGCCGCTTGACCCCGTCGGTGGAGAGGATGCCGACCTGAGGCTGGTTGATGATCGGCACTGTGATCAGCGTCCCGAACGGGCCCGGGTTGGTGATCGTGAACGTGCCCCCGGTGATGTCGTCGGCGCCGAGCTTGCGCTCCCGCGCCCGGCTGGCGAGGTCAGCTGCCTCTCTCGCAAGGGCCGGGAGTCGTTTGCCGTCGGCAGAGTGGATGACCGGGACGATCAGTCCCTCGGTGTCGAGGTCCACCGCGATCCCCAGGTGAAGGTCGTGGTGGACGACGAGGGCGTCGTCACCCACCGAGGCGTTGAGGTGCGGGAAGGCCCGCAGGGCCTCGATCGTCGCCCGGGCGACGAACGGCAGGTACGAGAGCGAGATGCCCTCCTCGGCCCTGAACCGCTCGCGCTCGGCCCTTCGCACCCGGTCGACCGCCTCGAAGTCGGCCTCGATGGCCACCAGCGTGTGGGCCGAGGTGGCCTTCGACCGGACCATGTGCTCGGCCGTTCGCCGCCGAATGTTGGAGAACGGGATCACCTCGTCCCGCTCGCCCGCCGGCGTCGTGACCGCCGGCGGCCGGCTCGGAGGAGGAGCGGGAGCCGTTGGCGTCGGCGCCTGGCGGGCGGGCGCGCTGCCTGCCCCGCTCTGGGTGTCGATGACGGCCAGCACGTCGGCCCGGGTGATCCGGTTGCCGGCACCGGTTCCGCGGATCTCCGACGGATCGAGGTCGTGCTCGGCAAGGAGACGCCGGACGACCGGCGAGAGCACCTGTCCCCCAGCGCCCTGGCCATCCGTCGGGGCATCCGCCGGCGACGGCGGCGGAGCCTCCTCGGTCGCTCTCGCCGGTGCCGGGGTCTGCTCGGGCGCGGGCTCGGGTGCCGGTGACGCCGGCTGGGGCTCCGGCGGAGCGGGCGGGGCCTCTGCGGCCTCGGTCGGTTCCTCCTCCTGCACGTGGGTCGCCTCGGACGCCGCCGCGGCACCGTCGCCTCCACTCGCCCCAGATGGCGGCTCCGGAGTGATCACCGCCAACCGCGCCCCCACGTCGACCGTGTCGCCCTCGGGAACCAGGATCTCGGCCAGGTAGCCCGCCGAGGGCGAGGGAACCTCCGAGTCGACCTTGTCCGTCGAGACCTCGAAGAGCACCTCGTCCTGGCCGATCTGGTCCCCAACCTGCTTGAGCCATCTGGTGATGGTCCCCTCGGTCACCGTCTCGCCCAGCTGGGGCATGGTGACGTCAGCCAACGTGCAGTCCTCTCCCCGTCATGGCCAGCACCGTCTCGCCGAACGCCTCTGACAGCGTCGGGTGCGGCTGGATGAACTGCGCCGCCTCTTCGGCCGTGGCCTCCCAGTTCACGGCCAGGTACCCCTGACCGAGCTGCTCGGTCACCCAGGGCCCGACCATGTGAACGCCCAGGAGCCGCCCGGCACCGCCGTCGGGTCCCCGCTCGGCGATGACCTTCACCAAGCCCTCCGTCTCGCCGACGATCTTTGCCCGGCTGTTGCCGCCGTACGGGTCCTTCTTCACGACCACGTCATGGCCGGCCTCCCGGGCCGCCGCCTCGGAGAGGCCGGCGAAGGCCACTTCCGGGTGTGTGTAGATGCACCAGGGGACGGCCGCGTAGTCGACCGGCACCACGGGCTCGCCGAGCATGTCCTTGATGGCCACGATGGCCTCGGCGAACCCGACGTGGGCCAGCTGCGCCGTCGGCACGACGTCCCCTACTGCATAGACGCCGTCGGCGCTGGTACGCATGTGGTCGTCGACCCTGACGAAACCACGCTCGTCCAGCTCGACGCCGGCGTCCGGGTCCGCCAGACCGTGGCTGTCGGGCCGCCGCCCCACGGACACGACCACCGCGTCCACGCTCACCTGCCCACCGTCGCCGAAGGACACGGTCGTCCCGTTCCCGTTGGGCTGATGGCCGTGAACCTCGACGCCCGTGTGCACCTCGATGCCGCGCTTCTTGAACGATCGGGCCACGGCGGCGGACACGTCGGCATCGCAACCGGGAATGAGCGACGGCAGGACCTCCAGCACCGTCACCTGGGTCCCGAGGTCGGCCATCATCGAGGCGAACTCGCAGCCGATCGCTCCGCCCCCGATGACCACGGCGGACGCGGGCAGGCGCTCCAGCTCGAGGATCTCGTCGGAGCTCATCACCAGCTGGCCGTCGATCTCGAAGCCCGGGATGGTCCGGGGTACCGACCCCGCGGCCAACACGACGTGCCGGCCGACCAGCTCGGACCCGTCGTCGACCCGTACCAGGTGATCGGCGGCCAACGATCCCGTGCCGATCACGGTGGTGATCTTGCGGTGCTTCATGAGGCCGGCAAGACCCTTCCACAGCTGGTCGACGACCTTCTGCTTGCGGGCTTGGCTGGTACCGAAGTCGACGGTCGGCTGGCTGGCCTGGATGCCGAACTCCTTGGCCCCTGCCACGGTCCGGAACACGGTGGCCGTCTCTAGGAACTGCTTGGCCGGAATGCAGCCCCGGTGCAGACAGGTCCCCCCCACCTTGTCCTTCTCCACCACGGCCACCGACAGCCCGGCGGCGGCGCCGTAGAGAGCCGCGGCATAGCCTCCGGGCCCCCCACCGATGACCACCACGTCGAACTCGCTGGCCGTGCGGACCACCTCCTCTCGACTGCCCTTCAGACTAGTAACTCTCCCCACCGCCGCCGCCATCGTGGGGCGGCATCCGGAACAACCACTCGGTTCCACCTTTTGGCGAAATGGGGCGCAGCGCGACCTCACCGGTTGCCCACTTTCGACAGGAGGTGGAACAGGAGCACTGCGCCGACCTTCACGTCGGCGGGCACCACCGCAGGCGTCGCCGGCGCGCTCGGAGGGAGTGGGCGCGGAGCACGGGGGCGGCTGGCCCTTTCGACAAGAGGTGGAACCGCGACCATGTCGACGGGCTGCGCGTGCTCTGGCGATACACCCCAGCGGTAGCGTCCGCTCCGTGATCATCAGACGGTCTGACGGCAAGCCTGGTTCGACCGACGTGTGGGGTCGTTGTCTCCGGCACGCCGTCCTGGCGACGCTGATCCTCGCCGCCGCGCCGCTCACTGTCGGACAGGTCATGGCGGGCATCGAGGCCAGAGGTCGCCGCATCACGGCTCGCCACCCTCGCCAGGCCCTCGCCGACGCGCTGGCGTACGAGCGCCAGCGCGGGCGGGTCGTGCGGGTGTGCCATGGGACCTACACGGCCCGCCGACTGCCGAAGACGACTCGGTGGCGGATCCTCACCCGCTACGGGCGGGCGCCGCGGTCAGGGGCGGCGGATGACGGTCTGCACGATGCCGGGGAGAGCCGCCGGACCGGAGACGGGTTCGAAGGCGTCCGACGCGGCGGTCAGGCGGGCGTCCTCCTCGTCAGTGAGCTCCAGGTCGGCGGCGGCGGCGTTGGATTCGAGCTGGCCGACGCTGCTGGCGCCGGGAATGGCCACCACGTTCGGGCGCCGGACGACCCACGCCAGCGCCACCTGGGCGGCGGTGGCGTCGTGGACCTTGGCGATGTCCCGCAGGGCGGCGAGCAGCGGGGCTCCCCGCTCGAGGTTCTCGGGGAGGAACAGGCTGGCGAACGCCCGCATCCCGCCGGGGCGGTTCTCGCTGCTGTAGCGGGCGGAGAGGAACCCCTGGCCGAGCGGGCTGTAGGCGATGACGAGGCGGTCGTTGGCTTGCGCCCACCCCAACAGCTCCCTCTCCGGGCGTCGGGCCACCAGGCTGTACTGGACCTGATTGCTCAGCACGGGTGCGCCCAGGGCGGCCTCCGCCGCTCGCCAGCCGCCGAGGGAGAAGTTGCTCACGCCCACGTGGCGCACGAGGCCCGATCGCCGGAGCTGGCGCATGCCGGCCATCGTCGGGCCGATGGGGACGACGGGATTGGGCCAGTGGAGCTGGTACAGGTCGAGGTGATCGACGTCCAGCCGGCGGACGCTGCCCCTGGCCCGCTGCTCGACGACCGGGGGGATGGGTATGACGGGAAGGATCTTGGTGGCGAGGAAGACCTCGTCCCGTCGGCCGGCGATCGCCCGCCCCACGATGCGCTCGGATCGACCGAAGGCGTAGATCTCGGCCGTGTCGATGAGGTTGATCCCCAGGTCGAGGGCCCGAGAGACGATGTCGAGGGCGTCGTGCTCGGCGTAGGCGGAGCCGTAGCCCCACTCCCTCGATCCGAATTGCCAGGTTCCCAGCCCGACCGCCGACACCCGGACCCCACCGACCTCCACGTAGCGCATCGGGTCAGCTTATTGCGCTATCTCGGTTGCATCCTCAGTCCCCCGTCGAGGCGGATCACCTCGGCGTTCAGATACGTGTTCTGGCACAGGTGGAGGACCAGAGCGGCGAAGTCGTCGGGCGTGCCCAGCCGCTTGGGGAAGGGCACACCGGCGGCGAGGGCCTGGCGCCCTTCGTCCGGGAGGAGGCCGAGCAGGGGTGTGTCCATCACGCCTGGCGCGATCGTGAGAACGCGAATCCCCGACGGCGACAGGTCACGCGCCGCGGGAACGGTCATGCCCACGATCCCGCCCTTTGATGCCGAGTAGGCGATCTGGCCGATCTGACCTTCGAACGCAGCGATCGACGCGGTGTTCACGATCACACCGCGCTCGCCGTCGTCGAGCGCGTCGGTCTTGGCCATCGCCGCGGCGGCGAGGCGCATCACGTTGAACGTACCGATCAGGTTGACGCTCACGACGAAGCGGAAGGCGTCGAGGTCGTGAGGCGCGCCGCTGCGGTCGACCAGTCGAATGGCGTTGCCGAGGCCGGCGCAGTTCACGGCTATGCGGAGCGGGCCTGACTGGGCAGCGTGATCGACGGCCTCTCCCACCTGAGTGGGGTCGGTGACGTCGGCAGCCATGAACGTGGTCGGGCCGCCGAGCTCCTTGGCGAGCGCCTCGCCACGCTCGGCGTTGCGGTCGACGATCGTGCACGCCGCTCCGTTGGCGACAAGCACGCGCGCCGTCGCCTCACCGAGACCGGACGCCCCTCCGCTGACCAGTGCCGCGTTTCCATCGATGCGCATGGCCAGGAACTCTAGGCCGGCCCGGGAGGCCGGCCCCAGGACATAGCCGTAGGCGCATAGCGCCTAGGCCGGAGGCCCGTAGCCGCCACCACCCGGGGTCCGCATACGGAGGACGTCGCCCGGGCCCAGCTCGAGGGTCACCTTGGGGGGGAGAGCTCGGGCCCGATTCTCGTCCCCTCCCGGGAGCAGCCAGTTCTCGCCTCGCCCGCCGGGCTCTCCCCCCGCCAGCCCCCACGGCTGGCTGACCCGTCGCTCGGTGACGAGCGAGACCGTGACTGGCTCCAGCGCCTCCAGATCGCGCTCGATGCCCTCCCCGCCGGGCCACCGGCCCCGTCCGCCGCTGCCCCGCCGCAGCCGATACCGGCGCACCCGGAGACCGAAAGACCGCTCGAGGGCCTCCACCGGCGTGTTGCGGGTGTTGGTCATGGCCGTGTGCACCCCGCTCATGCCGGCCCGGCTCGGGCGCGCACCCTGGCCCCCGCCGATCGTCTCGTAGTACACCCAGCCGCGACCGCCGATCATGATGTTGTTCATGGTCCCCTGCCCGGCGGCTCCCACCCGCCCGGGCGCCGCCTCGGCCAGCACCCGCAGGCACACGTCGGCCACCCGCTGACTGACCTCGACGTTGCCCGCGCCCACCGCTGCGGGAGGTCGGGCGGCCACGATCGTCCCCGCTGGCGCCACCACGCGCACGGGACGCAGGGCACCGCCGTTGGCGGGGATGGTCGGATCCGTGGCGGCGCGCACGGCGAAGGCGACGGCGCTCACCGTGACCGCCTCGACGGCGTTGACGTTTCCTCGCTGCTGGGGTGAGGAACCCGTGAAGTCGAACTCCGCTTCGTCGCCCGCCACGCTGAGCCGGACGCTGACCTCCGCGCCCCCAGCCGAGTCGAGGACATCAGTGAACGACCAGGACCCGTCGGGCAGGGCGGCGAGAGCTGCCCGCATGCGGCGCTCGCCGTAGGCGACCACCTCGTCCACGGGCGCCCCCGCGGCGAGGATCTCGGCCATCCGCTCGACCCCGACGCTGTTGGCGCCGACCTGGGCGTCGAGGTCCCCCCTGCGCTCCTCGGGAGTTCGAGAGTTGGCCACCAGGAGGGCTTCGATCTCGGGCACGAGGCGAGCCGGCGGGATGCGAAGTCCTTCCTGATAGATCTCGGTGGCGTCGGGCGGAATCGAGCCGGCCGCCATCCCTCCGACGTCGGAGTGGTGGGCGCGGTTGGCGACCCAACCCGACAGGACATCGCCGACGAAGCAGGGCGAGACGAGGGTCAGGTCGTTGAGGTGGGTGCCGCCGGCGAACGGGTCGTTGAGGACCAGCCGGTCACCCGGACGCAACGGCCCCTCGAGCTCGCCGACGGCGTCGATGACGGCCCGGACGGATGCCGGCATCGAGCCGAGGTGCACGGGAATGTGCTCGGCCTGGACCAGCAGCTCACCCCCGGCGGTGAACAGGGCGGCCGAGCAGTCAGCCCGCTCCTTGATGTTCGCGCTGAACGCCGAGCGCCGGAGCACGGCGCCCATCTCCTCGGCCACGCCCGTGAGCCGGGAGATGAGCACCTGCAGGGAGGCAGGGTCGAGGCTCATCTCTCGAGCACCCAGGCGCCGTCGGGGGCGACCTCCGCCCGCCAGCCGTCGGGGACCCACAGGGTGCAGTCGGGTTCGGCCACCACGCATGGCCCGCTGGCTGGCTGACGGGCGGGCGGGGGCCCGAGGTCTTCCACGATGAGAGGAGCGGGCGCCGTCGCCCTGGCCCGCAAGGCCACGACCTCCACTGGCGCGCCGGGCCTGGAGAACCCGTTCCGGCGCCGGTGCTCCGCCGGGAACGCTTCGGGCGACGGCACGGTGAGCTCGTGGCTCTGGCCGGCGTAGCGGCAGTCCACCGTCGTCTCGACGACGATCTCAGCCCGATCCTCGGCCGCCACGTCATCCGCCGCGTGGCCCGCCAGCTCGGCGAGAGCTTGCGACAGGCCGCCGACGGACCCGGGCGTCGGCCATGACCGCACGACGTCGGATTGGCGTGGCGAGCACAACAGGCCCACGGCCGAGAGCACACCGGCACGAGGTGGCACCACGACCGCGGCCATGTCCAGGGCCTCGGCGAGGGCGCAGGCGTGGAGCGGGCCCGCGCCACCGAAGGCGACGAGGGCCAGCGATCGCGGATCGACGCCGCGTTGGACCGACACGACCCGCAGCGCCTGTTCCATCGCCGCGTCCACAACCTCGATCACGCCCTCGGCGTCCATGCCGCCGCGATCGAGTGCCCGTCTGGCCGCGCGATCGTCCAGGGGGCCGATGCCGGGGAAGGCCGTGCCCGCGGGGATGCGCCCCGCTACCAGGTCGGCATCGGTCACCGACGCGGTCGTGTCCTGGCGTCCGTAACAGGCCGGTCCGGGGTCTGCCCCCGCTGACTGCGGGCCGACGGCGAGGGCGCCCCCCGGGTCGATGCGGGCGATCGACCCGCCGCCGGCGCCGATGCTGTGGATGTCGAGAGCGGGGAGCCGCAGCGGCAGACCGGCGATGGTGCGCTGCCCGGCCGGCTCCGGGACGCCGTCGCGCACGAGGCAGACGTCGGTGCTCGTGCCGCCCATGTCGAAGGTGATCGCGTCGGGGTAACCGGCAGCCGCGGCAGCGGCCGCGCCGGCCTGGACCCCGCCGGCGGGTCCCGACAGCAGCAGCGTGGCCGGCTTCGCCGCTGCCCGGTCGACCGGCACCAGGCCTCCGGCGGACGTCATCGCCAGGACGCAGTCGGCCATGGTCGACAGCCGGCCGAGGTAGTCGCGGCAGATGGGACCGAGGTGGGCGCTCACCACCGTCGTTACCGTCCGCTCGTACTCCCTGAACTCCGGGGAGACCTCGCTCGATCGCCATACGGGCAACCCCAGCGGGGCCAGCCTCTCGGTCAGCTCGCGCTCCTGCGACTCGTCGAGGTCCGAGTGGAGCAGGCAGACGGCGAGCGCCTCGACTCCGGCCGGTACGGTCGGCTGCTCCCGAGGCAGGGGCTCGAGCTGTGCGCCGGTGGCGTCCAGCCGCCCCGCCACCTCGAGACGCAGCTCCCGAGGAACCAGGGGCTCGGGCCGGTCGGCCCACTGGTCGTACAGCGCGGGCCGGTCCTGGCGGGCGATCTCGATCACGTCGGCGAAGCCCGTGGTGGTCACGAGGGCGACCCTGGCGCCGCGCCGTTCGAGGAGGGCGTTGGTCGCCACCGTGGTGCCGTGAGCGAGCAGGTCGGGCCGGCCCACGCGCTGGAGCGCGTCAGCCACAGCTTGCGACGGGTCCCGTGGTGTCGAGGGAAGCTTGAGCACGCGCCCGTCGTCGTGGACCACGTCGGTGAACGTGCCCCCGGTGTCGACCCCGACCGACATCGTCGTCTCCCTAGCCGAGGTCGGGAGGGCCGTCACCCTCCCGGCCCACCTGGGTGCGAGCCGCCTCCACGGCCAGGCCGTCGACGAGCTCGTTGTAGGGATCGGCGGAGTGCCCCTTCACCCACCGGAACGTCACCCCGACCTCCGAGCGGACCAGATCGACGAGCGGCTTCCAGAGATCCTGGTTGGCGACCGGCTGTCCCCGCGCGTTGCGCCAGCCCTTCCGCACCCAGTTCTCCCACCACCGCTGGCGGAAGCAGTTGACGACGTAGATCGAGTCGCTCACCACCTCCACGGGCGCCTCCAGCGCCCGCAAGGCCTCGAGGGCCGCCGTGATCTCCATGCGCTGGTTGGTCGTCATGGGCTCGGCGCCGCTGGCGAATCGACCGCCGGGGACCGCCCACGCCCATCCGCCCGGGCCCGGGTTCCCGATGCAGGCGCCGTCGGTGTACACGATCGTGGCCATCTCCAACAGCATGCCCCGAGAGGCCCTCCTAACCGACCGAAAGCGCGAGGATGGAGTGGTGATATTCGACGGTTTTTCCCATCAGCTTCCGGACATCGACCCCGAGGAGACCCTCGAGTGGCTCGACTCGTTCGACTCCGTCGTGGAGACCCGGGGCCGGACGAGGGCCAGCTTCCTGCTCATGAAGCTGCTGGAACGGGCCCGGGCGGCCCAGGTGGGATTCCCGGCCACGGTCTCGACGCCGTACATCAACACGATCCCGCCCGAGGACGAGCCGTGGTTCCCCGGTGACGAGCACATGGAGCGGCGGATCCGCGCCTTCATCCGGTGGAACGCGGCGGTGATGGTCACGAGGGCGAACGCCCGCTCGGAGGGCATCGGGGGGCACCTGGCCACCTACGCCAGCTCCGCGTCGCTCTACGAGGTCGGCTTCAACCACTTCTTCAGGGGAAAGGACGACGGCACCGCGGGCGACCAGGTCTTCTTCCAGGGTCACGCCTCCCCGGGGATCTACGCCCGGGCCTACCTCGAGGGACGGCTGACCGAGACCCAACTGGACAACTTCCGCCAGGAGATCGGGGGCGGGGGGCTCTCGAGCTATCCCCATCCCCGGCTGATGCCGGACTTCTGGGAGTACCCGACCGTGTCGATGGGGCTGAGCCCGATCAACGCGGTGTACCAGGCGCGCTTCAACCGCTACCTCCGGCACCGGCACGTCGCCGACACCACCGCGGCAAGGGTGTGGTGCTTCCTGGGTGACGGCGAGGTGGACGAGCCCGAGACCCTCGGCGGTCTCTCGCTGGCGGCGCGCGAGGGACTCGACAACCTGGTCTTCGTCATCAACTGCAACCTCCAGCGCCTCGACGGACCGGTGCGTGGCAACGGCAAGATCATCCAGGAGCTCGAGGCGACGTTCCGGGGCGCGGGCTGGAACGTGATCAAGGTGATCTGGGGCTCCAAATGGGACGAGCTGCTGATGCGCGACGTCGACGGCGTGCTGGTCAACAAGATGACAACCACCGTGGACGGCGAGTACCAGAAGTACGCAACCGAGTCGGGCGCGTACATCCGTGAGCACTTCTTCGGTCCCGACCCGCGGCTGCGGCGAATGGTCGAGCACCTCTCCGACGCCGACTTACAGGCGCTGCCGCGCGGCGGTCACGACTACCGCAAGCTCTACGCCGCCTACAAGGCGGCCGTCGAGCACCAGGCAACCCCCACCGTCATCCTGGCCAAGACGATCAAGGGCTGGACCCTCGGGCCCGAGATCGAGGCCCGCAACGCGACCCACCAGATCAAGAAGATGAACAAGGCGCAGCTCCTACGCCTCCGCGAGCGCCTCTACCTGGAGGACGAGATCCCCGACAAGGCGCTCGACGCCGAGCTGCCGCCCTACTACCGCCCGGTCCCTGGCTCGCCGGCGCACGACTACCTGATGACCCGCCGCAAGGCCCTCCACGGTCCGCTGCCGACCCGGATCGTGCGGTCCAAGCCGCTGCCGGCACCGGATCCCAAGGCGTTCGCGGAGTTCCTGGCCGGGTCCAAGAACCAGGCCGTGTCGACGACGATGGGGTTCGCCAGGCTGTTGCGCAACCTTCTGCGGGACAGCGCCATCGGTACCCGCGTGGTACCGATCATCCCCGACGAGGCCCGCACGTTCGGCCTCGACGCCCTGTTCAAGGAGGTGAAGATCTACGCCGCCGGCGGGCAGCGGTACACGCCAGTAGATGCCGACCTGCTCCTGTCGTACTCGGAGAGCGAGTCCGGGCAGATCCTGGAGGAGGGCATCACCGAGGCCGGCTCCATGGCCAGCTTCGCCGCCGCCGCCACCTCGTACGCCACGTGGGGTCAGCCCATGCTCCCCTTCTACATCTTCTACTCGATGTTCGGGTTCCAGCGGGTGGGCGACCTGGCCTGGTCGCTCGGTGACTCACGGGGACGCGGCTTCCTGCTCGGGGCCACGGCGGGGCGCACGGCGCTGAACGGCGAGGGCCTCCAGCACCAGGACGGCCACTCGCACGTGCTGGCGTCGACGTTCCCCAATCTCTCGGCCTACGACCCCGCCTTCGCCTACGAGGTGGCCGTGATCGTGTCCGAGGGCATCACCCGCATGTACGGCGACGAGCCCGAGGATCGCTTCTACTACCTCACGCTCTACAACGAGAACTACGTGATGCCGTCGCTGCCCGAGGGCGACGACGGCGACCGGGTGAGAGAGGGCACGATCAGGGGGATGTACCGCTTCGCGGGCCTACCCGACGGGCCACGGGGCAAGGTGGCGCAGCGCCGTCGCGCCGCCATCTTCTTCTCGGGGCCCGCGTGGCAGACGGCGATGGATGCGCGGGACCTGTTGGCCCGCGACTGGGATGTGGCGGCCGAGGCGTGGTCGGTGACCTCCTACAAGGCCCTGCGCGAGGACGCCCTGTCCGCCGAGCGCTGGAACCGGCTCCACCCCGGGCAGCAGGCCCGGACGCCATACGTCACCGAGGCCCTCTCACAGAACGAGGGCCCGGTGGTGGCCGTCACCGACTTCATGAAGGCGGTGCCGGACCAGGTGGGCAGGTGGGTGCCGGCGCACTTCACCGCGCTCGGCACCGACGGCTTCGGGCGCTCCGACACCCGCGCCGCGCTGCGTCGACATTTCGAGACCGACGCCGCCCACGTGGTCGTCGCCGTCCTCAGCGCCCTCGTGGAGCTGGGTGAGGCCAAGGCGGAGGAGGTCGCCGACGCCATCTCCCGCTACGGCATCGATTCCGACAGGCCTGACCCTCGGGACGCGTGACAGAATCGGGCCCGTGCCCGCTCGTTCTCTTGCCCTGTCCGGCGACGACGCTGCCGACGAGCTGCTGAGCAGGGACCCGCTGGCGCTGCTGATCGGCATGGTGCTGGACCAGCAGGTCCCGCTGGAATGGGCGTTTCGGAGCCCCCTCGAGCTGCGCGAGCGGCTCGATGGACGACTCGACCCTGCGGAGATGGCGGCGATGGACCCCGAGGACCTGGTCAAGGTCTTCACCGGCCCGCCCGCCCTGCACCGCTTCCCCGGCTCCATGGCCCGGCGGGTCCATGAGCTGTGCCGGGTCGTCGTCGACGACTACGGCGGTGACGCGTCCGGCATCTGGCGCTCGGCGGCGAGCGGGCAGGAGCTGCTGAAGACGGTCAGGTCCCTGCCCGGGTTCGGCGACCGCAAAGCGAAGATCTTCGTCGCCCTGCTGGGCAAGCGCATGGACGTGCGGCCTCCGGGCTGGGAGGAGGCGGCGGGCGCCTTCGGCCAGCCGGACAGCTTCATGTCGGTCGCCGACATCGACGGTCCTGAGACCCTCGGCAAGGTGCGCGAGCACAAGCGAGCCATGAAGGCGCAGGCGCGGGCCGAGCCCTCGGCCAGCGCCTGAGGCGTCATCACTGCCGCGGCGCGCCAACGCCTCGACGGGCGCCGCCTCTACTTATGCTGTGCCGATCGCGCCGATCTGGCCCGCTTTCTGGCCGCCTGCATCCGCGGCGGGGTCGACGTCGTCCAGCTGCGGGAAAAGTCGCTCGAAGCACGACCGCTGCTGGCGCGCGCCCGCGTCGCCCTCGAGGTCTGCCGCGAGCACGACGTTCCCTTCATCCTGAACGACCGGCCCGACCTCGCCCTCGAGCTCGGCGCGGACGGAGTCCACCTGGGCCAGGACGACGCCCCACCCACCCTGGCCCGACGCATCATGGGTCCCGACGCCCTGGTCGGGCTGTCGACGCACGACCCTGCCCAGATGGAGGCAGCCGATGGCGAGCCGGTCGACTACCTGTCGGCCGGTCCCGTCAGCCCCACACCGACCAAGCCGGGACGGCCCGGTACCGGGCTGGGGTACGTGTCTCACGTTTCGGCCCGCGCCGCCCGACCCTTCTTCGTCACCGGCGGCGTGACGCCTGAGACCGTAGGACCCATGGTGGAGGCTGGCGGTCGCCGCTTCGTGGTCGTTCGCTTCCTCACCGAGGCTGACGATCCCGAGGCCCGGGCTCGGGTTCTGCGCCACACCCTGGAGGACGCGCTGGTCGCAGCCGGTCGCCTCGAAGGGTGAGGCTCAGGCCCCCTCGCCCTGGCGCTCGAGCCACCCCAGCAGGACGGCGATGGCGCGTGGGTCATGGCGGAGGCGGTGGCCCGCCCCGCTGAGCACCCGCAGCTCTCCCCGGCCGTCGGCGGCATCGTCGAGCGCGCGCGCCTCGACCACGGGCACGACCGTGTCGTCCCCGCCGTGCACGATCAGCAGTGGCCGGGGCGGCACCTTCCCAACCAGAGCAAGCGGCCGAAGCTCGTCCAGCTCTCTCGCCCACACACCGGCGTCGTCGGAGAACCCGGCGCCGCGCACCACCCCGAGGTCACCGGCCTCGGCCAGGAGGCGATCAGGAGCGGCGGCCCACTGGGAGAAGTCGGCGGGAGCAGCCAGGGCGGCCACGCCGCGGATGCGCTCGTCCTCCCCGGCCCCGCAGAGAGCGAGCGAACCGCCGGTGCTGAACCCGGCCAGCCACACACCGCTGATCTGGGGCAGACCGAGGGCGTGGTCGACCACCGCCCGGAGATCGTCCATCCAGCCACCCAGTGAGAAGTCGCCCTCCGACTCCCCCGTCCCCCGGAAGTTGAACGTCAGGACCGCCCACCCCGCCTCCGCCGTCAATCGGTCGGCGAGCTGGGGGTAGGTGTGGGCGGCAGCGGCAGCTCCCTTCGGACCGGCCGGAAAGCCGTGACACACGACGAGCAACCCGCAGGACTGACCCGGCTCGAGGTCGGGCCCCACCAGGTAGCCACGCAGCGTGACGCCACCGCTGCGTATGTCCAACTGCACGACTCGCACCTACCCCTGGCAATCGGGAGCCAACCTGGCCCGGCTGCGCACCTTGGCCGGGCTACCGCCCGGAGATGACTCCGGGGGGCGCCGAAGCGCCCCCCGGGACGACAACTACTGGAAAGGACTCGACGAGAACCTATGGCATCAGGTGGGACCGGCTCCCGACCGCCTCGCCGAGCGGTGTCTGGCTGAGATTCACCAGGTGGTCCAGCGGCCGCCCTAGCGGCCAGCCACCTCCAGGGTCCCTGCGGTTTGACAGCTCAGTTGGACCACCTCCTTTCTCTGGTGGCAACAGGCTATACGGATGGACGCGCACTGCGGGGGCATTTCCGCGCCGGCATGCGTCACCCGCCGCTGCTGTCGCCACGAGGGCGCCGGAACACGCTGACCGCGTGCACGGCGACCAGTACCCCCCAGACGACGATCAGCCAGATCGGCCAGAAGTAGCCCCCTCCCGTCACGGCCCACACGGCAACCAGCACGGCGCTGATCACGGCGTACGTCGCCGCGTCGACGCCCAGTGCGCGCCGTCTGGCCGGAACGACCGGGCGCAGCCGGGGTAGGTACTCACCCACGTGCGGGTGGGGCTCCGGATCTGGCATGTCGTTGGTGAGGGAGTACAGCTGGTCGAGGGTGCGCGCCTCGTACACCTGCCCCAGTCGCTCGGAGAGCTCCTCGAAGGTCAGCCGTCCGGCGGAGCAGTGCTGGCGCAGCACGGCGGCCACACGGTCCCGGTCGGCGTCAGAGGCCCGCAGCCGGCCCTCTCCCGAGCCCCGCTCTGGTGTCGACGCCACCCTGTCAGTATCGCGCCAGGCCAGCTCAACGGGACTCCGGCGGCCCCTCGCCGACGGCCCCGATGGACTCCAGGTAGCTCATCTGGGCAGCCAGGACGGCGTGCACCTGGGCGGGTGTGTAGGACGTCCCCACCGCGTCGGCTCGTCCCAGCACGTAGTCGACCGTCTCGGCTCCGGCGACGACGATCGGTGCTTCCACGCTGGCCGAGTGGCCGTTGCCGGAGGTGGTGCGGGAGCGGAAGAACTCGAGGTTCCAATCGATGATCTGTCGCACGTCCTGCTGGCTGAGCCGCTCGCTGACCTCGAACGGCAGGTGGCGCGTCACCCAGGACACCACGACGTCCTGATCGACGGCCCGCCGCCCTTGGGCGCGCCGCCGCGTCGGGGGCCGCCGCCGCTCGGTCTGCCTGGTGACGGTGGCCGCCGTCGCCACCAGCGCCGCCACGAGCGCCGCGGCCACGATCACCAGCACGACAGTGATCATGACCGGGCCAGGTTAGTCACGCGCCGACGCAGGCCGGCGTCGGCCGCCGCTGCCTCAGAGGCCCGTGCCCTAGAGACCTATGCGTTGGGCCAGCAGCTCCCGGTGGTACGTCGGATCGCCGAGGAGCAGCTCGGAGGACTTGGCCCGCTTGAAGTACAGATGGGCGTCGTGCTCCCAGGTGAAGCCGATCCCGCCGTGGATCTGGATGTTCTCGGCCGCAGCGTGGAAGTACGCGTCGGAGCAGTACGCCTTGGCCAGGCTGGCCACCACGGGCAGCTCGTCCGAGCTCTCGGCCGCGGCCCATCCCGCGTAGTAGGCCGCCGACTTGGCCGACTCGACCTCGAGGAGCATGTCGGCGCACTTGTGCTTGATGGCCTGGAAGCTGCCGATGGGCCGGCCGAACTGGACCCGCTCCTTGGCGTACTCGACGCTCATGTCGAGACACCGCTGGGCGCCGCCCACCTGCTCGGCGGCAAGAGCCACGGCGGCGAGGTCCAAGGTCCGCGACAAGCCGGGCGAGGCCCCGCCGTCGGCCCCGATGAGTCGCCCTGGCGTGCCCGCCAGCTCGAGACGCGCCTGCTTGCGGGTCTGGTCCATGGTGGCCAGCGGCGTGCGGGTCAGCCCCGCTGCATCGCCCTCGACCGCGAACAGGCTCAACCCCGCAGGTGTGCGCGCCGCCACGACCAGCAGATTGGCCACGTGTCCGTCGAGCACGAACATCTTGTGCCCGTCGAGGGTCCAGCCGTCTCCTGCCCTGGTCGCCGTGGTCGTGATACCACCCTCGTCCCAACGTCCGTTGTCCTCGGTGAAAGCGAGGGTGGCGATGGTGTCACCGGTGGCGATGCCCGGGAGCAGCTCCTTCTTGGCCGCGTCATCCCCGGTGGTGAGGATGGCGTTGGCAGCCAGGGCTATGGTGGCGAAGTACGGCGCGCACAGCAGGGATCGACCCATCTCCTCGAACACGACGATCAGCTCCACGTACGTGAAGCCCGAACCCCCGTGCTCTTCGGGGATGGCGAGCCCCTGGAGTCCCAGCTGGGTGCCCATCTGGGCCCAGACGGCAGGGTCGTAGCCCTCGGTGGTCTCCATGAGCCGGCGTACTTCAGGTATCGGCGACTTGTCGTCGAGGAACCGGCGCACCGAGCTCCTGAGCTCCTCCTGCTCCTCGCTGAACGCGAAGTTCACTGCTGGCCTCCCCCTCGATCGGGCGGCGAGAATGATCCAGTTCTACTAGACCGGGTGGTCAAGATGAAATTCCAAGACAGCAGGGCCGAGATCCACCACGTCGTGGTCGGCCCCATGGACAACAACGTCTACGTCCTGCGGTGCAAGGAGACGGGCCAGGCCGTCCTCATCGACGCCGCCAACGAGCACGACCGCCTGCTCGACATGTGTCGGCGGCTCAACGTGGTCAAGGTCCTGGAGACCCATGGTCACTGGGACCACATCCAGGCCGTCCCGGCCGTGCGGGAGGCCGGCATCGACGTGGGGATCACCCCCGACGACGCGGGCATGCTGCCGTCCTACGACTTCCTCCTGGAGGACGACTCGGTGTTCGAGGTCGGCCGGCTGCGCCTCAAGACCATCCACACGCCGGGCCACACGCCGGGATCGATGTGCTTCCTGCTCGAGGGGGCGCCGGTGCTCTTCAGCGGGGACACGCTGTTCCCAGGCGGCCCCGGCGCGACCAGCTTCCCGGGGGGCGACTTCCCGACGATCATCCGCTCGCTCGAGGAGCGGCTCTTCGCCCCCCTCCCCCCGGACGTGCTGGTGCTGCCCGGGCATGGCGACGACACGACGATCGGCACCGAGCGGCCCCACCTCCAGGAGTGGATCGACCGGGGCTGGTAGCACGGCCGGCCCGCCGGCCGCCGACGCCGGCGCGCAGGGGTTTCCCCTACCGCCGTAGTGCTAATAGAATCGGTGTCGTGGCCGAGCCGATCTTCGAGATCCAGAACCTCCACGTCTCCGCCGAGGGCACCGAGATCCTCAAGGGCGTCGACCTGGTCGTCCGGCCCGGTGAGATCCACGCCCTGATGGGGCCCAACGGATCGGGCAAGTCGACGCTGGCCAACGCCCTGCTGGGAAGCCCCGACCTCCGCGTCACCGCGGGCCGGGTGGTGTTCAAGGGGGAGGACGTCACCGATTGGCCCGCCGACGTGCGCGGCAAGGCCGGGATGTTTCTCGCCTTCCAGTACCCCGAGGAGATCCCGGGCGTCCCTGTGGCCCAGTTCCTGCGTCAGGCGCTCTCGGCCCGCCGGGGCATGGACATGTCGGTCCTCGAGCTGCGGCTGTCGATCATGGAGTGGATGAAGAAGCTGGGGATGGACCCCTCGTTCGGTGACCGCTACCTCAACGAGGGGTTCTCGGGCGGGGAGAAGAAGCGCAACGAGGTGCTTCAGATGGCGATCATGGAGCCGGAGGTCGCCATCCTCGACGAGACCGACTCCGGGCTCGACATAGACGCCGTCCGGGTGGTTGCCAGGGGCGTGCAGGAGGTGCGGGGCGCCCGCCCCGAGCTCGGTGTGCTCCTGATCACGCACTACCAGCGCATCCTTTCCGAGCTGCAGCCGGATCGGGTGCACATCCTCATCGACGGGCGTCTGGTCGACTCGGGTGGTCCTGAGCTGGCCACCCGGCTCGAGGAGGAGGGTTACGAGGCATGGCGCGCCTAGGGCAGATGGACATGGTCGACGCCGTCGACGGCGGGCTCCTCAGGGCCGACTTCCCGGTCCTCGACCGTCCGCGCGAGGGTCCTCGCCTCGTCTATCTCGACTCGGCCTCCTCGTCACAGAAGCCGCGTGCGGTCCTGGAGGCCATGAACGCCTTCTACGAGTCGACCTACGCCAACGTCCACCGCGGCCTGTACTCCATCGCGGAGGAGTCCGACCGCCTCTTCGCCGAGGCCCGGAGCAAGATCGGCCGTTTCATCGGCGCACCGGCGCCCGACCGTGAGGTCGTCTTCACCAAGAACGCCACCGAGTCGTTGAACCTGGTGGCCCAGGCGTGGGGGCGCCGCAACCTGCGGGCGGGTGACTCCGTCCTGCTCACGGAGATGGAGCACCACTCCAACCTGGTGCCCTGGCTCATCCTGGCCGAGGAGCTCGGCCTCGAGCTGCGCTACCTGGGCGTCGACGACCACGGGCAGCTGGCCCTCGACGATCTCGAGCGTCTGGCCGACGGCGTGAAGCTCATCGGGGTGACGCTCATGTCCAACGTGCTGGGGACGATCAACCCGCTCGAGCGCATCGTCGACGTGGCGCGGGCCAACGGCGCCATCGTGGTGGGCGACGGATCCCAGTACGTCCCCCACGTCCCGACCGACGTGACCGAGCTCGGCTGTGACTTCCTCGCCTTCACAGGCCACAAGATGCTCGGACCCACCGGGATCGGTGTGCTCTGGGGTCGCGAGGAGCTGCTGGAGGCGACCCCCCCCTTCCTGGGCGGGGGCTCCATGATCCGTGACGTGCGCCTCGACGGCTTCGAGCCCAACTCCCTGCCGTGGAAGTTCGAGGCGGGCACCCCTCCGATCGCCGAGGCCGTCGGGCTCGGTGCCGCCGTCGATTACCTCCAGGCCCTGGGCATGGAGGCGGTGCGCGCCCACGAGGTCGAGCTGACGGCGTACGCCCTCGAGACCCTGGGCAGGCGCCACGGTGACGCCCTGGTCATCCACGGACCTCGTGACGCCTGCCGGCAGGGCGGCCTGCTGTCGATGTCGTACAAGGACGTCCACCCACACGACCTCTCCCAGGTTCTCGACCAAGCCGGGGTCTGCGTTCGCGCTGGCCATCACTGCGCCAAGCCCCTCATGCGCCGTCTGGGCGTGAGCGGCACGGCCCGCGCCTCGTTGTACGTTTACAACGATGAGTCTGACGTCGACGTGCTGGTGGAGGCTCTGACTCAGGCAGAGGCGCTGTTCTTCTAGGGGGCTTGCATGGCCGGACTCGAAGACCTTTATCGCGAGATCATTCTCGACCACTACCGCAACCCGAGGAACCGCGGTGAGCTGCCGTCACCACCCGCCCGCCGGGTGGAGGGCTTCAATCCGCTGTGCGGGGACGAGATCATCGTCTACCTCGACGTCGACGGGCGCACGATCGCCGACGTGAAGGTCAGCGGGCAGGGCTGCTCGATCAGCCAGTCCTCGGCGTCGATGATGTCCACCGTCGTCAAGGGCCGTTCGATCGACGAGGCGCGGGCGGTGATCAGGGCCTTCAAGGGCCTCATGTCGGTGCACGAGGCGCGCCTGGACGGCGAGGACAGCGACGGCAACGGTGCAGCCGCCCATGGTGACGGCACCGAGCCCGAGGTCGCCCTCGGCGACCTTGCCGCGTTGCAGGGAGTGGTGAAGTTTCCGGTCCGGATCAAGTGCGCGACCCTCTCGTGGAACGCGCTGGCCCAGGGTCTCGACGAGCCCAGCCCCGCGTAGCTATCCGCTGGAGTCGGCGTGGGCGAGGGCAGCGTCCCACGAGGCGCCCTCGCTGAGCAGTCGGCGGTACGCCATGAGGGGACGCGGCGAGCTGAAGGCCAGCGCCGCGCTGAGCCGGCCCCGGTGCCCGTACAAGGCGACGAACCGACGCTCCTCGACCGAGCCCCGAACCACCCGGACCTCGTCGCCCGGTCGGGGATGGCCCACCAGCTGGATCTTGGTGTCGTACTGGTCGGACCAGAAGTACGGTACCGGGGCGTAGGGCTGCCCCCCACCCGGTCCGGCGAGCAGGTTCTGCGCCGCCACCACGCCCTGGTCGGACGCGTTCGTCCAGTGCTCGACGCGCATGTCCTCGCCGAACAGCGGGTTGTGCCACCGGGCCACGTCGCCGGCGGCGTACACGCCTGGCGCGCCGGTGGCACAGCGCTCGTCGCACAGCACTCCGTTGTTGATCGACAGCCCCGACGAGTCCAGCCAGGACGTGTTGGGCGTCACCCCCACGCCCACGACCACCACGTCGGCATCGATCGCGGACCCGTCGACCAGCCACACCCGCTCGACCCGTCCATCGCCGTCGAATCCGGCCACGGCGGCATCGCAGCGCAGGTCCACTCCATGATCACGGTGCAGCTCGCCGCACACGCTTCCCATCGCTTCGCCCAGCCCGTTCGCCAGGGGCACCGGTAGGGCCTCGAGGACGGTCACATCCAGGCCCCGAGAGCGAGCCGTGGCCGCCACCTCGGAGCCGATGAATCCGGCGCCGACAACGACGACTCGAGCCCCCTTGTCGAATGCGCTCCGCAGGCTCAGGCAGTCCTCGAGGGTCCGCAGCAGGTGGACCCCGTCGAGGTCGGCCACGTCAGGCAGGTGACGCGGCCGCGCCCCGGTGGCGACGAGGAGACCATCGAAGCCGAGACGCGTCCCATGGTGCAGCACCACGACCCGCTCGTCGAGGTCGAGGTCGGTCGCTGTGCTGCCGAGGTGGGCCTCGAGATCGAGGCCGGCGAAGGCTTCCTCGTCCTCGAGCCAGATCCGGTCCGGCTCCCAGGCGCCGGACAGCACCTGCTTGGAAAGGGGCGGCCGATCGTACGGGAGGTGCTCCTCGGCGCCCACCAGATGGAGACGGCCGTCGTAGCCCGCCCGGCGGAGCGTCTCGACCGCCCGCAGGCCGGCCAGCGAGGCGCCCACGACAACGATCGTCCCGAGCGCACCGCCGGCCCCGGCGGCCGGCCCGACAGAAGAGCCCATCGGGCCGGCACCCTAGCCTCGGACACGGGACGTCAGATCACGAGGGCGTGATCCTGCCGTCGTTGGGGATGGCCTCGTGCTGGCCATTTCCCGACGACGGGCGTTCCTCCTCATGTGCCGGACCGATGGCGCCGGCAATCTGGTCGCCGCCATCGAGCGATGGCGGTGCGCCCTGAGCGGCCCGCAACGCCTTCTCGTAGCTGATCGTGGCCGCGTACAGCGCCTCGTCCTGCTCGCGTGTGGCCTCGCGCAGCTCCTCCGCCCGGGACCGGGCGGCGGCGTCGAGAGACGCCTCGTAGGCCTTGGTGGCGTCGCGCACGGTCTCGGCTCGTGACTTGCCGGCGTTCCTGAGGGCCTCGGCTCGGGCGAGGGCAGCCTGGCGCACCGTCGCCGCCCGAGCGATGGCGCTCACCGCCGCCGTCTCCGCCGCCCGCAACGCCTCCTCGTGGGCCGCCTGGGCCGCCGCCATCTCCGCCTCGTACGCGTGCTCGACGGCTTTGGTGGCTGACTCCTCCGCCGTCTCCAGCGCTTCCTGGTACCGGGTCTCGGCACGCCGGAGCGCCGCAGTACGATCCGTCTCGGCCCGTCGTACCGAACCGACGTGCTCACCGGAGATCCGCCGCAGCGCGTCGGCCCGCGCCACCGTCGCCGCTCGCAGCGCCTCGGCCCGTGCAAGGGTCGCCACGCGCAGAGCCTCGGCCCGCTCGAGCTCGCTGTTGGCCACGTCCATCGTGGCGTGCATGGCCTTGTCGTACGCCTGATCCGCCACTCGCAGGGCTTCCTCTTCGGCCTCCGCGCCAGCGTCCAGGGGAATCACGTGCCTACCCATCGGCATCCTCCGGTCGTCGCCCACGACACAAGAATGCCCTCTCCGGGACGCTGCATCTAGCGGAACCCGATATTCGTGCCTGACCATGTACGACGTCGGACACGGCGGCCCACCTCAGCCCCTGTCGGCGCCATCCCCACGACCAGGAACGGTCACCCCCAGGAGACGGCGTGACGCGGTACCCTGCACGCCGGCGGGTGCTTGGAGCGGGGCAAACCCCTGTCGAGGAAGGTTGAGTCATGCCTTACTGCGGACGATGCGGGCATGAGGTGCCCTCGGACTTTCGATTCTGTCCTCACTGCGGCGCGGACCTCACCTCGCCGGGCGGCCCGGCGGTGGGCGGCGGCGGACCCAGCCCGGCGACCGGCGCGACCAGCGGTCCGTCGTCGGGCGTCGGCACCGCCACGGTGGCCAGCACGGCCACGAGGAACCCCTCGGGCGGGCTGGGCGGCCCTGGGCTGGGCGGGCCTGGGTCGGGCGGCCCTGGGCCTGGGCCTGGCGGCCCTGGCGGCCCTGGCGGGCAGGGCGGGGCCAGCGGGCCACCGGGACCCCAGACCCAGCCCGTGCTGGCGACGGCGGCACCGCCGAGCCACCGGCACCGGCCGAGCATCGCTCCTGGCCTGTTTCTCGCCGCGGCCGGCTTCCTGATCGTCGGCTTCGCCTACTCGATCCTCTCCTACGAGGCGTTCCAGGGCGTCACCGAGAAGCTCACCAAGGCGTCCACCATCTGCTTTTCCGCCGGGTTCATCGCCGTCGCGGTCGGGCTGGTGGTCCTTGGCGTGATGCGGGCACGCGACTAGCGGGGACGACGCAGCCCCTCGTCCGACGGCACGGCAGCTACGCGCCGGCTAGGCGGCCAGGTGGGCACGGACGAGCTCGACCAGCTCGTCGGGCTTCTCCAGCGGCAACAGGTGCGCAGCGCCGTCGACGTCCTCGAGTCGCGCTCGGGAGATCCCGCTGGCGTAGGCCTCGGCATGCGCTCTGGGCACGAGGGTGTCCTGAGCGCCACGGACGACGAGGGTGGGCGAGCTGACTCGGTACAGGCGGCGCACCAGCTTGGGATCGTGCAGGTAGGGATCCCAGGCCAACTTGGCCGTGGCGGCCATTGACTGGAGCAGCGGACGCAGGACCTCGAAGGGGATCTCGACCTCGCTGGCCGCCATGATGTCCAACTGGCTCATCATCTGGGCCATGGGATGGCTCTGGTCGGCGAACATGTCCTGGGCCAGCTCGCGCAGCGGTCGCCCGAAGAGCTCCTTGATCTCGGCGCCTGGAATGTACAGCCCGACCGGGTTCACCAGCACCAGGCGGCTGACGCGCTCTGGGTAGCGCACGGCGAGCTCCGCCGCCATCCAGCCACCGAGGGACAGCCCCACCACCGCAGGCGACGACAGGCCGAGGCGGTCGAGCACGTCGAGGAGGTGGAACACGGCGTCGTCCATGTCGTCGATGCTCTCGATGCCCGCGGACTCGCCGAAGCCGGGGAAGACGGGCGCCACCACTGCACGCTCGTCAGCCAGGCTCTCGAGGAACAGCATCCCGGCGCCTTCCCCCATGGCCGAATGGAGATAGACGACGGGGTCGCCAGTCCCCGCTCGAAAGACGTGCACGTCGCCGATCTGGGTCGACAGCCGCTCGTCGCTGAGGCTGGTTCCCATCAGGCCACCGCCGCCGGCGCGCCGAGCACCGGCTGGCCGGGCGGGAAGGCAGCGCGCAGCTTGGGCATGACCTCGGTGGCGAACAGCTCGAGGCTACGCCGGGTTGCATCCGCCGGAAGCGTTCCCAGCTGGAACAGTCCGAGCAGGTTGCCGGGTCCGAGGCGACGGAGGTTCTCGGTGAGCCGCTCGGTCACGGTGTCCGGTGAGCCCACGATGGCGTACTCCCCCGCCCGCACCTCGTCCCAGCTCTTCAGGTTGAGGGCGAAGGTCTTCGCTCCCTTCAGGATGTTCTCGTACGAGCGAGTCGAGGTGTAGCCCGGAGGGGAGATGTTGATGCCAGGTAGGAGGCGGCGGACGAAGTACCAGAAGTGGTCCTCGTACTGACGGCGGGCCTCCGCGTCGGTCTCGGCCACGAAGATCGGCACGAGCCAGCCCAGCTGCAGCGGATCCACCTCGTAGCCTTCTCGCTGACAGGCCTCCCGCATCATCTTGAACATGCGCTCGAACACGTCGATATGGAAGTACGGGATACCCATGTAGGCGTAGCGGTTGCGGGCGACGAACTCGATCGTCTCGAGTGACCCGACGCCGGGGATCCAGATCTCCGGATGAGGCTGCTGGACCGGGCGGGGCCAGCTGTTGACGTAGCGCAACTTGTAGTGCTTGCCGATGAACTCGAACGGACCGGGTTCGGTCCACGCCCGCTTGATGATGTCGTGGGCCTCCTGAAACCGCTCCCGGGCATGCGCCGGGTTGATCGAGAACGAGTAGTACTCCGGACCTCCCCCGACGACCATCCCGGCGATGAGGCGACCGCCACTGATGCAGTCGATCATGGCGAACTCCTCTGCCACCCGCGTGGGCGGGTCGTACAGCGGCAGCGCGTTGCCCACCACGGCGATCCGTACTCGGCTCGTCTGGCGGGCGAGGATCGACGCCATCAGGTTGGGCGAGGGCATGAGGCCGTAGGCGTTCTGATGGTGCTCGTTCACGCAGACCCCGTCGAAGCCGAGCTCTTCGGCGAGGATGAGCTCGTCCAGATAGCGGTTGTAGATCTGGGTGCCGACGCCCGGGTCGAACAGCGAGTTGGGACAGGTGACCCAGGCGGGTCCGTCGTAGTCGTCCGGCAAGGCCGGATAGGGCATCAGGTGGAAGCTGAAGAACCGCATCTCGGCGAACCCCCTTGCTCGCGACCGACCAGACCGGCGGTGGCGGTCATCGTAACTCGACCGCCCGGTCAAGTTCGACCGTGCCGTCGGCGCGGCATCCCTTGCCCCGCGGGGCGCAGCGGGCCGAGCGCCGGTCTCCGGCCCCCCAGCGGGCTGCTCAGGCCCCTGAGACGCTCGCTCCTGGCTCGTCGACCCCGTACGGGGCGTAGCCGGTCTGCTCGAGCTCCTCGGCCAGCTCGGGTCCCCCGCTGCGGACGATCGTCCCGCGGACCATCACGTGGACCGCGTCAGCCCTGAGCACGTGGAGGAGCCGCGTGTAGTGCGTGATCGCGAGCACGCCGAGCGCCGACTCGGTCGTGGCCGCCTCGATGCGACTGGCCACGGCCCGGAGGGCGTCGATGTCGAGGCCCGAGTCGACCTCGTCCAGCACCGCGAATCTCGGTCGGAGCACACCGAGCTGCACCGTCTCGTTGCGCTTCTTCTCACCGCCCGACAGGTCGACGTTCAAGGGCCGCACGAGGAACCTCGGATCGAACCCGATGCGGCCCGCCTCCGCCGCGACCAACTCACGCACCTCGCCCCGGTCCCGACCCGCCGCGGTGAGCGCCTCGCCCAGCGCCTCCTCCAGGCTCACGCCCGGCACCTCCGTGGGGTACTGGGGGACGAGGAACAGCCCGGCCTGGGCCCGCTTCCAGGTGGGCAGGGCGAGGAGGTCGACGCCGTCGAGGGTCACGCCGCCGGCGGTGACGCGGTAACCCGGCCGACCCATCAGGACATGGGCGAGCGTGCTCTTGCCCGAGCCGTTGGGGCCCATGACGGCATGGACCTCGCCACTCCGGAGCCGGAGATCGATACCTTCGAGGATCTCCCGCTCGGGGACCCCCGCTCGCAATCCTGTGATCGAAAGCTCGCTTCCGTCGGGGCCGGTCTCCCGGGCCGGCCTCACGGCAGGACCACCATCACGTCGTCGCCGTCGACCTCCACCTCGTACAGCGGTACGGGCTGGGTGGCGGGCAGGCAGAGGGGCTCGCCGGTCTCAAGTGAGAACGTGCTGCCGTGCTTCCAGCACTCGATCTCCAGATCCTCGGCGTAGACCTCGCCTTCGGACAGCGAATAGTCGGCATGGCTGCACCGGTCGCCGAGGGCATAGAACGCGTCACCGACGCGAATAAGCGCGATCCGATGCTCACCGACGTCGAAGCGTCGCGCCGTCCCGGCGGGCACCTCCGCGGTCGCGCACAGCCTGACCCGCTCGCCCATCAGTCGCTCTCCAGACGATCGGTCATGGCCCGCCGCAGGTGGGGATGCACACCGGGTGCCGGGGCCCGGTCGACGATGTCGCCGAAGAACCCCGCCACGATCAGACGATCGGCCGCGGCCGGGGGCACGCCCCGGCTCTCCAGGTAGTACCGCTGCTCCTCGTCGATCGGTCCCACCGTCGAGGCATGACTGCACCGCACGTCGTTCTCCTCGATCTCCAGGTTGGGAACCGAGTCGGCGTGGGCGCCCTCCGACAGCACGAGATTGCGGTTGGTCTGGAAGGCGTTGCTCCCGTGGGCGCCGTGGCGGATCCGTATGAGACCGCTGTACACCGACCGGGCTCTATCTCTCACCGCCCCCTTGAACAGCAGGTCGCTGGTCGTCTTCGGGGCGTCGTGGTCCTGAAGGGTGCGGAAGTCGTGCATCTGGTCGCCCGCCCCGAAGAAGGCGGCCATGAGCTGGGTCGACCCTCCCTGGCCCACCAGCCGCGAGTCCGTTCGCAGCCTGGCGTACTCGCCACCGAGGGAAGCCGTGAACGACCGCAGGGTGGCGTCCCTCCCCACCCGACTTGCCTGATAGGCGACCTGCCAGACCCGCGAGCCGAGCTGTTGAAGCCCCACGTAGGCGAGGTTGGCGGCGTCGGCCACGTCGAGCTCCACGACGGGCGCGGCCAGGGCGGCCACGTCACCAGAGGCCATCACCTCGACCACGCCGGCCTGGCTGGACTCGCCGACCTGGACGACGGTGCGTGGGAAGACGGCTCCTCCGTCGGTATCCAGCCAGTGCACGACCACGAGGGGCGCATCCAGCTCGACCTTCGGCGGCACCCGAACGAGAGCCGCCTCGGCGAGGAACGCGGTCGCGAGCTCGACGAAGCCATCGGGCGCGCCCGCCACCGCGCCGAGGAGCTCGGCCCCCTCGTCGGGAGCCGCTTGCAGCAGGCCGCCGAGGAGCACCCCCCGAGCAGCGAGGTCGTCGCGCAACTCGGCATGGGCGACGCGACCGTCGCGCAGCACCAGCAGTCCCGAGCGGGGGCCCACGGCGTCGGCAGCGGCCGCGACCGCAGGGACGAGTCCGGCGTCCACCTCGGTGGTGGCGATGGGTCGAAAGGAGCCGAGGTCGAGCTCGTCGATGCGGCTGTAGCGCCACACCTCCTCGGCCTCGGTCGGCAGCTCCCCCGACTCGAACCGCGCCAGCGCATCGGTCCGCCGCTGCTTCATCCAGGCTGGCCCCGGCAGCGCAGCCGCGGCGTCGGCAGTGAACTCGGTCAAGGACGTCATCTCTCAGCGACGAGGTCGTGATCGTGAGGTCGCCGATCGGGATCGGCAGATCGGGCCCACGATGCGCCCGACCATCGACCTCAGTCTAGTTAGTTGCCTCGCGGGCCCCTACAGGGTGAACCTGCCCTCGGCGCAGGCGGCGATCCTGCCTCCGACTCGCACGTCGCCCTCCTGGGCGTGCACCTCGATCCGACAGGGCCTGCCCATCTCATCGCCCTGGCAGATCGTCACGTCGGCGGCCGTGCCCCAGAGGCGGCGGGCGAGCAGCCCGATAGGCCCAGCCGCCGAGCCCGTTCCGGGATCCTCGAACCCTCCACCCGAGGAGCCGTCCGGGCCTGGAACGAAGACCCGCACGTGCAGTGTCGAGTCGTCCCGCCAGGTGAACAGGGCCACAGTGGTCGCCCGGGCCTTCTGGGCCACCTCTGCGACAGCGGCCGGCGACGGGCGAAGGCGGTCGAGACGGGCCGTCGTGGGGACGAGGAGGTGAGTCACGTTCCCCGCCTCGGCCCGGTAGGCGCCCTCGGCGCCATCGGCGCCTGGCAGGGTCGAGCCGGTCAGCAGGGCCTTCGGAGCCTCGGTGATCTCCGGTGTGGGCTGGCCCATCACCGCCCCCGCATCGTCGGCCTCGACGACGACCGTCGCCCCCTCCGACGTCTGGGTCCAGCGGCCCGGCCCGAGCACCCACGCCGTGCCGAGACTGGGGTGACCGGCGAACGGCAGCTCGACGGTGGGCGTGAAGATGCGCACCTCGTACTCGTCCGCCCCGATCACGGTCGGGAAGGTCGTCTCGCTCAGGTTGACCTCCCGGGCGATGGCGCCCATCACCGCCTCAGGACAAGGATCCAGCACGACACAGACCGCGTTGCCGGCGAGCGGTCGGTCGGAGAACACATCGACGACCCGGTAGCGCAGCTCGATGGCCATGTCAGGCGAACCTACCGCCCACCCCCCGCTACTGTGGCCGCTATGTCCAGCTCGGAGGTCCTGTCAATCGAGCGTGACGGCCACGTTGGCACTCTGTGGCTCGACCGCGCCGAGCACCGGAACGCCTTGGGTCCGGACTTCTGGGCCGACCTTCCCGTGATGATGGAGCAGCTGGCCGATGACGAGGAGATCCGCGCCGTCGTCGTGGCCGCGCGTGGACCGCACTTCAGCGTCGGCCTCGACCTCAAGGCCATGGGTAGCTCGGTTGCCGGCTCTGGTGGGTCCCAGGTCGCCAACGCCCGCCAGACCCTGCGACAGGTACACCGGATGCAGGCATCGATCAACTCGGTGGCCGACTGCCCCAAGCCGGTGATCGCCGCCGTGCAGGGCTACTGCATCGGGGGCGGGGTCGACCTCATCGCCGCCTGCGACATCCGGCTGGCGGCGGCCGACGCCGTGTTCTCGGTACGGGAGACGAAGATCGCCATCGTCGCCGACCTCGGCAGCCTGCAGCGCCTCCCACGCATCGTCCCCATGGGGCACGTGGCCGAGCTGGCCTACACGGGCAAGGACGTCGCGGCCGACCGCGCTCGCGAGATCGGCCTGGTGAACGAGGTGCTTGCCGATCACGAGGGCGTGGTGAAGGCCGCGGCCGAGATGGCGGCCGAGATCGCCGCCAACTCACCGCTCGCCGTGCAGGGGACCAAGGCGGTGCTGGCGGCCGGCGCAGACCGTAGCGTGGCCGAGGGGCTGGACTACGTGGCCGCCTGGAACGCGGCCTTCCTCCCGTCCGACGACCTACGAGAGGCGATGGTCGCCTTCGCCGAGAAGCGCCCGCCGTCGTTCAGGGGCCAGTAGCCCCAGCATGAGCCAGTAGCGCCAGTAGCGCAGCCGGGCTCGGTCCACAGGCCCCACCAGGCGCTGTCACGGCCCGACCCGGGGCTCAGCGCCCGCGGCGCCAGCGGCGCCACCACGGGTTGGCGGCGGTCGCCGCCCGGCGCTCCCGCTCCCGCTCGATCTCTGCCGCAACCGAAGCCCCGACCGAGTTCACGATGTCCTCCGCCTCGTCCAGCAGGTGCCCCGCCTCGGGACCGGGGACGGCGGGCTCGTCCTCGATGGCGGGCTCGATCAGGCTGCCGTGGGCCCAGCCGGCGTCCGCCATCCTCCGCTCGTAGGCCGGGCAGTTGTCAGGGCACCGCCACGGCGCCTCGGGGGCCAGGTCCAGCACACAGAAGCGCGCCACCTCACCGGATGCGTACGTCCGGCTCTGGAAGTGCTTGCATTCCTCGCGCATCGGCATGAGCTTCATCCCCCGGGGCCGCCAGGTGTATCCGTGAGGCTCCCGTCGCCCAGAAGGAGCCCGATTCTATACTCGCCCGAGGCTCGGCTAGACGGCGCGCCTCGATGAGCTCGCCCCGCGAGTCGACCGCGGCACCCGCTCGGAGGTCAGCCGACGGAGTCGTCCATCTGCAGCTCGATCAGCCGACTCCACTCGACGGCGTATTCCATCGGCAGCGTACGGGTCACGGGCTCGATGAAGCCGTTCACGATCATGCTCATGGCCTGCTGCTCCGAGAGGCCGCGACTCATGAGGTAGAAGAGCTGGTCGTCGCCGACCTTGGAGACCGTGGCCTCGTGGCCGATCTGCGCGTCGCGCTCCTCGACCTCCATGTAGGGCTTGGTGTTGGACGTGCTCACCTCGTCCAGGAGCAGGGCGTCGCAGCGCACGAAGCTCTTGGCGTTGGTGGCGCCCTCGTCCACATGGACCAGGCCCCGGTACGTCGTGATGCCCCCGTCCTTGGAGACGGACTTCGACACGATGGTGGAGCTGGTCTCCGGGGCGGCATGGATCATCTTGGCTCCGGCGTCCTGGTGCTGGCCGGGGCCGGCGTACGCAACCGAGAGGACCTCGCCCGACGCCTTGGGACCCATCAGGTACACCGAGGGGTACTTCATGGTCAGGCGCGACCCGATGTTCCCGTCGATCCACTCGACGTGGCCCTCGGTCTCGCAGCGAGCGCGCTTGGTCACGAGGTTGTAGACGTTGCTCGACCAGTTCTGGATCGTGGTGTAGGTGATGCGGGCGCTGGGCTTGGCGATCAGCTCGACGACGGCCGAGTGCAGGGAGTCCGAGGTGTAGACCGGAGCCGAGCACCCCTCGATGTAGTGCACCTGGGCGCCTTCGTCGGCGATGATCAATGTGCGCTCGAACTGGCCCATGTTCTCGGCGTTGATCCGGAAGTAGGCCTGGAGCGGCATCTCGACCTTTACGCCCGGTGGCACGTAGATGAACGAGCCACCCGACCAGACGGCCGAGTTCAGAGCGGCGAACTTGTTGTCGTTGGGTGGGATCACCGTGCCGAAGTACTGCTTCACGACGTCGGGGTACTCCCGCAGGGCGGTGTCCATGTCACAGAAGAGGACCCCCTGGCTCTCCAGGTTGTCCCGGTTGCGGTGGTAGACGACCTCGGACTCGTACTGGGCGGTGACGCCGGCGAGGTACTTGCGCTCGGCCTCGGGGATCCCGAGCTTCTCGTACGTGGCCTTGACCGAGTCGGGGAGCTCGTCCCAAGCGTCGACCTGCTTGTCGGTCGGCTTGATGTAGTAGTAGATGTCGTCGAAGTCGATGTCGGGCATGTTCTTGGCGAACCAGGGCGCCATGGGCTTGCGCTCGAAATGCCGGAGCGCCTTGAGCCTCATGTCCCGCATCCAGTCGGGCTCGCCCTTCATCCAGGACATCTCCCGGACGATGTCGGCGTTGACGCCCTTCTTGGGCTTGAAGATGTAGTCCTCGACGTCGCTCCAGCCGAGCTTGTACCGGTCGAGGTCCAGATCGGTGGTTGCCATCAGGCGATCAGCCCCTCCTTGGTCGGCTCGACCCGAATTTCTCCTACGTCCATAGTAACAACTCCCACCAGGCCGAGAAACCTCCGACGCCCCTCAGACTATGGGTGTTTTCGCGCCATCCGAGCCGGACCACCGGGGTCGCCCGGCCGGTCCTATCCTCTCGAGGCGATGTCGATCCCTGACCGCACCCCAGACTCCCCTCCCGCTCCGCCGATGGCGGCCCGCCGGCCGAGCGTGCTCCGGGCCCATGGCGACGAGCGTGCCGACGACTGGTACTGGCTGCGTGGGCGGGACGATCCAGATGTCCTCGCCTACCTCGAGGCCGAGAACGCCTACACGACGGCGGTGATGGCCGACACCACGTCGCTGCAGGACGCGCTCTACGCCGAGATCGTGGCCCGGATCCAGGAGACGGATCTCTCGGTCCCGGTCCGAAAGGGGCCCTGGAGCTACTACTCGAGGACAGTCGAGGGCTGCCAGTACGCCATCCACTGCCGCCGTCCGGACCGACCGACGGGGGAGCCCGATCCGACCGACCCCGCCACCGCGCCGGGTGACCCGGCGGAGGAGATCCTGCTCGACGAGAACGAGGTCGCCGCCGGCCACGAGTACTTCTCGCTTGGCGGCCTGGCGGTGAGCCCCGATCACCGGTTGATGGCCTACGCCGTCGACACGACCGGAGGGGAGCGGCACCGCCTGCGGGTCCGCGACCTGAGCACCGGTGCGGACCTCCCGGATCAGGTCGAGGACGTGTACTACGGCCTGGCCTGGGCCAACGACGGAGCCACGCTCTTCTACACCCGACCCGACGACGCCATGCGGCCCTACCAGCTCTGGCGCCATGGCGTGGGCACCGCCGCCGAGGCCGACGTGTGCGTCCACGAGGAGCGCGACGACCGCTTCTACCTGGGCGTGTCCAAGACCAAGGACGACGCCTTCGTGGTGCTGGACCTCGAGAGCAAGGTGACCAGCGAGGCCCGCGTGCTGTCCGGCGACGACCCCGACGGCGACTTCCGGATGATCGAGCCCCGCCGACAGGGCGTCGAGTACACGGTCGAGCATCATCGCGGGCGGTTCCTCATCGTGACCAACGCCGACGCCGAGAACTTCCGGCTCGTCGAGGCACCGGTCGAACGCCCGACCCGGGAGGCCTGGCGGGACGTCATCGCCCACCGGCCTGACGTGAGGCTGGAGGACGTCGACGTGTTCGCCGAGCACCTGGTGCTCTACGAGCGGGCAGAGGCCAGCCGGAGGATCCGGGTGACGAGCCTGCGTGACGGCGGCTCACACACCGTCTCCCAGCCGGAGGCCGTGTCCACCGCCTGGGGTGGGGCGAACCCGGAGTTCGCCTCGATGATCCTCCGCTACGACTACAGCTCCCTCGTCACGCCCCGGTCGGTCTACGACTACGACATGGAAGACCGCGTCGCCCGACTGCTGAAGCGCCAGCCGGTGCTCGGAGGCTACGACCCCGCCCGGTACCGGACCGACCGGGTCTGGGCCACCGCCGACGACGGCACGAGGGTCCCGATCTCGCTCGTCTACCGCGAGGACCGGGCGCCGGACGGCCGCGGACCCGCGCTGCTCTACGGCTACGGCGCCTACGAGCACAGCCTGGACCCCATCTTCTCGTCGCTACGCCTCAGCATGCTGGATCGGGGCTTCCTCTACGCCATCGCCCACGTGCGCGGTGGAGGCGAGCTGGGGCGGCACTGGTACGAGGACGGCAAGCTCCTCCACAAGACGAACACGTTCACCGACTTCGTGGCCTGCGGCCGTCATCTGGTGGCCGACGGCTGGACCTCGGTGGAGGGGCTGGTGGCTCGGGGCGGGAGCGCCGGCGGGATGCTCATGGGGGCCGTGGTCAACCTGGCGCCCGAGCTGTGCAAGGCCGTCGTCGCCGAGGTGCCGTTCGTGGACTGCCTCACGACGATCCTGGACGACACGCTGCCCCTCACCGTGCTCGAGTGGGAGGAGTGGGGTAACCCGAAAGACGACGCCGAGGCCTACGCCTATCTCAAGTCCTACTCGCCCTACGACAACGTGACCGCGGGGCCCCACCCGGAGATGCTGGTCACGGCCGGGCTCACCGACCCGAGGGTCAGCTATTGGGAGCCGGCGAAGTGGGTGGCCAAGCTCCGTGCGACCGATCCCGATGCCCGGGTGCTGCTGAAGACCGAGATGGGCGCCGGTCACCAGGGGCCGTCGGGACGCTACGACGCCTGGCGGGACGAGGCGTTCGTGCTCGCCTTCGTGCTGCGCGCCGTCGGGATCTCTGTCTGAGCGTTCCGGCCTAGGTCTGACGCTGCGAGAAGGTGAGGTTGTAGGTCGTCGGTGCCTGCGGCAGCAGCACGCCGCCGCCGTTGACGCTCACTCTCACGTTGGACGCGGCACCGATACGGATCCAGACGGGCGCGTCGTTGTTGACCGTCTGGCTCTGGCCGTCGCTGAGGACGCCCTGCCACAGCACCGGGTTGGACGGTCCCGTCCCGGCGACGACCTCCATCCAGACGTGCCCGCTGGCGACGGCCGACACCACCAGCTTGCTCGAGTTGACGTTGTACACCGCCCCGTTCTGGTCGGACGAGACCAGCGTCAGCGGCGAGGGAGGCGGAGCCGGGGCTGTCGTCGCCGGAGGGGCGGCCTGGTTGGTCGGCTGGGCCTTGTTGGACCTGGACGAGCCCGACATGGTGGCGACCAGTACACCGGCGACGACCACGATGGTCGCCAATCCGACGGCAAGACCGAATCGCGGCCCTCGTCCAGTCCGCCGGGTCGACGTCGGACCGGGCTGCTCGGCCCCACCGGAGTCGAAGGCAGGAGTCCCGAGGCGCCCGACGCCCTCCGGGTCCCGGTCAGGCCCGGGGCCAGGCGGCGGACCGGGCACCGCAGGGCCGGGCGCGGCGGTGTCGGCGCGGGCGTCGCCGCCTCCGGTCGTCTCGACCGCAGGGCCGGGCGCGGCTGTGACCGGCGGGGCATCGGCGGTCATGGCGGTCACGCTCTCGCCCGTCGGCTCCTCGCGAACCGCCGCCAGCCATCCGTCATCGGCGGGGCCGGCCTCGCCGGCGGGCGGGCCAGGGCGACGAGCCGACCCCAGGCGTCCGCGCGCTCCTGCGGCGACCCGCCCGGTGGCGTGCACCGGCGCCAGCACGCGGCCCCACACCCTCGATCGGGTCCGCGCCCGCGAGCGCGACCGGGCCTCGGACCTGGAGGATCCGGACCAGTCTTGATCGCCGATCGAGGGTGGCCTGGGCAGCGTCGTCGACCCGGCCTCCGACTCGTCCGCCCAGCGCTCCCCGTCCGCCCATCCGTTTGCGGGTGTCGTCTGGCGGCCGTCGTCCCAACCGCCAGCTGGGCCACGGTGACCGTTGTCCACTCCGTCCCCGTTGCCCCAGGGACCGCTGGCGCTGCTGTGCACGGCATCGGCAACGCTCGGTGGCACGGTGACGGGACCGGGCTGGCCGGAGTCATCCGCGATGAACACCAAGGGGGGCCTGGCCGTCTCGCCGTCGCCGTACGGTCGGCCCTGGGGTGAGGGGGCGGGCTCCCACGACGGTCCCGACGCCGCCCCGGCCTGGCGCGCGTCGATGCCCGCGGGCTCGTCGACCGGCTCGGACCCGACAGGTTGGGACCCGACGGGCTGGCCGGGCGGCGGCACCGACGCGGCGGCGGCCGGTTCGGACCGGGCCGACGAGGCCGCCGGCGTCTCCCACCGGCCTGGCCGGGCCTCGGACGGCTCGGCCCTGAGGATCCGGATGGTCTCCTCACGCTGGACCGTCGCCTCGGGTACGGCCTTGGCCGTGTCCCTGGCTGGCGGGGCGGGCGCGAAGAAGTCCGAGCTGTCGTCGACCGCTGACTTGACGTGCGCGCTGCTGTCCGCGCCTACCTCAGCGTGCTCGGACCCGACGGGACGCCCGGATAGCGACCGCAGCACATCCATCGCCTGCTCGTGGTGCTTGATCGACCGCCGCTCTCCCAGGGACACCCAGGTCAGACGGGACAGCACGATGGCTACGACGAGCAGGACCACGACGAGGAGCAAGATGCTCATTGTCCTAGTGCCCACCTTTCCCGACGGGGGGTCCGCGACCCCTGCGGGAGGTCATTCCCGTTGCCGTACACGACTCCTATTGAACCGAATAATCGGAAACTCCGTATGTCACTGGCCGCCAGGCCCCAGAAGAGACCCGCCAGTCCCGTCAGCAGCCTAGACGCCCAGAGCGCGGGAGCGGCTCATGTGCGTAACCCCAGGGTCGGCCGCAGGCCGGCCGGGAGGTTCGAGCGGCGGGGGTTGGCCCGATCCCGCTCGGAGACGACGGGGGCGCTCACCCCCCAGTCGGCGCCGATCTCGGGGTCGTCCCAGGCCACCCCCAGCTCGTCCGCCGGGTTGTAGTATCCGTCGACCAGGTACGTGAGGGTCATGTCAGCCACGGCAGCGAAGCCGTGGGCCACACCGGGAGGGATGAAGACGCCGAGGGCGTTCGGCTCGCCCAGGTCGAGGGCCATGGTCGCCCCGTCGGTCGGCGACCCGAGGCGGAGATCGTGGAGCACCACTCTGGCCTCGCCTCGCACCACGTACCAGTAGTCGGCCTGGTGGAGGTGGTAGTGCAGGCCGACGAGCGCGCCAGCCCGCTTGTCCGAGCAGCTTCCCTGCACCATCTCGCGCCCCAGGGGAAACCAGGATCGGCGGTAGGTCTCCAGGAAGCGGCCCCGCTCGTCCCCATGGACGTCGGGCGCCACGACGACGACATCCACGATCTGCTCGGACGCGGTGATGGCGGGCACGACCGCGAGAGACTAGGCGCTCACGCTTCGAAGCGGCCGAAGCCTCCCCGGTAGAACACGAGCGGGTGGCCGTGGCCCACGCCCAGGTCGAGCAGGCGGCCGATGGCGACGAGGTGGTCCCCCCCGTCGTGGGACCCCTCCAGGCGACACTCGACCCAGGCCAGGGCGTCCTGCAGGATCGGGGACCCGGTCGTGCCGGGACGCCACCCGACGCCGTCGAACTTCCGATCGCTCTTGGTGGCGAACACCCGGGCCAGCGCTTCCTGGCTCTCCGACAGCACGTTGGCGCAGAACACTCTGGTCCGCTCGATCCGCGGCCAGCTCTGCGAGGTGCGGGACGGCGCGAAGACGACCAGGGGTGGCTCGAGGGACAGCGCGTTGAAGGCCTGGCACGTGAACCCGGCCGGCCCGTCTTCGTCGGCCGTGGTCACGACGGCGACGCCGGTGGCGAAGTGACCCAGCACCTCGCGATACCGAGCCGTGTCGAACGTCGGCGCCGATCCGCGCTGCAGATCGTCCTGCGCAGCCACGGTCAGGGCCGGGGGAGGTTGACGACCAGGCCCTCCGAGGCGGCCACCACCTCGTCCACGCCGCCGGCAGCGCTGGAGACGCAGCGGGCGTCCGACAGGAGGCGGTCGAGCTCGTCATCGTCGTGGGCGGGGTCGTGATGGAAGAGGGCGAGCCGGTGGGCGCCGGCCTCCTTCGCGACCAGGAGCGCGTACTCGACGGTGCAGTGACCCCAGTGGGACTTCTCCCGGAACTCGGTCGACGTGTACTGGGCGTCGTGGATCAGCAGGTCCACGCCGTCACAGAGCTCGAGGACGCTGTCGGCGACCCCACGCAGCGAGAGCGGGGCCTGGTGGTCGCTGACATAGGCGATGCTCTGGCCCCCGGTCTCGATCCTGAAGCCGATGGTCGGTCCGCAGTGGGGAACCGGCCGGATGCGCACCTTGGCCGCCCCGATCGACAGGTCCTCGTCGACCACGTCGTGGAAGCGGATGTCGCCCCGCAGCTCGCTGAAGTGCACAGGGAAGTAGGGCGGTCGCATGAAGTCCCCGAACACGTCGTGAAGGGAGCCCTCCTGCTGGGGCGGCCCGTAGACGTCGAGCATGGCGCCGAGGCGATCGACGGGCGGGAAGAACGGGAGGCCCTGGACGTGGTCCCAGTGGATGTGGGTCAGGAACGCCGTGGCGCGGAACGAGCCGTCGGTCGGCTGGTGCTCCCCGAACAGTCGCAGCCCGGTCCCCAGGTCGAGGATGATGGGCGGCTCGCCCGGGGCGTCGACGACGACGCAGGCGGTGTTGCCGCCATAGCGTCGGTTCGCTTCGCTTGGACAGGGGCACGAGCCTCGCACCCCGTAGAAGGTGACCTTCAGCGTTGCCCCCCTTGGACTGAACAGGAGGTTACCCGTATGTGTCGGGCCCGAAAATCCACTGTGACATATGTCTCACAGAACGGCGCCGGCCCGCAGCCGCGGAGCGTCAGTCCCACACCTCTTCGCCATAGGGACGGCGACGCGCCGGCGCGCTGTCCCGCTTCCACACCATGACCTTGCGGCGGAAGTAGCAGACCTCCTCCCCCCGCTGGTTGAAGCCCTTCGTCTCGACCGTCACGATCCCCCGATCGTCCTTGGAGCGCGAGGGGACGACATCGAGGATGCGGGTCTCGGCGTAGACCGTGTCGCCGTGAAAGGTCGGGAAGCGGTGGACCAGGGACTCGACCTCGAGGTTGGCGATGGAGGAGCCGCTGATGTCGGGGACGCTCATGCCGAGCACCAGCGAGTAGACGAGGTTGCCGACGACGACGTTGCGGCCGTGCACCGTCTCCGACTCGGCGAACCACTCGTTGGTGTGCAACGGGTGGTGGTTCATCGTGATCATGCAGAAGAGGTGGTCGTCGTACTCGGTGATCGTCTTCCCGGGCCAGTGGCGGTAGACGTCGCCGACCTCGAAGTCCTCGAGGTACGCCCCGAAGGGGCGCTCGTGGACCGTCATGGTGTCGGCACGGACGGACGGGTGCTGAACCCGAGCTCCCAGCTCTCGTCGGTCTCCCCGTCGATGCTGAGCCTCCAGGTGTAGCGGGAGCCCGCGTCCAGCGGGACCGGGCCCAGGTTGACGGCCAGGGCGACGTCGCTCGGGCTGCCCTCGGGGACACCGGTCGGCCGGCCCACGTGGAAGTCCCCCCGCACCTCGACCGGACGGGGTCCCTCGGGGGTGTCGATGTTGACGTCCCTCCCGTCGGCGTCGATCAGGTACAGCTCCCAGTGGTGGGGCTGGAGGGCTTCGTGCCATCCGACCTCGATCTTCAGCGCGACCGCCGAGGGGGCCGGCTCCGGGCCGATCATGCTCCAGCCGGCGCCGAGGATGAACAGCTTCCCGTCGGCCACCTGGGCCGAGTCGCACAGCAGCATGGTCACCTTCACGAGCGGCCACCGTAGCCCGCGGCTCGGGGCCCCTGTTCTCAGAGGGAGTGACGCCGGAGCAACCCCCGGGCGATCACCATGCGCTGGATCTCGTTCGTCCCCTCGCCGATGATCATCAGCGGGGCATCCCGGAAGTACCGCTCCACCGGCAGCTCCGTGGCGTAGCCGTAGCCGCCGTGGATGCGCATCGACTCGGTGGCGATCTCGAGCGCCGCCTCGGAGGCGAACAGCTTGGCCATGCCCGCCTCCACGTCGGCCCGCTCGCCGGCGTCGAGCTTCTCGGCGGCCGAGCGGGTCAGCAGCCGGGCCGCCTCGAGCTTGGTCGCCATGTCGGCCAGCTTGAACTGAATCGCTTGGTGGCGGGCGATCGGCACCCCGAACGCCTCCCGCTGCTGCGAATAGCGGATGGCCGCGTCGAAGGCCGCTGCCGCCACCCCGCAGGCGCGCGCCGCGATGTTCACCCGTCCCAGCTCGAGGGCGCCGAGCATCTGTGGGAGTCCCTTTCCCAGCCCCGCCGCTCCGCCGAGGACGCAGTCGGCCGGCACCACGTGGCCGTCATAGGACATCTCGACGGTCTCGACGCCCTTGTAGCCGAGCTTCCCGATCCGCCGCGAGACGGTGATGCCACCGGAGCTCGGGCCGGGCTGTTTCTCGACCATGAAGCAGGTGACGCCTTCCGGCGCCCGCGCGGCCAGGGCCACGAGCCCGGCGCGCTCGCCGTTGGTGACCCACATCTTGGTGCCGTCGAGCACGTAGGTCTCACCGTCCCGCCGGGCCCGGCAGCGCAGCGCCGCGGTGTCGCTGCCGGCGTCGGGCTCGCTGAGCGACAGTGCGCCCCGGAGCTCGCCCGTGGCGAGGCGAGGCAGCCAGCCGGCCTGCTGCGCGGCCGTTCCGTGCTGGCAGAGGAGGATGGCCACGATCATGTGGGTGTTCAGCACACCCGTGAGCGACATCCAGCCCGCCGCCAGCTCGGCCACGATGCGGGAGTAGGTCACGGTGTCGAGACCGAGCCCTCCGTGCTCGACCGGGACGAGGCACCCGAAGAGGCCGAGGTCCCGCATCGCCTCCACCAGGTCGTCCGGATAGGCGTCAGCGTGCTCGAGCGTCGAGGCGACCGGGATCACCTCCTTGGCCACGAAGGTGCGCACGGCCTCGACCAGGTCGTCCGCCACCACCGGATCGGTTCGGCTCGGCACGGCCGACAGGCTACCGTCGGGCATGCCCGTGGCCATAGGCGAGGTCGACGAGGCGGCACGAGCGGCATGACCGAGCTGGGGCTCCGAAATGATGTCTATCGCCGCCCTCTGGCCACCGCCCTGGCGCGGCTGGGCGTCGGAGAAGGCTGGCGCTGTGTCGACGTCGGCGCGGGTGGCGGGGACGTGAGCGTGGCCCTGGCCGAGATGGTGGGGCGCACCGGGCGGGTGTACGCGGTCGACAACGACCCTCGCGGCGGGACGAGGTGGCGAACACCGCCGCGGCCCATGCCCAGGTGCTGGCGATCACCCAGGCGGGCGAGGACCTGCTGCTGCCCGAGCCGGTGGACCTTGCCTTCTGCCGGTTCCTGCTCATGCATGTGGTCGAGCCGGTGGCGGTGCTGAGCCGGATGGCGAAGTCCGTACGAGCGGGTGGGTGGGTGGTCGCCCAGGAGCCGATCACCAGCGCCGGCCGGGTTGGCGGCAACCCGCTGTCCATGCCTCACGCTCCGCACCCCGACCTCGGTGCCGTGCTGCCGGCCTTGGTCCGCCGAGCCGACCTCGAGCTGGTCGACGCCTGGGCCGAGGCCCCCGCCGGTGCCGGGCCGGGGCCGGTGACCGACTACCTCGCCAGCCTGACCGACGCGGACCCGGGAGACGACCCGGTGGTGCTCCCTCCACTCGTCACAGTGCTGGCCCGGCGACAGGATCGGTAACCTGCGCGGCATGATCCCGCCCGATCTGGACGCCGCCGCCGTCGTCGTCGAGCAGGCCACGGTCGCCGTCGAGACCGCGGCGCGACATCTCGCGGCGGGCGGCGGGCCCGACGAGCACCAGGTCGTCGCCTACGACCTGGCCCACGCGGCCGCGTCCGTCGAGTGCGCCCGCGCCGTGCTCGACTACGGGTCCAACGGCGAGGTCGAGGGCATGCTGGCCTGCGCCTTCGTGGCCGACGCCGTCCAGGACCTCCTGGCTCGCACGCTGGGACGGGAGGACGAGTGGGGGATCGAGCCCGGGCACCTCGAGACCACCCTGCCGTTCGTACGGACCTACCGGTCGCCAGGAGTCCTGGCCGACCTGGCGGGAGAAGAGGGCCCGCGCCACCTCGACGCCGACTTCGAGATGGTCCAGGACACGTTCCGCCGGTTCGCCGAGGAGCGGATCCGGCCCGTGGCCGAGGCCATCCACCGTCACAACGAGGACATCCCCGAGGAGATCATCGCCGGCCTGGCGGAGATGGGCGCCTTCGGCCTCTCGGTGCCGGCCGAGTACGGCGGGTTCGCGGCGGGCGGCGAGAGCGACTACATGGGCATGGTCGTCGCCACCGAGGAGCTGTCCCGAGGGTCACTCGGCGCCGGCGGCTCGCTCGTGACCCGGCCCGAGATCCTCACCAGGGCCCTCGTCAAGGGTGGTACCGAGGAGCAGAAGCAGCGCTGGCTCCCCGAGCTCGCCAGCGGCGAGGCAATGGCGGCGGTGGCGGTCACCGAGCCGGACTTCGGCTCGGATGTCGCGGGCATCAAGGTCACGGCGGTCCGCGGCGACGGCGGCTGGGTGATCGACGGGGTGAAGACCTGGTGCACCTTCGCGGCGCGGGCCGACGTGCTGATGCTGCTGGCCCGCACGGATCCCGATCGGGCCAAGGCCCACCGCGGCCTGTCGCTGTTCGTGGTCCCGAAGCCCCGCGGCGACGGCCACGGTTTCGTGCTCACCCAGGACCCCGCAGCCGAAGGGCGGGCCGGGCCGCCGGGACGCCTCGAGGGTCGTCCCATCGACACCATCGGCTACCGGGGAATGCACTCCTACGAGCTCGCCTTCGAGGGCTGGTGGGTCCCGGACGACTGCCTCATCGGTGGACCCGACGGCGAGGGCCGGGGCTTCTACTACCAGATGGAGGGGTTCGAGAACGGGCGGCTCCAGACCGCGGCCCGGGCCCTCGGCCTGATGCAGGCTGCCTACGAAGCGGCCGACGCCTACGCCGCCGACCGAGTGGTGTTCGGGTCCCCGGTGCTCGACTACCAGCTGACGCGGGCCAAGCTCACCCGCATGGCCGTCATCATCCAGGCCAGCCGGCAGTTCGCCTATCAGGTGGCCAGGCTGATGGCCAAGGGCGAGGGAGCCCTGGAGGCGTCGATGATCAAGGCGTACGTGTGCCGGGCGGCCGAGTGGGTGACGCGCGAGGCCATGCAGATCCACGGCGGGATGGGCTACGCCGAGGAGTTCCCCGTGAGCCGGTACTTCGTCGACGCCCGGGTCCTCTCGATCTTCGAGGGAGCCGACGAGACCCTCGCCCTCAAGGTGATCGCCCGGCGGCTGGCGGGCTCGGGCTCCTGAGAAGCGTCAGCTCTCCACCGTGAGGCCCCGCAGGTAGAAGCAGTAGCTCCTCCAGCGGACGATGCCGGTGATCGGCAGCGACAGCAGGGTCCAGAACATCTCCCAGGTGCGCCGGTACCCCTCCAGACGGCCGAGCTTCTGGCGCTTGGTGCGGTGGGTGACGCCGCGCATGATCGTTGCCGTCGTCGGCAGGCGCCCTTCGGCGATCACCTCGTTGATCATGATCTCGATCGTGTAGCCGTCCCGCTTCTCCGGTGGGATGGCCTCGAAGACCCACCGTGGCACGACGCGCTCCCCGGTCGTCGGAGGCAGCCGGAGCACCAGCGGGTTCCACGCTCCGTAGTCGAACCACCCCACCGACATCGTCGCCGTGCCGTCGAGGAAGGGCCGGCAGACCTGCTCGAGGTGATCGCTCGTGAGGCCCAGCAGGTCGGCGTCCACGAAGAGGAGGGCGGGAGCATCCGAGGCGGCCACGCCCGCCTCCATGGCGTGCGCCTTCGAGCCGCCCACCACCCGGCCGGCGTCACCGCGATGAATGACCTTGGCGCCCGCCGCAGCCGCCCGCTCGGCCGTGTCGTCGACCGAGCCGTCGTCGACCACGATCACCTCGCGCACGGCGGCGCACCGCCGGCACGCCTCGACCACCGTCGCCACCGTGGGGGCCTCGTTGCGGGCCGGAACCACGGCGTCGATGACAGGTGCGTCGCGAGGAAGGTCGGGCACGGGCGGTCTGGGCGCCCGTCTTAGCCTGAGCTGGGCGTCAGCCCCGCCCGCTCCCCCCGGGTCACGAACTTGACCGCCATCTTGCGGCTGGCCTCGTCGATCATCTCGTCGCCGAACATGACGGCGCCCTTGCGATCGTCCTCGGTGGCCTGGCGATAGGCGGCGAGGATGGCGAGGGCCCGGTCGTACTGCTCCTGGGTGGGCGAGTACACCTCGTTGAGCACGGTCACCTGGTCCGGGTTGAGCGCCCACTTGCCGTCGTAGCCGAGCGTCCGAGTCCGCATGCAGTACTCGCGGAGCGCGTCGAGCTCCCGGACCTTGAGGAAGGGACCGTCGATGACCTGCAGGCCGTTGGCCCGCCCGGCCATGAGGATCTTGGAGAACACGTAGTGGAAATGATCGCCCGGGTAGTCAGGGATCGAGACCCCTCCGGTCAGCACCGGCATCTCCATCGAGGCGGCGAAGTCGGCCGGCCCGAAGACGATCGTCTCCAGCCGAGGCGAGGCGGCGCAGATCTCCTCCACGTCGATGAGGCCCCGAGTGGTCTCGATCTGGGCCTCGATGCCGATGTGACCGGCGGGCAACCCGGCATTGGCCTCGACCTGGGTGAGGAGCAGGTCGAGCGCCACGACCTCGGCGGCCGACTGCGTCTTGGGCAGCATGACCTCTTCGAGGCGCTCACCGGCATTGCCGACGACCTCGACGACGTCGCCGTAGGTCCACTTGGTGTCCCAGGCGTTCACCCGGACGCACATCACCCGCTCGCCCCAGTCGTGGTTCTTGATGGCGTCGACGACCTTGGAGCGGGCCGACTCCTTCTCCAGGGGCGCGACCGAGTCCTCGAGATCGAGGAACGTCATGTCGGCCGCCACGGTGGGGGCCTTCTCGAGGAAGCGCTCGCTGGACCCGGGCACGGACAGGCAGGAGCGGCGGGGCAGCTCCCTGGATCGCGCTGACATGGACCGGATGCTACGGGCGCTCCCCCACCGCCGCCAGCCGTCCCTCCCGGCCGCGGGGCGTCAGTGCAGCTCGTCGCGTAGGAAGGGCAGCAGCTTCTCCCATGCCTCCCGGGCGGCCGTGGCGTCGAACACCTCGGGCCGGTCGTCGTTGAAGAAGGCGTGCTGCGTACCGGGGTAGATGTACATCCGGGCCCGCTTGCCGAGGCCCGTCAGCGTGTCCTCGAGCGCTCTCGCCGCTTTGGGACCGGCCATGTCGTCGTGCTCGGCGAAGTGGCCCTGGACGGCGGCGTCGAGCTCGGAGTAGTCGGGCTGGAGGTCGGGCCACGGGATCAGCCCGTAGAAGGGAACCACCGCCTTCACCAGGTCGGGGCGCTCGCAGGCCAGCGCGAGCGCCAGCCCACCTCCCATGCAGAAGCCGACCACGCCCACCCCTCGGCTCGAACAGCGCGCCTTCACCGCGTCGACGGCGCCGCTCATGTCCTTGGCCGCCTGGTCCAGGCGCATCGCCATCATCAGCTTGGCGGCCTCGTCGGGCTCCCGGGCCTGCTGACCGTGGAAGAGGTCAGGCGCCAGGGCCACGAAGCCCTGGGCCGCGAAGCGGTCGCACACCTCCTTGATGTGATCGACCAAGCCCCAGTACTCCTGGATGACGACGACGCCGGGGCCCGTGCCCTCGGTGGCCAGGTAGCCCTGAGCCGTCGTGCCGTTGCTCGGGAACTCGATGATCTCGCCCATGAACCCGCGACGCTAGCGGCCCGGAGGGACGCGGCCGAAGGCCCCACTTGTATCAGCGGAGAGCCCTGGTACGGTGAGATTTGGCGAGGGGGGGAGTTCTGGTTGTGAGTTTCGTGGGGCGTGGCGGACGCGTGGTGGCGGCATCGATGGCTGTGGGGATCGTCCTTGCAGCCTGCGGCGGCCAGGGGCACCTGATCAGCTCGGGGCGGGCTCTGGCTCCGGCCTCCCAGGCCAGCCCGGTTCAGCATGGCAAGGTCGTCTACACCGGGAACTTCTCCGATCCGTCTCAGGCTTGGCCGACGGGCTCGAATGCCGACCAGAGCTCGTCGGTGAACGGCGGTAACTACTCCGTCCAGCTGAAGACGCCGGGCACGGCGTCTCCGGCACCGAGCTTCACAGGCGTGGCTCTCTCGGACTTGGTGGATGTCGCCGTCGCGACGACGGTGCAGCCCGCCTTCGGCGGGCCAGGTGACGGCGTTGGGGTCTTCTGCCGGTCCATTATGGGCCACGCCTACTTCTTCGCCCTGAGCCCCGGCCCGGCGACGGGCCTGCTGGGCTGGACCATCACCAGGGCCGACTCCGACGGCACCACCACCAAGCTGGCCAGCGGCACCACGCCCAAACCATCGCAGCCGTCGCTGTCCATCGAGGGCGACTGCGTGGGCGGCCACGCCAACCAGAACCACGTGCTGGTGGCCATCTCGCTCAACGGTCAGACCCTCGGTCAGGCCAACGACACCCAGCTGCCACCGCCCTTCTACGGCCTGGCCGGCTTGAGCGTGGCCTCGGCCAAGGGCAACACCTCGGCCAACTTCAGCTCCTTCCAGGTGCAAGCGGCGTCATGATCCGACCTTGGCGGAGGCTCGAACGGACGTTGCACGCACCGAAGGGCCGAGTGTCGAAGCTGTTCGTGGGACTGGTGGTCGTGACTGGCCTCGTCACCGTCGGCGCCCAGGCGGTGTCCGCCGATCTGAACACGATCTCGGTGGACCAGACCAGGGCCGGCTTGGAGACGAACGAGCCCGGTCTGGCTCCTCCGCTGACCGGCGTCAGCCAAAAGTTCAACACGGCGGTGAACGGGGCCGTCTTGGCCCAGCCCCTCGTGGTGACCACCTCGGTCGGGAGGCTGGTCATCGCGGCCACCGAGAACGACTCGGTCTATGGGATCAATCCCACGACCGGCGGGATTGTGTGGAGCAAGAGCGTCGGCCGGGCCGAGCCCGCGAGCGTCATCAAGTGCGCCGACGTGAGCCCCAACTACGGCATCACCTCCACGCCGGTGTTCGACCCGGCCTCGGGCATCGTCTACCTGACCGCCAGGAACTGGGACGGCTCCAATCCCGCCTCGGCGAGCATAAGGATGTGGGCCCTCAACGCCAAGGACGGCACCACCGTCTCCGGGTGGCCGCAGACCATCTCGGGCACCGCCGGCGACAACGGCGACAGCCACACGAGCTTCAACGCCAGCTTGCAGAACCAGCGCGCCGGCCTGACGCTGCTGGGCGGCCGGGTCTACGCCAGCTTCGGGAGCATGTGCGACCTGGGCGACTACCGGGGGTGGGTCGCGAGCATCTCCACCTCGACCCCGACCCTTCAGCACCGCTGGGTCGACGAGGCCAACCCCCTCGGCGGGACCGCCAACATCCTGGGGGGCATCTGGCACGCCGGGGGCGGGTTGGCCGTCGACGCTCAGGGCCGGATCTTCCTCGGGACCGGCAACGGCACCAGCCCGGGGGTGGGTTCGGGTACCAGTTTCCAGAAGGCGCTCGGCGATTCGGTCGTGAACCTGCACGTCGATCCCAGCACCCACACCATGTCCGCCGCTGACCACTACACCCCCCCCAACGCCGATCAGCTGAACTTGACGGATGGAGACTTGGGCTCTGGTGGGCCGGCAGTATTGCCCGACGGCTTCGGCGGCACGCCCACCACCACCCACCTCCTGGTCGAGCCCAGCAAGACGGCGATCTACCTGCTGAACCGGGACCAACTCGGGGGGTACCCGGGCTCTGGTGGCCCCGATCCCTCGGTGGCCACGGACCCCTCGCACACCTGGGGTCACCCGGCCATCTGGTGGGATGGTGTGCCCACCGACCCCGGCTACATCTACGTGGTGCAGAACAACACGTCGTCAGCCATCAAGGTGTACCAGGTGAAATACGACTCAAGCACCGGAAAGATCACCTTCCCGCTGGTTGGCTCCAACGGCGACAACCTAGGGTCGTTCCCGGGATCACCGGTGGTCACCTCCAACGGCACGAACCCCGCTTCAGCCATCTTGTGGATCACGACTCGCACCGGTTCGACCTCCCAGCTGCGGGCGTACAACGCGGTTCCCGTGAACGGGGGGCTCCAGCGGGTTGCCCTCCTCGGCAGCTTCACCGGGGCCAAGTTCACTGTGCCGGCCACCGACGGGAACCAGGTCTTCATCGGGACCCAGCTAGGTCACGTGCAGAAGTTCTCGTCCTAGGCTCTCGCTCGACCCGGCGGGCCGCCGTGTCTCACGCGGCGGCGGTGATCACGGCGATGGTCATCTCCCAGTAGTTGCCGGGGTTCGGAGCGCTGTACCCGACGGCCTGCAACCCGGCTGGCAGGTCACGACTGTTCGACGCCAGCACGCCAGCGGTGTCGTCCCCCTGGCGGCGTTGCACCACCTCGTGGTACTGGGTCAGAGGGGTGAAGTTGGCGTTGACTTTGCCGGCGAAGGTGGCGGCGTAGACGCATGATCCTGCAGGGATGCTCATGTCCACTTGCTCGGAACGGTTGGCGAGCCCGTCGAGCGAATTCACCTCACCTAACCGGCCGTTGTCGAAAGCGGCGATGGTGAGCACCTGTCCGTCGTCGGTCGAGTTGGGATGGTTGCTGATCTCGGTCACGTTGCCATGCGGAGTCCAGCCCGGCGGCGGTGTAGTCGTCCACACCTCGGTCGCCGACCCCCCGAAGGTCTCCAGGCGGTCACCTGTCGCCGCCCAGTCCTGGCGGGCTGACTCGTGGCCGTGGCGCGTCCAGGTGAGTCCCGATGTCCCACCGAACACAGCCGTCGTCTCCGAGGTCGCGCTGCCCACCGGTGTGCTGTCCGGGCCGTCGGTGGCGACCAGGGCGACAAGAAGATTCGCACCCGCAAAGTTCGCCGGCACGGTGATCGTGGCCGCCACGTCCTGGGCCACGTTGGCCGAGGCGCTACCCAACCAGCCAGGTGCCCCGGAGGTCACGGCAGTCTTGACCGTGACAGGAGGTGCAGTGCCTCCGATCAGGGCTACCGAGACGGCCACGAAAACCAAGATGCCAGTGAGAACGATTGAACCAATGACGGCACGTCTCATAGGGGTCTCCTCGAGTGCTCTTCCGCCGTGACGTTTGGCGGGGGAAAGAGGGAATTGACCTACCGCCCATTATGCGCTGGAAGCGCATCTCGAGGACAGGATGTGTTCAGGTGTCGAGCGGCCCGTTCCACGCACCACCGCCCTGCATCCGAACCACCTGAGTTGCGCCTGTCGGGTCCACCACGAACACGTCGGTCTGGTTGGGTATGCCGAACTGCGCAGTGATCTCCTGGCAGGACGGATCCGAGCAGCCTCAGCCGGCCAGTCTCAATAGCTCAGGCGTCACCGGACAGTCGGACCGGCGCAAGGCTTCGGCCGCCGGCCCAACCCCGGTGGGCCCGACAACGAGGTCGGCGAGGCCAAGAGGAACGAGGTCGTCGTCGCGGTCCCAGGGAAGGTCAGGATCGAGGTCCACGCGACGACATACCGCCTCTCCCAAGCGGTCAGGCAGAACCCGCCCCACACCTGCGACAACCCAGACGGGCACCGAAGCTTGCCGCGCAACCGAAGCGGCCGCCCTCGACCCCGCCACGGAGATGAACCGCCCCCCGCTCAGCAGCGAGGACTCCAGGACGACGAGGTCCGAGGCGGCCACCGCACTGCCGAGCCCCGACTCGGCTACCTCCGTCACGTCCCCAGCCGACGATCGCAAACGCCGGGCGAGGCCCGCGCTTTCACCCAGCGCGTCGACGAGGAGAACTCTGAGATCGCCGCGCCGGACCAGGGCCCGAGCGACCAGCTCTGGCCAGCCCAGGACTGCCACCGTCGCCTCGCTCGGAATGCGGTCGGCGAGGACGAGAGGCGTGGGGTCGGCGTCGAGCTCGTCCGCCACCCTCCACACTTCCTGCTGTGGGTTGCTGGCGGCCAGCACCCGGCACGCCAGCGACCACAGCGGGCCCGCGGTCGGATGCCGGTCGACCAGCCGTCGGCAGGCGGTGACGAGCGCCGCGGGATCGTCGGCGAAACCCGCCAGCGCGTGTGCCGCCTCGGCGGCGAGCGATCCCGGGCCAGCTCCGTCCGCCCTGGCTACGTACCGAAGCCGCTCGATGGGATGCACCGCGGCGACCTTACCAACGGGTACCCCAATTCCCCCGGCGGCTGCTCAGCGCAGTATGCCGCCTCGCGTCATGGCCTCGACGTCGAGGGTCTTGTCGACCTGCTCCTCGCTGAGCAGGCCCAGCTCGAGCACCACGGTGCGCAGGTCCTTGCCCTCGGCCATCGCCTGCTTCACGACCCTGGCCACCTGCTCGTAGCCGATGTAGGGGTTGAGGGCCGTGGCGATCGCCGGCGAGGACAGGGCGTAGGTCCGGCACCGCTCCTCGTCGGCCTCGATGCCGGCCACGCACTTGTCGGCCAGGGCCCTGCTGGCCGCGGTCAGCAGGCGCACGGACTCGAGCAGGTTGCGAGCGATCACCGGCAGCATGACGTTGAGCTCGAAGTTGCCTGCCGCGCCTCCGAACGCGACCGCGGCGTCGTTCCCGATCACCTGGGCGACGACCTGGCAGACCGCCTCGGGCACCACGGGATTGACCTTCCCGGGCATGATCGAGGATCCGGGCTGCAGGTCGGGAATGCGGATCTCGGCCAGCCCCGTCCGAGGGCCGCTCGCCATCCATCGCAGATCGTTGCAGATCTTGTACAGCGACACGGCTACCGTGCGCAGCACGCCCGACGCCGCGACCAGCGCGTCGCGGGTGCCCTGGACCTCGAAGTGGTCTCGCGCCTCGGTCAGGGGCAGCCGAAGCGTCGTCGCCAGCTCCTCGATCACGGCCGACGCGAAGCCCTCCGGGGCGTTCAGGCCGGTCCCGACGGCGGTCCCCCCGAGCGGCAGCTCGCCGACCCGCGGCAGGCAGTCGCGCAGGCGCCCGACGCCGTTCTCGGTGGCCGAGGCGTACCCGCCGAACTCCTGCCCCAGGGTCACCGGGGTGGCGTCCATCAGGTGGGTCCGGCCCGACTTCACCACGCGGGCGAAGCGGCGACTGCGCTCGCGCAGGACCTCGCACAGGTGCTCGAGGGCCGGGATGAGCTCCGACACGATCCCTCGGCAGGCGGCGACGTGGATGGCGGACGGGAACACGTCGTTGGACGACTGCGAGGCGTTGGGCTCGTCGTTCGGTCGGATCTCGCGGCGAAGGCGCTCGCCCGCCAGGTTGGCCAGGACCTCGTTCATGTTCATGTTCGAGGACGTGCCGGATCCCGTCTGGAACACGTCGGTCGGGAAGTGGTCGTCCCAACCGCCGCCTTCCACCTCGGTGGCCGCCTGGTAGAGCGCCTCGGCGACACCGGCGTCGATGACTCCCAGGCGCCCGTTGACCTGGGCAGCCGCCCCTTTGATCGCCGCCAGGGCGGCGATCAACGAGCGGTCGATGCGCATCCCCGAGATCGGGAAGTTCTCGACCGCACGCTGGGTCTGGGCCCCCCATCGGGCGGCGGCCGGAACCCGCACCTCGCCCATCGAGTCGTGCTCGATCCTGTGCTCACCACCGGCTGACACGTCACTCATGCTCGGGACGGTAGCGCCGGACGCTGACCTGGGTGTAAGCGGCGAGGGTTCCGGGTTCTGGTTGACGATGAGCCAGGCTCGTCATGCACAACTTGCTTGGCATCAGCTTGCATCGATAGACAGCGCCAGCCTAGATTCCAGATCCGTTGTGCGACTCGCTTCACGGATCGCGCCGGTGGTGAGCGCCCCGTGGCGCCGGTACCTCGCCGCCCTTGCCGCCTCGACCATGACTGTCGTGGTCTACCCGTTGGCTGTCCGACCCACGCCTGCGGCCGGGGATCCGGCAGGAGACCTCCAGGCCCAGGCCACCTCCCTCGCCGCCCAGATCGACGCTCAGAACGCGCAGCAGGACCGTCTCACCGAGGAGTACGACCTCGCTCGGATCCGAGCCGATTCGGTGTCGGCCGAGGTGACAGCGGCGAAGGCCCAGGTCGCCCAGAACCAGCAGCAGGTGAGCGCCATCGGCGACCGGCTGCGCGAGGACGCCGTCAGCTCCTTCATGGACGGCGGGACCGCCCAGGCGACCGACGTGCTCAGGGACGCCCGCTACGACTCCCTCCTGCGCCAGCAGTACCTCGACGTGCTGGCGGGAGACCAGCACCAGATCGTGGGCCGGCTGCGCCAGGCCCGTCAGGCCCTTCAGGCCAGACAGACCGCCCTCGAGCATGACCAACAGGGCGCGCAGGACGCCCTGGCCTCCGTCGCCAGCGCCGGCCGGGCCGCCGCCATGCAGACCTCCGCCGAGGAAGCGACCCTCTCGCGGGTGAAGGGCCAGCTCGTCGGCCTGGTCGCCCAGGCCCAGCAGCAGCGTCAGGCCGCCCAGGCCGTCGCCGCCAGCTCGACGTCGCGGTCGGCCCCGAGCAGCGGGAGGGCACCAGCAGCTCCCGCCACCGGGCCGGCCCCGCCCCCGAATGGCGGCGCATCGGCGGCCGTCTACTGGGCCGAGCAGGAGCTGGGAAAGCCCTATCAGTACGGAGGGTCCGGACCTGACTCCTTCGACTGCTCGGGGCTCACGATGTGGGCCTGGGAGCACGCCGGTGTCTCACTGCCGCATTCCTCGAACGAGCAGTACGACGACACCGCTCGGGTCTCCCAGAGCGACCTGCGACCTGGCGACCTCATCTTCGAGAACTGGGGCGGCGGAGGGCCCGCGCCGAGCCATGTCGGCATCTACGTGGGCAACGGCCAGATGGTCGTGGCCGACCACACCGGCACGAACGTCGCGTACCAGCCGGCCATCCGCTCCGCGTACTACGGCGCCGGCCGGGTCCGGTAGCGGTACGCCGGCCTGAGAGACTGACGCCGTGAGGGCGGCGGCGATCACCGGCGGAGCGCTGGTCGTCGCCGACCGGCCCGATCCGGTTCCGGGCACGGGCCAGCTTCTGGTGCGGACGCGGGCCGCCGGCGTCAACGCCGCCGACCTGCTCCAGGTCCAGGGTCTCTACCCCGCTTCCCCCGGCAGCCCGAGCGACATACCCGGTATGGAGCTGGCGGGCGAGGTCGTGGAGGTGGGACATGACGTCGAGCGGTTCGGCGTCGGCGACCGTGTAATGGCGGTCGTCGGCGGAGGTGCCCAGGCGGAGCTGGTCCTCGTCCACGAGCGGACGGCGCTATCGGTCCCCGACGCCATGGCCTGGGACGCCGCCGGCGCCTTTCCCGAGGCCTTCACGACATGCCACGACGCCCTCTTCACCCAGTGCCAGCTGGTGCTGGGTGAGCACGTGCTCGTCCACGGCGCCGCCGGTGGCGTGGGCACGGCCGCCGTGCAGCTGGCCGCGGCCGGCGGCGCTCGGGTCACCGCGACCGTCCGGCGCGCCGAGCTGCGCCCGGCCGTGGCTGCCCTGGGCGCCGAGGTCGTCGACACCGACGAGTTCGCGACGCGTGGGCCGTTCGACGTCGTGCTGGAGCTGGTCGGAGCGCCCAACATGGCCGCCAACCTCGCTTCACTCGCCACCGGCGGCCGCGTGAGCGTCATCGGGATCGGGGCCGGCGCCACCGCCGAGATCGACCTGCGCACGCTCATGATGCGGCGGGGCCGCATCCACGCCTCCACCCTGCGCACCCGTCCGCTCGAAGCCAAGGCCGACGCGGCGAGACGGCTCGAGCGCCAGGCCCTTCCCCTGCTGGCCGCCGGCCGGCTGCAGGTGCCGATCGCGGCTCGCTTCACCCTCGAGGACGTGACCGAGGCCTACGACCGCTTCGCCGCCCCTGGCAAGCTCGGCAAGGTGGTCGTGCTCGTGGACGGCTGAGCCCGACTGACAGCCGGTCCTCAGACGGCCGTCCATCCCCCGTCGACAGTGAGCACCTGCCCCGTCACGTAGGTGCTGGCGTCGCTGGCCAGGAAGAGCAGAGGACCGTCGAGCTCGTGCAGCTCGCCCCGCCGGCCCATAGGGGTATTGCGCCTGATCCAGCGCCTCCCACCCTCGTCGGCGAACATCTCCTCGGTCATCTCGGTGTGGAACCACCCGGGGGCGAGGGCGTTCACTCGCACTCCCCGCCGGGCCCACTGGGCCGCCAGCTCGCGGGTGAGGTTGACGAGGCCACCTTTGCTGGCCACATAGCTCGCCTGGGGAATCTGCCCCGAGGCCACCAGCCCGAGCACCGAGGCGACGTTGACCACGACGCCGCTGCCCCGCTCCAGCATCTGACGCCCCACGAGCTGGGTGAGGACGAAGGCGGCGGTGAGATTGACCGCGAGCACCTTGCGAAACCGCTCTGCGGGCTCGTCCTCGGCGGGCAGCGGGTCGGCGGTGCCGGCATTGTTCACCAACACGTCTATGCGGCCGTAGCGGTCCAGGGCGACACTCACCAGGCGTTCGAGGTCCTCGTCCCGGCTCACGTCGCAGGCGACGGGTACGGCACCGTCGAGCTCGGCCGACAGCGAATCCAGCCGATCAGCGCGCCGGGCGGCCAGCACCAGTCGGGCGCCCGCCGTATGCAGGACCCGCGCCAGGCGCTCCCCGATACCGCTGGACGCCCCCGTGAGCAGCACGACCCGCCCGTCGAGGCGGAACCTGTCGAACGCCTCGAGCGTCGGCTCGCTCACCTACGGGTGGACCGCGCTGCAGGTGTGGTCGAGCTCGTCGGCGTGGTCCGGCCCGCCAGGGCGTCCGCTCCCGGCGTGGCCGACAAGACGACCGAATCGCGGGTGCTCGCCTCGAAGCTGTGCCCGGTCGTCCACTGCATGCTGGGCAGGAGCTTTGTCCCGTTCTCTGGCGCCGCGGGGAGGCCGGTCGGCTGGGCGTAGGAGATGTAGTTCACCCACGCGCTGTTGATGTCCAGCTCCATGGCCCGCACCGCTCCGGCGTGGGCCAGCACCTGACCCAGCGTGTACACGCTCAGCCCGGGACCACCCGCGTACACCAGGGCACCATTGGCGGTGACGCCCACGCCCGAACGCCAGGCCAGGATGGCGTTCCCGAACGTTGCACCCCATGCGATGTTGGAGTCGCTCTGGAGACCCGGGACGGGGGTGCCCCCGTCCACGATGAGAGCCAGGTTCTGGCGTACCGACGCGATGTCGGGTCCCATGACGGCGTCTCTCCCCCACCTGGCGACGGTCGGCACGCCGTTGGTCCGGATGACCAGCGAGGCGGCACCGTCAACCAGCGGCTTGGCGAGCCGGCCGTCCGTGTAGTAGCCGCCGCGGGAGTCCTGCAGGCGGAAGCCCGAGTTGAAGGCGCTCACCATGGAAGGGCGCAGCTCGGGGGGGACCGGCGTCATCGTCGGCCACGTCCCGCCGGGGACCTCCGACCCGGAGTACAGCTTGGCCCGGACCAGGTCGGTGTCCATCCACGCCACGCCGGTGACGAGACTGGTGTGGACGGCGTCGGGCCGCACGTACGCCGCGTACGCCGCCGGCAGCCCGCCCACCGGACGCCCGATCGGATGCCATTCTCCCTCGCCCGCCAGGGGCGGGTTCGCCAGCGGTACGACCGGAGACGGTGGCGGCAGGTGGGGAGGACCATTCGTGGTCGGCGCCTTCGTCGCTGCGCCGGTCGAGGGGATGAGGCCCGCCGCCGGGCGGCCGCCCTTCGGGGGCTGGTGGTGCAGGTACCACTCCCGCTCGACCCAGCGCACGATGCCGGCGCCTCCGTGGTCCCTCACCCACTCGGCGGCGTTGGCGCCGAGGCCGGCGCCGCCCGGGACGGTGAGGGCGTGGCCGAAGGACCAGCCGAACCATGCGATCAAGACCACCAGCAGTGCGGCGAGGGTGCCCCGCACGGCCCGGCCGCGCGTCGAGACGCCCTTCCAGAGCCGCGGCCGACGGCGATGCCGATGCCGGCCGCGCTCACGCGCTGGCGGGACCGCGGGCGGAGGCCCCGGCGGCGGGGGCGCGTCCGCGCGCAAGTCGAGTCGGGTGTCTACGTCCTCGGGCGCCACTGGAGAGAAGTATGGCCAAAGATCGGATGCGGGGGTGGGTCATGCGGCGCCAACTGGGACGATTGGCAGGACCGAGGCCCAGTGGTTCCCGCCGGCGCCGCCGTGGAACGTGCCTGGCGCTGGGCAGCGCCGTGGTCGCCCCAGCCTGTGGCGGCCCGGCGCGACCCGCTGCTGTCCGTCCCGGCTCCCCGGCGGCGACGTCGACCAGCCTCCCGGCACCGGCGGGCGTCGCCCACGTGATGGTGGTGGAGTCCCACGATCTCACCAGCGGCGGCGCCCCGCCGTTCATCTGGGTCACACCTGACCTCTGCGACGACGGGCACGACTGCTCTACGGCGATCATGGACACCTGGATGGCCAAGAACCTCGAGTCGGTGCTCGGATCGAGCTGGTTCAGGGACCACGGGGTCGTGATCGTGATATTTGACGAGGGCACCTCCGGCGCATCGTGCTGCAACGGTGCTCACGGCGGTCGTATCTCAACGATAGTCGTTGCCCAGGGGGCGCCTGGCGCCGCTCCTCTAGCGGGTCACAGGCCGAGATCGAGCTGGGCCGGCGACGGCTGCTGGTCGGCGGGCGGATCGTGCCGGTTCGCCTGCCCTGCCGCGCGCCCTCCCGGCGCCAGCTCCCGATCGGTGCTGGACGGTCGGGTCGCACGGGCATGGGAGCGACGACCCCGACGGGTCAGAGCGGCGTCGACCAGGCGGGCCACCAATGCGCTGAGCTCGCGCTGGTCGGCGCTCGGGAGATAGGCGCTCGGCCCGTAGCGGCGCAGGTGGGTGTCGACGAGGTCGGGGTACGTCCGCTCGAGCCAGGCCAGGTAGTGCTGTCGCACACCGGGGCGAAGGTGCAACGCGTTGGTGGACACCGACACGGCGCCGGCCTCCACGCAGGCGTCCACAACCGCCTCGAGCTTGTCGGGATGGTCGGAGAGACCGGGCAGCACCGGGGCGATGAGCACCCCGCACGACACGCCCGCCTCGTTGAGGCGGGCCACCGTGGCGACGCGCTGGCGAGGATGCGGCGTCCCGGGCTCGCTGGTCTGCCACACCGCCTCGTCGAGCGTCCCGATGGACAGGTTCGCCCTGACGCTCGTCCTCCTCGCTCCCTCGGCCAGGCTGTCGAGGTCGCCGAGCACGAGCGTCGACTTGGTGAGAATCGAGAACGGGTTGCCCGCCCGGACCAGCGCGTCCACGATCCCTCTCGTCAGCCGGTACTTGCCCTCGGCCCGCTGGTAGGGATCGGTGTTGGTGCCCATGGCGATGGGCTCCCCTCGCCACCTCGGGTTGGCCAGCTCGGCCCGCACCCGCTCGACGGCGTTGACCTTGACGACGATCCGCCGGTCGAAGTCCTCCCCGATGTTCAGCCCCAGGTAGTCGTGCGTCGGCCGAGCAAAGCAGTAAGCACAGGCATGACTGCATCCTCTGTACGAGTTGATCGTGTAGCGGAAGGGCATACGGGAGGCGGCGGGGACCTCGTTGATCACCCGGCGGGCGTTCACGTGGAGGAACTCGAGGCCTCGGTACTCGCCCCTGCCGACATGGCGGTCGAGCAGCTCGTCGTCGTCGAAGAGCGCCGGCTGGCCGCCGTCGTCCTCGGCCAGCCGCCAGCGCAGGCGCACGGGGACACCGAGCTCGTCGCTCACGACCGCATCCTAGTCGAACATCTGTTCGACGGGCCAACGACCGCGATCGGCCCGGCGCCGAGCGCGATCGGTCCCGCAGGGGGTGCATACTGATGGTGCCCGTCGCGGCGCGCCGACCGGAGTCCTGGAGAGCCGATTGAAGCCAATCCCTGTCGACTTCCACATCGGAGCACTCCAGATCCACACCTACGGGATCGGGTTGGCGCTCACCTTCTGGTTCTCCCTGCGCTACTTCGAGCACCGCCTGCGCAAGTACGGCTACCCCTGGCGGTGGGCGACCGGGATCTTCCTCTGGATAGTGGTGTCCGCCATCGTCGGGGCCCGGGTCGTCCACGTCATCGCCAATGCCAGCTACTACGTGAACAACCCAGGCGACATCCTGGCCATCTGGCACGGCGGGCTGTCGTCGTTCGGGGGGCTGCTCTTCGCCGTCCCGGTCGGCATCGTGCTGGCCCGGCGCCGGTGCCCCGAGCTCCCGACCAGCCAAGCCCTCGACGTGGTGGCGCCAGTGCTCGTGGCCGCGTGGGGAGTCGGGCGGCTTCTCGGTCCCCAGCTCATGGTGAACGGCGGTGGCCATCCCACGAACGCCTGGTACGGGCTGGAGTACGCCGGCCAGGTGGGCAAGCGCATCCCCGTCCCGGTCTTCCAGTCGCTCGAGTGCTTCGCCATCCTCGGGATCCTGCTCCTTCTGGAGCGCTGGACCCGGGGTCGTCCGGTCGGGCTGCTGGTGGCCTCGGCCGTCGCCCTGTGGTCGCTCACACGGTTCACCGACGAGTACTTCTGGCTCGCGATTCCGCACCTGTGGGACGCCGTCGAGGTCGTCTCGTTGATCCTCAGCACCGCCGGGTTCGTCGCCGTGGCCGTCTTGTGGCGACGCCGGCGCCGAATCGAACCGGCGCGCCCCGACGACGCCGCGGCCGAGCCCGGACCCGGCGATCAGGTGCCGGCCGCGACCTGATCGCCTGATTGACGGCGTTCAGCCCAGCGGGGCGAACTGCCCGGGGCGGCGACCGGGGCCGGGCGGGCCGGCGAAGGCCTGGGCCAGCCCCATCCACTCCCGAGCCCTCGGCCCCTCGGCGACGACGTCGGTGTCGTCGAGGTGCCGTCGCTGGGTCACGACCAGGCAGAACCCGAGCGCCGTCCCCCGCACGGCGTCGACCGATCCCTCCGCCGCCCAGGTCCACCGCTGACCCGAAGGTGCGACGAGCTCCACGCCGACCGGTTCGTCGGGCGGCTGGCGACCGCGCACGGTGTAGCTGAAACGACGCGACCGGACACCGACGTGGGCGACATGGCGCAAGCGGTCGGTGGGAGCGCGGACGACGCCGAGCGCGTCGGCGACGTCCTGGCCGTGAGCCCAGGCCTCCATGAGCCGGGCGCTGACGAACGAGGCGAGGCTCATCGGCGGCCCGTACCAGGGAACGCGGGCACCGGGATCGGCCGCTGCGACCGCGCTCAGCAGGTCGATCCGGCCCCGCCGCCACGACTCGAGCACCTCGCCACTGGACATGGCACGGGCATCGTCGAGGCTGTCCTCGGTGAAGTCGGTGCCGTGGGCGAATACGGCCTCGACCTCGACTCGGAACTGCTCCGGCGCGCGGAGTGCCCTGATGGCGGCGGCATCGAAGTAGGCCAGGTGCCCGATCTGGTCCCCGACGCTCCAGCCGTCTGCCGGCGTCGGACGACCCCAGTCCCGATCGTCCAGGCCGCCGACGAGCGCGTCCAGGTCATCCTGCTCGGCGACCATGTCGGCCCGGATGCCCTCGATAATGGCCACAGCCGGGCAAACCGTACCCGCCTCGTATGCTGCTGACCAGGAAGCGGGCATGAGGAGGTGGGACGACGTCCAGGTCGACAGCCCTCATCGTGACCGACGTGCAGCGGGACTTCTGCCCCGGGGGCTCGCTGGCCGTCGAGGGAGGCGACGAGGTCGCCCGCCGCGTCACGGCCTGGGTCCGTGCGCACCGGGGCCTCTACGTCGCCGTGGTCGCCACAAAGGACGAGCACGAGGCTCCCTGGCACCACTTCAGCGATCACCCCGACTACCTCAACACCTGGCCGCCCCACTGCGTGGTCGGGACGGCGGGAGCCGACTTCCACCCCGACCTGCACTGCGACCCCGACGCCGTCTTCGCCAAGGGCCGCTTCCGGGCCGCCTACTCGGGCTTCGAGGGCACCGACGTCGGGGGGACCTACCTCGAGGCCTGGCTGCGGGGCCGGGCGATCGATGACGTGCACGTCGTCGGCCTCACCAGCGACTACTGCGTGGCCGCCACCGCGTGGGACGCCGTGCACGCAGGCTTTCGGACGACCGTGCTAGAGGATCTCTGCGCCGGTGTCTCACCCGCGACCACGGCGGCGGTCCGGGCCGAGCTGGCGGCTGCCGATGTCGCCTTCGTCGACAGCGACAGCACGGTCGGAGCGACGCGACCGGCGTGAGCAGGCGAGGTCCCGACGGGCCCACGGGTTCCGGAAGTGGGGACGGAGGGACTCGAACCCTCACTGCGGGCGTTTTAAGCGCCCCGCCTCTGCCGGTTGGGCTACGTCCCCCATCATCCTCGTCCTCACGATAGGCCCGTCTCGGCGGCCTAACATGACTCCGTGGCCACCGGTGACAGGTTCGTGGAAGCACCGAGACCGGCGGCGCTGGTCCCGCTGCGGCCCAGGGAGGCCGACACCGAGGCGCCCCTCGAGGATCCTCGGCTGTCCGACGTCGACGAGTGGGGCCGCTCCGAGCACATGCGGGCTATCGCCCGGCAGATCTACGGACCGCTCTACCGCCAGTGGTTCCGGGTCGAGTGGCAGGGGCTGGAGAAGATCCCGACCAGCGGCGGTGCGCTCCTCGTCGCCAACCACGCGGCCGCCATCCCGTCCGACGCGCCGGTGATCATGCACGGCATCGAGGAGGAGCTGGGGCGGCCCGTCTACGGTCTCGCCGACCACATCTTCAAGACGTTCCCGGTCATCGGCACGATGTGGTCCCGGTTGGGTGGTGTGGCCGCCCACCCCGAGAACGCCTTCCGCCTGCTCCGCCAGCAGCGCCAGCTGGTCCTCGTCTTCCCCGAGGGGACCAAGGGGCCTGGCAAGCTCTACCAGGACCGGTACCGACTGCGCCGTTTCGGGCGGGGTGGGTTCGTCGAGATGGCTATGCGCGCCGGCGTGCCCATCGTGCCCATCGCCGTGGTGGGGGCCGAGGAGTCGATGCCGACACTCGCCAAGGTCCCCGCCCTCGCCCGCGCCCTCGGCGTGCCCTACGTCCCGATCACCGCCAATCATCTGGTGTTCGGGCCCGTGGTCGGGACGGTCGCCTACTTCCCGGCCAAGTTCAAGCTCCGCGTGCTCGATCCGGTCACCTTCCAGGTCCCACCCGAGCAGGAGCGCTACTCCAAGAGCCGGGTGATGGACGAGGCCGAGACCATCAGGGTCAAGCTCCAGGACAACCTCTACGACATGCTGCGGGACCGGCGCAGCGTCTGGTTCGGCTGACCGGAGTGGGTCGCCGTGTCCTGATCACGGGACTGGGGACGTTCTGGGGCGGCCGCATGGCCCAGGCCCTCGAGCGGGATCCCGACGTGGAGATGATCGTCGGACTGGACACCGTCACGCCGTCGGTCGCCCTGGAGCGGACCGAGTACGTGCGGGCCGATCAGAGCTACTCGATCCTGTCGCGCATCGTGCGCGCCGCTCAGGTCGACACGATCGTCCATACGTTCCTCGTCGTTGACTCGACACGCATGACCGGGCGTGCCCTCCACGAGATCAACGTCATCGGGACCATGAACCTCCTCGCCGCCGCCAGCGCCGCCGGGGCGCCGGTGCGCCAGATCGTGGTGAAGTCGTCGAGCCTGGTCTACGGGTCCTCGTTCCAGGACCCGGTGTGGTTCCGCGAGGAGACTCCTCGCACCGGGCCCCCGGGCACCCGGGTGGAGTCGTCCCTGCTCGAGGCCGAGGGCTACCTGCGCGACTTCGCGGAGGACAATCCCCACGTGGTGGTGACCCTGCTGCGATTCGCCAACGTGCTCGGGACCGAGATCGTGACGGCGACGAGCCAGGCCCTGGAGCGCCAGACTGCGCCCTACGTCTTCGGCTTCGATCCCCTCCTCCAGTTCGTCGAGGAGGGCGACGTCGTCCGCTGCCTCGAGTTCGTCACCACGCACGGCGTGGCCGGCATCTACAACGTCGCCGGTGACGGCCGCATCCCCTGGAGCGAGGTGGCCCACATCTGCGGGACCCGCCTGCTCCCCCTTCCTCCGGTGATGACCGACATCGCCGCTGCCCCGCTCCGCCAGCTGGGCCTGCTCGATCTGCCCTCCGAGCTGCTCAGCCTGCTGCGCTTCGGGCGGGGCATCGACAACCGCCGGCTCAAGGAGGCGGGGTTCACGTACCGCTACACCTCGGCTGGCGCCGTGGAGAACTTCGCCCGGGCCCGCCGGCTGCGCCGCACCGTGGGGTCGACCCCTCCGGAGTACACCTACGAGCGCGACGTCGAGGCGTTCTTCCGTCACTCGCCAGCCGTGGTACGCCACCCGGAGGTGTAGCAGCGCCGCCGGCTGGGGGCCGGCTCAGGTCCAGTCGGCCAGGTAGCCGTCGCGACGTTCGGCCCACTCCTCGGCCGTGACGGCGTAGCGGACGTGGTCCTCCCAGCGGCCGTCGATCTGGAGGTAGCGCACCGCCACCCCCTCGTTGCGAAGGCCGAGCTTCTCCACGACGCGCCGGCTGGCCCGGTTGCGGGGGATGATGGAGACCTGCAGGCGATGAAGGTCGAGGTCCTCGAACGCGAAGCGGAGCACCGCCACCAGGGCTTCCGGCGCGTAGCCCCTGCCAGCGAGGGCCTCGTCGACCCAATAGCCGACGTAGGCGTTCTGGAACGGGCCGCGTTGGATCGACGACAGGTTGATCTCCCCCGCGAGACGACCGTCGACGAAGATGCCGAACCCGTAGCCGCTCCCGAGCTGGCGCTCCCGCTCACGGCCGCCGCACCGGGCTGCGAAGGCCCGCCGGTCCTCGACGGCGTCGGACGAGCCCATGGGCGGACGGGGCTCCCAAGGCACCAGCCAGTCGCGACACCGGCGGCGGACCTCCTGCCACTGGGCGAAGTCGCCCTCGACCAGGGGCCGGAGTAGCACCCGCCGACCGGTCAGTTCGAGCGTCGACGCCCGGATCACTGGCCCCGCCTCATCGGCCCCCCTCATCGGCCCCCCTCATCGGGCGTGCCGCACGGCGTCGACCGCGGTCGGGTCCTCGAGGGCCGAGAGGTCGCCGGGATCGGTCCCGGTCGCAGCCGAGCGCACGGCCCGCCGCAGCACCTTGGCGTTGCGCGTCTTGGGCAGGGCGGTGGCAAAGCGGATGCTGGAGGGCCGGAACGACCGCCCCAACTGGTCCACGACCAGCGCCGTCAGATCGCCCCGCAGCTCGTCGCCGGGCCGCCAGCCGGGGCCGAGCACGACGAACGCCCACAGCGCCTCGCCTTTGACGGCGTCGGGGATCCCGACCGCGGCGGCCTCGAGGACGGCGGGGTGAGAGACGAGCGCCGACTCGACCTCCGCCGGCCCGAGGCGCTTGCCCGCCAGCTTGATCGTGTCGTCGCTACGACCGTGCAGGAACCACTCACCGTCTTCGTCGATCGACGCCCAGTCGCCGTGGGTCCACACGCCGGGCCACCGGGACCAGTAGGTGGCGAGATAGCGCTCCGGGTCGCGGTAGAGGCCCCTGGTCATCCCTGGCCACGGCTTGGTGCACACCAGCTCGCCGACGGCATTGCGCAGCGATCGGCCCTGCTCGTCGAAGACGTCGACGGCCATGCCGAGCGCCGGGCCCCCGAGCGAGAGCGGCTTGATGGGTGCGACTGGATGGGGGGACAGAAAGCAGGCGCCGACCTCGGTGCCGCCCGAGATGTTGATCACCGGACAGCGCCCGCCGCCCACCACCTGGAAGTACCACCACCACGGCTGCTCGTTCCAGGGCTCGCCCGTCGAGCCGAGGACGCGCAGCGCCGACAGGTCGTGGGCCGTCACGGGATCGTCCCCGTGCGCCATCAGGGCCCGCACGAGGGTGGGGCTCACGCCGCAGATGGTCACCCGGTGCCGCTCGAGCACGGCCCACAGGCGGTCGGGAGCGGGGTGGTCCGGGGCGCCTTCGTACAGCAGCAGCGTGGCGCCCACGGCCAGGCCGCCGAACAGCTCCCAGGGACCCATGATCCACCCGATGTCGGTGAACCAGAAGAGGACGTCGTCCGGGCGGCAGTCGAACTGGAACGCCACCTCCTCGGCCACCTTCACCCCGAAGCCGCCGTGGACGTGCACCGACCCCTTCGGTCGCCCGGTGGTGCCGGACGTGTAGCCGATGAACAGCGGGTGCTCCGAGTCGAGCGGGCGGGACGAAATGGCTTCGCCCGGACCCGGCCACCGCGCCCACATCCGCCCGTCGACGGTGGCCCCCTCCAGGCCGCCGGCACCGATCCGCTCCACGGCGACGACCGTACGCACCGAGGGGACGGCAGCGACCGCCTCCCGGGCCACTTCGAGCATGGGCACCACCGCCCCCCGACGGCGAAAGCCGTCGGCGGTTACGAGGGCCACGGCGCCGGCGTCCGTCAGCCGGGTGCTGACCGCTGTCGGGGCGTAGCCGCTGAACAGCGGGAGAAAGACGGCCCCCAGCTTGGCCACCGCCATCAGGGTCGCCACCGTCTCGGGCACCATGGGCATGAAGACGCCCACAGCGTCGCCCTCCCCCACCCCTCGATCGGCCAGCATGCCGGCCAGCCCGTCGGCCTGCGCCCGGAGCTCCCCGTAGGTCCACCGGCGAACCTCGCCGTCCTCGCCCTCCCAGACCACCGCCGTCCGGCCGGGGTCGGCAGCCGCATGACGGTCGACGCACACCTCGGCCAGGTTGAGCCGTCCACCGACGAACCATCGGGCCCACGGCGCTCCTTGGTCGACGTCGAGGACCTCCTGCCAGGGCTCGACGAAGGGAATGCCGAGGAAGTCCACGACGGCCGCCCAGAACCACTCGGCGTCGTCGATCGAACGGGCGACGAGGTCCTCGAACCGGGACAGGCCGTGGCGGGCCATGAACCGTCCGACGTTGGTCGCCGCCGCCCCGTCGGGATCGGGCCGCCAGGCCTCGGCAGCCGTCGGGCCGGCGGACACGCCGCTCACCGGCCCAGCACCTCGCCGAGGGCTCCGAGCAGCAGGGTGACGTTGCGGGGGCGGGCCGTGTGCCCCATGCACCCGATGCGCCACGCCCGACCGGCGTGCGGCCCGACGCCGCCGCCGATCTCGATGCCGTAACGGTCGAGCAGCAGGGCGCGCGCGGCGGACTCGGTCATCCCGCTTGGCAGGACTGCCTCGGGGACCCACACCGTGGTCAGCTCGGGAAGGCGATGGCCCTCCTGGGCCAGGAGCTCGAAGCCCAGCTTCTCCAGGCCCTCCTGGAGCTGACGGCCACAGTCGCCGTGTCGGGCCCACGACGCCTCCAGCCCCTCCTCGAGCAGCACCCCGAGTCCGGCGTGGAGGGCGAGGATCATCGGAACGGGGACCGTGTGGTGGTAGCGGCGGCCGCCGCCGGCCTCCATGTAGTCGGCGAGCATTCCCAGGTCGAGGTACCACGACCGAGGTCGACCGAGCAGTCGCGCCCGCGCCCGCTGGCTGACGGTGAGCGGCGCCAGCCCGGGTGGCACGCCGAGACACTTCTGCGTGCCGCTGTAGGCCACGTCGACGCCCCAGGCGTCGGCGTCGACCGGGATGCCGCCAAGGGAGGTCACGCAGTCGACCAGGAGGAGGGCATCGCCCTTGGCCGCCCCGAGGGACTCGACCTCGTTGCGGACGCCTGTCGAGGTCTCGGCGTGGACCACGGCGATGATCTTGGGCGAGGGGTGCGCGGCCACCAGTCGGTCGGGATCGATCGCCTCGCCCCACGCCGCACCGACGCGGGTCACCTCGGCCCCACACCGGCCCGCCACGTCGCACATGCGCTCTCCGAACAGGCCGTTCACGCCGATGACAACGGGATCGCCGGGCTCGACGAGGTTGACGAACGCCGCCTCCATCCCGGCCGAGCCCGTGCCACTGATCGGAAGCGTCAAGGCGTTGGCGGTGCGAAAGACTGCCCGCAACCGATCGCACGTCTCGTCCAGGACGGCGAGGAACTCCGGATCGAGGTGGCCGAGAAGCGGGCGACCGAGCGCCGCCGTCACCTCGGGATAGGGGTTCGAGGGCCCCGGACCCATCAGGGTGCGCTCGGAGAGGGACATCCCCGGCACTCTAGTGACGACTCGATGGACCAGCCCTCAGGGCCACAGCTGGCTCATGACGAGCCCGTCGAGGATGTCGGACTCCGACACGAGGCACGACTCGAACGCCAGCTGGCGCATCAGCGTCGACAGGACCAACGCGCCACCGACGATCACGTCGGCGCGTGCCTCCTCCAGTCCGGGGTGGCGCAGGCGCTCGTCCCTGCTCTCGCCGGCGAGCGCGTCGAGGAGCGCCTCGACGCGCGGTCGACTGAGCACGGAGTGATGGATGCGCTCTCGGCTGTAGCTGACGAGGCGCTGTTCGATTGCGGAGAGGGTCATGACCGTCCCGGCCAGGCCGACCAGCTGGGCGGCCCTGGTGATCGCCGGTTGCGCACCGGCGGCCGCTTCGAGACCGGCGCGAATGGCGTCGGAGGCGTCCGCCAGCTCCGCTGGCGATGGAGGGTCGTGGTGCAGGAAGCGCTCGGTCACGCGGACGCAGCCGACGTCGACGGATGCGACCGCCACGGGAGGGGTGAGACCGGCGCCGCTCCCATTCGCCTCGCCGAGGCCCGGGAGTGGCGCTGTGGCGAGCTCGGTGGAGCCGCCACCGACGTCGACCACGAGATACGGCCCGTCGTGGGGATCGAGCTCGGCGGTGGCGCCGGAGAACGACAGCCGGCCCTCGTCCTCGGCCGAAAGGAGCTCCAGCGGTGCGCCGAGCACCTTCTCGACTTCGGCGAACAACAGGTCGCGGTTGGCGGCGTCCCGAGCGGCAGAGGTCGCCGTGGCCCGCGCCCTGACGACGCCGTGGCGATCCATCAGGTCCCGGTACCGGCGGAGCACCGCCACCGTGCGGGCGATCGCGCCGGGAGCGAGGCGGCCGGCGGCGTCGACGCCCTCTCCGAGCCGGGTGATGCGCATCAGCCGCTCGATCTGGCGCCCGTCGGCGTCGGCCACGAGCAGTCGGGTCGAGTTCGTGCCGCAGTCGATGGCCGCCACCGGACCCGCTCGCGCTCCGGCGAGCTCGAGTCGGCCGGCCACCCAGCGCCCCACCGGATCATCACCTCCGGCGAGGAACCACGCCAGGTGGGCGTGCAGGCACTTGACGCCCTGTCGGGTCCCTCCGACGCCTCCGGCGGGGCGGGGTCCGTGATGGTCAGCGGGCACCGCGGTGTCACGCTCGGCCGCATACCGGGTATGGGCCGCCGCCAGCTCGCCGGGATCCACCGCCGCCTCCGCCGCCTTGACCCCGCCGGAGGCCTCGAGACGGCCAACCGACGCCCGCAGCGCCGGGTCCACGAGCCACCATCGCGTGGGCATGGGAGTCCCGTCGTCGAGGAGCGGCTCGTTGCGGATGACGGTGGGCTGGCCCTGCGGGTCGCGTACGACGACCTCGAAGCGACACCGGGGCAGCCGGCCGAGCAGGACAGCGACGTCCTCCCGGTCGTCGCCGGTCACCGACCTCGGCGGCGGCGGCGGCGGAGCACGATCACCACGAGGGCGACGACGGCCACGATGCCCACAGGGCGGGCGCGGCGCGCCAGCGACCCTCCGGCGACGCCGATGAGGTCGACGGGCTCGGCCGGCACGCTCTCCATACGGCGGACCGTCGGTTGCCCTGCCCCATCGGTCCCGGCCGCGGCGGGGGCGCCGTTGGTGATCGGGCCGGCAGCCTCGTCTCCGCCCCCCACCCGGCCGGCGGGCGGAGGCTCGGCGACCTCCATCTCGACCGCCGGCACGCTCCCCCCGGGTGGCTCCGGAGGGGCGGCCGGCTGCGACTCGTTGGCGGCCTCCACCCGGCCAAGGACCGTGGTCTCGAGACAGTCGACGAACTGACCGAGGAGCTTGGTGCTCACGTCGGCCAGCACACCCCGGCCGAACTGGGCGACCCGCCCGGTCACGGCGAGGTCGGTGAGGATGGCGACCCGGGTGCCCTCGCCGTCGGGATGCAGCGAGGCGCTGATCGTGGCGCTGGCGTTGCCCTGGCCGCGGGTCTCACGACCCTCCGCCCGCAGAACGGCCCGCAGCCCGGGGACGTCGCGTTCTACGAAGCTGGCCCGGCCCTTGTACTGCGCGGTGATGGGCCCGACTTTCACCTTGACCACGCCCCGGTACTCGTCTCCCTCCACCTCCTGGAGCTCGGCCCCGGGCATGCAGGGTGCGATTCGCTCTACGTCGGTCAGGAGGGCCCAGGCCTGCTCGGTCGGGACACCTACGGTGAACTCGTTCGTCAGCTCCACAGTCTCAGATCCTCCACCGTGTCGACGTCGGCTGGATCCCCCGGGCACGCTACCTCGCGCACCAGCGCGGGCTGACTGCCCATCACGACCCGGGCTCCCTCGTCGCCCGTGACCGGGACGAGCGGCCACACGGAGCGGTCGAGCTTGACCGGGTTGCGGCGCCGTCCGGAGTAGGTCGCCACGACGATCGGGGCGCCGGTGTAGGTGGCTACGGCCCGCCAGGCTTCCGCGGGGACGAGTGGCTGGTCGCCGAGTCCGACGACCGCGCCGTCGTGGCCCTGGCGCTCGCACCAGTCGAGCCCGACGCGCAGGGACGTGGCCAGACCGGAGGCCCACGACTCGTTGTGGAGCAGCGTGACGTCTGCGGGCACCACGGCCGAGAGGTCCGCTCCCCCGGTCACCACCACCGTCTCCTCCAGCTCCGCAGCCATCGCGGCCTCCACCGACCACGACACGAGGGGCCGGCCCCGAAACGGGGCCAGGAGCTTGCTCGTCCGTCCCGCGAAGCGGCTTCCGCCGCCCGCGGCCAGGAGCACCGCGGCCGTGGTCACAGTCCGGCTACCGATCGCTCAGGACGACCAGGCGACCGGGTAGAGCACCTGGGGCGCAGCGATGCCCTTGAGCTCGGCCCGCCTGGGCTCCCTGAAGCAGAACTCGCCGGAGCTCGCCGCAAGCTCGTGGATCAGGCTGGACACGAGGATCTCGCCCGCCCGGGCCTCGGCGGTGATGCGGCTGGCCATGATGACCGTCCGACCCAGGAAGTCATCGCCTTGGCGCACCGCCTCGCCCGTGTGCAGTCCGAGGTGGACGTCGAGGGGCTCGTCCGGAACGGCCGAGTTGCGCTCGGCGAAGGCCTGCTGGATGGCGATCGCGCAGCGCACGGCCCGACCGGCGCCGGCGAAGGCGACCATGAAGCCGTCGCCCTGGGCCTTCACCTCGTAGCCGCCGTGGCCGGCCACCTGGCTGCGCACGATCTTGTTGTGGGTGGCCAGCAGCTCGCCCGCCCGCAGGTCGCCCAGCCGCTCGGTGATGGGCGTGTACCCCGCGATGTCGCTGAACAGAATCGTCACCGTTCCGTCCGGCGCCGTCGGCAGCTCCTCTGGCTCCGCGACCGTCTCGGGCTCGTCCGTGTCAGGCCCGGTCAGGTCGGGGGCGCCGCCGTGGTGCCGCTCCGAGTGGCGGCTGTGGCGGGCTTCGCGCGCCGTGCGCCGCGCCTCGCGGCGAGCTGCGTCTGCCACTCCACCGGCCCCGAGCGCGCGAGAGATCTCGCCCCCTTGCAGGGCGCTTCGGAGCTTCTCCTTGAGACCCTGGTTGCGGACCGTCACCCCGCCCATGATCGGAAAGGCTCGGACTCTCACTCTCGGCGCGCCGGGCGTGGGGGCGACGTCGCGGATCCTGAGATCTTTGCCTCCCATGATCGGGACACCCGTCAGGTCCACCTCGATGCCCTCCGGCACGATGATGTCGATACCGCCCATGAAGGCCACGGCCGTGATCACGATCTCCGATCCGTCGATCTCGGCCTGGCGCAGGTCCAGCTCGCACCCACCCATGAACGCCACCGCCTTGGTGTGGGACCGGGGGCGCCAACGACCACTGCGGCGGGAGCCGCTCAAGATGGCCACCGTCCAGCCCTGGGCGGGACGCCTCGCCGTCTCGGGAACCGGCACCCGCACCGCAGGCAGGTCGGCCATCACCTGCTGGAGGTCCGCCTGCGTGCGAGCACCGAAGGCGAGCCCGACCCGCTCGGAGAACTCGTCGAGGGTCAGCCGCCCCTCGGCGGTATGTCGCCGCAGGAGCTCGACGGCTTGATTGCGGTCAGCATCCGAGATGCGCACGACCGGGTGCCCCTCGTCCGAGGGTGGCGACTCCATGGCCTCAGTCTGTCCCAGCCCGGGCCTGGACACGAGCGGTTCCCCCCCGAGCGTCGGGATGGATCGGGCCCCCGGCGTCGCGCAGCGACGGTGCCCGGCGCCCGGTGCGCAGGCCGATGATCTCGGCGGCGACCGAGATGGCCGTCTCTTCGGGGGTGCGGGCCCCGATGTCGAGTCCGATGGGGCTCATCACCCGACCCAGGTCGTCCTCGCTGGCTCCCGCCTCCCGGAGCCGCTCGACCCGCTCGGCGTGCGTTCGCCTCGAGCCCATGGCGCCGACGTAGCCGGCGTGGGTGGCCAGAGCGGCCATGAGGGCCGGAACGTCGAACTTGGGATCGTGGGTGAGCACGCAGACTGCGTCGCGCTGACCCAGATTCTGCCCGACCTTGGCCAGGTAGCGGTCGGGCCAGTCCACCACGACCTCGTCGGCCATCGGGAACCGCGCCTGGGTGGCGAAGACGGCTCGGGCGTCGCACACGGTCACCCGGTACCCCAGCACCTTCGCCACCCGGGCCAGGGCGGCGGTGAAGTCCACGGCGCCGAAGATCACCATGCTCGGCGGGGGGGCGAACGCCTCCACGAAGACGGCGACCTCGCGCTGTCGGGCTTCGCCGTGACGGCCGTAATGGCGGGTCGACGTGTGCCCCGCCGTCAGGGCGCCGAGGGCGTCTCGCGCCACGACCCGATCGAGGCCCTCGTCGCCGAGGGAGCCCAGGGGCGGCAGGTCGGGACGCAGGAGCAGCTTGGCGCCCAGCGTCAGCTCGGGCCCCCCGCCTCCGTCGGTGCCCTCGTCCGCCACCTCGACGACGGTCGCCAGCGCGACCGGCTCCTCGGCCAGCAGCGCGTCGCGAAGCGTCTCGTAGAGGCTCACCAGTCGAGCGGTTCCACCAGCACGTGGATCGTGCCCCCGCAGGTGAGGCCCACGGCGAAGGCCTCGTCGTCGGAGTAGCCGAACGTGCACACCCGGGCACGGCCGTCGCCGGCCAGCACGTCCAGGGCCTCGGTCACCACCGCACCCTCCACGCACCCGCCCGACACCGAGCCGGCCACCTCGCCGTCCTCGCTCACGGCCATGGCCGCACCCGGCCCGCGGGGCCCCGATCCCTCCACGCCCACGACGCGGGCCAGGGCGACCCGTCGTCGCGCGCTCCGCCACTGCTCGATGTCGCCCAGCACCTCCCTCATCGCGCGACCACCTCCACCAGGTTCTCCAGCGACGCCACGGAATGGCCTTCCACGAAGTCGTCAACATACGGGAGCGCCGCCGCCATCCCCCGGGCCAGCGGGGCGTACCCGGGCGAGGCCTTGAGCGGGTTGACCCAGACGACGCGGTGGGCGACCCGATGGAGCCGGGCCATCTGGGCGGCGAGGACCTCGGGATCGCCCCGGTCCCAGCCGTCGGAGAGGACCACCACCACCGCGCCGCGGGCGAGCCCCCGCACGCCCCAGCGGTCGTTGAAGGCCTGGAGCCCCGCGCCCAGCCGGGTCCCGCCGGACCAGTCGACGACGGCGGTCGCCGCCTCGCGCAGGGCCGCGTCCGGATCGCGGCCCGACAGCTGGCGGGTCAGGCGGGTGAGCCGGGTGCCCACCGCGAAGGCCTCGACCCGCGTCCCGCCGGCAACGGCCGTGTGGAGGAAGCGCAGCAGGACCCGGGCGTAGGGCTCCATGGAGCCGCTCACGTCGCACAGCAGGACAACCCGCCGCGGTCGGCGCCCAGGCTCGAGATGGGCGCGGCGCACAGGCTCGCCGCCCGCGCGCAGGGCACCGCGTACGGTCCGGCGCAGATCGGGTCGTCCCCGAGCCCGGCGGGCCGGCTCAAGCCGGCGGGAGCGGCGGAGTGCGGCGCGCAGCCGGATGTCGGACATCAGCCGGCGTGCCTCCGCCAGCTCAGCCGGCGAGCAGTCGGCGAAGTCCTTGTGCCGCAACACCTCCGTCGGGCTGTAGCGAACGGCCAGGGTCGCTCCCGGCGGCTCGGTCGCCGCATCTGGCGGCCCGGGCGCGTCCTCCTGGTCGTCGTCGATCACGAGGGTCAGGGGAACGACCTCCGACGGCGGTGGGGGTGTCCCGCCATCGCCCAACCAGAAGGCGGCGAAGGCCCGGTCATAGATGGACAGGTCCTCGGGCCGGGTGAGGAGCGTGGCCCGGCCCGCCCAGTAGACGGGGCGCTGCGCTCGTACACCCACGGCGCCCAGGGCCTGGGCGAAGCTGACCACCGAGCCGACCGGCACTTCCAGGCCCGCTCCCCGCAGGACGTGGGCGAAGGCGACCGCGATGCGGTCGCCTTCGCCGTGGGTCGCCGAGGCGGGCGCGGACGCCGGTGGCACCGGCGTCACGCCCCCCGGGTGACGGCGGCCCGCACCAGGTCGGCTACTCCCGCCGACCGGACCCGCTCGGCGTCTTCTCGGTACTTGAGGACGCTGCCCAGCGTGAGTCCGACCGCGTCCTCATCGAGCTTCGACCGGCCGAGGGCGGCGAGCGCCTGGGCCCAGTCGATGGTCTCGGCGACGCCCGGTGGCTTGTACAGCCCCATCTCGCGCAGCTGCTCGACAGCGCCCGCGACCTGCTCGGCCAGCGCTTCGGCCACCCCTGGTGCCCGAAGCCTGACGATGGCGACCTCCCGCTCGAAGTCGGGGTGCTCGACCCAGTGGTAGAGACAGCGTCGCTTGAGGGCGTCGTGCACGTCACGGGTCCGGTTCGACGTGATGACGACCACCGGTGGCGTCTCCGCGCGGAACGTGCCCAGCTCGGGCACCGTCACCGTGTAGTCCGACAGGATCTCCAGGAGGAAGGCCTCGAACTCGTCGTCGGCCCGGTCGATCTCGTCGATGAGCAGCACCGGGGGTGGCCGATCGGCGGTGCCTTCGCCACCGCCCGATCGAGAGCGGGTCGGGGCGATGGCCCGGAGCAGCGGCCTGGGCACCAGGAAGCGCTCCGAGTACAGCTCGTCCTCCAGGTCCGGTCCGGGGGGCTCGCCTCCGGCGGCCCCCCGGACCTCCGCGGTGCGGAGGTGGAGGAGCTGGCGCGAGTAGTCCCACTCGTACACCGCCTGGGAGACGTCGATCCCCTCGTAGCACTGGAGCCTGACCAGCTCGCCGCCCGTCCAACGCGAGAGCACCTTGGCCACCTCGGTCTTGCCCACCCCCGCTTCGCCTTCGAGCAAGAGCGGCCGGCGCAGCACGACAGCCAGGTACACGGCCGTGGCCAGGCCCTCGTCGGCCAGGTACTCGTGAGCGGCCAGCTCCGCCCGAACGCCGTCAGGATCCATACCCGAGCAATTCTCCCACCGCTCCGGGCGGTTGCCCCATCCTGGCAACCCGGGCGGCGAGGTTCGTGTCGTTCCACCCTTTGGTCGAAAAGGGGCGCCAGCGCGCACCGACTGCGTGCCCACTTTCAACCCAAGGTGAAACCGGGTGTTCGCCCGGCTGAGCTCCCCGGTCGGCCCGTCGCCGGCTCGTCAGCCGGCGGCCTCCTCCAGGGCGCGGCGGACGAGCACGGTGGCCAGGTGGCGGCGAAAGTCGGGACTGGCGTTGAGATCGCCCGACGGATCCGTCCCCTCGGCGGCCACCGCGGCGGCGTCACCGATGTTTGCGCCCGAGGCCAGGGCGGCCTCGGTGGCCGATGCCCGCAGCGGGGTCGACCCCATGTTGACCAGGGCCACGCCCGTCGCCCCGTTGCGAACGGCCGCCACGCCGACGATGGCCCAGTCCTGGGCCCGGCGGTTGAACTTCTGGTAGGACCAGCCGCCACTGGCCTTGGGCACCCGGATCTCGGTGAGCAGCTCGTCGGGGCCGAGCGCCGTCTGCAGGAAGCCCTCGAAGAACGACTGGACCGGGATCGTCCGCTCGCCGCCAGGACCGCGGGCCACCAGCGTGCCCCCCAGGGCCAGGACCACAGCCGGCAGGTCCGACGCCGGATCGCCGTGGGCAAGCGATCCGCCGATCGTGCCGCGGTGACGAACCTGGGGATCTCCCACCAGGCCCGCCACGTGGGCGAGGATCGGTACCTGGGACGCCAGGAGCTCGGACGTCTCCAGGTCCCGGTGGCGGGTGAGGGCGCCGACCGCGATGTGCTCGCCGGCGTCTCGCACGTACGAGAGCTCGCGCAGCCGCCCGACGTCGACGAGCACGGAGGGCACGGCCAGGCGCAGCTTCATGAGGGGAAGCAGCGAGTGACCCCCCGCCAGCAGCTTTGCGTCGTCGCCGTGGGTGGCGAGAAGGCCGAGGGCCTCGTCGACCGACGTCACCCGCTGGTAGTCGAAGGCAGCCGGGATCATACGAGAGCGCCCCTCGACGTGCCCGCCGCCAGCACCGCCTTGACGATGTTGTGGTAGCCCGTGCAGCGACAGAGGTTGCCTTCGAGCCCCTCCCGCACCTCGGCCTCGGTCAGATCGCGATGCTCCTTCAGGAGCGAGGCGGCGGCCATGACCATCCCCGGGGTGCAGTAGCCGCACTGGAGGGCGTGGTGCTCCCGGAACGCTTCCTGGATGGGGTGCATCACGCCGTCACGAGCCATGCCCTCGATGGTCGTTACCTCCGTCCCGTCGGCCTGGACAGCCAGCACCGTGCAGGACTTGACCGACTCGCCGTCCATCAGCACGGTGCATGCGCCACAGGACGAGGTGTCGCATCCGACGTTGGTGCCGGTGAGGCCCACGACCTCACGGAGGTAGTGCACCAGCAGGAGCCGGGGTTCGACCTCGTGCTCCTGGCTCGCCCCGTTGACGCTGAGCCGCACTCTCACGACGTCTCCTTTCCGTTGATCGCATGCCATATCCGCTCCGGGGTGGCCGGCATGTCGACGTGGCGCACGCCGAGGTGCGAGAGGGCGTCGACCACTGCGTTCTGCACCGCCGGGGTCGAGCCGATCGTGCCCGACTCGCCGATGCCCTTGGCTCCCAGCTCGTTGACGGGCGTCGGCGTCTCCATCGGCGTCGTCTCGAAGCTGGGGAGCTCGGCCGTGGAGACGAAGGTGTAGTCGGCCAGGTTGGCCGTGACGGGGTTGCCGTCGTCGTCGTAGGCGACCTGCTCCAACAGCGCCTGGGCCGCGCCCTGGGCCAGCCCGCCCTGGATCTGGCCCTCGGCGAGGAGGGGGTTGAGGATTCGGCCGGCATCGTCGACGGCAACGAGCCGCTCGAGCGTCACCTTGCCCGTCTCGGTGTCCACTTCCACCACCGCGACGTGGGACCCGAACGGGAACGTCGCCCCGGGCGGGGTGAAGTCGGTCTCGGCCGAGAGCCCGCCGGGCTCCGAGCTCGCCTCCCGGGCCACCTCGCCCCATGACTTGGCCACCGCCGGGGTGCCGGCGACGTGGAAGCGCTGGCCGACCTTGTCGAGCACCACGTCGGCCGGGTCGGCCTCGAGGAGCTTGGCCGCCAGGTGACGGGCCTTGTCCACGACCTGCCCCGCGGCCTGGTGGGCGGCCACTCCCCCGACCTGGAGCGACCGGGAGCCGAACGTGCCGACGCCGCGCGGCACGACGTCGGTGTCGCCGTGCACCACCTCGATGGCGTCGATCGGAATCCCCAGCGCCTCACTGACGAGCATGGCCCAGGAGGTGACGTGGCCCTGCCCGTGCGGCGAGGTACCCGTTCGCACCACTGCGGTGCCGCTCTCGCGTACCTCGACGGCGGCGTACTCGCCTCCCGGTACGCCGTTGGTGATCTCCACGTAGACCGACAGACCGATGCCCAGCTGCCGGACGTCGCCCTCGTCCCGTCGCCGCGCCTGCTCCTTGCGCAGCTCGGCGTACCCCGATGTCTCGAGAGCCAGCTCGAGGGCGCCGGCGTAGTCGCCGATGTCGTAGGTGGTCCCCACCGGAGTCGTGAACGGGAACTCGCTCGCGGCCACCAGGTTGCGCCGGCGAACCTCGGCCGGGTCCATCCCGATGTGAGCGGCGAAGAGGTCGACGGCCCGCTCGATGGCGGCCGTCGCCTCGGGCCGGCCCGCGCCGCGGTAGGCGACGACGGGGGTGGTGTTGGTGACGGTCGAGCGGCTGTTGAACTCGACCTTGGGGATGGCGTAGGTGCCCGAGCCCATGGTCCTGGTCATGAACGGCAGCATCGCCCCGACGCGTGGGTAGGCGCCCGCGTCCTGGAGGGCGGTCAGTCGGTAGGCGGTGATGGTGCCGTCCCTCGACCCCCCGATCTCGATGTCCTGGAGCTGGGCCCGCCCGTGGCCCAGGGCGACCATGCTCTCCGAGCGGGTCTCGGTCCACTTGAGCGGGCGGCCGACGCGTCGGGCCAGCCAGGCGACCAACAGCTCGTCGGGGTAGCCACCGATCTTGGCTCCGAAACCGCCCCCGACGTCGGGGCTGATGACGTGGACCTCGTCCTCGAAGAGGCCGTAGGTCTGGGCCAGCGCGTCCCGCACCGAGTGCGGCGCCTGGGTCGACGACCACTGGGTGAGGCGCCCGTCCTCCTCCCAGCGGGCCGCGACGGCGCGCACCTCGAGCGGGCAGGGCGCGACCCGCTGGTTGTTCACGCGCTGTCTGACGACCACCTCGCAGTCGTCGAAGAGAGACTCGTCCCGGCCGAACTGGAGCTCGAAGGCCACGTTGGTCCCCGCATCGGGGTGGAGAGCGGTCGCGCTGTCGATGGCTGTCTCGGGGTCGACGAGCACCGGAAGCGGCTCGTAGTCGATGAACACCAGCTCCGCCGCGTCCGCGCCCTGCGCCTGGGTCTCCGAGACGATGGCGACCACGGGCTCGCCCACGTAGCGGACCACGTCACGAGCCAACCACGGCTGGGCCATCTGCTGATTGAGCAACGGCATCTCCAGCGGGAGCGGGTCGAGCTCGATGTCGGCCGCCGTGACGACGGCCAGGACTCCCGGCGCGCTCCGGGCCTCGTCGACGTCGACCGAGCTGATGCGGGCGTGGGCGGACGTCGACCGCACGTAGGTCACGCGGGCCGCCCCGTCGATCTTCAGGTCGTCGACGTAGGTGCCCCCGCGGGTGAGGAACTTGGGGTCCTCCTTGCGGACGACGCGGTTACCGAGGATGCTCACGCGCTGCCTCCTGAGACAGGGCTTCCCGAGATGACGTCAGCGCGCAGGCTAGTGCGCGGCCGCGCGATCCATTGACAGCGCTCTCAGCGCCAGAACGCCAGCTGGTCGAGGAAGCGGTCCCACAGACCCGGGTGGGCCGGCGCCCGAACCGCCTGCGTGCTCGATGCCGTCGATCCGGATCCGCCCTGGCTTCCGGAAGGATGACCGGCGGGGGCCTTGTTGGCCGGAGCCTTGTTGGCCGCGGCGTCCTTGGCCAGGGCGCCGGGGAGGATGGCGTAGGCCTGCTCGCCCGGCTTCACCAGCCCGTAGTCCTTGCGGGCGAGGCGCTCGATCTCGGCGTCGGTGTTGAGCCGGCCGATCTGGCTGGTCAGCTGTCGGTTCTGGGCGTCGAGGGTCTGGAGCTGGTGGGTGGCACTGTTCATGTCGCCGCGCTCTTTCAGGTAGGAGCGGGTGGGGAACACCACGAGCACCAGCACGGCCAGCGTGGCACCGGCGGCGGCCAGCAGCACGACGGTCCGGCGCGTCACCCGGCCCCCGATGAGTCGGACCGCCGACCAGCCCACGCGCCCGCGCCCGACAGTGCCGAGCGCCCGCGGTAGGCGGCCGCCTCGCCCAGCTGGTCCTCGATGCGCAGCAGCTGGTTGTACTTCGCCACCCGGTCCGAGCGGGCGGGCGCGCCCGCCTTGATCAGCCCGCAGTTGGTCGCCACGGCGAGGTCGGCGATGGTGGCGTCCTCGGTCTCGCCGGAGCGATGGGAAACGACGTTCGAGAAGCCGTTCCGAGCGGCGAGCTCCATGGTTTCGAGCATCTCGGTCAGCGTGCCGATCTGGTTCGGCTTGATCAGGATCGAGTTGGCCACCCCCGCGTCCACCCCTCGCGCCAGCCGCTCGAGGTTGGTCACGAAGATGTCGTCACCCACCAGCTGGATCCGCCGACCGAGGGCGGCCGTGAGCGCAGCCCAGCCGTCCCAGTCGTCTTCGGCCAGGCCGTCTTCGATCGAGACGATCGGATAGCGGCCGCACAGCTCCTGCCAGTAGGCCACGAGCTCCTCGGCCAGCAGCTTGCGGCCCTCGCCGGCCAGGTAGTACTGCCCATCCCGGTACAGCTCGGTGGCGGCGGCGTCGATGGCGATGGCCACGTCCTCGCCCGGCACCAGCCCGGCATCCTCGATGGCGCGAACCAGGGCCCGGACGGCGTCCTCGTTGGACGGCAGGTTGGGCGCGAAGCCGCCCTCGTCGCCGACGCTGGTCGACAAGCCCTCGGCGTGCAGGTACCGCCCGAGGGCGTGGTACGTCTCGGCCCCCCAGCGCAGCGCCTCGGAGAACGAGACGGCCCCGAGGGGCATGATCATGAACTCCTGCACGTCGACGTCGTTGTCGGCGTGGGCCCCCCCGTTCAGGACGTTCATCATCGGCACCGGGAGCACGTGGGCGTTGGCCCCACCCAGGTACCGGTAGAGGGGCAGGCCCACATCGGCCGCCGCCGCCCGGGCCGTCGCCATCGAGACGCCGAGGACGGCGTTGGCGCCGAGGCGGGCCTTGGAGTCCGTGCCGTCGAGGTCGACGAGGGTGGTGTCGAGCACGCGCTGGTCGCCACCGTCGAGACCGACGACGGCGTCGGCGATCTCGCCGTTCACGCTCGCCACCGCTCCGCGGACGCCCTTGCCGCCATAGCGGCTGCCGCCATCTCGCCGCTCGGTGGCCTCGAACGTGCCCGTGGACGCCCCGGAGGGAACGATGGCCCGCCCGCTGGCGCCCGAGGACAGCGTGACCTGGACCTCGACGGTGGGGTTGCCGCGGGAGTCCAGGACCTCGCTGCCCACGACGTGCTGGATTCGGCTCACTCCAGTGTGGCTCCTGTGGTTGTTGTTGACGAAGTTACCTCTTGTGGCCACCTGATCGAGGACGGTCAGGTGGGATCTGGGCTGTCGGTGCCCGATCTGGCCGCCTCGTCCCACAGGGCGCCACGGCCGGCGGCGTCGAGGCGTGAGAGGTCGATCCCACGCCCGGCCGCCAGGCGCTCGGTCGCCCGCACGGCATCGCGGAAACGGATCGTGGCCCCCCGCAGGCCGGCCTCGGGGTCCTGCCCGAGATGGCGGGCCAGCCCCGCCAGGGCGAAGAGGAGGTCGCCGAGACGCTCCTCGCCATCAGGCCGGCCTTCCGGGCCGGCTGTGCTGTCGAGCCGGCCTTCCGGGCGGGCTGTGCTACTGAGCCGGCCTTCCGGGCCGGCTGCGTGCTCCGGAGCCGGATCGGCCAGGGCAGCAAGGTCCTCCTGGGCGGCCAGGCGAGCGGCGTCGCTCGAGGGCCAGTCGAAGCCCAGGGTGGCCGCCTTGCGCTGCACCTTGTGGGCGTGGAGCAGGGACGGAAGGGCCGCGGGGATCCCGTCCATCACGCTCTGGCGACCCTTCTCCCGCTTCTTGATCTGCTCCCAGTTGGCCATGACGACGTCGGGCGTCTCTGCCTCGACCGTCCCGAACACGTGCGGGTGGCGACGGACCAGCTTGTCGTGCACCCCCCTCGCCACGTCGGCCAGGCCGAACTGGCCCGCTTCCGTGGCCAGCACGCTGTGGAAGTAGACCTGGAACAGCAGGTCGCCGAGCTCCTCTTCGAGGTGGTGATAGGACGCCGGACCCGAGTCCAGCGCCTCGATCGCCTCCAGCACCTCGTAGGTCTCCTCGAGCAGGTGGCGGGTCAGCGAGGCGTGGGTCTGCTCACGGTCCCAGGGACAGCGCTGCCGCAGGGTCCGCACGAGCTCCTCGAGTCGGGCCAGGTCGGCAGCCACGGGCTCGGCGAGGTTGGGCATGAAGAGCGTCGTGAGGTGGTCGGCCTCTACCGACCGGTCGAGGTCGCCCCAGTCGACGGCGAAGACAGCCTCGTCCGCCAGCCCGAGGCGCTGCAGCACGATGACCCTGGCCTCCGGAGGGTGATCGACAGCCAGCTTGATCTCCGAGAGGACCTGGCTGCTCCAGCACTGGCCCACCAGCAGCGGGCCGCGCTCCCCCGCCGCCTGAACTGCGAACGACGGCCCGTCGACCAGACGCACGCTCGAGTCCACGGGGTCGATTCCCAGGCGGTCCCACGCCAGGTCGAGGAAGGACAGGCCCGGCAGCACCTCGAGCTCGATGCGAGGGTCGTCCCGCAGCAGCTCGACCGTGCGCTCCGATACTTGCGGAGAGCCGGGGACTGCGTAGAGGACCTCACCGTCGCCCTTCGCCGCCTCGACCAGCGCCTCCACGATCCCGGCGTACACCTCCTCGAACGAGTCGATCGAGTCGTAGAGGTCATCGAAGGAGCGGAAGTCACCCACCGCGGCCGCCGCTGGGTGGCGCGCGGTCCGGAGGTAGCGGTGGCCGGCGCGCTCGATGGCCGTGCGGGTCGCGGCGGTGATGAGCTCGGGCCCGGCCGGGCCCAGCCCGACCACCACCACCCGAGGCGTCACGGCGAGGTGGAGCCGATGCCGGAGGGCAGAGTGCCCGACCCGCCGACGGACGTGCTTGCGTTGGCGGGGACGAAGTTGAGCGCCGACGACGGCGGCGCGGACGGCGGCACGATCCCGGCCTGGTTGCCGCGGGTCGCGTACGTACCGTAGCGAGGATTGATCGTCACGCTGGCCCGGGACTCGTCCCGCTGGAGGGTGTTGGTGAGCGCCGTCTGGGCGTTGGCGAGAAGCGCCGCCCGGATCTGGGGCTGCGCCTGGGCGAGGGAGAGGGGCTGGCGGCTCGTCACCTCGATGAGGTGCCAGCCGAACTGGGTCTGGATGGGCTGGCTCAGCTGCCCGGTGGGGAGGCCGTCGACGGCCTGCTCGAACCCGGTCACGAAGCGCCCGGTGGGTCCGCACCCCAGCTGGCCGCCGTTGACCGCGCTGGCCTGATCCTGCGACTGGGCCCGGGCGACATCGGCGAAGCTGGCCCCGGCCACGATCTGGGCCCGCAGGGCGGCGGCGTCGGCCTGGGCCGGGACCAGGATGTGGCTGACGCACTGCTGGACGAAGCTCTGTTGGTGCGTGGCGTAGTACTGGGCCATGGCAACGGGTCGGATGTCGACGTGCGCCAGCTGGGCCTCGAGCGCCGTCACCTCGGCCGAGTGCCGGATGAGGCTGTTCTGGTAGGACACCGGTAGCCCGTCGAGGATGTTGGCCCCACCCAGCGCGCTCGCCGTGTCGGCCCGGGCCAGGCTGAGGTCCTGGCCGCCGATGGTGATCCCGCGGCGAGCGGCCTCCTGGTGGACGAGCTGGAAGACGATCTGGCGATTGAGGACCTGGGCGACGAACGAGCTGTCGAAGCTGTCCTGGCCGGCGCCGGTGACCTGGCTCTGGCTCTGGATCTGGTTCAGGTAGGCAGGATCGCTCCGAATCGCCACCAGCTCGGTGTTGAGGTCTCCCTGGCTGATGGTGGCGCCGTTCACCTTGGCCGCGTACGGGGCCGTGGCGTTGCACCCGGCGCCGGCGAGGGCGAGCACGCCGACCGCGAGGACGAGGAGCTTTCGCACGGTCTCGGGATGCTACCGGCTGCCCCCGACCCGTTGGCCATCGGGGCCCCCGTCGACGGCGTCCGCGTCAGTGCCGACAGGAACGAGCTCGCCCAGCAGAGCGACCAGCGCCCCCGGTACGTCCACCCCGCCGGGCAGGGGTACCACCACCTGCTCCAGGTCCTCCTTGTAGACCGCGCCCGGGTGCCGGCGCCGGAGACCCACCTGGGTGCTGGCCTTGAGCGAGAGCGGCGCCAGGCGGGCCACCGCCTGGCCTCCGCTGATGCCGCCCCGGCGGGCCGGCGTCACCGTGATCTCGCGCACACCCGAGCGGACGGACTCGGCCCGCAGCCGTCCCACCGCCAGCAGGGCCTCGGCGGGTGGCGGCAGGGGCCCGTAGCGGTCGAGCCACTCGGTGCGGATGTCCTCCACCTCCGTGGGCGTGGTGACCGAGGCCAGGCGACGGTAGGCCTCGAGACGAAGGTCCTCGCGAGCGACGTAGTCGCTCGTGAGGTGGGCGTCCACCGCCAGGTCCAGCTTGATCTCTGCGGGCTCGCGACGAACGTCCCCCTTCAGGTCGGAGACCGCCTCGCTGACCATCTGCACGTAGAGGTCGTAGCCGACGGCGGCGATGTGGCCCGTCTGGTCCGAGCCCAGCAGGTTGCCGGCGCCACGGATCTCCAGGTCCCGCATGGCGATCTTGAAACCTGATCCCAGCTCGGTGTGCTCTCCGATCGTGCGCAGGCGCTCGTAGGCCTCCTCGGTCAGGGTCCGCTCGGGAGGGAAGAAGAGGTAGGCGTAGGCCCGCTGGCCCGCGCGGCCCACCCGGCCCCGGAGCTGGTGGAGCTGCCCCAGCCCCAGGCGGTCGGCCCGGTCGACGACGAGGGTGTTGACCGTTGGCATGTCGATCCCCGACTCGATGATCGTCGTGCACACCAGGACGTCGTAGCGGCCTTCCCAGAAGTCCAGCACCACCTTCTCGAGACTGCCTTCGTCCATCTGGCCGTGGGCCACGGCGATGCGCGCCTCGGGCACGAGTCGGCGCAGGCGGGTGGCGGTGGCCTCGATGTCCTGAACCAGGTTGTGCACGAAGAAGACCTGACCCTCGCGCAGCAGCTCGCGGCGGATGGCCTCGCTCACGGCCCGCTCGTCGAGCTCGCCCACGTAGGTGAGGATCGGCAGGCGCTCGGCCGGGGGCGTGTTGATGAGGCTCAGGTCACGGATACCGGTGAGGCTCATCTCCAGCGTGCGCGGTATGGGCGTGGCCGTGAGGGTGAGCACGTCGATGCCGGTGCTGAGGGCTTTGATCGCCTCCTTGTGCGACACACCGAAGCGCTGCTCTTCGTCCACCACGAGGAGGCCGAGGTCCTTGAACTTGATGTCCGAGCTCAAGAGGCGGTGGGTCCCGATGACGAGGTCGACCGAGCCGTCGGCCAACCCGTCGACCACCCGCCGGGCCTGGGCCGTGGTGAGGAAGCGGGACAGGACCTCGACCCGCACCGGGTAGGGAGCGAGACGGTCGGAGAAGGTCTGGAAATGCTGCTGGGCCAGCAGCGTCGTCGGCACCAGGACCGCGGCCTGTCGGCCCTCCTGGACCGCCTTGAAGACGCCCCGGATGGCGACCTCGGTCTTCCCGAACCCGACGTCCCCGCACACCAGTCGGTCCATCGGGACCGGCTCCTCCATGTCCGCCTTCACCTCGGCGATGGCTCGGGCCTGGTCGGGGGTCTCGGCGTAGGGGAACGCCTCCTCCATCTCGCGCTGCCAGGGCGAGTCCGGGCCGAACTCGTGACCGGGCGAGGTCATCCTCGCCCGGTACAGGGCGACCAGCTCCTCGGCGATCTCGCGCACCGAGGCCCGCACCCGGGCCTTGGTGCGCTGCCACTCGGACCCGCCCAGGCGGTGCAGCGTCGGCGTCTCCCCGCCGGTGTAGGGCGTGATGGCGTCGATCTGGTCCGACGGCACGTAGAGCTTGTCACCACCGCGGTACTCGAGAAGGAGGTAGTCGCGCTCACCGCCACCAATCGCGCGACGCACCATTCCCGCGTAGCGGGCGACGCCGTGCTGGTGGTGCACGACGTAGGCGCCCGGCGCGAGATCGTCGAAGAAGCCTTCCTGAGGCCGGGCCCGGGGGCGGGCCTGCCGGTGGGCACGACGCCTACCGGTGACGTCGGTCTCGGATAGCACGGCCAGCTTGACCGAGGGCAGGACGAACCCGCCCTCGAGAGCCTGGACGACGATCCGCACCCCCGGAGCGGTGAGGTCTGACGGGCTTCCGTCCAGCAGGGGCGCGGACAGCCCCTCCTCGCCCAGGATCGACGCGACGCGCCGGGCGCTCCCCTCGCCCTCTGCGCAGACGGTGACCGAGTACCCGTCACGAACGAGGCCACCGAGCTGCTTGGCCAGGCGGGCGGCGTCGGCCACCACGGGATCCCAGCCGGTGGCGGCGATCCGTGGCGTCGCCGGGGCCTCGGGCGCCGAGGTGACGGACAGCACCGGCGCCGCGGTATGGGCGAGCAGTCGCTCGAAGGGCAGGTGCAGCCGGGGGAAGGCTCGAGCGCCGCCGTCGGACGCGCCCCACGTCTGGGCCAACGTCGCCGCCAGGGCGACCTCCTCGTCGATCAACTCGGAAGCGCGGTCCCGCATCCGACGGGGATCGACCAGCACGACCTGGCCCGACGGCCCGACGAGGTCGCCGAGGAGGTGCTCCTCGCCCGCCAGCCACGGCAGCCACGATTCCATGCCGTCGAACACCAGGCCCTCGGCCAGCCGCTCCCACTGGTCCCTTCCCCAGGGCTCCTCGCCGACGAGGAGTCGGGCCCGGTCGCGTACGGCGGGCGTCGGGAGGAGCTCACGACAAGCGAAGATCTCCACGCGCTCCAGATCGGCCATCGAGCGCTGGTCGTTGACGTCGAAGGCAGTAAGACGGTCGACCTCGTCGCCCCACAGGTCGATGCGCACCGGGTCGTCGGCGGTCGAGGGGAAGACATCCACGATGCCGCCCCTGACCGCCACCTCGCCGCGGTGCTCGACCTGGTACTCCCGGCGATAGCCGGCGCCGGCCAGGCGCTCGACCAGCTCGTCTGCGTCGAGGACGTCGCCCGCGGCGACGACGATCGGCTCGGCATCCTCGACCCGGGGTCCCAGACGCTGGATCAGAGCCCGCACCGGAGCCACGATCACGCGGGCACCGGCAGCGGGCTCGTCGCCAGCGTGGCGCAACCGCCACATTGCTCGCAGCCGCCGACCCATGGTGTCCACGCTGGGGCTGACCCGCTCGAACGGCAGCGTCTCCCATGCCGGGAAGGTCTCGACCGCGTCCGGTCCGGCGTAGGCCCGGAGGTCGAAGGCGAGTCGCTCGGCGTCGGTGCCGGTTGGCACCGCCACCAGGACCGGATGGCGCTCGCTGAGCTGCGCCAACCCGGCCAGCGCGAACGCCCGTGCCGGCTCGGGAACGGCCACTACGGCACCGGGCGCGCCGAGCACATCGACGAGCGCGTCCTCATGACGGAGCAATCCAGGCAGCGAGCGCAGGCTCACCGAGTCAGGCTACCGGCGGCGCCCGCTCCAGGCGGCGGCGGCGGGCGGCGGGGTTGGGGCGTTCAGGCGTCTTCGCGGCGACTGTTGAACCGGCGCATGGCCGCGTCGACACCCTCGCCCAGGATCACCTCGACGGCGTCCGCCGCCTCCTCGACGGCGACGTCCAGCTCGGCCCTCTCCCTTCGCCGGGGCGGGCCGAGCACGTGATCGGCCCCTTCCCTGCGCCCGGGCGGCTTCCCGATCCCGATGCGCACCCGGGCGAAGCTGGCGTCGTGGAGGTGTGACTGGATCGATCTGAGCCCGTTGTGTCCGGCCGTGCCCCCGCCGAGCTTGACCCTGATCCGGCCGACGGGCAGGTCGAGCTCGTCGTGGACGACGACCAGTCGCCCGAGGTCCTGCACGCCGTAGCGGCGAACGAGGCCAGCCACGGCCACGCCCGACTCGTTCACGTACGTCTGTGGGAAGGCCAGCGCGAGCCGCCGGCCGTCGACCCTGACCTCGGCAGTGAGCGACCGCGAGCCGCGGGCCAGCCGCAGGCGGCCGCCGTGGCGCTCGGCCACGAGGGACACGACATCCGCGCCGAGGTTGTGCCGCGTGTGCCCGAACTCGGAGCCGGGATTGCCGAGCCCCACAGCCAGAAGGTCGGCGGGGGTACCGGTCCGGGGACGAAGCAGGGCCTAGCCCTCGCCGCCCTGCTCGCCGTCGGTCTTGCCCCCCTCGCCCGAGGCCGCGGCGTCGCCGGCGGGGGCCTCGCCGGCGGCTTCGCCCTCCCCCTCGACCGCCTCGGCACCCTCCTCGGCGACCCCCTCCTCGCCCTCGGGAACCAGATCGGCCTCGCTCACCTGGGGCGCCTGCCCCACGACCACAGGGGCCTCAGGATCCAGCTCGGTCGTGACCCCGCTGGGCAGCCCGAGCTCGGCCACCCGGATCGTCTGGCCGATCGTCAGCTCGCTGATGTCGACATCGACGGTGTTGGGGATCCGCCCGGGGACGGCCTGCACAGCGATGTTGAACAGCTGGTGGTCGACGTGGCCGTCGTCGCGATGGACCAGCGTGGCCTCGCCGACGAGCACGATGGGCACCTCGGCCGTCACGACCTCGTCCATGCGCACGATCTGGAAGTCGACGTGGGCCACCGTGCCCCGCACGGGGTGGCGCTGTACCACCTTGGCCATGGTCAGGTGGGTCGAGCCGTCCACCTTGAGGGCCAGCAGGGCGTTGAGCCCCGCGTCGGTGGTCAACGCCGCCCTCAGGTCCTTTGCATCGACTGCCACCGGTAGCGGGTCGACGCCATGTCCGTAGACGACGGCGGGCACCTTGCCTCCCGACCGGAGGCGACGGGACTGCGCCGAGCCGACAGGTCGGCCGGCTTCGGCGGCAATGGGGATCTCGGCCATGCGAACGCGCTCCTACCCGGGAAAGGTGCACCAGGCAGCCACAAGTCTAGGCGATGCGTGGTTGCCCCAGCGCCAGCACCACCCCGGGGCCCGCCTACGTCTGGTTCTCTCCCCCGAAGATCTCCGACACCGAGGTGTCCTCGAACACGGCGTCGATGGCGTCGGCGACGATCTTGGCCACCGAGAGCACCTCGATCTTGTCGATCCGGCGATCCTCGGCCAGGGGAAGGGTGTTGGTCACGATCACCCGGGCCAGCGGGGAAGCCTTGAGCCGGTCGAGGGCAGGGTCCGACAGCACGCCGTGGGTCGCCATGGCCCAGACCTCCGCCGCCCCGCGGTCGACGAGCAGCTCGGCGGCGGCGCACACGGTGCCCGCGGTGTCGATGATGTCGTCGATGAGCACGCACCGACGCCCGGCGACCGGACCCACCACGTCCATCGCCTCGACCTCGTTGGCCGTCTCCTTGGCCCGTCGCTTGCGCACCATGGCCAGGTCGCCGTCCAGGCGCTGGGCGAACCGCTCGGCCACCTTCACGCGCCCGGCGTCGGGCGCCACGACCACCATGCCGGCCGTTCCCTCCCGCCGGAGGTAGTCGGTCAGCACGGGCATCGCCGTGAGATGGTCGACCGGTCCGTCGAAGAACCCCTGGATCTGGCCGGAGTGCAGGTCGACGCTCACCACCCGGTCGACACCGGCCACCCGCAGCATGTCAGCGACCAGCTTGGCGGTGATCGGCTCCCGGCCGGACGCCTTTCGGTCCTGGCGGGAGTAGCCGTAGTAGGGGCACACGGCGGTGATGCGCTTGGCCGACGCCCGCTTGGCGGCGTCGATCATGATCAGCTGCTCGACGATCGAGTCGTTGACCGGTCCGCAATGGGTCTGGATGATGAAGACGTCGGTGCCTCGCACCGACTCGCCGAAGCGACAGTGGATCTCGCCGTCTGCGAACTCGAGCAGGTTCGCCTCGCCCAGTTCCATCCCGAGATGCGTGGCGATCTCCTGCGCCAACGCAAGATGCGAACGACCGGCGTAGAGCTGCAGGCGCTTCCTCGGTACCAACTCCATCAGATCAGCCCCCGTCTTCGTCTGCCTCGCCCCGGAAGAATGGCCCGGTGAGCGTGGCCGGCGCCACCCGGCAGCCGGGCTCCAGCACAGCGTACGGCCCCACGCGGGCGTCGGCGCCGACATCGGCCTGTCGGGCCACGCTGTGCTCCACGACGGCACCCTCGCCGACGCGACAGTCGACCAGACGCGTGTCGGGGCCGATGAGGGCGCCAGTAGCGATGGCCGTCGACCCCTGCAGGACGGTGCCGGGAAAGAGCGTGACGTCCGGGGCGAGCTCCACCGAGGCGTCGACATAGGTTCGCTCGGGATCGTGCATGGTCACGCCCCGGCGCATCCAGCGCTCGTTGGTGCGGTCACGCAGCTCGGCCTCGGCCACGGCCAGCTGGGCCCGATCGTTCACCCCGGCCGCTTCCATGGCGTCGGCCACGACGAGCGACGAGATCTGGTAGCCGGCATCGTGCAGCACGGCGACGGTATCGGTCAGGTAATACTCGCCGTTGGCGTTCTCCGGGCTCAAGCGGCGCAGGGCCGGGGCGAGAACGCTGCGGCGGAAGCAGTAGACCGACGTGTTCACCTCGTCGACCTCCCGCTCCTCGTCGGTGGCGTCGCCCTCTTCCACCACGCGCGCGATCCGGCCGTCCTTGTCCCTGACCAGGCGCCCGTAGCCGGTGGGGTCCGCCAGGCGGGCCACGAGCAGGCTGGCCGCGGCGTCACTGGCCCGGTGGGTCCTGACGAGGGCGGCGAGGGTGGGTGGCCGGAGCAACGGCGCGTCGCCCGGGAGGACGACCACGTCTCCGTCCTCCTGCTCGTCGTCGGGGTTGTCCGGAAAGCCCGTCAGACCCACGGCCGCGGCATCGCCCGTGCCCCGCTGCACGTGCTGCTCCACGAACTCCAGGCTGAACGCCCCGGGAGCGCCCTCCTGGACAGCCTTGGTCACGCCCTCGGCGCCGTGGCCCACGACCACGACCACCCGCTGGATCGGAAGCTCGGCCAGGGCGTCGAGGACGTGGAGCACCATCGGGCGCCCGCACAGAAGGTGGAGGGGCTTGGGCTGGACGGATCGCATCCGCGTGCCCTCACCAGCAGCCAGCACCAGGGCCGACAAGGGACGGGACCCTTTCGACGATCTCATCGGCTCACCTCCTCAGCGCCGTCCACGACCGTAACGGCCACCGGCGCCCACTGCTGCAGGCTACGCCCGCCGTCTCGGAGGGAGGGGGACGTGCGGGTCGCCGGCGGTGTCATCGCCCCTGCGTAGCCTGGACCACCAGTGGCACTCGGCGCGTACCCAGGTTCCTTCAATCCCCCGACCGTCGCCCACCTCGCCATCGCCGAGGCGGCGTGGCGCCAATGCGGGGTCGAGCGGGTGGACCTCGTCGTGTCGCGGTCGCCGCTCGGCAAGGAGGCGGACGACCTGGCCCGGTTGGAGGACCGGCTCGCCGTGCTGGAGGCGATCGTGGCGCGCCGGCCGTGGCTCGGCGTCCGGGAGACCGACGCCCGCCTGCTGGCCGACGTGGCCGACGGCTACGACGTGCTGGTCGTTGGCGGAGACAAGTGGGCCCAGCTCGTCGACCCCGCCTGGTACGGGGGGTCGGAGGCCGCGCGCGACGAGGCGCGGGGGCGCATTCGTCGGATCGTGGTGGCGCCGCGCCACGCCCACGACCTCACCGGCTGCGAGGTGCTCGAGCTCGGCGACGTCCATCTCGACGTCTCGGCCACGGCGGCCAGGGCCGGCCGGACCGACTGGATGGCACCGGAGGCGGCGGAGTTCGATGCGCTCACCGGGGCTTGGACCGATCCCGAGCGATACGGCCGCTGGCTCGATGCCGGCGCCCGCGCGGGCATCGAAGAACGCTCATGAACGCCTCGACCGAGCGTGGGCAGCTGCTCGAGGAGCGCATCGGCGACCACTTCGCCGCCCACGGCTACCTCGTCCGCCGCAACGCATTTCTCGACGGCCGGTCGGGAGGCAGGCACGAGGTCGACGTGCTCGCCGAGAAGTCGGACCCCCTGACGACGTTTCGGCTCGCCGTCGAATGCAAGGCGTGGGAGGCGCCCATCGAGAAGGACGTGGTGTCGAAGCTGAGCTACATCCTCACCGACCTCGGCCTCAACAAGGGCATCATCGTCGCGCTCCACGGCTGGCGCGCAGGTGCCGAGCAGGCCGCGGTCGAGCTCGGGATCGACCTGTGGGGACCGGCGGAGCTGCAGGGGCTGCTCGGGGGCGCGGTCGCGCGCCAGCTCGACGTGGGAACGCCGGCCCGCCTGGCGCGCGGCTACCCGTTCGCCTCACCCGAGGAGCGGGCGCGTACCCGGGCGCGCCTGCAGGGAAAGGGCCGCCTCGGGATCCGCACCGTGGAGGAGCTCGTCTGTTTCAAGCCGGTATGGGTCCCCACCTACCGCGTCGACCTGATCGTCACCTCGATGGAGCTCCGCTGGGGCAAGCAGCGGTTCCTCACGTCCAGCGTCACGAACAGCTACGAGGCCGTGTCGGGCACCTTTCTGGGGCCGACGTCAGCCGCGAACGACGAGACCGTCGACATCGACCTTTCGGAAGGTGCCATCAAGCCGGGCGTGCGGGACACCAAGATGTCGAGCGAGATCCGCCGCGCCTTCCAGCGGTGGAACGAGGTGCAGCAAGACGCGGCCAAGCTCCGCCACGCCGCCGTGCTGGAGGCCCTCGGCGTCACGGTGCCGTGCCGGGGCGTGACGGTGGACGACTGCTCCTTGGTGTACGCGCCCGTCTACGTCGGTTGGCTGCGCACCGGCGCCCACGACCGCGTCGTCGCTGTCGACGGTGTCTCGGGGGCCCTGTCGGAGAAGATGTCAGCCGTTCTCACGTCACACATCAGCCACGTGCGCAGCTCGCTGC
>CAVQWQ010000006.1:0-20504 GCA_963717645.1 uncultured Actinomycetes bacterium | reverse complement strand
CGCTGCAGCCCCTCGATGAGCTGGCCGACGCGGTTCTGGACGGCATCGTTGCGGGCCGGTTCGTCGTTGCCCTCGGCCCCGTCGACGCCATGGCCGACACTCTGCGCGAGCGGGCCGAGCGCTTTGCAAAGGCCGAGAACCCCGTGGGTGGCGAGCAGGGGCACGGCACCCCCCTGGCGACCTGACGACACGACATCAGGACGCGGGCTCGGTTGGCCTATCGAGCGCGGCCTTGCTGGACCCGTTTGGAGGAGACGTCCACACGTCCACACGTCCCAGCGAGCGTCAGGCCACCTGATGGAGCTGACGCTCCACCCACTGCTCGACGTCGTGCTGGGCCTGCTTGGCAACACGGGTGTTGGCGAACAGCTCGAAGCCGTGCGGTACACCCGGATAGACATGGAGCTCGGTGGGAACACCAGCCTGCCCGAGCCGCATGGCGTAGTCGATGCTCTCGTCGCGAAACCCGTCCGTCCCGCCGACACAGATGAAGGTCGGTGGGAGACCCTCGAGATCCTCCGCCCGAGCGGGTGCGGCCTCGGCGGGCACGTCGGCATCCAGCCCGGCGAGATACGAACGCCAACCGAAGGTGTTGGACGCCCTGCTCCAGATCACGAGGTCCTCGTACTGGCTCGATGGCGTGATCTGGCGGTCGTCGAGCATCGGCGTCTCGAGCATCACGAACCGGATCGGTATGGCACGGTCCCGCGCCGCCAGGGAGAGCGCGGCCGCCAGACCTCCTCCTGCGCTGACGCCGGCGAGCCCCACCCGCGCCGGATCGACGCCGAGCTCGTGGGTATGGCCGAGGACCCACTCGAGGCCCGCCAAGCAGTCCTCGTGCGCGGCGGGGAACGAGTGCTCGGGTGCCAGGCGGTACTCGACCGAGGCGCCCACGCAGTCGAAGCGCGAGCACCAGCGGTCGAGTCGCTCGTCATCCATCCCCCGGTGGCCGAGGACATAGCCCCCACCGTGCATCGAGTAGACGCAGGCTCGCGGCGCCGACGCCTGCGCTGGTCGGTGCACGCGGACCACGACTCCCTTACCCTCGTCGACGACGTGGTCCGCTCGCGTCACTCCGGCTGATGGCTCCGTGGCCGAGGCCGGGACCATGTCCGAGAGCAAATCGCGGAGTGCGGGCAGGGTGGAGTCGTCGAGGGTCAGGTCTGGGAGTGCTTCGGCCAACGGCCGAAGCTCATGGTCGAGCTCGGGCGCTGGCGCCCGGACCGACGTCATGACGTCGCTCGACTCAGTGATCGGCGAGCAGACAAGGGCACCTCCCGGACGCTCGACCTACGACCGGGCCGAAGCCCGTTCGACCGACGGCGGATAGCATATGCGCAGGGGCTTGGGTGGGGGCCTCCGTCCGGGACCCCAGGATGAGCAAAGCGGTAAGGTCCCCAGGCGGTGACCGCATGAAGCCGCTTCTGGCGAGCAAGCTGGCTCTGATCACGGGCGCCGGCGCCGGCATCGGGGCCGCAGCCGCGGAGCTGTACGCGTCCGAAGGCGCCGCGGTGCTCGTAGTCGACATCGACGGCGATGCCTCCGAGGATGTCGTCAAGCGCATCGTCGCTGACGGCGGAGCCGCCACGGCGCTCACGGTCGACGTCCGCGACTCGACCCAGGTCGAGCAGCTGCGCGGCCGCGTGCTGGAGCACCATGGCCCCGTCGATGTCCTCGTCAACAACGTCGGCCATTGGGTCCACCTCCCACCCTCGTTCGCGGAGGGCACCCCCGATCACTGGCAGGCGCTGTACGAGGTCAACCTGCTCCATATCCTTCAGGTCACCCACGCGTTCCTCCCCTCGATGCTCGATCGCGCCAGCGGAACGATCATCAACGTCTCATCGATCGAGGGCTTGCGGGGCTATCCGCCCGACAGCGTCTACGGTGCGTTCAAGGCCGCGGCAATCCATTTCACACAGTGCCTCGGGGTCGAGCTCGCGGGTAAGGGCATCAAGGTCAACGGCATTGCTCCCGACCTCACCCAGACCAAGCAGTCCGACTTCGAGCGGTTCGATCCTCCCGAGTTGCGGGACAAGTGGCCCACGTTCCTCCCGGTCGGCCGGATGGGCGAACCACTCGACCAGGCCCGGGTCCTTCTCTTCCTCGCCAGTGAGCTGTCCGACTTCATGGTCGGCCACACGATCCCCACCGACGGCGGGACGGGAGCAGCCGGCGGCTGGTTCCCGTCCTCACGGCGAAGGGGTCGGTCGTGGACCAACCGGCCATTCGATCCGTGACCTCTCGCCGGCCGCTCACCTCGCTGCCCGTCGCATCTCGGACCTGATGGATCTCGGCCCGCTTCTCGACGCAGCAAGGCAGGACGTCGACAGCGGCTGGTTGCCGTCCTGCCAGCTCGCCGTCGCCCACGACGGCGAGCTCGTCGCCTTCGAGGCCTTCGGTGCGGCGGCGACGACGACGCGCTTCTGCGTCTTCTCAGTCACCAAGCCGATCGTGGCCTCGGTCGTCTGGCAGCTCTTGGGCGAGGGCCGTCTGCGAACCGAAGACCGGGTGGCCGATCACGTTCCCGAGTTCGCCGAGCACGGCAAGGCGGCTGTCACCGTCGAGCAGGTCCTGCTCCACACGTCGGGGTTCCCGAACGCCCCCATGCCGGCGGCAGTCGGCGCCGACCGGGAACGCCGGGTCGAGCGGATGGCGAGCTGGCACCTCGAGTGGGAGCCGGGGAGCCGCTTCGAGTACCACGCCGGCTCCGCCCACTGGGTGCTCGTCGAGCTCGTCTCCCGGCTCACCGGCCTGGACTTCCGGGACGCGCTCGAGGAGCGGGTGTGCCGCCCGCTCGGTCTTCCGCGCCTGCTCGGACTGGCGAAGGAGCAGCAGGACGGCATCGCACCGCTGCAGGCCGTCGGCGCCGCCCTGCGCCGGGAGCAGGAGGACCCCCTCCTCGCCTACGACCAACCAGAGGTGGTCAGCGCTGGCGTCCCCGGGGGCGGGGCCATCGCCACCGCGGCAGACATCGCCCGCTTCTATCAGGCCCTCCTGGACGACCGGCTCGGTCTCTGGGACCCCGCCGTGCTCACTGACGCGACGAGCAACGTGCGATGCAATCTCCCCGAGCCGATGCTCGGGGTCCCCGTCAATCGCACCATCGGTCTGGTCGTGGCCGGCGACGACGGCGAGCACGTCCGCCGGTACGCGGCCTTCGGCCGGCAAAGCTCGGCTCGGGCGTTCGGGCACGCCGGGGCCCACGGCCAGGTGGCGTGGGCCGACCCGGAGTCGGGTGTCTCGTTCGCGTACGTGACGAACGGGCTCGACGCTGACATCATGCGGGAGGGTTTCCGCTCCCACATCCTCTCGAGTGCCGCTGCCGACCTGAGCTGAGCGAACCCTACGATGACCTCCATGACGCCTCCAGATCAGCGATCGAGCCCTCATCCGGTGTCCTCCGTACTTGATCACGCCCGGCTGTGGGAGAGTGCGGTCGCATGATCGAGATCGCGGACTTCGATGCCGTTCGAGTCATCGCCTTTGATCGACCGGAGGCTCGCAACGCGTTCAACTTCGCCATGTACAGCGAGGTGGCGGAGGCAATCGGAGCCGCCGGCGTCGCCGGCGAAGTTCGTGCGCTGGTCTTGACCGGGCGCGGTTCGGCCTTCAGCGCCGGGCAGGATCTGGGCGAGATGGCTCGAATCGCCTCGGGCGAGCCGAACGACGGCATCGCGGGAGGGTTCCCGGCTCTCATCGACGCCCTCCTGGGGTGTCCCAAACCAGTCCTGGCGGCGGTCAACGGAGTGGGAGTCGGCCTGGGATTGACCCTGCTTGCTCACTGTGACGTCGTCCTGATCGACGAGACCGCACGCCTGCGGGCGCCGTTCGCCGAACTCGGCGTCCCGCCGGAGGCTGGGAGCAGCTACCTACTGCCAGCTCGCCTCGGCTGGCAACAGGCGGCGCGGGTCCTCTTGTGCGCCGACTGGATCAGCGCCAAGGAAGCCGTCGACGCTGGCATCGCCCTCCGCGCGTGCGCCGAGGGCACCGTGCTGGACGAGACGATCGAGGTCGCCACGCGTCTGGCGGGATATGCGCCTGAGGCCGTCCAGGAGATCAAGCGGCTCATGCGCGCGCCCGAGCGCAGCGCGGTCGACGATGCGCTTCGGCGCGAGAACGAGGCCTTCAGCCGCCTGCTCGGCAGCGCGGCAACTCAGCAGGCCCTAGGCCGCCTTGCTTCCCGTCGGAAGTGATTCCCCGAGACACAGAGGTGACGGCACATGACCATGCCCGATGACGTCGGAATCGTCGACACCATGATCGGCTTCCCGGGCGGCGACCTGAAGGCGGTCTACCGCTTCATCACCCGTCAGACCAAGGACACGCAGTCGCGGGAGGAGTTCTCCTTTCCCGCCGAGTACATGTTCAAAGACGTGCCCGACAAGGACGTCAGTGGCACCGACGACAGGATCGGGCTCACCCTTCGGGAGATGGACACCTGGGGCATCGACAGGGGCCTCATCGGGGTGGGCGACCCCGAGGGCGTCGCCACCGAGGCGCTCCGCCGGCATCCCGACCGCTTCGTCCCCTCGGGCAACGTCGATCCCAACGGGGGGATGGAGGGCATCCGCAAGCTCGTGCGCGACCACGAGACCTGGGGGATACGAGCCGTCGGGGTCTTTCCGGCCGGCACCTTTCCCCAGGTGGCGATCAACGACAAGAAGATGTACCCCATCTACGCGAAGTGCGTCGAGCTGGGGATCGCGGTCTTCTGCTGCGCCGGGGTGCCGGGGCCCCGTCTCAAGTTCGCCCCCCAGCACGTCGAGCTCATCGACGAGGTGATGTACGACTTTCCGGATCTCGTGTTCGTCACCCGCCACGGCTGTGAGCCATGGACCGAGCTCGCCGTAAAGCTCATGCTCAAGTGGCCGGGCCTGCACTATTCGACGAGCGCCTTCGCGCCGAAGTACTACCCCAAGGCGGTCATCGACTACGCCAACACAAGGGGCGCCGACAAGATCATCTACGCGGGATACTTCCCAATGGGCCTCTCGCTCGAGCGGATCATGAGCGAGCTGCCCGCCGTGAACTTCAAGGACGACGTTTGGCCCAAGTTCCTCCGCACCAACGCTCTTCGCGTCCTCGGGCTCGACTCCTAGGGCACCGGACTCACCGGCTCAGGCGAACTCGAACGCCACGTGGGCCGACTTCAGGCCGAACACGAAGGCATTGGGCATCTCGACCGGGCGCGTGCCCGGCACTGTCCGCAGCCGCCGCACCCGACGGACAAGCTCTTCGAAGAAGAGCCGGATCTCCATGCGCGCCAGCGCCGCCCCCAGACAGAAATGGGTACCGAAGCCGAATGCCAGGTGGTCGTTGGGTTGGCGTGTGACATCGAAGCGCTCGGGGTCGGAGAAGTGGGCGACGTCGCGGTTGGCAGAGCTGTACATCAAGACGAGCTGCTGACCGGCGCGAACCTCCTGGCCGGCGACCTCCGTGTCTATCCGGGCCACCCGGCACATGTTGTGGATCGGGGTGACGTAGCGAATGAACTCTTCGGTGGCGACAGCGAGGTCGGCCCCCTTCCGGAGCAGGTCCCACTGGTCTGGATGACTGATGAGGTTGAGGAGCGTCCGGGCGATGACAGTCCGCGTCGTCTCAGCGCCGCCATCGAGCAGCAGCAGACAGTCGGAGATGACGGTGTCGACCCCGAGCACCTGGCCGTCGACTTCGGTCTGCGTCCACATCGACATCACGTCGTCGGCCGGGCAAGCGGCCTTGCCCGCATGGAGCTCCGACGCGGCCTGGGCGAACTCCATCGCCGCCAACATGCCGTCGTCGTTCATGTACCGGGGACCACCGCCCAGGGCGATCGTTCGCTCTGACCACGCCTTGAGCTCGGGCCACGCGCCCTCGCCGAAGCCGAGCAGCCAGGCGATCGTCATGGCGGGGAGCGGCGCAGCCAGCTCGTCGACGATCTCGGCCTCTCCCCCCTTGGCCTCGACGGCGTCGAACAGGCGACCGACCGTGACCCGGACGTGCTCCTCGCGCTCGGAGACGGCCCGGGGGGTGAAGCGGCGAGACACGAGACCTCGCCGCTTGTGGTGGAGGGGATCGTCGAGGCCGATCATGGCGGGGTCGGCCGGGATGTTGGGCCGGTAGCCGCCCTTCTCCTGATCAGAGCTGATGAAGACGTCCTTGCGCTTCTCGACATCGAGCACGTCCTCGTACCGCGACACGCCCCAGAGCTCGTTCGTCGCGTCCCAGTAGAGCGGAGCGTTGTCTCGCATCCAGGCGTAGGTCGGGTAGGGATTGCTGGCGTAGAAGTCGCCGTCGAGGAGGTCGATGTCCATTCGTGACACTGGCGTGACACTCTAGAACGTGTTCTCCCAAGGCTGCAGGCCGAGGCGATCCAGCCCGCATGCTGGCTGTGCTCGATCGGGAGATGTCGACGCTCGGCGACCCCCTCACGCTCCTTGTCGAGGCGACGGGGCGGGTCGACGCTCCGCCCCCGCCGTGTTACACGCCGCCAGTAGAGTCGAACCTGTGCTCGGGGCTGAGTTCCCGACAGGCTCGCCGGCTCCTCCATCGCCGGTCTCGGTCAGCGAGTGATTCCTTTGGAGCGCGAGCATGTGCAAGGCACTCGGCGAGCTGCGAGAAGCTGTGAGTCGGTATGCCGCCGATTTCGATGCGACGTTGCTTTCGACCGCCGGCGCCCGGGTCGCCGTGACCGAGGCGGCGGCCATCGAGTCGGTGGCGGCCACCGTCAAGGCTCTGGCCGCTGCCCGGTTGGCGGGGGGCGACGACCGGCGGCGTAGCGGTGAGCGCTCGGCCGCCCACGAGTTGGCCCTGGCCACCGGGACCTCGGTGACCTCGGCGCGGGAGGTCCTCGACGTGGGGCGTCGCCTGGAAGACCAGCACGCGGTGGCCGACGCCGCCCGGCGCGGCGAGCTGTCGCCCTCCCAGGTGTCGATGATCACCGGGGCCGCTGAGGCCGACCCGTCGTCCGAGCGGGCCCTGCTCGGTGCCGCCGTCGGTGGCTCCCTAGCCGAGCTGCGAGAGGAGGCCTCCCGAGTGATAGCCGCCGCGCAGCCCGACCCCGAGGCCCGCCGGAGACAGATCCGGGGTCGGCGAGCCCTGCCGACACCGAGGGGGTCTGGCACCTGCGGGGCCAAGGCAACCCCGAGGACGGGGCCCAGGTCATGGCATCCTTGGCGCCGGTCACCGACCAGCTGTTCCACCGGGCCCGCAAGGAGGGCCGCCGGGAGTCGCCCGAGGCCTACGCCTTCGACGCCCTTGTGACGCTCGCCGTGGAGGCCTCCAGCGCCGAGCCCGCCACGACCGAGGGCGGGTCGGTCAATGCCAAAGGCAAGCGACGGGGCGCCCCCGCCACGATGTTGCTCCGCCTGGACTGGGATTCGTTCCTGGCCGGGGTGGCCCGCGAGGGAGAGACGTGTGAGCTGGTGGGTTACGGGCCGGTGGCCATGTCGGTCGTCCACGAGCTGCTGCAGACGGCCAACCCCTTCGTGGTCGCCATCCTGACCAAGGGCAAGGAGGTGGTGGGGGTTGCCCATCTGGGCCGGCGGCCCAACGCCTACCAGCGCAGCGCGCTGCAGTGGCTCTATCCCTCCTGCGCCGTGAAGGGCTGCGTCGATCAGATGCACCTCGAGAGCGACCATCGGGTCGACTGGGCCAAGACCAGGTTCACCGCCTTCGATCTCATGGACCGGATCTGCCGCTTTCATCACTGGCTCAAGACGAACGAGGGCTGGGCCCTGGTCGACGGGACCGGCAAGCGGGACTTCGTCCCGCCCGACGACCCTCGTCACCCCAGACACAAACGACGAACGGGCTAGTCGGTGTGGCGCGCCCAGGACCCTCTGGTCCGGCGAGCCGAGCCAGTTGCGCTTCGTCACCTACTCCCCTGTCGGCGCCCGGACGCCCGAACGCCTCGCACGCCTGCAGCAGCAGCGACCACTCCCGTCCAGTGGCCTCGGAGTGGCGTGGAGCTCGGTCCCCTTACGAGGGCGGGCGGATGTCCATGCCGTATCTGGCGCCGATGGCGGCGATGCGCTCGAGATCGGGCGGAGACGCGTCGGGCGGCGGCAGCTGGGGCGACTTGGCCACCTCTCCCGCTTCGGCGAAGAACTGCTCGATGCCGCCTGGCGCGTAGGTGACCAACACCCGCAACGGCGTGTCACCCGTCGGCTCGAAGTTCTCGACGATCCCCGCCGGGATGTGGAACACCGAGCCAGGACCGCCGTCGACCACATCGTCGCCGATGTGATAGCGAAGCGTCCCGTCCAACACGTAGACCGTCTCGGTGCCCGGGTGCGTGTGCGGCGGCGGACCCAAGCCCGGGGGGATGGTCAGCTCCATGACCGTCATTGCCCCGTTCGTCTCGTCGCTCGCCAACTTCACCTCGTACAGTCCACCCAGCATCCAGAAGGCCTGCGCCTCACCCTTCTGACGCGCCACGCTGCCGTCCCTCATGGGATCCCCCGTTCTCGCCATCCCCGCCCGCGCGGACCGGCGACTCGGGCAAGGATATCCAATTGACCGAGCGAGGAGGCGGGGACATGGAGAGGGCAGCGTCGAGCACGCCGGGACGACTTCGAGCGATCTGCCTGGCGCTGCCCGAGGTCACGCAGCGACTCAGTCACGGCGCGCCGACCTGGTTCGTTCGAGGCAAGAGCGCGTTCGTGACGTTGTGGGCGGATGGACATCACGGCGACGACTTCCCGCACCTGTGGTGTGCTGCCGCCCCGGGAGCCCAGGAGGAGCTGGTCGAGGCCGAGCCCCACCGGTTCTTCCGACCTCCGTACGTCGGAGGGCGAGGGTGGCTCGGTGTGCGGCTGGACGTCAACGTCGATTGGAAAGAGATCGGCGAGCTGTGCGAAGACGCGTACCGACACGTCGCGCCCAAACGACTCGTCGACCGGCTCGATGAGCAGACGGCGACCTAGGGCGCCCGGCCTCTGCGCACAGCCCGACCAGGTCGCTCCCCGGTGTGGGCGCCGTCGCGGGCGACGAGAGTCCCGTTCACCCACACGCGCCGGATCCCCGTCGGATGCCGGCGGGGTGAGTCGAAGGTGGCGACGTCGTCGATGCTGGCGGGGTCGAAGAGGACCAGGTCGGCCCAGGCGCCGGTCTCGATGACGCCCCGGCCGGCCAGAGCGAACTTGGCCGCCGGCATGCCGCTCATCCGGTGGATGGCCTCCTCGAGAGACAGCACCCGCTCGTCGCGGACGTAGCGGCCGAGGACTCGGGCGAACGTGCCGTACAGCCGAGGATGGGGCTTGCCCCCCGCCGCGGGGATGCCGTCCGATCCGATCATCGTGCTGGGATGGGCCATCACCGTGCGCACGTCGTCTTCGCACATCGAGTGGATGACCACCACCGCGCCATAGCCCTCGGCGTCGAGGACCCGCTTGGCTGCGGCGACCGGATCAACCCCGAGCTCCTCGCCGAGCTCGGCCATTGACGAGCCTTCCCAGCCGGGGTGACCCGGGGCGGTGGCCAGGATGACGGCCGACCAGTCGGTCGCGCCAAGGCCAGACAACCCGTCGTCGTGGTTCTGCATGACGGCGGCGAGGGTAGTGCTGGCCGCGGTGTACGGATACTGGTCGGCCGTGACGTCAGCGCCCCGAGCCCGGGCCTCGTCGATGATCGCCAGCGACTCTCGAACCAGGCCCCAGGACGCACGACCACTGGCCTTGTGGTGCGATATCTGGACGGGGACGCCGCTCACGTCGCCGATGCGGATGGTCTCGCTCACCGCGTCGAGGAGCCCCTCGGCCTCGTTTCGCATGTGACTGGCGTAGACGCCGCCATGCTCTGCCATCGCGCTGGCCAGCGCCACGAGCTCGTCGTTGGCGGCATACCGGCCGGGCTCGTAGATGAGGCCGGTGGAGAAGCCGACGCAGCCGGCGGCCAATCCGTCGGCCATCGCATCGCCCATCGTCGCGTGCTCGGCGCGGGTGGGGGGCCGTTGCTCGTTACCCATGGCGTTCAATCGAATCGTGCCGTGCCCGACCAGGACGGCCACGTTCAGGCTGGGCGGATCGGCGTCGAGGGCATCCAGGTACTCGCCGTAGCCGTCCCAGGTGGGGAGCTCGTCGCGGTGCACATCTCCGCCGAAGAGCGCCATGGATGCTCGCGCCGTCCGCAGGGGCGCGGCCCCGAACCCGCAGTTGCCCACCACGTCGCAGGTGACACCCTGGCCCACCTTGAAGTCCATGGCCGGTGTGAGGAACACGGCGAAGTCGTCATGGCTGTGCACGTCGATGAAGCCGGGAGCGAGCGCGAGGCGTCCCGCGTCGACCTCGATGCCGGCGCGCTCGGCCGTGAGATCCCCCACCGCGGCGATCCGTTGCCCAGATACGGCGACATCCGTGCGGCGGGGAGCGTCGCCGGAGCCGTCATAGACGCTCGCGCTGCGGATGACCAGGTCGGCGCTCAGGGCGCCACCGACCCCCAGTCGACGAAGCCTGACGGATCGTGTCGGCCGAAGGTGCCGTGCTCGAACAGGCCCCAGCCTTCGTCGCCGTTGCACGTGGCCCGAGCGACGTGGTCGACGACCCCGAACGGGGTGCGGGCGACGATGCCGGGATCGGTCAGGTCGTACTCTCTGCCCTCGACCCAGCCCCGCCCCCGCCACTGCCCGTGCCCCCAGTCGGGATCGCCCCCGTACCCGGCGCCCACGTGGAGGGCCACGAAACCCAGTGTGTCGACCTCGACGGCCAGCGGTTTGCCATCGCGCTCCTGAAGGTGGAGCGTGGCCTGCTCGGGGTGACGGGTGCCCGACCGGTACCTGATCTCGACCCCGGGCCAGCCCAGCTGCTCGGACCGCCCGTCAGGCCATACCCGCACGGCGTCGTTGAGCGTCCGGTACCCGTCGGGCTGCTCCTGCACGATCACGAGGAGGGCGTGGTCCTCGAAGCGGAGCGGGACGTAGAGCCACCACATGCCCTCCATCGGCTGGTCGGCGGCTCGCCCGGGCGGCTCGGGCTCACCCACGGGCCGAATCCCCCACGACCGATCACGGGCGCCGACCCAGCGGTCGCTGTCGACCGTCAGCGCCTCGCCCCCGACCTGGAGCACGCCACTCCAGGTCCCGACCTGGGCGAAACGCGAGGCCTCGATGATGGCGCGCCTGCCACCGACCCGCATGAGGTGGGGCTGCTCCTGGACGGCGGGGAACGATCCCTCCCATGTCAGGTCGCAGGCAATACCCTGCTCGGCGGCATCGCACACGAGCCGCAGGCGCCGCAGCGGCTCGAGCACCTCGACCCGATAGGGACCGACGTGCTGATCGAGACGATCGTCTCCGAGCGCGTCGGAGCAGTGGACCGCCCACTGCCGGTCGCCGCGCCGCACGGTGACGTAGGCGTCGATGACCCCCAGATTCGGGTACACGCCGAGACCACTGACGAGGAAGACGTCGCCGGTGCGGTCGTGGGCGTTGAAGTAGCTGCGGTCGTAGAAGTTGCGGTCGCTGGAGCCGACGTACTGCATCGACAACGGCGTCTGGTGGATCGGGTACTCATCGAGAGGAACGGGCATCTCACTCCCAGTACTTGCCGGCCAACATGCGTTCCAACGACGCGCCGTTGCGCAGCAGCGCGTCGACGTCCTCGGGCATCTCGATCTCACCGAAGTGCACCTGCCGCAGACCTGTGCGGAGGAAGACGATGGCCCACTGCACCGCCGCGTACGTCAGATAGAAGTCGAGATTGCGCAGGCCATGGCCGGTGCTGGACTCGTACGCCGCGGCCACGTCGTCTCGACGGAGGAAGTCGGGCATCCCCGGCAGTGCGAACTCGGCTGCGAGGTCCTCGAAGGCCCGGTGCGAGTAGACCAGCCAGGCCACGTCGAGCTCTCGCGGCCCCAGCCCGGCCATCTCCCAGTCGAGGACGGCCACCGGCGTGAAATCGCGGAACAGCACGTTGCCGATGCGAGCGTCGCCCCAGCTGAGCACGGTCGGTCCCTCGTCGACCGGGAGGTGCTCGTCCAGCCAGGCCAACCCTCGTTCGATCAGGGCCGAATGGAGCCCTGCAGCCGCGAACTCGTACCAGGCGCCGCGATCGGCGACGTGACGCTGAAGCGCCCTCGAGCCCGACTGCTCGTACTCGAGAAAACCGAACGTCTGAGCGGGTTGCCCGATGTCGTGCAGCTCTGCCAGCACGCCGACGATCGACTGCTGCAGGCGCGACCGGTTCGGCGACGATGCCTCGTAGAGCCAGCTGTCACCGAAGTTGTAGGGCATGACGTCAGGTGGGACCTCTCCCTCCACCCGGCCCATCACGAAGAACGGCGTACCGAGCGCCCGGGCGTCGAGCTCGAGCCACCAGACCCGCGGGACCGGCACCGAGCAGCGCTCGCCCACGAGACGCATCACCTGGAACTGGCGCTCCATGTCGTAGTCGGGGAACACGGGAACGTCGACCCGATCGGGTGCCACTCTCGCGACCAGGTGCTCCGAGCGAACCCGCCCGCCCTCGGTCCAGTGGGCCTCGAACAGCAGCGTCTCGGTGCTTACTCCGGTCGCTTCGGTGGGGTGGACCTCGGTGACCATGGGGGCACTCCCGGCCGGCAGTCGCAGGGCCAGCCACGACTCGAGGCGGCGCCGCACCTGCTCGGGCTCCCGGCTCGAGCGTCGCAGCTCGGTGATCTCGGGCCCCCCGTGGGCCGGCTGCTCGGGCATCCCTGACCCTCCTGCGGTTGCCACGGCACACTACCGGAGGCGGATGTTCGCCGCCCGATCAGGGTTCGCCGCCCGATCAGGGCCCGCCACCATCGTGCCCTACCATTGCTTTGTGACCGACGCGCTCGAGTCCAACAAGGAACTCGTGCGTCGGCTCATCGACCGGGGGTTCAACCGTGGCGACCTCGACGTGGTCGACGAGATCGTGGACCCCGACGTCGTCACCCACAACCCGATCATCCTCGACGCCCCGCCCGGGCCCGACTCAGTCCGCGGCGGCATCGCCATGATCCGCAGCTCGTTTCCCGACTTCCACGCCGAGATCCTCGACCTGGTGGCGGAGGGTGATCGCGTGGCCGTGTTCCTCCGTCTGAGCGGCACCAACGAGGGCGACTACCGCCGGGGCGGGGCGACCAAGAGACGCGGCAGCTTCCGGGCCTTCTTCATCTGGCGTGTCGCCAACGGTCGCCTGGCCGAGAGCTGGGGCGTGGCGGACCGGTTCGACCTCCTGCAACAGCTCGGCATCATCCCGTCGGACGACGAGCTGGCGGCCCGGATGACCTCCCCCGACGGGCCCGATTGATCAGGTGGTGACTATCCGGGCTGGAGCCCGCCGATCATCCGCACGATGGCATCCTTGGCCGAGTCCGGGAGGAGCCTGGCGATCACGCCGGCCGCGTGCGCGTCCCGGCCCACGAGGTACCGCGCCCGGGGGCGGCTGGAGAAGAGGGCCCGCGCCGTGACCTGGGCGACCTGCTCGGGAGGAATGCCACTGCGGTCCTGTTGGTCAAGGGACCGGCGCAGGCCGGCGATGGCGTCGCCATAGAGCGACATGGCCTCGCGCGGGAGGACCTGCTCAATCTCGTCGGCATAGCGACGGCCCTTGTCCCAGATCTCGGTCTTCACGGCGCCGGGCTCGATGAGGACAACCTGCAGCCCGAACGGGCGCAGCTCGTGGCGAAGTGACTCGGCGATGCCTTCGAGGGCGAACTTGGACGCCGCGTACGGGCTCAGGAGCGGCGTGCCCACCCGCCCGCCGATGGAGCCGATGAACACCAGCCTCCCCCGGCCTCGACGCAGCAGCGGCATCATGGCCCTCGTCACCGCCACCTGGCCGATCACGTTGACCTCGAGCTGGGTGCGCCACTCGTCGACCGGGAGGTACTCGATCGGACCCCCGCGGGCGACGCCCGCGTTGTTCACCACGCCAACCAGGCCGCGGCCGTCGAGGGCCGAGTCGATCGACTCGGCGGCGGCGTCGATGGCGCCGGCGTCGGTCACGTCAAGCATCACCGGCGCCAGCCGGTCACTGGCGGCCCGCCGCAGGCTCTCGGCGGCCGAGTCCGTGCGGACCCCTGCGAACACGCGGTGGCCCAGACCGTCGATGTGGAGCGCGCACGCCCGGCCGATACCGGTCGAAGCACCGGTCACGAGCACGGCTCCCGAGGGCATGGGTCCACGGTATCTCGGGGCTGGCTCCCGGGCCGGCCGCGGCACACACCCCGACTCCGTCACAGCGAGCGCCCTTGCGACGGACAACCAAGAGCGCGAGGCTACCGGTACGGGCGGAAGGGGGACGTCATGCCCAAGTACCTGATCGAAGCGGTGTACACGGCCGACGGAGCCAAGGGCCTCCTCGACAAGGGCGGAACCGCCCGGCGCAAGGCCGTCGAAGCTGCGGCCAAGAGCGTCGGTGGCAGTCTCGAGCACTTCTACTTCGCCTTCGGCGACACCGACGTCTTCGCGGTCGTCGATCTTCCCGACCACGCCTCGGCGGCGGCGCTGGCCCTGACGGTCAGCTCGTCGGGTGGTGTCGAGGCGACGACCAAGGTGCTGCTGACCCCGGAAGAGCTCGATGCGGCCAGCAGGTCGTCCACCGACTACCGGCCGCCCGGAGGTTAGGGACGGCCAGCGGCGCGGCCAGAGAGAGGGCGGTACGGCGCCGCGCACGCGAACGGTCAATTTGGCCAGACAGGTCGCGCAGCTTCTAGCCTGAGGGCCGGTGGGACAGGATCCCTTCCAGGTGCTCGGCCTCCCTCCGGGCGCCACGTTGGCGGAGGCTCGGGCGGCCTACCGGCGAGTGGCCGAGCTGTTCCATCCTGACCGGTTGCGGGGCCTGCGGGAGGACGTCCAGGCCGAGGGTGCCCAGCGCATGCGGGAGGCGACCCAGGCTATGCGGACCATCCGTGAGCGGTACAACCGGCCGCTCGTCGCCCCAGGCCGGCGCCGTCCGGATCGCGCCGGCGGCAGCGCGCCGCCGGGCACGGAGGCCCCGACGGGCAGGCCGCCCCGAGACGCGGCGTCCACGGACCGAGACCGGGAACGCCGATCGACCACCGCGCAGCGGACGCGCGCTGGTGCACCCGCGCCCGCCGGGCGGTCGCCGCGAACGCTGCGAACGCCTCCGTCGGACGCGGCGACCGAGGCCGCGGCCCACCTGTACCACGTGCAGCTGCGGGGACTCGACCGAGCCGGGTTTCAGGTCAACTGGGGTGGGCGTCACGCCGCCGCCACCCTCGCCGCCCTCCGGCACGCCCACACCATCGACGGTCCGATCCGCCAGTTCGAGTGGGGCAGCTACGAGTGGGTGCTCGACGGGGCGGCGACCCGGCGCCTCCTTTGGCACGTCCTCGAGGGCGAGGAGTGGCGCCGCGACCCGGCAGAGGTCGTCGATCTGAGCGCCGACTTGCGCGACCGCTGCCTGCCAGCGCGCCGCGGCGACAGTACGGCGGTGGAGCTGGGCGCGCTGCTCGACGTCCTCGACGAGCGGCAGTGGTACTCGGTCACCGCCGAGGTGTACTGATTCAGCTGACGAGTGGCTTGAAGGCGTTGGCGATCTGCTGATAACCCTCGGCGTTGGGATGCTCGTTGGGGCCCTGCGGTGGAGGCGCGCAACCCCACGTCCACTGACAGATCCTCGCCACCGCAACCGGAACGGTCCCGCGCCCAGGTAGGTCCGTCGTGGTGGAGAAGCTCTCATAGGTCGAGAACGCCGCGGCCACGTTGGCCGTCCTGGCCCCCGCCGCTGAGTGGATGGACCTAAGCGCCTGGTTGAACTCCCTCAGGACCTCGACGCTCGCCTGGGCCAGCGTCTGGCCCGACGGTCCCGAGAGCCACGCCGCGAGGAACGGGTCGAAGAGGTTCATGGCCGCGATCTTCATCTGCGAACCGCCGGCGTCGCGCAGTTGCTGGAAGATCTGCGGCAGCTCCGTCTCGACGGTCGAGATCTCGTCGAGCAGGCAGCCGGCGTCGAGGTCGCCGTTCGTGACGCAGCTCTCGAAGTTGTTGGCGCCGAGCTCGACGGTCACAAAGGCGATCGAGCTCTGGTTGGCACGGATGAAGGATGTCGCCGCGGCCAGCTGGGAGCCCTCGGCGTAGTGACAGGTGCCTCCTTTGATCGCCGTCGTCGTCGTCTCGCCCGAGCAGCCCAGCTTGACGAGCTGCAAGCCGGGCATGCTTGGTCGTACCTCGTTGTAGAGGATGTCGGGGTAGCCCTCGTTCGTCGAGACGCTGTTGCCGGAGGCGTCTGGCTGGACCCCGGTCGCGTACGAGTCGCCCAACGACACGTAGTAGCTGGTGTTGGTGCTGGGCCTGGAGGTCGAGGTGGTGGAGGGTGACGAAGTTGCTGACGAGGAGCAGCCGCTGAGCACCGCCACGCCGAGCACGACGGCCGACAGCGCCAGCATCACAGCCCGCGGCGATCCCCGCCGCGTCATCGTCTCGTGCCCCGCCATGTCCGAAAGGCCATGGTACCGATTTGGTCGGCGCGACCCGCGGCCACCTGTGATGAGCCGGTCAGGTGAGGCGCCTCTATCTGCTGAGGCACGGCAAGTCGAGCTGGACCGATCCGAGCCTGGGGCGGCCGCGGGGAGCAAGGCGCTGCTTTCTCGGCTGGAGGAGAAGTTCCCAACGGGTGCCCTTGCCGTCATTGCCCTGCCTGACCGCACATGGCGCCAGCTCGAGCAGGGGGGCGGGAAGCTGGAGGACCTGGTCGTGCCCCGGGAGCTCCCGTGAGCTGGGCTCGGGTCCCCATAGCGACGACGAAGGTGTCCGACGTTGCCGGCGGCAGCTGTGAGGGTGGGGTCGTGTCCCAGTGTGGGCGTTGGGGTGGATATGGGCGATACTGGCGGTCGTGGTCGGTACCGCGCTGGCCCTGCTCCTCACGATGCTCACGACGGTCGCCCTGGTAGCCACGGCGCCAGCCCCAGCGGCGGCCGCGACGGGTCGTTCCACGTCGGCGACCGGTCCCTACGCAACCCCGGATCGTCCCGGCCCGCCGCTGGACGTTCCGGTCGCCGACCTTGCCTCGAGCCTCGCGTGCACGGGCAACGTCGCCGCTGCGACGCGGGAGCCGGTGCTCCTCGTGGCGGGCACCGCCCTCACCCCGGCCTCGAACTTCTCGTGGAACTACGAGCGGGCGTTCAGTGCGCTCCGGCTGCCCTACTGCGCGGTGACGCTTCCCGACCACGAGATGTCCGACATCCAGACGGCCGGCGAGTACATCGTCTACGCCCTTCGGACGATGCACCGGATGTCGGCGCGCAAGGTCGAGGTCCTCGGCTACAGCCAGGGCGGAATGGTGCCCCGGTGGGCGTTGCGCTTCTGGCCCGACACTCGCCCCCTGGTCGACGACCTGGTCGCCATAGACCCTTCTAATCACGGCACTCTCGACGCCAACGCGATATGCACACCGTCGTGCGCCCCTGCCATCTGGCAGCAGCGGACCGACTCACACTTCCTGGCCGCCCTCAACAGCGGGGCCGAGACCTTCGCGGGCATCTCCTACACGGTCGTCTACAGCCGTGCTGACGAGGTCGTCGTGCCCAACTTCGATGCGTCGGGCAGCTCGTCGCTGCACACCGGTGGGGGCGCCATCGCCAACATCGCCGCCCAGCAGATCTGTCCGACAGACCTGTCGGAGCACCTGGCCATGGGGTCCTACGACCCGGTCGCGTATGCCGTGGCCCTGGATGCGCTGGCCCATCCGGGGCCAGCCAACCCCTCCCGCATCCCGACCTCGGTCTGTACCACGCCGTTCCAGCCGGGAGTCGACCCGCTCACGTTTCCAACCGCCTACGCCGCCTACGCGACCGGAGCCGTGACCGTTGTCGCGACCCACCCGCACAGCGCCGCCGAGCCGACGCTCGCCCGCTACGTCTGGGCCAGCCCGCCATCATCCCGGTGACATGGCGCTCCGAGCCGGCGCTCAGCGAACGGCGGACCAGGTCACTGGGAGGTGGGCGAAGCCGTCGATGAGGCTGGAGTGGACGCGCGTGAACGTGTCCACGTCACCGTCGATCTCGAGCCCCTGGAACCGGGTCAGGATCGCCTCGAACATCTCCCTGGCCTCCAGGCGGGCCAGGCTGGCCCCGAGGCAGAAGTGTGGACCGCCGGCCCCGAAGGCCACGTGCTCGTTGGGCTGCCGGGCGATGTCCAGACCGTCGGGATCGTCGAAGGCGCGCTCGTCGCGATTTGCCGACGAGTACACCATGACCACCCGATCGCCCGCCGTGAGCCGTTGGCCGGCGACCTCGGTGTCCACCGCAGCGGTGCGGGTGAACTGGATCACCGGCGTGACGTAGCGCAGCAGCTCCTCGATGGCGACGGGGAGAAGGGACAGGTCGCCCTCGAGGATCGACAGCTGGTCCGGATGCTCGAGGAGGGCGAGCGTGCCCGAGGTGATGAGGTTGCGAGTCGTCTCACTGCCGGCGTTCTGCAGCACCATGAAGAACAGGTTGATCTGCATCTGGGTCAGACGGTCGCCATCGACCTCGGCGTCGAGCAGCACGCTGATCAGGTCGTCGCGGGGATGGGCCTGACGGTCAGCGCACACGGCTTCGGCGTAGCCGAACATGGCGATGGCCGCCTCGGTCCGCTCCGCCTCGGTCACCGTCTCGTCGAAGCCGAAGGTTCGTTCGGTCCACTCGAACACCTGGCCGCGGTCCTCCTCCGGTACCCCCACCATGTCGGCGATGACATGTAGCGGCAGCCAAAGCGCCAGGTCGGTGACCAGGTCGGCTGCCTTGCGGTCTCGAAGCGCGTCGATCATGGCATCGATGCGGGCGCGGACCCTCTCCCGGAGGTCTGCCACCCGGCGAGGGGTGAACCCCCGGTTGACGAGCTTGCGCATGTTGCGGTGGTCGGTGCCGTCGAGACTGATCAGCAACCCGGAGGTCATCTCCTCCTCGTCGGCGCTGGTGTCGAGAAAGGGGTGCGGGGCGTTGTGGAACGTATCCGAGTCCCTGGACACGCGCTGCACGTCGGGGTGGCGAACGACCGCCCAGTAGCCCCGCTCCCACCTCGGGTGGTCGTGGTGGGTGATCGGGGCGCCCTCCCGGAGACTGCGGAAGTACTCGTGCGGAAAGCCCTCGGCGTACGTGGCGGGATCATGGAGCAGCGGACCATCACCCATGGCGTCACCTCGCGGGGTCGTGCCGACCGGTCGCACCGGTGGCTCGTCGGGCAATTCTAACGACAACCATTAGAATAGCGGCCATGAGCCGGGACGGCACGTCGACGCGGGCCCGCCTGGTCCGGGCGGGCGAGCGCCTCTTCGCCACCCAGGGGATCGACCGGGTACAGCTGCGAGACATCAACGGGCTGGCCGGCCAGCGCAACGAGTCGGCGCTCCACTACCACTTCGGCTCGCGCCAGGGTCTGCTCGATCTCATCCTGGCCAAGCACGGCGACGACGTGCAGCAGGGGACCAGGCGCCAGCTCGATCGGGGTCCCAGCGGTGACGTCGTCGTCGAGCTGCACGTCCTGATCGGTGCGCTGGTGGTCCCCCTGAGCGAGAAGCTGCGCTCCGAGGACGGGCGGGACTACCTTCGCATCCTGGCCCAGACGCTGGCCCGGGTCGACCTGCTGCGAGAGGGCACGCTGTCGGCGCCGTGGGTAGCGGCCCCCGTGCGGGAGTGCCTGGACCGAATCGAAAGTTGCCTCGGTCATATCCCCCAGGAGCTGCGGCGGGAGCGCACGGCGCGCCTGGCGGAGCTCAGCCTCGTGTCCATGGCCCGGCGGGCCGAGGAGGTCCAGGACGGCCGACCGTCCCTGGTGGACGACACCACGTTCGTCGCCAACTTGATCGAGATGGCGGTGGCAGCCCTGCTTGCGCCCCTGCCCTCAGGCTGAGGCGCACCGCGGCTAGCGTCTGAGCGATGCGGCTCCGCGCGCCAGGCCTTCTGGTACTGCCTGGGGTGATGGCGCTGGTCGTGACTGCCTGCTCGGGTGGCGGGACACGGACGTCGGCCCCGACACGGCCGTCGGAGCCGAACTTCGAGGCCGGCTACCAGAGCGCGACATACTCGAACCGGGCGCACTGGCTGTGCCGCGCCGATGTGCCGGCCCCCCAGAACGTCTGCGTCGGAGACCTCTCCGTCACGTCCGTCGCGGCGGACGGCAAGCTCACGGTGCAACACGAGAGCAGCGTTCAGCACGCGGCCGTCGACTGCTTCTACGTCTATCCGACGGTCGATTCGGGTCCAGGCGCCAACGAGAACATCGACGCGCCGCACCCGGCCGAGATATCAGTGACGCGGACACAGGCGGCTCCCTTCGGCACGTTGTGCAACATGTTCGCCCCCCTGTACCGACAGAGCACCCTTCGGTCTCTCTTCTCCCCGACGGACCGTGCGCCGAGCGCCGCCCTCGCCTATGGCGACGTCCAGGACGCGTTCCGCTACTACCTCGGCCACCTCAACCAGGGCCGTCCGTTCATCCTGCTCGGGCACTCGCAGGGATCGGGCGTCCTCACCCAGCTCATGTCACAGATGATCGATCCCAACCCCGGGCTACGTCGACAGATGATCTCCGCCATCGTGCCGGGATGGCCCATCCAGGTACCGGTGGGCGGCGA
>CAVQWQ010000005.1:0-170245 GCA_963717645.1 uncultured Actinomycetes bacterium | reverse complement strand
AGTTTCAACATCCAACGCGACCAAACATCGCTCGGATCCTCGCCACGCCGCTCGGCGTGATCTTCCACCATCCCGCTGAGGACCTCGGCTGCGGCCTCCAGAATCTCGCGCCCACCAGGCGGCAACCCACCGTTGTCGAGTCTGGCGCGCTGGCGCCAGTCCTCGAAGCTTTCCGGTCCGGCCAGGTAGGCCGTCACGTACTCGCACTGGCGCCGGAGCGCCTCCACCTCCGCCATCTCTGTCTCCCTCCGCATACCCCTATCGACAACCGTACGGCAGGTCGGCAGGCGCCGCTAGACCTAGATCGTCAATGGCGCCTCGGGTATGGCCAGGGCGCGGAGAGGCCTGTGGGATTTCCCACCAGGAGCCTCACTCCGGCGGGCGCGCCGGTCACCGGAGCGCTCGCACGATCATCCGCCGGGACTCGTGAGTCAGGGATGAGCCGTCCGGGCCGAATGCCTCGACGCCCGTGAAGCCGGCCTCGACCAGCCAGTCCCGAAGCTCCGGGTACGCGAAGACCCGGATGGAGAACCGAAAGGAGCGGGCCTGGCCGTCGCGGATCACCGTGCGGTGATTGTGAACCCGGCCCGTGACAGCGTCGTAGTGGTGCTCGTCGAGCATCATGCCCTCGCTCCGCCGTTGTACGACAGCGGGAAGGAAGCCGGCCCACAGCGCCGGGGCATGGTTGAGCTCAACGAGGAGGCGGCCACCGCGACGCAGGCTGCGGTGGATGGCGACGAGGATCCCTCGATTGGTGTCGTCGTCGAAGTAGCCAAATGACGTGAACCAGTTGACGACCACGTCGAAGGACTCGGAGAAGGCCAGCGCCCGTATATCGCCCTGGACATAGTTCACGCTCAGTCCCTGGCGGTCGGCGTCGGCTCGGGCCACGTCTAGAAAGGCCGGGGTCAGGTCATAGCCTGTGACTGCCGCCCCACGGGAGGAGAGCCGGTTCGCAATCCGACCGTGCCCACAGGCCAGATCCAGGACCCGATCCCCGGCGCTCACTGGGGCGAGCCGGCAGATCCGGTCGGCTTCGGTGTCGCTTCGCTCCTCGGTCAGAATGGGGTCGTAGAAGTACAGGTAGTCGTCATCGAAGACATCGTCGAAGTCGAACCCGTCGCTCATCGCTCACCGCCAGGCCGGATTGGTCCGTGGTCAGCGTGGCGCGAGCTCAGGATCAGCCCGGGTACGGCTGCGGCCGAGAGGGCCAATAGCTCTCCCTTGCGGGCGCCGCTAGACAGATTGAAGCCCGGCGGCTCGGCGTTGCGCTTGGATCGAACCACCAGCGCCGGTTCGGTTCCCACCCCCACCTCCGATCTCGCCGCCCGGCTCGGGGACGAAACTGTAGCTGTGAAATTCCGGGGGTCGGTAAGACGAGCCAGATCAATCGGACCCCGGCACTGGCGTAGTCAGGTCCGGGCCGCCCGTAGGCGGTAGGCGCCCACCCTCCCGAGCCCCTTCAACCGCCTCGGGGCAAGCGCTGACAGATCGAAACGGTCGTCGTCGACCAGGGCGTCGCGACTTGCTCGGTCAAGGAGCGCACTGTCCGGTCGGGCGATCGTCACCAGACGGCTGGCGAGGTTCACTGGTGTGCCGAAGACATCGCCCTCGCGCGCGAGAACGGCGCCGGTTGCCAGCCCGACTCGCAGCTCCGGCGTCCCCGTGTCGGGGGAGACGGCGTCCAGCAGGGCCACGGCCACTTCTGCGCCGCGTACCGGATCCGACGTGGTGAACATGACCTCGTCCCCGATGGTCTGGACGACACGCCCGCCCCTCTGCGCGATGACGTCAGCGGTGGTCGCGTTGAAGCGGTCGATCGTGTCGGCCAGCTCTTCGGGCGAGAGGGCTTCGCTGACCTCGGTGAACCCGGTCATATCGGCGAAGCCCACCGTCAGGTCGATCGCGCCGCGGCTCGCCTCGGTGTCCATCAGGAGCCGCTGCTCGGTCGCAGCGGCCAGGTGCCGGCGGTACATGTAGGTGAGCAGATGGTCGAGCGCCGGTAGCGCGTCACCCGCGACGACGACCGACTCAGCGGCCGCGCCGGCCGAGTCGGGTCGGCGGAGCATGGCGGCGATGACATCCTGGTGCGATTCAGCGATGCGCGCCACCGCCTGGCTCATGACTCGCGCCTGCTGGAGCATGACGACATCGCTCATGTCCACCTGGTCGAACAGATGGATTGCCACCCGCAAGGCCTCGACGTCAGCGTCGGTGAATGCGCTGTCGTCGTCGGGAACGTCGGGAAATCCCATGGCTCGCCACAGCGAACGGGCAGTCGCCTCGTCGACACCCGCGCGCTCCCACACATCAGATGGCCTGAGATGGCGAGATCCCGGGACGGTCAAGTACCGAGCGACGACGAGCGCCAGCTCATCGGGACCAGCTGCCGCATCATCGATGTTGCTCGTGCTCGATCCGGCCGACCGGAGCACTTCGACCGCACGCTGCCAGCTGTTGGCATCAGATCGGTCGCTCACGAGAGGGCTCGTACCCCGGCTCGACGAATCGATATCACGGTCGCTTGCGGTCCAACTGCCCCGCTCGTGGCCATCGTCTTGCCCACGACGTGGTCCTGCCGGTGTATCCGCTCAGGCTCCTCGGTGTAACGCGTCTCGGTCATGCATCAACGCCTACCCAGGAGAAGGCGACCGGTCACGGCCCACGTCCCGGGGTGCCCCGCCTCCCAGGTCGTTTACGATCTTGCCTGGCGCCGTCGCCGATGCGGCCATCGAACCCTGGGGAGCCGTCATGGCGACTTCGGAAGTGACGCCCGCAGCTGTGACACCGGCGCCTGCCGGGTCGGTAATGCCGGCCAGCATGTAGCTGCCCGGGTCACGCTTTCGAGGTGCAGGGCGGCTATGAGCGGTCCCGCTTTGCCCTCGACGCGGTGCGGGCGCGCTGGGACCGGTCGAGCATCATCTTGCGAAGGCGCACCCCGGCGGGAGTCACCTCGACGCATTCGTCGTCGCGGATGAATTCGAGCGCCTGCTCGAGCGACAACTGACGAGGGGGGATCAGGCGGACGAGTTCCTCCGCCGTTGACGACCGCATATTGGTGAGCTTCTTCTCCCTGGTCGGGTTGATGTCCATGTCGTCGGATCGGGCGTTCTCACCTACGATCATCCCCTCGTAGACGTCCACACCCGCACCCACAAAGAGAGTCCCCCGCTCCTGCAGGCTGAGGAGGCTGTAGGTGGTCGTCGTGCCGGGCCGGTCGGCGACCAACGATCCAGTCGGACGGGTGCGCAGCTCGCCGAACCACGGCTCGAACCTGTCGAAGACGTGATGCATCACGCCGGTCCCCCTCGTCTCGGTGAGGAACTCGGTGCGGAAGCCGATCAACCCCCTGCTCGGCACCGAGTACTCGAGGCGGACCCATCCCGTCCCGTGGTTGACAAACTGCTCCATGCTCCCCTTGCGCAGCGCGAGGAGCTGCGTGACAACACCCATGAAGTCCGCGGGCACGTCGATCGAGAGGCGCTCTACCGGTTCGTGGAGGGAGCCGTCGATCTCGCGGGTGACGACCTGCGGCTTGCCCACCGTCAGCTCGAAGCCCTCCCTGCGCAGGGTCTCCACCAGCACAGCGAGCTGCAGCTCCCCCCTGCCCTGCACCTCCCAGGTGTCGGGGCGGGCGGTCGTGTGGACCCGGAGCGAGACGTTGCCGACGAGCTCGGCTTCGAGGCGGTTCTGGAGCAGGCGGGCGGTGAGCTTCGTGCCCGACGTCCCGGACAGAGGCGAGGTATTCACACCGATGGTCATGGCGAGGCTCGGCTCGTCGACGATCAGGACGGGAAGGGGGCGAGGATCGTCCCTGTCGGCGAGCGTCTCGCCGATCGTCACGTCGCTGATCCCGGCTACGGCAATGATCTCACCGGGGCCCGCCTGCGCGGCGTCGACTCGCTCGAGGCCCTCCGCCACGTACAGCTCGGTCACCTTCGCCGATTCGACGGTGCCGTCGGCGCGGCACCACGCGATCTGCTGGCCCTTGCGGATGGAGCCGTTGACCACTCGGCAGATCGCGAGCCGGCCGACGTAGGGCGATGCATCGAGGTTCGTCACCAGGGCCTGGAGTGGATGGCCCTCCTCGAAGGACGGCGCAGGGATGTGCTCGACGATCGCGGCGAAGAGCGGCTCCAGGTCTCGAACCTCCTCAGTGGGCGACGTGCTGGCGGTACCCACCCGGGCGTTCGTGTAGAGGATCGGGAACTCGATCTGACCCTCGTCGGCGTCGAGATCGAGAAAGAGCTCGTACACCTCGTCCACTACCTCCTTCGGCCGGGCGTCAGGACGGTCGATCTTGTTGATGACGACCACGACGGGAAGCCGACGCTCGAGGGCCTTGCGCAGGACGAAGCGTGTCTGCGGAAGCGGTGCCTCGCTCGCGTCGACGAGCAGCAGGACGCCATCCACCATCGCCAGGGCCCGCTCGACCTCGCCTCCGAAGTCGGCATGACCGGGCGTGTCGACGATGTTGAGCTTGATCCCGCTGTGACGCACCGAGGTGTTCTTTGCGAGGATCGTGATGCCCTTCTCGCGCTCCAGGTCCATCGTGTCCATGACCCGCTCCACCACGTCCTGGTTGGCCCTGAAGATGCCCGACTGCCAGAGCATGGCGTCGACGAGTGTGGTCTTGCCATGGTCGACGTGGGCGACGATGGCAAGGTTGCGGATGTCGGCGCGCGGGACCATTTCGTGTCTTTCCTAGAGGGTGATGCGGTGCCCCCCAACCCCGTGGAGGCAGCTGTCGGGGTGGCACCGGCCATGACAGGATACCTGCACAGCTGCCACATCCCTACGCGATATCGGGCCGCGGCCCTCGGTCGGCCCGAGGGGTCGAGCGCTGCCCTGGTCACGAGGTGGCCGCCGAGTCGCGGACGGTCGTCATCCCGGGGACGCCTCTCCTGCATCAGATATAACATTCAGGAGTGGGCCCTCTACGCTCGGCCTCGAACCGCCTTGCGGCGACCACACTGTTGAGGACTTCGACATGACCGAACCGACTGGCCTGCCCGAGCCACCGCCGATCGGCGCCACGGCCCTGCCGCCGGAGACGTTCGCTGGGGGCACCGTGCTCGTGACAGGTGGTGGAACCGGCCTCGGTAAGGCCACGGCCACCGAGTTCGCCCGCCTTGGTGCCGACATCGTGCTGGCCAGCCGAAAGGCCGAACACCTCTCGGAAGGGCGGGACGCGCTGGCCAAGCTGGGGACGAGTGTCGTCACTGTTCAGTGCGACATCCGTCAGCCCGACCAGATCGCCGCCGCGTTCGACGTGGCGGAAGCGGATCTCCACCTCCCTGACGTGCTCGTCAACAACGCGGCCGCGAACTTCCCCGTTCCGACCGAGGACATGTCACCGAACGCCTGGCGGACCGTTGTCGACATCACCCTCAACGGCACCTTCTACTGCGCCCGTGAGTTCGCCCGCCGCCACCTGAATGCGGGCACGCCTGGGTCGATCATCAATATCGGCGCCTCCTACGCCTGGACTGGTGGCCCCGGCTTCGCCCACTCAGCCGCCGCCAAGGCCGGCGTGAAGAACATGGTGGAGACGCTCGCTGTCGAGTGGGGCCCCTATGGGATCCAGGTGAACGGCCTGGTGCCCGGGTTGCTCCCGCACGAGGACATGACGGCCGACATCAGGGGCAACCTCGACCGTACCCACGAGAAGGATCGCAGCCAGCCCGCGATGCGGGTGGGTCGACTGCGCGAGCTCGGATGGGCCGCCACGTTCCTCGCCTCGCCCTACGGGCGGTTCATCTCCGGTCACACCCTCGTCGTCGACGGCGCCAACTGGCAGCGCCGCAGCCTCACGAACCCCGAGGTCGTCACGGTCCGTGACCAGATGGGCAAGCCACCCTTCGCGTTGTGACCGAGTGGCCGCGGTCGCCGCATGAGTAGCATCCGGGAACCTCGGGACATCGGTCGTGAGAGGGACGTCGAGCCCACCCTGGTGCTGGTGCACGGCGGCACGATGACCTCGACGATGTGGGACGGGGTCGGACAGCACCTGAAGTCCCCGTGGGTGGCGGTCGACCTCCCGGGCCGCCGCTACCGGCCCGCCGACCTGTCCAGGACCACACGCGACGATTGGGTGCGCGCCGTTGGTCGCGACATCGAGTCGCTGGGAGAGGTGGTGCTTGTCGGCCACTCCTCAGGTGGCTATGTGATCCCCGGTGTAGCGGCCCTGTCTCCCCGCCTCGTTCGTCGTATGGTCTTCGTCGCCGCGACGGTGCCGGCCGAGGGCACCCGGCCGGTCGACTTCCTCAAGCCGGGCCTGAAGGAGATGACCATCGAGCACGAGCGGCAGGTGTTCGAGTCCACGACAGGCATCACCATCGGCGGGCTGCGCCCAGGGGAGCGTCCGATACGGACCGAGCTCGAGGTGGTCGAGAACGGGCCGAGGATGGGACACGAAGCGCCTGGTCCGCTCTTCGAGCGCTTCACCTGGGCAGGTGTGCCGGGCTCGCTGCCCCGCACGTACATCCGCTGTCTCCAGGACCGGGTCATCCCGCCCAAGCAGGTCGAGCTGATGATCGTCAACATGGGAGGCGCCGAGGTCATCGACATCGACGCGGGCCACGACGTGGCGACCACGATGCCCGAGGCCTTGGCCGGGATCCTCGACGACCTGGCCCGGCGTTGAGGTCAGAGATGCGCGCCCTCGTCTGCCGACAGCTCGGCCCGCTCGAGGACCTGGTCGTCGAAGAGCGTGCTGCGTCCACCGCTGGTCCTGGTCAGGTCGTCGTCAGAGTCCGGGCGGCCGGGGTCAACTATGTCGACGGGTTGATCTGCCAGGGGAAGTACCAGATCAAGCCGCGCACACCGTTCGTGCCGGGCAGCGAGCTGGCGGGGGAGGTGCTGTCGGTCGGCGACGGTGTCGGGGCGGTCGGGGTCGGCGATCGCGTCCTCGCCTTCAGCGGGTTCGGGGCGTTCGCCGAGCAGGTCCTGATTCCGGAGAGCTCCGCCATCCCGATCCCGCCGGGCACTGGGTTCGGGCAGGCGGCCGCGCTGGTCCAGAGCTACAGCACCGCCCTGTTCGCCCTCACCCGACGGACCCGGATCGCCGCGGGTGAATGGATCCTCGTGCTGGGCGCGGGCGGGGGCGTCGGCCTGGCCGCCATCGACGTCGCCGTCGCCCTCGGCGGACGAGTCGTGGCTGCCGCGTCGACACCGGAGAAGCTGACCGCAGCCCAGGCGATGGGGGCCGAGGCGACGATCGCCTACGAGACCGAGGACCTCAAGATCCGGGCCCGAGAGCTCGCGGGCGGTGGGGTGGACGTGGTCATCGATCCCGTCGGCGGACGCCATAGTGAGCCAGCCCTTCGGGCGACGGGCCCTGAGGGCCGCCTATGTGTCATCGGGTTCGCCGGGGGGCCCATTCCCAGGGTGCCTCTCAACCAGGTGTTGCTCAACAATCGCACGGTCGTGGGAGTCGACTGGGGCGCCTGGACGCTCCGCGACCCGCTGGGTGCTCGCGCCCTGCTCGACGAGCTCATGGACATGGTCGCTGCGGGCCGCCTTCATCCGCCCGTCCCGGCCGAGCAGCCGCTCGTCGAGGCGCCGAGGGTCATGGGCGACCTCCTGGATCGCCGGGTCTCGGGGAAGGTCGTCCTGGTGCCGTGAACGCAGTGACGGGCGATGGCTGTGGGGGCTCGGGCCGACGCTGCGGTTGAAGACGCGAGACTGCGCCCATGGATCTCCTCGAAGGACTGGCTACGACGCGGGCGATCCGCCGCTATACAGATCAGCCCGTGACCGACCAGGAGCTGACCACTGTGCTGTGGGCGGCGACCCGGGCGCCGTCGGGCTCCAATCGCCAGCCCTTCCGCTTCGTCGTGCTACGCGACGGGCCGAAGGCCGGCGAGACCCGTCGCATGCTCGGCGAGGCAGCTCGGCGGATGTGGGACTCCAAGCGGGCAACCGACCGGTACGCCACTGGATCGGGCATCGACCCGGCGTCTCCGAAGGCCCGGATGGCGAGGACCATGAGCCATTACACCGAGCACCTGGCGGATGCCCCGGTCATCGTCCTTGCCTGCCTTGTCCGGTACCGGGAACCCAACCCGTTCGAGGGCTCCTCGGTGTACCCCGCCTGCCAGAATCTGCTCCTCGCGGCCCGCGCGATCGGTCTCGGCGGCGTGCTGACCCAGATCCAGCTCCTCGTCGCCGAGGAGCTGCGGGTGACACTCGGGATCCCCGAGGATGTCGCTCTGCACGCCACGATCACCCTGGGCCACCCGGCTGGCCGCCACGGGCCCGTGCGGCGACGCCCAGTGTCGGAGTTGGTGTACGAGGACCGATGGGGGGCGGCGGCCCCGTGGGCGGTCGACCCTGCGGGCACACAGTTCACCCAGGCGGGTCCGCCTCCGTGACCTGGACCCGCCCCGTCCTGGTCGACGCGCTGGCGGCAGTGCACACTTCGACGTAGATCGCCCCGGCGGCACGGATCGGAAGGACGGCCTGGTCGAAGGGCTGGCCGATACCGGGCACCTGACGCCACGCGATCGGCGGTCCGTCCCTGAACGGAACGAACCGGGCAAATAAACATCACCGACTCGTCCGCTGCGACCGGCTCAGGCCCGGCATACTGGCCCTTGGGAGGATCGCGCCGTGTCGTTGGCATGGCCGGCGACCGGAGGGTGATTACGGCGATGAGGGTGTTGGACCAACGGTACGAGCTACTCGACCACCTCGGCTCAGGTGCCATGGCCAGCGTCTGGCGCGCGCACGATCGACGGTTGGCCCGGGAAGTCGCCGTGAAGATGCTGAGCCCGCAACTCGCCTCGGACCCGGCCTTTCGACAGCGATTCGAGCGAGAAGCGGTCCACGTGGCATCGCTCAAGCACCCCAACATCGTCACCGTCTACGACGCGGGTAACGAGGGTGATACCTACTACATCGTCATGGAGCTGGTCGAAGGTGAGTCGCTCCAGGCGAGGCTCGAGGCGACGTCGCCGTATCTCGCAGTGGACAGGACCGAGGAGATCGCCGCCCAGCTGCTCGCCGGCCTCGGCCACGCTCACGGCAAGGGCATCGTCCACCGGGACATCAAGCCGGCCAACATCCTGATGACCGCGGACGGCACGGCGAAGCTCGTCGATTTCGGCATTGCCAGAGCGGCGGGCGACGTCGCCAGAGTGACCACGATGGGCGAGTTCATGGGTACGCCCGCCTATGCCTCGCCCGAGCAGCTCGATGCACGATCGGCCACCGCGGCGACGGACCTCTACTCGCTCGGGTGCGTTCTCTACGAGTGCCTGGCGGGTCATCCACCCTTCGAGGCCGAGGTCCCGGTGGGGGTGATCGCCCAGCATCTCCAGGCGACGCCGCGCTCCCTGCGGACAGAGAGGCCGGACGTACCGCCCGCGCTGGACACCCTCGTCCTCAGAGCGCTCGAGAAGGATCCCGGGCGCCGCTTCAGCTCCGCAGACGACATGAGCCGCGCCCTCCCGACCCCGAACGCCGGCGTCGCGCCCGATACGTCACTGTCGACGATCGTCCTGCCGAGGCCAAGCGCACAGCGCAGCGACGAGAGCGACCAGGGAGCGCCGGCGCCGAACCAGAGTCTGGTGAGGGCCGTGGTGGTCGACGACCATCCGTTCTTCCGCGACGGGGTCACCCGCGGACTGAGCGAGAGCGGGCGGATCGAGGTCGTCGGCGAGGCCGAGAACGGCGCCGACGGGTTAGAGGTGATCAGGCGGGAGCGGCCTACCGTGGCCGTGGTGGACTACCAGATGCCCGAGATGGACGGGCTGGACCTCGTGCACGCAGTCCTCGACGAGGACCTACCCACGAGGGTGCTGCTGCTGTCGGCCGTGGCCGACAGCGCCGTCGTGTTCCGTGCGCTGGAGGAGGGCGCCGCTGGGTACCTTTCCAAGGACGCCCGCCGCAAGGAGATCGTCGAAGCCGTTCTCAAGGCGTCGGAGGGCCAGACCGTGCTTCCCCCCGAGCTGGCGGGCGAGCTTGCCGGCGAGATCCGACAGAGGGCCCAGAGTCAGACGGCGGCGCCGACCGACCAGGAGCTCGAGGTGTTGCAGGCGTTCGCGAGGGGCCGGTCCGTCCCGCAGGTTGCCGCCGAGCTGAACCTGGGAGTGAGCACGGTCAGGACCAACGCCCAGCATCTGTACGAGAAGCTGGGCGTCTCCGACCGGACTGCGGCTGTCGCCGAAGCGATGCGGCGCGGATTTCTCAAGTAAGCGCGTCGAGCCCAGGGGTCTCTACGCCCGTCCGTTGGCCGTGGTCCGCGCACAGGGCACATCGACCGTGGCGATCGTTCCCGACGGGCTTGCTCCTGTCATGCTGAGGTCGCCGCCAGCTGCTTGGAGGCGTACGCGGTGCGACGCCAACCCGATGTGGCCGTCGTCGAGGCTCGCTTCGACGGCACCTTCTGGGATCCCGCGTCCGTCGTCGGCGATCACCAGCTGGGCAAGCTCGCCGGAGCGGGCGAGGTTGATGTGCACGGCGGTCGCCCCCGCGTGCTTGACGACATTGCTGAGCAGCTCTCGAGCGGTGGCATACAGAAGTCCGTCCGCCGGTCCGAGCGACCCTTCCTCCCACCCGTCGACCTCGAGCGTGACGGCGAAGCCACCGCGGGCCTCCGTGGTCCGGGCCAGGTCTCGGAGCGCCTGGGCCAGGCCCAACCGATCGAGAACGGCGGGGTGCAGCTCGGCGACGGTCGACCGGAGCAGCCGGGAGGACTCGGTGAGTGCCTCGTCCAGACGATCGAGCGCTGCCGGGTCGCTCTGGACGTCCTCGATATCGTGGCGAGCCGCCAGGACGTACTGCAGCGCGCCGTCATGGAGACGCTCGGCCAGCTGCTGACGCTCTCGATCCTCCGTCGTCATCACCTCGGTGAGCAGGCTGGTGCGATCCCCGACCAATCGGCCGATCGTCGCAACGCGAGACTGTTGGATCCGGGTGAGGGCGATGCAGCCGGCTCCCAGCCCCGCAATGACGAGGGTACGCAGGCTGATCGACGACCAGGGCTCTGCGTTCGATGATTGGGTGACCACGCTCACTGCGAGGTACATGGCGACGGTCGGCACAACGACGGCTGCGCAGACACGCGGCCTTAGCTGGGTCGCCGCCAGCAGCGGGATGATGAAGAAGCCGTTGATGAGGACGTCCGCCGTCCAGCTCTGGCTCGCCGCGACTCCGGCGAGCACGGTGAGGCCACCCAGGGCCAGGACGTCCACGAACAGCGCCAACCAGACGAACCGCACCGGATTCGGGCCACCCCGCTCGCTCCACAAGGTGACGCCGATCGCCCACGCGCCGTAGATGGAGACGACGATGTACGACGCGAGCGCGTGGTGCTCGGGAGGGACGATGGCGACTGTCAGGATGACGAACACGACCAACAGGCCACGAAGCACGAGCTGGAGACGGACCCCGTCGTAGGCGTGCGCCAGCGCGATGGCGTCGAGCTCAGGGTTCGTGGGCAGATTCGGCTCGCCTGTCTCTTCGGCCACGGTCACCTCCCCCTGGATAGTGCCGAGGGTACCTCGGCAGCTGGAAAGATGGCGCCGTGAGCGGACGCATCCTCGTCGGGACGGCCTCGTGGACGGACCGCTCCCTTGTCGCCTCGGGGTGGTACCCCGAGGGAGTCACCTCGGCGGAGGATCGCCTGCGCCACTACGCCTCCCGCTTTCGACTGGTCGAGGTGGACAGCACGTACTATGCCCTTCCCCGCCAGGTGATGGCTCGAGACTGGGCGAGCCGGACACCATCGGATTTCACCTTCGACGTGAAAGCGTTCTCTCTCCTGACCCAGCACCCGTCGCGACGCCGGTCGATCCCGCGGGACATCGAGGTCGAATCGGACAAGGAGACCGTCTATCTCAGGCATCTGGACGAGCGGGCTGTCGACCAGCTCTGGGACCGGTTTCTGGACGGCGTCGACCCGCTACGGCGGACGAGCAAGCTCGGCTGTCTCGTCTTTCAATTTCCGCCCTGGTTCTCCTCGAGGAGCGCCAACCGCGAGTACGTGATCGACTGCGCCGATCGGGCAGCCGCAGACCGCATCGCGGTCGAATTCCGCCATCCGAGCTGGTTCCGGCCGGAGGAGCGTGAGCGGACGCTCGCCCTCCTGGCCGAGCACTCGATCGCGTTGGTGTGCGCGGACATGCCCCAGCGGGTGGACAAGGCGATCCCCCGGTTCGCCGCCGCGACGTCGACCGAGCTGGCGATGGTCAAGTTCCACGGGCGAAACCGACAGGGGTGGGAACGATCCTCGTTTGCCGGGCTCACGGACTACCGCTACCGGCCCCGCGAGCTGGAAGGCTGGATCCCCGACCTCCGACGACTGGCCGACCAGGCCGGCGAGGTGCACGTCGTGTTCCGGAACATGCATGGTGACAACGTGGTCTCCAATGCCGAGCAGCTCATGGAGCGGCTGTAATCGACCACGCCTAGAGTCGCGGTGTGGAGCTCGGACGCGTCGGTATATGGACCTCGGCGCTGGACCGTCAGCCGGCTGCAGTCGTGAGGCGGGCTGTCGCCGAGATCGAGCACCTCGGTTACGGGACGCTGTGGGTGGGCGAGGCTGCCCGGCGCGAGGCGTTCACCAACAGCGCCCTCCTTCTGTCTGCCAGCACCACGCTGGTCGTGGCAACCGGCATCGCCAACATCTGGGTCCGCGACCCGATGGCGATGGCAGCCGGGCAACGAACCCTCAGCGAGGCCTGGGGCGGGAGGTTCCTCCTCGGGGTGGGGGTCAGTCACGACCCTCTGGTCTCGCCGAGAGGTCATCGTTACGAGCGGCCGCTCGACGCCATGCGCGCCTATCTCGACGCCATGGACCAGGCCCACTACGACGCGCCTGCGCTCGAGGCAGCGGCCACCGTCCGGGTACTGGCCGCCCTCGGCCCGCGGATGCTGGCCCTCGCGGCAGAGCGTGCGGACGGTGCCCACCCCTACCTCGTGCCTCCGGAGCACACCGGTCAGGCGCGCCAGATCCTCGGGCCGGCGGCGCTGCTGTGCCCCGAGGTGGCGGTCGTGCTGGAGTCGGAGCCGGAGCGCGCCCGCCGCATCGCCAGAGCCCATCTGGGCACCTACCTCCGGCTGCCGAACTACCGCGGCAATCTTGCCCGCCTCGGCTACGGAGAGGACGATCTCGCCGACGCGGGCAGCGACCGGCTGGTCGATGCAGTGGTCGCCTGGGGCTCGCTCGAGGAGGCGTCCGCTCGGGTGCGCCAGCACCTCGAGGTCGGGGCCGACCACGTGGCGGTGCAGGTCCTTACCGAGGATCGCGCCCGCCTTCCGCTCGAAGAGTGGCGCGCACTCGCCACCTCTAACCTGTTCGCGTGACCAATACCCGGATACCGCCGGGCGTGCCCGACGGCATCGTGGCCGTAGTCAAGCACGAGTGCGAGACGTGTGTGTCCATCACACCGGTCCTGGCCCAGCTGCGACACGCCGGCGTGCACCTGACCGTCTACACCCAGGACGATCCCACGTTCCCCGCGGACCTGCCCGATGTCGTAGACGACACCGATCTGCGCGTGTCATGGGCCCTCGACCTCGTCACCGTGCCGACCCTCCTGCGTGTCGAAGCAGGCGTCGAGGTCGCGAGGACCGAAGGCTGGCACAGACCGCGTTGGGAGCTGCTCACCGGCGTCGCTGGGCTCGGCCCGGATCTCCCCGAGCTCCGTCCCGGTTGCGGGTCGCGAACGGCCGATCCCGACATGGCGGACGAGCTCGCTGTCCGATTCACGTCGGGACGGCTTCGGGCCCGCCGGGTGGTGCTGGGCTCCTCGGAGGACGAGGCCGAGGCGGCGTTCGAGCGGGGATGGACCGACGGGCTTCCAGTCGTCCCGCCCACCGAGTCCAGGGTGCTGCGCATGCTCGAGGGGACCAAGCGGGCCGCAGACGAGGTGGTCGCGATCGTTCCCCCTGACCTGGTCGAGTGCACGGTGGAGAAGGCGGCGATCAACGCGGTCATGGCCGGCTGCCGACCCGAGTACCTGCCGCTCGTGCTGGCCGCGGTCGAGGCCCTGTGCACCGACGAGTTCAACGGTCACGGGCTCCTGGCGACGACGCACTTCTCGGGACCGGTCGCGATCGTGAACGGTCCGATCCGTGAGGCGATCGGCATGAACTCGGGCGTCAACGTCCTGGGGCAGGGGAATCGAGCCAACGCCACCATCGGTCGGGCGCTGCAGCTGATCGTGCGCAACGTCGGCGGTGGGGTGCCCGGCGGTGTCGACCGGGCGACCCTCGGCAACCCGGGCAAGTACACGTTCTGCTTCGCCGAGGACGAGGAGGGATCTCCCTGGGAGCCGTTGTCGGTCGAGCGCGGGCTCGCTCCGGGGCGATCGGCGGTGACGCTGTTCGCCGGGGAGGGGCCGCGTGGTGTCATCGATCAGCTGTCGCGGACGCCCGAGTCCCTCGCCCGGTCGTTCGCTGGGAGCCTACGGACCGTCGGCCACCACAAGCTGGCGATCGGCCTCGATGCCATGCTCGTGGTGAGCCCGGAGCACGCCCGGGTCTTTCGCGAGGCGGCGTGGACCAAGGCCAGGCTGCGGGACGAGCTGCTCGACCTCCTGACCGTTCCGGGGGCCGAGCTCGTCCGCGGCGCCGACGGGTGCGACGAGGGCCTGCCGGAGGGTCTGGAGGAGGTGGCCATCCCGAAGTTCCGCCCCGACGGGCTGTGGTTCGTCCACGCCGGCGGGCGAGCCGGCCTGTTCTCGTCCATCATTGGAAGCTGGATCAACGGACCCGGCGGCAGCCAGGCCGTGACCCGGGAGGTAGGGGTATGACGAACGAGGCCGGCACCATCCTGTTGGATCCGACCGGCGAGCGTCGCCCCACGACTCGGCCTCGGCGGACCCGGCCGTCGTCGCTGGAGGGGCTGACGGTCGGGCTGCTTGACATCTCGAAGCCGCGGGGCGACGTCTTCCTGACTGCCCTGGAGTCGGCCCTGACGGCACGGGTCCCCGGCCTGCGGTTCATCCGCTACCGCAAGCCGACGTTCGCCAAGGTGGCGCCGGTCGACCTCCGCCACGAGATCACCACCAAGTGCGATCTCGTGATCGAGGCGCTCGCCGACTGAGGCAGCTGCACGTCGTGCAGTGTGCACGACATCGCCGACCTGGAGACTCGGGGCCTCCCGGGCGTGTTCGTCGCCTCGACGGAGTTCGTCACCGCCGCGGCGACCCAGGCTCGCGCCCTGGGCTTCGATCCCGCCCGGGTGTTCGTTCCCCACCCGATCCAGGACCGGACCGACGACGAGATGAAGGCGCTGGCCGAGATTGCGGTCGACGACGTCCTCGCCGCCATCGTGCAGCTCCGCGAGTAGTGCTGGCGTGACGGCCTTCGAGGAAGCTGCAGCACGGGTTGCCGCTGGCGCCGACCACCACGCCGAAGCCGCCGGCGTCGTGCGAGCCATGACCCGGCCCGAGAAGCTCGGCTGCCTCGACGGGGACACGCCCTTCTGGCCGGGGATGACCGACATGGTGGCTGGGGGGTACTACCGCCACCCCTGGCCCGCTGCCACCGTCGAGCGGCTCGGCGTGCCCGGCCTCCAGTTCAGTGACGGCCCCCGCGGTGTCGTGGTGGGCTCGAGCACCTGCTTCCCGGTGAGCATGGCCCGCGGAGCGACCTTCGACCCGGACCTCGAGGACCGCATCGGGGACGCCATCGGGCGCGAGCTCAGGGCGGCCGGGGCCACGTTCTACGGGGGCGTCTGTGTGAACCTCCTACGCCACCCGGCCTGGGGCCGGGCCCAGGAGACCTACGGCGAGGATCCCCACCACGTCGGCGAGTTGGGTGCGGCCCTCGTGCGGGGCGTGCAACGCCACGCCATGGCCTGTGTGAAGCACTTCGCACTCAACTCGATGGAGAACGCCCGGTTTACCGTCGACGTGACGGCCGACGACCGGACCCTCCACGAGGTGTACCTCCACCAGTTCCGTCGCATCGTGGCCGAAGGCGTGGCCAGCGTCATGAGCGCGTACAACTCGGTGAACGGCACGTGGTGTGGCCAGAACCCGGACCTGCTGACCCAGATCCTCCGGCGGGAGTGGGCCTTCGACGGCTTCGTCGTGTCCGACTTCATCTTCGGCCTGCGTGACGCGGCGGCATCGGTCCGGGCGGGGCTGGATGTCGAGATGCCGTTCGCCCAGCAGCGGGCCCAGCACCTGCCGGACGCGCTCGTCAGAGAGAACCTGGACGAGCCCGACGTGGACGCTGCGGCCTCGAGGATCGTCGCGACGCTGCTGCGGTTCTGGGCCGTGCTGGACCGGCCGCCACCCGAGGCGTCCGTCGTGGCATCAGCAGAGCACCGGGCGCTGGCCCGGGACGCAGCCCGCCGGTCGATCGTCCTGCTCCGCAACGAGGGCGGCGTTCTTCCGCTCGATCCATCGGCGCTCCGACGGGTGGCTGTGATCGGGCGTCTGGCCGCGGTGCCCAACTTGGGAGACGGGGGATCGAGCGACGTGCACCCGCCCGAGGTGGTCACGCCGCTCGCCGGGCTGCGGGCGGCACTACCCGGTGCCGACGTGGTCCATCACGACGCCGACGCGTCGTTGGCCGAGGGCTCCGACGTGGCCATCGCGGTGGTCGGCTTCACCAAGGAGGACGAGGGTGAGTTCATCGATCCCTCGGGGGCTTCCGATCTCTCCTCGCTGTTCCCCCCGGCGGACCACCCGACGCTCGGTGTCGGGGCGTCGTCCCCGGCGCCTGCTCCCGGTCCGGCCGATGACGCGCGCGCCGCACCCGCCGGCGCGACCGAGGCGATGGCGCGAGGTGGCGACCGATCCAACCTGCGCCTCCGGCCCGAGGACGAGGCGCTGCTGCGAGCGGTTGCCTCCAACAACCCTCGGACGGTCGTCGTCGTCATGGGCGGCAGCGCGGTGGTGATGCCGTGGTGCGGCGAGGTGCCGGTCGTCCTTCTGACGTGGTACCCGGGCATGGAGGGTGGCCACGCCCTGGCCGACGTCCTCCTCGGGGCGGCGGCCCCGAGCGGCAGGCTGCCATTCGCCATCCCGGCGGACGAGGACGACCTCGTGGCCTTCGAGAAGGATGCCCGTTCGGTGACCTACGACCTGTTCCACGGGCAGTGGAAGCTGGACCGAGACGGCAAGGAGGCGCACTTTCCGTTTGGCTTCGGCTTGTCCACCACCTCCTTCGCGCTCGGCGACGCCCGTCTGGACACGGCGGCGGGGGAGGTTGCCGTCACGGTGGCCAACGTCGGCACCCGCCGGGGAGCCGAGGTCGTCCAGGTCTACGGCGGCTATCCCGTGTCGTCGGTGCCGCGACCGCGCCGGCGGCTGGTCGGGTTCCGCCGAATCGACCTGGATGCCGGCCACTCCTGTCAGATGACGGTGCCTCTGCGCCTCGACGCTATGGCCCTGCGGCGGGAGGGTCGGATGGTGATGGAGGACGGCGATGTGGTGCTCACGATTGCGCGTCACGCCGCCGACCCGGGCCTCGAGCTGAGCACCCGCGTCACCTCAGGCGTCCTCACGTGAGCTTGGCCACGTCGGAAAGCAGACCGTCGATCATGTCGGCGACCTGTCCCGAGGCATACCGGTGCAGCGTGGTCAGACCCTGATGGGCACCCGCCAGGCCCTCTCGTAGCCGGGCGACCTCCTGGACCAGGCTCTCGACGTCGGTCCTCGCCGCGGCGATGAACTCGCCGTCGTCCCCCTTCCTCACTGTCACCGCGTAGGTGCCCAATCCCTGTCCGATCATCACCTGCTGGCCCGAGTACCGCCACGGGCCCCGGCTGGCCCGACGGAGCCGGGCTTGAATGTCCGCGAGAGGAAGCGCCATGAGCGAAGCCTACGTCTCGGACCTCCGTCGCTCATCGCCGACCAGGCCCGCCGCCTCTCAGCGACTCGACTCGACGAGGTGCTGACGCCCGGCTGCGATCTCAACGCGGGAGGCGCCGCCATCAGAGTCCACCAGCGTGAGCGTCGTCGGGCCGTCGGTCGTCACATCGACGGTGTAGGTCGTGCGCGGGCCGATGCCGGCGTCGGCCAGCCGGATCGACAGCGCACCGACGTTGCCCAGGTTGAGCGCGATGGCTGGCTTCGGCGCGAGCTGGGGTCCGAGCCCCCAGTCGAGCTGGGTCACGATCGCCGGGGTCGGGTCCCCGGGCACGAGCACGTCGTGGGTCCGTAGGTCGGTGACGACCGGGTCGGGGTCGGCAGCCGAGTTGGCGTCGATCAGCGCGTCGACGCCTGCCGCACGGGCCCGAAGGTCCCGCAGCCAGTAGGCGCCGGTGGTGCCGTACCCGAAGGCGGGGTTGTCACCGGAATCGTTCCAACGGAACGTCACATGTCCGGGTCGGCTGGCGCGGGCGTCGGAGCCCATGAACCGGGCGGCGTCGGAGAACCCGTCCTGCAGCTCGAAGGCCACGTGGTCCTCGGCCGGATAGAGGAGGTAGCGGTAGCGGAAGCCGCGTCGGTCGAGCCCCCGGGCCTCGGCGATCTCGTCGGTGACCGGCACCAGCTCGTCGGCCGCTCCACCCGCGAGGTACATGGGCACCCAGCGCACGTTGTCCAGGCCGGACGTGTCCCCCGCCGCGCCGGCCAGCAGGATCGCCCGGGCGAAGAGGTCGGGATGGTCCTCGGCCAGGAGACCCGCCCCGAACCCGCCCATCGAGTAGCCCCCGATGACCGTTCGCTCCGGGTCGAGGGCGTAGGCGGACGCCATGTCGTGCCACACCTCCCAGAAGTCCAGCTGGGCCTCGTTCACGAACCCGCCGGCGGGCCCGCGGCCCAAGGTCCCGACGCAGATGGACCGGCGGGCCTCGCACGCTTGCTGGGAGAGCTTCGGAGTGGTGGCCGCATACTGGTTGTGGTTCTGGGTGAGGGAGTGGAGCAGGAAAGTGAGAGGTGCGGGGCGCGTGGGGTCGTACCGGGAAGGGACGTAGACGGCGTAGGGCTGGACCCGCCCCAGATAGACCGGTCTGCCGTCAGCGATAGCGCCGACGTCGGTCCGCTCGCCCTGTCCTGGCTCGATCGACGACACGTACCATCGGTCGCTCCAGCCGGTCGGGGCCGGCTCGGGCGTCGTGCGCCGGGCGGCCAGGTCGGCCCACCGGATCGTCGTCGAGAAGGCGCTCACGTCCCCGCGGGCGAGGGCGTCGGCCTGGCCATCGTCGTTCCAGAAGTTGTCGCCGGGTGGTTCCTGGGCGATCGTGCGAAAGGCCACGTTGTAGACGGCCGGCTCCCCGGGTAGCGCCCCGCGGGCGGAGGCGAAGCCGTCGCCGGATGCGTTGGCCAGCCCCGAGGCCAGGCGCACGACCCAACTGCCGCTCGGGGCGAGGACGCGCCGGGGGACCCGGACGATGAAGGACCTGGCCCCGAGATCCACGGCAACGGGCAGGCGGGCGAGCACGGCGCCGCTGCGCACGTCCAGAAGCCGGGCGCCCCGACTGGAGACGACCAGCGCCCGGTCGATCCCAGGTGACCGCACTGCGGCGCTGGCTGGCCACAGGCTCCCGCTCGCGGATCCACCGGTGGCGAAGGCCCACTCGGCGACGGGCACGCTCGGATCGACGAGCGTGTTCCAGTCCACCCGCCATACGGTGGCCGCCGGCTCGAGGAAGACGCCCGCCCGGAAGATGTCGGCACCGTTGTTGTTCGCCGGGCCGGGCTGGTAGCTGTAGTCGCCGAAGGAGGGGACGCCCTGCTCGGCGGGATCGGCACCGGGAGCGCCCGGCAGCCCCGGCTGGCCTAGGGCACCGTGGTCGTCGTAGATCCAGTCGGTCCAGTAGTAGCCGCCGCTGGCCAGGCGGCCGGTGCCCGAAGTGCGCGGGAAGCGCTCCGGCCCAGGCCACGCTGCGGGAGCCGGCAGCGCCGGCGCCGACCGGAGGGCGGCGACGGGCACGTCGTCGGGCAGCCCGCTCGGTGCTCTCGGTGCTCCCGTGGCTCCGGGTGCTCCGGGTGCTCCGGGTGCTCCTGGCTGCGGCGAGGCCTGGGCGGGTGCCACGGCCAGCAGGGCTGCGACGGCGGCGCACGCGGTGAGCGTGGCCACCCGTCGCCTCATCGCCCAAGGTTTCGGGGGGGAGCGGCCGCGATCCTCCCTGGGCGCGGGTCGCGGCCCGTTCGTCTCTCGTGGAACGAGCGAACCCTGTGCGGACCGGTCCCGTTCGTTGTAGGGCGGGTCGCCTTCTGGCCGACGGCCGTCCTACGGTGTCGATCAGCGCACGGGCTGGTGCGCGCTCGGCACGGGGTGGAGGCAAGCGTGGACTTCGAGATCCCCCAAGAGATCCAGGCGACACTGGGCGCCCTCGACGACTTCATCGAGCGGGAGATCGAGCCGCTCGAACGCCAGGACGACAACGTCCGCTTCTTCGACCATCGACGCGAGTACGCCCGCACCGACTTCGACGCCGGTGGCGTCCCCCGCCAGGAATGGGAGCAGCTGCTGGCCGAGATGCGTCGCCGGGCCGACGCCGCCGGTTGGCTGCGGTGGGCGCTACCCAAGGAGTACGGCGGGCACGAGGCCAGCAACCTGGAGATGGCGATCATCCGGGAGCACCTCGCCACGCGTGGCCTCGGGTTGCACAACGACCTGCAGAACGAGAGCTCGATCGTCGGCAACTTCCCGACGGTGCTCATGATGCGCGACTTCGGCACCGAGGCCCAGCGCGCCGAGTGGATGCCCGGGTTCTTCGACGGGACGCGGCGCCTCGCCTTCGGGCTGACCGAGCCGAGCCACGGGTCCGACGCGACCTACCTCGAAACGACGGCGGTGCGCGACGGCGACGAGTGGGTGATCAACGGGCGCAAGCGCTTCAACTCGGGCCTGCACCACGCCAGCCACGACATCATCTTCGCCCGGACCTCGGGAGACCAGGGGTCGCCGTTCGGCATCACGGCCTTGCTCGTGCCGACCGACTCACCAGGATTCTCGGTCGACTTCTTCTGGTGGACCTTCAACATGCCCACGGATCACGCCGAGGTGACCCTCACCGACGTGCGGGTGCCGATGTCTGCGGTGTTCGGCCCTGTCGACCACGGTCTCGAGCTCGCCCAGCACTTCGTCCACGAGAACCGCATCCGCCAGGCGGCGTCCTCACTCGGTGCCGCGCAGTTCTGCATCAACGAGGCGGTGGCGTATGCGAACCGGCGCGAGACATGGGGCCGGCCGCTGTCGCGGAACCAGGCCATCCAGTTCCCGCTGGTGGAGCTCCACACCGAAGCGGCGATGCTGCGCCAGCTGGTGCGGTCCACGGCCTGGGCGCTCGACCGACAGCACCACATGGAGGTCACTCACGAGGTCGCCATGTGCAACTACCGCGCCAATCGCCTGGCGTGCGACGCCGCCGACAGGGCGATGCAGACCTGCGGTGGTGTGGGCTACAGCAGACACATGCCCTTCGAGCACATCTACCGCCATCACCGGCGCTACCGCATCACCGAGGGTTCCGAGGAGATCCAGATGCGCAAGGTGGGCCAGCACCTGTTCGGGATTGCCCGCGGCGGAGCTGCTGGGCCGGCCGGCCCGGCCGGCTGAGCCGCCGGATCAGGGGATGGAGGGGGCTGACGACGTGAGGCTGGGCCGATGCGGGTCGGTCTCCTCGAGCAACTTGCGAGGATGACGGCCGTCGACGTAGCCGATGAAGGGCGGGTGGATGTTGTATCCGAGGAGCTCCTGGAGACGCACGGGAAGGGTCGACGCCAGGCTCGGGGGGACGGCGAGGACGTGGTTCTCGACCGACCGCAGCCACGAGGCGGCGTAGTGAAGCACGACACCCAGGCGATCGTCCTCGGTCCGGTTGGGACCGCCGCCGTGCCACACACTGCCGGTGTAGAGCAGCGCCGTGCCCGCCGGCATCTCGACGGTGACCGTCGGGGTGTCGGGGCCAGGTCGCTCGGTCGTCCAGCGGTTGCTCCCGGGCACGATGCGGGTGGCTCCGTTCGCCTCGGTGAAGTCCTGGAGCGGCCACATCACATTGACGACGACCTCGTCGTGTGGTCGCGGCAGCGGGTAGATGGCGTCATCGGGATGGAGGGGCTGGGCTTGCTCCCCAGGCCCGATCGAGATGCCGGCCGGGGCGCTCAGCTGATAGGCGCCGAGCACACTGTCGAGGATGGCGAGCACCTCGGGATGCAGGGACAGGGCGTCGAGCGAGCGTGTCTTGGCGAACAAGGCATAGACCCGCCGTGTGCGACGGCCTTCGAAGTCGTCGCGACCCGACGGCGTCGTGGCCAGGATCCCTTCGAGCTCGGCCCGGGCCCACCTGACCTGCTCGGCATCGATGGCGTCGGGGATCGTCGCGTAGCCGTGCTCGGCCAGCAGCGCCGCGGTCTCCTCGGTCATGCCCCGCTCCTCCCTGCGCTGGTGCGATCATTCCCCAAGGGAATGTCTCAACTCTAACCGTCCAGAAGGGAATGTCAAGCGTGGCTGAGCTGAACGCGACACAGGGCTCGCTGCTGGGATTTCTCCACGATGGACCGCTGACAGGTTGGGACCTGATCCGACGGGTCGAAGGTGGGCTCTCCCGCTTCTGGAACGTCACCTCCAGCCACGTGTACCGCGAGCTGCGCGTGCTGGAGGACCGCGGGCTCATCGAGGCCGGCCGCCCCGGCGTACGGGACCGCGTCCCGTTCTCCATCACCGAGCTCGGGCGCAGAGAGTTCCGCGAATGGATCCGTCGCCCACCGGCAGCCGAGCAGATCCGGTTCCCCCTGCTCGTCTCCTTGTGGTTCGGTCGCCACCTCGAGCCCTCGCGGCTCGAGGCCTTCGTGGAGCAGGCCCGTGACGAGCATGCCGGGCGCCTGGACCTCTACGAGTCGTTCGACGGGCACCTCGACACCGACGATCCCTACCGAGACGCGGTGATCCGCTTCGGCATCGCCTACGAGCGGGCAGTCATCGGCTGGCTCGACGAGCTACGACAGATGCGTCGAACGAGCTGAGCACGAACGAGCGACGAGCTCGTTCGTGCGATGACTCGACGAGGCCGGTGTTCGGCGCCTCCAGGATCACCAAGCTCCGGAGGGCATGGAACGCCATCCTGGTCTTGACACCGAGGATGACGTGACCACACCGTGGAGCGGCCGATCACACACCGACCCGACGAGTCCGGGCCCCACGCGGGGAACCGATGACTGCGGGTACTGCTAGCTCAGCGCCTTCTGGCGCCGGTGGCCTTCCGGGCCCGCTTGGCGACGGGACGTCGGGCTGTCTTCTTGGTCGCCGGACGCCGCACGGCCTTCTTGGCTGTCGTGCGCCGAACGGCCTTCTTGGCTGCGGGACGACGAGCAGCCTTCTTCGCTGCCGGACGCCTCGCCGTCTTCTTGGCTGCGGGCCGCTTGGCCGTCTTCTTGGCTGCGGGCCGCTTGGCCGTCTTCTTGGCTGCGGGCCGACGAACTGCCTTGCGGGCAGTCGTGCGCTTGATCGTCTTGCGCGCAGCGGTGCTGCGCTTGACGCCCTTCTTGGCTGTGGTCTTCCTCGCTGCAGGTCGCCGGGTTACCGACTTCCTGCTCGCTGACTTCTTGGGTGCAGCTCTAGCCACCCGTTTCCTTGCTACTACCACCGTCATCACCCCCATCTCGTGTTGGACTATATGACGGAGCACATAAATCGTAGCGGCAGTTATGTGTGTTGCGGTGGATGGTTCAGTGTCGCGCGTGTAATCGAATGGACGCGGTCCACGTCAGGGGGGTCACGTGCGGGTCGCAAGTCGTACTTGGTTGGCTCTTGTCGTAGCTATTATCGGGGTACGAATCAGTCTCGATTGCCTCCGAAGTCGGTGGGTGACCGGTCGTAAACACGAGCGTCGCCCCTGCCCAGAACTCGGCCCCGTTCGTCACCTCCACATTCCCGGTGTGGCCTGAGTCTCCTTGCCGCTTCAGACCTTGCTCGGTGGCCTTGGCCCCGGTGGGAACGAAACGGGGGGCCGACAATGATCGTCTGGTCCCGGCGAGGGACGACATGGGATTCGCTACGCCGGGGGCGACCCGTTCTCGATGACCTGTCGGGAGACCGACGAGGCAGACCGTTCGGTGTCCGCTGGAGCATGACGGCCGGGATCCGAGACACGCGGCCCGAGTCCGGGTGACTCGCAGAGGGCGCCCAGCCACGGCAGTATTGAGCGAGGTGATCTGGGGCGGAGAGCCTCCAGGAGGTCCCTCACCCCCCGCCGCGTCGACGACGGCCGAGCCCCAGGACGGATCGTGCCCACCCTGGAAGACACACCACCCTCCGGTACGGCGCTGAGCGCTCCCCGGCCCCGTTGGGGCCGGCGACTGGCGCTCGTGACCCTCGCCCTCGCCGTCGTCGCCGGCGGCGTCGCCATCGTCGTCACCCGGATCGGCGGGCCGAGCTCCGCCCCGGGGTGCACGGCCACGGTGGCGTCACGCAGCTACCCGCTCGACCTGGCCCAGGCGGCGAACGCGGCCACGATCGCCGCCGTCGGCAAGCGCAACGGCATCGAGGACCACGGCGTGACGGTCGCCCTGGCTGCCGCCCTCCAGGAGTCGAAGCTGCAAAATCTCCCCAATGGTGACCTGGACTCGGTCGGGCTGTTCCAGCAGCGCCCGTCCGAGGGCTGGGGCCCCGCCTCGCAGCTCGTCGTCCCCAGCTACGCGGCGTCGGCCTTCTACCGGGCGCTCGTGCAGGTCCCGGGGTGGGCGTCGCTTCCGGTCACCCAAGCCGCCCAGCAGGTGCAGCACAGCGCCGCGCCCGAGGCCTACGCCTTCTGGGAGCCCGAGGCCCGCGACCTGGCCCAGGTGCTGACCGGAGAGGTTCCCAGGGGTCTGACCTGCCAGTTCTCGACGCCAACCAAGACCAGCGGCGCCAGCAGCCTCTCCGACGCCATGGCCACCGAGCTCGGGTCCCCCGCCCTGGGCGCCACCTTGACACCCGCCCGGGGCTGGACGGTGGCGAGCTGGCTGGTGGCCAACGCCTACGCCTACCGCATCACGGCGGTGAGCTTCGCCGGCCTGCAGTGGACGCCCTCGTCGGGCAAATGGACGTCGAGCCCGCCGGTGCAGACCCAGGTGCAGGTGACCCGCGCCGGGTCGGCCGGGCCCGGCAGTTAGGGGCGGCCAGTTACGGCCGGCTCGCCCCCACGAGGCCGGAACGGATCGGATTGATGCTCACGACCGTTCCGGAGTCCTCCGCCTCGATCATCCGACCGGGGCTCACGTACATGGTCACGTGTCCGATGTTGCTGGTGCTCGACCCGAAGTACAGCAGGTCGCCGGGTTGGAGGCTGGACAGCGCCACGTGCGGTGTCGACAGGTACTGATCGGTGGCGGAGTGTGGAAGGGAGATGCCGGCTGCCCTCCAGGCCCACATGGTCAACCCCGAGCAGTCGAAGCTGTTGGGCCCGGCACCGGCGTAGCGGTAAGGCTTGCCCAGCTCGGCCTCTGCCGCGGCCAGGGCCCGCTGACCTGGTCCGCTATCAGCTGGGGGGGCGGCGAGGGACGGTCCGGACGCGGGTCGGGCGGCCGAGGGTCGAACGTTGGCCGCCCTGAGCCAGGCGGCGGCCTGCTGGAGCCGCTGGGCCTCGGCCTGTTCGGTGGCGCCCGCCAGGCGCTGCTCGAGCTGGCCCAGGGCGGCCTGCTCCGAGGAGATGCCGGGGGTCAGCGACGAAGTCGCCGAGCTCGCCTCGGCGACGAGTCGAGACCGGGCAGACGCGTCGAGGACGCTGGCGCCTCGTCGCCCGGAGTGAAGCCCGGCCAGCAGGGCCGAGACGACGAGGGCGATCGCCGCCATGGTGCCGATGAGAGATCGTTTGGGCCATGTCACGCGCTCGTACCCCGCTTCGAGCTCGTCATGGGTGGCGGAACCCCAAGACCCCCAGCCGTCACCGATGAACCACGACAAGGCTAACGAGCGACACGGCCCCGATGTCAAACGGCGCCTGAGCACCCGGAGCGTCGGCTCGCCCGGGCCGGGGGTAGGTTGCGACCAGGGCCCCGACGGGGCAGCACCGAGGACGGCAGGAGGAACAGATGGCAGGCAACAGCTTTGGCGCCCGGTCCTCGCTCGAGGTGGGTGACCGAACCTTCGAGGTCTTTCGGCTCGATGCCCTCCAGGAGGGCGTCGACGTGGCCCGCCTCCCGTACTCGATCAAGATCCTGCTCGAGAACGTCCTCCGCCACGAGGACGGCGTGAGCGTCCGGGCCGATGACGTCGAGGCCCTGGCCAGATGGGACGCGACGGCGCCGCCGACCAGGGAGATCGCCTTCGCCCCGGCCCGCATCCTCATGCAGGACTTCACGGGGGTCCCGGCCATCGTCGACCTGGCCGCCATGCGAGACGCCGTGGCCGACATGGGGGGAGATCCCGACCGCATCAACCCGCTCGTCCCGGCGGAGCTCGTCATCGACCACTCGGTGGTGGCCGATGTGTACGGCGTGCCCGACGCCTTTCGTCGCAACGCCGACCTCGAGTTCGAGCGCAACCGCGAGCGCTACCAGTTCCTGCGCTGGGGCCAGACTGCCTTCGCCAACATGCGCATCGTGCCCCCGGATACCGGCATCTGCCACCAGGTGAACCTCGAGTACCTAGCTCGGGTCGTCTTCAGCAACGACGCCGGGCAGGCCTATCCGGACACCCTCCTAGGGACGGACTCCCACACCCCCATGGTCAACGGGCTCGGGGTGCTGGGCTGGGGCGTCGGCGGCATCGAGGCCGAGGCCGCCATGCTGGGCCAGCCCGTGTCCATGCTGATGCCCCAGGTGGTGGGGTTCAGGCTCTTCGGGACGCTGCCCGAGGCGGTGACCGCCACCGACCTGGTGCTCACCGTCACCGAGATACTTCGCCAACGCGGCGTGGTGGGGAAGTTCGTCGAGTTCTACGGCCCTGGCGTCGGCGCCGTCCCCCTCGAGAACCGGGCCACGATCGGGAACATGTCTCCCGAGTACGGCTCCACGTGCTCGATCTTCCCCATCGACGACGAGACCCTGCGGTACCTGGAGCTCACGGGGCGCCCGCCGCAGCTGCTCGCGCTCGTCGAGTCCTATGCCAAGGAGCAGGGACTGTTCCACGATCCCGACGACGATCCCATCTACTCCGAGACGGTCGAGCTCGATCTCTCCACGGTCGAGCCGAGCATCGCCGGTCCGACCCGCCCACAGGACCGGGTCGCCCTCTCTTCGGCGAAGGGATCGTTCCGAACGGCCCTCTCCGAGATGCTGGGTGAGGACCCAAGCCCCAATCCGGGACCCAACGGCGTTCCCAACCACGTCGCCGAGTCCAGCGTCGATGCCGCGTCCGCCTTCTCCTTCCCGGCCAGCGACCCCTCCGAGGCGATCGCAGGCGACGTCAGCTCGGCCGAGGGCAGCGCCCCGTACGGCCCTGCGGGCGTAGGTGACCAGGGGCCCGTGGTGGCTCGTCCCGAGGTCCAGGTGCCCGTCCGCCTCGCCGACGGGCGAGACATCATGCTCGACCACGGGCACGCCGTCATCGCCGCCATCACCAGCTGCACGAACACATCCAACCCGTCCGTGATGGTGGCCGCCGCCCTCCTGGCCCGGAAGGCCGTCGAGCGAGGAGTCAGCACCAAGCCCTGGGTCAAGACGTCGCTCGCCCCAGGCTCGAAGGTGGTGATGGACTACTACGAACAGGCGGGCCTGACGCCGTACCTGGAGAAGCTCGGTTTCAACCTCGTCGGCTTCGGGTGCACGACGTGCATCGGCAACTCCGGGCCTCTGGCACCCGAGATCGCCACCGCGGTCGACGACTCCGACCTGGTCGTGTGCTCGGTGCTTTCCGGCAATCGCAATTTCGAGGGGCGTATCCACCCGCAGTGCCGCATGAACTACCTCGCCTCGCCGCCGCTCGTCGTGGCGTACGCGCTGGCCGGCACCATGGACATCGACTTCGCGTCGGAGCCGCTCGGAGAGGACGAGAGCGGCGGCCCCGTGTACCTACGAGACGTCTGGCCGTCGGTGCAGGAGGTCGAGCAGGTGATCCGGAGCGCCGTCCACTCGGACATGTTCCGCGCCAGCTACGAGGCCGTGTTCGACGGTGACGAGCGATGGGTCTCACTGCCCGTGGCCGCCGGGCGGAGCTACGACTGGGACGACTCGTCGACCTATGTCCACAAGCCGCCATTCTTCGAGTCCATGTCGCGCGACGTGCCTCCGCTGACCGACATCACCGGGGCGCGGGTGCTGGCTCTCCTCGGGGACAGTGTCACGACGGACCACATCTCTCCCGCCGGTGTCATCCGCGGGGACAGCCCAGCTGGGCGGTGGCTCGTCGAGCACGGGGTCGAACCCGGCGACTTCAACTCCTACGGGGCTCGGCGCGGCAACCAGGAGGTCATGATCCGGGGCACGTTCGCCAACATCCGGCTGCGCAACCAGCTGGCCCCGGGCACCGAAGGCGGGGTGACGATCCATCTGCCAGACGGTGAGCAGATGACGATCTACGACGCGGCCGTGCGCTATGCCGACGAGGGCGTCCCCCTCGTCGTACTGGCCGGGAAGGACTACGGATCGGGTTCCTCCCGGGACTGGGCGGCCAAGGGAACCGCCCTGCTCGGGGTGCGGGCGGTGCTGGCGGCCAGCTTCGAGCGCATCCACCGCTCGAACCTCATCGGTATGGGCGTGCTGCCCCTTCAGCTGCCCGAGGGCCAGTCCGTGGCCAGCCTCGGCCTGACCGGCCACGAGGTGATCGACGTCGTCGGGCTGGCCGGGCTCGGCCTCGACGATCCGATCCCCCCGGAGCTCACGGTGCGGGCGGGCGAGACCGAGCTCCGGGCCCGGGTACGCATCGACACGCCGAAGGAGGCGGACTACTTCCGCCACGGCGGCATCCTCCAGTTCGTGCTGCGCCAGCGTTGACGGCGGCGCTGCCGGCGGCCCAGGCACCCGCCCTGGACCTGGCGGCCCTTATCGCGACGAGAACGCCCGGCAGCGCGCCCGGCAATGGTTCTCGTCGTGATCGGGGCCGATAGATGGCCCGAAACACGACGAGAAAGGGCTCTCTGCTGCCCTCGCGGGGGGCCGCTAGAGCCGACGCCAGTAGACGAGCGCGTCCTCGCCGTCGATTGCTGATGGCACGCGGCCGACAACGGTGAACCCCAGGGACTCGTACAGGCGGCGGGCCGGGTTGGACTCGAACACGAGGTTGAACAGCAAGGCATCGAAGCCGAGACGACGGGTCTCGGTCATGGAGTGCTCGACGAGCGCCCGGCCGATCCCGGTTCCGCGGTGCCCGGCCACTACGAAGTACCCCGCGTTGGCGATGTGGGCGGCCCGTCCCACGAAGTTCGCCTTCACGTAGTACGCGCCCACCAGCTCGTCGTGGTCTCGCGCCACCACCACGGCAGCGGAGTGAGCCAACCAGTAGTCGTCGAACTCGACCCGATCGAGCGGAGGTGCCTGTGGGAAGCCCTCCCTGGTGTCCACGATCCGGGCGAAGGCAGCGAAGAGCTCGTCATGATCGCTGGCGGTGGCGGCAACCAGATCCACCGCGGCGAACGGTAGCCCCTTCGAGGACCACGACCGACCAGCCGGCGTCGGCCAGAACGTTGGCGGCGACCAGGCCGTTGGGCCCGGCGCCGATGACGACGGCGTCAGCCAGAGCGCCCCCGCCGCCTCCGGCGACCCGGCGTCGAGCGGACGCCGATCAGCCCGGCTGCGAGCCCACGACGCCCACGAACGAGACCATCTCGCCGGGGTAGCCACCCAGGTTGTGGGTGAGCGCCAGGCCGCGGTCGGCGGCCGAGGCGACGCGACGATCCGCCGGGGCCTCGCCCCGGAGCTGGAGCCAGCACTCGAACATCATGCGAAGCCCCGACGCCCCGATCGGGTGGCCGAAGCTCTTGAGCCCTCCGTCGGGGTTGACCGGAAGGTCGCCGTCAAGGTCAAAGCTCCCGGCTAGCTCTTCCTTCCACGCCGTGCCACGTTCGGCGAAACCCAGATCCTCCATGAGCACGAGCTCGGTCGGGGTGAAGCAGTCGTGGACCTCGGCCATGGCGATCTGGCGCCGGGGATCGGTGACGCCCGCCTGCTGGTAGGCGTCGGCGGCGCACCGCTCGACCTCGGAGAAGTGGGTGAAGTCGTAGTCGGGGTCGATGACGCCCGAGCCCGTGCCGGCCACGAGCGACAACGCCTTCACGTACAGGGGCCTGTCGGTGTACCGGTGGGCGTCTTCGGCGCGCACGACGATGGCGGCCGCGGCACCGTCGGCCACGCCGGCGCAGTCGTAGACTCCGAGGGGCCCGGCCACCGGTGGCATGTTGCAGATGACGTCCTGGGCCACCTCCCGACGGAACTGGGCCCGTGGGTTTCGCGCCCCGTTGTAGTGGTTCTTCCAGGCGATCCGGGCGAGCACGTCCTTCAGCTCGGTCTCGTCGACGCCGTACTTCTTGGCGTAGGCCGGGGCGACGAGGCTGAACATGGCGGCGGCGGTGAGCGAACGGCCGGTGCCGTCGGTCGGAGCCTTGCCTGCTCCGCTGAGGCCCTGGTAGCCGCCATCCTTGACCTTCTCGACCCCGAGGGCCATCGCGACGTCGTAGGCCCCCGAGGCGACCGCGTACGCCGCGCCGCGGAGCGCCTCGGAGCCGGTCGCGCAGAAATTCTCCACGTGGGTGACTGGCTTGTCGTGGAGCTTGAGCGGACGAGCCAGCGCGATCCCGCTCATCCCTGACATGGCCGTCCCGAGCCAGTAGGCGTCCACGTCGGCCTTGTCTATGCCCGCAGAGGCGAACGTCTCCTGGGCCGCGTCCACCGCCATGTCGTCGGTGCTCTTGTCCCAGTGCTCGCGGAAGGGTGTGCACCCCATCCCGACGATGGCCACCTTGTCCTTGATGCCGTGCGATGCCACTTAATCAGCTCCTTGGGATACGAATGGGACGCGCCTTCCAGAAGTAATTGTGGATGCCATCGGCAGTGAAGAGCCGGCGGAACGTCATCTCGACCCGGTCCCCGATGGACAGCTCCCCGGCGTCGACATCGGTGAGCTCGCACGCGAACCGTCCGCCCCCATCGAAGTCGACGACCGCGAACACCACCGGCGGGCTCTGGGAATAGACGAGCCGGTCCACCGTGAACGTGACGACTGTGGCGGGGACGTCTGCCATCGGAACCGGGTCCATTTCGTCGACCGCATCGCCCTTCATGGAGATGCGGGCGGGTGGCAGATGGATAGCGCCGCTCGAGCGGTCGCGCGAGCCCACGAAGCCGAACTTCCACTCCTCGGTGCGGGCGGCGGCCGACGACGAGACCCGTTCCGGCTCCGGCCGGCGCGGCGGTTCGACAGCCAGCAGGCCCCGCCAGCTCAGGAACTTGCCGTAGGAGATGCTTCCGCCCGCGGCCACCTGCGCCGCGATCGGCCGAGACGGCACGAACGAGGAGATGGCCTCGGTGGTGCGGAAGAGCTGCACGTCGGCCCCGTCGGCCAGCACCACCAGGGCGATCACCTGGCCCGGCTCGGCCTCGTCGAGGGCGGACGCCAGTAGCAGGCCCGGATGGGCGGTCCCGGTATTTCCCGCGGTCACCGAGAGATCGTCGACGAGTGCCTCTTTGGCCGTGCTCAGGCGCCCGCCGAGTTGCCGGACGGCCCGGGCGTGCGTCCCCGTGACGACGACACGGTCAACCTGCTCCGCGGTGACGCCGGCGGCCTTGAGCCCATCGTTCCAGGCCCGTTCGCCGAGCGGAAGGTAGGCGGTCTCGCCGAACCGCTCTTCCCACAGCTTGGAGCGCACGTCACCCGGGGCCCGCCACCGGTCGACGAACTCCTCGGTGGCCGAGGCCCCACCCAGATGGGTGGCCAGCAGGGGACCCTTCGATTCATCGCCGACCAGGATCGCGGCCGCCCCGTCGCCGCCCGACGACTCGTCCGAGCTCGTGGGCAGGCCGGTGCGCATGTCCGAAGTCACCACGAGAACCGAGCCGCCGCCGCCGAGGGCCACGCGGAGAGCGCCGATGCCGGAGCGCACGGCGCCGCCCATGTCCATGGCCGGTCGATCCGAGTCGAGGCGGAGCGCGGCATGAATGGTGGTGGCGTTCGTCTTGTCCTGGTACGCGGGCGCCGCGGTCGCGAACCACAGCTCATCGGGCTGTTGCCCGTCGGGCGCGGACCTGAGGGCGAGGCGGGCAGCCTCAACCCCCATGGTGGTGGTGTCCTCGTCGTAGGAGGCGACCGATCGGGTGCCCTTGGCGGGGGTACCGCCCAGCACCTCGGTGATGGCGGATCGGGCCAGGCGTCTATACGGCACGTAGCCGCTGTAGCTGAGGATTCCTCGCATCGGACCTTCGGTCTTTGAGCTTGTGGGGTCTCTGTCGCTGTGGGGCGAATCTGACGTTTGGGTCAGTTTCCTCCGTCGGCAGTTTAGGCGCCACCCCGGTGCATCGCTGACGGAGGGTCAGGGCCTGGCGGTGGGTGGCCCCGGTCCGGCTGCCCCCGAGGCGGCGCGCCGGAGGAGGTCGCTGACCTCGGCGTCGGTGGTCTGTGAGAAGTCCCGGTACGACAGGCCGACAGCGTGGAAGGGACGCGGCGTCGACGCACAGACGACCTCGTCGGCCTCGGCCGCCATCCGCTCGCAGGTCTCGGCGGCGGCGGTCGGAACGGCCACCACGATGCGGGCCGGATCAAGCCGGCGAAGGGCCCGCACTGCCGCCCGCATGCTCGATCCGGTGGCCAACCCGTCGTCGACGAGGATGGCGACCTTGCCCTTCACGTCGAGCGGTGGCATGCCCGACCGGTAGGCGAGCAGGCGTCGCTCGAGCTCCTGCTCCTCGGCCTCGGCCACCGCCGCGATGCGCTCGGGCGGGACGTCGAGGGCGTCGACCACGTCCTCGTTCACGACCTGGACGCCGCCGCTCGCGATGGCGCCCATGGCCAGCTCCTCGTGGCCCGGAACGCCCAGCTTGCGGACCAGAAACACGTCGAGAGGAGCCCGGAGGGCCTTCGCCACCTCGAACCCGACGGGGACCCCGCCCCTCGGCAGGGCGAGCACCACCATGTCGTTTCGACCGGCGTAGGCGGCGAGCTGGGTCGCCAGCGTCGTGCCGGCATCGAACCGATCCTGAAATGTCGTCGCTTTCACTCCATCTGGAGAACGGGCCGCGGATCCTTGCGCATCACTAGCGCCGAAGTGGCTGGTAACCCAGGCTACCCCTGGGTGGCCTGTCCCCGTCCGGAGACCCGCCGGCGCTGACGCTCGTCAGCCGGCGTCGTGCTCGTCGTCCTCGTCGAGGGGTACCGCCCTGGCCTGCTCGAGGGCGTCGGCCTCGGGGACTTCGTTGCCGAGGTGCGGCGCCTCGTCGAGCTCGTCGTCACTGACATCGCGTCGCTGCTCGAGGGCGTCCGCCTCGGGTACGTCGGCGTCCAACTCGGGGCGCTCTGCGGAGCTCATGGGAGCCGTCGCTGGGCTGCTGTCACGCTCGTGCTCACCACCACCAGGCTATCTGCTGCGGCTTCGCCCCCACACAGAGCGCCATCCCCGTCCCGCGATTCGGGCGGCGGACTCCAGCCCCGGCGCGGCCGTGCGGTTGGTGGCCACCCGACCGTCCACGTACGATCCGACGCAGTGTCGGCGCATCCGAAGCGGTCATCAGGCCGTCCCGCCCAGGTCCCGACGTGAGGGCGGCGGTGCTCTCCGAGGTCGGAGCTCCGCTCGAGATCGCCGATGTCGAGTTGGCGTCCCCTGGACCCCACCAGGTCGAGGTGCGGGTGGCGGCGAGCGGTGTGTGCCACTCGGACCTGTCGATGCAGAACGGCGGGATCCCCTATCCCGTGCCGGTAGTGCTCGGCCACGAAGGGTCGGGGGTCGTCGAAGCCGTCGGCTCGGCGGTGACCCGGGTGCAGCCCGGTGATCATGTCGTCCTCTCGTGGATCCCTCCCTGTCGGGCCTGCCCGAGGTGTCTCGGCGGTCAGCCGGTCCTCTGTGAGCGCGGCCTCACCGATGCCTTGTCGGCGCCGTACGCGACGTGGAAGGGGAGACCGCTGCTTGCCGCAATGGGCACGGCGACCTTCGCCGAGCGTGCGCTCGTGTTGGAGCGGTCGATCGTCCCGATCGACCCTTCGTTGTCGCTCGAGGTGGCCGCTCTGGTGGGCTGCGCGGTCACGACTGGCGTTGGCGCCGTCATCAACACCGCCCGGGTGCCACCGGGGTCGACAGTCGCGGTGGTGGGGTGTGGGGGGGTCGGGCTGTCGGCCGTGCAGGGAGCGGTGGTGGCGGGCGCCGCGTCGATCGTGGCCGTGGATCGGGTGTCCGACAAGCTGGCGCTGGCGAGCAGTATGGGTGCCACCGAGATCGTGGACGCGTCCAAGGGCGATGCGGTCGACGCCGTGCAGGAGCTGACCCGAGGCCGAGGTGTGGACTTCGCCTTCGAGGTCGTGGGCTCGCCGCCCACGATCAAGCAGGCCTTTGGGATGACCCGGCGCGGTGGCACGACGGTCCTGGTCGGAGCCGGTCGCCCGGACGAGAGCGTGTCATTCACGGCCATGGAGTTGTTCGTCGACGCAAAGTCCATCCTCGGCTGCGTGTACGGATCGGCGGACCCCGATCGGGACTTCCCTCGTCTTCTGGAGCTCGACCGGGCTGGCCGGCTTCACCTGGACCGCCTCATCAGCCGCCGGATCGCCCTCGAGGACGTGAACGACGCCTTTCGGGCCATGGACGCGGGCGAGGTGGCCCGCAGCGTCATCGTCTTCGGCGAGCGCTGATCGCTGGGGTCGAGGGTCAGGGCATCGCTTGATCAGGCGGGTGGGCGGAGCACATACCCGACGCTGCGCACAGTATGGATGCAGCGTTCGCCGAATGCCTCGAGCTTGCGGCGCAGCGAGCTCATGTGCACCTCGAGCACATTGCCGCTCGGCCCGTAGCCCCAGACCTCCTCGGTCAGGGCCTCCCTGGGCACCACCCGACCGCGATGGCGCACGAGTATGAGGAGGATCTCGAACTCGGTCCTCGTCAGCTCGATCGGGTGATCGCAACGTGAGACGCCCCTAGTGCCCTCGTCGACCGTGAGGTCTCCGACCCTCCACACGGCAGAGGTCGACAGCCCGCGACGCCGGAGAATGGCGCGAATCCGCGCCGTGAGCTCGTCGGCGAAACAGGGCTTGACGACGTAGTCATCCGCGCCGGCCTTGAACCCGGCGAGCCGGTCTTCGATACTGTCCGCTGCCGAGAGGAACAGCACGGCAATATCTCCCAAGTCCTGCAGCTGCCGGGCGACCGCGAAGCCGTCGAGGTGGCCGGGCAGCCTGACGTCGACGATGGCGATGTCCGGCTTGAAGGCCTGGGCGATGGCCAGCGCGGTCCTCCCATCCTCGGCAACCTCGAGGTCGAGGAGCTCCTCGTCTGTGGCATGGCGCACCAGCTGCTGTACACGGTGGTCGTCATCGACCACAAGAACGCGAGCCCGAGGCACCGCAAACACCCAGCCTTCCTTGTCCTCGGCCGGAAGCCAATCACATTGCTTCGCCAGTCGCAGCCAGTTCGGGAGGTCCGGCGAGGTCTATCGTTCTTCAGCAAGTCTTCAGGTCCCTTTCCGTGGAGGCTGCCTTCAGGTTTTCTTAAGGAGATCTTAAGAAAACCTGAAGGTGACCTCCACGCGATCTGCAGGTTCAGCTGGCAACCTTGGGGTTGGACGGCTGTGCGGGAGTACGAGCTCCAGAGGGGCGGACCCTGACGAAGCACGGAAGCGGCCGTCTCAGTCGGGTCTTCCAGGGAAGCCACGATGGCATGACTCCCCGGAGGGCTCACGAGCGAAGGGCGGATGGCTCACGAGAGCAACGGCGGACGGGTGATGGGGTGGTCCGTGCTGCGTAGTGGTGGCGGGAAGACTCTGCGCTGAAGGCGCAGCCGAGGGGCGCATAGCACCGGCGAACTTCAGGAAATCATGGGATTCCGGCCACGCCTCATGAGGATCCACCTGTCACCGTCATCCGAACCGGGGACTCCCGAGATGCGGCGGCTTTGTTGAGGAGGCATGGGTGTCATGGACAAGAGCGGCGAGCAGAGAACCGGGCGCTTTGCGGCCCACGACCACCGCGATGTGAGAAGCCGGGCGACAACGTTCGCGGCGCGGCCGCGGGGGGGCCGACTAGTTGGGCTGCTGTGGCGGTCGGTTCTCGCCGTCGTCTTGGCCCTGCCGGCGTTGGTGCTCACAGGTCAGCAGGCGGCGCGGGCACAGACCAGTGGCCCCACCGTGAGATCGGTCACTCCGACCAGCGGCCCTGTCAGGGGAGGAACGCAGGTCCTCGTCGCCGGTTCTGGTTTCGTGGGCCCGAACAACGAATGCTCAGCCAACGAGAACGTGTTCTTCGGAGCGGATCCACAGGACAACTACTGGATCCCGGGCACCAACGTTCAAGTCATCTCCGACTCCATCATGGTGGTCACCACGCCGCAGGACTACGGCGGCGTGGTGGGTGTCGTGGTGCACAACGGCTGCGGCTACAGCTACCCGTTCTATGCAGCAGGGTTCACCTACTCGTACGCCAACGATGGTCAGTGCCTTTCTGGGACCTGCACCCTCAGCGTGAACGGCAAGACTGACCTCGGGCCCGTCCGGCACTCGGCCGAGGGCTTCTTGAACGGCTACAACGTCGACAACGGAAATGCGATCCCTCCCAACGTCGCCTCCCAGATCGATGCCCTGCACCCCACCGCCTGGCGGGTCGCCGGCAACACGGAGGCCAACGGGACCTTCAACCTGGCCAAGGGATCGGGAGCCAAGGTGACCTCGATCTTCGAGACCGACTGGCTGGCCGAAGGGGGCTCGATGCAACCCTGGAACCAGCTGGACGCTGTGAAGTGGTTCGGGCAGGTCGACGTGGCCAACCGGGAGAACGCTGGAACGGCGCCGGACTACTGGGACATTTGGAACGAGCCCGATGGCTCGGGGACGGTCAGCCAATGGCTGTCGGTCTACCAAGCCGCTTATGAAGGCATGAAGGCTGCCGACCCCAACGTCAAGGTTGTGGGCCCGAGCATCGGCAACCCATTCAGCTCGGTGCCCGGCGCCAACGGCAACAGCTCCGGCAATGACCTGGACATCAACACCTTCGCCCAGTTCGCCACAGCCAACAACCTGAACTTCGCCGCCGTCACCTACCATGACATCGGCGCCCCGCCACCTCCGGACTGGCCCAACGGGCCCCGGCCCAACTACACCCCTGCGGCTCTGGGGAACGACGTCAACGCCATCCGCTCCACCCTCGCCGCAGACGGGCTGTCGGGCACCCGGGTCTTCGTGAACGAGTACGGGCCGACCTTCGCCATGCTGGAGCCGGGCTGGTCGGTCGGCTCCTTCGCCTCTCTCGAAGGGGTGGGAGTGGACCAGGCCAACCTGGCTTGCCCGAGCGCAGCGGAATGCAACAACCTGATGGATGGGCTCTTCACTGCCAATGGCACGCCCCAGATGCCCTACTGGGTCATGAAGGACTACTCGCAGATGACCGGCGAGCGCCTGGCCACCTCCGGCTCGGGTAGCAATATCACGGCCCTCGCCACCAAGACCGACTCGGCCCGGCAGGTCCAGCTGTTGGTGGGCCGCCACGACGAGTGCGGACCTCCACCGCGCCCCTGGCAGAGCGGCGGAATATCGAGCGTCACCTGTCCCAACTTCCAATCCCCGAAGAACGCCGCCGTCTCTGCATCGGTGAACGTCACCGAGCCCTACGCCCTCAGCCGGGTGCGGGCAACCGTCGCTCCTCTCCCCAACTCGGCCATGCAACCCGACGGATCGGACCCGGTGCCCAGCGCCCCGGCCTCCAGTGTGACAACGCTTCGGGTCACGAACGGCAGCGTGACCGTTCCGTTGTCGAACGTCGGGGATGGCGGCGCCTTCAGCATCACGATCGCGCCGGCGTGACCAGAGGGGGTTCCCTCGAGACGAGGGTCTAGCTCGGGATGCTGCCGCCCCAACCGGGAGTGATTTTCCCGGTTGGGGGCGACCGCTGGACTGCGGCTGGCAAACTGCGTCAATGCTGAGTATGGCAGGCAGCCTTCCTGAACGTTCACCTGTCGCGTCATCCGATCGGCGACACCGCGTGAAGCGGCGGGTCGGCTGAGGAGCGCGCGGTCGCCATGGAGGGCGGTCGTGGCGCGGGCCGGATGATCAAGCTCTCGTGGCGGTCGCTGGCCACTGTCGCTTTGGCTCTGGCGACCACGGCGGTCGTGGTCGTCGAGGCGCCGTGGGCGCACGCCAGCGGTCCGGCACTGATATCGATCAGTCCGACCAGCGGCCCCGTCCAAGGTGGCACGCGGGTCACCCTCAGAGGCTCGGGTTTTCTCGGCCCCGGCAACCGGTGCGCTCCCAACGCGTCCGCGTACTTCGGAGCGGACCCACAGGACAACTACTGGATCCCGGCCAACGGTGTCCAAGTCCTCTCGGACTCCACGATGGTGGTCACCACGCCCCAGGATTACGGCGGACAGGTGGGCGTCGTGGTCCACAACGCGTGTGGCTACAGCTATCCATGGTATTCGGCCGGTTTCACGTACTCCTACGCCAACGACGGTCAGTGCCTGTCGGGGACGTGCAACCTCGCCGTGAACGGCCGGTCCGATCTCGGTCCGATTCGGCATTCAGCGGTGGGGTTCCTCAACGGCTACAACGTCGACGCCGGGCACGCGATACCCACCAGCGTGCCGACACAGATCGGCGCTTTGCGCCCGACATCGTGGCGACTGGGCGGCAACACACAGCGCAATGGGCTCTTCAACCTGGCCAAGGGGTCGGGAGCCAAGGTAACCTCGCTCTTCGAGACCGACTGGCGCAATGCCGGCGGCTCGGCCCAACCATGGACGCAGCTCGCTGCGCTTCAGTGGTACGCCTCGGTCGACGTTGCCACCCGCGAGAGGGCCGGGACGGCGCCGGACTACTGGGACGTCTGGAACGAGCCCGACGGCGCGGCGACGGTCGCCCAGTGGCTGTCGGTCTATCTGGCCGTCTACACCGGGATGAAAGCAGCAGACCCGAACGTCGGTGTCGTCGGGCCGAGCATCGGCACCCCCCTGGTCGCATCCCCGGGAGCAAGCACGAGCAGCTCTGGCAACGACCTGGACATCGTCACCTTCGCCAAGTTCGCCGCAACCAACGCTCTGAGGTTCACCGCAGTCACCTACCACGACGAGGGTGAGCCGCCTCCGCCAGGCTGGCCGAACGGGCCCCGCCCCAACTACACCCCGGTCGCTCTCGGGGCCGATGTGGCCAAGATCCGCTCGACCCTCGACTCGGCCGGGCTCTCGGGCACCCAGGTCTTCGTCAACGAGTACGGGCCCACCTTTGCCGTCCTGGAGCCGGGGTGGTCAGTGGGATCGTTTGCGTCTCTCGAGGGAGCCGGCGTCGACCAGGGCGATCTGACGTGCGCCGATCCGGGTGCTTGCGACTACCTCATGGATGGCCTCTTCACCTCCAACGGCACGCCCCAGATGCCCTACTGGGTGATGAGGGACTACTCGCTCATGACCGGTGAGCGCCTGGCGACCACTGGCTCCGGCACCAACATCACCGCCTTGGCCACCAAGACCGACTCGGCTCGGCAGGTCCAGGTACTGGCGGGCCGCCACGACGAGTGCGGACCTCCGCCCCGCCCATGGTTGAACGGAGGAATCTCGAACGTCACCTGCCCCAACTTCCAGGCCCCGAAGAGGTCCGCGGTTTCCGCGTCGGTCAGTGTTGCCGAGCCCTACGCGCTCAGCAGAGTGGAGGCGACCGTCGCTCCGCTGCCCAATTCTGCCCGGGAGGCCGACGGATCGAATCCCGTCCCCAGCGCCCCGGCGGCGCGGACGCTCATGCTCCCGGTCACCAACGGAACAGTGAACGTACCGTTGTCGAACGTCGGCGATGGCGGCGCCGTCAGCATCACGATCTTGCCGGGGTGATCCGAGGGAGTGTCGGCGCCTTCGCCGCAGCGCCCAGTCAGCCCATCTGGCTCGTGAACTGGTTCATGTCGAAGTAGTCGCGCCACGCGGCGATCTTGTCGCCACGCACCTCGAAGGTTCCCATCACCGGCAGCTCGATCGACTTGTCCGGGAGCTTGAAGACGTCCACCCGTTCGGTCATCACGACCGGGCCGTCGCCGGCGATGTTGCGCACGCGGAACTCGATGCCCTCGACGCCGGTGGTGAACGAGGCGATGGTGGTGGCGATGTCGTCCCTGCCCGTAACCGGTGCCAGCGGGATGTTGTGGTAAATGGCGTCGTCGGTGAAGAAGGCGGCCAGGTCGTCGGCTCCCATGCCGTCGGACCAGGCGGAGCAGAACCTGCGCACCAGGTCCAGGGCACTCTCCATCTCGTTCCTCCTGTCGTCGATATGTCCGTGAAGAACGGTCGGACCGTAGTCCTTCACGCCGACCGTTCGTAGCGCCAGCCCGACTCGAGCATCCAGAGGCGATGCCGGGGACCCGGCCGGTCGGCAACGCTGTCCTCGTAGCCGGCGTCGCCCGCATAGAGGGCGGCCGCTCCGCCGTCCACCTTGGCCAGCCTGGTGGCGAACACCTCCGGCTGTCGGATCTCTGAATCGGCGAGGGCGGTGGGCACGTCGGCGTACCGGGCCAGCCGGTGGAGGGACACCCATGTGGGCGGGGCCAGCTCGATCTCCCCGCGGTCGCGCCGCCGCAGGGCTTCGGCCGGAGGCACCCAGGCGTGGTCGTGGATCTCCCCCCCGTCCACGGTGACCGAGCCCGGGGGGGCGGCGGCGACGAAGAACCACGTCGCGAAGCGTCTGGGCGTCACCGCCGGCGGCGTCCAGTGCGAGAAGGGAACCAGCCCCGCCTCGTCGATCACCAACCCCGCCTCCTCGGCCGCTTCCCTGGCTGCGGCCCGGCGGGCCGCAGCCAGCAGGTCGTCCGGCTCGCTCACCGGGTAGTCGTCGGGATCGATGCGCCCGCCCGGGAACACCCACATGCCCCCGAACTGCAGCCGGGCGCTGCGCCGGACCATGAGGGTCTCGAGACCCGACGCATGGTCCCGGAGCAGGATCACCGTTGCCGCCGGGATGGCCGGAGTCTCCTCGCCGGGGACGTCGCCCATGTCACCAGAGGCTACGGCGAAGCAGCCTGTTGAAGGCCCGCCCCCGCCGGGGCCCAGAGCGACAGGGCGAAGTCCCCCGCCGCGTCTGTCCACCAGTGAGCGAGCTCCAGCCCCGCACCCTCCATCTCCGCGTCCAGCGTCGAGCGACGGAACTTGGCGCTGATCTCGGTGCGCATCTCCTCGCCGGTCTCGAACGAGACCTGGAGGTCGAGGTCGGCCAGGCTGACGACCTGGTCAGTCGTGGAGCGCAGCGCCATCTCGATCCACTCCTGCTCGCGGTCGAACCGGGCCACGTGCTCGAAGTGCTCCAGGTCGAAGTCCGCGCCCAGGTCCCGATTGAGCACGGCGAGCACGTTGCGGTTGAACATGGCCGTGACCCCGGCGCTGTCGTTGTACGCAGCCTGGAGCCGGGCCACATCCTTCACCAGGTCGGTGCCGAGCAGGCATGTATCGCCTGGGCGCAGCGACGCCGCCAGCTCCTTCAGGAACGATGCCCGCCGGTCGGGCCCCAGGTTCCCGATGGTTCCTCCCAGGAAGGCGACGAGCCGTCGACCTTCTCTGGGCAGGTCGCCGAGATGGTGGTCGAAGTCGCCCACCACGGCGTGGACGGCGACGCCGGGATAGTCGCTGGCGATCGAAGCCGCTGCCGAACGCAGGGTCGACTCGCTCACGTCGAAGGCGACGAAGCGGACCAGGCGGCGGCGGGCGGCGAAGGCGTCCAGCAGGGTTCTCGTCTTGGCCGAGGTGCCCGAGCCCAGCTCCACGATCGTGTCTGCTCCCGCCAGATCGGCGATGGTCCCGGCGTTCTCGTCGAGGATCTCCTGCTCCCTCCGGGTGGGGTAGTACTCGGGAAGTCGGGTGATGGCCTCGAACAGCTCGGAGCCCCGCTCGTCGTAGAACCACTTGGGAGACAACTCTTTCGGGTTCGCCGTCAGCCCCGCCCTGGCCTCGGTGCGCAGAGCGGCCCGGAGCTGCTCGGCGTCGAGATGGACGTCGACGCGGATGTTCGGAGGACTGGTCACCGGATTCGGCTCCTCGTGGGTGGCTCGTTACTCACAAGTAGACGGCTCACAGGGTCGACTCGCGGACTCGTGCGCCGTCGTGCTCGGCCGTCAGCAGCGTTCCCTCGGCAAGCCGGCGCCAACCCGGCCGGGCGTCGGAGGGCTCGGACGCCACGACGAGACCGTCGGTCCCGTCGTCGCTCCCGAGACGGTACAGGGCCTCGCCGCACACGGCGGCGGCCAACCGTCGCCCGTCGGTCAGCATCATCGTGAGCCGGCCCGTGGTGACGGCCGTGACCTGCCCCACCACAGAGGCGAGGGCGTCCTCGGGGGCCGCGCCCGCGTCGAGCCGGTCGAGGGTGAGGGCGAAGAGCACCTCGGAGTCGGCGGCTCCCTCCACGCCCGTCAGTCGCCGGTCCGACAGCGCACGGCGAAGGGTCGCGCCCGGTCCCTCGTGAAAGCCGTCCACCGCACCGTTGTGGGCGAACAACCACGGTCCCCGAGCGAACGGCGGCGTACCGCTCTCCTCGGCCGGCGCCGGCGGGGTGGCGCTGCGCACGCCGGCCAGGACGGCGCCACTGTCCACCAGGCCGGCAAGGCTGGCGAAGGAGCGGTCGGCCCACATCGGTCCCGCCCGCCGGTACCGCGCCGGCTCGGGCCGGATGGACAGGTCGTACCACCCGGCCCCGAACCCGTCGGCGTTGACCGTGCCGTGCGTCTGTCGTTCGGGGGCCCAGGACTGGTGGAGCAGGGAGTGCTCCGGGTTCAGCAACAAGCGCTCGAGCGTCAAAGGCGGGCCGAGATAGCCGACCAGTCGGCACACGGTCCCTTCTTACGCGTCCCGGGCGCAGCGAAAGCCGGAGAAGATCTGGCGTCGGATCGGGTAGTCCCAATTGCGGAAGGTCGTGCGGATCGCAGTCGGGTCGGTCGCCCACGAGCCGCCCCTCAGCACCTTGTACTCGCTCCCGTAGAAGACCTCCGAGTACTCCCGGTACGGGAACGAGGCGAACCCCGGATACGCCAGGAACTCGGAGGCCGTCCACTCCCACACGTCACCGAACATCTGGTGACAGCCCCACGGGCTCACGCCGGCCGGGTAGGCCCCCACCGCGGCAGGGCCGAGATGACGCTGACCCAGGTTGGCGAGCGCGGGCGTGGGATCGTCATCTCCCCACGGGTAGGCGCGCTTCTGTCCGTCGGGGCCCCAGGAGGCCGCCTTCTCCCACTCGGGCTCGGTCGGCAGGCGCTTGCCGGCCCAGCGGGCGAAGGCGTCTGCCTCGTGCCAGCAGACGTGCTCGACCGGCTCATCGAGGGCCAGGCCGTGGCGGCGACCGAAGCGGATCTGCGACCAGCACGTGCCGCCCTCGGAGCTCCATCCGCCTGGGTGGGCGAGGCCCGACTCCTCGCGCCAGGCCCAGCCCGCCGGCGACCACCAGCTGGGGTCCTGGTAGCCCCCCGATTCCACGAAGGCCAGGTACTGGCCATTATTCACCGGCGCCACGTCGATCCAGAATGGCGCCAGGTCCACGACGTGGGCGGGGCGCTCGTTGTCGTAGGCCCATGGCTCGGTGTCGGTACCCATGACGAAGGGTCCCCCCTCGACCAGGACCTCGCCGGAGGCGACGCCGCCGGCCGGGGTGGCCGGCGCCGAGGGGAGCCAGTCGCTCACCTGGGCCAGGTTGAGCGTGGCCAGCATGGTCTCGACGTGCTGGTGCTCGTGCTGGACGACCATCCCGTGCACGAACGCGCCGGGCGTGAGCTCGGTCGCGGGAGGCGGCGCGCTCTGGCTCGGCGACCTGCCGTGAGAAGACCGGGGGAGCGTCCTCGTCGGGCCATCGTCGAGCGAGAGCCGGTCCAGCAGGTCGAGCACCCGGCCCCGTACCACGGCCGCGTAGTCGCGGGCCTCGGTCGGGCCCATCATCGGCAGCGACGGGCGGTCCCGCCGCGGGTGGCCGAAGGCGTCGTACACGGAGTCCCACTGCTGGCCGACGGCGGGGCCGCCCAGGGCCCGCAGCAACCACTGCTCCTCGTAGTTGCCGACGTGGGCCAGGTCCCAGACCAACGGGGACATGAGCGGCGAATGCTGGCGGACCAGGTCGTCGTCGGGAACAGGAGCCAGGAGGTCGAGGGAACGACGCCGGGCCGCCTCGAGGCGCCCGGCCATCAGGGCGTTCAGGTCCACGAAGCCTCCAGAGGAGCGATGACCGACCTGTCGCTGGCGGCGCCCCACTCGTCGAGCCGGTCGTCGGCGGGACATCGGTGCTTCGCCACGTAGACGTCCCGGTAGCGGGCGACCACCTCGGCCGTGGGCTCGTCGACCCCGAGGCGGCCGCAGGCGGCCACGGCGGCGTCGAAGCAGGTCTCGGCCGCCTGGGCCAGGTCGGGGTGGCTCGGTCCGCAGCGTGCCGCCTCCAGCCACGAGGCCCCGCATCGAGCGACCGCGTCGGCAGCGACCGACGACGCCTCGTCGTCGTCCAGCAGGCAGCTCGCCACGACCATCGGCACCCGCCACCAGGGATCGGGCAAGGCGTCGATGTAGCGAAGCTCGAGCCAGCCCCTGGGCCTGACCGGTGGGAACAGCGTGGTCAGGTGGTATTCGAAATCGGAGACGGTGGGGTAACCGAGCTCGTGCCCGGCCGTCATCCACTCACCGAATGACAGGCCGCTCCGGACAGGGACGAAATCGTCACGGCTGCGCCGGATGAGCATCACCTTGGCGGCCATGGCGTAGTCCACCCATGCGTCGGCCCATCCCTTGTCCTGGCTCACCGGTGAGGTGCGGGACGGATCGATGCCCAGCCACGTGGCCATCCGGGTCGAGCACCAACCGGTCGGTCGGCCGGCAGCGATCGGGGAGTTGGCGAAAGCCGCCACCAGCACCGGCCCCAGGGCGTGGGCCAGCCGCCACCGCCGGCCAACGGCGTCGTGGCCACCGATGTCGAGGTTGACCTGGATCGCCGCCGTGCTGCACATCATGGTCGAGCCACCTCGCCCACTGTCGGCGTCGAAGAAGGCCTCCATGGCCTGGTACCGGGGGCCGTCGACGACCCGCCGGGGGGGTCGCAGCGGATCGAGCCCCATGCCGACCAGCCGGATGTCGTGCTCGGCCAGCGCGGCGCGCACCGCGCTGGCGTCTTGCCCGAGGGCCCGGCAGGCCTCGGTCACGCTGGGAAACGGTGCCGAGCTCAGCTCCACCTGACCGCCCGGCTCGAACGTCAGAGAGCTGCCTCCGGGCAGCGCCGAGGTGCCGTCGAGCGCGGCCTCGACCTCGCCGCAGCCGAGGTCGTGCTCACGTTGGAAGGAATGGCTAAGCCACTCGATCTCGGCGCCCACGAGGGCGGCGGTCGAGGGGGGGAAGCACCGCTCACGCACCAGGACCTGCACGCGTTCGAGGTCCAGGTGCCGCGTGGGCGTCGGCACGAAAGGCTACCGATGCCCGAAGCGCGCGGTGACCCATACGGCGTTGCGCACCGGGGCGATCCACAGCTGGAGGCCGCTCATGGTCATTTCTCCTTCCCGAAGGAGGGTTGGTTCGTTTCTACCCAAAGTGATCAGTCCCGCCGATCTACGAGCCAGCCTATTGTCTGGATGCCGTCGAGGCGAGGTCACCTTCATGCCCGGTGCGCTGCTCACCGACCTTTACGAGCTCAACATGGCGGCCAGCTACTTCCGCCGGGAAATGGCTGGCGAGGCCGTGTTCAGCCTGTTTGTCCGCGACCTGCCGACGACCCGAGGGTTCCTCGTCGCTGCCGGACTGGACGCCGTGCTGTCATTTCTGGAGGGTCTCGCCTTCACCGAGGACGATCTCGCCTACCTCGCCACTGTCGGCTTCCAGGGCGAGAGCCTGGAGGCGTTCCGCCAGCTCCGCTTCACCGGTGACGTGTGGGCGGTTCCCGAGGGGCGGGTGGTGGTCGCCAACGAGCCGGTGCTCGAGGTGAGCGCCCCGATCGCCGAGGCCCAGCTGGTGGAGACGTACGTCCTCAACCAGGTGACGATGGAGACGACGCTGGCCACCAACGCAGCCCGTTGTCGTGTTGCCGGGCGGGATCGCATCGGCATGCTCGATTTCTCCTTCAGGCGCGCCCCCGGGACCGATGCGGCGATGGCGATGACGCGCGCCTGTGCCATGGTCGGCTTCGCGGGGACCAGCAACGTCGAAGGGGCCCGTCGCTATGGCCTGACTCCCGGCGGGACCATGGCCCACTCCTATGTGCAGGCCTTCCGATCGGAGGAGGCCGCGTTCGGTGCCTTCGCCGAGGATCGGCCTGACCAGGCCACCTTCCTCGTCGACACCTACGACACCAAGGCCGGGGTCGAGGCCGCCATCGCGGTGATCCACCGTCTCGGGCTCGACGACCGGGCGGCCATCCGCCTCGACAGCGGGGACCTGGAAGCTCTGGCCAGGTGGTCGCGCCGACAGCTCGACGAAGCGGGGCTTCGGGGCGTGCGGATCTTCGCCAGCGGCGGGCTGGACGAGTACGCGATCGAGCACATGGTGAAGACGGGCGCCCCAGTCGACGCCGTCGGTATCGGCACCCGCATGGTGGCCTCCGCCGACGCCCCCACGCTCGACACGGTCTACAAGCTCGTGTCCTATGAGGGTCGGCCGGTGGCCAAGCTGTCGGCCGAGAAGGCCACCCTCCCCGGCCCCAAGCAGGTGTTCCGGGGCTCGCCGACCGACGGGGACGTGCTGGCGCTGCGTGACGAGGAGCCCGGACCCAAGGCCGAGCCGCTCCTCTACCCGGTGATGAAGGGCGGATCCCGCCTCGGCGGCCCCGATGACCTGTCGGCGGCGAGGAGCCGCTTCGAGGCCGACCTCGGCTGGCTTCCCCCTGGTACGTGCGATCTCCACCGCCCCGAGCCCGTGCCCCTGCGGCTATCGGAGCAGCTGGCCCGGCTGGACGTGGCGTTCCGCCAGGATCACGGGTACTGAGCTGGCGCACGCCGCATCCTGGCTCCGGCTGCGGGTGAGGTGATCCACGCCCGACCCGACAGGGCACGGAGGACTTGTCGGGAAGCCGTCGATGACCCATGGTGATGCTGTGTCGAGCCCGTACTCCGGCCGCCTCTCCCGCCGGCAGTTCCTTGGCGCCGCCGCCGCGACCGGCGCGGTGGCTGCGCTCGGCGGGTGCGGCGGCGGGGGCGGCTCCGCTCAGGCCGCCAAGCCGCTCGCCGCACCCGGATCGCGGCCGTTCCCACGGCTGCCCGAGGGCACGGACACGATCCCGCAGATCGACCACATAGTGGTTCTCATGATGGAGAACCACTCCTTCGACAACTACCTCGGCACCCTCGGTAGAGGAGACGGGTTCACTATCGGGCCCGACGGGCGGCCGACGGCGGCCAACGCCGACGCCACGGGCAAGGTGGTGCGGGCGTTCCGCATGCCCACCACCTGTCAGCAACAGGGCCACCCCAGCCAGAACTGGAACGACAGCCACATCCAGTGGGACGGCGGGCGCAACGACGGCTTCGTCCGTAGCGGCAGCGGGCCCGTGGCCATGGGGTACTGGACGGCCGCCGACCTGCCCTTCTATCACGGGCTGGCGCGCACGTTCCCGCTGGGAGATCGCTACTTCGCCTCGGTGTTGGCCCAGACGTACCCCAATCGCCGGTACTTGCTGGCGGCGACCTCCTGGGGCCTGGTCTCGGATCCCCTCCCGGCTCCGACCGACCCGCCGCCGCCCAACGGGACGATCTTCGACCGCCTCGACGCCCACCGCATCACGTGGAAGAACTACTACTCCAACCTGCCGACCACAGACCTCGTGCCCTCGCTCGCCCTCCGTGACAAGCAGAACGTCGTCACCATCGATCGCTTCTATGCCGATGCGGCCGCGGGCACGCTGCCGGGGTACTCGATCGTCGATACCGAGTTCGTGCACGCGTCGGAGGAGGATCCCCAGGACATCGTCGTGGGCGAGGCGTTCTCGGCGAAGGTGGTCAACGCAGTGATCTCCGGTCCAGCCTGGGGAAGGACGCTCCTGGTCTGGACCTACGACGAGCACGGCGGCTACTACGACCACGTGCCCCCGCCCCCGGCGCCTGCGCCCGACTCGATCCCGCCGGCTATCTCGCCCACTGACCAGCCGGGTCGTTTCGACCGCTACGGGTTCCGGGTGCCCTGCGTGGTGGTCTCGCCCTACGCCCGACCGAATCACGTCTCCCACGTCGTCGCCGACCACACCTCCATCCTCAAGCTGGTCGAGACCAAGTGGAACCTGCCCGCCATGACCTACCGCGACGCCAACGCCAGCAACCTGCTCGACTTCGTGGACCTCCGCTCGCCGCCGGCCTTTCGGGAGCCGCCGGCGCTGCCCGCCCCCAACGACAACGCCGCCACCGAGGCCTGCCTGGCCACGGGGCCCGGCCAGATTCCCCCGCCCTGACCGGGCCCGGTGACCGGGCGTCCTGACTGGGGCGCCTGACTGGGGCGCCTGACTGGGTGTTTTGACCGGGCGTCACGCCGACCGTGCGCCGGCCCGACTCGGGCGAGCCGCGTCCGATTGGTTCCGTTATGTGACAATCGTCACGTAACCGCAACGTTCAGGCCCTTGCAATCTCCGGTGGGCCGGCCATCATGTTGCGCCATGTCTCTCGGCCAGAACCATGGTTCGACCGTGCCCGACGTGCAGGTGATCGAGTCCTGCCACAGCACTTGGCTGTTCGACACCGAACGCCTGCGGTTCCGCCGCGTGCTCAAGGGGCTGGATCTCGACGTCGAGGAGGCGTCGACGGCATGGCGCCCCTACTACCGGCTCGACCTCGACTCCCGATCGGACTCGTTCATGGTGATCGTGGAGCCCGCGGGGTCCAGGGCGCTCCGAGCCTGGCGGCACGTCGCCGGCTGCCCGCACTGTGCGGGGGACGTGACGGCCGAGCTCCCCCTCTCCGAGCTGCGGACCCCGGCGTCGGGCTGATCCCCGCTCTGATCCGGTCCGTCGGCCGCGCGTTTGCGACCGTTGCGAAGTCGTGTATATAGGTATCGTGGCGTCGTATGTCGCTAGTGGGGTTTGGGGCCTCATGGGTGGAGTGCCGGTAGTCGACGATTTGTCCTCTTTGTCGGGATATCCGCAGTTCACGGGGGATCTCGAGCGATGACCCGGTGGCCCCGGCCCGGCTGGCTGATGGTCGTCGGCGCCATCCTCGTGGTCGGTGCCGTCGTTGGCGTCTACCTGGGGACGCACAGCTTCCAGTCTCAGGTCTCGGCCAACGGGCAGCCGCAGGGGGGCGGCCAGGCAGCACCGATCAGCGCCAAGGGGTCCGGCCTGCAGTTGACGTTCAGCCCGTCCAACGGGGCCACAGCGGTCCCGCTCAACGCGCCGATCACCGTGAACGCCTCGGGTGGCCACCTCAGCGTCGTGCAGGTCACCGGAGCGCTGGGGCAGCCGGTGGCCGGCACCCTGGCGCCGGGCGGCGAGACGTGGTCCTCCACGCCGGGCGTCCTGGCCCCGCTCACCGGCTACACGGTCCAGGTGACCGGCAAGACCTCCTCCGGCAAGCTGGTCCAACAGCAGGCGTCGTTCACGACGCTGCAGCCCGTCGCCACCCTGACCGACGACATCGAGCCGACCGGCGGGACCGTGGGCGTGGGCATGCCCATCGTGGTCAAGTTCAACCATCCGGTGGCCGACAAGGCGGCGGTGCAACGGGCCCTCGTCGTGCAGATGTCGACGCCGGTGCTCGGCGCCTGGCACTGGCTGAGCGCCAACGAGGTCCACTTCCGGCCCCAGGCCTACTGGCCGACCGGAGAGCACGTCACCCTGGCGTCGAACCTGGGCGGCCTGGACGCCGGCAACGGGATATGGGGCGTGACCAGCCGCACGGTGGGCTTCACCGTCGGCGACGCTCACGTGAGCACCGTCGACATCAACGCCCACACGATGACGGTCGCCAACAATGGCCAGGTCGTGCAGACCTTCAAGGACAGCGCCGGGCGGGACAAGTACCCGTCGATGGGCGGGGTGCACATCGTGCAGTACAAGACGGCTGACCTGATCATGGACTCGCAGTCGGTCGGCATCCCCCGCAACTCGCCCGACGGTTACTACGAGCACGTGGCGCAGGACGTCAACATCAGCGACGGCGGCGAGTTCGTGCACTCGGCTCCCTGGTCCGTCGGTGCCCAGGGGAACTCCAACGTCTCCCATGGCTGCGTCAACCTGGCTCCCGACAACGCGACGTGGTTCTTCAACTTCAGCCAGCGGGGCGACATCGTCAACATCGTGAACTCCCCGAGGCCGCCCGAGCTCACCGACAACGGCACGGTCGACTGGAACACACCCTGGGACAAGTGGGTGGCGGGCAGCGCCCTCCCCGTGAGCTGATCCCCTCGACCAGCTCTCAGGACACCCTGGCCGGCGCGTCGGCGGCCGCGGACACCAGACCCAGGAGCTCGGCCCGGGTCAGCGGCATGCCGCTCTCGCCGTCCGGGCCATCCTTCACCGCCAGCACCTGATGAATGCTGGTGCGGCCGGACTCGAAGTTGACGGCCGAGCCCGCCATGTAGAGCCGCCAGATGCGGGCCCGGCTGGCCCCGACGAGATCAACGGCGCGATCCCAGCCTGACTCCAGGTTGTCCACCCACTTGCGTAGCGTCCGGGCGTAGTGCTCCCGCAGCGATTCCACATCGCGCACCTCGAGGTGCTGCTCCTGTGCGGCGCTGACGACAGCGCCGACCTCGTGCAGCTCGCCGTCGGGGAACACGTAGCGATTGATGAACGATGTGCGGGCCAGGCCCGAGGGCCCCGGCCGGGAGATGCCGTGGTTCAGGAGGCGACCTTTGGGCCGGAGCAGCTGGTAGAGGTCGCCGAGGTACTCGGCAAGACGCGACAGTCCGACGTGCTCGAACATGCCGATGCTGGAGATGGCGTCGTACGGCCCGTCGTCAACGTCGCGGTAGTCCTGCTGGCGGATCTCGACTTGGGAACCCAGACCGGCGTCCACCACCCGCTGGGCGGCCAGGGCGGCCTGTCGCTCGGAGATGGTGATGGCGACCGCACGCGCCCCGTAGTGCCGGGCCGCGTGCATGGCCATGGTTCCCCAGCCGCAGCCGACGTCCAGGAGCCGTGCGCCCGGCCGCAGCCCGAGCTTCTGACACACCAGGTCGTGCTTCGAGCGCTGGGCGTCCTCGAGGCTGGCGCCAGGCGTGTCGAAGTGGGCGCAGGAGTACGTCATGGTCTCGCCCAGGACGAGCCGGTAGAAGTCGTTGGAGACGTCGTAGTGGTGGGCGATGGCGGCGGCGTCGCGGGCCTTGGAGTGGCGGCGGCCGTGCAGGTGAGCCTCCTCCGGCGGACGGGCCGGCGGTGGTCCGATGACCCCCGACCGTCGCGCTGCCCGCAGCAGGTCGAGCCAGCCCCGCCGGCCCAACCCGACATTCGCCTCCTTGTCCTGGCCGCCCGCCATGTTGTCGCGAATGGCCAGCGCCGCGTACACGTCGCCGTCGAGGTCCAGCTCACCCGCAACGTACGCCCTGGCCGCGCCGAGCTCGCCTGGCGCGAACAGGATCCGCCGCAGCGCTCTGGGGGAGCGGATCGTGAGCGTCGCCCGAGCTCGATCCGGACCGAGCGTGCTGCCGTCCCAGAATCGGATCGCGACCGGTGGGTTCGGGCCCACGAAGGCCGTGATCATCGGCTCCAGGAGGATCGCCATGGGCTTGCCATCGCGCCGGCCATCCGGGCCGGCAGTATCGGACGTCGTCATCGTTCGCCCCCTCGGTCCCGTCCTCTGCCGCCATCCCCATGGTACGACGCCGTCGCGGCGCCTGTTCCTTTTGTTCGGCCTCCCTGCCGGAACACCCCCGAGGCCGAGACGCCGAACACGCGGCTGGACAGTACCCTGGAGCGGTGGGTCCTGCGCTCAGTGACCCCCTCGGAAGGATGTGACATGGGTCTGTTCAGCCGTGAGTTCATAGCTGTCCCCGACAATGCCAAGGGACAACTCGTCTACAAGTGGCCTGACCACAACATCCGCCGTATGAGCCGGGCGATCGTGGACGTCGACGAGACCGCCCTCTTCCTCAACCAGGGCCAGGTCATCGGCACCATCTCGCCCGGTCAGCACCAGATCGACGCCGACGAGCTTCCGTTCCTCGGCGCCTTCATCGATCACGCCACGGGCGGGAACGCCTACCGGGCCGAGCTGTTCTTCGTCGGCACCCGGGAGTATCCGGGCCAGCCCTTCGGGGGACGCGTCGACGACGTCAAGGACCCCCAGACCGGCACCATCGTGACCCTGCGGGTCTTCGGCGAGTACTCGCTCAAGGTCACCGACGCTGTCCCGCTGGTGACCAACCTCACCGGCACCGTGGACGTCACCAACAACGAGGCCATCACGAACTGGGTCGGCGCCCAGCTGCTCAAGGTGATGCGTACCGAGGTGACCCGGCAGATCCTCGGCAACGGCTGGCCGGTGCTGAGCCTGTCGGCGTACACACCGGACATCGAACAGACCGTGATCGACGGCGGGAACGAGATCCTGAAGGCCTACGGCCTGGCCATCGTGCGCATGGGCAACTTCGACGTGAACCTCGCGGACCAGGACGAGGCGACCCTCAAGTCGCTGGCCAAGGACACCGCCTACTCGAAGCTGGCCGGCGGCTTCCAACAGTACGCAGCGGGCGAGGCCCTGCTCGGCGCCGGTGAAGGCATGTCCAAGGGTGGGGCAGCCGCTGGCGGCGCCATCCTGGCCACCGGCATGGGCGTGGGCCAGCAGGCGGTGGGTGGTGCGACCCAGCAGCCGCCCGCCCAGGCCCCGCCCCCGGCCCAGCCCGCGGTCGGTGCTGGCGGCCAGTCGGCCCAGCCTGCGCAGGAGGCGGAGCAGACCACGATCGCGTGTCCGTCGTGCTCGGTCCAGAATCCAGCGGGCGCCCGGTTCTGCTCCTCGTGCGGCGCCCACCTCACGCCGGCCGTCACCCACTGCTCGCAGTGTGGCGCCGAGCTGGCGCCAGGCGGGCGTTTCTGCACCCAGTGCGGGACGGCTGCAGCGCCCCCGCCAGCGGCCGGGCCCGACGCTCCGCACGAGGGCTGACTCCGATGGCGGGACTCCTCGGTCTGTTGCTCGCCCGCGCCGGCGGGGGGCACAGCTTCGGCGGTGGGGGCGGCACCAGCAGTGGCGGTGGTGGGTTCAGCGGTGGGGGGAGCGGCTTCGGACACGGCGGCTTCTTCTTCCTCCCTATCGGTGGCGCCGGCGGCGGCGTGATCTTCTTCCTGATCATCGTCGTCGTCATCGTGCTCATCGGTTTCGCAGCCGCCCGCCGGCGGTCACAGCCCATTCAGCCGCCCTTCCAAGACGAGAACCTGGGGCGCCCGACGTTTCCGAGCCCTCCTGAGGAGACCACCATGCCCGCCGCCCATGACGAAATGTCCGACGGTCTGGCGGCGATCCAGGCCCACGATCCCGCCTTCGATCGGGACGCCTTCATCGCCTCGACCGAGCGGGCCTTCTTCACGGTCCAGGAGGCGTGGACCGATCAGAAGCCCGAGATGAGCCGCCAGGTCATGGCGGACGGGATCTGGCAGCAGCATCGCGTCCAGATCGAGGGCTACCAGCGCTCGGGAAAGCGAAACGTCCTCGAGGACCTGTCGGTCGGCGCCGCCACCATCGTCGGCGCGAGCAGCGATCAATCCAAGGACACCGTCACCGTGCGCTTCCTCGCCGCCTGCGCCGACTACGACGTCGACGTCTCCTCGGGCAAGCGGGTACGGGGAAACAAGTCGGTGGACCAATGGAGCGAGGACTGGGTGTTCCAGCGGTCGAGCTCTGCCACGACCAAGGCCGACGGCGGCACCATGCAGCAGCGCTGCCCCAACTGCGGCGCGCCCCTCAACCTCGACCTGGCCGGCGTGTGCCACTACTGCAAGGCACCGGTGATGAGCGGTTCGTATGACTGGGTCCTCGCCCGCATCGACCAGGTCCTGGGTCCGGCCCAGGCCGTCTGACCGGCTCCTGCTCGGCGAACGCCGAGCCGTCATGAGCGCGCCCCTGGGAGCCCCCGCTTGAACGAACAGGAGGCTCACCAGCGGCTTGCGGAAGCTCGCGTCGCCAGGTTCGCCACCGCCGACCGGCTGGGCCGTCCGCACATCGTGCCCATCTGCTTCGCCGTCGAGGGCGACCGTCTGTACTCGGCGGTGGACCACAAGCCCAAACGAGGCCCAGACCTGCGTCGCCTCGACAACCTGAGGGCCAACCCGGCGGCCTCGGTGCTGGTCGACCACTACGAAGAGGATTGGGACCGTCTCTGGTGGGTACGGGCCGATGGCGTGGCCACCGTGCTCGAGCCCGAGGACGCTCTGGCCACAGAGGAGCGAGGCCAGGCCGTTGCGCTGCTCGCCGGCAAGTACGACCAGTATGTCGATCGAGCGCCCATGGGCGCGGTGATCTCGCTCGCTCTCCAGTCATGGCGTTCGTGGGCGACCCGCTAGAGCCCACCGAGCCGCCGGCTCCAGCCGACGAACGTCGCGACCACGGGAAGAGCCACCGGTCGGGATGGCGACGGGCGTGGCCGTTCATCCGCGTCATCGGGGGGCTGGGACTCGCCGGCTTCGCCGCGTGGGCGGTGATCGGGCGCAAGGGCGAGCTGGCGGGCGCCACGTCCTATCTCGAGGACATGGACTGGGTGTGGCTCGTGGTGGCCATCGTCCTCGAGATCGGCTCGATCGTCGCCTATGGCGCGCTCCAGCGCCAGATCCTCCTGAGCGGCGACCTCGACCTGGGGCTGCCGAGCTCCACGGCCATCACCCTGGCCTACAACTCGCTCACCAACTCGCTGCCGGGCGGCGTCGCCTGGGGCAGCCTCTTCTCCTACCAGCAGTTCCGCCGCCGAGGGGCGGACGAGACCCTGTCGGTGTGGGCCATCATCGCCGACAACGCCTGTGCGGCCGTCACCCTGGCCGCGCTGGCGACCGTGGGCCTCGTCGTCGCCGGCTCGCAGAGCTCCGCGGGCCTCGGTGTCGTCGCGCCGACCTTCGGCGTGATCGTCGGGATCGTGGTGGTGGTGGTCATCGCCTGGCGCCGAGGGCTCCTCCGGGCTCTGGCGACGGGCGCCGTCGGGCTGGCCAAGCGGCTCACGGGTCGGCCCCGGGCGACGCCCCGGGCGGTGGTGGACCGCACCTTCGCGCGGCTTACGGCCGTGACCCCCAGCCGCCGCCAGTGGGGCATCGCCCTCACGTGGGCCATGGCCAACTGGGTGCTCGATTGCGGCTGCCTGGTCGCGGCCTTCGGCGTCGTGGGCTCTCCGGTTCCCTGGCGCGGCGTGCTCCTCGCCTACGGAGCGGGCCAGCTGGCAGCCAACCTTCCCATCACACCGGGTGGCCTCGGGGTGGTCGAGGGCAGCATCACCATCGCCCTCGTGGCCTACGGCGGGGCGGAAGCGACCACGGTTGCTGCGGTTCTCGTGTACCGGCTCCTCAGCTTCTGGGCGTCGTTGCCGATCGGGTGGGGGACCGCCGTCGTGCTGGAGATCCACCGTCGCACGGGCCGAGGCGAGCCTCATGGGGGACAATCGGACCTGGTGAGGGCGTGAAGATCTCGTTTCGGAGGGCTGCCGCGGCCGGTTTCGGGCTGGCCCTGGGTCTCGTCGCCCTGGGTGGCTGCGCCTCGGCCCACAACAGCCTCGGCACGGGTTCCAGCACCTGCTTCCAGGCCCTCCCGTCGGCGACGAAGGCCGTTCACAACAAGGGCCTCTTCCTCGGTGTCCGTCGTGTCAGGCTGTCGCAACTTCGCCGGCCGCCGTCTCCGGCTCCCGGCCAGCCGTCCACCAGCCAGCCTCCCACCACGCTGTCTCCGAGCCAGGCGGAGCGGTCGGTCTGCGTGGTCGCCTTCCAAGGCAGGTTCGGCCCCGGCGATGTCGAGCGTGCGCCGCCTCGCAGCGGCAACTACGCCATCGTGGTCATCGGCGAGCACGGTGGCGACCCGCTGCGGGCGTTCGTGACCGACACGTTGCCACTGCACTTTCGCCACCTGGGCTAGGAACGGGACCCGTCCGAGGCGGCGAAGCCGCGGCGAGGGAGCGTACGCTGGCGCTGGTGGAGAGGCGGGATCGGCTGGAGCGGCTCACCAACCTGGTGTTGGCGCTGCTCGACACCGAGCGGCCCCTGACGATCCACCAGATCGCCGACGCCGTGACGGGCTACCCGGAGGGAGCCGAGGCCCGCCGCCAGGCGTTCGAGCGCGACAAGCGCACCCTGCGGGAAGAGGGGATACCCATCGCCGTGGAGCCGGTGGAGTCCGAGGAGCAGTGGGGTTATCGCATCCGGCCCGAGGACTACTACCTGCCGTCCCTAGGGCTCGACCACGACGAGCAGGTTGCCCTCAACCTGGCCGTGGCCGGGGTCCACCTCGACGAGGGCAGCGGGCGCGGCGCCCTCGTCAAGCTCGGTGTCGCCGACGCCGACAGCCCCAGCCCGGTGGCGTCGCTGCCGTCGCTGCCCCAGTTGCCGCGGCTGCACGAAGCTCTCCGGGCCCGTGCCTCGGTGCGCTTCGGCTACCGGGGCGAGGAGCGACGGGTCGAGCCCTACGGACTGCTGTTCCGGTCCGGGTTCTGGTACCTGGTGGGGCGGGACCAGGCCCGGCAGGCCCTTCGCACGTTTCGTGTCGACCGCATGGACGGGCGGCTGGTGGTGGGCGAAGCCGGTGCCTTCGAGCCCCCGGCTGATTTCGACGCGGCCACCGCTTTTCCCGAGGAGCCGTGGCGACTCGGGGAGGGCGAGGTCACACTCGCCGAGGTGCTGATCGACCAGTGGCAGGCTCCACTGGTCGAGGCCGAGCTGGGCGAGAGCGCCGTCGTGGAGCGCCGGCGCGACGGCTCGATCGTGGTCCGTCTGGAAGTCGCCAACGAGGACGCGTTCCGGTCGTGGGTCCTCGGCCTCCTCGATCACGCCGTGGTGCTGAGCCCGGCGCCGCTTCGCCAGCGCATGAAGACATGGCTGGAGCGCGAGGCCGCGTCCGATGGTCCCGTCGGGGAGCCCGGCCGTTGAGCTCGAGGGGCGACGCCGGTGACCGCCTTCGACGGCTGCTCGCCATCCTGCCCTGGTTGGCCGACCGGGGCGGGGCGCCGATCTCCGAGGTGGCCGCCCAGTTCGAGATGCCCGAGCGGGAGGTGGTGGCCCTCCTGGAGCTCGCCGCCTGCTGCGGCCTGCCCCCGTACACGCCGGATCAGCTGATCGAGCTCATCGTGTCCGACGAGTGGGTTTCGGCCAACCTGGGTGACCATCTGGCCCGCCCCCGCCGCCTGAGCGCAGCGGAAGGTTTCACCGTGGCCGCATCGGCGCGGGCGATCCTGGCCGTGGCGGGCGCTGATCCGAACGGCGCGCTGGGTCGCGCCCTGGCCAAGCTCGAGACGGTGCTCGGTGACCGGCGTCGCATCGCCATCGACCTCGACGAGCCCGCCAACCTGGAGGTCGTCCATCGGGCCATCGCCGACCGTCGGCAGCTCGAGATCGACTACTACTCCGCCTCCCGGGACGAGCGTACGACCCGTCGGGTCGATCCCTACTCGGCGTTCTCCAGCGAGGGTCACTGGTACCTGGACGGGTACTGCCACCTCGCGGGCGACGTCCGGCTCTTCCGGATCGACCGGATCCAGGCCGCCCGGCTGTCCCGAGAGGGCTTCGAGGACCCGGCCGGCACGGTGCCGGAGCGCGTCTTCGCACCCGGCCCCGAGGCCAGGCTCGTGCGGCTGTCGATCCCCCGCCCCGCCCGCTGGGTCGTCGAGGCGTACCCCACCCTCGACGTCGAGGAGCAGGCCGACGGCGGACTGGTCGTGACCCTCGCCGTCTCCGGCACGGCGTGGCTGGAGCGGCTCCTGCTGCGTCTCGGCCCCGATGCCGAGGTGATCGATCCTCCCGACCTGGTCGACGCCGGGCGACGGGCGGCCGAGCGCATCCTCGCCGCCTACCGCTGAGGCGCGGGTCCTGAGCGGCCGCCCGGGCCAGCTCAGCCCAAGCTCGTAATGCTGCTCGAGATTGCCCTCCGCGGCCCTGCTCGCCGCGCCCACTTCCACCACAATGCATGAAAGATATTGAAAAGCTATGATGCTGCACTGTCGTGCTCAGCATCGCCAAGGTGAGGCGGGGCGGGGCCCGTTACTACCTGGGGTCCGTCGCCGCCGGCCGGGAGGACCATCGTCGTGCCGGCCAGGAGCCCGACGGCGTCTGGCTGGGTCGTGGGTCGGAGGCCCTGGGCCTGCGGGGATCGGTCGGGGCCGCCGAGCTGGAAGCGGTGCTCGCGGGGGCCGACCCCGCTTCCGGTGCGGTGCTCAACCCCGCCCAGGACCGGGTGCGGGTCGCCGGCTTCGACCTGACCTTCGCCGCTCCGAAGTCGGTGTCACTGTGCTCCGCTCTCGGGGAGCCGGCCGCGGCCCATCAGGTGCGGCTCGCCCACGAGTCGGCGGTCGTCGCCGCCGTCGCGTACCTGGAGCGGGAAGCGATCACCGCTCGCCGCGGCAGCGGGGACGGCCGCCACAGCATCACCGTCGAGGGCGTGGTGGGCGCGGCGTTCCTCCATCGCACCAGCCGGGCCCCTGATCCCCATCTCCACACCGCGCAAGGAGGGGTAGGGGCTCAGGACGGCCGGAAGGCGGACGGCGGCAGGGCAGGTGGGGCACGGCGGGCGGGCGGCGGGGATCGTCGGGAGGGTGGCGTGTGCGAGCGGCCAACGGCCGGGGGGGGGTGGAGCCCTGCCACTCGTCTATACTCGTCACTGTGACGAATGAGGCGCTGACCTGCGAGTGGTGTGGTCAGCCGTTCGAGCGGCCAAACAGCAGAGGGCCACGTCCCCGGTATTGCAGCTCTGCACATCGGCAACGTGCGTACGAGGCCAGGACCATCAAGGGCTACCAGGCCCAGCCAGGCGGCACGCCCGACGTGGCCAAGATCGTGGAGCAGTACCAGGCCCTGGGCGGCACGCCCGAAGTGGCCAAGATCGTGGAGCAGTACCAGGCCCTGGGCGGCACGCCCGAAGTGGCCAAGATCGTGGAGCAGTACCAGGCCCTGGGCGGCACGCCCGACGTGGCCAAGATCGTGGAGCAGTACCAGGCCCTGGGCGGCACGCCCGACGTGGCCAAGATCGTGGAGCAGTACCAGGCCCTGGGCGGCACGCCCGAAGTGGCCAAGATCGTGGAGCAGTACCAGGCCCTGGGCGGCACGCCCGACGTGGCCAAGATCGTGGAGCAGTACCAGAACCTGGGCGGCACGCCCGACGTGGCCAAGATCGTGGAGCAGTACCAGGCCCTGGGCGGCACGCCCGACGTGGCCAAGATCGTGGAGAGCCTGGACAGCACCTTAGGCTGGCTTCTGCCGAACGTAACCAAGGCCCTAGAGGGCCAAGCCGACTGGGATTTCGGTGCTATCGGCACGCTGACCGTGACTTCAGCGCCTCCCACAGATAGGTCTGGCCCACAGCCCGATGGGCCGGCTGGAAACTTGGCTGCTCCGTCTCGGGATGCCGTAGCAGAAGGACGTGACGGCCCGCCGCCGGAAGCGATAATCGGCGCACTCCTCGTGGCAGCAGTCGTGCTTGCCCTGCTGTCAGGACAGATGATCACGGCTGCAGCCTCCGCCCTGCACGCTGTCCTAGAGGAGATCAGGACTTCTGGCCAGCTGATTGGCAGCCTTGATCAGGAGTCCCCTGTGGCCCACGGAGTGATCCTGGCCCTCATGTTGGGCCTGGCACTCCGGAGGCCGCCCAGAGACTAGGGAGTCCTTCGCCTTGGCGTAGCGTCAATGGAGCGGCTCATAGCCGGGCACCTCGGTGTGAGGAGTATCCAGATACACCTTGGCTTCCGGCATGCCACAGAATCGGCCGTGGCTCCACCGAACCTCGGCATGGCCCCCTACCCGGATCGCCTCTTTTGAGCCCAGATCGCTGATCTCTGAACACCATCCGACCCTGGGCTGGCCTCCTGGCTGGGCAAAAACCTGGAAGTCATCTAGGCGGTACCGCTGCCTCCAGTCCCAAGGTGTGGCGATCCGAAGGCGGAGCACGTCACGCTCCGAAGTACCAAGAACGAAGTAGGGGGCGCTGTTAAGCCGAAGCAACCGCCAGAACATCAGCTCGCGCTGTGGCGCCGTGGGCATTGCGGCCGACCATCGGGCAGCTGATGCTTTGGCCACAGCATTGGAAAACACCGAGGCTGGCTCCTCTAGTTCGGCTGGCCACCTTCGTGCGCACACCTCGCCAATCAGCTCACGCTGAGGGCTGTTCAGATCCTCTCGCCGCAGCGGCAGTCCTTCTCCGACGAAGGACCGAACCTCCGAATAGAAAGCGTCGTATTCCTCCGGTGCGACCTCCGCGTACCAGTCTCTGCTGACACCCGGCGCTCTCACTTCCAGACCGCGGTCGAAGAGGTGCGCAGGAGACGGGTTCATCAGGACGTGAGACAGGTACTTGCAGGAGACGAGAAAGACGTGATCGACGCGAAGGTCAGCCGGAAGGAGGTCATAGCCCGGTGGCCTGTGCGGACCCTTCCACTCGATGCGAAGAGGATCACGTCCCCGCAGTCCGTCGCTGGCATGCAGAAAAGCTCGGCCATTGTCCCAGGAATGAGCAACGGTGCTGGCACGACGGGCATCCTCGGCAGCGATTTCCAGGCGCATCCATTCCTTGGGGCGAACATTGACGAGGGTCGCTGGTCGGGCGGTAATGGCCTCGACGGGGCTGTTGTAATGCGGGAGCATGCCTAGCGCCGTCACGATTTCCGTTACTTCTGTGAGAGAGGACGGCATGCGCTACCTAGTGAACTGACACATGCGATCGCCCACGACCACGGCCACAGTGTGCTGATCTAGCTGGTCCATCACCAAGGTCACGATTTCGCGGAGGGCATCTGGAGGAGTGGGGTCGGAGGAATACGTCTCGACCACGACCACGTCCTCGTCAGCGACCCCACCGAAGGGATCGACCCAATGTCCGTGGCCTGATTGAGACGTGCAACCTCCACCCAACTCAGACATCACTTCCTGGACCTGGCGAGCCACCCCATTCCGTTGGACCCTTGGGATATTTCGACCCCCTTGGGTGCTGCTGGGAAGGATCACCTTAAGGCGGTGCGGAAGGTCGACGACGCTGAAGTGTCCGACCATGTCTCCCAGCGGATCTACGACCAGGTCCATGGGAACCGATCGAGTCTCTCCAAGCTCGCCCGGACCACCAAGGGCCTCACCGTAGACTTCAGGTGCCGACCAAAAGCCCGGCAACGCTGCCGCGCCATTCCCGCCGGCTGCGTACTCACGTAGTCGGCCGCGCCCCGGCTGGCTCACCATCTCTATGGCGTCGAAAACCATTCCCGGTCCCACTGCCCTGAGCGCCCGATCTCCAGCGGACCCCGGCAATGGCAGATTGGTCGTCAAGAAAACAACTGGAGTAATCCCGCTAGAGGCAAGGACTGCTGCCCGACCGAGCGACTTGTAAAGCGTGTCAGTGCGCGCAAGCCCGGGCCGCCCACTAGTGAAGGCGCCGGAGACATCGAAAAACCATTGCTCCCCGGCCGCATCCTTCGCAACGAGATTGACAATTATCCCAAGTCCTTGGGGCCGCCAGCGATCCGACGTGACCGAGAATCCGCTTCCCTGCAGAACCCGCTTCGCGATGTCCTGTGCCGTCCGACCCTCCACGCCGGCTCGCGCCTGAAACTCCACACCTTGAAGGTACCGGAACGATTCGGACCGGCAGGCCCTGCTCAGCCTTCGAAGAGGCGGGCCCTCTCGCTATCCAGGCGCCGCTGGGATAGCGCTACGTAGCCGGGGTCGGTGTCGAAGCCCAGATAGTGACGGCCTGACCGGATCGCGGCGATGGCCGCCGTCCCGGCCCCGCAGAATGGGTCCAGGACGACGTCGCCCCGGAACGTATAAAGCTGGATCAAGCGTTCCGGTAGCTCGACAGGGAATGGCGCCGGATGACCGACCCGCTTGGCGCTCTCCGGTGGAAATTCCCAGACGTCGAGCGTTTGATCCATAAAGGCTTGCTTGCTGATCGTACTCTCATGCGGAAGCCCCATCTCCTTCCGCTGAGCCGGCGAGATGGCTCGGTCAAATCGGCCCTTGGAGGCCACAATGATGCGCTCGCTCAAGTCTCGAAGGACGGGGTTGGTCGCCCTAGCAAATGAACCCCAGGCGCAGCTACCGCTCGCGCCCCGACCTTTGATCCAGATAATCTCGCCACGCGGGAGGAACCCGAGCTCGTCCTGCAGGAGTCCTGTGACGTCGGCCGCCAGCGAACGGTAGGGCTTCCGTCCGAGGTTGGCCACGTTCACGGCGACACGACCACCAGGCTCCAGGACCCTCCAACACTCTGCAAAGACATCCTGGAGAACCTTGAGGTAGTCGATGTAACTGGCAGGGATGTCCCCCCTGCCCAGATCTGCCTCGTATTCCTTGCCAGCGAAGTACGGCGGCGAGGTGACTACCAAGGCGACCGAGTTGGCCTCGACGTCGTCCATCTGTCGAGCATCACCGCAAATGATTCGGTCAGGGTGCCGACACGGCGTGACCAGCGAATCAGTGGAGATGGCTGGGGGGTTGAAGCGCTCGTAGAAGGCGCTGGCGTCGTGATTTTCCCGACGACCGACGCCGAAGGCCGAAGTACTGGTTGCCCGCCTCGTCACCTGTCCTCCCTGTCCTCCCCGATTCAATCTCACGTCCGAGGACTTGGGGTGGATGCTAGCCGATAGCGAACACCTGTTCGAGTCACCCTCTATCGCTTCCTCCTCTGTGGCCTTGGTCATGGAGAACTCTCGGCGTGCTCTCGATCTGGCTCCCCGCCTCGCGGCGGCGAGCGCCAGATCCTTCTAATCCGCACTAGCCCCCTCTCCGATGGCGGGATCTCTTTGAGGGCAACGGGGCGCGACCGCCGCGGGCCTTGGAGGTTGCTGGGAAGACGCGGGCCGCCTCCACGGCACCAACCGGTCCTGGCGATCTCGGTGATGCCAGATGCCCTCGACGTCCTGGACCAGAGTCGCCACAGCCGAGGGATGGACATGGCCACCTCGACGCCAGTGGCGGTCGGCCACACCGTTTGTGGCGAAGGTCTCATGGCAGACCGTGCAATGGGCTTTGGAGAGACCAGTCCACGAGGCGTGGCAGTCACGGCAATGAGAGCCCCTATGGGCGGGCCCCCACCAGCCGTGCACTCGGGCGTAGTCGCATGTGGGGCATGGCAGGCCCACCATCTCGGCTCGCACGATCACAAGACAACCTCCGTTCCTCGTGCCGTGGCGATGTCCTCGGCTTCGCCCCACCGCTGGGAGCACCACGCCGATGCCTTCCAGCGATTGGGCCCGGACCCGACGAGGTCGACCACACCATGGGCATCCAGGTCCTCCAGGTGTCTCCGGGCGGCGGGTTCGGGCAATCGGGCGCGACCGGCGACGGCAGCGGTGGCCATGGGCAGGTCAGTTCCGACGAGGACGTCAAGGACCCGCCGACGCCCGCTGTGCATGGCGTCGAGGGCCACCTGAGTCACCAGCCGCCACGCCTCCTTTTCGTCGGCGTCGATGACCCGCAGTCCACCCAGGAGCTGCGCCAGTTGCGCCAAGAGACGGGTCGGTCGCTCTGAGGTGGGCACGAGGTCGACCTCCCGGTCCCGTGAGTCACGAACGACGGTCGATCGGCAACGTACGGCCAGATCAGCCAAAAGAACGAGGTTGTCCTCATCATCCTCATCGAGGGGCGGGACGGCATCCGGCAAAGCGAGCGCTCCGAGATACTTAGCCACCGATTCGGCAAGCTCTATCCGCATCGTGCGCTGTCGGCCGACGTTGCGAACCGCTGCCAGTCCAAGGGCGAGAATGTCGGCGTCATCAAGTGGCGGCAGGCGGTAGTGGAGGAATCGCTCTCCTAGTAGGCCGAGGTCAAGGACGTCGATGGCCTCCGTAACGGCCCCGATGAGACCGGCTTCGCCCTCCCAACAGAACGTCTGCCCGCCCCTGGTGCCAAGACGACGGACGTAGCGTCCGTCGTAGACCTCGCGCAGGCAGGCGAAGAGGTGTGACCGCGTGGTGCCGTGCTCGGACAGGACCGAGGTGAAGTCCTTGAAGGCGAGAATGCCGGCCTCACCCAGCTCGACGAGCAGGCCGCCCGTCGCCTGCGTGTCGTCGCCCCGCACCGCTGAGCCGGAAATCAGCCCGGCTTCGGTGAAGGTCGAAACCGGATGGACGTCATGGAGGTCGCCCATGGCATCGATGACCTCCGTCTTGCCCGAGCCCGGCGGGCCCACGAGCAGGAGCCACATCGGGTCCCCGGACAGGCGGTTCGCCATCACCGTGGCGAGCGCCACAAGGACGATGCCCGGGTCGGGCAGGTAGAGGAACCGCCGCAAGCGCTCCAGCAGCTCGGCCAACGCGGGCGTCATCGCTGGTCCTTGGGACAGCGGTGCGTTTCAGCCGCCCGTCCAGCCATGATCGTCCTGCACCGCGGGCAAGCCGGGAGGTCGACGAGCTCAGAGGCAAGGCAGGAGCCATCACGTCCCGTGCGATGGCCCCTGCCTGGGCGCCCCTTCGACCCGCCGGACCGGGCAGCTGCCCGTGCACCCCTCTTGCGACAAGCCTCTGAGCACCAGCGGGACCGTCGACCCGAAAGCGAGCGTCCACAGTACTGACACGACCGCGGGCCTGCACCGCCGAGGCACACCGCTGCAGCCCCGAGCCGAGCCAGGGGGTCGTCGGGTCCGTGGTCGCCGAGCAGCTCGTCGGCCAATACCCTCGCCGCCTCCGTGAGCGCGAGCTTGGTGCTCGGTGACGGCGGCCGCTCGGTGTTCAACACGGCCCGCACTGTCCGATCGGGAAGCCCCGAGCGACGGGCCAGCTCGGCCGGACCAAATGTGCGAAGCAGGTTGCGGGCGATCGACCAGGGTTCGCCCTGGCTATAGGTCGCCTGGAGGTCGACCGGCGAAGCCAGCGGATTGGCCAGGCGATCCACCAGGATCCGACCCTCCGAGCCGACGAGGGACACCTGCGAGGGAGCCGATCGGATCGGGCGAGGCTGGCGATGACCCCGCTCCCAGACGGAGCCGTCGCCCTTCTCGATCGGCACTGTTGTCGGATCGTCGAGCAGGGCCCACGCCGTAGCCACCTCGCCAATGCTCCGAAGCCGCACGCAAGTCCGCCGCCGGGGATGGCTGGCGTGATATCGGGCCTCGGCCCGAGCATGCCGGACGGCTGCCAGCTCATCGGGGTCGACACCGTCGAGGTGGGAGAGGTCGACGCCGGCGCTCACGGTGATCGGCTGGCCGCTGCGCTGGTCGAACCACGGCCCGTTCAGCCATTCGGACGGATCGGCGTGGTCGACGCCAATGGGGACGGCGGCCGAGCCCCACTCACGCGGTTCGCCCCGGAGATAGCTCGAGAATGGGGCGAGGCCCATGGCATTCGGAAGCCGCCCCAGCTCAGCCGGGCTCGTCACCCGCAGCCGACGTATCGCAGCACGCTCGGCCCAGTCCGCGAGCGTTGGAAAGAAGCCACCACGCTGGTCGAAGGCCAGAGCGGCCTCGACCAGGGCGTCAACAACCACGGCCGACCAAACGAACCGACCGTCGGCGAGTCGATCCTCAGTCCCGGTGGGGTCGGCATAGACGCCGCCGAGGTGGCCTTCTGTCGCCTTGACCAGCTCCCGCCCTCCCTCCCGATCGAACCACAGCTCGTAACGTCGGGTGCCGAACCAGAGGCCACGCACGGCCCCGCCGTGCTCGACGGCGAAGGTCGGCTTGCCGAACGGAGACAGGCCGTCAAGGACCGACAGGGCGCCGACCAGCCCCTCGACCGACGGTTTGCCGTCGTTCACGACTCGTCTCCGTTGATAGCCACAGCCACGGCGTCGGTATCGAAGCCAACCGGAGTCGCACCGCAGTCCTCGACCTCGGTTCGCGCAAGGGCCAGGAGCAACCGAGCGCCGGCGCAGACGCCCGCCGCTGCTGGTGGCCAGCACCAGGGCCCCGCCCGCTCCAATGGCGTTCTCGTCCGTAACGGGCCCCATGGGCCGCAGACCGTTCCTCCGGTTGGCGAGGTCGGCGGGTCGAACCGGGCGAGCTGACCGAAGGCGACTGCCTCAATTACCAGCTTCAAGACTTCTGCCACCCGGGATTGTTCGCGGCTGCCGCGACCCGCGGCCCGCTTGGCCCGATCGCGCTCAGCTACCAGAGTCACGAAGAGGTCGTCACCTTGGGCCAGGTCGATGCGGCGACCGCTCCGGATGCGAATGGGCCTTAGCCCGTCCTGGGTGCCGACAGGCACGAAGGTTATGGCGTCGACCAGCTCGGGCACCCGCCCGGTCGCCACTACCGCGGCCGCCAGGTCGGCCCAGTGGAACCACAACGTGCCGTCGAAGTCGAGCGGATTGGCAGCCAGGAGGTGCTCGTCGGCGCCCGGGTTGTAGCGAGCCTTCGCCGGCAAAGGATCATTCCGAGGCCGAACGGCGGCAAAGGTGAGGCCCCAGCGGCTCCAGGCCGGACGATGTCGCAACGCCCGACGCAGGTGAGGCTCGGCCAGGAAGGCGGCCAGGCGGTCCGTTACGCCGGCTCGACGCACGCGCATCGACCGGGCGGCGAGGTGGCGCCCAATGGCGAGCAGGTAGGCGACGAGGGCATACATCGCGGGCGCGTCGAAGCTGACGACGGTTCGGGGCTCGCGCACGACGAGCGGCCGGTCAGCCCGCCGTGGAGGGCCGACGTCGCCCGCCCCAGCTCGGTTGGGTCGACACGGAACTTGGTCAATGGCGGTCGCAGCCCGATGGCGTTAAGCAGTGCTGTAGCCACCGTCCCCGGCGAGCGAAGCCGGGCCAGGTCGAGCGTGGCGCTTACCATCGGCCGGCCTCATCGAGCAGGGCCAAGTGGAGCCGGTGGGCAGCCATGGCCTCGGCCCGAACGGCGGCCACCGTCCCCGGTCCGAGGATGCCGGGAACGTGGTCGATGGGGTGATAGTCGACGTCGAAGGCATCACAGGCCGGGACGATGCCATTCTCGACCGCTCCGAGCGACCAGGCTCCGGTCAGCAGGTCGTGGAACCGGCCCCGGTAGGCGTGCAGCATCCCGTCGGCCCCGCGCTCGACCTGACCGTACGGCTCGACGGTCCCGTCGGCCAGACGACGAGCGCCGCACGCACCGAATCCGATGAAGGCGCCCTCGGGCCCCGCCGCCTTCACGTACAGGCTCGGGCAATGCAGCACGGCTCGCCATTCCTCGACCGCCGTGTCTCGCCGCTGCACCTTTACGTAGCGGCCCCACCCGGGCAGGCCCAATGTCCAACCGCCGCGCCAGAATCCCTTCCGGGCCGGCGCGACATGCTTAGCGAGCCGGGTCAGAATCAGCGCGAGGTCGGTGCCGACAAGGGGCCGCTTGCCCCGATAGACGTGGCGGCGCAGCACATCGAGGGAGAACCTCGTGAGGTCGACCAGCCCGATGCGCTTGCCGGCTCCGGGACCCGTGGCGGCCACCAGCCGCGACACATGGCGGCGCAGCCGGCGCCAGCCGGCAGGGTCGGCCTCGGCGGCGCCATCGGCTACGACAAGCAGCTCTCTGACCACAACAGCGTCGACGACGACCAAGGCGTTCAGCAGGACGAACCGTCGAGCTGGGCTCCCGTCCGTCACCATGGCAACCACGACACAGCACTCGGCAGGCGGCCGGGGCAGGGCTCCGCGAACGAAGCGCGCCGGTATCGGCGCGAGTTGGTCGTCCGCCCAGACGGCCTCGATGACGGGCCATGCTCGAACCTGAAGTGGCAGTAGGTCCACGGTCATCAGTCGGCCTCCAGCCGGTCGGCGATGTCGACGAGAACCTCGGCCACGGCAGCCAAGAAGGGGCGGCGAAAGGTGACGACCGGGAGCGGACCGCAGGCGAGGTAGCCGAGCCAGGAAGCGATCCGCCGCAGCCGGCACAACGGGTCGTCCCGCGCGGGCTCCAGCCCGACGGGCGCGGTCGACGCGGCCCACGCCGTCGTGGCAGGAACGGCAGAGGTCTCCGATGAGCCGGCGGTCGACGGGGCGGCGATTGATTCGCCCGGTTAGGTGATCACCCTCGACGGGACCGCTATCGCCGCAGCGCAAGCAGGCTCTCTCGCTCACCGGCCCCGCCTCGGGTAAGGGGCGCCCTCCAGCCGGCCCTCTCGGGCCAGGGCTCGAAGGCGCCGGGGATCGGTCAGCAGGCGGTGGCCTTCTACCTCGAGGCCCTCGAACGGCCGAAGTGCCGAGGCTGGGAGCCGGCCCTCGACGACACCTCTCACCGTTGCCGCGTGAGCACCGAGGATGCTCGCTGTTGCGCTGTCGCGGGTCTCGACCTCGACCCAGCCCCGCGGGGTCAAGGCAGCCATGGGCCGGAACGCTTCGTCCCGCTCGGTCGGCACGAGACCAGCGCGGGTGCGCTGGACGGCATCAGGGAAGAAGAACTGCACCGTCCGGTCGGCACCGGGCATGCCGAGCTGGCGGACCGCGTCAGAGAGGCCAAGTCCGTGGCGACGGGCGTAGCTCAGCACCTCAGTCGCTTCGTCCCGCCGGTCCTGTGCCGCCGCGGGGAGCCGGTCCAGTTCGTCGCGGTTGCGGACCCGACCAGCCAGTCGCCCACCGAGGTGTCGTTGCTCGCCGTACGAGCGGAACCCGAGACGCTTCGCTCGGAGATTCCGGGCCCGATACTCGGCCCGCCGGTCGCGTGGAGAACGGGCCATCAGCTCGCTCCATCGCCGATAGCCGTCTGCCAGGTAGCGCCGGAGTCAAGGCCTGATGAATCATGAAGAGATAGGGCCGCCCACGCCTCGCTGCCAGCCGCCCATCGCAATAGGCGGGCGGCAGCCCTACATAGCCGCGGTACCCTTGTCATGGTCCTTGGCAGACCTGGTGAAGGCGGCCCCGAGGTGGTGAGCCTCGGGGCCACCGTCTAGGTGCGAACAGGTCGGCCCCCTTGCAGACGATGCTGAGGGCCGCGTCATGCTGAGCGAATGGCGCAAGCGTGCCTCGGCGGCTTCGGCGAGGGCTGCGGGCAGACGCTCGACGATCAGCTGGTCGATGAGCGCCTCGGACGCAATGCCGCGCCGTGCAGCCTCGATCTCGAGTCTTTCGAGCAAGCTCACTGGGAGGGCGACCCTGAGGACCGAGCGTCCGAGGCCCGGCCTCATCCCTCTGCCTCCTCGTACGTCTCAACATCGATGGCAAGGACGCGGCAGCGAGAGCGGAGCTGATCGTCGCCGGCGAGCTGGGCGAGTCGATGCCCGTCGGTCGTCGCGAGATGGCGGTGGGTGAGCGCGTCCTGATCGGACGTGGCGGGCGGGACTCCCGCCTGGCGACCGGCGCCCGGGCCACGGTGACCGGCGTCGACGTCGAGCGCCGCGTGCTCGACCTCCGCACCGACCAGGGCCGGACGCTGTCGATGAGCGCGATGACGGCGGCGGAGGTCGATCTGCGGCACGCCTACGCCACCACGGTCCGGGAGGCCAGGAAGGTGCGACCGGTTCGGGCGCTCGTCCTCGGAGAAGGCCGAGCCGTGTGCGGCGCGGCCGGCGACGACCATCGCTATGTCGTCGACGGTGTCGGTCGGAGCGGTCGCCGAGCCACGCCCGAGGTGCTCGCCGCGCCCGAGTTGGTCGGCTCGCTCGGCCCGCTGGGTCGTCGTCTCGACGATGTCGAGCGTCGCCTGGCCCGCAGTCTCGCTCCCGACCCCACCGCGGCCCTGGCCCGGCTCGACCAGGAGCAGGCGCGGACCGTCGACCGGCTGATCGCCGCCCGGTCCGCTCGGCTCGACGCGACGGCGCGGCTGGAGGGGCTCGGGGCGAGGAGAGCGTGGCCCGGTCGCCGGGCGGCAAGGGAGGAGGCCCAGGACGTTCGCACCGAGCTCTCCTTCCGTGAGGCCGAGGTGCGGCGATGGGAGGACCGGGGCGCGCGGTTGGGCGACCGCCGCCGCGAGCTGGAGGCGGACGCCGCCAACCGCACAGCAGGACTGACGTCGCGGCGGTCCGACCTGGCGAGCCGCGAGATCCTCGTTCAGGCGACGAGCCGCAGAGAGCGGGTGCTCGTCAGGGCGGCAGAGGTCTCTCCTCCCTCGTACCTGGTGGCCGAGCTCGGTCCACGTCCGTCGGCGCCGATCGAGCGGGCCGCCTGGCGCCAGGCGGCGCTGGCGGTCGAGAGCTACCGGGAGCGGTGGGGGGTGGGCGACTGCCAGCTGGCCCTGGGCGAGCGGCCCACGTCGCCCTCGCAGCACCTGGAGTGGGACTCGGCGAGGCAGCAGCTCGACCGAGCTCAGCCTCAGCTGCGCCCGGAGCTGGCCGTCGAGCGGTCGGCTGAGCTCGGTCGTGCCCGGGAGCCGGCGCTCGGCCGGCCCTGACGACCCCTTGGGATAAGTTGGCCCACCTGCTGACCACGTCGAGAGAGGGGGCGTCATGGAGGTACCGCTGAACGTCGGCGACTTCCTCGAGCGGGCGGGCTCCGCCTATGCCGACCGGGTCGCCATGGTCGACGAGCCGGGTGTGACGGGCTCGTTCGGCCGGCTGACCTATGCCCACCTGCACCGGCGGGCGCGAGGAATGGCCGCCGCCCTCGATCGCATCGGTAGCAGCCCGGGAGAGCGGGTGGCCATCGTCAGCCCCAACTCGGGACGGTTCCTGGTGTCGTTCTTCGGCGTCAGCGGCTTCGGGCGGGTGCTCGTGCCGATCAACTTCAGGTTGAACACCCAGGAGGTCGGCTACATCGTCGACCACTCGGGGTCCACGGTCCTCCTGGTGGACCCCGAGCTGGATGACGCTCTGGCCGACGTGAACGTCAAAGAGCGCATCGTGCTCGACGGAGTGCAGGACCGCGAGCTCTTCGCCGAACTTGGCGACGACGCCACCGGCCCGAACCGATGGGAACCGGACGAGCGCGCCACCTGCAGCATCAACTACACCTCCGGCACCACGGCCCGACCAAAGGGAGTCGAGCTGACGCACCGCAACTGCTGGCTGAACGCGGCCATCTTCGGATGGCACACGACCGTCACCGACCGGGACGTGTTGCTCCACACCTTGCCGATGTTCCACTGCAACGGTTGGGGGATGCCATACGCGGCCACGGGGATGGGCGCCCGTCACGTCGTCATCCGCAAGGTCGACGGTGAGGAGATCCTCGCTCGGGTGGAGTCCGAGGGCGTGACGCTCATGTGTGGTGCCCCGGCGGTCGTCTCCGCCGTGCTGGATGCGGCAGCAGCCCGTCGAGAGCAGGGCCGTGTCGTGCCGGGCGCAGGCACTGTCCGAATCGTGGTCGCGGGCGCGCCGCCGCCGTCGAGGATCATCGAGCGCGTGGGCGACGAGCTCGGTTGGGAGTTCATCCAGATCTACGGCCTGACCGAGACCTCGCCCTTGCTGACCGTGAACCGGGCGCCGCTGGAGTGGGACGACCTCGATCCGCCCGAGCGGGCCCGCCGGCTCAGCCGGGCGGGGCTCCCGGCGGTGGGTGTCAAGGTCCGTACCGACGACCAGGGTGAGGTGCTCGCCCGCTCCAACCACGTGTTCGCGGGGTACTGGCGTCAGCCCGATGCGTCGGAGGCCGTCCTCACGGCCGGCCCGGGAGGCCGGCCCGAGGATGACAAGGGATGGTTCCGAACGGGCGACGGCGGCTTCATGGACGGTCCACACCTGACGATCGAGGACCGCAAGAAGGACGTGATCATCAGCGGAGGCGAGAACGTGTCGTCCATCGAGGTCGAGGATCACCTGTACCAGCATCCGGCCGTGGCCGAGGTGGCGGTGATCGGGGTCCCCGACGAGCGCTGGGGCGAGACGGTCAAGGCCCTCGTGGTGGCCCGGCCCGGTACGGCCGTCGACGAGGCCGAGCTGATCGAGTTCTGCCGCAGCGGTCTGGCGCACTTCAAGTGCCCGACGTCGGTGGAGCTTCGCGACGGCCTGCCCCGCACGGCCACGGGAAAGCTCCAGAAGTTCAAGCTCCGCTCTTCGTACTGGGAGGGCCAGGAACGCGGGGTCAACTGACGCGACGCGCTCGGTGGCTCAGTAGCCGGCGGCGGTGTCGACCACGTTGGCCAACGGGGTTCCCGACAGCCAGCGGGCGAGCTGGGCGGTGAAGAGCTGCTGGATGCGGTCCACTGCCCGCGGCGAGGACCAGGTGAAGTGGGGCACGACGATGACGTTCTCGCGTCGCCACAGGGGATGGCCTTCCGGCAGGGGCTCCTCGACGAAGGTGTCGAGCACGGCGCCTCCGATCTGGTCGGCGTCGAGGGCGCGCACGAGGGCGGCCTCGTCGACAAGCGCGCCGCGGGCGACGTTCACCAGCCACGCCGTGGGCTTCATGGCCGCCAGGGCCTCGGCATCGATGCTGTTGGCCGTTGCCGACGTGAGCGGCAGGCCGAGCACGACGTAGTCCGCGTCGTGGAGCTCCGCCCGCCAGCGGTCGGGCGTCACCATGCTGGTCACGCCGGCGGGAGGGTCGGCCCGAGCCTGGCGCGACACGGCCCTGACCTCCATCCCGAAGGCGGCGGCCATCGGTGCCACCAGACCGTTGACCGAGCCGAGGCCGAGAAGGAGGACCACGCCGCCCTCGAGCTCGTTCAGGAGGGGGCTGGGATCCCACACGCCACGATCGGAGAGTCGCACGAACCGAGGGAAGCGCTTGGCCGCCGAGAGGATGGCCAGCATGACCCACTCGGCCATCGGGCGGGAGAAGCTGCCGACGCCGTTGGTGAGGACGATCCCCCGCTCGGCCAGCTCGGCCACGGGCAGGGTGTCGACCCCCACCGCGTCGGAGTGGACCCACGCCAGATCCGGGAGGTGGTCGACGGCCGCCAGCAGCCACTTCCGAGGCTCGAGCCCCGGGCGCCAGAGCACGGTCACCCCGGCCGCGTCGGCCTTGTCGACCCGGCCGTCACGGTCAACCGATACCGGTCGGATCGGGTGCGGCAGCTGCCCGCCCCGGTCGAGCGCCGCCAGCGTCTTCTGTGCTCCGTGCGTGCCGGCTACTCCGACAGGTGTCTCGTCCTGGCTCATCTCGAGGTCATCCTGGTCGGGCGCGGCCGATGGCTGCAAGACCACCTCGTAGGCTGACGGTCCATGAAGGTACGCATCGGATACGGGCTCGGCACGGCTGCGGGTGGCGGTGGCCGCCAGCGCTTCGCCGACCTGGTGGACGGCTTGGAGCGACGACGGTTCGACTCGCTGTGGCTGTCCGAGCGGCTCACCGGCGTCGCTCCCGATCCGGTGGTGGGCCTGGCGGTGGCTGCCGGTCGGACCGAACGCCTCAAGCTCGGCACCAGCGTGCTTGTGCTGCCGGGGCGCAACCCGGCCGTGCTCGCCAAGGAGCTGGCGAGCCTCGACGTCCTCTCCGGCGGCCGTCTACTGCCCGCGTTCGGGCTGGGGGTGGCCGAGCCGCACGAGCAGCAGGCCTTCGGTGTGCGGCGAGAGGAACGGGCGGCGTGGTTCGACGAGGCGCTGCCCCTCGTCCGCCGGATGTGGGCCGAGGATGCCATCGATCACCATGGCTCCCGGTTCGACTACACCGGGCTCACCATCCAGCCCAAGCCGGTGCAGCGCCCTCCCGATGTCTGGCTCGGAGGTCGGGTGCCCAGCGAGCTGCGCCGCACGGGTCGGTTGGCTGATGGCTGGCTGCCGAGCTTCTGCACCCCTGATGAAGCCGCCGCCGGCCGCAAGGTCGTGGAGGAAGCGGCAGACCGAGCCGGACGATGGATCGACCCGGAGCACTTCGGCGCCCTCGTCGTGTACTCCCGCGGCCCGGTGCCCGATCGCATGGTCCGAGCGCTGGCCGCGCGCCGGCCTGATGTCGACCCCGGCGAGCTCGTCCTGCCCGGGCTCGAGGCCCTACGCCGGCGGCTCGAAGCCTTTATCGACCGCGGGTTCTCGAAGCTGGTCGTCGTCCCCGCCATCGAGCCCGATCGGTGGGGGGACGAGCTCGAGGAGGTCGCCGACCAGGTGCTCGGCCTTCAGGACTCCGCACGGGTCTCCTGAGCGCGGTCGACGCGCTCACTGCCGGCCGGCGGTGGGCACGGACTCGACGAGCGGCCCGCCACCAGCGGCGGCGCGGAACGCGTTGTCCCAACCCTCGGCCGTGATGCCGATGCGGGCCAGCGCGGCCTGCGCCTCGGCCAGGGCGACCGATGCCTCGGGCGCGTCCGTCGCCTCCAGGCCGCGAGCCCGAGCGAGGCGCACGACGGCCTGCTGGGTCCGGTCGCCGGTGGCGTCGAGGCTCGACCGGGCGGCGCAGAACGCCTCCTCTCCCTCTTCGGGACGACCGAGCTGCACCGAGGCGAAGCCTCTCGCGACGTCGGCCACGGCCCGATCGAGATAGGTCGCCTCCTCGAGCGACGCCGTCGTGCGGGCGGCGTCGATCGCCTCTTCGGGCCGGTGGGCGCCGGCATAGGCCAGGGCGAGCAGCGACAGGGCGTTGGCACGCGGGCCCGCGGCCGCTGCGTCGGCCCCCGCCTGCTCAAGCCGATCGATCGCTTCGTCGAACCGCCCGACCTGGGCGAGGGCGGCCCCGTGGGCCGTGTCGACCTCGGTCGTGGCGACCTCGCTGACCGCCCCGGTCGACAGCTGCGACAGCTCGCTCAGGACCGACAGCGCCTGCTCGCCGTCGCCCACGTGGATGGCCGTGCCCGCCAGCACCAAGCCCGCACCCTGCACCAGTCCGTACACCAGGCCGGCCTTGGACGAGGTCCAGTCGGTCGACCCTTCGTTCGCCAGGGCGCTCATCAGGTTCTCCCGGGCCAGGGCGAACGCCGCGTCGACGTCGCCGGCGGCGGCTCGGGCCCTGATCAACACGCCCTCTGCCCGCATGGCGTCGCCGTTGCGAAGCTCGCGGAACAGCCCGGCCGCCTCCTGGCTCCGCTCGATCGCCTCGTTCGTCCGGCCCTGCCACAGCGCCACGGAGCCGAGCAGGAACTGCACCATCGCCAGTGCCCACCGGTCACCGCCCTGGCGCACCTCGCCGAGGATGTGGGTCGCCAGGGCCTCTGCTTCATCGCGGCGCCCCTGGAAGAAGCGTACGAACCCGAGCAGGCCTTTCGTCCAGCCGAGCCCTCCCCAGTCGCCGGCCTCGATGAAGGTGCTCCCTGCCTCACCGAGGCGCTCCTCGGCCTCGGTGAGGCGGCCGAGGGCGTAGGCGATCTCGGCCAGGTTCCAGAGGGCCCAAGCCTCCTCGTGGCGCGAGCCGAGGGAGCGGAACATCGTGAGGGCGGTCGTCATGGCCACCTCTGCCCCGTCCGGATCGCCCATGAGCGAGCGGGTCACGCCCAGCTGGCTGAGCGCCTCGGCTTCACCGTGACCGTCACCGACGTCGCGCCAGATGCGCGTCGCCCGCTCGAGAGTGGCGCTCGACGCGTCGAAGGACCCCTCGGCCTGCTCGACGTGGCCCAGCACGGTGAGTGCCCGGGCCACGGAGCGCTGGTCACCCTGCGCGGACGCCGAAGCCAGGGCGCTGTCGATGTCGGCACGCGCCGCACCGGGCTCGCGCAGATTAGCCATGGCATCGGCCCGTTCCAGCAGCACCTCACGCCGAGCTGCTTGCTCGCCCGGCGGGATGATCGCCACGGCCCGTGACAGGAGGTCCACCGCCAGTTGATAGAACCCTCGCTGGCGTGAGCGGTCGGCCGACAACGTGGTGTACTCGACGGCCGACCGCCACACGTCGGTCGGGACCCCGCCGACCGCTCCCACCTCGGCCGTCAGCGCCGAGACCTCGCCGTAGTGGTGGGCCAGCTGCTCGACCACCTCGTGCTGACGGTCGGTCTGCTGAGTGCTCTCGGACAACCAGGACGCCAGGGCGTAGTGCCGCCGGGCCCGGTCGGCCTTGGTCAGGATCTCGTACGCGACCTCGCGCGCCAACCCCGATCGGAAGGCCCACGTGTCGCCATGCATCGCGACAACGTCCTTGGCTGCCAGCTCCTCCACGACCGGAGCGATCTCCGGCGCGCCCCGTGCCGTCGCCAAGGTGGTGAGGGCTTCGAGACCACCCCGCACACCCACCACCGAGGCGTCCTCCACCACGGCGCGCTCTTCGCGGCTGAGCGCGTCGAGGCGGGCTGCCACCAGGCCGCGGAGGGTCGCAGGAAGCTCTGCGCCCGACGGGGCGGCCTCGGCGAGCACGACGTGCTCGCTGCCGCCGGCGTGGCCGAGCAGAGCTGACAGCTCCTCGAGGAACAAGGGGTTGCCCCCACTGCGCTCGAGGAGGGCGTCCTGGAGCCCTGCCTCCAGCTCGTTCCCCGACAGCGACGCCAGCAGCTGGCGGCCCTCGACGAGGGCGAGGGGATCGACGTGCAGCACGACCTCGCTGTGGCGACCCGGTCTGGGCGCCCAGCGAGGCTGGACCTCGGGACGGGCCGTGGCCATGAGCACCAGGGGGAGGTGGTGCAGTCGATCGAGGAGATCGTCGATGGCGTCGAAGACCAGCTGGTCCGCCCAGTGGAGCTCTGACAGCGCCAACACGAGGGGACGACGGCGGGCGAGCCCGTCGAGGAAGGTCAACAGCGAAAGACGCACCTCGTCGCGGGTTCGGCCGGGGTCGACGTTGGCCAGTGCATCCTGATTGCCCATGAGGAAGGAGAGGGCAGTCGCCAGCCGCTCCGCCTCGCTGCCGGCGACGTCGACGCCAGTGACCGTGGCGACCGCGGCGCGGCATTTGGCCAGCGTCTCGTCGGCAGAGTCGGACGGCTCGATGGCGCATGCCTGGCGGATCATCTCTGCCATCGGCCACCAGACGTTGGCTTCCCCGTAGGGCACGCAGCGGCCCTCCAGCACCGTGGCGTCGTGCTCCCGGACCGCCCAGTCGGCGAGCTCGCGGGCGAGTCGGCTCTTGCCGACTCCCGCGTCGCCGAGCAAGACGACCAGCTGCGCCCGACGACGAGCGACGGCGGCACCGACTGCGTGTTGCAGCAGGCCCAGCTCCTCGCAGCGACCGACCAACGGGCCGTCCACTCGCGCCGGCCGGCGCCCAGGAGGAGCGAGACATTCCAGGGCGACCCACGCCTCGACGCTGCCGTCGCGACCGCGGGTCTGCAGCATGCCCACCGGCTCGTAGCGCACGACAGCGGCGGTGCCGGCCCGGGTCGGAGAGCCAACCAGCACCTGACCCGGATCGGCCATCGTCTGCAGTCGGCTGGCCACGTTGACCACGTCGCCCATCGCCGTGTAGTCGCCGCCCGCCCGCAGGGCGCCGACCAGTACCTCTCCGGTGTTGACGCCGATGCGCATGCGGACGGACTCGAGCTCGCCAGAGAGCGCCACCACACTCGCCTGCATCTGCAGTGCCGCCCGTACGGCCCGTTCGGCATCGTCCTCGTGGGCGACCGGAGCGCCGAACAAGGCGACGATGGCGTCGCCCACGATCTTGTCCACCCTCCCGCCGAAGGCGGTGATGTCGGCGGCGAGTCGCTCGAAGCAGCGGTCCACGAGGTTCTTGACCTGCTCGGGGTCCATCGCCTCGCTCAGGGTCGTGAATCCGACGAGATCGGCGAACAGGACAGTGACGACCCGCCGCTCATCGCCCCGTGTGGCGAGCGTCACGATCGAGTGCCCGCATCCTGGGCAGAATCGGGCCCCGTCCGGCAGCGTGTTCCCGCAGGATGGGCAGGTCATCGCCAGTCAGGATAATGCCATAGGCGTTCTTTGCCCCATCGAACAGCCCCGCTCGCCAATCCAGGGCGTCGTGGCGCTGATCGTGGGACAGAGACAGCCAAGTGGGCCCAACGGTCGTCAATCCATCGTCAGATGCGGCATCCCGTCGTGCACCACGAGGCGCGCTGGCAGGCCCAAGAGGCCGAGAGGATCCTGTTGCATCGACGATGTGCGCAGCGACTCGACTTCGCCGCGGTGTGATCCCGTCGCGACGACGACATCGATCCGAACACCTTGCTGTTCATCGGTCTCGACATCCACGATCATGACGTCGTACATGCCGTCCGGCAGCGTTTCCACGAGTCAAGAGACTCGCGAAGTACCGCGCGGGCGTCCATCGCGAGAGCAAAACGCTTTCGCGTCAAGGAAAAACTTGACCTTACGGCCAAGAACCTTTTTCATTACAGGGAAACTACGTCACGAACAGTGGAGGTGGCGGTGAACAAGTCCCAGCTGGTCGATGCGGTCGGCGCAGCTGCTGCTCTCGAGAAGCGTCAAGCCGAGCGCGCTGTTGACGCGGTGATGTCGACGGTTATGGACGCGGTGCGAACGGGTAACAGGGTGGCGCTGGTGGGCTTCGGCACGTTCAACCCCACGAGTCGCAATGCCCGCATGGGCCGCAACCCGCAAACTGGGGCCCCAGTGCGGATCAAGGCATCGAAGGGCGTGCGGTTCGCAGCTGGATCGGCATTCAAAGGCGCCCTCAACACGAATCGGCCGATCAAGAAGGCCACGAAGGCAGGGGCGGGCAGGAAGGCCACCTCGAAGAAGGCCCCCGCCACGAAGCGGCCGGCTGCCAAGAAGGCGCCGGTGAAGAAGAAGACCACTACGACGGCGAAGGCCGCCAGGAAGCGATAGGTGATGGCATGGCAGCGATCAGGAAGGCGGCTACGGCCGCTGAGAAGCGCGTCGCAAAGACGGCGGGCAGGGCCAGAAAGTCGGCCAAGCGGCGGGTGACCGCCACACGAGCGACCGCGGCGCGAAGGGGCGGCGGCCTGGCCAAGAAGGCCAGCAAGTCGGCGTCGAAGACGTCGAAGTCGCTGGCCAAGAAGTCGCGGGCGACAGGCCGTACCACGGCGAGGAAGACCACGAAGGCCGCTCGCAAGACGACCAAGGCTCCCGCCCGCAAGACGGCGAAGGCCCGGACGAGGAAGGCGACCAAGGCTCCGGCCCGTAAGACCGCCCGAAAGGCGACCCGAAAGGCCACTCGCAAGACGACGCGGGCTCCTGCTCGCAAGTCGACCAAGGCGCCCGCTCGCAAGGCGGTGAAGAGCAGGGCTCGCAAGACCACGAGAGCGCCGGCGCGAAAGGGCACCAAGTCCACCGCGGCGTCTCGGGCTCGCAAGTCGACAGCCAGGAAGCGCGCCAGCTCGTCCTGACAAGGCGGCTCCGGGAAGCCGGACCGAGCACAGGCCGGCCGGCGAGCTCTGGACCGGAGGTCAGATGTCGCCGATCAGCTTGAAGGCCTCGGCGGCGCTGAGCCCGGCGCGCTGGCCGTCATCGGTGAGACGTTGGACCACGCGATCACGAAATCGCGCCATCTCCTCGCGGGATGTCGATTCTTCGATGCGCATGGTCGAGCGGAACTGGCTTCGATGGGCGAGCAGAGCGTCCAGCTTGGCGTCCTCGAAGCCGGAGACGTCCTCGAGGTGGTCAGCCTCGTCGGCTTCCCACAGCAACAGCGCCGACGGGCGGTGCGGAGGTGCCTCTTGGTCGGGGAAGAAGTGTGGATCGCGTGCCGCCACGATGGCATCGGTGACGAGGAATCCGGCGTTGCGGTGGTCCGGATGGAGGCGGTAACGCTTCCAGGGGTCATGGCCGAGCACGACGTCGGGCCGGATGATGCGGATCCACGAGCAGACCTGCCAGCGCTGGCGAAGGCCGGCCTCGAGCTCGCCGTCGGTCCAACCCAAGAACACGACGTCCCCCTCGCCGCCGAGCGCTCTCGACGCGGCCCGCTGCTCCTCCTGGCGGATGCGCACGAGGCTGGCGAGGTCCTCGGACGGATCCCACGAGCCCTTGGCGCCGTCGGTGCACACCAGGTGTCGGATGCGACATCCGGCCGATGCCCACTTGGCAAGCGTGGCGCCGCAACCGAACTCGATGTCGTCAGGGTGGGCGCCGACGGCCAGGGCGCACTCGGGGGTGGCCAGGTCCGACCCGGTCCGTGGGCCCGACTGCTCCTCCGACGGCGATGTCACGGGGTTCTCAGGACCGGCAGCGCCCGTAGTCAAGATCGGCCGGTTGGTCCACGTCCCACGCCAGAAGGGGTTCGTCCACGACTCGCAGCGGCAGGCCCAGACGGCGCGCCTCCTGCTCGTGGCGCACGAACGAGCCTGGTCCATACGAGAACCTGAAGCCGGCCGCGGTGGGCACGCACGCCACGTTGGTGCCGTCGTGATGGCGGTCGGGAACGAGCGTCACTCCCTGAAAGCGACCGACCCAGCTGAGATCGGCGGCGAGCGGCAGGTCGCCGTGGGCAACGGTCACCCGCACCGCTCCGGCGGCTCCGAGGCGACTGACCCCAGCCTCCACGGCCCTGTTCAGTCCCCGTTCCGGCTCCCAGATCACCAGCGCGCCCTGCTGGCGGGCCCACACGGCAACCTCGTTGTCGTCGCAGACCACGGCCACCGGAAGGGTGCCGGCGGCAGCCACGACGCGCTCGGCCATGGACCGGGCGAGGCTCGCACGCTGCGCCGGGGGTAGGGCAGGAGCCAGGCGTCGCTTGGCGTCGGCGAAGGCCTTGACCGGCACGAGCACGGCCTCGGGACCGATACGGAGGGCGCCCGACGGCGGTTGACCCTGCTGCCCCGGCGACGAGCTCACCCCCTCGCGTCCCACACAGCCAGTCTAGGGCCGGCCCGGGAGGCCGCCCGGAGAGATAGCCCGCAGTCGCTGCCGCGCGTAGGGTGGCGGCGTGGTGACCAGGGTCGCAGTCATCGGGGCGGGCTCGTGGGGAACAGCGGTGGCGGCGCTCGTCGCCAGGAACGCGCCCGCGACCCTGTGGGCCAGGCGACCCGAGCTGGCGCAGGAGATCGCCGTCGACCACGTCAACGGCTCGTACCTGCCCGGGATCCAGCTTCCGGACCGCCTGGGTGCCACGGCGTCGCTCGAGGAGGCTGTTGCCGGCGCCGACGTGGTGGTGATGGGTGTCCCGTCGCACGGCTTCCGGAGCGTGATCGAGGCGCTTGCCCCGCACCTCGGCGCCACCACTCCCGTGATCAGCCTGGCCAAGGGGATCGAGCAGGACTCGCTCATGCGCATGACCGAGGTCGTCGAAGAGGTGGCGCCCGGCTCGTCTCGCCCAGTGGGTGTCCTCACAGGGCCCAACCTGGCGCGGGAGGTGCTGGCCGGCCATCCGGCGGCGAGCGTCGTGGCCGTGGCCGACGAAGGCATCGCCATCGAGCTGCAGCACCTGTTCTCGAGCGGAATGTTCCGGGTGTACACCAACCCCGATGTGATCGGCTGCGAGATCGCCGGAGCGCTGAAGAACGTCATCGCCATCGCCGCCGGCATGACCGACGGCATGGGCTTCGGCGACAACACGCGCGCCGCCCTCGTGACCCGAGGTCTCGCGGAGCTCACCAGGCTCGGCATCGCCATCGGTGGCGACCCCCTCACGTTCTCGGGGCTGGCCGGCATGGGTGATCTCGTCGCCACCTGCATCAGCCGGCAGAGCCGCAATCGCCACGTCGGTGAGGCGCTGGGCCAGGGCCGGCAGATCGGCGAGATCGTGGCAGAGATGCGAATGGTCGCCGAAGGTGTGAAGACCTCTGGACCGGTGGTCGAGCTCGCCACCCGGCACGGGGTCGAGATGCCCATCGCCGAGCAGGTCGCTGCCGTCATCCGCGACGGCAAGACCGTGCCCGAGGCGATCACCGACTTGATGCAGAGGGAGGCAAAGACCGAGCTGTACGGCATCCGCGGCTGAGGTCAACCCCATGGGGATCCGTACCTGGATGTTGCGTCGAGCCATGGGCCGACTGCGCATCACCGACGACATCGTCCGCTACCTGTCGACGTTCCAGCGCCTGGGCGAGACGGTCGAGGTGGAGGTGCCCGGCGAGCTGTTGCCGGTGGGCGCCCGGACCGTCTTCCGAGCCGTTCGTACTCGCGCCGCGGCCCAGCTGGCCATGGACTGGGTGTGGCCGTGGTGGCTCGAGCGGCAGCTGGACCCGGGGTCACCGGCGTTCGTGCCCCGTGGGCACCTTCCCCTGCTGACCAACGTCACCGGTCGGGCGTGGACGATGGTCGGCAACCCTCGATCGTCGCGCAAGGCCATCGTGGATCCTCGTGGTCTGGTGACGCCGTGGTTCGACGGATGGTCGCTGGACTGGTGGGTCGAGTCGGAGGACGGGTGGCACCTGCCGTCGCGAGACGGCGGAGTCGAGCAGCGCCTCGTCGACGGCAGCCCTGTCGTGGAGACGACCGTCGAGGTGCCGGGCGGTCACGCCGCCCATCGGGTCTACGCGGTGACGACCGGCGCCACCGACGCCGCGACCGGCACCGAGCTCTTGGTCGTCGAGCTCGAGAACCGGTCACGAGACGACCTCGTCGTCGCCTTGGCTGTCCGCCCGTACAACCCCGAGGGCCTCGCCGTGGTGGAGCGGATCGCCCTCGAGGATCGCACGGTGATGGTCGACGGCCGACCCGCCCTCCTGCTGCCCCGGGCACCGAGCGCGGTCGCCGGTTCGACGTTCGCGGGCGGTGACTCGGCCACCACCGTGCTGCAGGGTGGAGCTGGGTCCGAGCGCAACTTGTCGCTTCGTTGCGACGTTGGTCTGGCCCAGCTCGCCCTGCAGCTCCCGCTGGCCCCGGCGACCACGCATCGGGTGGCCCTCCCCCTCGTCGCCGAACGGCGCACCCGCCGGCGTCGGTTGGCCCGACGTCGAGCCGGGCGGGTGCCCGAGCTGCCGGCCGTCCTGCCATCGAGCTCGGCGACGGCACTCGACTGGCACGCCCGCACCGATCGGGGCACGGATCTCGTCCTGCCGAGCGGACGGCTGGCCGACGCTGTGGATGCCTGTCGCCGTTTCCTGGTGCTGTCCCACGAAGGCAGCGACGTGATGCCCGGACCGTTCACATACCACCGGTTCTGGTTCCGCGACGCGGCCTACCTCCTCGCCGCCCTGGACCGCTACGGCTTCCACGCCGAGGCGGCCGAGGTGTTGGCCTCGTACCCCGACCGACAGGGCCACGACGGGTTCTTCTTCAGCCAGCGCCAGGAATGGGACGCCAACGGGGCCGCCCTGTGGGCGCTGGCCGAGCACTGGCGCCTCAGCCGCGACGACGAGCTGGTCGGCCGCCTGGCTCCCACGATCGCCCGTGCCGCGACATGGATCGAGCACAAGCGCCACACCAAGCCGCGCTCACGCCGCTCCGACCCGGCGCTCGAGGGCCTGATGCCGGCGGGCGTCTCCGCCGAGCACCTCGGACCGTTCGACTACTTCTACTGGGACGACTTCTGGTCGCTCCGGGGGCTCCTCGACGCCGCGCCCCTGTTGCGGGTGGCGGGCGACGAGGCGGCAGCGGCCCGTGCCGACGAGTGGGCGGCCGCGATGCGAGCCGACCTCTGGGCGTCGATGGAGCGGACCTCCCGGCACCTGGGCACCCTGGTGATTCCTGCGGGGCCCCATCGCCGTGTCGACCCCGGCATCATCGGGTCGCTGGTCGCATGTCAGCCGCTGGGGTTGATCCCGCCGCTCGATCCGGCCATGGCGGCGACGGTCGAGGCCGTGCGCGAGCGCTTCCTGATCGGCTCGGCCTTCTTCCACGGCATCAGCCACACCGGTCTCGGCACGTACCTGACGCTCCAGCTGGCTTTCGTGGAGCTGGCCGCCGGTGACCGGCGGGCCCTGGACCGCCTCGAGTGGCTGGTGGGCGCGGCCAGCTCCACGTTCACCTGGCCCGAGGCCATCCACCCCCTCCTCGGGGACGGGTGCATGGGCGACGGTCACCACGGGTGGGCGACCGCCGACTTCCTTTCCTTCGTGCGGGAGCTCCTGGTGCGCGAGACCCACGACGGCCTGGCGTTGTGCACGATGGTGCCCGAGGAATGGACCGGTCGACCCCTGGCGGTGCGCCGGGCGCCCACACATCGAGGGACGATCTCCTTCCAGGTTTGGTGGGAGGCCGGACGGGCCGTGCTGCGCTGGGAGCTCGAGCCCCATCCCGGCACGGGAGACGTTCGCATCACGGCCCCCGGCCTCGATCCCAGCTGGTCGTCGGTCGAGCCCCGAGGGGAGGCAGAGCTCACGGTCCGAGCACTGGCGCGTTCGGGCGGGTGGCCGCGATGAGCGACCAGGAGACGCGCCTGGGGGAGCGCATGCGCTCGCTCCTGGTGTCGCTTGGGGTCAGCGCCGAGGAGATCAACCACGCGGCCGCCGAGGGCAACCTGTACCTCCTCACGGTCGATCGCCTCCTCGTCGCCGGGACGCCGCGCTACACGGCGACGGAGGTGGCCGAGCGGTCGGGCATGCCGTCGGAGCAGACGGCGCGCTTCTGGCGGGCCCTCGGCTTCACCGACGTGACCGACGACGAGCGCCACTTCACCGATGCTGATGTCGAGGCCCTCGCCATCGCCGAGCGCTTCCTCCAGGAGGGACTGGCGGACGTCGAGGTGGCGCTGCAGATGACGAGAGTCATCGGGCTGTCGATGGCCCGTGTGGCCGAAGCCGAGGTCGGGGCGTCGCCGTTGATGCGCAGCGATCTCGATACCGACGAGATGGCGGACCTCTTCCTCCGCACGCTGGACGTCATCCTTCCGAGCATGGGCCGCTTGCTCGAGTACGCATGGCGACGGCACCTACAGGCCGCGTTCCGACGGGCGATGCTGGCGTTCAGCCGGGGTGAGCGCAGTGGGGGGACGATCGAGGCCACGATCGGCTTCGCCGACCTGGTGGGCTTCACCTTGCTCTCTCAGGAGCTCAGTGACGAGGCGCTCGCGGAGGTGGTCAGCCGGTTCGAGGAGCTTGCCTTCGACACGGTCAGCGCGTTAGGAGGCCAGGTCGTCAAGGTGATCGGCGACGAGGTCATGTTCGTGGTGCGCGATGCCGCCGACGGAGCGAGGATCGGCTTGCGCCTGGCCGACGCCTACGCTGATGACGAGCTGTTGTCGGACGTGCGGGTCGGTCTGGCTTCCGGATCGGTGCTTGCGATGGAGGGTGACTACTACGGGACGGTCGTCAATCTGGCCAGCCGCATCGTGAAGATCGCCATCCCGGGCACGGTGCTGGTCTCGGACGAGGTGCACGCCGCGCTCGAGGCTGACGAAGAGCTGGCCTTCAAGTCGCTCCGGCCCCGCACCCTGAAGGACGTGGGACGGGTGCAGTTGTGGGCGCTGCACTGGGCCGGAAAGGAGCCTCCGGCTGACGGCCGCTGGTCGTGGAGTCGACGGCGCGGCCTTCCGGGCGTGCTGCCTGCCGCCACCGAGCTACGGGCCCGGGCGAGCGAGCTCCGGGAGCGCGCGACCGACCGTCGCGAGGAGCGGCGCGAGGAGCGGCGAGATCGCGGGGAACGGGAGGAGTAGGCCGCCGTCAGAGGTCTGCCAGGCGGGCAGTCGCCAGCTGTCGCGGGCCGAGCTCGAAGCCGCCCTCGAAGGCGCCGACCGGCCGCCCGGCGAGATCGACGAGTTGGCCCGATCGTCCGCCCACCGAGACCGACGTCGGGGCGTCGCCCGGATTGAAGACGCGGATCTCCACGGCGCCACCTTCCCGCCGGACAGCTGACACCTCGGCGCCGTCGACGGCCAGGCCCTGCCCAGTGGGTGCGCGCTCGCCGCCGCCCGGCGCCGTCGTGGCGAGCAGCGGCAGCAAGGCTTCGTCGGCCACGGCATACGGATCGACGGGCCCGACGCTCACTGCATAGCGGCACTCCACCGGACCCAGCATCTGCGCGCCGTCGACCGACAGGGACGGCCCCGCGGGGGATCGCCGGTGGCTGGTCGTCGGCCGTGACAGCACGCCGGTCGCCCGCAGGAGGGTGAGGGCCAGTGTCCGGGCCCGGCCGTCGTCTATGTCGATCAGCTCGTACTCGAGCAGACCCTCGTGCACCACGGTGAGGTCGCCGGCGGTGACGAAGCGTCGAGACGGAAACGTGGGCACCGCGAGCTCGTCGGCCCCCCCTTCGGTGTCGAGGCCTCGCTCGACGAGCCCAAAGGCGCACTCGGCCCGGGACGTCGACGCCGGCACGGGAAGGCGGAACAGTGCCCGCAGCCGATGATCACGGCACGGGTTGTCGAAATTGGTCGTCACCCGCACCAATCGCTCGCCCGCGCGCAGCTCGATGGTCGTCGTGACGACCAGCGACCTCTCGCCCACCCGGGCCTTGCGGTCGTCGTCGACCCGCTCGGGCCAGACGTAGGTCCGCCGGACGAGCAGTCGGCCGCGGACTGGTCCGCGTTCGGCAACCTCGACCGAGACGGCATCGGGCTGATCGACGACGGTGTCGTGGGCGGGCGGCGACCAGGTGTAGGTGTCGCCGTGGTCGCCTTCGTCCACCAACCGGTCCAGGTCGGGGGACTTGTCGATCGCGAAGGTACCTGTTGCGCCGTCGATCGCCACGGTGACCAGGCCGTTGCTCATCGACGTCTCAGCAGTGACTTGCACGGGGTGCTGGAGCGGCGCCGGAGCCCAGCGCGCCCACCCCAGGCCGGGCACCGCCTCGGCTCGGGCGAGCACCCGCTGGCTGGCGCGCCGGTCGAGGTGCACGCGCACGGCGGCGTCGGGCCGGGCGCCGACGCCGGCATAGAGCTCCCGCTTCACCTGCTCCACCGACGGGTTCGGTGTCAGGCGCGTGTCAGTGTGGAGCCACACCTCGATGCCATCGGCGCCGTGTGCGATCTCGGCCCCGTTCACGAAGGTGCCGTCGCCCAGATCCTGGCCCCGTATGCGACCGAGGACGGCGCGCACGTCGTGGACGCCCATCGTGTCGAGGCGATGGAGGGAGGGCCAGGCTTGCAGCAGCTGGGTGCCCTCGACCTGCTCGTCGCCGGGCAGGACCAGCTCGATCACCCCGCTCCGGCTCCGGGCGGCGGTGTTGACCACCACCGGGCCGGGGTCGGCCATCGACGAGCCCAGCTCGGCCATGGCCCACCCGCTCAGGCCCTCGGCCGCTCCGGTGGCCCCGACGGCGCGCTGTAGCACCGCGGCAGAGACGTCGTCGACCGAGCACGCCGAGATCGAGTCGTGGGCGGAGTTGCGCACCAGCTGCAACCAGGCCGCGTCGAGCAGCGCCCGGGGCCAGCGCGACGCGGGGAGGAAGAGCGCGCAGAGCGGCTCGGCCACCCGCTCCAGCGCGCGCTCAGCCCGCGCCGCGGCCTGCTTCACGTCGACGCGTGTCGACGCCACGCCCCTCAGCACATGGGCCCCCTGCCCCGATCGCAGCTCGCCCGACCAGCGCGGCAGGTCCTCGGTCGGCCGGCGGGAGAGCTCGGCACCGAGGGACGTCACGCACAGCTCGAAGTGCTCCTGCTCGGAGTTCGTCGCCGCCACCAGCGCACCAAGCCCGGGCTGCGGCCGCGCCCGGTCGGTGCCGTTCATGAGCAGGATCCCGTCGACCAGGAGCTTCCCCAGCTCGGCCTCGTGGGCGGCCAGCCGTCGGGTCAACGCCGCCGGGTCGTCGGGTAGGGCCGCGCCGTTGCCGTAGCCGCGCGCCAGATACTCGGCCCGCACCGTCGAGCCGTCGGGGGCGGACCACCAGAACGCCGTCGCGTCGATCGTCGCCGGTACCCCGCGCCAGACGACGGCATGGCCGAACCCGGCTTCCCTGAGGAGCTGGGGCATCTGGGCGACGTGGCCGAAGTTGTCAGCCAGGTAGCCGACCGGCATGGCGCCGCCGAAGCGGGCAGCGCGCGCAAGGCCGAGCTGCAGGTTGCGCACGATCGTCTCGCCGGAGACGAGGAACTCGTCCATCGGCAGGTACCAGGGCCCGATCTCCAGCCGTCGCGACGTGACCAGCTGGCGGAGACGCCCTTCGGCTTCGGGTCTGACCTCCAGGTAGTCGTCGACGGGTGCCACCTGACCGTCGAGCAAGAAGGCGGTGAAGGAGTCGTCGCGCTCCAGCAGGTCGATCACGCCGTCGAGCAGCTCGACCAGGTCCAGGCGAACGACCTCGAACGACTGGGTCCATTCCCGGTCCCAGTGGGTGTGTGGAACGATGGCCACCCGACGCCGGCCCATGCGGCCAGGCTAGGGGCACTGCCGGGGGGTGGGGCCTGCCCGGGGTCGGCGGAGCCGCCGGTCGATGAGCCCCACCCGGTAGCGTCTGCGGTGATGCGCATCGCCTTCGGCACGGACGAGCCGACCTCCCTCACGGCTGGGGTCGTGGCCGAGCTCGAACGCCACGGCCACCAGGTGACGGACGTGGCTCCGGCCGAGCCCTGGCCGGACGTCGGCCGTCAGGTGGGAGAGGCGGTGGCATCCGGTCGCGCCGAGCGGGGCGTGGCGTGCTGCTGGACGGGCACCGGCGTGTCGATGGCGGCCAACAAGGTGCCGGGAGTGCGGGCGGCCCTCTGCACCGACGCCGAGACGGCACGGGGGGCCCGGCGGTGGAACGACGCCAACGTGCTCGCCTTCGGGCTCCGGCTCACCTCACCGGAGGTGGCCCGGGAGATGCTCGACGCCTTCCTGGCAACCGACGTCGACGCCGACGAGCGAGAGAACGTGAGCCGCCTGGGTTAGGGTGCTCGCCCATGAGCACCTACCTGATGCTCTCGACCATCGGTCCCGACGGGGCGTCGACGCTGCACGACAACCCAGACCGCCTGAAGCAGGTGAACGCCGACGTCGAGTCGATGGGGGCCCGGGTGCTGCAGCAGTGGGCCCTGCTCGGACCCTACGACTTCGCCACCATCCTCGAGGCGCCCGACGAGACCACGATCGCCCGGGTGGCGCTCCGTCTGGGGGCGCGTGGGACGATCAAGACCCTCACCCTGAACGCCATACCGATCGACGTCTATCTGAGCTCGCTGCGCTCGTGACCGGTCGCGCTATCTAACCGATCAATACCACCACAGGCCCGACTTCTTCGGGCGCTGCAGCCTCACATCGTCGGAGGCGAAGTCACTGGGCAGGACGGCGCCGTCGGAGAGCCGGCGAACCCGATAGGTGTCGCCGACGATCTCGGCCACCTCGAATCCACGGCTCCACGTGCCCAAGTACCGGCTGCGCACGTCAACCGCTGTGCCGGCGGCCAGCAGCTCCGGACCAGACCATGTCTGGGGTGCGACTGTCTCGCCCATCGCCTGCCCTCCCTTGCGGTAACTCGACGGTTGTCCCCCCCCAGCCCACGACCCCTGCCCCGATCCGCACCTACGAACCGGCCCAACCGGTGATGCGCCGCTACGAAGGTCATCTTTGTCGATGGATCGGGGCAGCACAAGGGGTTATCGCTGCTGTACAGCGATAACTTCTCTGGAGTGCCCGCGACCGGGGCGGTCGTCTCCTCGGACCGCCGCCGAGCTCCGCCGACGAGAGGGGGCAGGGATGGCCGAGTCGATCGGTACGACTGACACCGGCGGTGGCGCTGCCGTCAGGCTGACCGAATGGACGTCCTGCGGCGGCTGCGCCGCCAAGTGGGGGCCGGCTCCGCTGTCCGGTTTGGTACGCCAGCTGGCGGGCCGGGCCGATCCGTCGCTGTTGGTCGGGCTGGCGCCGTTCGACGACGCCGCCGTGTGGCGGATCAGCGACGAGGTCGCCCTGGTGTCGACCACGGACTTCTTCCCGCCCCTGGTCGACGACCCCGCTGACTTCGGCGCCGTGGCCGCCGCCAACGCCTGCTCCGACGTGTTCGCCATGGGCGGGCGGGTCGTCCTCGCCCTCAACGTCTCGGCGTTCCCCGAGCGCATGCCGCCCGAGGCGGTGAGCGACATCCTGGCCGCCGCCGCCGCCGTGGTCGCCGAGGCGGGCGGGCAGGTGGCGGGCGGTCACACGATACGGTCGGAGGAGCCCATCTTCGGCCTGGCCGTACAGGGCGTCGTCCACCCCGCCCAGGTATGGACCAAGGCGGGGGCGCGCCCGGGCGACGCGCTGATGCTGTCCAAGCCGCTCGGCACCGGCATCGTGCTGGCCCGTGGGCGGCCGGCCGACTGCCGGGCTGTGGTCGTCGGCATGCGCACGCTCAACCGCGGCGCCGCCGAGGCGCTCGCCGGCCTGACGACCGCGCCGCACGCGGTCACCGACGTCACCGGCTTCGGCCTCCTCGGCCATGCCTGGGAGATGGCCGAGCGGTCGGATGTCGCATTGGCCCTCTCCGCGGCCGCCCTGCCGCTCTACCCGGGAGCGGAGGCGGCCGCCGCGGCCGGGACCCGGACGGGCGGCGACGCCCGCAACCGATCCCACCTCGAGGGACGGGTGCGCTCGTCGGCCGCGGCGGCGCTCGAGGCCGTGGCCTACGACCCCCAGACCTCGGGAGGACTCCTGGCCGCGATCGCACCGGCCGACGAGCGCCGTCTGGAGTCGGCGTCCGACTTCGTCAGGATCGGTGAGGTCGTGGCCGGCCCCGCGGGCGTGTCGCTCAGCTGAGCTCGCGAGCACGCCGCGGCCCGCCCGCGCAAGCCGGTAGCCTGCCGGCCATGGGGTCGAGCGGGGGCCGCGGTCGAGCGACGATCGCGCGCCGCCGGCAGGTCGTGCCGTCGCTGCGAATCGAGCGGGACCTGTGGGACGGCGGGAACACGGTCGTGGTGGGCATGGACGAGGTCGGTCGCGGCGCGTGGGCCGGCCCCCTCAGCGTCGGTGCCGCGGTGCTGCCGCGGGATCGCCGGGTCTACAAGGTGCGCGACTCGAAGATGCTGACCGAGCCCGAGCGGGAGGCGCTGTTCGACCGGGTGGCCGAGTGGTGCACGACCTGGGCCGTCGGCCACGCCACTCCTGACGAGTGCGACGAGCTCGGTATGTCCGAGGCTCAGCGGTTGGCCGCCGGGCGGGCCCTGGCCGCCCTGTCGGTGCGTCCCGACCACGTGCTCCTCGACGGCCGTTGGGACTTCGTCGGCGGTCCCAACACGCGCCGCATCGTGAAGGGCGACGCCACCTGCCTGTCCATCGCCGCCGCGTCGGTCCTGGCCAAGGTCACCCGTGATCGGGTCATGCGCGGCGAGGCCCAGCACTTTCCGGGCTACGACTTCGAGCTGAACAAGGGCTATCCGTGCCCCCGCCACAAGATGTCCCTGCGGGCGTGGGGTCCAACGTCGATCCACCGGCGCAGCTGGGTGTTCATGGACCACCTGATCTGGGGGACCCGGTACCGGCGGCCGGGCGCCGACGTCGAGCTTCCGTTCGGCGAGAGCGCGTCAGGAGGCGCTGGCGGGTGACGGCTCCTTCGGGAGGCCGAGCACGCGCTCGCCGATGATGTTCTTCATCACCTCGTCGGTGCCGCCCGCAACCTTGACGCCGGGCGTGCCCAGGACCAGCTCCGACCAGGCGTAGGTGCCCCACTCGCCCGTGTCGGCGGTCATCCGCGGGCCGAGGGCCAGGCTCACCAGCTCGCCGACGCGCGACATGTTGTTGGTGAGCGAGAGCTTGGCGATCGACATCTCGGGACCCGGCAGCTGACCCGCCTTGATCTTGGCCATGGCCCGTTCGTTGGTGTAGCTGGCCACCTTGCCGTTGATGTAGATGTCGGCCAGGCGCTGGCGGAGCAGCGGATCGTCGTTGCGCCCGATGTGGCGGAGGAGCTCGATGACGCGGTCGCCGCCGAGGACCCCGCCCACCCCCGCGCCGCCGGCGCCGATGGCGGCCCGCTCGTTCATGAGCGTGGTGAGGGCCACCGTCCAGCCCTGGTTGACGTCGCCGAGACGGTGGTCGTCCGGCACGCGAACGTCGGTGAAGAAGACCTCGTTGAACGTGGCGCCGCCGGTCATCTGGCGCAGCGGCCGTACCTCGACACCCGGGGCGTGCATGTCGATCACGAAGCCGGTCAGGCCGCGGTGCTTGGGCAGGCTGGGATCGGTGCGGCAGATGATCTCACCGATGTCGGCGAACTGGGCGACCGACGTCCAGACCTTCTGGCCCGTGATGCGCCACTCGTCACCGTCCCGCTCGGCCCTGGTCTGGAGGCTGGCCAGGTCGGAGCCGGCACCCGGCTCGCTGAAGAGCTGGCAGGCGATGATGTCCCCGCGGTACAACCCCCGCAGGTAGCGCTGCTTGGTCGCCTCGGTGGCGTGGGCGCGGATGGTCGGCGCCACCATGCCCAGGCCGATACCGAACGGCGTCTGGGGCGGAGTGTCGAACGCCGCCTCCCGGGCGTGGTAGATGCGCTCGTAGGCGGCGGGCAGCTCCCGGCCACCGTAGGCCTTCGGCCCGGTGATCCACCCGAAGCCGGCGTCGAAGACTTGCTGCCGCCAGGCCTTGGCCGCCTCCACCTCGGCCGCTTCCTCCTGGTCTGACCTCTCTGCGAAGAGGGCGACACTGTCGGAACCCTGGCCCCAGCCCTTCTTCTCCTCGACCCGCAGCTTGGCGTTGGCTTCGAGAAAGGCGAGCGCGTCCTGCTCGAACTCCTCCTCGGTCACGGTCTCGGCCATGAAACCCCCCTGGGGAACGCCTCTTGACTGAGTGGTCAGGTTATCCGAGGCGGCTGTGCGCTGAAACCGGCGTTATTGTTGACGGACAAGGTCGGGATTAGCCGACGTGAGGAGGTCGACCATGAGTGCCACCGACGACCTGGTAGCCAACTCGCAGACCTACGCCAACGCCTTCGACAAGGGTGACCTGCCGCTGCCGCCCGCGAAGAAGCTTGCGATCCTGGCCTGCATGGACGCCCGGCTCAACCTGTACGGGATCTTCGGCCTGCGCGAGGGGGACGCCCATGTGATCAGGAACGCGGGTGGTGGTGTGACCGACGACGCGATCCGCTCGCTTGCCATCTCGCAGCGGCTCCTCGGCACCGATGAGATCATCCTCCTGCACCACACCGGTTGCGGGATGCTCACCTTCACCGATGACGCCTTCCGCCAGCAGGTCGAGGCGGACACCGGGGTCCGCCCGCCCTGGTCGGCCGAGGCGTTCGCCGACCTGGACCAGGAGGTCCGCCAGTCGATCGCCAGGATCAGGGCCAGCCCCTTCATCCCCGAGAAGAACGTGCGCGGCTTCGTCTACGAGGTCGAGAAGGGGTCGCTGCGCGAGGTGACCTAGCGGGACGGGACGCTCAGTAGCCGAGGATGGCGCCCACGGCCAAGCCGAGCACGAGGAGCGCCCCAGCCCGTCGGGTGTGAAGGAAGGCGATCGCCGCGAACCACAGCGGCCACACGGGGAAGCGGGGAGGCGGCTGATCCGGACGCGGGCGGTCGAAGGCCTTCCACACCTTGACCAGCGCCGGCAGGGCGGCGTAGGTCAGCAGCGTGGGCCAAGGCAGGGCACCGACTCCCACCAGCACAGCGACGCTGAGGTAGAACGCAGCCATCATCGCCTGTGTCACACGGCGGGCCCGGCGCTCACCGAGCAGCACCGGCAGGGTGCGTGTCCCCTGCGGCGCGTCCCACTCGATCTTGTCGATGTGCTTGCCCATGAGGACGGTGGTGCAGAGCAGGCCGTAGGGGATGGAGGCCGCCACGACCTGCCAGGGCAGATGGCCCACCGCCGCGTAGTAGGTGCCGCCGACCATCAAGGGGCCCCACACCGCGAGCACGTCGGGCTCGCCGAGCCCGCGCTTCTTCAGCCGCAGCGGCGGGGCGGTGTAGGCCGCGCTCAGCAGGAACCCCCCCAGGGCGAGGGCCACGACCGGCCAACCCCGGTACCCGAACAGCACGATGAGGATGGCGAGGTCGGCCACGTTGACCGCCAGCGCCGCGGTGAGCAACCCGCGCCGGGAGGTCATCCCCGAGAGCACCGGGTGGGGGGCGTACAGCGCACGAGGGTAGGCGTCCGTGTCGGCGCCGACCTCCAGATCGAACAGGTCGTTCATAAGGTTGTTGGCGGTGTGAGCCAGGAGGATGCCCGCCAGGGCGAGGAAGAACAGCCCGGCGCGAAAGCCGCGCTGGTTCACCGCCAGCAGACCTGCCACGGCACCGGCCGTGAGCGTCATCGGCAACACGGAGGCCCGCGTAAGCACGAGCCACTTCGACACCGGGTCGAGACGGCCCGCCGGCGGGTTGGACGTGCGGAGCACCTCCCGCCAGCGGTTTACGAGCCGGGGCGACGCGGTGGCGTCGGACGCGGCGCCGTCGGACACTCTGGCCATCGACCGCGAGGCTATCGGGCCACCCGACCAGCCGCCTACCGGGTCACGAGCTCTGCCGGCTCAGAGGCCGAGCAGCCGCTCGGCGTTGCCCCACAGCACCTTCTCGGTGACGGCATCGCTGAGGCCGAGGTCCGAGAACTCCCGAAGCCAGCGATCGGGCAGGATGAACGGGTAGTCGGTCCCGAAGAGGGTCTTGTCCTGGAGCCGGCCACCGACCTCCCGGACGAGCTCGGGCGGAAAGTACCGGGGCGCCCACCCCGAAAGGTCGGTGAAGACGTTCGCCTTGTGGAGGGCGATGGCGTTCATCTCCAGCTGCCAGGGGAAGGCCGGGTGCGCGCAGATGATCGTGAGGGAGGGGAACCTGGCCGCCACGCTGTCGATATGGATGGGCCGCACGAAGTCGAGCTGGAAGCCCGACCCCCCGGGCGTCCCCGCGCCCATGCCCGTGGTGCCGACGTGGAACAGGCAGGGCACGCCCAGGGCGGAGATCTCCTCCCACAGCGGCGAGAACCGCTCGTCGGAGGGCACGAAGGCCATCGCCGCCTGCTGGAACTTGAAGCCCTTCATTCCCAGCTCCCTCACCGCCCGCCGGGCCTCGGCCACCGCTGCTTCGCCCTTCCAGGGATCGACCGAGGCGAAGGGGATGAAGCGCTCGGGGTAACGGCGGCACACGTCTGCCACCCAGTCGTTGGTCACCGGCGGCCGGCGGGTGGCGGTCTCGGCGTCCCACGCCAGGAGCACCCCGCGCATCCCCTCGTAGTCGGCCGCCATCTCCTCGACGGTCCGCACCGGTATGTCGAGGCGGAAGTGGTGGCAGAGGTCCTCCATGTACGGGCCGATGGAACCCCCCAGGTACTCGGCGGTGGAGGGATGGACGTGGCAGTCGATCGGGGTCCCCATCACCGAGCTCCCCCGATGCCTCGGCCCGCTCCGGTGACGATGGCGACCCTCATGACCCGAGTACTTACCCGCAGTCCTGCCTCTGGCATGTCTGTCTGTGGTACCGAGGTAGCGTCAACCAGGAGCGTTGAGGTAGGCCTCGGTGATCCAGTCCCGGAGGTCGTCGTCGAACTCCTGGGGGCCCCGGAGGTTGGCGACGTGGTAGTGGCGCCCGTGGTACAGCACGACCTTTCTCGTGATCGTCGGGTGCCGGACGGCGCGGGGCAGCGAGAACGACAGCGCCACCCATCGCTGCATCGGCCGTAGCTGGGCGAAGGTCTGCGCCCGCTTCAAGAAGATCCCGACGGACACTGGCTCCACGTGGACAGGTCCCAGGGTGTTCACGTGGCGCAACACTGCCTCGAAGATCGGGCGCTCGTGGGCTGGGCCGGTGGAGAAGTACTCCTCCAGCGACATGGCCGGCTCACATTCGTGGGACTGCCCGGTCCGGGCGAACCGTCGGCCGCATCGAGGACAGGTCCACCCAGGCACAGCGACCATGTTGGCTTCCCCCCGCCGCGTCGGGCCAGCGTGGGTACACTCCCCGCCGTGGAGGCCCACGTTGAAGGCGATCGTCGCCGCGCTCGCTGAGCAGCAGGCCGAGCTCTCCGACCTGCTGTCTGGCCTAGACGACCTCGACTGGAAGCGACCCTCGCGCTGCGAAGGGTGGACGGTCGCTGACGTCGTGCTCCACCTCACCCAGACCAACGAGCTGGCGTCGGCGAGCGTCAGCGGCCGGATGGCGGAGGCCCTTGATCACCTCGCTAGCGGTCCGCGTGGCACGGGTTCGGTGGACGACGGCGCCGACTTCCTCGTCGCTCGCGAGCGGGGTCAGCCGGGACCAGTGGTTCGTGCGCGCTGGGTCGACAGCGCCGACGCCCTCTGTCGGCGGCTGGAAGGCGCTGATCCCCACCAGCGGCTGGAGTGGGTGGCCGGTCAGGTCTCGGCCCGCACGCTCGCCTCCACCCGTATCGCCGAGACCTGGATCCATGCCGGCGATGTGGGCGCGGCGTTCGGATGGGTACCGGCAGCGACTGATCGGTTGTGGCACGTCGCCCGCCTGGCGTGGCGCACGCTGCCGTACGCCTTTGCCAGCGCCGGGCGTGATCTGACCGGCCCGGTCGCCTTCGAGCTCCGCGCTCCGAACGGAGAGGGCTGGCGCTTTGCGCCCGACTCCCAGGCCCTCACGATCGTGCGCGGCGATGCCGTCGAGCTGTGCCTCGTGGCCGCCCGCCGGGCCCGCCCTGGCGAGACAGCGCTACGCGTCGACGGCCCCGATCCGGTGCTCGAGCTCGTGCGAACCTACGCCTAGCCGAGCATCGGCGGGAGACCAGGCTTGGCGCCGGCCCTCGACGCAGTTGTCTTCGTCGTCGGAGCCGTCGTCAGCCTGAGCACCAGCTGGGTTCTCGTCTCGAGGCTCGAACGGGTGGGCGAGCGCCTCGGCTTCTCCGAAGGCCTGCTCGGCATCCTCGCCGCGCTGGCAGCGGACGCCCCCGAGCTCACGGCGGCCATCACCGCCCTGGCGCACAAGGAGCACCAGGTCGGGGCCGGCGTCGTGATCGGCTCGAACGTCTTCAACCTTGCCGCCCTTCTGGGGCTCAGCGCTCTGGTCGCCGGGCGCATCGCGCTTCACCGCAGGGTGATCGAGCTGGGCGGTGGGGTCGCGATCTGGGTGGGCTTGGTGAGCGTCGCCGCCGTGGTGGGTTGGATCCCCGCGGTGGTCGCCCTGGTGCTCGCGATCGTCGCCATGGCGTCCTATGTCATCGTCCTCGCCGTGGGCCCACAGGGTCTCGAGCACTCTCGGCTGCCTCGACCGTGGATCACCTGGTTGGGATCTGCGGTCCTCGAGGAGGAGCAGGAGCTCGAGGCGGCCATCCGACCCCCGCGCGGGACCCCTCGGGACGCGGCTGTTGCCGGCGCCTTGTTGGCGGTGGTCGTGGTCGCCAGCGTCGCCATGGAGCGGGCCGCCTCGTCGCTCGGTACTCGGTTCGCGGTGCCCGAGATCGTGGTCGGTGCCCTCGTCCTGGCCGCGGTCACCAGCCTGCCCAACGCAGTCGCGGCGATCTACCTGGCGGCCCGAGGGCGAGGGGCTGCGGTCCTGAGCACGGCCCTGAACAGCAACGCGCTCAATGTCACGATAGGGCTCCTGCTGCCAGCAGCGCTGATCGGGCTGGGCGGGGCGTCCGGCGACACCAGGCTCATCGTCTGGTGGTATCTCGGGCTCACCGTCTTCGCGCTCGCGTTCGCCTACCGCGACCGGGGCCTTCGTCGGGACACCGGCGCCTTCATCATCGCCATCTACTTCGTCTTCGTCGTCTCGCTGCTGGCGACGGCGTGATGCCGGAAGGCACCAGGGCTGCGGCGCTCGGAGCCTGGAGTTCGAAGGTGATCGAATACTCTCGGGCGGCGTGAGAAGGAGCACGGGACGCGGAGCGAAGGACGGGCGCAGGCCGTTGGTACCCGTCCGCTCGTGACTCCGGAGCCAGCGGGCGAGCGCCGAGGGGGATGGATCCGCGGTCTGCTGCCCTTCCTGGCCAACCACCGGCGCAACGTGATCGTGGCCTTCGGCGCCGCTGTGGTGGGGATGGTGATCCAGGCCCTGACCCCGGTGGTCGAGAAGGTCATCGTCGACGACGTGGTGCTGAGCCATGAGCGGCCCCTCGGTCCCTGGCTGGGGCTGCTGCTCGGCGCCGGCCTGGTGAGCTTCGGTGCCGCCTACATCCGGCGGTTCAGAGGGGGGCGGGTCGCCCTCGACGTCCAGTTCGACCTGCGCACGGCGGTCTTCGAGCGCCTGCAGCGCCTGGACTTCGCCCGCCACGACCAGCTCGACACCGGCCAGCTGGTGTCCCGGGCCAGCTCGGACCTGGGCCTGATCCAGGGGCTGCTGTCGTTCCTTCCCGTCGTGAGCGGCAACGTCGTCATGCTCGTCGTCTCTTTCGTGGTGATGCTCTTCCTCTCACCGCCGCTCACGCTGGTGGCGGTGCTGGCCATCCCCACCATCGGCATCGTGGCCTGGCGGCTTCGCAGCGCCGTGTTCCCGGCCAGCTGGGACGCCCAGCAGCGGGCCGCCGAGGTCACTGGCGTGGTCGACGAGGCCGTCACCGGCGTCCGGGTGGTCAAGGGCTTCGGGCAGGAGCGGCGCGAGGTGCACCGGCTCACGGCCGTCGCCGAGCGGCTGTACGGCTCCCGGGTGCGGACGGTACGGCTCCAAGCCCGCCTCCAGGCCGCCCTCCAGGCGGTGCCCGCCCTGGCCCAGGTGGCGATCCTCGGCCTGGGCGGATGGCTCGCCTACGACGGCGCCATCACGCTGGGCACGTTTCTGGCCTTCTCGACCTACCTCCTCCAGCTGGTCTCGCCGGTGCGGATGCTGGCCGGGCTGCTGTCCTTCGGCCAGCAGGCCCGGGCTGGCGCCGAGCGCATCCTCGAGCTGCTCGACTCCAACCCGAAGGTCGTCGAGCGCGACGACGCCCAGACCCTCCACCAGCTGCGGGGCGAGGTCAGCTTCGACGACGTGAGCTTCGGCTACATGCGCTCACGCCCCGTGCTGTCGGGCTTCTCCCTGTGCGTGCGGCCCGGTGAGACGGTCGCCCTGGTCGGCGCGTCGGGGTCGGGCAAGTCGACCGTGGCTCTCCTCCTCCCGCGTTTCTACGACGCCGACGGCGGGTCGGTGCGCGTCGACGGCGTCGACGTGCGCGACGTCACCTTCGAGTCGCTGCGTCGCCAGATCGGGGTCGTCTTCGAGGAGACCTTCCTGTTCTCCGACACCGTGCGGGCCAACATCGCCTACGGGCGGCCCGAGGCCACCGAGGAGCAGGTCCTCGAGGCGGCGCGCGCCGCCGAGGCCGATCGTTTCATCGCCGAGCTGCCAGACGGCTACGACACCGTCGTCGGCGAGCGGGGCCTGACGCTGTCCGGGGGTCAACGGCAGCGGGTGGCCCTGGCCCGAGCGCTGGTCACCGATCCCCGGGTGCTGATCCTCGACGACGCCACGTCGTCGGTCGACGCCAGCACCGAGGAGGGGATCCACGCGACGCTGCGCCGGCTCATGGAGGGCCGCACGACGCTCCTCGTGGCCCACCGCCGCTCGACGTTGCGCCTGGCCGACCGGATCGCGGTCGTCGACAACGGCACGGTGGTCGACGACGGCACTCACGAGGAGCTGCTGGCCCGCAACGTCCGGTATCGCCGCCTGGTGGCGGGACCGGGCGAAGGCGCCGAGGGGGAGGCCGAGCTGGAGGCGCCCGTCGCCGGCGCCCCCGTCGCGCCGAGCCCGGCACCAGCCCCCGTCGGTGGTCCCACGGCCGGCCCGGGAGGCCGGCCCGGAGGGATGGCAGGCGTCATGCTGGCGCCGACACCCGAGCTGATGGCGGCCGTGGAGGCGCTTCCCCCGGCCGACCATCGTCCCGAGGTGGACGTGGAACGGGAGTCGGCCCAGGATCCGCGGTTCGGGTTCGGGCGTTTCGTGCGGCCGTTCCGCCGGCAGCTGGGGGTGGGCGTGGGGCTGGTGCTCATCGACACGATTTTGACCGTGCTCGGGCCGGTGCTCGTGAAGGTGGGCATCGACCAGGGGGTGGTGAACCACTCGCTGCTGGCCCTGGCGATCGCCACGGCCGTGTACCTGGTAGTGGTCGTCGCCGACTGGGTCGACACTTGGGCGGAGGTCCGCTACACGGGCCGCACCGCCGAGCGGTTGCTGTTCGCCCTGCGGGTGCGGATCTTCTCGCACCTGCAGCGCCTGGCGCTGGACTTCTACGAACGGGAGATGGCGGGTCGCATCATGACCCGCATGACCACTGACGTGGAGTCGCTCTCCCAGCTGCTGCAGACCGGCCTGATCAACGCCATGGTCAACCTGTTCAGCTTCGTCGGCGTCGGCGTGGCCCTCATCGTGATGGACGGCCGCCTGAGCGTGGTCACCTTCGCCGTGCTGCCGCCGCTGCTGGCGGGCACGTGGTGGTTTCGGCAGCGTTCCCGACGCGCCTACGACCAGGCCCGCGAGCGGATCGCCGTGGTGAACGCCAACTTCCAGGAGAACCTCTCGGGGGTACGCGTCGCCCAGGCCTACGTGCAGGAGGGGCGCAACGAGCAGACCTTCCGGCAGGTCTCCGGCGACTACCTGGGCACACGGGTGGGGGCCCAGCGGCTCGTGGCCATCTACTTTCCGTTCGTCCTCCTGCTCTCCGACGTGGCCGCCGCGCTCGTCCTGGGGGCGGGGGCCTGGTTGGTGGGGCGCCACCAGCTCAGCGTCGGCGTGCTGATCGCCTTCCTGCTCTACCTCGATCAGCTCTTCTCGCCCATCCAGCAGCTCTCCCAGACGTTCGACCAGTGGCAGCAGGCGCGGGCGTCGATGGTCAAGATCAGCGAGCTGATGCGTATCCCCGTCTCCACGCCCGAGGTGGATCGGCCCATCCGACCGGGACGGCTGCTGGGGTCGGTGCGGTTCGAGTCGGTGCGGTTCGGCTACCAGGGTTCGCGTCGCGAGGCCCTGCGTGGCGTCGATCTCGACATCGAGCCGGGCGAGACCGTCGCCCTCGTCGGCGAGACGGGTGCGGGCAAGTCGACGATCGTCAAGCTGCTGGCGCGCTTCTACGACGTCACCGGGGGGCGGATCCTGATCGACGGACTGCCATTGAACGAGCTCGACCTCACTGCCTACCGGGCCCAGCTCGGCTACGTGCCGCAGGAGCCGTTCCTCTTCTCGGGGACGATCCGCGACAACATCGCCTACGGCCGACCGTCGGCCAGCGACGCCGAGGTCGAGACGGCCGCCCGGGCCGTCGGTGCCCACGAGCTGGTGGTCAGCCTGCCCGGAGGCTACGACTACCTGGTGAGCGAGCGGGGCCGGGCGCTGTCGGCGGGGCAGCGTCAGCTCATCGCCCTGGCCAGGGCCAGGCTGGTCGACCCCGCCATCCTCGTGCTCGACGAGGCCACCTCGAACCTCGACCTGTCGACCGAGGCCAGGGTTGCTCGGGCCATGGCCAGGGTCGCACGCGGTCGCACGACGCTGCTGATCGCGCACCGCCTTCCCACGGCGCGCAGCGCCGATCGCATCGTGGTCATGCACGACGGGCGGGTGGTCGAGCAGGGGCGTCACGACGAGCTGCTCGCCAGGGGCGGGCGCTACGCCGGCATGTGGGCGGCCTTCGACGTCGAGCCGGTGGCGGGCTGAGCGACTACGTCGGGCGAAGGTCGACGTCGAGCGCGAGGGTGAGGCACCGGCAGGCGCCACCGGCCATGAGGAACTCGTCGACCGGGGTCGTCGCCACCGAGAAGCCCCAGGCCTCCAGTGCCCGACCGAGCCGGGGCGGGCAGGAGGGCATGACGATCTTGTCGCCGACCACCACCGAGTTGGCGCAGAAGGCCAGGGCCTCGTCGTCCTCCAGCACCAGCAGCTCGGGGACCAGGGCGGCGATGACCTTGCGCCCGTAGGAGTCGAGGCCGAGCGGCGCCACTATGGCCCGCCGGTCGTCGAGCGGGCAGAACGTGAGGTCGAGGTGGTACAGGCGCTCGTCCGCCAGCTCGACCGAACGGACCGGCGCACCGGTCAGCTTGGACAGCGCGGCGTGCGAGGCGGCGTCCGAGCGAAACCTGTACGCCGACACCAGGACGAGCTCGCCCGGCGTGCCGAAGGGCAGGGCGTCGCCGGCGCCTTCGTGCACCACCTGCTCGGGCAGCCACTCGACGGTGAAGCCGTGTGCGGCGAACCACTGCGCGTCGTGTGCGGTCTCTCCCTGCCGCTCGGGATGGCGAAATCTTGCCGGTACGAACTGACGTCCGTTGACCACTCCCGCGTTGGCGGTGAACACGAGGTCCGGAAGGTGCTCGACCGGGTCCATGAGCTCGATCTCGGCGCCGGCGGCGCGCAGCTGCGCCATCAGCCCGTCGAACTGCTCCATGGCCCGCTCGGGATCAGGGCGCACCTCGCTGTGCATCCACGGGTTGATCTCGTAGAGGACGGTGAAGTGCTGGGGACGGCACATCAGGAGGCGCCGACCCCACGGCAGCTGGCTCAAGCCGGTGCCCCACCCAACTGCTCGGCGAGCTGGCTCACGAAGAGCCCGACGTCGGTGACGATGCCGAGGGCCTGGTGGCTGCCTCGATCGGCGAGCTTGGTCACCACCGCCTGGTTGATATCGACGCAGAACGTCTCCACGCCCGCCGGGAGGAGGTTCCCGGTCGCGATGGCGTGCAGGGTGGAGGCCAACATCAGCGCGACGCTGACTCCGGGGACGAGGTACCGCATGGCATCGGCCGCTTCGACCACGTCCCGGTAGACATCTGGCAGCGGGCCGTCGTCGCGAAGAGACCCGGCGAGGACGAACGGCACGCCGCGCCGCACACACTCGTACATCACGCCGCCGTCGAGGTAGCCCGCTTCCGCGGCCGCCGCGATGGAGCCGTAGCGCCGGACCTCGTTGATGACCCGAAGGTGGTTGGCGTGCCCTCCGTCGGCGGGAATCCCGCCGCCCATGGAGACCCCGAGCGACGTGCCCATCACGTTGGCCTCGATGTCGTGGGCCGCGAAACCGTTGCCGGCGAAGAGGATGTCGATCCACCCCTCGCGAACCAGGCGGGCCAGGTCCGGACCGGCGCCGGTATGGATCACGGCGGGACCGCACACGGCCAGCACCCGGCCGTTCTCGTCGGGGCCGCCTCCCGGGCGGGCCTTCTCCCGTCGGACCCGCTCGGCCACCTCGGCCACGACGACGGCCTTGGGTTTCTCGGACGACACCTCGGACGTCATGAACTCGAACGGCCCGGCACCGCGCGGCCGCGCCGGCGCCTCCACCCGGACCCCGTCGTTGCCCACGACCACGGGGTCGCCGGCCCGAACCCGGTGCATCGGGACGGTTCGGACCCGTTCGTGGCCGTCGGCGGTCGGCCCCGGGCGCACGACGATGGCGCAGTCCATCTCGGGGTTGACCACGCTGACCCAGCGGCCGTCGACGCGCACCCAGGTGGGCAGGTTGGTCGTGGCGTAGAAGCCGGCCGGGAGCACGCCGTCCATATCGGCGGCCACGAGCTCGGCGTCGCCCTGGACGACGCGGTTGGCCCCCTGGGCCTGGAGCTGGGACAGAAGGGGGACGAGCACCTCGTCGCTGGGAGCCGAGATCTGGATGCGGGCCCGGCTCACGTCCCGATTGGTCTTGCCGATCTCGACCGACTGGACCTCGTAGTCGGCGCCCGCCGCCAACACCAGGTCCATCACCTTGGCCAGGATCAGCGAGTCGATGATGTGACCCTCGATCTCGACCGTCTCGGTCGCTGGCGCCATCGGCGTCAGCGTACCCAGGGCCCCGGGCGCCGCTGAGCGCCGGCCCACCGTTCGACCCCGCCAACGACGTGGACCAGGATGGAGGCGATGGCGAGCTTCGATCCCTGGGAAGCCACGGTCGAACGACTCGACGACGCAGCAAAGCTGGCCGGGCTCGACTCGGACGTCCACCGTCTGCTGCGCACGCCTCGCCGGGTCCTCGAGGTCGCCGTGCCCGTACGCATGGACGACGGGCGGGTGGAGGTGTTCATCGGTTGGCGGGTGCACCACGACACCACCCGGGGTCCCGCCAAAGGAGGGATCCGGTTCCACCCCGAGCTGGACGCGCGCGAGGTTGTCTCGCTCGCGGCCAACATGACGTTCAAGACGGCGGTGGTGAACATTCCGTTCGGCGGCGGGAAGGGCGGTGTGCGCTGCGACCCCCGACACTTCTCCGCCGGCGAGCTCGAGCGCCTCACCCGCCGCTACGCCACCGAGATCGCGCCCATCCTCGGCCCCGATCGAGATATCCCGGCACCCGACGTCAACACCGACGGCCGGGTCATGGCGTGGCTGATGGACACCCTGTCCATGATGTGGGGGGGCGGCGCCAACCCCGGGGCTGTGACCGGCAAGCCTCTTTCGATCGGCGGTACGCGAAGCCACTCCGGCGCCACCGCGTCGGGCGTGCTGGCCTGCACGCGGGCCGCGTTCACCGAGCTGGACATGAGCTTCGTCGGCGCCCGGGCGGTGCTGCAGGGATTCGGCAAGGTGGGCGGTCCGCTGGCCTTCCTGCTGTCGTCGGGCGGGATGCGGGTCATCGGGGTGAGCGACGTGGGGGGCGCGGTGTACAACCCGGGCGGGCTCGACACCTCGGCGCTGGCCAACCACGTCGACCTGCACGGGACGGTGGCCGGGTTCGACGCCGGCGATCCGGTCGAGCCTGACGACCTGTGGGAGCTCGAGTGCGAGCTTGTCGTTCCTGCGGCGTTGGAAGGCGCCGTGGACGAGCAGGTCGCCGCCCGCCTCGGGGGCAGGCTCGTCGTCGAGGCGGCAAACTCGCCGATCACGCCCGAAGCGGACTCGGTCCTGGACCGTCGCAATATCGTCGTGGTGCCCGACATCCTTGCGAACGCCGGCGGGGTGACGGTCTCGTACTTCGAGTGGGCCCAGAGTCGACAGGGCTTCGCGTGGGAGGAGGGGCTGGTCGCCAACCGATTGCGGTCGAGCATGGACAACGCCTTCACCTCGGTGTGGGCCAGGGCCGACGCGCTCGGGGTGTCGTTGCGACGGGCTGCCTTCGTGATCGCGGTCGAGCGTGTGGCCGAGGCCATCTCCGCCCGCGGCCTGTTTCCGTAGATGGTGCGCCGGAGTTGACGGTGGTGTTAGGTCTCCCTAATACTTAGGGAGACCTAAGCTCTGATCTTGCTCGCCGCTCAGGAGCGTGCCGTGCCTGCTGGTGAAGTCTTTCTGCTCGGGGCAGTTGCCGGAGTCACCATCTTCCTCGGCCTACCCGTCGGACGACTGCGCCACGTGAGCACGAGCCTGCGGGTGCTGCTCAACGCCATCGCCATCGGCATCCTCATCTTCCTGCTGTGGGACGTCCTGTCGAAGGCGGTGGAGCCGGCGCAGACCTCGCTCCAGTCGGCCGTCGACCACCACGGCTCGTGGTGGGCGTTCGTCGGCTCGGGCGCCACCTTCGTCGGATGCCTGGCCGTCGGCCTGCTCAGCCTGGTGTTCTACGACCGCTGGGCCGGCCAGCGGGCGGCACGGCGGCGTTTCGGGCCGGGTGCCGCCTCGGTGGCCGAGCTCGCCCAGCCGCGGGAGGCGATCGCGCGCTCGGGCGAGAGCCTCGCCGTGCTCATCGCCGTCGGCATCGGTCTCCACAATCTTTCCGAGGGGCTCGCCATTGGGCAGTCTGCAGCGAGGAACGAGGTGAGCCTGGCGCTGGTCCTGATCATCGGCTTCGGGTTGCACAACGCGACCGAGGGCTTCGGCATCGTGGCGCCGCTTGCCGTGGAGGACGCCCGGCCCAGCTGGTCCTTCCTTGCTCTGTTGGGCCTGGTGGGTGGCGGGCCGACGTTTCTCGGGACCATCGTCGGGCGCTCGTTCGTCAACGAGACGCTGTTCGTCGCCTTCCTCGCCCTGGCTGCCGGGTCGATCCTGTACGTGGTGATCCAGCTGTTGAACGTGGCCCAGAAGATGGGCCACAAGGAGATGCTCATGTGGGGCATCCTCGGTGGGCTCGTGGCCGGGTTCGCCACCGACTTCGTGCTGACGGCGGCTGGCGTCTGAACCTGGTCCTCGAATGAGCACGGCGGTCCGGATCCCTGCCGACGGGTGCACGCTCGACGCCGACCTGGCCGGGCCCGATTCCCCCGTGGGGGTGGTCGCCTTCGCGCACGGGAGTGGCAGCAGCCGCCACAGCCCTCGCAACCGGGAGGTCGCGGCCGTCCTCCAGGCGGCGGGTCTGGCGACCCTGCTGGCCGACCTGCTCACGCCCGAGGAGGAGCAGGCCGACCTGCGCACCGGCCACCTGCGTTTCGACATCGGCCTCCTGGCCGGTCGCCTGGCGGCCATCGCCGACTGGCTGTCGGAGGAGCCCACCATGTCCGCGCTGCCGGTCGGCTTCTTCGGTGCCAGCACCGGCGGCGCCGCCGCCCTGGTCGCCGCCGCCCGTCGGCCGCAGGGTGTCTCGGCCGTGGTCTCCCGCGGCGGCCGCCCCGACCTGGCCGGGGCCGACCTGGGCGCGGTGCGAGCGCCGACCCTGCTCATCGTGGGTGGCCGTGACGACGTCGTCCTCGGTCTCAACCAACGGGCGCTCGGCGAGCTGCGGGGCGAGAAGCGGCTCGAGGTCGTTCCCGGGGCATCGCATCTGTTCGAGGAGCCCGGCGCCCTGCAGACGGTTGCCGGGCTGGCACGGGCCTGGTTCCTCGATCACCTCCCGGCGGTCGGCTGACCCACGAACACACGTTCGACTACCGGCGGTAGACGGCCCTAGAATCCAGGTTCTATGCCCTTGGCCGAGCTCGCCCGGCGGGTGCGTCCCGTGTCCCTCGCCGGCGAGCAACGGCTGGAGGTGGCCCCCGCGCTGTCGGGGCTGGTGCCCGGCGGGGGGATCCGACGGGGAAGCACGACCACGGTGGCCGGCGGGCCGGCGGGAGGTGCCACCTCGCTGGCCCTGGCCCTCCTGGCTCGGGCCACGGTCGAGGGGTCGTGGTGCGCAGCGGTGGGCCTTCCCGATCTGGGCCTGGTGACGGCGGCCGAGCTCGGGGTCGACCTGTCCCACCTCGCCCTGGTTCCGGCTCCCGAGGATCGGTGGATGACGGTGGTGGCTGCGCTGCTCGACGGCGTCGACGTCGTCGCCTTCCGGTCCCCGCGCCGGGTGCGGCCCCCCGACATCCGTCGCCTCGCCGGCCGGGCCCGGGAGCGGGGGGCGGCGTTGGTGGTCCTGGCCGGTGAGGCGGGGGCGGGCGACCGGTCTGAGCCGACGAGGGCCTGGCCAGGGGTGACCGACATGGGCCTGGCCGTGACGGCCAGTCGGTGGACCGGACTCGGGGAAGGTCACGGACGCCTGCGAGGCCGCCTGGTCGAGGTGGTGGCCGAGGGAAGGGGAGCGGCGGCCCGACCAGTCCGCGCCCGCCTGTGGCTGCCTTCCCCCGAGGGCGAGGTGGCCCTCGAGCACGAGGTCGCGGTGGGCCCCATCCCCGCCCGGGGCGGCGAAGCCGCCAGCGACCCACGGCCGGCGGCGGGGTTGGGGCCCCCGCCGCTCGGAGGAGGGCGGGGTTGGGGCCCCGCCCGGGGCGGCGAAGCCGCTAGCGACAGAGCCGCCGGTTGAGCGATGACGACCCGCACGTTGGTGGTGTCGTGTCCTGACTGGCCGGTGACGGCGGCCGGCGTCCCTGCTGACATCGCAGCTGCCGCGGTCTTTGCCAATCGGGTGGAGGCGGCTTCGGTGGCGGCCAGGGCCGAGGGTGTCCGGATCGGTCTTCGCCGTCGTGAGGCGCAGAGCCGCTGTCCCGGTCTGGTGGTCATCGAGCGGGATCCGGGTCAGGAGGCTCGCTCCTTCGAACCGGTGGTGACGGCCGTCGAGGTGTTCGGACCGAAGGTGGAGGTGTCGCGGCCGGGCACCTGCGCCATTCCCACCCGGGGGCCGGCTCGGTACTTCGGTGGGGAGGAGGCACTGGTCGATCGGATCGGAGCGGCCGTATCGAATGCGATCGTCGGGCTGTTGCCGCGGCCGGTGACCGCGCCCACCAACCGGGCCAGCCCCTACCGGGCCAGCCCCTACCAGGGGGTCGGCATCGCCGACGGTCGCTTCGCCGCCACCTTGGCCGCCGGTGCGGGCGTCATCGTGGCGCCCGCGGAGAGCGCGGCGTTCCTGGCGGACTTCCCGGTGGCCGTCCTCGAGCGGCTGGAGCTGACCGACCTCCTGGTGCGCCTCGGCATCCGCACCCTGAGCCAGCTGGCCACCCTGCCGACGGCGGACGTGCTGGCCCGCTTCGGGCCCGAGGGAGCACTGGCCCAGCGCCTGGCGCAGGGCCTCGACGAGCGCCCCCTGGCTGGACGGGAGCCACCGCCGGACCTGGTCGTGTCGGTGGAGCTCGACCCGCCGGTCGACCGGGTCGACACGGCAGCGTTCGCGGCCCGGACCCTCGCCCAGGACCTGCACGAGCGTCTGGTCCGACTGGGAATGGCCTGTCACCGGTTGCGGATCGAGGCCGAGACCGAGCACGGCGAGCACCTGAGCCGCCTATGGAGCCATGACGGCCCGTTCGCTCCTGCCGATATGGCCGAACGTGTGCGCTGGCAGCTCGACGGCTGGTTGGGCGGCACCGCCGGTGCCCGGCCGACGGCAGGCCTCACCCTGCTACGGCTGCTGCCCGACGAGGTGGTCCCCGATCAGGGACGGCAGCTCGGCTTCTGGGGCGGCGAGGCCGGCGTCGACGAGCGAACGGCCCGAGCCCTGGCCCGCGTGCAGGGACTTCTGGGGCCGGACGCGGTGGTCACCGCGGTGCTGGTCGGCGGCCGCAGTCCCACGGAGCAGGTCCGGCTGGTGCCTTGGGGCGAGGCCAGCCCGGGAGGCCGGACCGGGAGCACAGCCCGCCCACCAGGCGAGCGCGCAGGGGCGGCGCCGCCTTGGCCCGGGAGCGTGCCGCCTCCCGCCCCCGCTGTCGTGCACGGCCGGTCGCTCGTCGCCGAGGTCGTCGACGGCGACGGCCACGCCATCGAGGTGACGGGGCGGGGCGTGGTCAGCGCGGCCCCGGCGCGGCTGTCGGTCGCGGGCGGACCCTGGATCGAGGTGGCGGCCTGGGCGGGACCGTGGCCGGCCGACGAGCGATGGTGGGATCCCGCCGCCCACCGGCGCCGGGCCCGACTCCAGGTCGTGCTGGCCGACGGGTGCGCACATCTGCTGGCGCTGGAAGCGGGCTGCTGGGGTGTCGAGGCGACCTACGACTGAGCGCTCAGGGGCGCTGCGGTGGAGGAATGCCGCTCGGCGCCGCCACCGAGCTGGCCACCGGCGTGCTGTGCACCGCGGGCGCCGCGCTCTTGCTGCTGCTCTCCTTGACGATCGGCTGGGCCAAGAGGAACAAGCTGGTCATGGTGTAGGCCACCATGGCGAAGATCCACGGCCACTCGGAGCGCTCGGCCTGGACCTTGGTGCGGGCCACGCCGGCGAGATGGCGGTGGGCGATGAACACGGCGGCGATGTGCACGGCGACGATCAACGCCACCTGGAGGTACCAGATGACGCTCGAGGGCACGGGCTGCTTGTGCACCACGTAGGTGTCGTTGAAGGGGGCCGGCAGCAACTGTGACGTGCCCGTGGGATTGCCACTCAAGGGGATGAGCAGTTGGCCGTTGACGAGCAGGTACTGGAAGTTGTGGGCCACCAGGTAGCCGAACGAGATCGGCAGCAGCGACGGCAGGAGCTGCGCGATGGTGTCGCGGACCGAGAGGTCGAGGTGCCCGACGTCGCGCACCCCGCGGGCGAACAGACCGAAGACCGTCCACGCCAGGCCGACCAGCACGGCGAAGGCGACCATGGCCACGAAGATGTAGCCCGCCGATCCTACGGTGAAGCCGTGGGGGAGCTGACCCTGGAACCGCTTCCACGCTGGTATCGCCAGCAGCCCGTCGAACGTCACCGACATGAGCATCAGGAACACGAAGGTGATCCTGCTGATGGACGACTCGAACGGCTGGTCGACGCCACCGAAGAACCCCCGTCGTCCCGGCCTTCCGAAGCGCCAGAAGCCCAGGCGTCCCCATGTGGCCCACAGCACCGAGAACAGCTCGCCACGCTCGAGCCACTCCTCGGCCCCGAACAGCAGGCCGCCGACGGCGCTGATCATCGCGTAGACAACCAGCGCCACCGCGGTGACGATCGGCCTCGTCGCCCAGCCGTTGTAGATCAGCTCGCCGCTGGCGACGAGGAAGAAGAGCAGCGTGGCCGGCCAGAAGCCGAGCCAGCTCGGCCACGAGAGCCGCGGGCCGCCGATGAGGCGCTGGCGCAGATCGGAGCGATCCACCACCCGGGCGATGGTCGCGAACGGATTGAGCCACGGGGTCCAGTCGCCGAGGACCCCACAGGAGATGGGCACCGCGATCCAGATGATCAGCCAGAACGTCGTGGGCAGGATGTTCTCGGCGATCTCCTGCGATCCGTAGATGCCGGCGTAGATCAGGAAGGCGAGGATCAGCAGACCGAGGCCACCCAGCAGCGGCCGGTGCGGAACGATGTAGCCGCCGTCCCCGGTGGTCGGTCCATCGGCCGGAGCCACCTCGCGCTGCACGACGAGCAGGAACGAGGCGAAGACCACTGCGGCGCCGCCCAGGACGAACAGATAGAGCGGAACCGGGAGGTCGTACCGAGCCCCAAAGGCGTGGGCGAGGATCAGCGGGGGGGAGAACATGGCTGGATCCGATGGTAGCTACCGGCGGAACCGCCGTATGGCCGCGAGCAACAGGCCGATCACGACTATGGCCGCCGCCACGGCGATGGCGGCACGGACCCCGCCGCTGAGCCCACCGGCGCTTCCGGGCAACAGCACCAGGGCGAAGTCACCGAGCTGGTCCGAGTCGGCGGCGTGGAAGCCGGTGCCGGGGGCCTGGGTCGACAACTGCGACCACCGCCCTGCGCTGAAGCGGTCTATGACCGTCTTCCCGTTGACACCGGTGCCGCGCAGGAACACGGTGACGTGCTTGCCCGGGAGCACACCGACCGGCGCTCCGCCTGGCACGGTGATCGCCATCCGGTAGGAGTTGCCGTCGAGCCGGCCGTTGGGAATCGGCACCGCCGGGGGAACGGGGGTGATGGTGATGGTCAGGCTCGGCACCGACGGCGGGATGGCGAGGGCGTTGGGATCGGCCTGCAGCTCGGCCTGGGGTGGCGACTCGTTGGTGTTGGCGATGAACGGCAGGCCCTGGATCGACGGCTTGACGTTCTCCGAGCCCGAGGTGGGGGGCGCCGTGGTCGCCTGCCCGGGCGAGGGCTGCAGGTACCTATAGGGCTCGGTCTGGAGCGGAAGCCCGTCGTAGATCGGCGGACCCGCGCCCCACTCCCGCGTGGCCCAGAAGACCGCGAGCAGCGAGCCAGCGACCACCAGTGCTCCGAGCCCGACCCTGATGCGGCTCACCAGAGCCACCAGCCGGCGAGGTCGGCGACCACGTGCGCGGTCGCTGGCGCAGTGACCCCGCCACTCACGACGCGCAGCCCGCCGAGCCACAGCCCGACGGCGAGGTCGAGCGGCACCGCGTGCATCCCGTACAGCGGGACGTGGACGAGCGCGAAGACGACGGTCGTGACGACGAGCGCCGCCTTCACGCCCACGGCCTCGTCGATGGCGGCGAAGAGGGCGCCGCGCAGCAGCAGCTCCTCACCCAGGGCGACGCCGGTGACGACGACGGCCCAGAGCGGAAAGCTGGCCGCCGCGAGGTGCAGCGCCGGGCGCGGTCCGGCCAGGCGCAGCAGCACCGGCCCCGCCACGAGGCCCACGGCGCCGAGAACTCCCCAAGCCGGCCCGCTGGGCCGCAGGCGATCAGGGCGCCACCCCGCGGCGGCGGCAGCGCCGACCAACAGCACGGCGAACAGCGCGGCGCCGAGCTCCGATGCGGCGCCGGCGGCGCCGGCGACGAGGAGCCGGAGCGCGAGGGAGACGCCCAGGACGACGAGCAGCGCGCCCGCGTTCGTGCGCCGGCGGGCGACGACGCTCTGCCCTCGGGCCAGCCTCCCGGGCTGGCTCACGCCGGCAGCGGCACCATGGTCGGCGCGCCCGTTGCGTAGGTGGGCGGCCAGACGACGACGCTGTGGCCGACGGCCTGCCACTGCCAGATGACGGCGGCGGCGAGGAGGTTCTGCCCCTCTCGAGATCGGTCACTGGCGAAATGGAGCCCGGCGCCGTTGGGGAGCTCGCCCTCGGACAGCACCGTCTGCCGGGCGGCGGCGGCGATGTCGCCGGGACTGAACGTGTGGGCCTTGGGTAGGACGTAGTGGAACAAGGCCCAGGCGGCGCTGAACCCGGCCAACGCCTCCTCGTCGGGTGTGGCGTCGCCGGTCTGGGCCTTCCAGGCGGCGGCGAAGCGCGCGTAGTCACGTGCCCCGATCGAGCCCAGGGCGCCGGGGTTGAAGCCGCCGCCGGGGCGGTCCGAGGCGAACACCCCGACGGCCTGCGAGCCGAGGTCGTCGCCGAAGTTGCTCATGCACTCGGCCATGCTGGAGCCGATCATGGCGCCCACCCGGACGTGCTGGGCCAGCATGGCCCGGCGGAAGGCCTCGCCATCAGGGATGTAGGACGCCAGCACGAGGACGTCCGGGCGAGCCGCTGCCACCTGCGCCATCACCGAGGTCCAGTCGGGCTTGTAGGCGTCGTACGTCGTGCGGCTGACCACCTGGAGCCCGGAGGCCTGGGCCGTGGCCACGGCGGCGTCGGCCACCGACTGGCCGTAGGCGTCGTTCTCCCAGACGACCGCCACGCGCGTCTGCGATGGCGCCAGCCCCAGCCGCGGCACGAGCTGGGTGGCGGCGAAGCGGGCGGAGTTGGTGCCGAGGTTCGAGCCCGTCGCCCCGACGCGGAACACCCATGGCGAGCCCTGCCCCGTGACGCGATCGGCGACCGCCCCCGCCTCCCAGTAGACGAGCCGAGAGTCCGTGGCTGCGGTGGCGGCCGGTATCGACAGCTGCGAGGAGTACGCCCCGAGTACGAGGGGGACGCCGTCGTCGTGCAGTGAAGAGACGGCCTTGGCGGCGCCCTCGCGTGTCTCGAGGTCTCGTACGTCCAGGGCGATCCGCTGGCCCCTCACCCCACCGTCCTTGTTGACGAGATCGGCGGCGATCTTCACGCCCCGCCATTCCTCGGTCGCCGAAGGGGCCTGCGATCCGTGCAGCGGGAAGACGGCGCCCAGGCGCAGTGTCGAAGGGGATTGGCTGCACGCGGCCAGGCCCCAGGAGGCGATGGCCAGGACGACGGTGGCCATAAGCGTGCGGCGGAGGGGCGGAAGTGGGCGCCGGACGAGTGGCAGCACGGGCTCCTCATTTCGCCAAGATCTGGACCGGACGACGTAGGTCTACCCGAAGTGCCCGCATCGAACACGCGTTCGACTTCGGAGGCCGACCGTCCTAGGGTTGCCGCATGGGTTGGCGCAACCCTCCGATCCCCTGGTCCGAGCTCGAGCGCCGGTTGTCCGACGGCCGACCGCCCAACCGCCCGGACCACGCCGACGGAGGCGACAGCCCGGCCTGGTCCCGCAAACGCCAGCCCTACCGCCCCCCGCCGTCGTCCCGGCGGCCGGCCCGGGAGGCCGGCCCCGGAAGTATTGCCACCGCCGCGCAGCGGCGGCGGGGCGACGCCCCGGTCCCCTACGCCGAGCTGCACTGCCACTCGAACTTCAGCTTCCTGGACGGGGCGTCGCACCCCGAGGAGCTGGTCGAGGAGGCCGACCGGCTCGGCCTGGAGGCACTGGCCCTCACCGACCACGACGGCATGTACGGGGTGGTCCGCTTCGCCGAGGCCGCCGAGGCTCTCGGTGTGCCCGCCGTCTTCGGGGCCGAGCTCACCCTCGACCTGGCTCGACCGGCACTGCGGACGGGGGGACGACCAAAGGGCCGCCGTCCCGGTCCCGCCGGCACCATGGGCCACCGCCAGGCGGCCGCCGATCCCGACGGCCACCATCTCGTCGTGCTGGCCCGCGACCCGGAGGGGTACGCCCGGCTGTGCCGGGTCGTCAGCGAGGCCCACCTGGCCGGCGGGGAGAAGGGCCAGCCGGTGGTGTCCCTGGCCACCCTGGCCGAGGCCCATGGGGATCACTGGATGGTGCTCACCGGCTGTCGCAAAGGGGAGGTCCCGACCGCCCTGGTCCAGGCCGGCCCCACGGCGGCGGGGCGGGCCATGGGTCGGCTGACCGACGCCTTCGGACGTCGCAACCTGGCGGTCGAGCTGTGGGACCACGGCGACCCGCTCGACACCGCCCGCAACGACGCCCTGGCCAACCTGGCCCTCGCCCACGGCGTGGAGCTGATCGCCACCAACAACGTGCACTACGCCACCCCCGCCCGGCGGGGTCTCGCCACCGCCCTGGCTGCGGTGCGGGCACGGCGGTCGCTGGACGAGATCGACGGGTGGTTGCCGGCGGCAGCCGGCGCCCACCTGCGCTCGGGGAGGGAGCAGGCCCGGCGGTTCGCCCGCTATCCCGGTGTGGTGGAGCGGGCCGCCGAGCTGGGACGGGAGTGCGCCTTCGACCTGCGCCTGGTCGCCCCTCGGTTGCCCGACTTCCCGGTGCCCCCAGGTCATTCCGAGATGAGCTGGCTGGTCGAGCTGACCGAGCGGGGAGCGGCGCGTCGCTACGGTCCTCGGGGCGCCGAGCGGGTGCCGGGTGCCTACGCCCAGCTGGATCGCGAGCTGTCGGTCATCGAGGAGCTGGGGTTCCCCGGCTACTTCCTCGTGGTGTGGGACATCGTGGAGTTCTGCCGGAGTCAGGGCATCCTGTGCCAGGGACGGGGGTCGGCTGCCAACTCGGCGGTCTGCTACGCCCTCGGCATCACCAACGTCGACGCCGTCTCGCTGGGCCTGCTGTTCGAGCGCTTCCTCTCCACCGAACGGGACGGTCCTCCGGACATCGACATCGACATCGAGAGCGACCGGCGCGAGGAGGCCATCCAGCACGTGTACGAGCGCTACGGCCGCCACAACGCCGCCCAGGTCGCCAACGTCATCACCTACCGGGCCCGCTCGGCCGTGCGCGACATGGGCAAGGCCCTGGGCCACGCGTCCGGCCAGCTGGACGCCTGGTCCAAGCAGATCGAGCGGTGGGGGCCGCTCGAGGCCACGGCCGGCGCCGTCGGTCCGGACGGCCGTTCAGCTCATGACATCCCCGAGCCGGTCATGGGCCTGGCCGCCCAGGTGGAGAACTTTCCGCGCCACCTCGGCATCCACTCGGGCGGCATGGTCATCTGCGACCGGCCCGTGGTCGAGGTGTGCCCGGTGGAGTGGGCGCGGATGGAGGGCCGCAGCGTCCTGCAGTGGGACAAGGACGACTGTGCCGCCGTCGGCCTGGTGAAGTTCGACCTGCTGGGCCTGGGGATGCTCAACGCCATCCACCGGGCCATCGACCTGGTCCGCGATCACCATGGGGTGGAGGTCGACCTGGCCGAGCTCTCCCAGGAGGACGCGGTCTACGACATGTTGTGCCGGGCCGACACCGTGGGTGTCTTCCAGGTGGAGAGCCGCGCCCAGATGGCCACCCTGCCCAGGCTCAAGCCCCGCAACTTCTACGACCTGGTGGTGGAGGTGGCGCTCATCCGCCCCGGTCCCATCCAGGGCGGCTCGGTCCATCCCTACATCCGCCGGCGCAACGGGCTCGAGCCGGCGACCTACCTGCATCCGCTGCTCGAGCCGTCGTTGGAGAAGACCCTGGGGGTGCCCCTGTTCCAGGAGCAGCTCATGCAGATGGCCATCGACGTAGCCGGGTTCACCGGCGCCGAGTCGGACCAGCTGCGCCAGGCCATGGGCTCGAAGCGCTCCGGTGAGCGCATGGAGCGGCTGCGGGCCAGGCTCTACGAGGGGATGGCGGAGCGCGGCATCACCGGCGACGTCGCCGACGCCATCTACGAGAAGCTGGCCGCCTTCGCCAACTTCGGCTTCCCCGAGAGCCACTCGGTGTCGTTCGCCTATCTGGTCTATGCCAGCGTGTGGATCAAGCACCACTTTCCGGCGGCGTTTTGTGCGGCCTTGCTCAACGCCCAGCCTATGGGCTTCTGGTCGCCCAAGACGTTGGTTGCCGACGCCCGCCGCCACGGCGTGGAGGTGCGGCGGGCCGACGTCAACGCCAGCTCAGCTCAGGCCACGCTCGAGGTCAGTGACGAGCCGGACCGGCCGGCGGTGCGCCTGGGCCTGGAGTACGTGCGCACCGTCGGGCTGGAGATGGCGGAGCGCATTGCCGCCGGCCGGCCCTATGCCGACATGGAGGACCTGGTGCGGCGGACGGGCGCGTCCCGGGCGCAGCTCGAGGCGCTGGCGACGGCGGGGGCACTGGCCGGCAGCGGGGCTCGCCGGGAGGCGCTGTGGGCCGCGGGGGCGGTGTCCCAGGCCGCTCCCGGTCGCCTCGACGGGGTGGTCGTCGGAGCCCGGGCTCCCACCCTGCCCGACATGACCACTGCGGAGGAGATGGCCGCCGACCTGTGGGCCACCGGCATGTCACCGACAGGTGATCCCGTCGAGCTCGTCCGTGACCAGCTCGACGCGTGGGGCGCGACGACGGCGGCGGCGTTGGCCGACGCCGAGGCCGACAGCAGGGTCCTGGTCGGCGGCGTGGTCACCCACCGCCAACGTCCGGCGACGGCCCAGGGCACGACCTTCTTGAACCTGGAGGACGAGACCGGTCTCATCAACGTCATCTGCTCGAAGGGCGCCTGGAGCCGTTACCGCCAGGCGGCCCGGTCGGCGCCCGCCCTCCTCGTCCGGGGACGGCTGGAGCGCGTCGAAGGGGTCGTCAACGTGGTCGCCGACCGCATCTCCCCCCTGTCGCTCACCGTCAGGTCGTCGCGACCGTCACGCGATTTCCGGTGACGGCTGGCGCTCTGCGCCGGAGGGCAGTGAGTGAGCGGCACGCTCGGCTTGGCCCGCATTCTTACGAAATGCGGACCCAGCCGAGGCGCCGCTCCCTCTGGCCCTACAAGCGCGGCCAGCGGAGCCCGCCCAATGGCCCTGAGCGCGACAAGTGCTCCGGCCGCACGGGCCGATCACACAGGGTGAGCCAGTCGACGCACCGGCCCGATTTCGAAGAACGGGGCGGTGCGTCGGACTGGCTCGCCCGCACAGAGCGAGCAGGCGATGCGACTACAGGTTGGGGGGTGGCGGGGGCTGGGCGCCGTTGAACGTCCCGATCGGCCCGTTGTCAGTGGCGGTGTAGCGAGGACCGCTCAGGGTGAGCTTGCCTCCATTGATGGTGCCCATCTGCACGCCCGTGTAGCCGGATGCCGTTGAGTAGTTGAGAGGGACGAGGCCGGGGCCGGCCAGGTTGGCGGTCTTCAGGGCGCTGACCACGCTCTGGCGGGTTGGGTTGGTGCCCGCCTGCTGTACGAGCTTCACGAACGTGTACGCCACCGACATCCCGAACAGCGTGTTGCCGTCGAAGGGCAGGTTGGGCACGTACTGGTCGTGGATGCGCTTGAAGGTCTGCACCCACGCGTTCGAGGTGTCGGACGTCGAGGGCAGGTACGAGCTGGTGACGAGCCCCTCGAGCATCGACGACCCCTTCAGCAGGCCGCTCAACGTGGTCGGGTCGGCGCTGACGCTCGAGGTCGCGATCTGCGGGTGGTAGCCGATCTTGGCCATGGCCCCGAGGGCGAGGGCGGTGAACGGAGGCACCGTGTAGAGCACGACCACCTGCGCCCCGGACGCCTGGAGGGCCGCCACCTGGGGCCCGACGTCGAGGTTGGTCGGCACGTAGTTCTGCTGGCTCACTACCGACGACTTGGGGATCTGCTGGTTCAGGCCCTGGATCCCGCCCTGGCCGAAGTCGTCGTTCTGGTACAGGTAACCGACCTTCTTCCCGCCGAAGTTGTTCTTGATGTACTGGCCGGTGATCTTGCCCTCGACGGTGTAATCGGTCTGGTAGCCGGACGTGTACGGGTACTTGCCCGGGTTGTTCCAGCAGTCGCAGCCGGAGGCCACGAACAGGTCAGGCACGCGCTCGGTGTTGAGGAACTGCTGCACGGCGAGGTGTGTCGGCGTGCCCAGACCGTTGAAGATGCCGAACACGTTGTCCTGGAGAACGAGGCTGCGAACGACGGTGGCGGTGTTCGTCGGGTTGTAGCCGTCGTCTTGGTAGTTGTAGGTGATCTTGCGGCCGTTCACGCCGCCGTGGGCGTTCACGTCATCGAACAGCGCCTTCGACGACGGCGCGATCTCGTCGTAGCCGGGGGCGGCCACCCCGGTGAGTGGCTGATGGCTCCCGATGGTGATGTTGGTGGCCGTGATGCCCGGGGCCGACGCCGTGTTGGCGCCGCCCCCACCGGACGAGGAGGACGACGGGCTCGACGACCCGCCCCCGCAGGCGGCCGCCACCAGGGCGACCGTGCACCCCACCACCGCTGGCGCCATCCACCGCCCGAAGCCGAATCGAACATGACCCTGACCGGTCCACCCCATGGTTCCTTCTTTCACCAGCGCGAGCCGTCAGCGGCGAGACGCCGACAAGCGGCAGCGTGTCACTGTCGCCCGCTCGTAATATCTCCGTTACTGTCTCGTTACTAACCTCCCCAGCCGACGCACTCCACCCTGGATCCCGTCGGGGAACACCAGCATCACCGCCACCAGCAGCACCCCGTAGGCGAGCAGGGCCCCGTTGGCCCCCGCCGCCGCCGAGATGTGGAAGTGCTTGGCCAGGTCGGTGGCCTCCTGGTTCAGGTAGACGAGCAGGATGGCGCCCCAGACGGCGCCGACGAGGCTCCCGAGCCCGCCCACGACGATGCCCGTCACGAGGGCGATCGACAGGGTCAGCGGGAACCCGGCCGGGGCGACGAGCTGCACGTTGAAGGCGAAGAAGGCCCCCGCCAGTCCGGCGCAGGCGGCGCTCACGACGAAGGCGAGCACCTGGGTCCGGGCGACGTGCACCCCGGCCAGGGACGCGGCGATCTCGTCGTCCCGGACGGCCCGGAACGACCGGCCGACCCGGCTCCGCAGGAGGTTGGCGAGCAGCACGAGCACGATCAGGGCGGCCAACAAGGCGAGCCAGGCGACCCAGCGCTCCGGCGGGAAGCTCAGGCCGAGCGAGCTCGGGGGGCTCAGGGGGTTCACGGTGATGCCCTGCTCGCCGCCAAAGATCGAGGACCACTTGATGGCCACCGATGGGAGCGCGACAGCGAGGGCCAGCGTGGCGCCGGCGAGGTAGGGACCTCGCAGGCGGGCGGCGGCGACACCGACGATGGCGCCGGCGACCGCCGTCACGCCCACGGCGGCGAGGAGCACCACGATGATGGGCAGCGAGGTGTGCTCGAGGATCAGCCCGGTGGTGTAGGCGCCGATGGCGATGAACGCGCCGTGGCCCAGCGAGAGCTGGCCGTTGTGCCCGGTCAGCACCGTGAGCCCGGCCAGGGCGATGGCGTAGGCGGCGACATTGCTGAGCTGCAGGTCGGTGAACGCGCCGACGTTGTCGCTGAGCCAGAACACCAACACCCCGACGACGGCGGCGAGGAGGAGGTGGCGCAGGAGTGTCTGGCGCGGCAGCCGCAGCCAGGCGGGCGGTCGTCGGTTCACCGGCGCCGGCGCGCTGGCGCGGCTGTCCGTGGGTGTCGCCATCGCTCACACCCTCCTTGGGTTGATGCGGGTGAAGATGCCGCTGGGCCGGACCATGAGCACGACGATCAGGATCACGAAGGCCCCGATCGACTCGGTGTCGGAGCCCAGATAGCCGCCGACGTAGCTCAACGAGAGCCCGATGACGAGCCCACCCACCAGGGCGCCGACGGGGCTGTCGAGGCCGCCCAGGATGGCGGCCGTGAACCCGAAGACGAGGACGGCGTCCATGTTGTTGGGATAGAGGAACAGCTTGGGCGCCACCAGCAGGCCGGCCAGCGAGCCGGCCACGGCCGCCAGGGCCCAGCCCAGGGTGAGCACCCGCCCGACGCGCACGCCGAGGAGGCGAGCGACCTCGGGCTCGAAAGCCGCCGCTCGCATCCGTAGCCCCGTCGCCGTTCGTCGGAAGAGCACGAGCAACCCGACCATGACGACGAGCACGGCGCAGATGGTGAAGATGTCGAACGGCGACAGGGCGATCTGGCTCTGGCCCACCTTTAGCCCGACGATCGAGAACGGCGCCGGGAACGACCGGAACCGCCCTCCCCAGATCAGCGCCGCGCCTGCCTCCAGGCCGACGAGCAGTCCCAGGGTCACGATGACGGCGACGAGGGGCGCCTTGTTCTCGACTGGACGGACCAGCGTCACCTCCACCAGGGCGCCGAGCACGAGCCCGGCGATGAGCGCCACGGCGAAGGCGGCCCAGTACGAGACGTGCCGGTCGACGAGGCTGACGGCAACATAGGTCGTGACCATCGCCATCGCGCCCTGGGCGAAGTTGACGATCCGGGTGGCCCGCCAGATCAGCACCAGCGCCATGGCGACGGCGGCGTAGATCATGCCGTTGGTGATCCCGTCGAGGGTGAAAGACACGAAGCGGTGCATCTCAGTCTCTTCCTGTTCCCTGACCCGGCCCCCCGGGCCGGCTGTCGGTCGCTCGCACTGGCCGGGCCGTCTTGTTCTTCCCCCTCAGAACCCGAGGTAGTGATGACGAAGCTCGGCGTTCCCAGCGACCGTGCTGGCCCGGTCCAACAGCACGACACGGCCGAGGGACAGCACGACCGCCTGGTCGGCGATCGACAGAGCGCTGCGGGCGTTCTGCTCGACGAGCAGGATGGTCATGGCGGCCCGCTGGGTCAGCTGGCGGAGCCTGCCCATGATCTGAGCGGTCACCAGCGGCGCCAACCCGAGTGACGGCTCGTCCAGGAGGAGCACCTGTGGCCGCGCCATGAGGGCCCGGCCGAGGGCCAGCATCTGGCGCTCACCGCCCGATAGCGTGAACGCCGACTGCCCGTGACGCCCCGCCAACGGCGGGAAGAGCTCGTACACCTCTTCGAGGGCGCGGTACCGATCGCCCCGGTCGCGTCGCCAGAGGGATCCGAGCCGGAGGTTCTCCTCGACGGTCAGCTCCTGGATCACTCCCCGTCCCTCGGGGACGTGGGCGATCCCGAGGCGCACGATCTCCTCGACGCCCATGCGGGTGAGGTCATGGCCTCCGTAGGTCACCGACCCTTCCTTCGGTCGTACCAGGCCGCTGATGGTACGGAGCAACGTGGTCTTTCCCGCCCCGTTGGCCCCCAGGACGGCGGTTATCGTGCCGTCGGCGACCTCGAACGACACTTTGTCGAGGGCCAGCACGGGGCCGTAGGCGGTGGACAGGTCGCGGATCTCAAGCATGATCGTCCGACCCGGTGGCGACACCGTCGCTGATCTCCTCGCCGAGATAAGCCTCGGTCACGGCCGGGTCGGATCGAATCCGGTCGGGCCCGCCCGTGGCGATGACCCGGCCGAAGTCGAGCACGACGACGCGGTCGCATACGGACATGACGAGATCCATGTGGTGCTCGACGAGGAGAACGCCCATGCGCTGGCCGAGCGCCCGCAGGCGATCGCCGAGCGCGTTCATCTCGGCATCCGACAGGCCGCTGGCCGGCTCGTCGAGCAAGAGCAGCCTTGGCTCGATCATCAGAGCTCGCGCCAGCGCGACGCGTTTCTGGACGGCATACGAGAGCGCGTCCGGATACCGGTCCGCAGTCTCCGGGATCCCGAGCTCGTCCAGCAGCTCCGTCGCCTTGGCCCGCACGGCTCGGTCACGGTGGTCCGAGGGAGGGAGGCCGAGCAGGGAAGAAGCGAAGCCGCCCCACCGTCCCGCCGAGCTCCCGACCATCACGTTCTCCACGACGCTCAACCCGTGCCAGAGGCCGACGCTCTGAAGGGTCCGGGCGATGCCGAGGGCGCGCAGTCGAGACGGGCGTGGGTGGATCCTCGTGCCGCCGTACTCCAGGTGGCCGCGGCTCGGTCGCACAAACCCGCAAATGACGTTGAAAAGGGTCGTTTTCCCAGCCCCGTTGGGACCAATGACCCCGACGACCTCGCCCGGTACGACATCGAGGGAAACCGCGTCCAGGGCGGTGAGACCACCGAACTGGACGCTCACCTCCAGTACCGACAGGCCGACTCCGGTGGCCATCGGGGTGATTCTCTCACGCCCGGGGAGGGGTCCTGACCACGGTCACAGAGCCAGACCGGGACGGACACGCCTCAGGTTCGATCGCTGGCCCGATTGGTCCACTCCGCCCCGAAGGGCCAGAAAACCATCGGTTGCAGAAGTTGTGCCGCCAGCATAACAATGAGTGTTCAAGGGAGGAGGCGGAGATCAGGGCCAAATGGACGGCGACGCCGCCTGTCGGAATCAACCTGGATCTCCACGGGGGGAGGTGGAATCCAACCAATATGTAGGCGGCCGTATGGGGGCATCACGCGAGGGGCAGGCCCCGGCGGTCTGGGATTGTGACGGGGCGACGGCGGCGATTGCCCAACTCCTCGAGCGGACAGCGACAGGCTACGGGGACTCACTCTTCATCGTCGGTGACGCCGGGCTGGGCAAGAGCAGTCTCCTGGACCTGGCCCGCCAGAGCGCCGGGACCGATGTCCGGATCGGTGCCAACGTCGCAGAGCCCGGCGGGGACATCGAGCCCTTCGCCTTCCTCCGGGCCGCGATGCACGAGATCGACGACGTCCGCGGCTCGGTGCCAGCGGTCGCGCGACCAGTAGGTATCTCCTCACCCGATCGGGTGGCCCACGTCAACCAGGCACTTTGCTGGCTCGAGGGGCTGGAACGTCCCTCGCTGCTGCTGCTCGACGACTGCCACCGGGCCGATTCGGATTCCCTCGATCTGCTTGTGTTCATCTGTCGCCGGATCGCCAACGTGCCGCTCGGGGTGATCGCTGCGCTCCGGCCGCGGCCTCCCGCAGCCAAGGAGGCGTGCTTGGGCTTGGCGCGCGCCGGCTACGGAAGCTACCGGTGGCTGGCGCCGCTTCGAGAGCGAGCCGCGCGGGCCATGGTCGCCGAACAAGCGGGCCGAGGGGTGGCCGCGTCAGTTGCCACCGCCGCCCGCCCGCGCGCCCTCAACCCGCTTCTCCTCGACCCGCTGGGGCGGACGATCGGACAAGGGTTGGATGGCAAGGGAAGTTCCACGGTCATATCCAACCGTGAAGACAAGTCGATTAGCAGCGATCGCTTCGCCGGCGTGGATCATGTGGCCCTTCATTTGCTCGAGGTTGCCAGCGTCTTTGGTGAGCACTTCCGGCCGTCCCTGGCAGCCGAAGTGGCTGGCATCGACGACCGCGAGGCCGAGCGCTGCTTCGAGGCGCTCTGGAGCTCCGGTCTGGCGATCGACGCCGGCGAAGGGCTGGCCGAGATCACCCACCCGCTCTTTCGACAGGCGCTGTACGACGGCATGGCGCCCCCGGTGCGGGTCCAGCTTCACGCTCGGGCGTTTCACGTGCTCTCGCGCCGGGGCCTGTTCGAGCAGGGGATCGCCGAGCAAGCCATCAGGGGGCAACTCTTCGGGGACCCCGAAGCGATCGCCCTGTTCGAGCGGCTGGGTCGTTCGGCCCTCGCGACGGGTGCGGCGGCGACGGCCGTCGAGCACCTCGGAGCTGCGATCAACCTGGCCGCTGGCAATGCCAAGGTGGAGATCCGGCTCACGCTCGCCGAGGCCCTCCTGATCGCCGGACAGCCATCTGAGGCGATCGGGGTCATCGAGGGCGTCCTGTCCGAGGCCAGCGATATGGGCGACGCTCTTCAATCGCGCGCCTTGCGTTTGATCGGCTGGGCGCACTTCAGCATGGGGGCCCATGCTCGAGCCGAGGCGAGCTTCCGAGAGGCCACGGCGGCCGGCCAGGAAGGCGACGACGAGCTGGCGGTCGAGATCCTGCTCGATCGGGTCGTCGCCTGCTGGGCCACGGACGGTCCTCAGCGCGCCCTCGACCTCACGGTCCGGGCCCGGCAACTGGCGAGCGGGGTCAACGACGAGCTCCGGGCCCGCGTGGAGGCGGCATGGGGGTTCGCCGCGCTGCGCTCGGGCGACGGATCCGGTGTGAGCGCCATCGAGCGCCAGGCAGGGCTGGTCGAGAACATCCCGCTCACCGATCCCGGCAGTCGTCGCTGGGCCAATTTCCTGCTCAGCTCGTTTGCCGGGGTAGCCACGTGGACCGAGCGCTTCTCCGACGCCGAGCGGGTCCTCGAGGTAGCCCGCTCCAATGCCGAGCAGACCGGCGACCGGCCTGCCCTGACCGCACTCGGCATCGCCCGATCCGACACCCTCACGCGCTTGGGGCGCCTGCAGGAGGCCCGCGTCGCCGCCGGCGGCGGCGAGCGCGCCGGGGACCAGCAGCTCACCACCCCGTTCGCCCTCGCCCGTCGCGCCTACATCCTGCTCCAGCTGGGTCGGCTCGAGGACGCTGACGCCTGCTGCGCGGAGGCCGAGCCCGCCGCCATCTCCGCCAAGGAGCAACTGGCGCTGTTGTGGCTGTGGCACGTGCGAGGTGCTCGGCACCTCGGCGAGGGAGACATCGAGGAGGCGTGCGAGCTGTACGTCAGGGTCGAGGAGCTCTCGACAGCCATGGGGATCGGCGAGCCGTGCATCGTTCCCTGGGCGCGTGACGCGCTGACGAGCTACGTCCTGTGCGGCAGGGTGAAGGACGCCCGGCGCGTGATCCGCTGGCTGGAGCGTGCAGCCAGCACCCTCCCGTGTCGATGGCCGCTCATCGCCGCGGCCACGGGTCGGGCGGCGCTGCTGACGAGCACGGGCCGCCTCGACGAGGCCGAAGATCAGTACGAGGCCGCCATCGCCCTGCTCGACGGACTTCCCATGCCCGTCGAGCGGGCACGAACCCTTCTCGACTACGGCAGCTTCCTGCGCCACCACAGCCAGCCCGCTCGAGCCCGGCCCGTGCTGGCCGAAGCGGTCGAAGGGGCCGAGGCCCTGGGTGCGGGGTGGCTGGCGGCGGGAGCCAGGAGAGAGCTGGGAGCGGCCGGAGGCCGGAGGCGCCGACCTGTCGGGGGGCGTCGGGCCCTGACGCCCTCGGAGGAGCGGGTGGCGCGACTGGCCACTGGAGGCGCCAGCAACGAGACCATCGCCAGGCAGCTGTCCATCTCGGTGAGGACCGTCGAGACACATCTTCAGCACTCTTATGCCAAGCTCGGGATTCGCTCCCGCCGGCAGCTGATGAACAAGCCGCGAGCCGTGGTCGACCGCTCGTGCGAGATCGGCTGACCGCGAATCTCGATTCTCTTCCCTGCCACCGAAGATCAGCAGTTCCACTGATGGCCGCGCGGCCGGGTGTCCCTAGCGTGGACAGAGGCCCGCTAGGGAGCCGCGACGCTTGGTGACGGTCTCGCTCCGTTAGCTCGCCAAGGCGCTCCATGTCCGACGTCCAGCCCACAGGGCTGTGACCCTTCTCGTCTCCGTGTTGACCGTCGGCCTGATCGCGACGCCATCAGGCCTCGCCGCTGGTCGCGGTTCCTGACCCGCCGACCCCTGAGTAGGCTGCTCGGCGCAGGCATGGCGAAAGCCTGCCAGGGAGGATGTGCGATGGCCTGGGACTTTTCGACCGAGCCGGAATTCGAGCGCCAGCTCGAATGGATGCGCACCTTCGTGCACGACGAGGTCTTCCCCCTCGAGACGATCGACCTCGACCAGGACGCCTTCTTCGAGGCGGTACGACCCCTGCAGGCGCAGGTGAAGGAGCACGGCCTGTGGGCCTCGCATCTGCCCCCCGCGCTCGGCGGAGGTGGCTTCGGGCAGGTCAAGCTGGGCCTGATGCACGAGATCCTCGGTCAGTCGCCCTTCGCACCGTTCGTGTTCGGCAACAACGCGCCTGACTCGGGCAACGCCGAGCTGCTGGCCGTCGGCATCGAGTCCAGCGGACGGGAGGAGCAGCGCGACCGGTGGCTCGAGCCGCTGCTGGCCGGGGCCCTCCACAGCGCCTTCTCCATGACCGAGCCTGGTGCCGGCGCCGATCCCACGCTCCTGCGGACATCGGCAGTGCGTGACGGTGACGAGTGGGTGATCAACGGCCACAAGTGGTTCAGCTCCAACGCCTCGGTCGCTGACTTTCTCATCGTCATGGCCGTCACCAATCCGGACGTCCATCCGTACCAGGGCAGCTCCATGATCATCGTCCCGACGGACGCCCCCGGAGTGGACATCGTGCGGGACATCCCGACGATGGAGCACCCCGAGGAGAGCTTCGGCCGCTACGGCGGGCACGCCGAGGTCCTCTACCGCGAGGTACGGGTCCCGGTGGAGAACCTGGTCGGCAACGAGGGCGAGGGTTTCGTGCTGGCGCAGAGGCGTCTCGGGCCGGGGCGCATCCACCACTGCATGCGGTGGCTCGGCCAGTCCCGCCGGGCGTTCGACATGATGTGCGAGCGGGCGGTGTCGCGGTACACCCACGGTTCGCATCTTTCGGAGAAGCAGACGATCCAGAACTGGGTGGCCGACTCGCTGGCGGAGATGACCGCGGCGCGCCTCATGACGTTGCACGCGGCCTGGACGATGGACGTGTCGGGACCGTCGGCTGCCCGGGTCGAGATCGCCATGATCAAGTACTACGGCGCCCAGGTGCTCTACAACGTGATCGACCGTGCCATCCAGGTCCACGGCTCGCTGGGCTTCTCGACCGACCTCCCGCTCGAGCACATGTACCGGGCCGCCCGGGCTGCCCGTATCTACGACGGACCCGACGAGGTGCACCGGGTGACCGTCGCCCGGCAGGTGCTCAAGGGCTACAAGCCGGTCGACGTGCCGACCGAGCACGTGCCCACCCGACGGGAGGACGCGACCCGCCGGTTCGCCAAGTACCTGGACCGGGCGACCGCCGACCTGTAGCCCGTGAGGGTCAGGCGCCGGGTGCTGGTGTCCGGAAGAGTGCAGGGAGTGTTCTTTCGCGACGACTGCCGGCGCGAGGCGGTCGGTGCCGGCGTGGACGGCTGGGTTCGGAACCGGCCCGACGGGCGGGTGGAGGCGGTGTTCGAGGGTGAGCCGGAGGCGGTCGACGGGCTCGTCTCGTGGTGCCGGACGGGCCCACCGTCGGCGCGGGTCACGGGGGTCGAGGTGTTCGACGACAAGCCCGGACAGGAGTCGGGCTTTCGTGTGCTCTGATGAAGGGCGACCGCGAGGACCGACGATAGCCTGTCGCCCATGTCCCTCCTCGATGATGACGCCATCTCTGCGGCGCTGGCCGACCTGCAGTGGGAACGCCAGGGTGACGAGCTGGTGAAGGAGCACAAGAGCCGCGACTTCGCCGCCGCCATGGTGTTCGTCAACGCCGTGGCCGAGCGGGCGGAGGCGGCCAACCACCACCCTGACATCGACATCCGCTGGAACACGGTGACCCTTCGTCTGTCGACCCATTCCGCTGGCGGTCTGACCCAGGCGGATGTCGACATGGCGCGGGAGATCGACGGCTTGACGGCTGCCGGGTAGCCGTTGCGGTTCACGCCCTCGAGCGAGCTCGCAGAACGGCCGCACGTGATCGCCGACGGCGCGGCCCTGCCGAGCACCGTGCTCACCTTGTCCCACTGGCCCGCGAGCCCGACGCCACCCGCCCTGGCCGAGGACACCTCGGCACGCATCGCCTTCGGGTACCTGGACAGCGTCCGGGACTGGCCGGCCCCCGAGGCGGTCTCCAACGACCACTTCGACCAGGACGGGCTGGTCTCGGTCTACGCCCTGGTATCGCCGGACGAGGCACGCGCCCGTCGTGTCGTCCTGGAGGACGTCGCCACCGCGGGTGACTTCGCCACCTTCGCCGATCGCGACGCAGCCCGGGTCAGCTTCGCCCTGGCAGCCCTGGCCGATCCGGAACGGTCGCCGTTGGGGGCCGGCCTGTTCGAGGCGCCCTATCCGGAGCTCTGCGCCGGGCTCTACGAGGAGCTGCTGGGACGGCTGCCCGAGCTGGTGGACCACACCGAGGCCCACCGCCCACTTTGGGAGGAGGAGGATGCGGCGCTCAGCGCTGCCGAGGGCGCAGTGGCCGCCGGCGACGTCACCATCGACGAGGACTCCGACCTCGATCTGGCCGTGGTCAACGTACCCATCCGCCGGCGGGCCGCCCTGGCCACCCGGTTCAGCTCACGCCAGGACGCCGCATGTCATCCGGCGGCGATCAACAACGCGACGGGCGCGCTGCGCATCCTCCTGGTCCAGGGTCGCCGCTACGAGCTCGTGTTCCGCTACGAGTCGTGGGTGAAGTACGTGTCCCGCCGCCCCCTGCCGAGAGTCGATCTCGGTCCATTGGCCGAGGAGCTCCAGGGCGAGGAGCGACATGGCGCACGTTGGTCCTTCGACGGGGTCGCAGCCCTGGTGCCCTCCCTGCGCCTGGCCGACGGGGACGAGAGTGACATCGGTCCGGCGCGCCTGCGGGCGATGGTCGAGCGCCACCTGGCCGCCGCCGCTCCGGCATGGGATCCCTACGCCTCCCGGCCCGGCTGAGGGCGACGGAGCTCGACCCCAGTGCCCACGCCGCTTGTCGCCCTTCCCGCGGTGCCCCTCGCCGCCGGGCGGGTGTCGGGATGGACCGACGCGAGCCACGCCGTTCCCGACAAGTACGTGGCCGCTCTGTTCCGAGCGGGCGCCCGCCCCGTGCTGCTTGCGGCCCCCCACCCGGCGCCGGCGTCGGAGGTCCTGGCGCCGTTCGACGCTCTCGTACTCATCGGCGGCGGGGACGTGGAGGCCCACCGCTACGGGAGCCAACCCCATCCCGCCGACTACCTCGAGCCCGCTCGTGACGAGCTCGAGCTCGCCCTGGCCAAGGAGGCGGTGCGGATCGGGATGCCCATGCTCGCTGTCTGCCGCGGGGTCCAGGTCCTCAACGTGGCCTTCGGCGGATCGCTCCATCAGCATCTCCCCGACATGGCGTCACTGGTGGAGCACGGGCAGGCGCCCGTCGGCGACGCCGTCGACCACACCGTGCGCGTCGCTCCCGGGACGACGCTGGCCGGGATCTGCGGCCCTGCCCTCGACGCCTGCAACTCCCAGCACCATCAGGGCATCGACCGGCTGGGGGCAGGCCTGGCCGCCGTGGGGTGGAGCGAGGACGGGTTGATCGAAGCCGTCGAGGCGGTCGGGCCGGGCAGCGCCGACGGCGGGCGTTCGCGTTGGGCGCTCGGCGTCCAGTGGCACCCGGAGCGGACGGCGGCAAGGGATCCGACCCAACAGGCGCTCTTCGACGCCCTGGTCGACCGGGCACGGGCCGATCTGCGCCGCCAGGCGTGAGGGAAGCCCGTGGTCGAGCGGGCGCAGGCCGGGGTTGCGTCCAGGCTGCGGCTGCCCCTCATCCCGGCGGCAGGAAGCGGGCGAGCTGTCGGCTCTGCGCCACCATCCGGCCGTCCTGACCCCAGAGCCCACCGTCCTCCTCCACGTAGCCACCGGCGAGCAGGCTCGAGGTGAAGCGGGCGAGATGCCAGGTGGCCCCAGGGCGGCCTCGCCAGTGGACGGTCAGCTCGATGGTCGGCGCCCCGCCACCGAGGAAGGTGGAGAAGATGGCCGGCGGCCACGAGTCCATCACGAGCGGCACGGCCAGGGCGTCCAGGTCGCGGTCCACCAGCCTGATCCAGCCCCCCGAGCGCGCCGGTCCCGGAGCAGACCTTCCGAAGAGGTGCTCCTCCGGCGACGCCACCCGGTAACGGAACCGGTCCAGCAACGACATGTCCGGTGTCGAGGGCTGGTCCAGCTCCTCGCAGATCTCTGGGTCGGGCGCATCCGGCATCGGAGGTTGGAAGTCGATCGGTGTCGGCGGTCGCGAGTGGCCGAAGGTGGCCAGTGCCGCGGCCACGGGAACCGAGCCCTGCTCGAGACGCGCCGTCACCGTTGCGTGGGTGCGACCGACCCGCACCACCTCGGTCGTGATCTCGGCAGGACCCGGTACCGGACGCTGCACGTAGTGAACCGTCATGGTGAGGGGATCCGGAGCGGGAGACTCGGCCTGCAGCGCGCTGAGGACGAAGCTCGCCAGGTAGCCGCCGTTGATCCCGACCCCGATGTTCCAACGCTCGCTCAGCCGTCCCCGCCAGCGACCGGGCCCCACGGGTTCGAGGCTGACGTCGGTGTCCAAGGCGCCCACGGCGTCACCGTAGCGGCGGACTGTGCTACTTGACCACGTGGTCAAGTAGCCTGGGCCCATGGCTGTCACCGACCTCGCCCGCACCGACGAACAGGTCCGCCAGGCGGTGGTGGAGTGGCTCAGGGAGAACCTGCCACCCGTCTGGGTCGAGGCGATCGACGCCGACGACGCGGCCGCGCTCCACCGTGCCCGCTCGCTGGTCGACTACGACGAGTGGTGCGCCCGCCTCGGCGAAGCCGGCTGGGCGACGCCGACGTGGCCCCGCGAGTACAGCGGCGCCGGGCTGGAGCCGAGCCAGGCGAGGATCGTGAACGAGGAGCTGACGCGCTACAAGGTCCCCCGCTCGTTCAACGTCATCGGCATCGGGATGGGCGGACCCACGATCATGCAGTGGGGCACCGAGGAGCAACGCCAGCGGTACCTCGCTCCCATGGCCCAGCACCGCGAGATCTGGTGCCAGCTGTTCAGCGAGCCCAGCGCCGGTTCCGATGTGGCGGGGTTGTCCACGCGAGCGGTACGGGACGGCGACGAGTGGGTTGTCACCGGTCAGAAGGTGTGGACGACCCTCGCTCACATCGCTTCCTTCGGCATGCTGGTCGCCCGCAGCGACCCCGATCAGCCCAAGCACAAGGGCCTCACGTACTTCATCGTCGACATGAAGGCGCCCGGGGTGGAGGTTCGCCCTTTGCGCCAGATGACCGGCGACGCCGAGTTCAACGAGGTCTTCTTCTCCGAGGTCCGGATACCTGACACGGCGCGCGTCGGCCCCCCGGGGGAGGGGTGGGCCGTGGCCACGACGACGCTCATGAACGAGCGGGTCGCCCTCTCGGGAGCGGGCAGCGCCAGCGGGGAGAGCGTCGGAGGCGGACCCGTCGACGGGCTCGTGGGCATGGCCCGCACGCTGGGCCGGTGGGACGACCCGATTCTCCGCCAGCGCCTGATGCAGGCGGTCATCGAGAGCCGGGTGGTGAAGATCACCAACTTCCGGGCTGCGGCGGCCCGTCGTGCGGGCCGCCAGCCCGGGCCCGAGGGCTCGATCACCAAGCTCTTCGCGGCCGAGCACAACCGGCGGGTGCAGGACCTCGCCGTCGAGATCCTGGGCGCGAGGGGGATGGCCTGGGCGCGGTCGGACGAGGAGGCGGCGTCGACGGTCCGGGGCTTCCTCCGGTCGCGCGCCAACACGATCGAGGGCGGGACTTCGGAGATCATGCGCAACATCCTCGGCGAGCGTGTGCTGGGCCTGCCCAAGGAGCCGTCCGTCGACCGGGACCTTCCCTGGAAGGACATCCCCAAGTCGAAGTAGCGGTGAGGGGCACCGACGGTATTCGTTGACCGTCGCGGCGACGGGGCGGCAACCAACCGTCCGAATTGCGGCTTCTCGATAGTCTGCCTTAGAGAAGCCTGAGCGGATCTCCTCTCTCCATGTCACACTGCATTCGGGTCGGTCGCCTTGCCCCGACCACGGGGCCAATCCGGCCTGGCAGCAATATCAAGGGGGATTCCGGTGCTGGCAACTTTTGGTGACGGCCAGGTGTTCTGGTCATTCCTGGTCTTCTTTTTCTGGATCATCTGGATCTGGTTGGCCATCACGGTGTTCGTCGACATCTTTCGCAGCCGGGATCTCTCCGGGGTCGGCAAAATGGTGTGGGTCCTGTTGGTCGTGCTCATTCCGTACCTCGGTGTCTTCGCCTACCTGTTGCTCCGCGGCGGGAAGATGCACGAGCGTGCCATGGAGGCGGCCCAGGCACAGGACAAGGCGTTCCGTCAGTACGTCCAGGACGCCGCAGGCAGCGGCAACGGCCACAACGGCCACTCGACCGCGGACGAGCTGAGCCGCCTGGCCGATCTGAAGGAGCGGGGCGTCATCTCGGACGAGGAGTTCGAGCGCCTGAAGGCCAAGGCCGTCAGCAGCTAGTCACGCCGCGTTCCCGAGAGACGAGCTCACGCGGAACGTTTGAGGCGCCAGCGCTCGCGGGCCGCAGACATCCAGCGATCGAGCCGTGACACGACGGCTGGTCGTCGTGGCGACGCAGGTCGCCGACGCTTGGTTGCCCGCCGGGCCACGAGTCTGCACGCGTCGACCAGGGCGTCCGCGAACTGGTCGGGCTCGGTGCCCGCGGCCAGGTGGGTGCCGTCGACCACGTGCATGACCGCCGTCGGTATCGACGACGCCAGCTTCACCTGTCGTCTCGGCGGGACCAGCCGGTCCTGAGAGGTCACGACGACGGACACGGGCACGTCGATGTCGCCGATCCAGTCCCTGGAGCTGAACCGGCCCAGGGCCTCGGCGCCTTCCAGCACGCTGCGGACGTCATGGCGGCGCAGCTCCTCGAAGGCCCAGCGCCGGCTGGTGACATCGGCAAGTTCCTGGGGGAGCTGCTCGGCCAGTCGCTCCACTGCGGGCAGCGGAGCCAGCCGCAGGCCGGTCACGACGAGCCCCAGGCCCGCGAACTGCACCCGTTCGTGCCAGCGGCCCCGGAAGTCCCGGCTCGTGGCGCACAGCACCAGGCCGTCGACCCGCTCGGGGTGTCGCCGCCAGACGAGCTGCGCGACGGGGCCGCCCATCGAGTACCCGACGGTGATGAAGCTGCCGATGCCGAGCTGATCGGCGACGGCCACGACGTCGTCGGCGCAGTCCTCGAGGCTGAACGGCGCCGGAGATCGAAGACCACGCCCGTGCCCCCGCTGGTCGACGGCTACGACGCGGAACTGCCGCCCGAGCGGGCCGAAGGCGGCGAACCAGTTGAGGCCGCCGGTCGCCGTGAGCCCGTGCAGGAGGATCACGGTGGGTGCTCGTCGGGGACCGGCTACCTCACGGACGAAGGTCGTCCCCCGCCCCGGAAGATCGACGGCTCGACCCGTGGGCACTGTCCATCTCCCGTCCCCGAGCCGCCACGCCACGGAGCTTGTTCTACCCCACGGCACCCGTCGGAGACGGTGACAGGCGCCACCGCGTGATCGCCCGGCCGAGGCGGATCAGTGTGCCGGCGACGACGTGGGGGTGCCCATGCCCTGCGAGCTGGAGAGGAACGGGATGAGCGGGCTGGGCTTGGCTGGAGCGGTCGTCGTCGGGGCCGGCGCGGGGGGAACGGCGACGGGGGCGGGCGCCGGCGCTTGCTGGGGCTGGATGGGCGGAGGGAACGGGGTGAGGATGACGGCCTTCGTGGCGTCGTCGACCACCCCGGTCACGGGCAGATGGGCGGCGCGTTGGTACTTGGAGACGGCCGTCACGCTCGATTGGTCCCACACCCCGGTGGGCCAGGCCGGAAAGCCCAGGCTGTCGAGCAGCACCTGCCAGGTCCGGATCTGGCCCGGCGTCATCGCCGTGGGAGCAGTGGGGAGGCTGAACTGCGGGGCGCTGCGGATGGCGTCCCATTCCTCCGGCGTGGTGGCCTGCCAGGACCAGAACGAGACCCCCACGGCGCCGGTCTGCTCGGCCACCTGCATGAAGCGACTGATGGCGGCGGCCGACGGGCTCCCAGGCACGCCGTTCTCGGCCCCGTTGTAAGCCTGACCGATGGGGACCATGGCCACGTTCTGGCCGCCCAGGGTGGCGTCGGCTCCGGCGATGTCGGCTCCGGGCTCGCGGTCGAGCCAGTAGTCCATCACGGCGACGGCGTCGAAGTGCGAGAGGACGGCGCCGAAGGGATACCCCGTGCCGTTGGGACGGGGCACCACGCCGATGAGCGGGTAGGCGGGACCGACGGCGGCGCGCAGGCCGGACGAGTAGTTGCCGGCCGTCGCCGCCGAGAGGTTGACACCGGGCTCGGGCTCGATGTCGGCGGCGAAGCCGTCGATCCGGTCACCAGTCGGGGTCTTGTAGTTGATCTCGGTGACTGCCCGGCTCACGTCGGCCTCGGGCGGAGTGAAATAGGGGAAGTCCCATCCGTAGACCCGGATGTGGGCGGCGTGGGCCGCGGGCAGGAGCTGGTCGAGGAAGCTCTGGCCGAAGAAGCCGCCGGTGCTCGAACCGACATGGACGTACAGGTAGTGGAGTCCCGTGGCCGTGGACTTGGCCACGATGGCGGCGACGTTGCCACCCTCGACCTGCTGGGGCTCGAAGAGCCACATGCCCTTGCCCGGGGGCAGCTCGCCCCGCAGCGCCGGGACGACGGGGGGACCGCTGGGAGCCGCCGTCGTCGGAGGGAGCGGCGCCGCGCCGGGACTGCCGCCCGCGCTGCTCGCCAACGCGGTGTGACCCGGAGCTTTGCCGGCCACCTCCGGGTGAGCCCCCGCGAGGGCGGGGCCCGGGGTCCCGGGCAGGGCGGAGCGCACCTGGCCGCCGACGCCTCCTGCCCCACCACCGGAGTGGGCGGCGGCTGCGGCGCTGCCGCCCAGGATCGTGAGGGTCATCGAGCCAGCCAACGCCACCTTGGCCAGAGTGGCCGGCGCCCGCCTGGCCTCGGCCAGGACGACGGGCAGACGCCGCAGCGTGGCGGCCGCGGCGGTCACAGGGTGGCGAGGTACGAGCGAGCGGGCCGGCCAGGTCAGATCGGCGAGGACGGCCGAGGCCGTGGCCGGGGTGCCGAGAGCCCGGGCTCGGGACGTGAGGCGCTCCACGACCTCCGGCGCCGGCCGCGGCAGGCTGCCCCGGCGCACCGGCTGTACAGACGGAGCCGGCCCGAGGGAGTGAGCTCGGCCCGTGGGGACCAGCTCGGGTCCCGACGGTTCGGGATGCACCGGCTCCGCAACCGTTGGCTCCTGGGGGGCAGCGACGAAGCGGGCCAGACCCCGTTTCGGGAGGCTGACCGGAAGGGCCAGGAGCGTCGCCACCCGCCGCAGGCCGCGGCCGGCCCGTCGCGCCCGGCTCCGAGCGGGCAGGAGGCCGGCGTCGATGGCCAGCAGGGTGTGGGCGACAGCCCGCACGAGGAAGAGCCGCAAGGAGGTCGCCCGCTCGATCGCCTCCGCCCGCTCCACCGACCGGGGCGAGGTGATGTCCCACGCGTCGCCGGGCGGGGGGCAGTCCTCGAGCCGGAGATCCGTCACCGAGGTCCACCCGGGGTGGGGCGACCCGAGCGGTATCCCCCCGCAGATCTCCTGGTGCGCAACTGCAACCGAGCTCCCTGGATCCAGTCACCTACGACGACCGGAGCAGAGATTCGCCGGTGAAAGGTTTAGCCCCTGCGTACTAGTACTTTTGGGACAACCGGCGCCTCGGCGGCTGTCACGGGGGGTCGTTGCCCGGGTCTAAAGTCCGCGTCCTATGAAGCACATCCTTCTGGGAATCGTCCTCATCGTCGTGGGCGTCGGGCTCGCCGGCGCCCGGATGGCCCGATCGAGCGTTGCGTCCCGCCGCGGTTCAGCCGCCGTCGCGACGTCCACGTCCGAGATGACCTGGATTCTCCCGGTCGCCGGCGTCGTGCTGATCGTGCTGGGGATCCTGCTCGCCACGCGGGTCTTCTGATCGCAGCTCGGGGTTCCAGACCACCTCGTCCAACCTCCCGTCAGCCGGTCGTCGAGGCCACCGGCCCGCTGGCCCGCACCTCCTCCGGGTACCCTTCGCCGCCATGGCATACGCGGATGACGATGACAGAGCGGCGGCGGTGAACGCGGCCGAGAAGGCGTTGCTCGGCCAGATCACCGGGTGGGCAGAGAACGCGGGCAGCCCCAAATCGCTGCTGCAGCTGGCCGAGGCCTACGCCTGGGTGGTCAACCCGGGCCAGGCTCACGGCGTGGCGGCGACTGCTCCGGACTGAGTTGCCGGGGCCCTTGCGAGGGTCCGGGACAGGGTGGCCTTACCCCTCGGCCAGCTCGTCGCGCTGGACCTTCCCCAGGGCGTTTCTCGGCAGGGACTCGACGAATCGGACCAGTCGGGGGCGCTTGAAGGAGGCCAGGCGCTCGGCAGCCACCTGGAGGACCTCGTCGGCGCCGGGTGGTGGATGGCCGGCCACCACGTAGGCCGTCACGACCTCGCCCCATTCCTCCGACGGCGTGCCGATGACCGCGGCCTCGGCCACTCCCGGGTGCGAGAGCAGCGCCTCCTCCACCTCGCGGGGGTAGACGTTGAAGCCGCCGGTGATGATCAGCTCGCGGCTCCGCCCGACGATTCGCAGGTAGCCCGCCTCGTCCAGCTCGCCGACGTCGCCGGTGTGGAACCAGCCGTTCTCGTCGAACACGGTCGCCGTCGCCGCCTCGGCCCGCCAGTAGCCGCTGAAGACGTTGGGCCCCTTGACCAGGATCTCCCCCCGCGGACGAGCCGCCAAGGCCACGTCCACGGCGGGGAGGGGCAGCCCCACGGTGCCGGGACGGCGCTCCCCCTCGTAGGGGTTGGAGACGTTCATGAGGGTCTCGGTCATGCCGTAGCGCTCGAGCACGCGCTGCCCCGAGCCCGCCGCCACCCGCTCGAAGACGGTGGACGACAACGGCGCCGAGCCCGACACGCACAGCCGCAGCCGCCCCAGCTCGCCCACGCGCGGCGAGGCGGCCAGTCGGGTGTACATGGTCGGTACGCCGAAGAACAGTGTGGCCTGGTGGCGGAGACTGGCGTCGAGCAGGGTGTCGACGTCGAAGCGGGGGAGGAGAACCGCCGAGGCGCCGGCGAGGAGCGTCCCATGGAGCCCCACGCCCAGCCCGTGCATGTGGAACAGGGGGAGGGCCAGGAGGAGGCGATCTCCCTCGGTCCACCGCCACGCCAGACGGAGCCCTTCGGCGCTGGCGAGGAGGTTGCCATGGCGTAAGAGGGCGCCTTTGGGGGCACCGGTCGTGCCCGAGGTGTAGCAGACCAGGGCGGGGTCGTCTGGGCCAACGGCGTCGAGATCGGGGACGGGGCCATCGGGAAGGTCGACCTCGGGCCCGACGACGATCACGTCGCCGGTCGCCTGGCGGATCCATGCAGCCCGGTCGGGGTCGTCCACCACGGCCGCCCGCGGTTCGGCGTCGCGCCCGACGTGGGCGATCTCGCGCTGCAGGTAGCCGGTGTTGAGCGGGACCACGGCGGCGCCGAGCCGGAGGGCGCCGACGTACGCTTCGACGAGGGCAGTCGAGGCCGACGCGCTGAGGATGACCCGGTCACCGGGGCGGATACCCGCTCGGTGCAGGCGGGCGGCCACGAGCCGGCTCGACCGGTCCAGCTGGCCGGACGTGCGCCACCCTCGCTGGCCGTCCCAGAGCGCCGGCCTCTCGGGGTCCTCGATCCATCGTCGGGTCCAGGCCTCGACCAGGCTGCGGCCCGCCAACAGGTCGACCTGGGCGGGGTCCAGCCCCGCTGGCAGATGCGCGGCCCACGGCGGAAGGCCGGGATCGGGCAGCCCGTGCTCCACCGGCCGATCGTCGCGCAGCGAGGACCGGGTAGGGAGCCACTGCGCTACTGGCCCGATGGCGGCCCGATGCGACCGGGACCGGGACTCGATGCGAATAGCGTACGGGCATGGATGCGCCGCTGTGCCTGCTGACCGTGCACGCCCATCCCGACGACGAGGCCTCGAAGGGCGCGGGGACGGTGGCCCGGTACCACCAGGAGGGCGTCCGGACGGTGCTGGTGTGCTGCACCGGTGGCGAGTCCGGCGACATCCTCAATCCCGCCATGGATCGGCCCGAGGTGCGCGACCGCCTGGCGGAGATACGCATGGAGGAGCTGCGCAAGTCGACCGAGATCATCGGCTACGACGAGGTCGTCCTTCTCGGTTATCGGGACTCGGGCATGCCGGGCACACCTGAGAACGAAGACCCCCGATCATTCGTGAAGGCTCCCGTCGACGAGGCGGTCGGGGGTCTGGTGGCGGTGATCCGCAGCGCTCGTCCCCAGGTGGTGGTGACCTATGGTGACGATCACCGGGGCTATCCCCACCCCGATCACATCCGGGTCCACGACATCAGCGTGGTCGCCTTCGAGGCCGCTGCCGACCCCGACGCCTACCCTGGTCCCGACCCGCCGTGGCAGCCGCTCAAGCTCTACTACACGGTCTGGTCCCGGGCCCGCGTCTTGGCCACCCACCAGAAGTTCCTGGAGCTGGGTCTCGAATCGCCGTTTCCCAAGGAATGGACGGACGGGGAACGCCCCGAGCAGCCCATCACCACCAGCATCGACGTGTCCGAGCACGCCGACGTGCGTCCCGAGGCGCTGCTGGCCCACGCCACCCAGGTCGACCCGACCTCCCCGTTCTGGTTCGGCCTGCCGCCCGAGGTGGCCCGCACCATTCATCCCTACGACGAGTACGTCCTGGCCCGCACGCACGTCGACGGGGCCGGCGGGGACGGGGACTCGCCCGAGGACGACCTGTTCGCCGGGGTCAGGGATCGCGTCAGCCGGTAGCATGCCGGTCGTTCACAGCGCGACACCGACCAGAGCGAGGGGAAACGATCATCATGGCGAAGTGGCTGAGCCAGGAGTGGCTGGATGAGGCGCGCAAACTGGCCGAGAGCCAGCCGGAGCGACCGGGTGCGTCGGCCCGCATGCAGTACGTCGTCACCGGTGGACCCGACGGCGACATCCACTACTACTGGCTGCTCGAGAACGGCAAGCTCAAGGAGAGCACGCTCGGCGATCTCCCCGACGCCGAGGTGACCCTGACCCAGACCTACGAGGACGCCCTGAAGATCCAGAAGGGCGAGCTGGACGCCAACGCCGCGTTCATGCAGGGCCGGGTCAAGGTGACGGGCAACATGGCCAAGCTCATGTCGCTGCTGCCGCTCACCAACGCTCCTGAGTACAAGCAGCTTCAGACCGAGATCCAGGCCATCACCGAGTACTAGTCAGTCCGGACCTGGGCACACAACCGAGGGGGCGTCCTCCGGGGCGCCCCCTCGGTTGTGTGCTAGCTCGTCACGGTGAGCGTGCCGTGCATGAACGGGTGGATCGTACAGGTGTAGGGAAACGAGCCCGGGTTGCTGGGGACGGTGAGGGTCTTGGTCGCGCCGGCGCTGATGTCGCCCGTGTCGAAGGCGTGGTTGTTGGCGGTGAGGGTGTGGGTGACGTTGTCGTTGTTCTTGACCGTGATCGTGCTGCCCGCCTTCACGGTTGCGCTGGCCGGCTGGAAGGCGAAGTTCTTGATCGTGACCGTCGTCGCCGCCGCGCCGCCGGCCGTGCCGGCTGTGCTGCTCGAGCTGGTCGAGCTGGTCGAACTGGTCGTGCTCGTGGTGCTGCTGGTTGTGCTGCTCGAGCTGCTGCTGCCGCCTCCGCAGGCGGCCAGCCCCGAAGCCAGCCCTATGACGACCGCGCCGCTCGCGGCAACGCTCGTGAGACGTCGCATCGTCCGCTCCTCTCGTCCCGCCGGTCACTACGACCGCCGGCGTCCGTTCTAGACCACATTGGCCCGGTCACACCACCGTCATCCGCGTTGGGCGTCGGCGTCGAACAAGAGTCACGAAGCCCTACGACCTGAACGAGGCCAGCGACGCCACGCTTGTCGTCGCCATCGGACGATGGCGCGAGGACGCGCTCGCCGAGGCCTACCGACGCCACGCCGGCGCCGTGTACGCCCTGGCCCGACGGGTTCTGGGGGAGGTGACCGCGTCCGAGGAGGTCATCCAGGAGGTGTTCCTCCGCCTGTGGCACCGCCCCGAGAAGTTCGATCCCGACCGAGGGTCACTGCGCTCGTTCCTGCTGGCGCAGGCCCACGGCCGCGCCGTCGACCTGCTGCGGGCCGAGTCGTCGCGCCGTCGGCGAGAGGAGCGGGAGGCGAGGCAAACGGCGACCGCGGGATACGACCTCGAGCGCGAGGTGTGGGACCTGACCGTCGCCGACCACGTCAAGGAGGCGCTCTCGGGCCTGCCCGAGGACGAGCGGCGGGCGATCGAGCTGGCCTACTTCGGGGGGCACACCTACCGGGAGGTCGCCGTCCTGCTCGACCAGCCCGAGGGAACCGTCAAGAGTCGCATACGCGCCGGACTCAAGCGCCTGCGCTCGGGGCTGGCGGACAGCGGGGTGGCGGGCTCGTGAGCGCGCCGGAGGGCGATGTGCCCCGCCACCTGAGCCACACCGAGCTGCAGGCCCTCCTCGGTTCCTACGCCCTCGATGCCGTCGACGCACCCGAGGCCGAGGCGGTCGAGCTCCACCTCCTCGAGTGCCCCCGGTGCCGGGCCGAGGTCGCCGAGCACCGGGAGGTGGCAGCCCTGCTCGGCAACGTCGGCACGCCGGCGCCCGAGCAGCTCTGGGACCGGATCGCAGCCAGCCTGGAGGAGACGCCCCCGGACCTGGGCATCGGCGCCGTGTCCGAGCTGGGTCCGCCGCGGCGGAGGATCCGACGGCGCCTGATGGTGGGCATGGCTGCCGTCGCCGCTGCCGCAGCCGCTGTGATCGGCGTCCTCGCCTTCCAGGTGCACCGGCTGGACAACCGGGTCAACAGCCTGGCTCAGGCGACTCCGGACCACGGGCTCTCACAGGTGGCGACGGCGGCCGTGCTCGATCCCCAGGCCCGTCGCGTCGACCTGCGAGCCGCCCATGGCAACCAGTCGGTGCAGGGCGTGGTGCTTCCCAACGGCAGCGGCTACCTGGTGAAGCTGGACCTCCGCCCCCTGTCGTCGAGCCAGACGTACCAGCTGTGGGCGGTCACGGGCACCCGACAGGTCTCCCTCGGGGTGCTGGGCGCCGACCCCCAACAGGCGGCGTTCAGCCTCGGCTCGCAGAACGGGGTGTCGACGCTGGCCGTCACCGTCGAGCCGTCCGGCGGGGTGTCGTCCACGACCAATCCTGCGGTCGTGTCGGGGACCGTGAGCTAAGCCCCAGCGGCGCCCCGTCAGGTGCGCATCAGCTGGTGCAGGGCCCGGTACCCGATCAGCGTCGCTCCCGCCCGCGCCGCCAGGGCCGGCAACGAGTGGTCGTTGGTCAGCAGGTCGTGGTCGTCGACCCTCCCGGACCAGTCGGGGCTGAGAGCCCGCAGCTCTCCGGTGTCCACCGCGGGATGGGCGTAGACCTCGGTGACACCCGGGGGGAGGTCGAGCAGGGCCCGCTCGAGGGCCCGTCGGCTCCCCATCGCGTTGACGACGACGAGGTGGTCCGGGAAGACGACCCCCTCCTCGGCCGCCAGCTGCCGGAACGGGAAGCCGATGTGCGCTTCGCTCGACGCTCCCGAGAGTCGGACGGGCAGCGAGAAGTCGACGGCCAGCTCGAGATAGACGTCGAAGAACTCGGGTCGCAGCTGCAGCGTGCCCATGTGCGAGTCGAGGTGGCTGACGTCGAAGCCCCAGTAGATGGCCCGCTCGATCTGGGCCCGGCACTCACGGCGCACCTCGTCGAGGTCGGCGTGGTCCCACACGTCGGTCACCGTCCGCGGGAAACCGCCGTCGCCGTCGAGCAACGACGGGGCGTGGGTGATGGGGCCCCAGCGGTAGAGGTCGTGCTCGGCGTTGAGCGTCAGGTGGACCCCCACGTCCTCGCCCCGATAGCGCGCCGCCGCCTCCCTCGACCACGGGCAGGGCACCATCAGGCTGGCGCTGGTGGCGATGCCGGAGCGGACGGCCTCGTAGACGCCCACGTTGGCGGCATGGCTGGACCCGAGGTCGTCACAGTTGATGATCAGCAGCTTGGCGTCCGGGGGATACCCGAGCCGTTCGACCAGCGTGGCCACACGACGAAGGTACTTGCTGGTAGCTCGGTGAGTGAGCGTCACCCTCGGCTGGCCCCCGTCCTTACGGAATCGGGGGCCAGCTGAGGCGCCGCTCCCTCCGTCCCTTCGGCCTGGTCGCCGCGCCGGGCTGGCAGAAGAAGAAGATCATCTACCGCCGGGCGCCCTCGAGTGCGCTCGCCGGCGGCGACGGCCGAACGGCACAGGGGGAGCCAGTCGACGCACGGGCCAGTTTCGAAGAACTGGGTCGTGCGCCAAGCTGGCTCCCCCGAGAGGGCCGTGTTGTCGTCCGGCGCTCAGGTGCGCTCGATGAGGGTGCCCGTGCCGAGGCCGCCGCCGCAGCACATGGTGACCAGTGCTCGGGTGCCGTCGGTCCGCTCCAGGTGGTGCAGGGCGGTCGTGATCAGCCGGGCGCCGGTGGCCCCGACGGGATGGCCCAAGGCGATGGCGCCACCGCCGGGGTTCACCCGCTCCATGTCAGGATGCAGCTCCCGTTCCCACGCCAGCACGACGGACGCGAACGCCTCGTTGATCTCCACCACGTCGATGTCGCCGAGCGACAGCCCGGACCGGTCGAGGATGCGCTGGGTGGCGTCGATCGGCCCGGTGAGCATCAGGACCGGGTCCACACCCACCAGACACTGGTGGGTGATCCGGGCTCGGGTTCGCAGGCCCAGGGCGGCGGCCTTGGCGGGGGACGCCAGCAGCACGGCAGCGGCGCCGTCGGAGATCTGCGAGGACGTGCCGGCGGTGTGGATCCCGTCCTCCCGGGCCACCGGCTTGAGGGTGGCCAGCTTCTCCAGGGACGTCTCCCGGGGACCCTCGTCGGCGGCGACCAGATGGGTCGACCCCGTGGGCTTGCCGTCCTCGTCGACGTCCGGTGCGTGGATGGCGAAGCTCTCGGCCTCGAACCAGCCCTCCTCGCGGGCCCGGCCGGCGCGCACCTGAGAGGTGGCGCCGAACCGGTCGGCGTCCGATCGGGTCACACCCCACTTGTCGGCGATCCGCTCGGCCCCCTCGAACTGGGACGCGAACTCGTAGCGGGCGAAGTAGGACTTGGGGATGGCCCGCCCGGGACCGGCCTTGGTGTTGGCGCCAAGGGGCACCCGGCTCATCGACTCAACGCCACAGGCCAGCACCAGATCGCCCGCCCCCGACGCGATGAGACCGGCTGCCAGGTTCGTGGCTTGTTGCGACGACCCGCACTGGCTGTCGACGGTCGTGGCCGGAACGGTCAGCGGCAACCCGGCGGCCAGCCACGCCGTGCGGGCGATGTTGTAGGACTGCTCGCCCACGGCCGTCACGCAGCCGGCCACCACCTGGTCCACCTCGGCGGGGTCGATGCCGGCCCGGCTCACCGCCTCGGCCTGGACCGCCCCGAGGAGATCCGCGGGGTGCACGGTCGACAGGCCGCCGCCTCGGCGACCGATCGGGCTGCGGACGGCTTCGGTGATCACGACATCGGCCATGAGCTCAGCCTATCGGCGGCCGGGTGGCGGGCCTGATGGGCGGAGCGGCGGCCCCGTGGGCCCGGTCGTCGACTCGACCGGTCGCCGAGGCGGCGCTCGGATCCCTCACGCCGCCTGGCGCCGCAGCGCCTCGCGCAGTGCCGCCCGCGCCGAGGCCACTCCCTCTCGCCCCAACTGCCGCGTGCGCTCGTCGAGACGCCAATCCGACTCGGTGTCCTCCAGGAGGACGAGCTGTCGTTCCATGCGGCCATGGTGGCGTGAGGGTGTAACACTCAGGCCATGGCCCGTTACGGAATGACCATCCCCTTCGACGGCCTGCCGCTCCACGAGCAGCGCTCGTGGATCGAGGAGCTGGCCGACCTCGGCTATACCGACGCCTGGTCCAGCGAGGCCGGCGGTACCGACGCCTTCACGCCCCTTGCCCTGACCGCGGCGTGGGCGCCGTCCCTGCGGTTGGGGACCGCCATCGTCCCCGCCTTCACGAGGGGACCGGGGCTCATGGCCATGAGCGTGGCCACCATGGCCGAGGCGGCACCGGGCCGTTTCGTCCTGGGCATCGGCGCGTCCTCGGACGTGATCGTGGAGGCCTGGAACGACATCCCCTTCGAGGAGCCCTACAAGCGGACCAGGGACATGGTCCGCTTCCTGCGCCTGGCGCTGACGGGCGAGAAGGTCAACCGCGAGTTCGACACCTTCCAGGTGCGAGGGTTCCGCCTGGGGCGGCGAATCCCCGAGCCGCCCCCCATCCTCGTGGCCGCCCTCCGCCCGGGCATGCTGCGACTGGCCGGCCGTGAAGGCGACGGTGCCATCATCAACTGGCTGTCGGCTGACGACGTGGCGCGGGTGGTGCCCGAGGTGGGGCCGGGGAAGGAGATCGTCGCCCGCATCTTCGTGTGCCCGTCGGAGGACGCCGACACGGTCCGATCGATGGGTCGGTTCGCCCTGGCCGCCTACCTCAACGTCGGGGTGTACGCCGCCTTCCACCAGTGGCTGGGACGGGGGTCGCAGCTCGAGCCGATGTGGAAGGCGTGGCAGGCAGGAGATCGCAAAGCGGCCACCGCTGCCATCCCCGACGAGGTGGTCGACGATCTCATCGTGCACGGCTCTCCCGAGGCGTGCCGGGCCCACATCCAGCGCTACGTCGCCAACGGCGTCACGACCACGGCACTGGCGATCCTCCCCTTCGGCGTCGACACCCGCCAGGCCGTCCGGGACCTCGCGCCGGCAGCGGGCTGAGACCCGCGGCGCACCGCTGATCCCGGGGTGGGACACTGTGGACCATGGTTGCGCCTGTCCTTGCCGACGCCAATGTGGCCGGGATCGTCGGCGGCGCCGTGGCTGGCGTCGTCGTCCTGGCCCTGTTCATCCTGTCCATCTCGGTCAAGGTCGTGACCGAGTACGAGCGGGCCGTGTTCTTCCGGTTCGGTCGCATCAAGCACGCGGCCAAGGGACCGGGGATCATCACGCGTATCCCGGGAGTGGACCGGGTGGTGAAGGTCAACCTCCGGGTCGAGGTCATCGACATCCCACCGCAGTCGGTCATCACCGCTGACAACGTCACCGTCCAGGTGGACGCCGTGGCCTACTTCCAGGTCATCGACCCGGTGAAGGCCATCATCGGAGTCGACAGCTTCCGGTTTGCCAGCCAGCGGGTTGCCATGACGAGCCTGCGCTCCATCATCGGTCGCCACCACATGGACGACCTTTTGGCTCACCGCGAGCGGGTCAACGACGAGCTCCGGGCGGTCATCGCCGCCTCCACCAGCGGCTGGGGCGTGGAGGTCCGCCAGGTGCAGGTGCGCGACATCACACTTCCCCAGGAGCTCCTGCGGGCGATGGCCCGCCAGGCCGAGGCCGAGCGGGAGCGACGGGCCAAGGTCATCGCCGCCACTGGCGAGCTCGAGGCCAGCCGGGAGCTGTCCGAGGCCGCCGACCGGATGGCCGAGAGCCCCGGCGCCCTCCAGCTGCGGACACTCCAGACCCTCGCCGAGGTGGCGACGGAGCGGAACTCGACCCTCGTGTTCCCCATCCCCGTCGAGATGCTGACCGCGTTCCGCGACCTCGGCAAGAAGTAACGGGGAGGGCGCACCGGCGCCTCGCAGGCCGCCGAGGGGCAGGCCGCGCCACCGCCACGCTTTAACCTCCCCCGTGTGCCCCTGGCCTCGCTGCGCCCGCTGCGCCACCGGGACTTCGCCCTCGTCTGGTCGGCGGCGCTGGTGTCCAACGTGGGCGCGTGGATGCAGACGGTCGCGGTGGGGGTGCTGGTGACCGTCCACACCGGGCAGGCCCGGTGGACCGGCCTGGTGGCGGCCGCCGCCTTCCTCCCCATGGGGTTGCTGTCCCCGGTGGGCGGGGCCATGGCCGACCGGCACGACCGGCGCCGCTGGCTGCTCCTCACCACCGTGGGCGAGACCGTCTTCGCGGGGATCCTCACGGCCCTGGCCGCCACCGGAAACGCCGGCCCGGTGTGGGTGACCCTGGTCGTGCTCGGCGGGGGCGCCATGACGGCCATCGGCCTGCCCGCCTACCAGGCAATGCTCCCCGACCTGGTCGGAGCCGACGACCTGCTCGGCGCCATCTCGCTCTCGTCGGCCCAGTGGAACCTCGGGCGGGTGATCGGACCGGCGCTGGCTGGCATCGTCATCGCCGTGGGCTCCTACACCTGGGCGTTCGGCGTGAACGCGGCGTCCTTCGGGGCGGTGATGATCGCCCTCCTCCTGGTGCGATTTCGCCCCGGTGCCCGGCCGCGGGAGCAGGGTCACCTGCTGGCCCGGATCGCGAGCGGGGCCCGGGCGGCAGCGGCCGAGCCGGGCTGCCGCGCCGCCATCGTCCTCATCGCGGTCGTCGGCCTCCTCGCCTCTCCCTTCATCGCCCTCGTCCCGGCCATGGCGATCAAGCTCTTCCACCACCAAGCGGGCGGCACCGCGGTGCTGGTCACCGCCCAGGGGATCGGCGCGGTCGTCGGTGCCCTGGCCCTGACGCCGGTGGCCGCGCGCATCGGGCGCCGCCGGCTCCTGATCGCCGACCTCGCCCTCCTGCCCCTCCTTCTCGTCCTCTACGGGCTGGCGCCCACCCTGGCGCTGGCGGCGGTCGCCCTCCTGGCCGTGGGGGCGTCCTACATCGGGGTGCTGGCCGGACTCAACACCGTGGTGCAGCTTCGGGCGCCGGAAGCCTTGCGGGGCCGGATACTCAGCCTCTACATGCTGGCTCTCGGCGTCATCTATCCCATCGGCGCCATCATCCAGGGCGCGGTTGCCGACCGTGTCGGCTTGCGCACGGTCGTCGTCGGCACTGCACTCCTCCTCCTCGCCGTCCTCGTCGCCTTCTACTTCCGTCGTCCGCACCTGGCGGCGTCGCTCGACGACCCGCGAAGGGGCCAGACGGCACTGGACGCGGTCGCGTCCAGGATCGCATAGGGAGCCAATCATGGGACCGGTCGAGACCCTCGAGCGCATCGCCTTCCTGCTGGAGCGGGAAGGCGAGCGCGCCTACCGGGTGCGCGCCTTCCGGACAGCGGCGGCGACGTTGTCGGCCATCAGCGCCGAGGAGGTCGCAGAGCGCGATCGGACCGGGCGCCTGCAGGATCTGCCCGGCGTCGGCGACACGACGGCGCGCGTGGTGCACGAGGCCTTGGCCGGGCAGGTGCCGGGGTACCTGGCCCGCCTCGAGGCGGCGCCCGCGCCCGATCCCGGCCAGGGGGCGGGTATCCGGTCACGGCTGCGGGGCGACTGCCATACCCACTCGGACTGGTCCGACGGCGGGAGCCCCATCGAGACCATGGCCCGCACGGCGGCCGGCCTGGGTCACGACTACGTCGTGCTCACCGACCACTCACCCTCGCTCACGGTGGCCAACGGCCTGTCGGCCGAGCGACTCGAGCGCCAGCTGGAGGTGGTCGCGGAGCTCAATGCCGAGCTGGCCCCATTTCGCATCATGACCGGCGTCGAGGTGGACATCCTCGAGGACGGTGCGCTCGATCAGCACGAGGCCCTGCTGGCCCGCCTCGACGTCGTGGTGGCGAGCGTCCACTCCAAGCTGCGCATGGACGGCGCGGCGATGACCCGCCGCATGGTGGCCGCGCTGCGCAGCCCCCACGTGGACGTCCTCGGGCACTGCACGGGGCGAATGGTCGTCGGTCGCGGGCGGCCGGAGTCGAGCTTCGACGCCGAGGAGGTGTTCGGCGCCGCGGCCGCCTTCGACAAGGCGGTGGAGATCAACTGCCGCCCGGAGCGTCTCGACCCTCCCAAGCGTCTGCTCCGCCAGGTGGTCGACACCGGCTGCAAGGTGTCGATCGACAGTGACGCCCACGCGCCGGGCCAGCTGGAGTGGCAGCCCTACGGTTGCGAGCGGGCGGCCGACTGCGGGGTGCAGGTCGAGTCGATCGTCAACAGCTGGCCCGCCGAGCGCCTGCTCGAGTGGGCGGCGTCACACTCGTCACACGACTGAGCGCTGACCCACCCTGTAGCGGAGGAACAGCACCCCCTCGGCGGCGAGGACGTGGACCAGCTCGAGGCGCGCCGGCGCCTCCAACCGAGGGCCGCCGATGATGCGCAGGCGCTCGGGTCCGGCGATCACGGGGGACAGGCTGAGGCACAGCTCGTCGAGGCGACCAGCGGTGACGAGCTGGTCCAGCATGTGCGGACCTCCTTCGCACAGCACATGCGCGAGACCGCGTTCAACGAGCGCCGCCAGCGCCGCGGCGAGGTCCAGCTCGGCGTCGCCGCAGACGGCCACGTCGGCGACCTCGGCCGCCCGGCGCCGGCGCTCGGTGGGGGCGGCGGCGGTCGTCAGGATCACCGGGCGGGCTGCGGCCTCGGTGAAGAAGGCGCTCTCCAGGTCGAGGTCGATCCGAGAGGTGACCACGGCGATGGGTGGCACGGCGGCGAGGCCGTGCCCCTGTCGCCAGGCGCGACGCTCGGCGCTCGGTCGGGCCGGTCCGTAGCGCTCCTGGCGCACCGTCCCCGCTCCGACCAGGACCACGTCGCACAGGCCTCGCAGCACCGAGAAGAGGCGATGGTCGGCGTTCGACGACAGGCCGCCCGACCGCCCCGCCACCTCGGCGGCGCCGTCGACGCTGGACACGAAGTTGGCTCGCACGTGGAGCCGGCCGGGGCCAGGCAGCGCGTAGGCCTCGTCGAGATCGACGTCGCCGGCCGGCTCGGGCAGCAATCGGCGCACGACGCGTTGGCTTCCTCAGCCGATCTGGGGGAGTCGCTGCTCGAGCTCGAGGACCGGCGCGAACAGGTCACCCAACCGCTCCACCCGCTCCAGCACCTCGTCGGCCTCGAAATGGAGCAGCGCCGCGCCGTCCGCCTCCCGCCCCCTCTCGACCTCCTCCCACGAGATCGGTGTCGAGACCGTGGGGTGCGGCCGGGCCCGCAGGGAGTAGGCGCAGATGGTGGTCTTGGTGATGTGGTTCTGGCTCCAGTCGATCAGCACCTTGCCCCGCCGCAGGCTCTTGTCCATCTTCTCGAGGGCGTGATCGGGGTGGTGTTTCTCCAGCAGGCGGGCGATGGCGTGGGCAAAGGGCTTGGTGTCGTCGTAGGTGTGCGGGGTGTTGAGGGGGGCGTAGACCTGGAGGCCCTTGGAACCGGAGGTCTTCGGGAAGGACGCCAGGCCCAGGTCGTCCAGCACCTCACGCAGCCAGCACGCCACCTGGGCGCAGGTCACCACGTCGGCCGGTGGTCCCGGGTCGAGGTCGAAGGCGACCATGGTCGGCCGGTTCACGGCCTCGCGCGACGACCGATCCTCCTCGCCGTCGGCCCGGGCCAGCAGCGGGTGGAGCTCGATGGCAGCCAGGTTGGCGAGCCACGCCAGGGTGGGCAGGTCCTCGGCCATGCAGTAGTTCACGGCCTTTCCCTTGGTGCGCTCGCTCGGGATCTCGACCGTCTGAACCCAATCGGGCCGGTGGGACGGGCACTGCTTCTCGTAGAAGAACCCGGCGTCCACCCCGTTGGGGTAGCGCTTCAAGGTGAGCGGTCGGCGGTGGAGGTGGGGCAGAAGGGTCGAGGAGACGCGGACGTAGTAGTCGATCACCTGGCCTTTCGTGAACCCCGACTCGGGGTAGAGGACCTTGTCGAGGTTCGAGAGCTTGAGCCGGCGGCCCTCGAGCTCGACCTCGACGTTGGCTGACGAGGATGCCATCGAAGGCATGATGGCAACATCCGAGGCGCCTCGTCGCCCCGGGAGGCCGGCCCCCTGGGTCCGGCCGGTCCGGGAGGCGGACCCCTGGGCTGTCCCCCGAGGTGGATATGAGCGACAAGCTCGACAGCTACAAGGCCAAGCGGGACTTCTCGGCCACGCCCGAGCCCGATGCCGAGCCACGTCCGGCCCCGGGGGCCGGGGAGCCGGCGCGCTTCGTGGTCCAGGAGCACCACGCCCGCCGGCTCCACTGGGACCTGCGGCTCGAGCGTGACGGCGTCCTCGCATCGTGGGCGCTCCCCAAGGGCGTGCCCCCCGACCCGAAGGTCAACCACCTCGCCGTTCCGACGGAGGACCATCCCCTGTCGTATCTCGACTTCACGGGGGACATCCCGACCGGAAGCTACGGCGCCGGCACCATGATGATCTGGGACCGCGGCACGTACGACTGTCACAAATGGGACGGCCGCGAGGTGATCGTCACCCTGCACGGCGGGCGGGTCAACGGGCGCTACGCGCTCTTCCGGACCGGCGAGGGCCGCTGGATGATCCACCGGATGGATCCTCCTCAGGATCCCGAGCGGGAGCCGATGCCCGAGCAGCTGGCGCCGATGCTGGCCAGCTCGTCCGACGTCCTGCCGACCGACGACGGCCGTTGGGGCTACGAGATCAAGTGGGACGGCGTGCGGATGATCGCCTTTGTGGCTGGCGGCACGGTGAAGTTGCAGGGGCGGCGGCTGCTGGACGCAACGGCGCGCTACGCCGAGCTCCGAGGCCTCGGCGACGTGGTCTCGTCGCACGAGGTCGTCCTCGACGGCGAGGTCGTCGCCCTCGACGAAGAGGGCCGGCCTGACTTCGGGCGCCTCCAGCAGCGCATGAACGTGGCCGAGGGCTCGGCGCTGCGGCGCGTGGCCCGTGAGGTCCCGGTCGTGTACATGCTCTTCGACGTGCTGTACCTCGACGGGCACCAGACCCTGGCCCTCCCCTACACCGAGCGCCGTCGCCTGCTCGAGGGCCTGTCACTCAACGGTGCGTCGTGGCAGACGCCGAGCTACCACGTCGGGGACGGGGCCGCGCTGCTCGACGCGACGCGGGCCCGCGGGCTCGAAGGGCTCGTGGCCAAGCGCCTCGACAGCGTCTACAGGCCGGGCCGCCGTTCCCCGTCCTGGATCAAGGTCAAGAACGTGAACCGCCAGGAGCTGGTGGTCGGTGGCTGGCTGAGCGGCCGGGGCAACAGGTCCGGCCGACTCGGCGCCCTCCTCGTCGGGTACCACGAGGGAGGCGACCTGCGCTATGCCGGCCGGGTGGGAAGCGGCTTCACGGACCAGGAGCTGGACCGCCTGGGCGCCGTCCTGGCACCGCTGGCCCGGGAGACGAGCCCGTTCACCGCGCCACCCCCGCTGCCGCCCGAGGTGGCCCGGCAGGGGCACTTCGTGGAGCCCACCCTGGTGGCCGAGGTGGCCTTCAGCGAGTGGACCCACCTCGACACGCTGCGGGCCCCCCGGTACAAGGGACTGCGCGCCGACGTCGACCCGCGCGCCGTCACGCGAGACGACGCATGAGCCCCGAGGTCAAGCTAGGCGAGCACCGGTGGTCGGCCATCGCCACGGTGGCGGCGGCGCTCGCCATGTACTTCGCTCTCCCCGGCAAGTTCGTGCTGGGCCCGCGGTGGATCCTGCCAGCCCTGGAGGCGGCCCTGATCATCCCGCTCGTCATCGCCAACCCGGTGCGCCTGACGAGGGAGACGCAGGTCACCCGCGCCATCTCGGTGACGCTGATCGCCCTCATCTCGCTGTTCAACGCCTTCTCGACGGGGCTGCTGGTGCACGGCCTGCTCCACGGCATCAAGCTCGGTGGGCGGTCGCTGATCCTGTCGGCCATCGAGATCTGGATCACGAACGTGCTGGTCTTCACGCTCTGGTACTGGGAGCTCGACCGGGGTGGCCCGGTAGCGCGTGCGTTCGGCGAGCGTCGCCGCCCGGACTTCCTCTTTCCCCAGATGTCGACGCCCGAGCTTGCCGAGCAGGACTGGATGCCCGGCTTCGTCGACTACCTGTACACGTCGTTCACCAACTGCACGGCGTTCAGCCCGACGGACACGATGCCGCTCAGTCCGTGGAGCAAGCTGCTGATGCTCCTGCAGGCCTCGGTGTCGCTGGTGACCGTGGCGGTGGTTGCCGCACGGGCGGTCAACATCCTGACCTGATCACGTTCCCGCGATCAGGCGCTGCTGGAGCCGCCGCATGCCCCGCAGCCAGCGGTCGTAGTCGGTGGCCTTCTGGCGGAAGTACTCGCCCACCTCCGGATGGGGGAGGATGAGGAAGGTCTCCTCCCGAAGCCCCTCGACCACCGCCCCGGCGACGTCCTCGGGCTCGAGCAGCTCTCCAGAGGCCACCACCACCTGACCGGCCGGGAACGCCTGGTCCCCGCCGTCGGGGGCCGAAGGATCGAGACCACCGAGGAGCATCGCCGTGCGCACGCCCTGGGGGCACAGGCACGAGACCTTGATCCCCGCGTCGCCGTGGGTGATGGCGAGCCACTCGGCCAGGCCGACGGCCGCGTGCTTGGTCACTGAGTACGGGGCGGCGCCGAGGTTGGTGAGCAGGCCCGCCGCCGAGGCGGTGTTCAGCAGATAGCCCTCACCGCGGGCGATCATGCCAGGCAACACGGCCCGGGCGGCGTAGACGTGGGCCATCACATTGACGTGCCAGATCGTCTCCCAGGACTCGTCCGGTGCCTCGGCCCCGCCACCGATGGCGACCCCGGCGTTCGAGCAGAACAGGTCGATGGGACCGTAGGTCTCCTCCGTCCGCTCGACCACAGCGACGATGTCCCCCTCCCGGCTTACGTCGGTCGGGACGGCGAGCCCCCGCGTCGTGGACCCGCTCTCGTCCTCCAGCTCGGCGGCGACGGCGCGGGCGCGGTCGGCGGCGAGGTCGGCCACCACGACAGCCCGAGCCCCTTCGGCGGCGAAGCGCCGGCACAGGGCCCGGCCGATGCCGCTGGCACCGCCGGTTACCACCACCACGCGGTCGTCGAGCTCCACGGCGCCGATCCTATGGGCCGATCGCTCCGCCTTGTCAGGCGGGTGCCGCCGCCATCACCTCGGCGAGGGACTCGGCGATGCAGTGCCGCAGGAGCACGGGGTCGTCGACGGCCGCCGAATCGCTGTTGATGCCCATGTCGAGCTGGGAGCGGTACGACAGCACGCTGGCGTTGAAGGCGGTGCCGCCGGTCGGACCCATGGGATGGTTCGACAGGACGCGGGCCCCGGCGACGTAGAGGTCGACCGGTGAGCCGCGAACATTGGATGCAGCCAGGTCGACCGTCTCCACCTGCTGGCGGACCAGTCGGGTGAGCAGGGGACCGGGCAGGCCCGTCAGCACGCCCGTCAGCGCATCGGCCAGGCCCAGAGCCCGCTCGGCCTTGACGGTGGCGAGGCGGTCGTGGACGGCCCCGAACCGCTCGACCGGGTCGAGGATCCCGGCGGGCACCAGCACCCGAGCCGGGGTGAACGAGTTGCCCCCCACCGAGCGATCGTGGCGGGTGCTCACCGGCATCGAGATCCGCAGCTCCTCGGCGTCCACCCCGCGTGCGCGGTGGTAGGCGGCGGCGCCTCCGGCGACGCCAGTCACGAACACGTCGTTGACGGTGCCTCCGAGCGCCCCTGCGGTCCGCTTCGCCTCGTCGAGGTCGATGCTCAGGATCTCGAAGTGGCGGGTAGTCGACCGCCGTCCGGCCCACAGCGGTGAACGGGCGCCGTCGGTCACCAGAGCCTGACGCACCATCGACCGGGCGCTCTCCACCATGTCCACCGCCCCGCGAGGGTGCGACGCGATCTCGACGGCGCCGCTCCACACGCCGCTGACCGCGTGCGGGACCCGCTCGAGCTGGTGGCGCATCTCGGTCATCAGTCGGATCGGTCCGCCCTCGAACGGCCGCGGGGTCCCGTCGTCGCTCACGGGCTCCGGGTCGGGTGCGTCACGTGACAGGTCGATGAAGCTGGCCGACAGGCGGACACCCCCCACGCCGTCGGTCACGGCGTGGTGAATCTTGGCCAGAAGGGCGGCCCGACCACCGGACAGTCCTTCCACGACGGTCATCTGCCACAGGGGCCGGCGGGGGTCGAAGGGGTCCTGCAGCCACTGGGCACCGAGGTCGAGGAGCTGGCGGTCGGTCCCCGGTGCGGGGAGCGCGAGGCGACGAAGGTGATAGTCGAGGTCGAAGTCGGGGTCGTCCACCCACTCCGGCGGCGCCAGGGGCAGTTGGGCCAGCTCGACGCGCTGGTGAAGACGCGGCAGCCCCCGGATGGCGCTGACCATGCGGGCGCGAAAGCGACCGTAGTAGGGGGCGCGATCGAGCAGCGTCAGGTTGAGGAATGACGATCGCAGCACCGGGTCCCGCTCGACGGTCAGCATCAGGGCCTCGTGCCCGGTCAGCGGCACCGAACCCGGCTGCGCTTCGTGTGACATCGCCGTCAGGGTAGTGCCACGAAGCTCAGCGGCGGATGCTGGTGTGCTTGAACTCGTTGAGCTCCGGTCGGCTCTGGGCCAGGGCGACCACGTGCTCGATGGTCGAGCGGGCCAGCTCGGCGTCCCCCTGCGGACGGGTCATGAGCCGGACGAAGACTGCCTGACCGTCGAGGATGAAGGTCGGCACACCGAAGGCCTGATGGTCGTTGACCGAGCTCTCGTGGGCCTTGCGGAACGCTTCGAGCGGCCACCCGTCGGCGATCTCGGCCATGACCTGGTCGGGGTCCACGCCCTGGTCGGCCAGCACCCGGCGTACCTCGGCCTCCTCGCGCAGATCCTTGCTCTCGTCGTGGCGGGCCCGGAACATGCCCAGGTGCAGGTCGTAGAACGACTCCGGGTAGCGGTCACGCACCACGATGCCGGCCTCCATGGCGAGAAGGTGCGAGGCCTTGTCGGCGTCGTCCCAGACGGCGGGCTGACCCTCCTCCACGTGGACCTGGCTGAGGGAGAAGGGCACGAAGCCGACCTTCCAGTCGGCGCCGCCGGCGAGGGCCGTCACCAGGTGCTCGTGGGCGTTGCGGGCAAAGGGACAGCGATAGTCCCAGTTGACGTCGAACGACAATTTGCTCATGAACACTTCAACGCGGCGGGCTCGGCCGAGATTCCGCGCCCCCTCCGAGGGGAGCGACGCGCCGGCCGATGCGCCCGAGCAGGGCGCCGATCACCGCCCCGGCCAGCACGTCGGACGCGTGATGGATGCGGACGTGGATCCTGCTCGAGGCCACCACCACGGCGAGGCCGTAGTAGAGCGGCCACAGCCGGTCGTCCACGGACAACAGCCCGGCGGCGCAGAAGGCCGAGGTGGCGTGTCCGCTCGGGAAGCTGCTGGTGACGGGCTGGCGCAGGGGCAGGGGGCGGGAGTCCGACGACGGAGGCCGCCGGCGCCGAACGAGCGACTTGATGCCGACGTTCACCAGCACCGACTCGACCCCCAGGGCGGCGGCCATCCGCACCGCGGACCTGAGGCGGCGGTCCGAGCCCAAGGCCCGTGTCGCGCCGACGATCAGCCAGATCAGGCTGCGGTCACCCAGAGCAGACGCTCCGTACAGCACCCGGTCCGCGACGGCATTGCCCCGGAGGCGGTCGAAGGCGGCGTCGACTCGCTGGTCGAAGGCGGCGACGCGATCGCGGAGCATCGGCCAGCTCCCAGTCCGCTCGTCCGGGCCGGATGGCCGGCCCGCTTCGTCGCCGAGCACCTCAGACCAACGTGGGCTGGCCCCGTACCTCCGCGGCGCGGGCCGGGTCGCCCCCGAACGCAGGGCAGTAGTCCTGCCAGTTGCAGTACTCGCACAATCCGGAGGGCTTCGGCCGGAAGTCCTCGAGCCGACACGCCCGCTCGATCGCCGACCAGATCGCCGAGGTCCGCCGGCGCAACCCCTGCATCGACTGGTCGGACGGGATGGTCGAGATGCTCAGCGGTTCGCGCAGGTAGAGCAGCTGCACCCGAGCGGGCCGCTCGCCGAGGACCTGCTCGCACAGGAAGGCGTAGAAGTGGACGCCCGCCAGGCGAAGCTGCTCCTGGGCCTGACCCGGGACCCGACCCGTCTTGTAGTCCGTGACCACGAGGCGCCCGTCCCGATCGATGTCGAGGCGGTCGATGACACCCCTGAGACGCAGGTCACCCAGGTCGGCCTCGAGGGCCAGCTCCACGCCCACCGCCGTCACCAGATCCGGGTCCTCGAGCTCGAAGTAGCCGCGGACCAGCTGCTCGGTGTCGGCCCGGAGCTCGTCGGTCTCGGTCGGGGTGAGCTCCAGAGCAGCCAGCTCGGGCTCCTCCCGGGCGGACCGCCAGGCCCCATCGAGCTGCTCCAGCCCCGCTTCGAGGGTGCGCTGCCCGGCCGGGACCAGCCAGAAGAGCTGCTCCAGGGCATGGTGGACGAGGTTGCCCTTGACCGTCCAGGGAGAGGGGGGCTCCGGGAGGCGATCGATGGCCGAGAAGCGGAACGCCAGCGCGCAGTCCTTGAACGACGACACCTTGGACGGGGACAGCGCGCTCGGTAGAGGCAGGGACATCACCCACAGGCTAGAGGGGCGGTGTATCGCCCGATGGGGATGGCCTCAATCGGGACTCTCGCTGGCGAAGGCCGATCGGATCGAGCGGGCCAGGAGGGCGGGGTCCTCGAGGGGCCCGAAGTGACCGACACCGGGCACGACCTCGCCTCGGGCCCGCGGGAGGCGATCGACCACGGCGTCGACCAACGCCGTTCCGAAGGTGTCGGACATGGCGCCGCACGCGACCGTCACCGGGCACCTCACCTCGGGCAGGTGGTCGTAGGCATCGTGGGCCCAGCTGTGCTCGTAGACGAGGGCCTCCGTCTCGCCCCGGCACTTGAGCCGGACGCGCCCGTCGTCCAGATCGGCGAAGCCGTGATCGACATAGGCGCGCAGCGCAACGGGTGCCAGTCGGTCGAACGGCGGCTTGGAGGCGTAGTTGTCGAAGGCCTCCTGGCGGGAGTCGAAGATCTCCCGCCGGCGCCGGGCCGACTCCGACAGGGGATTGTCGCCCGAGCCGGTGGGGAACGGACCGGTGGGCGGGAACACGATGGGCTCGAAGAGGTAGAGCCCCCGGAACGTTCCCGGGCGGGCCTGCTCGGCTAGCAGCAGACCGGCGCCGCCACCCGAATGGCCGATCCCGAAGGGTCGCGTCAGCCCCAGGCCGTCGACAGTGGCCAGGATGTCACGGGCGAAGCCGCGCCAGTCGAAGTCCATCTCAGGAGGCAGCTCGGAGTCGCCGTGGCCTCGCTCGTCGAGGGCGAAGCTGTGAAATTGCCCACCAAGGAGGTCGGCGAGCGGGGAAAAGACGAGGCCGTGGAAGCCGGTGGCGTGGGCGAACAACAGCGGCAGCCCGTCTCCGCCGAGGTCGTGGACGGCGATCTCGACGCCGTCGCTGGTCGTCACGACGGGCGGGGACACCGAGCGACCATAGTTGGGTCCGCGTGGCGGACACTAACCTCGCCCGGTGCACGCCCGCCGAAGCATGCCCGACCTACAGGAGTGGGGCGTCGAGCCCGCATACCGCGGCGACGACGGCCGGTGGCACGAGGCGCCGCCCTCGACGATCGAGGCGATCGGCGCCGCCTTCGGCGCTGAAGGCGCGGGCCGCGCTGGCCCGCACCGTCCGCCACCTGTGCGGGTCGTTGGCGACGACGAAGACGTGTCGCTGCCTGGCCAGTGGGAGCTGACCCTCGAAAGCGGGACCTCGATGATGGCCGAGGGCCGGCTCCCGTCGGGGGTGCCGCGCGGCTACCACGAGCTGCGGCGAGCGACCGACGGACAGACGGTGCGCCTGATCGTGAGCCCAGGGCGTTGCCGGTTGCCGAGCAGGCAGCGGGCGTGGGGCTGGGCGGTGCAGCTTCCCGCGCTGCGGTCGGGGCGAAGCTGGGGAATGGGCGACCTCGCCGACTTGCGAACGCTGGCCCAGTGGTCCGCTGGCCGTGGGGGATCGACCGTCCTCGTGAGCCCGCTTCACGCCAGCCGTCCCGGAGTGCCGCAACAGGCAAGTCCCTATTTCCCGAGCAGCCGGTGCTGGCGCAACCCTCTCTACCTGCGAATCGAGGAGGTGCCGGGAGCCGGCGATGCGGGGCTGCATCGGCCCGCAGCTGCGGCGCAGGCCTTGAACGAGCAACGGCTCGTCCAGCGCGACCGGGTCTGGGAGCTCAAGCTCGCCGCGCTCGAGCGGCTGTGGGACCGGTTCGGCGGCGACCCCGATTTCGACCGCTACTGTGCCGAGGAGGGCCCGATCCTCAGACGCTACGCCGCCTTCTGCGCGCTGTCGGAGGTGCACGCAGAGGCGTGGCCGCAGTGGCCAGCCGACGTACGCCATCCGGAGGGCCCGGGCGTGTCGGCCTTCGTGTCCCGACAGGGACGCCGTGTGCGCTTCCACGAGTGGTTGCAGTGGCTGCTCGACCGCCAGCTGGCGAGCGCGGGAGCCGCTGTCGACCTGGTGCAGGATCTGGCCGTGGGTGTCGATCCCACCGGGGCCGACGCCTGGATGTGGCAGGACGTGCTCGCTCCCGGCATGGCTGTCGGTGCTCCGCCCGACGCGTTCAATCGGCTCGGGCAGGACTGGGGTCTTCCGCCCTTCGATCCCTGGAAGCTGCGGGCTGCCGGCTACGAGCCCTTCGCCAGGACCCTGCGGGCCAACCTGCGCGCCGGCGGTGGGCTGCGGGTGGACCACGTCATGGGGCTCTTTCGCCAGTACTGGGTCCCCGTCGGGACGGATCCGCGGCATGGCGCCTACGTGCGGTACCCGTCGGAGGACCTCCTCGGCATCCTCGCCCTGGAGAGCGATCGCGCCGGGGCCTTCGTGGTCGGGGAGGACCTCGGCACTGTCGAGCCATTCGTGAGGGAGGAGCTGGCCAGGCGGAACGTGTTGTCGTGCCGAGTGCTGTGGTTCGAGGACAGCAGCCCGGCCGACTTCCCGGCCCGCTCGATGGCCTCGATCAGCACCCACGACCTGCCGACCGTTGCCGGGCTGTGGACGGGTGCCGACCTGTCCGCCCAGCAGCGGCTGGGGCTCGAGCCCGACGGGGCCGCCGTCGACGCCATCCGATCCCGGTTGCAGGCGTTGCTGGGCCTTCCCGACGACGCCCCGTTGCAGGAGGTGATCATCGCCGCCCACCGACTGCTGGCCGAGGCGGCGAGCATGGTGGTCACCGCGTCCCTCGAGGACGCCCTCGGGGTCGAGGAGCGACCGAACATGCCCGGCACCACCGATGCGTGGCCGAACTGGTCGCTGGCCCTCCCCGTCCCGCTCGAGCGGGCACTGTCGGATCCCCGGGTCGTCGCCGTGGCCGAAGCCATCCGCTCGCGACGGGCTGGCGACGGCGCTGGTCCGTCTAGCTGATGGCGGTCGCCTTGCCCTCCCAGTAGGGCTTGCGCAGCTCCCGCTTGAGCGGCTTCATCGCCCCTGACAGCGGAATCGGGTCGGAGCGAAACTCCACCGACTTGGGGACCTTGTAGCCGGCGATGCGGTCGTGCGCGTGCTTGATCAGCTCCTCGGAAGTGGCCGACGCCCCCTTCTTGAGCACCACGATGGCGTGCACCTGCTCGCCCCACGTCTCGTTGGGGATGCCGATGACCGCGACCTGCTCGACGGCCGGGTGGCTGCTGATGGCTTCCTCCACCTCGACGGAGTAGACGTTCTCGCCTCCGGTGACGATCATGTCCTTCACCCGGTCGACGAGGAAGAGGTAGCCCTCCGGGTCGAGCCGTCCCATGTCGCCCGAGTGGTACCAGCCCCCACGGAACGCCTCCTCGGTCTCCTCGCGGCGGTTCCAGTAGTAGTCCATGAGGTTGCCGGCCCGGGCACAGACTTCTCCCTGCTCCCCGGTCGGGAGGCTGTGGCCCTCGGCGTCCTGGATGCTCAAGTCGACGCCCCACATCGACCGCCCGGCGGAGTGGGTGATGTCTCCACCGCGCCGGTGGTCCTTCTCGTCGAGCCACGTGAGGACCGACGATGACTCGGTCATGCCGTAGCCCTGGGTGAGATTGACCTGGGGAAGCTCCTGGAAGATCCGCTGCAGGAGGGCAGACGGCATCGGCGACGCGCCGTAGGTCAGGAACTTGAGGCTCGCCAGGCGCTCGGACGAGAAGTTGGGATCGTTGAGCAGCATGGCGATCATCGTCGGGACCATCACCGTCTGGTTGACCTGGTAGCGCTCGATCACCTCGAGCACGTGATCGGGCTTGAAGAGCGGCACGAACACCGACACGCCACCGCCTGCCGGGATGCCCAGGATGGCCGCCATGGAGGCGGCGTGGAACATCGGGGTCTGGTGCAGGTAGATACGGTCCTCTCCGAGCCCGACGGCGATGGCCGCGTGATAGAGGTTGAGCATCTCGGCACGTTGGCTGAGCACCACGCCCTTGGGCAGGCCGGTCGTACCCCCGGTGTACATGAGCACAGCGGGATCGCTCTCCTCGGGCTCGGCCGGCACGGCGGGCTTGCCCGCTTCGATCAGGTCCTCATAGGACACGTCGTGGGGCACGTCGCCCTCTCCCAGGAGGATCACCTGGCGCAGGTGCTCGAGCTCGGGCCGGGCCTGCTCGAGCAGGCCGGAGAAGAGCCAGTCGGTGAAGATCACCTCGGTACCCGAGTCGTTGAGGATGAAGGCCAGCTCTCGGGCAGCCAGGCGCAGGTTCAGCGGATTGATCACCCCTGCTCCCAGGAAGCCCGCGTGGTAGAGCTCGAGGTACCGGTGGCTGTTGACGGCCAACACCGCGAACCGGTCTCCCTTGGCGAGGCCCAGCTCGTCGTGCATGGCGCTGGCGAGCCGGAGGACCCGGTCGCCATGGGTCGCCCACGTGGTGTGCAAGTCCTCGTCGTGGAAGCCGACCCGGTCAGCATGACGACTGAGCGCAGGCAGGAGTACGCGGGGATAGACGAGCTCCTTCACGCCACGAGGCTACAACCGAGTCGAAAGCAGCGCTGGCTGGACTGTCTGGCGAGCCTTTCGACAGGCCGCGGTCGCCGGACGCCGGATGCCGCCTAACCGTCGCCCGGAGCGTCGTCGTTTCCGTGATCGGCCCCCGATGGCACGAACAGCAGCCCGTGGGGGCTGGTGACGCTGTTGCCGAGCGGTAGATCACCCCGGTCGCCAGGTCGAGTGTTCCCACGAGGGGGGCTTGGTATCGCTGGCCTCCGCTGCGAACATCGTGCCCGCAGGTAGGCAGAGTTCGCTGCCTGTCATGCGTGGGTTCACCCGGACCGGTGATCGCCGTGGATCCAGGTCCACCCGAGAGCCACGACACGCTACGTTCGCGTTCCATGACCGCAGTGCTGGGCGTGACCGTCGCCGTCGGTCTGACGGCCTTGGTGTTGCTGTTTCTCCTTGTCCGGCGCTCGGCTGCAGCAGCGGAGGAGCTGTCTCGGTCGGACCGGCTCGAGGCGGAGCTCGGCCGGACTGCTGAGCAGCTGCGTGCGGCGGAAAGGCGGGCCGAGGAGGAAGCGAAGCGGCGGACCGAGGCCGCGGAAGCGGCCGCAGCCGTTGATGCAGACCTGCACCACGCCCGCGCCGAGGCGACGGAGGCCGAGCGCCGGGCCGATGAGTCGCAGCTGCGCGCCGATCAAGCCCAGCGCGACCTCGAGGCGCTGGAGCGACGTGCCGCCGACGCCGACAAACGAGCTGCTCGGGCCGGACGTCGCGGGAAGAAGTCGGCCGACGCGCCGCAGCACGAGTCGCAGCCGAGTGGGTCCGGAGTCGCGGCCGTCGCCGATGTCGCCGATGCCCTCTGGGAGCTCGAGCGGCTTCGGCTCGAGCGGGAGTGGAACGCGATCGGTGGTCTGGCGATGCCTATGCCGGCCGGTTGGGACGGGACCGACGGCACGGACCTCTCGGCCGCCGTCGCGGTCGAGCTCGAGGTGATACGGGAGGTCGTCGGGACGCCGGGCCGCATCGCTACTCCTGCCCAGCCCGTGACGGCCGACCCCGCCACTGCCATCATCGTCACCAGGCTCGCTGGCGAGCTTCTGCGCGCGCTGGCCCGCGGGGGCCTCGAGCTGAGCGTCAGCATCGAGGACGATGGCGAGCTGGCCGTCGCCGTCGCCACCGCTGCCGTCGAGACGGCTGACGATCTCTCGCGACTGGCCACCGCCGCGTCTCGCGGGGGGCAGGCTCCACGTGCGACCCGTCGACGAGGGCGTGCGGGTCGAGGTCCGGCTGCCTCGCTGAAGGGCTGTCGGGAACAGAATCTGACGGTGACCGCCAACCATCCCCTGTGGCGAGACCTGCTGGACGAACAGCAGGCGGCGGCGCTCGACCCCGGCCGGCCCGATCGACTGCCGCGCACGCCGGACGTGCTCGTGGTGGGCGGTGGGATGCTCGGGATGGCCGCGGCCGTGGCCTGCGAGCGGGCAGGACTTGGGACGATCGCCCTGGTGGAGCGCTCGACCCTCGGGACCGGCGCCACGGCAGGAGCCGGCGGGCTGCTCGTCCCAGAGGCCCACCATGATCGCGACGGCGCGAGGGACGGCGACGCCAATGGCGACAGCGCCGGGAGCGGGGACCGGAGCGTGGGTGACCGGGCCGGCTTCGTCGAGCTGGGTCGCCAGAGCCTGGGCCTGTGGCGGGATCTCGACGACCTGGTCACGGGGGGCGTCGGGCTGGTGGACATGGACTGGCTGGGGCTCGGGCCGCAGCCGGGGCTCTCGGCTGATCTCCCGCCCGGGGCGGAGGTGCTCGGCGTCGACGACGTCGCCCGGCTGGTGCCCGAGCTGGCACGGCCCGTCGGCGCCGTGCTGGTCCGGGACCAGGCCCGGCTCAACCCCCTCGGAGCCCTCGCCCGCTTGGCCGGGGGGGTCGGTCACGTGGCCACCGGCGTCGGCGTCACCGGCGTGACAGCGAGCGGCGGTCGGGTCGTGCGGGTCTCGACGACGGTCGGATCCGTGAGCCCGGGTGCGGTCGTGTTCGCCACCGGCGGCCCGCCCGACGCCGAAGACCTGGCCCTGTCGGTGCCGGCCTCGCTGGTGAAGGGGCACGTCATCGCCACCGAGCCGATCCCGCTGGGCCTGCCGGTCAGCGTGTCGCCGATGCTGACCCAGGTCGACGAGGGGCGACTCCTCGCTGGCGGGACGCTGGATACCGAGGATCATTCCCCCGTCGTGGACGACCGGGTCGTGGAGAGTATTCGGCGCGATCTGGAGGCGGCGTTCCCTGTCGTCGGACCGGTTCCCATCTCCCACGCCTGGTGCTGCTTCCGCCCCGCCCACGCCGACGACCTCCCCGTGGTCGACCGGGTGCCGCGCCTGGAGAACGCCTGGATGACGTCGGGTCATTTCCGGACCGGCATCCTCATGGCGCCGGCGACCGGTCGGGCGCTGTCCCGGTGGATCGACTCGGGCGAGCGACCGGCGGAGGTAGGGGGTCTCGAGGTGGCGCGCTTCGGCTGACCCAGGGCTGTCCGAGCCGGACCGGGCGTGCAATTCTCGGGGCGCCCGCTCGACCAAGGCATCGCACCGGAGACAGGGCGCTACGAGCTCTGCACCCACGGCCGGTCGAGGCGCGACATCGTTTCAGCACCGAGACGGATCCCTAGCCGACCCGCGACTCCGGCACCGACGAAGAAGGCGCCCAGCGCGAGCAGCGAGGCGGGGATGGAGAACCCGCTCGCCCCGGCGAGCGCGAAGGCGAGAAAGACGACGTTTCCAGTCATGTTCGCGACGAAGACGTGTCCGAGCACCAGGTAGCTGAAGGCGTCGACGAGCCCCGTGACGACGGTCAACGCGAGGAGAAGCGGGGGGAGCGGACCGTGGCGGTCGTCGCGGAACGGAACAACGGTGTGCCACGCGTCCTCCAGCGGCCGCCGCAGGGGATCCACGAGCGATGTCATGACTGGTTTCCTTCCCAATGCTGGTCGCGTCGGCGAATCCTGCGGGTCTGCGCGGCATCGGCTCCATGGCGGCTACCGCCGCGGGCGCGGACCCCTGGTCCCCTCAAGGGCCGCCTGACCTGGCGCTCTGCGAGAGCGGGTGAGGGGAATCGAACCCCCGTCACCAGCTTGGAAGGCTGGTAGGGCTCAGTTGGCTCACCTGGTCAAACGCCCATAAGCCCAGGTCAGCTACCGGATTCGACCAACCGTGGATGCCCGTTGGTCACCGCTGATTACCTCTCCTTGACTCACGTCTGACTCACGGCTAGGGATGGCGGATGGTCACCGCGAAGTCGAGGGCTGGCGCATCGCCCTTGGGTCAACCGAGGAACTGCGCAGCCGGAGCACGTCCCGTCGCGAGGACGTGGGCGGCGATGAGGTCGTTCTCATGCTCCAGAAGATTCACCGTGGGGGTGTCAGTGGACTCCACCCAAGAGGCCACCAGGTCGCCGGAGAAGTACTCGGCTTGGCGACCCGCCGTGAGGCCCTTGGCCAGATGGGACCGCAGCCGGGTGGCGATGATGCCCTGGCCCACATACACCAAGCCGTCAGAATCCCTCTGGGCACGCCTCACCCGAGCTATGCAGCAGGCCTCGCCCGTATCTCGCGCTCTCTCCTCTGGGACTGCCGCTTCTGGGCTCTCAGCATAGGCCCGATAGTGTCCTCTGACGCGAGTGCTTGCTAGGGCCATGGATCGCTAATGCCTGCCGGGACAGTCGCCGCCAAGCATCGCACCAGGAGGCGCTGAGAGGGCCCGGTAGGGCCTCAGGAACCCCGCTGCGTCCGAAGCCAGTGCACGGGGGCGGGGCCTTCGGCGCTACTAATGGTCGTCCAATAGGACTGAATGTACGGAGAGCAGGCGAGCAGTCAGCTGAGCCAACAAAGGTCCTGGATAGCCTGCAATGGCCAGCACAATGAGAAAGATCTCATCAAGGACAGACACGCCAGACGCCAACGTGGCTGAGCCTTGGAGTCGAGCTATAGGCCGCCGTATTCGACGCTCCCGGGGACCGGCGCAGGTACTTGGTCGAGTTCGTGCGCTGACAGCCGGTCTGACGTAGCCTTCAGCCGAAGTGCAGGGAAGGGGGCCGCGTGTTCATCCAGGTCATTCAGGGCAAGGTCAAAGATCCCGGATTGCTCCGCCGGCAGCTCGAGCTGTGGCGCAGGGAGATTAAGCCCGGGGCTAGGGGCTACCTCGGCTCGACGGGGGGTGTCACCTCAGACGGGCGGGGCATCACACTCGTGCGCTTCGAGTCGGAGCAGGCCGCCCGGGCCAACGGCGAGCGGCCCGAGCAGGGCGCGTGGTGGACCGAGACTGCCAAGGCCTTCGATGGTGGGGTCACCTTCCACGACTGTCGAGAGGTGGACACCATTCTCGGGGGTGGCTCGAACGACGCGAGGTTCGTCCAGGTCATGGACGGCCGGGCCAGGGACCAGGACCAGATGCGCAGCCGACGTCAGGAGTTCGAGCCGCGGTTGCGTGAGCGTCGGCCCGACATCCTCGGGATGGTGGCCGCCTGGCACGGCGACGGGGGTTTCACCCAGGCCGTGTACTTCGTCTCCGAGGAGGCGGCCCACGAGAGGGAGAAGGAGACCGAGCAGGACGACCTCCGCAGGGAGTTCATGTCCCTCATCGACGGTCAGCCCACTTTCTTCGATCTCACCGAGCCCGACCTCGACTGATTCTGATCCTGCGTCCTCTCCACCCGCTCTCTCATCATCAGAGGTCGTCCTCACCGGAGGCGTTGAGAGGCCCCTGCAAGGCTCCAGGAGACCCGCTACGTCCGAGGCCAGTGCAGGGGGAGGGGGCCTTCGGGCGCTACTAATGATCTTCCTATCGGACTCAATCTATGTAGACCAGGGTGAGCAGCCAGCTGGACGACGAAGGTCCTGGATAGCCTGCAATGGCCAGATCAAGGCGTCGGCGGCGGAAACGATCTTGCGGGCGAGTGCTCAGGGGATGCTCGACCCAGATCCAACCAAGGCGCTCAGAGGCTCTGGGATTCCCTCACCTTGGATTCGAGGCGTTGGAAGGCGGCCTCCTTGGTGAGAGCGTCGGATCGCCGAGCGGCAACCAGGTACGTCCGGAGAGGAATCGACTCTGCGGTGTCGAGTCCCAGGACCTGCAGATTATGCCTGGTGACCTCTCTGCTCCACGCCTTGATGCCACCGGTCTCACGAAAGAAGGCTACGAGCTGGTCCCAGAAGGCAATGACTGCCTCGGGCGCACGGGCTCGGCCTGCTTTCAAGAAGACGCCGTTCATGATCGAGTGCGGCCCGATTGGGACCACACATGTACCAGCCTGTTCATTGAGGTCCTTCACCCGGCCGAAGCACTCCCGGCAGAACCACTTCGACCACTTGGAACCCGAGAGCACCAAGTCCACCCCGCAACAACGGCACAGCTCAGCCGTCGTGTGTAGGTCATGGCCATAGCGAGGCACCTCCTGTCCCCTGGCGACGAGTTCCGCGATCTCGCAATCGCAGAGCTGCCGGGCGCCGGGCGGCCTATCGATCATTAGCCCTCGCAGCGCGAAGCAGGCGGGGCAGATCTCGGCGTCGTCGGCGAGACCGAAGGACTTGATAGACATGTTGCTGCCTCCTCATCGTCACTGGCGTTGGCACCGTGCCTGCAGGTCGGTTGCCGGGCCGTCATCGGGCCAGGTCCCTCGGGCCGCTCTGGATGAGTCGGCAGACGTTAGCTGGCGCCCAACGCTGGGGGGCAACGATTTCTTGATTCCCACGGCCTCACTCGGTCACTCCCCACGATCGGACCGGGCAGGTGCTGCTGCCAATCGTGGACATGGTTTAACTGTGTCGTCCGGTGTAGCCAGACGTGCAGCTGGCGGTCCTTCTCCAAGAGTCGGTAGCCGTTGTAGCTGTGTGCTTGGCTCAGGTGAGTCAGGAGCGCCTCTTCTTGCGTTTCGAGGTTGCGGATGCGCCGAGAGTTGCTTCGGATGCCCAACCAGCCGATGACAACGTCGCGCGGCCCCCTGAAAATGGTGGACCAAGAAGCGGGGCCCGGCCAAACGAGCACGACCCCGGCGCCTAGCAGCAGACCAGATCCTCGTCGGGTGCCGGTTGCGGGGTCGTTCGATATGCATAGATGCAGGACCCTCCTTGCCAGGCGGGTCTCGCTTCAACGTGATCTGGTCGCGCGAGATGTCGGTGTACGCGGTGGATAGCGCTGGCTAGGCCCTCGAACATGCCCTTGACGAAGTAGCCGAGCGCCCGAGTTGCTTCACTGTGGCCGGCGGATCGTCACCCGCAGCGCTGGGCGTGACAGATTCCGCCCTTTCGTGCGATTCCTACCTGCGATTAGGCTGGCTCCCATGGCGAAGACCCTCTTTAAGCCGGTTTCGTACGAGCTGAGCCAGCTTCTTGGTGACATCGACCTCGGCAAGCTTGCGCTTCCCGAGCTTCAGCGCCCATTCGTATGGAAGAAAGCCGAAGTACGAGATTTGCTCGACAGTATGTACAAAGGGTTCCCGGTCGGGTATCTGATGCTATGGAATGCAGCCGCGGTCGATTCAAAATCCATCGGCATAGATGGAAAGCAGCACACGCCAACAGACTTCATCATCGATGGGCAGCAGCGGTTAACCGGCCTCTATGCCGTCATGAAGGGCGCGGAGATCACCTTCAAGGATTTTACGAAGGGAGGTATCAACATCGCGTTTCGGCCCCGTGATGGGCATTTCGAGGTGGCAGACGCCGCGGTCGAGAAGGACCCGGAGTATCTGCCAAATATCACTGCACTATGGACAGGTGAAGACTGGGAGGTGATCGAGGCCTTCATTGAGCGCCTTCGGAGCGGGAATCCAGAAGCGCTTCAAGACGGCCACGAGAAACACCTGCGCACCTCCCTCGGCCGTCTGAGTGGACTGGAAGACTTTCCCTTCCTTGCCGTACAGATCGGCCACGAGGTCGAAGAGGAGCGCGTCGGCTGAGATTTTCCTGCGCGTCAACTCCGGCGGCACTACTTTGACGCAGGCAGACTTCATTCTCACCTTGCTGTCAGTCTTTCGGGAACAGGACCGCCGTCGCCTGGAGCGGTTCGCCGAGGACGCCACGGTCATTCCGATTGACAGTTCCGCGACGCCCTACAACCATCTCGTAGCCCCCTCGGCTGACCAGCTTCTTCGAGTCGCCGTTCTCGTTGCTTTTCAACGAGGTCGGCTGCAGTCGGTTCTCGCCCTGCTCCGGGGCGCCAGCATTGATGGCGATGTGACTCTCGCTGAAAGCGACCGCGAGGCACAGCTCGACAAGCTTACGGCGGCGATCGATGAGGTGCTCGACCTCACGAGCTGGCATGAGTACATCAAAACACTAATGTCTGCCGGCTTCAGGCGATCGAATGAGATCTCGTCCGAGAACAATGTCGTCCTTGTGTACACGCTCTATCTAATAGGACGGCAATTCGGGCTTTCGCATAGCGAGTTGAGAACGACCGTCGCCCGGTACTTCTTTATGTCAGCCCTGACGAGTCGATACACTGGTTCGTTCGAGACGCAGATCACCCAGGACGTCCAGTCATTTACGCTGGCCGCAGACGGTGAGGATTATCTGGGCCGACTGCGACAGGCAATCTCAACGCAGCTGACTCCCGATTACTGGTCGATCCAGTTGCCACAAGCGCTCGCGACCTCGGGCGCCCGTGGGCCGGGACTGTTCGGCTATGCAGCCGCTCTTTGTCTTCTCAATGCGCGCGTTCCGCCTTTCGTTAAGGAAGCGACGAGCCACGAACAGAAGGCATCCCTGTTCCTTCGTGACCTCTTTGATCCGATCGTGACATCGAAGAAGGCGCCGATTGAGCGGCATCATCTGTTCCCACGTAAGTATCTTGAAAGCCAGGGTACCGTGGGGCCGCGCAATGTGAACCAAATCGCCAACCTTAGTTATGTCGAGTGGCCAGAAAATATCGAGATTAGCGACAAAGCCCCCACCCAGTACTGGCCTCTCTACGCCGATCAATTCAGCGCCGAGGACCGCTTCCATCACGCCCTGCCTGACAGATGGGATCAGTTGCCCTATGAACGGTTCTTGGGTGAGCGACGAAAGCTCATGGCGCAGGTTATTCGCAAGGGCTTCGAGACGATTGGGGCAGCCACGCCGACGGATGGTCCCGCGCTTGTTCCGGGGACGCTGTCGGATACGTACCTTCATCCCGATCGCCCGTTCAGCAACGACCTCGCCATCCGGCGCGTCGTACGCCGGCTTCGCGGGAACGTGCTTTGGTACGAGCAGCACATGGACCGCAAGGCCCTCGAGATCCTGACCGAAGAATTGCCTATAGGCGAGGTGGATGAACTCAGACTAATGTCTGGACCGGCGAATCTCTCATCGAGGACCAAGAAGGCGTTTGAACGCTTTAGCAGTGAACTCGGCAGGCAGGGTATGGCATGTGATTGGCGCGTGATCCCTGCTGAGCGATCGCGGGCTCTCCATCCGCGCGTAATTGCCGACGATTCTCAGACCTTCGAAGTGCCCCCCCTCAATTCTGTGCTGGCCGGAGCCGTTGACTCGATCCGTGCCTCCGAGATTCCAATGGAGACATTCGAAAAGGCATGGGCGACGGAAGCCACCCCGTTGTCTGAATTTCAGACGGACTCTTAGAACAGAGGTCACCTAGGAGCGATTACCACAAATATTTCATCTTGGAGTTCAAGCGTCATCCTTCCGACTGCGTTCAGTTCGCGGTACAAGGCCCCTCGGGAGTCCGCGAGAGACGGCGAGTGTTTGACGGTCACCGGCCGCAGCCCACACGCGAACTCGACCCGCTAATACCCGGGTGATCCATCGATTCGCTATACGCCGTCGCCTCGTGCGTCACACGGCCCGAGGTCGAATGTTTAAGGATTGGCGACTACTCCAGCGGTCGTCCCCTGGCGTCCACGACCATCTGGGCAGCTCGTCCAGCCTGAGTGATCTCTCCTGGCGGACGCCCGCCCGTATGCCAAGCCGATTCCGATGCCCGGCCGCCTTGGGCTGTGGGAAGTCGAGCTGAGACTTCCGCGTCGACCCCATTAGGGGCGGCACCCGGCGAGAGTGGGTTTTGACTGCGGCCGGCCCAAATCTTGATCCGCCGGGGCTTGATGCTCTCCATTCGCTAGCGGCTGTCATACCCTTCTCATAACCTCGGGGACGGGAGGCGGGGACAGGTGCTCTACCTACACAGATCCGAGCGGGCCGATCATCTGTTAGCCGCGTCGGGGACCTGCTCCTCGACCCTCTCGATGACCCGATGGCCCAAGAGGTCGTAGCCGTTCCGACCCGCGGGAGTGGAGCGGTGGCTGACCCAGCGTCTGTCCCACCGTCTGGGCGCGCAGGCAAACCGGGGTGACGGCATCTGCGGCAACGTCGACTTTCCATTCCCGGGCTTGCTGGTGGGCAGCGCCACTGCCGTGGCCTGCGGATTCGACCCCGACACGGACCCCTGGCGGCCCGAGCGCTCTGTCTGGCCCCTGCTTGAGCTGGTCGACGCGTGCATCGACGAGCCGTTCCTGGACCCGCTGACCGCCCACCTGCGGGCCTCCTCGCCGGGCGGCTCAGACGGCGGCCCGACGCTTCGGCGCTTCACCACCCTCCGCCACCTGGCCGACCTCTACGACCGGTACGCGGTGCACCGACCCGACATGATCCTGGCCTGGATTGAGGGCGCCGGCGACGCCAACAGCGTCGACCACACCTCGCCAGACCCTCACCGCGGCTGGCAGGCCGAGCTGTGGCGCCGCCTCCGAGAGCGAATCGGCGTGCCCAGCCCGGCCGAGCGCTTCGCCGCCGCCTCCGTCCGGCTGGCGGCCGAGCCGGACCTGCTGGAGCTGCCGGCGCACGTATCGGTATTCGGGCTGACCCGGCTGCCGTCGAGCTACCTGAGAGTCCTGGAAGCCGTCGGCGCCGCCGCGACGTCCACCTCTTCCTGCTTCATCCCTCCGGCGCCCTGTGGGAGAAGGTGCAAGCGGCAGAGCCCCATCCGCCAGCAAGCCTTCGTCGTGACGCCGACCGCACCGCCGGGCTGCCCGCCCACCCTCTCCTGCGCTCATGGGGTCGGGACGCCCGGGAGATGCAGCTGGTGCTCTCATCCAATGACGTGTCCGGAGGCGAGCACCGTCCGGTGGCGGAGGAGCGCGAGACCCTCCTCGGCTCGATCCAAGCGGCCATCCGAGCGGACCGGGCGCCGCCTGGACCCCGCAGGCCGCGCGACGCCGAAGATCCGCGTCTCGTCTCGCGCCGGACGACGACAGTCTTCGCATCCACGCCTGTCACGGGCGAGCTCGCCAAGTCGAGGTGGTGCGCGACGCCCTGCTACACCTCCTGGACGCCGACCCGACCCTCGAGCCGCGGGACGCAATCGTGATGTGCCCGACATCAGTCTTTCGCTCCGCTGATCAAGGCGGCCTTCGGCACGGCCGCGTCCGGGACCGACGAGGGCACGCCAGTGGGAGACGCGGCGGGACCTCCGCAACTCCGTGTCCGCTTGGCCGATCGTGCCCTTCGCCAGACCAACCCGCTCCTGGGCGTGGCCGCGCAGCTCCTCGAGCTAGCGGCGAGCCGGGTGACGGCGTCACAGGTTCTCGACCTCGCCTCGCGCGGCCGGTGAGCCGACGCTTCCGATTCGACCAGGACGACCTGTCGCAGATCGAGCGCTGGCTGGCCGGCACCGGGGTCCGGTGGGGACTCGACGCCGCTCACCGCAAACCGTGGGGGCTCGAGAATGTGGCTGCCAACACCTGGAAGGCGGGACTCGACCGTCTCCTGTTGGGTGTGGCCATGGCGGAGGAGAGCCAGCATCTCCTCGGCAATGTCCTGCCGTTCGACGACGTCTCCAGCACTAGCGTCGACCTGACGGGCAGGCTCGCCGAGCTGATCGAACGCCTCCGGACGACCCTCGACGAGCTGACCGGACCGCAGCCTCTGGCGCGGTGGGCGAAGGCGTTGGTCACAGGGACAGAACGGCTGGCCGTGGCTCGTGGCGACGACGCCTGGCAGCACGATCAGCTCCACCGCTTGCTCGATGAAGTGGTGAAGGAGTCAGGCTCTCAGGGCAGTGACAGCGCTTCGGCGGAGCTTGACCTCGCCGAGGTGCGGTCACTCATGGCCGAGCGGCTGCGAGGCCGACCCACCGCGGGCCAACTTTCGCACCGGCGACCTGACCATCTGCACCCT
>CAVQWQ010000004.1:0-23819 GCA_963717645.1 uncultured Actinomycetes bacterium | reverse complement strand
CTCTTCAAGAGCTGAGCGGCGACGAACCACCGGCGCACCACGGTGCACCGGTAATCTCGAGCCCATGCGAGTGGTCGGTGGGGTGGCAGGTGGGCGCCGACTCCGGGCTCCGGCGGGCCGCTCGATCCGGCCCACGGGCGACCGGGTCCGGGAGGCGGTCTTCAACATGTTGACGAGCCTCCGGGCGGTGGAGGGGGCGACGGTGGTCGACCTGTTCGCAGGCACCGGCGCGCTCGGCATCGAGGCCCTCTCACGGGGCGCGTCGCACGTGACGTTCGTCGACCGGGATGCGGCCGCCACCGCCACCATCCGCGACAACCTGTCCGCGGTCGGGCTGGACGAGGCCCCATCCGACGTGGTGCGGGCCGACGCCCTGTCCTGGCTCGAGCGGATGGGCGACCGAGCCTTCGACCTGGCCCTTTGCGACCCGCCGTACGACTTCGCGGCGTGGGAGCGTCTTCTGAGCGGACTTTCCGCCGACCTGGCCGTGCTGGAGTCCTCCGTGCCGCTCGAGCCCCCGCCGGGCTGGATGGTGCGGACTACCAAGCGCTACGGCGGTACGGTGGTGACACTGGTCCAGCCGTTGCCGCATCAGGTCGCTCGGAAAGGTGCCTCGTGAGGATCGCCCTGTTCCCCGGGTCATTCGACCCGTTCCACAACGGTCATCTCGAGGTCGTCGAGAGCGCGAGCCGCCTCTTCGACGAGGTGATCGTCGCCGTGCTCCGCAACCCTCAGAAGGGTGAGCCCCTGTTCAGCCTCGAGGAGCGGCAGGCGATGCTCGAGGAGTCGACCACCCATCTGCCGCTCGTGCGGGTCGTGGGCATGTCGACGCTGGTGGTCAACGTGGCGGAGCAGGTCGGGGCGACGGCCATCGTGAAGGGTCTGCGGGCCGTGACCGACTTCGAGAACGAGATGCAGATGGCCCAGATGAACCAGCAGCTGTCGGGGATCGACACCCTGTTCATCCCCACGGCTTCGACTCACTCGTTCATCGCCTCGAGGCTCCTGCGGGAGGTGGCGCGCTTTGGCGGCGACGTCTCCGGACTCGTGCCCGCCCCCGTCGCCAAACGGCTCCAGGAGAGGTTCGGTCCGTGAGCCTGTTCGAGCCGGTGGAGGGATCCGGTACCGAGGAGCTGCTTCGTTCAGCGATCCAGACCGTCCGCCGCGCCAAGTCGGTGCCACTGTCCACCAACGCGCTGGTCAGCCGGGACGAGCTGGTGCAGCTGCTCGAGGAGGCGCTCAGGCAGCTTCCGGACGAGCTTCGCCACGCCCGCTGGATGCTGCGGGAGCGCGACGACTTCCTCAGCACGACCCAACGCGATGCCGAGGCCATCCTCGAGGCCTCCCGCGTCCAGGCCGAGAGCATGGTGCAGCGGGGCGAGATCGTGCGCCAGGCACAGCACGCCGCCCAGCGGGTCCTCGACCGAGCCCACGACGAGTCCCGACGGCTGCGCCGGGAGGCCGAGGACTACTGCGACCGCAAGCTGGCGACCTTCGAGGAGCTGCTCGAACGGACGGCCAAGACCGTGAAGTCCGGCCGCCGCAAGCTCCAGGAGACGCCGGCGCTGACCGTGGGCGGCGGCCTGGTGAGCTTCGACTCCGGAACCGTCAAGCCCACCGAAGCCGCGGGCAACGGACTCGACGCCAACGGGGGAGAGTTCTTCGACCAGGACCGAGGCTAGGGACAGGGGGCGAGGACGATGGCCCAGCGTCCGTTCGTCGTCAACGTTGCGACCCTTCGGCGCCAGCCTGGTGCCAGCCGCCGTGAGCGGCGCGACGGGCCGATCCCGGAGCTGGCCATCACGGGCAGCTCCGTGCCGGGGGGTGCCCCGGTGGTCGTCGAGGTGCTGCTCGAGTCGGTGCACGGCGGGATCATGGCGACGGGCTCGGTGCTCGCTCCCTGGGTTGGCGAGTGCCGCCGATGCCTGGCCGTGGCACGCGGCGAGCTCCGGAGCGACGTCCGCGAGCTCTACGAGCCGAGCGGTGACCCCGAGCAGACCTACCCGCTCCGTGGCGACCAGCTCGACCTGGAGCCGCTGGCGCGCGACGCTGTGCTGTTGGATCTGCCCCAGGTTCCCCTCTGCACCGAGGGCTGCCTCGGGCTGTGCCCGGTCTGCGGCATCAACCGCAACGAAGCGAGCTGCTCCTGCCAGACCGAGACGGTCGACCCTCGATGGGCACCGCTCGACGCCCTCCGAGGCGGTGAGCTTCGCCGCTGAGCGGGTAGATCAGGACAGCATGCGCCAGACGAGAGCGAGAGAAGATGGCCGTCCCCAAGAAGAAGACCTCGAAGGCCAAGACCCGGAGCCGCCGGGCCTCGAGCTGGGTCCTCCGGACCCCGCCGCGCAGCCTGTGTCCGCAGTGTGGGCGGGCGAAGCTGCCCCACGTGGTCTGCCCCAACTGCGGCTGGTACGGGGGCCGACAGGCGATCGACGTCGACTGACGGGCACATGACCAGCTCCGCTTCCGAGGCTTCCCCAGCCGGTGTGGCCGAGCCCGGGCCGGGGTCCCGGGCGTCCAGGGCCAAGAGGTCGGCGGGCACGGCACCGGCGACCTTTGCCGTGGCGGTCGACGCGATGGGCGGCGACCGCGCCCCGAGCGAGATCGTCGCCGGCGCCCGGCAGGCGGCCGAGGAGCTCGACGTCCCCATCCTGTTGGTCGGACGTCCGGACGAGCTCGGCGACACCTCCGGGCTCGAGGTCGTGGCGGCCAGCGAGGTCATCGGGATGCACGAGGACCCGGGTCAGGGTGTCCGGCGCAAGAAGGACGCGTCGCTGGTTCGGGCGGCCGAGGCGGTCCGCGACGGCCGGGCGGTGGCAATGGTCAGCGCGGGCAACACCGGCGCCACCATGGCCAGCGCCCTGCTGCGCATGGGCCGCCTACCCGGAGTGGCCCGGCCCGCCATCGCCACCCCCCTTCCGGTCCCGGGGTCGACGCCCACCGTCCTGCTGGATGCCGGGGCGAACGCCGAGTGCACGGCCGAGTGGCTCGTGCAGTTCGCCCAGATGGGAGCGATCTTCGCCAAGGAGCGGTACCACCTGGCCGAACCGAGGGTAGGGCTGCTGTCGAACGGCGAGGAGGAGAGCAAGGGCACCGCCCTGGTCAAGCAGACGCACGCCCTGCTCGCCGCGGGGGTTGGGGTGCATTTCGTCGGGAACGTGGAGGCGCACGAGCTCCTCGCCGACACGGTCGACGTGGTCGTGACCGACGGGTTCACGGGGAACGTGGCCCTCAAGGCGCTCGAAGGCGGCATGAGGTTCTTCGTGAGCACGATCCTCGGGGTCATGACCGCCAGCGAGGAGACCAAGGCGGCGGCCGAGGTGCTAATGCCCCATATGGCCCCGATCGTGGCGGAGCTGGACCCGGACTCGACCGGCGGGGCCATGCTCCTCGGGGTGGACGGGGTGTGCATCATCAGCCACGGCTCCTCGACCGCCCGGGCCGTCGTGAGCGCGGTGCGGGTGGCCCACGACATGGCGTCGCAGGGCCTGGTCGACGAGCTGCGGCAGGCCGTCCTGGCCTGAAGGGCCGGCCCCGGAGGTCGGCTCGTGGGAGCCGGCCGGTCTCGGGCGCCATCGAGAAGGCGACGTCGGCCTGATACCGGTACGATCCGGACGTCGAGTGACCCCCAGGAGCAGCATTGCCAGCCGAGACCCATGTCGAGAAAGGCCCGTTCGATCGCCGCCAGGTGTTCGAGATGATCCGCGACCAGCTCGCCGACATCCTGGAGATCGACCCCGCGTCCATCAGCGAGGGGGCCTCGTTCTCCGAGGACCTCAACGCCGACTCGCTCGCCCTCATCGAGCTGGTCGAGGGCCTCGAGGAGGAGCTGGGGGAGCGGACGGTCGGGTTCCGGGTCGAGGACGAGGACCTTGAGGACCTCAAGACCGTTCGGGACGCCGTCGACTACGTGGTCGCCAAGCTCGAGGCCACCTGAGCTGCCCGAGCCACAAGGATCGCGTCGTGTCGAGATGGATGCACTGGCGCGACGGCTGGGACAGGAGCCGGCGGAGGTCGAGCTGCTCCAGCAGGCCATGGCCCACCGGTCGTGGTGCGCGGAGACGATCGACGAGGCGTCGAACGAGCGCCTGGAGTTCCTCGGGGACTCGGTGCTGGGCGTGGTCGTCACCGACCACATCTTCCAGGCCTATCCGCACCTGCCCGAGGGGGAGCTAGCCAAGGTCCGGGCGTCGGTCGTCAATGCCGAGGTGCTGGCCGACCTGGCCGCGGCACTCGACCTGGGGTCGGCCCTGCTGCTCGGCAAGGGAGAGGACGCGTCGGGAGGGCGGGAGAAGCCGTCCATCCTCGCCGACGCCTTCGAGGCTGTCGTCGGCGCCATCTACCTGGAGCTGGGCTTGGCCAGGACTGGTGACCTGGTCTTGCAGCTGCTCGGCGAGCGCATCAGGGAGGCGGCCGCCGGTCCCGGCGGCCAGGACTACAAGACCCGCCTCCAGGAGCTGGCCGCCCGGCTGGCGGAGCCTCTGCCCCGCTACGCGGTCGAAGAAGAAGGTCCCGATCACGCCAAGCGCTTCCGCGCCAGCGTGCAGGTCGGCGGTCGACTGCTCGGTCGCGGCGAGGGCCGATCCAAGAAGCAGGCGGAGCAGGCCGCGGCCCGGATGGCGTGGGCAGATCTCTCCGGCACACAACGCCCACCACCCGAACCGACCGAGGCGAGATCGGTCGCGTCCGGTGGGCGGCGCGACGACCGTGCCTGAGCTTCCCGAGGTCGAGACCATCCGCCGTGACCTCGACAGCGAGGTGGTCGGCAAGCGCATCAAGTCGGTAGAGGTGAAGGGTCGACGCTCGATCCGCAGGCATCGGGGCCCGGCCGAGTTCAGGCGCCGGCTCGAGGGTCACAAGATCGCCGGCGTCAGACGGCGAGGTAAGTACCTCCTGCTGTGCCTGGACGACGGCGACGTTCTCGTCGTCCACCTCGGGATGAGCGGCCAGCTGCTCCGGCCCAGCAGCGCCCGGGAGGCCGCAGCCCGCCACACGCACGTCTCCATCATCTTCACCAAGGGAGGCGAGCTGCGCTTCATCGACCCGAGGACCTTCGGGGAGATGTTCGTGGCCGCCGAGCCCGTCGTCGCCCACGAGGTGCCCGAGCTCGGTCACCTCGGGTTCGATCCCTTGAACGACGTGATGAGCTGGGTGCAGTTCGGAGATCTGCTGCGCGCCCGCAAGACCAAGCTGAAGCCGCTCCTCATGGACCAGCGGTTCGTGGCCGGCATAGGCAACATCTACTCGGACGAGATCCTCTTCGCCGCCGGACTCCGCCACGACCGTGGCTCAGAGACGCTGTCGTCGGAGGAGATTCGTAGACTGGACCGGGCGATGGTCGAGGTCCTCAGCGACGCCGTGCGACACCGAGGCTCCTCGCTCGCGGACCAGCAGTACCGGGACCTGTTCGGCCGACCAGGCGACTTCCAGACCCACCATCGGGTGTACGACCGGGAAGGGCATCCGTGCCCGCGCTGCCATCGCCCGATCACGAGGATCAGGTTGGGGGGGCGCTCGTCGTTCCTGTGCGAGGGGTGCCAGGTATGAGTGGGCTGACTCGGGCGAGTGCCCTGGTCGGCGGGGATACCCGAAGCCGGGCAGACACCCCGGTAACGTGATCGCGCTGTGTTCCTGAAGGCGCTCACGCTCAAGGGCTTCAAGTCCTTCGCCGAGTCGACGACGCTCGAGCTCGAGCCCGGGGTCACCGTGGTCGTCGGTCCCAACGGCAGCGGCAAGTCGAATGTCGTCGACGCCGTGGCGTGGGTGCTCGGGGCCCAGGGTCCGCGGACCGTCCGATCGGCTCGGATGGACGACGTCATCTTCGCTGGATCGGCCAAGCGCCCGGCGCTGGGGCGGGCCGAGGTCGCACTCACGATCGACAACACAGCGGGCCTCCTCCCCGTCGAGTCGTCGGAGATCACCCTGAGCCGCACCCTCTTCCGCTCAGGCGACAGCGAGTACGCCATCAACGGCGTCCCCTGCCGGCTCCTCGACGTCCAGGAGCTCCTGTCCGACTCTGGTGTGGGCCGCCAGCAGCACGTCATCGTGAGCCAGGGCCAGCTCGACGCCGTGCTGAACGCCCGACCAGAGGACCGGCGCCTGATCGTCGAGGAGGCCGCCGGGGTGCTCAAGTACCGCCGGCGGCGGGAGCGGGCCGAGCGTCGCCTCGAGGCCACGGAGGGGAACCTCGAGCGGCTCCAAGACCTGCTGGGCGAGGTGCGCCGCCAGATCCGCCCCCTCGAGCGCCAGGCAGAGGCCGCCCGTCGCCACAGCGGCCTGGCGGACGAGCTCCACGCGGTGAGGCTGTACCTCGCCGGTCGGGAGCTCGCCAACCTCGATGCCCGCCTGAGCACATCCCGCGAGACCCGGGCGGGCCTCGGAGAGGAGCAGGAACGGCTCAAGGCCAGCTTGGCCAGGCTCGACACCTCGGTGGTCGCGGCCGAGAGCGCGCTCACGTCTGACCGGGGCGACGATCTGGTGGACCATCTCCGGCGGGTGGAGAGCCTGCGGGAGCGGGCCCTCGGGATGTCGGCCGTCCTCACCGAGCGTCGTCGATCGATCGCCAGCGCGGTGAGTGCCTTGGCTGACCATGACGTGGTGGCCGCCCTCGAGGCCGAGGCCGCCCGCCTCCGGTCCGAGCTGGACCAGACCGAGAGGTCGGCCCGGGAGCTCGAGCCTTCGGGCGAGGAGCTGGCCGCCGACGAGCTGGCGCTGGCAGGCGAACGAGCCGACCTGGAGGAGACCCTCGGCGACGCCATGGGCCTGGTCTCCCGGGACGGGGCGGCGGCCGATGCTCGCGGCCAGCTTCGAACCCTTCGCCACGGCCTCGATCGTGACCGGGCGGAGCAGGAGCGGCTCGAGTCCCGCCTGGCCGCGATGGGCGACCGGTCCGACCGCCTCGAGGCCGAACGACGCCGGCTCGGCGCCGAGATCGAGGCCGCCCGGCAGGCGGCGCCGTCGCTGGTCGCGGCCGCCGAGGACGCCGCGAAGCGCCGGTCGTCGGCCGAGTCCGAGGTCGAGCAGGCGGAGGCCGGTCTGCGCCTCGCCGACAAGGACCACCACTCCTGGCAGGCCCGCGCCGAGGCCCTGGCCCTGGCCCTCGACGAGGCTCGGGCGAGAGCGGGGGCCGAACGGCTGTCGGAGGTCCCGGGGGTGGTGGGCACCCTGCTGGAGCTGGTGGCGGTGGACGCCGGGTGGGAGCGGGCGTTCGAGGCGGCGGCAGGCGAGGCGGTGGCCGCAGTGGTCATGGCCGGCCCGGGCGAGGCTCGGGCGGCCCTCGCCCACCTGCGCCGAGCAGGAAAGCCGGGTGCCGTGCTGGCCCCGAGCGTGGAAGGGCGCCAGCGGGCCGGCGATCCCACCGATCCTGCAGGGGTCGATCCCGTCCGCGCCCACGTCCGCTCCACCGTCCACGGGGTCGAGCACCTTCTGGACGTCCTGCTGGCCGGCGCTGTCGTGGCGCCTGGGGGCTGGGAAGAGGCGGTGGACCTGGCGCTGCGCCGGCCCGAGCTCATCGTGGTCACTGTCGACGGGGATCGGTTCGGTGCGTCGGGCTGGCGGATCGGTGGTGGCGGACCAACCGCCACGGGCGCCGCGCTCGACGAGGCACGGGCGCGAGCGGCGACCTGTGCCGGGGCGGTGGCCGACGCCAGCGAGATGCTCCAGGCCGCTCGGGCCGAGGTAGCCGCCGCTCGGGCAGCGGAGTCGGAGCTCACCAGAGAGATCGAGCGGGCCGAGGCTCGGTCAGTTGGCGCCAGCGAGGCGCTCACCCGGGTCGAGTCGGAGCTCGGGGCCCTGGCCCAGGATGACCAGCACGCGCGGGACCACGAACAGGAGCTGACCGGGCGCATCGAGCACGACGCGTCGCTGGCCGCGTCGCTCGAGCAGCGTCTGCCCGCGCTCGAGGCGGACGAGGCAGCGGTCGCCCGGCGCGTGGCCGAGGCACGGGAGGCGAAGGCCCAGATGGACGAGCGGGTCGCCGCAGTGGCGCAGCTCCGCACCGGCCTCGAGGTGCGGACGGCGAGCCTCGACGAACGACGTTCCCTCCTCGCTGGCCGGCTGGGCGACATCGAGCGACGGCTGGATCGCGACCGCACGGAAGCCGAGCAGGCGTCCGACCGCCGACGGCAGATGGAAGCGGCGGCGGTCGCCATCGATCGCTTGCGCGCGCTCGTGGGAGGCCACGTGGCCACCCTCGAGGACCAGGCCCGGATCCTCGGCGAGCAGCGGCGACAGATGGCCGCCGCCCTGCACGACCGGGCCGCCCACCTGGACCGGCTCCGAGACGAGCGTCTGCAGGCCGAGCGGCAACTCGCGGAGGTCCGGGAGCGAGCCCAGCGGGCTGAGATCGAGGACGCCGAGATCCGGCTCCGGCAGGAAGCGGCCGTCGAGTCCGTCCGCCGGGAGCTCGACCGCGAGCCGGAGGTCGCCGTGGCCGCACCCCGCCCGGAGCCACCGAGCGGAGTCACCATCGCGCAGCGAGGCAGGGAGCTCGAGCGCGAGCTGCGCCTCATGGGCCCGGTCAACCCGCTGGCCATCGAAGAGCTCGCATCGCTGCGGGAACGCCACGAGTTCCTCGAGTCCCAACTGGAGGACGTTCGGGGGGCCCGGCGGGATCTGGCCAAGGTCATCCGGGCCATCGACGGCGAGATCGTGCAGGTGTTCGCTGCAGCCTTCGCCGACGTGTCGAAGCACTTCTCGGCGTTGTTCTCGACCCTCTTCTCGGGCGGCGTGGGCGGGCTTCGCCTGACCGACCCCGACAACCTGCTGGAGACCGGCATCGAGGTGGAGGCCAAGCCGGCGGGCAAGAACGTGAAGAAGCTTTCGCTCCTGTCGGGCGGCGAGCGCTCGCTGGTGGCCATCGCCTTCCTCTTCGCGGTGTTCCGCAGTCGTCCGTCGCCCTTCTACCTGCTCGACGAGGTCGAGGCAGCTCTCGACGACGTCAATCTCCGGCGCTTCCTCGATCTCGTCGAGGAGTTCCGGGACGAGGCCCAGCTCATCGTCGTCACCCACCAGAAGCGGACGATGGAGGCGGCGGATTGGCTGTACGGGGTCACCCTGCAGCCGGGCGGGTCCTCCAAGATCGTGAGTGAACGGGTCAGAGCGTCCGCCTGAGGGTCAAGCGATCGAGGGCGAGCGGTAGGCTCTCGAAGCCATGACGATCTTGGTGATCGCGGCCGTCCTCGGGTTCCTCGTGCTCGTCTCGTTGGGTCTCGTGGCCGGCGTCGCCCTCAGGCGACGCGGCGCGGGCGTCGAGCTCGAGCCTCCGCCGCGGGCGCCAGCGAAGGGTGGAGCGCTCCCGACGGAGATCGCCGAGCCCGAGGTCGTGGAGGCGCCGGCCGAGGCCGAGGAGGTGCTCGGTCCTCCGGAGGTCGCCGCCCCGCCGCCGCTGCGCGAGCGCTTGGGCAAGGCCCGCAATCTCCTGGCTGCGCGCATCGGCTCGGTGCTCGCTCGCTCCGGCATCGACGAGGGGACATGGGAGGAGCTCGAGGAGGCGCTGATCCTGGCCGACGTCGGCGTGTCGACGACCACCTCACTGCTCGACGGGCTCCGCACGCGGGTCAAAGCCGGCGAGATCTCTGGCCCCGACGCGCTGCTCGAGGCGCTGAAGTCGGACCTCAAGGCGATCGTCGGCCGAGGGGACCTCTCTCTCCATCAGGAGCCGGGGACGACCAACGTCTGGATCTTCGTCGGTGTCAACGGCGTCGGGAAGACAACGACGATCGGCAAGGTCGGGATGCGCGAGGCGGCCGAAGGGCGGTCGGTGGTGATGGCCGCTGGCGACACGTTCAGGGCTGCCGCCACCGAGCAGCTGGCCTTGTGGGCGGTGCGGGTGGAGGCCGACCTTGTGAAGGGGTCGGAAGGGGGCGATCCCGGCTCGGTGCTGTTCGACGCCGTCCAACGGGCGGTGGCCCGCGGGGCCGATCTGGTGCTGGTCGACACTGCAGGGCGACTGCACACCAAGGTCAACCTCATGGAGGAGCTCAAGAAGGTGCGACGGGTGGCGGAGCGGTCTCCGGCCCACTTGGGCGAGGTGCTTCTGGTCCTCGACGCCACGACGGGACAGAACGGGCTGGTCCAGGCCCGCCAGTTCTCCGAAGCGGTTGGGGTCACCGGAGTGGTCCTGACCAAGCTCGACGGCACTGCCAAGGGCGGCATCGCCGTGGCCGTGGTCGCCGACCTGGGGCTGCCGATCAAGCTCGTGGGGCTGGGCGAGTCGCCCGCTGATCTCGTCCCGCTCGATCCCGACGAGTTCGTCGAGGCCCTCTTCGCCTGAGAGACGGCGGGCATGGGGCCCGCTGGCCGTTCCGGTAGCCTGGCTCGAGATGTTCGAGTCTCTCTCTGATCGCTTCGAGGGTATCTTCACCCGTCTCCGGGGCCGAGGCCGCCTGGGCGAGGCCGAGGTGGACGAGGCCCTCGGCGAGATCCGGCTGGCCCTCCTCGAGGCGGACGTCAATCTCGCCGTCGTCCGGGGCTTCGTCGCCCGGGTACGCGAGCGCTGCGTCGGGGCCGAGCTGTCCAAGAGCCTCTCGCCCGCGCAGCAGGTCATCAAGATCGTCAACGAGGAGCTCGTGGCCATCCTCGGCGGCGAGCCCCTGCGCATCACCTACGCCTCCAAGCCTCCGACGGTGGTCCTCCTGGCAGGTCTCCAGGGCTCCGGCAAGACCACCGGCGCAGCCAAGCTGGCCCGGTGGTTCAAGCAGCAGGGTCGTCAGCCGCTGCTCGTGGGAGCCGACCTCCAGCGCCCGGCCGCCGTGGAGCAGCTCCGGGTGCTCGGGAGCCAGGCCGGCGTGACCGTGTTCAGCGAGCCGACCGACCCGGTGACTGTGGCCCGGAGGGCGTTGGACGAGGCCGAGCGGCGGGGACGCGACGTGGTCATCGTCGACACGGCGGGGCGCCTCACGATCGACGAGGCCCTGATGGACGAGGTCCGCCAGGTCTCGGACGGGCTCCATCCCAATTACACGTTCCTCGTCATCGACGCCATGACCGGCCAGGACGCCGTGGCCACCGCCGAGGCCTTCCACGCGACCCTGGAGCTGGACGGGGTGGTGCTCTCCAAGCTGGACGGCGACGCCCGTGGTGGCGCCGCCCTGTCGGTCAAGGAAGTCGTCGGCCGACCCATCGCCTTCGCCTCGACGGGTGAGAAGCTCGCCGACTTCGACACGTTCTATCCCGATCGTATGGCGAGCCGGATCCTGGGCATGGGCGACATGCTGACGCTCATCGAGACGGCGGAGCAGCACTACGACGAAGAGACCGCCACCCGCGCTGCGGCTCGACTCCAGGAGGGTCAGTTCACCCTCGAGGACTTCCTCGAGCAGATGCAGCAGATCAAGAAGATGGGTCCCCTCACGGGTATCCTCGGCATGCTCCCCGGGCTGCCGAAGGACATCAAGAACGCCCCGATCGACGACGGCCAGCTGGCCGCCGTCGAGGCCATCATCCGCTCCATGACCCCGGGCGAGCGTCGGGACCCGGCCATCGTCAACGGATCGAGACGGATGCGTATCGCCAACGGCAGCGGCTCGACCACCTCCCAGGTGAATGCGCTGCTCAAGCAGTTCAAGGAGATGCAGCGGATGATGAAGGGCGTCGGAGGCGGCAAGGCTTCCGGCAAACCGGGGAAGAAGGGCAAGCGGGGTCGTGTCACGCCGTCGCTCGCCGACCTCACCTCGCTTCGCTAGCGAGCCAGACAACGCGACGGCCGGCCTGGGAGGCCGGCCCAGAAAGGCAAGGATCGATTCGTGGCAGTGAAGCTCCGCCTCATGAGGATGGGCAAGAAGAAGCAGCCCACCTACCGCGTCGTGGCCGCCGACAGCAGCTCCCCGAGGGACGGCCGCTTTATCGAGATCGTGGGCACCTACGCCCCCAGATCCGATCCGTCCGTGGTCAACATCGACTCGGCCAAGGCGGTCAAGTGGCTGTCCCGGGGGGCCAAGCCGACCGAGCGCGTCGAGAAGCTGTTGCGCGTGTCCGGGGCCTGGGACGAGTTCACGGCCGCAGCATCGAAGTGAGCGACATGTCCGACGCGGAGATCGGCATCTCAGCTGACGGCGAGGTCGATGACATGGCGGGGAATCGGGCCCTGGGCGCGATCCCGCGAGGCGTGCTCGAGCACATCGCCCGCTCCATCGTCGATGACGCCGACGCTGTGGTGGTCGAGGTCGAAGAGGCCCGCCAGGGCGTGAACCTGCGTCTGCACGTCGCCCCGGACGACATGGGCAGGATCATCGGACGGCGAGGTCGCGTCGCGCAGGCCATCCGTACCCTGGTCAGGGCGGCCGGCGCCAACGAGGGGATCGAGGCCAGCGTCGACATCGTCGACTGACCGGCCGACGCCGGCGGCGGGCGGCCCGGGAGGCCGACCCGGTACCCGATCCACGCTCGAGGTCGGCAGGGTGGTTCGGCCGCACGGGCTGCGAGGCGAGGTCGTCGTGCGCCTGGTGACGGATCGCACCGAGCGCCTGGCGAGCGGCACCGTGCTCTCGTCGAGCGCCGGCGACCTCGAGGTGGTGCGGGCGGCCCCCAGCGGCCGTCGCTGGATCGTCTCGTTCGCCGGCGTGGGAGACCTGGACGGAGCCGAGGCCCTGCGAGACGTCGTGCTCCGGGCTGAGCCGATCGTCGATCCCGATGCCCTGTGGGTCCACGAGCTGCACGGCTCGGAGGTCGTCGACATGACCGGGCGTCGCCTAGGGGAGGTCACGGCCGTCGAGGCCAACCCGGCCAGTGACCTGCTGGTGCTGGACGGCGGCGGCCTGATCCCCCTTCGGTTCGTGGTGGAGCACGGACCGGGGAGACTGGTCGTCGACGTCCCCGACGGGCTCCTGGAGTGATCTCGGCGTGCGGGTGGACGTCTTCACCATCTTTCCCCGGCTCCTCGAGGCCGTCGGCAGCGAGAGCCTTGTCGGGCGGGCTCGCCAGGGCGGCCTGCTGGACCTGAGGATCCACGACCTTCGGTCGGCGGCGACCGATCCGCGACGCTCGGTGGACGACGCGCCCTTCGGCGGCGGGGCGGGGATGGTGCTCGCCCCCGGACCGGTCTTCGGGGCGGTCGAGGCAGCTCGACCGCCCCGACCGCTGTTCCTGCTCGGACCAGGTGGACGGCCGCTCGACCAGGCCCTGGTGCGGGAGCTGGCCGCGCTGGGCACGGCTCCTGCCGGTGGCTTCTCCCTGTTGTGCGGGCGCTACGAGGGCGTCGACGAGCGGGTGGCCGAGCATCTCGTCGACGATGAGCTCTCGATCGGTGACTACGTGCTGGCCGGCGGGGAGGCGGCCGCGTTCGTCGTGATCGAGACGGTCGCCCGACTGGTGCCAGGCGTCATGGGGAACGCGGCGTCGGCGACCGAGGAGAGCTTCGCCGACGGGCTCCTCGAATACCCGCAGTACACCAGGCCGGCCGACTTCCGCGGATGGGTCGTGCCCGAACCGCTCCGCTCGGGTGACCACGCCCGCATCGCCCGCTGGCGCCGGGCCCAGGCGCTCGCCCGCACCCTGGCCCGACGCCCCGATCTCCTCGAAGCTCGCGGCGGCTTGAGCGATGAGGAGGTGCGGCTCCTCGGCGACCATGGGTATCCTGCAGTGTCCCCCCGGTACCCCGAGGAGCCTTCGCGCCGTGAACCCCACTGACCTGGTCGATCGTGACAGCCTCCGTGACGATATCCCGGCGTTCGCGCCCGGAGACACGGTCCGGGTCCATGTGCGCGTGGTGGAGGGGAACCGGCAGAGGGTCCAGGTGTTCCAGGGGGCCGTCATCCGCCGCCAGGGCTCCGGTGTCCGGGAGACGTTCACCGTCCGCAAGGTGAGCTTCGGCGTGGGCGTCGAACGCACGTTCCCGGTGCATTCGCCGATCATCGCCAGGATCGAGCCCATCGTCCAGGGTGACGTCCGCCGGGCGAAGCTTTACTACCTCCGGGGTCGGGTCGGAAAGGCGGCCAAGATCAAGGAGAAGCGGCAGCTTTCCCCGGCCACCCCGGCCAAGAAGGGGAAGTCCGCCATCTAGACGCCCGGTCGGCCGAGCTCGCCGACCTGTCGGACGCCTACCTGGCCCGCTACAGCAGCCCGCGTAGCCGCCACCAGAACGCCATCTACCTGAACCACCTGTTCCGCCACACCGGCCGACGGTCACCCGGCCGAGTGAGCGAAGCGGAGCCGTTCGGATGGGTCCGGGCCCGGGCCGACGGCCAGGATCGACCCCTCGCCAACAACAGCGTCCGCCAGCGCATCTCCTGTGTCCGGTCATTCTTCGGCTGGTGCCAGCGCAAAGGGCTGATCAGCACCGACCCGACCCTCGAGCTGGACGTGCTCGGCCGCTCCTACCCCCGCACCTACGGCAAGACCCAGGCTGGCGGAACTCGCCGACCGCCGGCGCAGCGGAACAAAGAATTGCACTGATGTAGTTCTACCGCCCGGCAGTGACTCTCATCCTCGGGCCCTATCGGGGCACGCTGTGGCCATTCAGGGCCCCCTGGGGCCCTTCTCCATCCTGGGTGGCCAAGGCGATTCGCGCCCGGCAGCGTCAAGGCCAAGCCCTGCGGGCGGCCTGCGGCCGGCCTTGACCCCGCCCCCTCCCGTCGCACCGTGCTGGCAGACTTCCCAGGGCATCCCGGTACTGTCACGTGTCTGGATGCGCCCCCGGATGTCGTCGCCCCGTGCAGAAGGGAGAGATAGGTGGCCTACCAAGGAGAAGTCGGGTCCTTCGCTGACCGGGGCGACAGGCGTTGGGGGCCGGCGGGCCCCGGGCACCTCGTCGGCCCGCGGCTGGCCGGGATGCGGCCCCGCCTGGGCGGCGGAGCCGCCAGCAACAGTGGGGGCTGGGGACCGGGTACAGCTGCTGGAGGGGCGCAGCGGGGCACCCGCGTCCTACAGTTGGCTTCGGGGACACGCTCCAGCGAGGCCTGAGACATGAGTGATGAGCGCTGAGGACCTCGAGCGTTACGAGGCCGAAATCGAGCTGGCTCTGTACCAGGAGTACCGAGCGGTGCTCCCGATGTTCCGCTATGTCGTCGAGACCGACCGGCGGTTCTACCTGGCCAACCACGTGAGCATGGAGGCCAAGGGGGAGGCGGGGCATCCCCACTTCGAGATCCAGCTGAACGACGCCTGGGTGTGGGACATGTACCGGCCCGCCCGATTCGTCTCCTCCGTCCGGGTCGTCACGTTCAAAGACGTCAACGTGGAGGAGCTCCCCGAGAAGGAGCTCTAGCGTGGAGCGGGTCGTCCGGCGTCAGGAGCTCGCCGCCTACGGCGAGCAGACCGTGGCCGAGTGGTACCGGTCGTCCGGATTCGAGGTCGTGGCCCGTAACTGGCGTTGTCCCCAGGGTGAGCTGGACCTCGTCTTGCGCCACGGCGACCTGGTCGTCGTGTGCGAGGTCAAGACCCGCTCCTCGAGCGTCTTCGGGGCCCCCGTCGAAGCGGTGACGCGCGCCAAGCAGGCCCGCCTGCGACGGGCCGCGGCCGGGTGGCTCGAGGAGGGGCCTCACCACGCCGGGCTGGTGCGGTTCGACGTGGCGTCGGTGCTGGGTGGCGTCGTCGAGGTCGTCGAGGGGGCGTTCTGAGGCCCTCACTACGTTCGGCCTCGGTCGCTGTGGCCTCGGGCCGGGGAGCGGCGGTCGCCGGGGCGCCCGTGAACGTGGCGGTACCCCTGGCCTCCACCTATCACGCCGACGGTCCGCTCTCCTACGGACGGGAGGGCAACGCCGTCTGGGATGCCCTGGAGGAGGTGCTGGGGTCCCTGGAGGGCGGTCAGGCGCTGGTGTTCGCATCCGGGTTGGCGGCGATCGCCGCGGTCCTCGAGACCCTGCCCGTCGGGGCGCTCGTCGTAGCGCCCCAGGACGCCTACATGGGCACGCGGGGGCTTCTGGCCGACCTGGCGGGGCGCGACCGGCTCCAGGTCCGGCTGGTCGACATCACCGACACCTCCGCCACGATGACCGCTATCGACGGCGCCGAGCTGCTGTGGTGCGAGTCCCCGACCAATCCCATGATGGCGATCGCCGACCTGGCCGCCCTGTGCGAGGGGGCCCGGGCGGTCGGCGTGCCAGTCGTGGTCGACAACACCTTCGCCACACCCCTGCTCCAGCGCCCGCTCGAGTTGGGTGCCGATGTCGTGGTGCACAGCGTGACCAAGTTCCTGGCCGGCCACTCCGACTTGGTGATGGGCGCCACCGTCACCGGCGACCCGAACCCCTGGGGTGACGCGCTCCATCGGCGCCGGAGCCTGCACGGCGGCGTACCCGGGCCGGTCGAGGCGTTCCTGGCGCTCCGCGGCGTCCGCACGCTCGACGTCCGCCTCGAGCGGGCCCAGGCCAACGCCGCCGAGCTGGCCCGCCGCCTGGCCGCTCATCCCGGGGTCTCCCTGGTGCGCTACCCGGGCCTCGTCGACCATCCCGGCCACGAGCTGGCTTCCCGGCAGATGGACGGGTTCGGCGCCATGCTGTCCTTCGAGGTCCACGGTGGCGCCCCGGTCGCCGACGCGCTGTGCGACGCGGTGCGCCTCTGCGTCCATGCCACGAGCCTGGGTGGGGTGGAGACACTGCTGGAGCGGCGCCAGCGCTGGGAGGGCGAGGAGGCGACGCCGGCCGGCCTGGTCCGGGTCAGCGTCGGCATCGAGCACGTGGAGGACCTGTGGTCCGACCTCGAGGCCGCCCTCGGGGTCGCCGCCGCCGTGCGCTAGGCAGCCAGCGGGGAAACCCGTTGGTGGTCCGGTGATTATCGTGCGGTCCCATGGAGACTCTCAGCGTGGAGCGCGCCGACGGGGTCGTGACCGTGACCATGGATCGGCCAGAACGCAAGAACGCCATCAACGAGACGATGTGGATCGAGCTGTGGGAGACCCTTCAGGCCGTCGCCCGGAGCACCGAGGACCGCGTGCTGATCGTCACCGGAGCCGGCGGTGCATTCTGCTCGGGCCAGGACCTGGGCGGGGTGTCCGACGGCGGTGACCACGGCCTTGTACGCATGCGCCGCGTCGGGGACGTGGCCCTGGCGTTGCACCGCGTGCCGAAGCCGACGATCGCCAAGGTCGGCGGGATCGCGGCGGGAGCGGGCTGCAACCTCGCGCTGGGCTGCGACCTGATCGTGGCGTCGGACGACGCCCGCTTCTCGGAGATCTTCTCCCGGCGCGGCCTCTCGGTGGACTTCGGGGGCTCGTGGGTGCTTCCCCGGCTCATCGGGCTCCACCGGGCCAAGGAGCTCGCCTTCTTCGCCGAGATCGTCTCCGCCAAGGAGGCGGCTGACATGGGGTTGGTCAACCGGGTGGTGCCGGCAGCCGAGCTCGACGGCTTCGTCGACGAGTGGGCCCGCACGCTGGCCGCAGGACCGCCGCTGGCGCTCTCGATGACCAAGACGATGCTCAACAACGGGGCCACCTCGATGGAGCAGGCGGTGGAGGACGAGGCCCGCTGCCAGGCGTTGAACTTCTCCACCGCGGACACCGTCGAGGCCGTGCAGGCCTTCAGCCAGAAGCGCGACCCCAAGTTCCGGGGGTTCTGACCGGGGGGCCGGTCAGGTACTCAGGTGCGGAAGACCGCCTCGAGCCAGGTTCGCCGACGGCAGGCCGGGCAGGGGAGCAGCCGCGAGTACCTGCGCCCAGGGATCCAGAGCCAGAACGGGAAGTGACGCCGGAAGAAGTCGGCGTATGTCACCCGGGTGTGGACCCCGCACGAGGAGCACACGAGGACCAGGGTCCCGGGACGCGGCGCAGGCGCCGAGAACAGGGCGCGCCGGCCTGACGCCTCGGGCGCCTCGTGCCCTCGTTCGTCGGCACGCACGCCAGGAGCCCAGAAGAGCGCCCGCCGGCCCAGGGGATCGGAACCAGTCGTCATCTCAGCTCCCCGCGGTCTCCTGCCCGTTCCTCCGTCCGTTCACGTCGGCGTGGAGGGTCCTGGCCAGGGCGCGGTACGCCTCGGCCCCCGGTGAGCCGGGGGCGTGGCGCAGGATCGAGCGTCCCCGAGCGGGCGCCTCGGCGAAGCGGATGGACTTGCCGACCGGAGGGTCGAGGACCGGCAGCGCATATCGATCGCGCACGTCGCCGAGGATCTGTCGTGAGTGGCGGGTCCTCGGATCGAGCATGGTGGCGATGATCCCTCGCACCGAGAGATCGGAGTTGGCAAAGGCCCGGACGTCCTCGATCGTGTCGAGGAGCTGGGCCACGCCGCGATGGCTCAGGGCCTCGCACTGCAGGGGCACGAGGACCTCGTCGGCGACGGTGAGCCCGTTGATGGTGAGCACACCCAGCGACGGCGGGCAGTCCACGAGCACGGTGTCGTAGCTGCCTTGCAGCGGCTCCAGCGCCCTGGCCAGGGCGTGCTCGCGACCGGTGCGCGTGAGGAGCAGCACCTCCGAGCCGGCGAGGTCGATCGTGGCCGGCACCACGTCGATCCCCTCGACGGATTGCAGGACCTCCTTCACCGGCACCCTGCGCACGAAGACGTCGTGCACCGACCGAGGCAGGTCGTCGGGGTCGAGTCCCACCGAGAACGTGAGGCAGGCCTGGGGATCCAAGTCGACGAGCAGCACACGTTCACCGAGCTCGCCGAGGGCGACCCCCAGCGCGTGCACGGTCGTCGTCTTGGCGACACCGCCCTTTTGGTTCGCTACCGCCATGACGCGAGCCATCGCCGGAGTCTATGGCGGCGGCCGATGCCGTTGGCGGAAAAGTTGGAGGAAATTTCTGTCGGATCGGCTCGCACCGAGACATCGTGACGACGCTCCCCGCCGGCGCGACACCCTGTCGATACGATCACCCTTGGTGAGCCCACGAGCGGAACGCAGGGATCGAGAGTGACACCGGAGCCCGCCAAGGTGACCCCGCTGTGTCTCGAGGCCGCCGAGCGGGCGTGCCCGCGGTGGCTGGCCTGCGAGATCGATGAGCGCCCAGGGACGCGAACGGCGTTCAATCGATGGCGCATCCGCAACGCCCTCGTGGCCAGGGCCACGGCTGCTCATCGGCAGTTGCGCGAGCCCCGCCCCGAGGACTTCGGTCCTCCGTCGAACCTGCTTCCAGAGGAGGCGGCCGTCTTCGTGCAGGCGGGTGCCGGCTACCTTCGTCATTTCGGTGACCAGGAGGTCCGCGCCGTCCCCCACGGGCCCAGCAGGCCCGACTACTGGCCGAAGCGCAACCTCACCGTCGGCGGCGCCATCGATCTGACGGTCGAGGACTCGAGCGGCCACCTGGAGCTCCGGCAGCTCGAGCTCTGGGGTGGGCCGGTGTGCGCCGACCCGACGAGGAGCGCCAAGGTGCTCTGCGCCGTCCTGCGCCTGGCCAGGCTGGCGTCGGGCCGGCGTCTCCGGGTGCGCCACGTCGACCTGTTGGGCGCCGACAGTGACGACTGGGAGATCGACTGGGCCCGAGACCTGCCCGACCTGGCGGCGCTGCTGGACGAGCGCGTGGCGGTCGTTCGGGAGCGGGCCCGCTCGCCGAAGGCCCAGGTCGGCCAGGGCTGTGGCATGTGTCGGCACGTCGAGGACTGCCCAGCCCATCGCGGCGCAGGGGCGCCTGTCCCGCCGACCGATGTCGACGACGGCCAGGGAGAGGACCTCGTCGGCGACATCGTGCGCCTGAGCCCCACGGCGGTGGAGAACTGGCACCGGTGCCGCCGGGCCTTTCGGGCCCGCCATGTGCTGTCGTTGCCCGGCACTGATCCGGGGCCGGGCGGGGCCAACGAGGGACTGCTCGTCCACCGACTGTTGCACCGACTCCATCGGGAAGAGCGGTGCGGCGACGCGCTCCGGATGGCAGACCTGGCCGAGAGCCACGCCGGCGCCGACGGCGTCGACGCCGCCAGGACGCTGGGATTTCTCGATCGGCACGCCCGCCGCTGTCCCCGGGGAGCCATCTCGGTCGGGCACGAACGAGAGCTCGCCCGGGGTTGGTTCGGCGCTCGGCCCCTGCTCATGGTGACGGGCACGATCGACGCCGTGTGGTCCCACGGCGGTCTACTGGACGCCCGTGACTACAAGTGCGGCATGCCGCACGTGGCCACGCTGCGCGACAGCGCCGAGGCCCGGGTGCAGGCGTGGCTGCTGGCGCCGCTGGCCGACGAGCTCGGGCTCCAGCTTCGGCTGCGCCACGAGCACCTGTCGCCTCAGGCTGCTGACGATCCTGACCCCTTCGACCCGGACGCCGAGGACCTGGAGGAGATCTCGGCCGAGCTCATCGGCCTCGGTGCTGCGATCGGCGCCGAGCGGGAGTGGCGGGGCATCAGCACCGAGCAGGTGTGCCGGACCTGCCCGTACCGTTCGGTCTGCCCGGACGATGCCTCACGGGCGGGAGGGGCCGATCTCGCCGCGCAAGGTGCTATGAAGGCGCCGTGACCACAGACGAGGCACGAGAGTACGCCCGTTGGGTGGCCGGCCTGCGGGTGGCCATCGGCGCCACCGCCATCATTGCCCCTCGACTGGTGACCAGGCCGTGGTTGGGTCGCGACGTGCGACGGCCTACCGACAAGCTGCTGGCTCGGTCGCTCGGTAGCCGTGACATCGCCCTCGGGTTGGGAGCGATCCTGGCCATGGATCGCGGCGCGCCGTCCCGGGGCTGGCTGGAAGCGGGTGGCCTGGCTGACGCCGGGGACCTTCTGGGGACGCTGCTCGCGTTCCGATCGTTGCCTCGGTTCGGCCGGTGGACGATGCTGCTCGCCATCTCGGGCGCCATCGCCGCGGCCGGTGTGCTGGCGCCGTCGGTGGACCGACCGGAGGATCGACCCGCCGCTGTCGTTTGAGGGCCCGAGCCCGTTACGAGACGGCGGGCTGTAGCGGGCGGGGCTGCAGCTCGATCCACGAAGGGCCGGGCTGGAGCGCGATGGTGGCGCCCGAGGAGTCCGTCAGCTTCATCGTGTCGCTGATGGTGTTCCGCGTCCACGTGCCGGTGATCGCCTGCCCGTTGCGCAGGACGGTGGCCGGCCCGGACCCGACCACGATCACCAGTGGGTCCTCGTTGCCGGCGCTGTCGAAGATCCCCGTCTTGCCGATGGCGGTCGACAGCACCACGACATCACTGGCCGAGATACGCGATCCGTTGGCGAGCACGTCGGCCTTGCCGTTCTGGGTGCGCAGGTACGTCTGGGTGGTCGGGTCCCAGGTCCATGTGACTGTGGAAAGGTTCGACATCGGGATGCGAGCGGTGACGCCGCTCGACCCCTTCGGCACGACGGAGTTGTACGTGAAGATCGGCTTTGGCGGGCTCGTGCTCGCGCCCGCCTTCTCTCCGGCTGCGTAGAGGTCGGTGGTCGAGGCGTACACCTGGAACGGTACCTGATGCCCTTGGAGCTGCTTGAATGCCGAGATACCGGCGTCGAACGACAGCAGGGTGGCAGTGGAGTCGGCCTTGACCGGTGCGATCTCTCCGGCGGCCGCCCCGGAGTAGGCGAAGATGCCACCGCCGAGCTGGCGCAACAGTGCCGCGTCGACGGGGCGAGCCGATCGGATCGGACCGACCAGGGGCGTGTCCTGGGACTGGTACGTGGCCAGCAGCCGCGTGAGGCCACCTTCGACGAGTGCGTCGGTGACGATGTCGGCCTTGTCGAGACCCGACTGGGGTAGCCCTGGCGGTGAGTTGTCGACCTTGATCGACAAGGCTGGTCGCTGGTTCACGCTCGGGACGACCAAACCGGTCAGCGGCGCGGTGGTGGGGCCGCTCGATGTCGTCGACTTGCTGCCGCTCGAGCAGCTGGCAGCGAGCAACGCGGCGGTCGACAAGGCGATCCCGATGGACAGCTTGGAGAGGTGTCGACGCCCGAGCATGGCCGTCCGTGAGATGGCAGGCACGACGACAGGTTAGAGCGTTGCACGCACTCCCTGATGGACCGTTGCTCAGTCGCGAACAGCGAGGGCTAGACCGGCCTCTACCAGCCACATCCCGACTGTGCGCCTCCAACCGCCCGTTTCGCGCGGGTGCGGGCGGCGACGCGCCTCGTTGGCCCCGCGCCTCGGCCGGCAGGGGCGGCTGCGCACGGGCGCCCGTCGCCACATCGTGGTGTCGGGTTTCCAGTCGTGGAGGAGGAGGGGATGCATGGTCGGCTCTGTCATCGGGGTGATCGGTCGGTGCCCCACGCTCGCAGTCGCGGCCGAGAAGGGCCAGCGAGTTTCCGCCGGTGCCATGGTCGGACCACAATCATCCTCGTGTCGTCGTGGCTCGAGCCCGCCCGCCGATTGCCCGTGATCGGTCGACCCGACGTGCTGGTCGTGGGGGCCGGCTCGGCCGGGGTCGCTGCCGCGCTGGCGGCAGCCCGTCGAGGCGCGGACACCTGGCTGCTCGAGCAGTCGGGCTTCCTCGGTGGCCTGGCGACGGTCGGGCTCATCAACCTCCTCCTGACCATGGACGACGGCGGCGGTACGGCGGTGGTGTCCGGGCTGTGCCAGGAGTTCGTCGACCGCATCGACGAGCGCGGAGCCGCGCGTCACCCGCCTGCGAGTGAATGGGACAGCGAGGACCCGTCGATGGTGGACCATTGGCGCCGATGGGGGCTCATCTGGGGTGCACCTCCAGAGGCGGTGCGGTACTCAGTGGCGTTCGACCCCGACGTCTTCATTGACGTCGCCCACGAGACCCTCTCGGCGGCCGGCGTCCGGCTCCGGCTGCACAGCTGGTTCGCCACGGTCGGGATGTCCGACGGGGCCGCGGGAGCGGTCATCGTGGAGTCGAAGCGGGGTCGGGAGGCGATCTGCCCGAAAGTCGTCGTCGATGCGACCGGCGACGGCGACGTGGTCGTCGCGGCCGGCGCCGACCACGAGCGGGTGAGCATCCCGCCGTATCTGTGGTTTCGGGTCGGTGGCGTGCCCGATGCCGCGGTCGACGACGCCGGTCGCGCCTGGTTCCTCACCACCGGGAGGGGGCGCGTGCTCGTCCCCTGGGGGCCTTCGACCGACCGGGTCGATCCGTGCGATCCCGACGACATGACGGCGGCCGAGGTGCGGTGCCGACTGGCGGCGCGAGGCGAGTTCGAGCGACTCCAGCGGGAGGTGCCGGGCTTTGCCGAGGCGTGGCTCGACGACTACGCGCGAATGCTGGGGATCACCGAGAGTCGCCGGCTGGTGGGTGCCTACGTGCTCCGCAAGGAGGACGGCGACGTCCGCTTTCCGGACTCGATCGCCCAGACGGGCCACTGGACCCGGCGTCACGTGGTGTTCGACATCCCGTACCGCTGCCTCGTGACGCCGACGGTGACGAACCTGTTGGTGGCGGGGCGCTGCATCTCGACGACCCGCTACGTGCACCAGGCGACCAAGGAGATCCCGGCGGCGATGGCGACCGGCGAGGCCGCGGGGCGGGCGCGGCACGGGCTGCGGCTGCTGGCGTCGATGTCAATGACGTCGACGTCGCTGTCCTGCGTGCCGATCTTCGTTCCCAGGGTGCGTTCGTCGGCGGCCCGGACTGACCCCGGCCGCCTCGTCCCGAGGGGTCGACGGGGGCGTCCACGCAACTACTTCCGGAACGCGAGCACGACCGAGATTGCTGCTCGGATGGGCGTGGGATGGCGTGCTGTCCGCGCGGCGAGAGGTTGCTGTCACACCTCTCGCGTACGATGCCCTCGGCGTCTCGAGTGGCCGGCGCCCACACTCACGGCCCTCCCAACGGATCACAACGACCAGGGAGCAGCCGTGATCGCCGCCATCCCATCCGCCACCCTCTTCGGCGTCGAGGGTCGGCCTGTCGCCGTGGAGGTGCACGTCTCCAACGGCCTGCCCGGGTTCACCGTCGTCGGCCTGCCGGACGCCGCCTGCCGGGAGTCGCGAGACCGCGTGCGGGCTGCCCTGCTCTCGAGCGGGCTGCCCTGGCCGCTGCGGAGGGTGACGGTGAACCTCGCCCCCTCCGGAGTCCGCAA
>CAVQWQ010000003.1:0-295971 GCA_963717645.1 uncultured Actinomycetes bacterium | reverse complement strand
GAGGCCAGGAAGCTCGCCGAGGCAGCGAGTTGACGGCGGCCGGGGGCGCGCCGGCCCACCAACCGATAGCACGCCAGACCGCGGAGCGGCCCTCCCGGTAGGAGGGCCGGCACCACCGTCATCACCATCGCCACCTCACCGGTCGCCACAACCGAGGAGGGGCGCCAGTGGATGGTAACCCACCTCGGTCCCTGGGCGACATCCGGGGCCGCCAGGTCACGACGCGGCCGCGGTGCCCGGCGATCCCCTGGCGCCTCAGGGACGGCCGGATGGCCGTCGTCGACTCGATCGCCGACGCCATCGAGGATGACGCCGAGGCCGTGATCACCAGTGCCGTCGGGGCCGGGTGGTCGGTTCAGGAAGCGGCCAGCTCATACCGGGCATGGTTCACGAACATCGTGTCCGGCGCCGTCGACGTGGCCGAATTGCGGGTCGAGCTGGGCGTCACGGCCTCGTGGCAGCCAGCATGGGAGCCAATCGACGAGGAAGCGGCACCTGGGCAACGACGGCCATCGTGGCGGGAGACAGGCTGGGCGAATCCGAGCTCTGGCTACCGGCTACTTAGCCGCCTTACGGAACTCGATTCCTTCGTTGGCAAGGCGCACCTGGTTGCGATGTCGGCAACGGGCAGGATTCGAAGTCGAAATACGCTCCGAATTTCGACGGAGCTTGGCCTGGGGGGTCTGGATTGTCGGTTTCCACAATGGCATAGCCACCCCGTCCGTCCAGTCGCCCGAGGAACTGGAGGAAGGTCTCGTCAGACGGCGGTGACCACTTGCTGTAGACCTGGAGGACGCGGGCCGCCGTAGCTTCGTTGTCGGCCGCTGATGCCCCACTCCGCAAGGTCCATGACACGTGGTACTTCATAGTTCCCGACACCCCTCTTCTGCGTGACGTGAGCGCCACGCCCCCGTCACGCTAACCCCTACCTGCGGTTGCCGCTTGGGGACAGGTGTTGACCTCCGAGGTTGGCTGAGCCCGTGACAGGCACTTGACGGTTTAGCCTGGCTGTACGAACATACGTTCGTGCCTGTCCGATGGTCAAATCTGGCCGCCTTCTACGCCGCCGACCCACGGCGAGCGGGTCCTCGAGAGGTCGAGTACGGCGGCCGGTGGCTCGATAACACCGAGCCACCGTGGCGGGTGGCGTGGCTCGAGGCCACGGGGGGGCTGTCACGGTCAGGATGGAAGGGCCAGCCGAGGGTGGCGAGGTGGAGCTACTCGGACACTTCGCCACTCGGTCCGAGGTCGAGCTCGCCCTCCAGGGCTGGCCACACCGGCAGGGCATCGCGGCCTCGATGCCGTGGGTGCGGCGACGAGGGTCCAACCACGCCCCGCCGACGGACTCCTAGGCTGACCCTCGCTATGTGTGGTCGTGTCGTCAGCTCCACGCCCCTCTCAGTGCTGGCCGAGCGCTTTCTTGCTGAAGCCGTAGCCGAGCCACGGGAGGAGGTTCCCCCAGCTGGAACGTGGCGCCCTCGGCGCTCTTACCCGCAGTGGCCGAGTCCCCTTCTGACCACGGCCGCCGGATCGGGCGGATGCGCTGGGGCTTAGTTCCCCACTGGACGGCGGACCCCTCGATTGGAGGTCGGCTCATAAACGCCCGAGCCGAGACCCTCACCACCAAACCCGCATTTCAGGAGGCTTTCGCTCGGCGACGCTGCATCGTCCCCGTCGACGCCTTCTACGAATGGCGACGGTTCAACGGACGGCGGCAGCCCTATGTCATCGGCAGAGCCGACGAGGAACCGCTTGCCTTCGCCAGCCTGTGGGAGTCGTGGCGGCGGCCAGACCAAGCGGAGGTTGAGCCGCTGCGGACCTGCACCATCATCACGACGGGGGCCAACGAGCTGGTCGCTCCCCTCCACGACCGCATGCCAGCAATCCTGCGGCCCGAGGCGTGGGACGACTCGTTGACCTTGACAACGATGACCTCGATGGACTCCAGGGCATGCTGAGGCCCCCCGCCAGTCGACGGGCTTGTCGCCTACCCGGTGGGGCTGCGGGTGAACAACGTGAGCAACGACGGTCCTGAGTTGGTCGCAGCTACGACCTGACGGCTGTCGGCGCAGGTCACTGCTTCAGTGAGCTCTACTGGGCGAGCACACCTGGCCGTTGGCACCACCGGACTTCGAGGCGAGAATGATGCCCATGAGTACCGGTGATTGGATTTCTGTCGTGCTCGCCGGGGCTGTGGTGGTGCTCGCTGGTGGGACGATCGTCCTGGCGCTGGCGACTCGACAGATAGTGCTCACGAGCCAGGCTACGGTCCGTGAGGTCCAGACGGGATGGTGGAGCTTGCTCAACGGGATCGTGAGCTTGCTCAACGGGATCGTGAGCTTGCGTACCAGCCGGTTCTGTCCGTCGTGGAGTCTTTCGCCGCCCGAGCTCCGGGGGGCGGTCCCACCTGTTGGGGAAGGGGACCGTCAGAAACGCTGGCGACGGTCCGGCGATCGGAGTCCGAATGGTTCGGCACGTCGAGGCGCAGTTGTGGGCGATCAGCGGGCCGATCGATCTCCAAGCAGGTGCCGAGTCACCGACCTTCGATCTCAGGGCTGAGTTTCAGAACCCCCCCTGGGAGCTGCTCGAGCCAGCAGCAACCGCTAGGCACCGGATAAGGCGGGCGGATATGGTCCTGTTCTGCGAGGACCTGCTGGGTCGCCGGTTTCGGTTCGTCGTGATGGAACAACCGACCACCGGAGCCCGCTTCGTCTACCCCCCGGAGATCTGGCGCCCAGGCTGGCAAGGTGCGCCCCGCTGGGTGACCGATCCCGCCGTGTGGGCAGGGTGAGGCCACGAGCACCGAGCCCCACCACGTCGCTGGCCTTCTGGCTGGGCTCTGCTCCCGGTGGCGCTCAAGGGCCAGTGGCAGGACGTGCGGTGACCGGACCCAGGACCAGGCTCGGAATGGCTGGAAGGAGTTCCGGCCGCCCTTATGGTCCGCCGACGCTGCCTGCAAGGAGCACAGGGACATGGAGTTCGTGCTCCTGCCGCTGGGCACGGCGGAGCTGGCCCGCAGTTAGCCCCCCGGGCGGTGCTGGCGCCGGCTTCGTTCCCCCGAGCGGAGCCGGCGCGTCGTCCACGACCCACGTTTCGTCATGGACAGTCCTAGGCTTGCTCCGCTGGGCCGTGGCGACGATCTCCCCGGCCCGAGCGTGGGCCGACTCCACGGGCTCCGTCCACGCCATCTGCCTCTGAGCCGTTGAGCGATGGCGAGCCTCTAGCGCCTCTTCCGAGCGGAGGAGGCGCTGCGCTTAGCGGCCCTCTTGGCCGTCGTCTTCTTGGCCGTCGTCTTCTTGGCCGTCGTCTTCTTGGCTGTCACCTTCTTGGCACGACCCCTCTTGGCTGGGGCCCGCCTTCTCGCTGTCTCGGCGGCCTTTCGTACCTGCCGGGCCGGCGCCGACGCCGCAGTCCTCAACTGGTCAGCCATTTCGTCGAGGCGAGCCTCGAGGCGAGACAGATCCTCCTGAGACACCAGTCCGCTAGAAGCGAGTTGGTTGGAGACCTCGGTACGGACGAACTCGATAGTCGCTCGGCGCCACTCGAGAATCCGCTCAACCCAGGCCTCGAACTGCTCGCGTCCTAAATCGCCCGCCTCTACTAGGTTTTGGACAACCGCCTCGATTCGCCCCCTAGTAACCTCGCCTACGGTCATCAAGGTGGCGAAGTACTCACCCGTCACGCTCTCGTCTGCCATCTCGTCAATGTAAATCGACGACAGGATCAAGGCAATGGGTACGGCGTGAGCGCGAAGAGGGGACTGCGGGCCGTCAAGTGCCGAGGCCGAAAACGGCGAACCCTGGGCGCCCCGCTGACCTGCCTTTCGGCCCTGTCTCCCACAGCCCGAACGGGACCGTCACACCCACGCCGCAGGGGTGCGTTGAGCCCCACCGTTACCGGAGCAGTTGGTCCATGATGACTTTCGCTTCAGAGCCGGCAGTCGGCCGGACACGATGGCGATAAGTGCTTGCCGTGAGGCGGGTGGTTGAGTGTCCCGCTGCATCGGCGAGCGCCTCGAGTGATACGCCCGCATCCGAGCAGAGGCTGATGTGGGTATGCCTGAGCTCGTGCGGATGCCACGCACCCAACCCCGCAGCCTCAGTCTGCTCTCGGAGACGCCGCGCCAGGGTCCAACGGCTGATCGGTGTGCCGACCGACGTAGGGAACACCAGCCCGTGGTCCTGCCACAGCGAGCCGGCGGCGAGGCGGCCCTCGGCCTGGCGCGACGCGATGGCGACGGAGGAGCTCGACCACGGTTGCCGGCAACTCGAGCGTGCGAACGCTGCCCTTGGTCTTCGGCTCGCCCATCAGCATCCGACCAGGCTCATGCAGGCGAGCCTGGCGCACGTGCAGAAGGGCGGGCTCAGCGTCGAGTTCGAGATCGCTCCACCGAAGACCTGTCACCTCGCCGGGACGGAGGCCGACACCGAGCATCGTGAGCCAGCACGCCTCCAGCTCGTCACCCTTGATGGCGTTCAGGAAGGTCGCCAGCTGCTCGGCCGTCATCGACCGGCTCGGACGCCCAGCGCTGCTCGCCTTCGGGGCCTTGGTGACGGTCACGGGGTTCCAGGTGACGTACCGCCGATGGAGGGCGTCGTTGTAGGCCATGTTGAGGACGAGGCGCACCCGCTCCATCGTCGCCTTGCCAGCACCAGCCTTGGCCATCTTCGCCAGGAGGTCGTCGACATCGTCGGGCGTGACCTTGGCGAGGTCCTTGCTGCCCAGGGCGGGAACGATGTGCTTGTCGATGGCCCAACGATGATTCGCCACGGTCGACGGAGAACGGTCGCTGTCCTCCATGCGGGCCAGCCAGCGAGTCGAGGTGGCTTTCGACCGTGCGGCGAGTTGGCTTGACGCCGGTGTCCAGCTCAGCCTGGAGGGCCTTCAGGGCATCCGTGGGCGTCCCGCTTGGTCCCCCGGACGGTGCGCTTCACCCGGGTCTGCTTCCCGCCCGCCGTGCCGGTGGTGACCCGAATGACCCAGCGTCCGTTGCCCCCGGTGACGCTGCCCTCGCCGTGTCCTCTACGCTTCGCCATGTCGGTCCCTCCTTGGTAGGTACCGGCCGTGCCCCGGAGCGCTCCCACGCTGCCGGGGCGTTTCTCTGTTGCCCACCAGCCTACGCCTTTCTGCGCCCGTAGGTACCGCTTTAGGCACCAGACTGGAGAAAGCCCAGGGTAGAGGCCCTAAATCCCCTCCGGAGTCCGCAAGGGCGGTGCGGGACTGGACCTCCCGATCGCCATCGGACTGCTCGTCGCCAGCGGTCAGTTGCCGGCGGAAGCGGTGGAGAACTGCGGCTTCCTCGGCGAGCTCGGCCTCGACGGGTCGCTGCGGCGCATCCCTGGAGTCGTCGCCCTCGTGGACGCCATGTCCGTGGGTGCGGTCGTCGTGCCGGCGGCGTGCGCCGAGGAGGCAGCTCTGGTGGGGCGCCATGTCGTTCGCGGAATCCGGTCCCTGCCCCAGCTCGTCGAAGCCTTGAAGGGAGTCGGCCCCTGGCCGAGCGTGTCGGCTCGTCCGAGGACGGCGGCGACGGGGTCCGAGGAGCCGGATCTGCGCGACGTGCGCGGCCAGCGCCTTGGCCGGCGGGCGGTCGAGGTCGCCGCCGCGGGAGGTCATCACCTGCTCTTCATCGGCCCTCCGGGGTCCGGGAAGACGATGCTCGCCAGTCGGCTGGCGCCCCTTCTTCCCCCGCTGGGATCGGGCGAGGCCCTCGAGACGACGCGCGTGCACTCGACCGCCGGGCTTGCCTTGTCGGGCGACCTGGTCCGGCGTTCGCCGTTCCGGGCGCCGCACCATGGCGCCTCGGACGTCTCCGTCATCGGCGGTGGCACGTCGTGGATGCGACCGGGCGAGATCAGCCTTGCCCACAACGGCGTCCTGTTCCTCGACGAGATGGGTGAGTTCGCGGCGACGGTCCTCGAGGCGCTGCGCCAACCGCTCGAGGAGGGGGTGGTGCGAGTCTGCCGGGCCCGGGCGAGCGTGACCTTTCCGGCCCGCTTCCTGCTCGTCGGGGCCATGAACCCGTGTCCCTGCGGCGAGGGGTCGATCCCGGGGTCCTGCCGGTGCTCGGAGGCCGCAAGGACCAGGTACGCCCGTCGCCTCTCGGGCCCGGTGCTCGACCGCTTCGATCTCCGCGTCGCCCTGGCCCGACCCGACGTGGGCGAGCTGCTGGGCGGACCGGCGGGGGAGAGCAACGAGGCCGTCGCTGAGCGCGTGGCCCAGGCTCGGGAGCTTGCCGGCGGCCGCGGCGTGCGCGCCAACGCGGAGATTCCGGCGAACCGGCTGGACGAGGTGGCACCGCTGAGCAGCGACGCCGAGGCGTTGCTGGAGCGCCGGCTGCGATCGGGCGCCCTCAGCGCACGGGGCCTTCACCGCGTCCGGCGTGTCGCCCGCACGCTCGCCGACCTCGACGGCGCGCCGCCGGTCATCGAAGCGGGGCACGTGGCTGCGTCCCTGGAGCTGCGAGTGGCCTTCACCGCGCTGGCACCTTCGCTCGCCTCATGAGCGATGGGCCTGTGCCGAGCGTCGCCGCGCACCGCCTCGGCGACCCCGGGTACCCGCCGGTGCTGGCCTGCGACCACCAGGCACCGGCGGTGCTGTACTCCCAGGGCGATCTCGGGGTGCTGGCGAGGCCGCGGGTCGCCGTCGTGGGGACCCGCTCGGCGACCCACTACGGCGAGGAGGTGGCGTCGGAGCTTGGTCGCGACCTGGCCCGTGCCGGCGTGGTAGTGGTGTCCGGGCTGGCGCTCGGCATCGACGGCGCCGCCCATCACGGCGCGCTCGCCGGGGGAGGTGCACCTCCCGCGGGTGTCGTGGCTTCGGGTCTCGACGTCGTCTATCCGCGTCGCCACGCCTGGCTGTGGGACCAGGTGGCGACGCGGGGCGTCCTGTTGTCGGAGTCGCCACTGGGCACGCCGACCGTGCCGTGGCGGTTCCCGCTGCGCAACCGGATCGTCGCCGCCCTCGCCCAGGTCGTGGTGCTCGTGGAGTGTCACCGCCGCGGCGGGGCCCTGCACACCGTGGAGGCCGCGGCCCAGCGGGGGACACCGGTGATGGCTGTCCCGGGCTCGGTGCGCAGCCCGGCCTCGGTCGGCACCAACGCCCTGCTGGCCGACGGCTGCTCACCGGCTCGGGACGCCGACGACGTGCTGGCGGCGCTCGATCTGGAGCGGACGGGTGGTACCGCGCCGACGCGGCCGCCGCGCTCTGCGCTCGACGGCGATGCGGCTGCCGTGCTGCGAGCACTCGACTGGGAGCCAACCGCCACCGACGAGGTGCTGCGCCGCACGGGGATGGCCCTGGAGGACGTGGCGGTCATCCTCGATCGGCTGGCTGTGACCGGCCTCGTACGCGCGGGCGACGGCTGGTGGGAACGCACGACTCGGTGAGCGGCACCGGACGAGTCGTGGACTGCAAGATGCTCGCTCGAACGGGCAGCGGTACCGCAACCGACCTTCGATGATCCAACTGTCGCGGTTGGAGAAGGTCGCGGCGTCGCCAAGACATGACAACTGAGGGGGTCGTCGGCCAGGACGAGGACCGGCTGGCCGGACAACTGACCTCCTCCGGCTCGAGCCCGGAAAGGGCCGATTGTGACGCACCTGGTCGGTTGACTGGCACCGTCGGGAAACATTGGGTTCTCCCTTGTGGGACCTTTGGCCCTCGTGCGGGTGGCCGTCATCCGCCATGCTTTGACAACCTCGCTCATGAGGCGGCCGGCCATTTCCGGAGATCCGAAGATCGCCTCTTGGGGAGGGTGGAGGGCCGAGCGATGCGAGAGACCGCTCTTGTAGCTGACGGTCGGGGCGAGCAGCCGAGCGTGCTGAGCCGGGCCCTCTGGCACCGCCAGCTCGATCGCTATCCCAGCACGGGGCCGCGCTACCTCTACCTGGGGATCGTGGTCGTGTCCACGATCATGCTCTACTACCAGTTCTACGTGGTGGGCGCCGTGGGGCCATCGGTCATCGACCAGTACCACATGTCGTTCCCCTTTTTCGTCTACATCATCGTGATCGCCAACGCCGTGGGAGCCTTCGGCTCGCTCCTGGGCGAGCTGGCCGACCGATGGGGACGGGCAAACCTCGTCGCCTACAGCCTCATCGTCACGGGCTCCCTCGTCGCCTTCGGGTTGCCCAACGCGCCGAACAAGTACGTCTTCATCGTGCTGTTCTCGTTCCTCGGCTTCGTCAACGGCATCATGCTCGTGGCCACCCCAGCTCTCGTGCGGGACTACTCACCTCAAGTCGGTCGCGCCTCTGCGATGGGGTTCTGGACCCTGGGGCCGGCCCTCGGCAGCCTGGTCGTGACCGAGGTCGCCAGCCACACACTGAACCACGTCCACTTCTGGTACTCCCCGGTGGATGGCGTGGTGTGGCAGGACCAGTTCGTGGTGTGCGGAATAGCCGGGTTGGTGGTGGCCGCCATCGCGGTGTGCTTCCTGCGGGAGCTGTCGCCGAGGCTCAGGGACCAGCTCATGGTGACCTTGCGCGATCGGATCGCTCATCGAAGCCCGAGCCAAGGGCCTGGATCTCGAGGCGAGCCTTCGGCATCCCTGGCGCCAGATGCTCCATCTGGACATCGTGGGGTCGGCGTTCGCCATCAGCGTGTTCCTGATCTTCTACTACACGATGACCATGTTCCTGGTCATCTACTTCTCGACCATCTTCGGGTTCTCCGAGGCGCAGGGCAACAGCCTCGGGAACTGGATGTGGGCCTTCGTCGCCGGCACCCTCGTCATTGTCGGCCTCCTGTCGGACAGGCTCCTGGTCCGAAAGCCCTTCATGATCGCCGGCGCCCTGGGCGCCATCGCCATGACGTCGATCTTCGCCCTCCAGACCCACAACCTCCACACCGGCTACTACACGTTCGTCTGGATCGTGAGCCTGATCGCCGTCTTCATGGCAGCCGCCTACGCGCCATGGATGGCGAGCTTCACCGAGACCGTAGAGAAACGCAACCCGGCCCTCACCGCCACGGGCCTCGCCGTGTGGGGTGGGCTCGTCCAGGCGATGATCTCGGTGTCCATCTTCATCCTCCCCTATGTCGTCACCTCCATGACGCCGCTGGTGACCAACGGGCCCACCGCCCAGGCGATCCAGGCCAAGTACCCCACCCAGGTGCAGACGCTCACGACCCTCAATGCGGTCGCCGATCCGCGGACGCTGGCCGCTCTCAACGCCAATCCGAACGACGTCGCTGCCGGCCTCAAGGCAGCCACCGAGTATTCGGCGGCCGAGCACATCCCCGTCGGCCAGGCGGTCACCCAGCTTCAGGCTGTTCAGCAGATTCCCGCCTCGGATCTGGCGTTCCTCAGCGCCCACGGGACCCAGCTCCAGCAGGCCCAGACGACCTCGCCCGGGCAGTGGCGGACGTGGTGGTGGGTCTGCGTCGGCTCGCAGGCATTCCTCATTCCCTTTGTCTTCGTCATGACAGGACGATGGAGCCCGCGGCGGGCGCGGCGGGAGGAGCAGGACCACGAACGGCTCGTCGAACGAGAGCTCGCCGCCTTGCGTGCCTCCGACGGGGTTGCGGCCCAGGTCTGACGACCGGAGCAGGACGCCCACGCTGTGGCTCGCTCAGCGGCCGTCCGGCTCGACGAGGCGCCGGCGTTCCTCGTACGTCGTACGCCGGGGGAGGAGGAACTCGTAGGTCCGGTGGCGGATGCGTCGCTGCCACCATCGGTTCGCCTGCTCGAGGCGGAGAAGCACGGGCCACAGGCGTGCATCGGAGGTATTCACACGAACGACCTCATCCCGGGTCACGGGTGGCTCGATGCGACCGTTCACGTGGTGCAGGACCGGTTCCAGCCACTCGTCGAGGCCCTCTTTGCGGACGTTGGCGGCCATGTCGAGGAGCGCACCCCGGGCCGAGGTCCACCGCTGGACGAGCTGCACCATCTGGCGTCGCACCGCCGGCCGTACGACGGCAGGTAGGGCAGCAAGGAAGGGTTTGAGGTCAAGAGCGAGATGGCCGTCCTCGAGGAGAAAGGGTGTGGTGAGGTCCAGCTGCCACGGCTCACCATCCATCCACACCCAGTTGCTGAGCTGGGCGTCGACGCCGAGCGTGGTTGTGGTCACACCGACGACGGCGTCCACGACCGCAGGAACGAGGGGGTGGGTGACGTCCGGTGGGGAACGGCGGAGCACCTCCACGCCCAGCAGCTCAGCGGGTAGCGCTGGCTGCACATGGAAGCCGATGACGGTGCCATCGGACCGAACCAGATGGCGGAGGTCGGTGTCGACCACCCGGAGCCCACCTCTCCGCAGCTCGTCGATGTAGCGACGCACTACTGCGGCATAGGCCTCGAAGTGTGACGAGCTGGGGAAGGGGGGCAACCGCTTGCACGCCACGACTGGATCGTCGGTGGGCCAGCCGACCACGAGGCTGATCTCGCCGTGACCCATGATCCGAAGCTGGCTCGCGTTATCGGCCTCGAGCGCTCGAGCCACCAGCGCCTCGAGGCTCTCGAGGTCGGCTGCCGAAATCATGTCGGCACCGGCACAGCGGCCGCCGTCCTGTCCAGCCGGTCGACGATCTCGTCGATGTCAGCCGCGCTCACGACGAGTGGAGGCATGACCAGCAGCGTTTCCTGGCGGTTGTTGGCCCAGATTGCCAGCACGCCGTGCTCGATGGCAGCGGTCATGAGGCGATAGCACGCCTCCGCCGAAGGAGTGTCGATCGCCTGCATGAGCCCGATGCCCCGGCGTCCGGTCAGCAACGCCGGATGTCGGTCACACAGTGAGTCGAGCCCCGCCTCCAAGCGGGCGCCCATCTCGCGCACGTGGTCGAGGAAACCCGGCTCGGTCAGCCGCTCGACGACAGCCTCGACGACCACCGCTCCGAGCTCCGAGCCGCCGAAGCTCGACGGGTGGAAGAAAGGATCACGGGCGAAGAAGGAGTCGACGCCGTCGCCGAAGCAGCAGGCCGAAATGGGGTAGACGCCACCGGAAAGCCCCTTCCCGGTTACGAGGAGGTCCGGAACGACCCCCCACCGATCGCAGGCCCAGATCCTGCCGGTGCGGCCGAGGCCACACTGCACCTCGTCGAGGATCAACATCGCCCCACGGTCCTCGCAAATCGCCCGCACCAGAGGCCAGTAGTCGTCCGGTGGTACGAGGTAGCCCGCGGTGGCCGGAATCGTCTCCATGCACACCGCCGCCGTCTCGTCGCTCACCGCGTTCCGCAGGGCGGCGATGTCACCGAAGGGAACCTTCACGATGCCCGGGACGAGCCGCCCGAACCATCTCGTGTCGCGCTCCTCGTCCATGGCCAGGCCGAAGCCGACCTGTCCGTGGAAGCCGTGCTCGGCGGACACCACGCCCGGACGGCCGGTCACCCCCCGGGCCAGCTTGCAGGCCACCTCCACCGCCTCGCCGCCCCCGGGTGTGAAGAAGGCGTAATGGAGATCGCCGGGCAGAATCTTGGCCAGTGCGGCCCCGGCACGGGCGCGGACAGCTGACGGTACGAGCCAGTCGCCCATGTCGCCGACCTCGTCCAGAGCTCGTCTGAGTGCCTCCGCGGCGAAGGCAGGGCGGTGCCCGAAGTTGAAGACGCCGCCGGAGCTCCGGCAGTTGATGTAGCAGTTCCCGTCCAGGTCCCAGATGCGAACCCCCTCACGGCGACCCTGGACGATTCGAAGTCCGAGGGCCTCAAACGCCTTGGCCCGCTCCGACGAGAGGTGGCGCGCCACCAGCTCGAGACCCGCCTCATTGGTGTCAGGCAGGGTTGACAGGGTGAGCATGCTCGTCATCACCCCTTTCGGCTTTTCGGATGAGTATCCGGCTGGGCTGCTCAGACATCCAGGGCCGAAGTGCCCGAATGCCGGGTGGATGTTGCCCCTCAGCCGTCTGCTGTTGGCAAGCAGGCCTCGACACGCGGCCAGGCCAGCTCGGCCCAGTCGTCTGAGTCGGCACAGGCGGGAGCCGCCTCGGCCAGGTCGACCTCGAGCTCCCCGAGAGTCGTACGGGCGTCGCAGGGCCCGGGGTCGGCGTTTCCGGTGTCCAGGGCGGCGAAGCGAGCCCAGCCCGGGGGGTGACCGAGCGGTCGGCCGACGGCGACCGGTACGAAGATCGAGGTACACGGCTGACCCAGGCAGACGTGGGCAAGAGGGCGGCCGCTGGCGAACGGCCCGGGCAACTCGGCGATCAACGCCGCGGTGGTCGCCATGTAGTCGGGAACGTGCATGCACACGCTGAAGCCACCCTCACCGCTGGTGTGCTCGCGAAGATGGGCGCGCAGGGCGCTCACGGTCACGGAGGCAGCGGTCAGAACGGCCTGGCTCGCTCGCAGCCGAGGGTCCGTGACCATCCCGGTGGGCATGGCCGGATCGCGATGGGCGGCGTCGAAGGTGGGGATCGTCGTGCGGTTGGATATGGCCCGTGCTCGCTGCACCCGCTCCACCTCCCAGTCCGTCCCAGAGGTCTCGAGGACCCATGCATCGCTGTGGTCGGCCAGCAGGAAAGATGACCAGTAGGGGTCGTCGACTCCGTAGTGGCCGCTGCCACCCTGCCCGTAGCGCTCGAGGAGCTCGATCATGACCGCGACCGCTGCCTGGGCCGACTCTCCTCGCTCGAGGCCGAGCCGCACCAGATCCATACCCGTGAGCCGCGCCGGGAGGCCGTGCGGATCCAGGGTGGTGAAGATCGCTTCGTTGCCGATCGCAACCCCCGCCTCGTTCACGCCGTGCTCCAGGCCCCACATCCACCAGGGGCGGGATCCGAGCACGCCGATTGTGGGGCTTGTCGCCGCCGCCACCTCCATGTAGGTGGCCTTCAGGGATCCTTCGTCGCGCCTCGGGGGCAGCCACTCGAGCCGCTGTGCCTCGCCCGGTGGGCGGTCCGAGTTCTTGGCCAGGAGCGTGGCGCCCGATGCACTAGCTCCGGGGAGAGCTACCAGGCAGTCACACATCGACCTCACCCTACGCCGGGCGCCCGGCTCGGGGTGGGTGCACCGAGCGCCGAGCATGGCGACGTGGCACCATCGCGATGATGCGACAGCAAGAGGAGGCACACCGGACCCTCCCCGATAGCCCGCTGTCGCTGTGGCTCGACCAGTACGGCCAGTATGCCCCGGAGCCCCCTGTCGAGGGGCAGGTGGACACCGACGTTGCGGTGATCGGCGGCGGCCTGACCGGGCTGGCCACCGCCATACATCTGAAGCGCCAGGACACCTCACTCCGCGTCGTGGTCCTGGAGGCACGCAGCATCGGGTACGGGGCCAGCGGGCGAAACGGCTCGTTCGCGATGACGGTCATGGGGCTCGGTTTCGGCGTGACGGCGATGCTGCGAGGCAAGGACTTCCTCCGCCGTGCCCACTCGTACATGGAGCGCTGCGTTGACGAGCTGGAACGGTTCATCGATGAGGACGGCCTCGACTGTTCGAAGGTCCGGCCTGGCTTCCTTCGAGTGGCGACGACGCCGAGCTACGTCAAGCGCCTCCAGCACCAGGTCGAGCTCATGGCCTCGCTTGGCTTCGAGGGCATCGACTGGATCGACGGCTCGACGACGCGTTCGATGGTTGATTCTGGCCGCTATCTCGGGGCCATGTGGGAGCGACGACTACTGCTGGTCGACCCAATGAGGCTCGTCCGGGAGGAGAGGAGGAGGGCGATCGAGCTGGGGGCCCAAGTGTTCGAGGAGACTCCGGTGCTGGCCATCGGCTACCCAGGCCGATACGAGCCGTCGGCTCACGGGTACCGGCTGCTCACCCCAGGGGGCACGGTGAGCGCGGCAAAGATCGTCTTCGCTACAAACGCCTACTCCCACCTCTTCGCTGAGCTAGCGGGAAAGCAGGCTCCCGCGTTCACCTACATGATCTCGACAGAGCCATTGAGCGACGCACAGCTGGCGCCGATCGGGTGGTCCGGTGGTCAGGGCATCGAGGACGCTCGCAATCTGATTCACTACTACCGGCTGACGCCAGACCGGCGAATCGTTCTCGGCGGCGGTCCCGTCGGTCTGAGCGCCCACAACAGCCTTCACCGTGACAGCGACGAGAAGGCCTGGCGACATCTCGAGAAGCACCTGCATTGGCTCTGGCCCCAGCTCGAGAGTGTTCGGATCACGCACCGATGGGGCGGACCCTTCTCGGTGACTTTCGACCTCACCCCCGCGCTCGGGTACGTCGGGGCCGACCGCACGGCCGTCTACAGTCTGGGCTGCATCGGCCACGGTGTGTCCATGAGCTATCTCAACGGAAAGGTCTTGGCGGAGCTGCTGCTTGGTGACGCGGACGGGCCGGCTGCCGAGTGCCCCTTCGTGAACCGGCGTGTGCTGCCCTGGCCAGCCGATCCCCTGGCGGGCGCCGCCAAACACCTGATCCGCAGCTACCTCGCAGCTGAGGATGCCTTCTACGAGGGAGCTCTACCCCGCCTGAGAGACAAGGCCGGGTAGATGAGAACCCTTCGGCGCGACGTCCTCGGCGGGCTGATTCACGAATACGAGTTGGCCCCGTGACCGCTGACGCTCGCCTCGTCGTGGTCGAGGGCAACCCTCGCACCAGCTCGCCTCGGATGGTCCGTGTGCTCATGGGTAGAAACGCCCCTGGCACACGCTCTATTCGGCTACCCCGCTGAGGTCGTGACGTCTTCGGCGCACACGAGACCACCGTGCCCCCTCCGAACGACACAGACCGAGCCCTTGTCTGCCCGTTCGGTTATCCGCTATCTCTGTTCCTCAGCAGAGGAGGTGAACATCCTCTTGAGCTCGCTCTTCTGCACTTTGTCCGTCCCGCTCCGAGGCAGCTCATCGACGAAGACGATCCGGTCCGGGACCTTGTAGTCGGCCAGCCTCTCGTCGGCCCACCTGAGCAGCTCGTCCTCGCCAGCCTCCACCCCAGGGAAAGTGCGGACGACCGCTGCCGGGACCTCGCCCTTGACTGTGTCGGGCAAGCCGATGACCGCCGACTCGGCTACAGCTGGGTGCCGGTCGAGGACGGCCTCCACCTCGACGGCGAACACCGAGTAGCCCCCGTGCTTGATCACGTCCTTCTTGCGCCCAGCGAACTCCACCAGCCCGCATGGATGGGACCGGGCCAGGTCCCCGGTGCGGAGCCAGCCCTCCGAGGTGAATGTCTCTTGGGGATCGTGCTGGCCGTGGTAGCCCCTCATGACGCCTGGTCCCCTCACGGCCAGCTCACCCACGTCACCCCGGGGGACATCGCGACCTACGTCGTCGATCACCCTCATCCGGTAGCCAGGCATGGGGACCCCCACCAAACCCGGGAAGGGCAGGGCGGGCAAAGGGGGAAGGATCTTGAGCGCCACTCCTCCACCGAGCTCGACCATGCCATAGGCCTCTACGTAGAGCGCCCCTCCGATCCGCCGCCGGGTGGCTGGGAGACGGAAGAGGGATCCCATGGACTGGAAGCGATGCGCCAACTCGAAGGGCATGACGTCGGCTCCCGAAGCCCACACCCGGACGGAGCTGAGATCACGATCGCCTGCGCCGGCCTCCAGCATCATGCGATACATGGCCGGTACCCCGATGAACATGCCGGCCCGACGGGACTCGATGGCATCCAGGGCGGCGTCGGGACGAAACCGCCGGAGCAAGTAGATCGGCAAGCCGAGGCTGGCCAGCTGGGCGAGCATCGAATAGCCGGCGATATGAGCCACGGGCATCCCGCTCACCACCTCGGTGCGCGTCCGGATCGCCGAGAACGCCGCAGCCACAGCCGCCTGATGGATCAAGGCGTGGTTGGTCAGGCATGCTCCCTTGGGCCTGCCCGTCGTCCCCGAGCTGTAGAAGAGGGCGGCCACGTCATCCGGCGAAGAAGCGACCGCTGCGACAGGATCCGCGGCGATCTCGTCCTCGAAGGAATGAAGCACCAACCTGGCGCCGGAGTCAGCGACGATGTGGTCGATCTCCTCTGGGCGGGACTTCGGGTTGACCGGCACCGCCACCCCCCCGGCACGAGCGACACCCAGGGTGAGCAGGAACAGGCCGTAGCCATTCGCCGTGCCCACCACCACCCGGTCTCCCCGGGCGATCCGACCCTGGACGGAACCCGCCACCCGCGCCACCAGGTCGGCGGCCTGGATGTAGTCGAGCTCGAGTCCACCCTCGCCGTCCTCCGTCACGAGGTGGGCGTGGCCGTGGAGCTCGGCCAGCTTCTCCATGAGCGACCCCAGCGTCAGATGTTCGCTCCGCAGGAAGTCGATGCGCTGACGGAGTCGGGAGACACAGGCGGATGGCGAAGAACAGAAGTGGGTCAAGCCGGGTCAGCTGGTCTTGGGCGTCGGCAGCGGGGAGTTGAAGAACGTGGCCGGGTCGTCGGGGAACGGCACCTGGTCCATAGTGGTGGCGTAGGGCGAGTGGAAGCAGACGAAGGGGTTCTTGCCGCTGCCGAAGACCGACGTGAACTTTCCTTGCTGGACCTGGAGGTAGGCGTTGCAGTCGATCGGCCCAGGGCTGGTGTGTTGCTGGGTCCAGTCGATCCCCGGTGAGATCCCGCCCGCGGTGTAGTGGGTCATCTTGTTGATGGTGTTGACGAGCCCTTGGCGGGTTACGTTCCTGCCGACCTGGCGCAGCGCGGTGACGAACAGGTCGGCGTTGATCCAGCCCGCCAGGGTGACGTCGCTGACGGCGGCGCCTCTGGCCTTCATGGCGTTCAGGTAGTTGTCCATCCCCGTGGTGAAGCCATAGGTGTAGGGGACGAAGACGGTCCTCAGGTAGGCCCCCTCCATCAAGGGAGCGAACTGGCTCAGGGTGCTCTGGTCGTAGCCGTTGGGCCAGTACTGCTTGACCTGATTGTAGAGACTGGCCTCCTGGAGGCCCTTGCTGAGCACCGTGTTGCCGGTCGGGTCCATGCACGTGCCCACGAACTGGGCCCCGCTGTCCCTGAGTTTGGTGATGTCGCCGCTGAGGTCGGTGATCCCGAAGGGGAGACTGGTGTCCTTGAGCACCACGTCGAGGCCGAACTGCTGGTAGGTGTTGATCGTGCCCGTGGCACAGTTGGTCGACTGGGACACGGTGTAGGCAAGGACACCGACCTTCCGGGCGCCGACCCGGGTGGGTATGTAGGCGATCTCGGGGCCAAAGTGGGTGTAGTTGATGTACGAGCCCTTCTCGCCGAACAGGCTCGGCCCCTCGGACCATTCGGGGTTGACGTTCCAGCCGAAAGTGGGGACGTTGTTCTGGGCGAGGTACTTACCACCAGGGAAGAGCGGGACGGCCACGCCCACTACGGCGAAGACGTTGTACTGGGTCACCAAGGCCCGGACCTCGGAGACGTTACGCGAGGGTAGCGTCTGGTCGTCGAGCTGGGCCACGTACTTGAGCTTGCGTCCGTTGACTCCGCCGGCCGCGTTGATCTGGTCCAGGTAGGCCCGCACGCCCTGGAAGATGGGTCCGTACTGGTTGCCAAGCGGCCCGGTCTGGGAGGCAAGGCCGCCTATGTCGATCTCGGTGGAGGACACTCCCTGGGTCTGACTCCCGCCGCCGCCGCTCGAGGACGCGTTGCCACAGGCAACCAGGATCAGGCTGAGGACAACTGGGACTGCGACTAGTCGGAAGATCCTGTTGTCCAGGCCGCGCATGCTTACCTACAATGCGTTGCTGCGATCGCTCTCCGAATCCCGCTCGTGGCCCCGGTCAGGACAGCCACCTCACGTTTGAGCGGGTCCACTCCGTTGCCCCCCTGTTCGCAAGGATTCCCGCTCATTCTGTCGAAGTCACGTTCACTCGGCCAGGGTCGAAAGTCCTACCGCCCTTGGTTAGCTTTCCACTCTACGATTCGAGCGTCCATGGGCCTTGTCAGCTGAGCGCCTGTTCTCAGCCGGTGGCGGGGTTGACGAAGTAGCCACCTGGGTTGCAGATGAACCCGCTCGGCGGACTCGGGCTCGTCCGCACGAACTTGCCGTTCTTGACCTGCATGTTGAGCCAGCACTGGGGGGCATGCTTGCCGGCGGGGTCGGCGGTCGGAATTATCCCGTTCGAGTCGAAGCTGTGGATCGACCGAAGGGCGGCAAGGACGTTCTGGCGGGTCGGGTTGGGTCCGGCCTTTTGGAGGGCCTGGGTGAACAGCCGAGCGGATGTCCAGCCGAAGAGGGCGAACACATCGGGTTGGAACCCCGGGTGGGTCTTGTTCAGCCAGGTAAGGAACAGGTTGACCTCGGGGACGACCGACCGGTCCTGGCCCAGGTACATGGACGCCAGCTGGTCACCGAAGGCGCCCTCGGCGGCGCCCGGGTTCACCAGCTTGAAGAAGCTGCCGTCGTACATGGTTGCGCCCGGCGCCACCAGCTGGGGCTTCCAACCCTGCTGGTTTGCGGCGTTAAGCACCCTGGCGACGGTCTTGACATCCCCCTCGTCGAGGAACAGCGCCTGCACGCCACTGCTGCGCATGCGGACCACGTCGGCCGTGAAGTCTGTGTCCAGCGGGTTGTAGGTGCGCTCGTAGGTAACCCGATAGCCCATCGACTGCATGGCCGCCTTCTCGTTGGCCCACGAACTCGTCGCTGAAGGGACATTGGCGACGAGGGTTCCCACTGACTTGATGGCGTTGGGGTAGTGCTGCTTGAAGTAGGTGAGGGGCCCGGTTCGCCAGCCGTGCTCGAGGGGCTGGGGACTGAAGTTGTTCGGAAGGGCCTGCGCCACAGGGTCGAGCGAATAGGCGACGTCGGGAATGTCCGGGTTGGCCTGCAGAACCTTCGCCCCGCAGTTGTCGAACAGCGAGAAGGAGCCCACGAAGGCGAACGCCTGGGTGGACAGGGCCTGGGTCTCGGACTGGTTCTGAGCACAGGAAAAAGCGTCGTCCTCCGACTGGACCTTGACCCGCAGGCCGTTCACCCCGCCCAGGCTGTTCTGGTAGGCGAAGAAGGCGTCAGCGCCGAACGGAGCCCCCTTGAACAGCCCAGGCACCGGACCGGACAGGATGGCGACGTTACCTACGGTGAGCTGGCCGTTGGCGATACCTACCCCGCTCGCCGTGCTGGTGCCACCGGCTGAAGTCGAGCTCGTGGTGGAGCCAGGGGCCGTGGACGACGTGCTGGTCTTGCTGGCGCCTCCCCCGCACGCCGTGGCGATCAGGGCCACGGCAGCCAGGACGACCCCTGTCCTGGCCGAAGGGAGCGGGATGCGCTTCACCCCCGAGCCCCCGGAAGACCGAAGACGTTGAACGCTCTCGCAGACGCTAGCGTGCGATGAGCGTAGAGCATTTCAAGAGGTGCGCGCTGCGGCCGCCGACCTCGACGACCAGGTCGCCTGGCGGACATCGCCGCGCGACCCATAGCCCTAGCGGTGTCCTCGGGGTGGTGACTCAGCGCTACGACCATGGGATGCTGGGAGAGACGCACGAGGAGAACTCGATGGAGCGACTGAGTGGGCTAGACGCCTCATTTCTGTACTTCGAGACACCAAATGATCACCTGCACGTCTCGTCGATCGCGATCTACGATCCATCGACCGTGCCGGGTGGATACTCCTTCAATCGCGTCAAGGAGACTGTGGCCGAACGGCTTCACCTCGTGCCTCAATTCCGTCGCAGGCTGGTCACGGTGCCCTTCAACCTTCACCACCCTCTGTGGGTAGAAGACCCCGATTTCGACCTGGATTTCCACGTTCGACATATCGCCGTGCCCGCTCCGGGTGGCGACCCGGAGCTGGCCGACCTAGCTGCCGATATCCTCAGTCGCCAGCTCGACCGCTCGAAGCCGCTCTGGGAGATCTGGGTGGTGGAGGGCCTGGCGAATGGCCACATCGCCGCCGTGACCAAGATGCATCACTCCACCGTCGACGGGGTGTCGGGCGCCAACATCCTGGTCCACCTGCTCGACCTCGCCCCCGATCCCGCCGAGCACCCGGCGCCTCCGGATCGATGGGAGCCAGAGCGCATGCCTTCCGATGCCGAGATGTTGGGCCACGCCCTCGTCTCCCGGCTTCGCCAACCGATTCAGCTGGCCAAACTGCTCCCCACGACGGCGACGGCGGTCGTCAAGCTCGTCCTAGGCCGTCGTAGCGGAGCTCCGAAGGGTGGCACCCCCCTGACCGCCCCTCGGACCTCTTTCAATGCTGCCATCGGGCCCCATCGCAGAGTCGCTTTCACGAACGTTCCTCTAGCTGACATCAAGGCCATCAAGAACGCCTTTGGCACCACGGTGAACGATGCCATCCTGGCCATCTGCGCCGGAGCGCTGCGCCGATACCTCGACCAGCGAGGCGAGAAGCTGGACAAGCCGATGATCGCCACCGTGCCTATCTCGGTCCGTAGCGCTGTCGAGGAAGAAGGAGCGGGAGCCAACAAAGTGTCGGCCATGTTCACCTCGCTTGCCACTGACGTCGACGATCCCGTGGAGCGTCTCTATGCCATCCGGGAATCGACCAAAGGGGCCAAGGAGGAGCATGGCGCAGTGGGAGCCACGATGCTCCAGGAGTGGGCGGAGCTCGCCGCTCCGAACATGTTCTCCCATGTCGCACGTTGGTACTCGGCCGCGAGGCTGGCCGATCGCCATCCCCCCATCCACAACGTCGTCATTTCAAACGTGCCCGGACCGCCCTTCCCCTTGTACTTCGCCGGATCACGGCTCACGGCGCTGTACCCGCTCGGGCCCATCTTTGACGGTGTCGGGCTGAACATCACGGTGTTGAGCTACCTGGACGCTGTGGGCTTCGGCTTCCTCGGGGATCGCGAGCTCATGCCCCGCCTCTGGGATCTGGCCTCGGGTGCGTCCGACGCAACGGCGGAGCTGAAGAAACGGGCCGAGAAAGGGCGGCGAGCCCGGCAGCGAAGCTCAGCGCGGGCCTCCACCCCCTCCGCTGCATCAGGTGGATGAGAGCCCACGATGCTCTGCCATCAGGGCAGGGCCGCCAAGGTCGGGCGTTACCAACGTCGAGTCCCTCGAGGGTCACATCGAGCAGATCCCGCTGCCCGACGAGTCGGTCGAGGTCGTGATCTCCAACTGCGTGATCAACCTGTCCACCGACAAGGCCTCGATCATCGCTGAGGCCGCCCGCCTCTTACGACCGGGTGGCCATTTCGCCGTGACTGACGTGAGCGCCGGTCCCGACCTGGACGAGGCGACCCGTCGGAACGTCGAGCAATGGATCGGGAGGCGTCCTTGCGGGCGCGACGATCGCCGCTGCACGTGATGCGACCTCAGGATCGCCTCCTGCTAGCCGGCGTTGTCGGAGCGGCCAGCACCGCCAACGCCGTTCGTCCGGTGAGACGCACGGGTCTGCTGTCGATGGCCGCGTTCGCATCGGGCCTGCCCACCTCCGAGTTGCCCCTCCAGACGCTCGCGGCTCAGGCCCTGCTGACGATGGTGGCCGGCCGGGGCGGCGGTCGCCGCGGCGTTCGGGGGCGACTGGCGCTCGCCCTTGCGGGCGCCTCCTTCGGCGGTCTCGTCCAGCTTCACCGAGAGTCGCTCCGCTCCGCCGCGATCCTGGAGCAAGCCCTGGCCGACGGACTGGGTAGCGACTACCTAGGTCGCGTCGTAGAGCCGTTCAGCCCCCCTCCCCAGGTTCCCCTCACCAGGCGACGAATCCTGCTGCCGAACCTCGTCGCCCCACGGCGTCGGTACCGGGCCGTCCGTGACGTCCCCTACGGGGAGTTCGGCCGCCGCAACCAACTCGACGTGTGGCGCCGGGCAGATCTGGCAACCGACGCCCGGGCGCCGGTGTTGGTCCAGATTCACGGGGGCGGCTGGGTCTGGGGGCGCAAAGAAGGCCAGGCGGAGCCGCTGATGGGCCACCTCGCTGAACGGGGGTGGGTGTGCGTGGCGCCCAACTACCGGCTCAGCCCGCGCGCCACATGGCCAGACCACATCGTGGACGTCAAGCGGGCGCTGGCCTGGGTCAGGTCCAATGTCGCCGAGTATGGGGGCGATCCTGGTTTCCTCGTCGTCACCGGCGGCTCCGCCGGGGGCCACCTCGCCTCCCTCGCCGCCCTCACTCCCGGGGTCACCGAGTGGCAGCCCGGCTTCGAAGACGCCGACACGAGCGTGGCGGCCGCCGTGTCGTTCTACGGCGTATATGACTTCATCAACCCAAACGCGTCCGGTCGCGCCGACATGACACCGTTCCTCGAGCAACGCGTGTTCAAGGCTGGCGTCACCGAAGGTCGAACTCGGTGGGAGCAGGCGTCGCCCGCCAACCACGTCGGGCCCCATGCGCCGCCGTTCTTCGTGCTTCACGGGACAAACGACTCCCTAGTACCTGTCGAGCACGCTCACTGGTTCGTCGAGGAGCTCCGGAAGGCGTCGACCAACCCTGTGGCCTACGCGGAGCTGCCGAGGGCGCAGCACGCCTTCGACACCCTCCCGTCGCTCCGGGCGCACGTCACAGCCCACGCGGTCGAGCGCTTTCTGACCGTCGTACGCAGCGAGTACCGGGGCACGGCGCCTGGCGAAGCCGTCATCAGCGGCTAGTCGCATGGCCTGGACGCTCGGGCTGACTCTGGCCATCAGCGCGGGCGCGTTGCCGCGTTCTCTCGCGCAGGGGCCGATTCGCAGTCGTCGGTGAGGTCAGCAACCCCGACCCGTTACGACGACAGACGCTCGGGCGGCAATCAACTCCGGGAATCGGTTAGTTTCTGGCGGTGGCGCTGGAAGCCAGCTCGCGTATCGGCCCCATCGTTGACTGCAACGTGCACCTCTGGGATCAGCGGGAGAACCCGGTGTTCTGGCTCTCTGATCGCACACTTGTGCGAGACATGATCGGCGACTACGACAGCCTGCCCGATACATACTCTTTGGCCGACTACTGCCTAGAGACAGCGGGCTACGACGTTCAGGGCGTGATCTGGTCCGATGCCGGCGCCGCCGATCCGCTGGAGGCGGCAGCCTGGGTCACCCAGCAGACCGGGATAGCGCCGGTAGTTGCGATCGGGACACTGGGTAACCCCATGTCGGCGACCTTCGCCGATCTCGTCGAGCGCAGCCGCCAGCAGCCGCTGATCCGCAGCGTCCGGATCCGACTGGTGGCGGACTTGGCTGAGCCATCGATCAGCCAGCCGAACCTTCTCGATAACCCGCTACTCGGCGCGAACCTGGCATTGCTCGCCGATAGCGATTTGGTTGCAACCGTTGAGGCGACTTCCGATCAGCTCGACGTTGTGGCCAAGCTGGCAGTGGCACTTCCCACCCTACGGATCGTGCTCGACCACTTCGGCTGGCCGACGGACCCGAGCGACTCGAACCTCGCCGAGCACGTGGAGCGTCTCGCCACGGTAGCGACAGCCTCCAATGTGGCGACGCGCGTCGACGCCATGGGAACGATCTTCGGCGACTGGACGACCGGTCAGGTACGCACCTGGTTGCTGGCAGTGACTGACACCTTCGGCCCGGAACGGTGCATGCTTGGCTCAGATCTGCCGATCGAGAACCTTCGATCGGGGTTCGGGCAGCTCTACGCTGCGTACGACGACATCTTCTCCGGCCACTCGGACTACGAACGCGCCAGGTTGTTCCACGGCACGGCAGAGGAATGGTATGGAACGACATGACTGTCTGGGTTGCGCCCAAACTGTGCGCCTCGATGACTACCAGGCGGGACGGCTCGGCCACGTGCGTCGATAGCCCACCGAGCATCTGGGCGGGCCCGGGCGCCCGACGCCTGAGAGGTGTGATCAACTTTGGTGAGTGCGGCATCCGAGGCCATTCCCATGACGGTCGCGACCCGCCTGCGTCAGGTGGCGCTCGTGGCGCGCCAGCTCGAGCCGGTGGCTGACCGGCTCCGGCGCGAGCTCGGTCTCGACGAACCGTTTCGCGACCCCGGTGTGGGAGTGTTCGGTCTTGAGAACGCCGTCTTCGCGGTAGGCGACACGTTCCTCGAGGTCGTCGCTCCCGTGCAGCCTGACACGACAGCCGGTCGTTACCTGCAGCGCCGAGGGGGGGACACCGGCTATATGGCAATATTCCAGGTCCCCTGGCTCGACGAGGCCCGCCACCGGCTCGCCGAGCTGGGTGTGCGCGTCGTCTGGACGGGGGACTTGGACGACATCGCCTGTACCCACCTTCACCCCAAGGATGTGCCCGGCGCGATCGTCTCTCTCGACTGGGCGAGTCCGCCGGGGTCGTGGCGATGGGCCGGGCCGGCGTGGATGGGCACCGAGCCTGCACATCCGTCCGGAGGCATCGTCGGCCTGACCATCGAGGTGCCCGATCCGGCGGCGGCGGCCAGGCGATGGGCCGACGTGCTCGGGACGGCCACACGGCGCGACGGCAACTCGGCGACGGTGTCGCTGGGTGGCGGTCGCCAGGAACTGCGGTTCGTACCACTTGGCGACGCCCGGGTAGAGGGCATCACCGAGCTGACGCTCGCGATGGCGGACGTGTCAACGAGCAGGGAGACGGTCTCCGGCGGTGTCCGGCTGCTCATCGATCCGATCCTGGCAGAAGGGGAAGAGTCATGAGCGAGATCGAGACCGGCACCGCAGACCTGCTGGCCCGGGTAGACGACGGCGTCGCCGTGCTCACGATGAACCGACCGGACCGCCGCAACGCTATGTCGACCGCCATGATGGACGCCATGGGTCGGGTCCTGGCCGATGTCGAGATCGACGACGACGTCGGCTGCGTGGTGCTCACCGGAGCCGGCGGCGCCTTCTGCGCGGGTGGCGACGTAAAAGGAATGGCCGGCCAGGGCACCGGCACCGAAGCTGGCCCCACTTCGATCGACGCCGCCATCCACATCCAGCGACTCAACCAGCGGGCGACCAGCGGGCGCCTCGCCGAGATGCCCAAGCCGACCCTAGCCGCCCTTCCCGGCCCCGCGGCCGGTGCGGGCTTGTCGCTAGCCCTGGCCTGCGACCTTCGCTACGCGATCTCAGGCGCCGTGCTCACAACAGCCTTCGCCCGGGTTGCCTTCGCTGGCGACTACGGGGGTACGTGGTTCCTGACCCGGCTCGTGGGCAGCGGCAAAGCTCGGGAGCTCTACTACTTCTCCGAACGACTGACGGCCGAGGAGGCCGAGCAGCTCGGCCTCGTCAACGGGGTGTTCCCGCCGGACGCCTTCGAGGCGGAGGTCGTGGAACGCGCCCGTCGGCTGGCGGCGGGCCCCCGTGTCGCCTACACGTACATGAAGGAGAACCTGAACCGCGCCGTAAACGGTGAGCTCGGCGAGTGCCTGGACATCGAGGCGACCCACCACATTCACAGCGGGCTAACCGAGGATCACCGAGAAGCGGCGCGGGCCTTCGTCGAGAAGCGCGAGCCCAGCTTCCGAAGGCACTGACGCATGCGGCGCGGTGTCGAGCTCTCAGTCGAGGTGCCACGGGAGATGCAAGAATTCGCGCTCGACTGCGGTCGCCAGCTTGGCTTGGGCACGACTCCCACGGGTTCGGACGCGCCCGCCCGCTCGGACCGATCTCATCCCCGAGCGACGGACCGAGGGAGTCCGTAGCATCGGCGCCATGGTTACCTCGCCCACGACCCTCCCGCTAGCGGACGACGTCGCCCAGTCCCTGCGCCAGTTGGCAGAGCGAAGCGAGAGCGGGCTCAACGCAATCCTTCGTGACGCCTTGAAGAACGAGCTACGCAGCGGGGGCCTCGGCCCCAGCAGGCCGCTTCCCGTGCCCTACTCCTTCGCCGCCGGCATCGTGGCAGACCTCCTCCACCCCGGCTCCAGCCCGCCCGGCTCTAACGACTGGGCGCGCCAACCCTCGCCGGAGCACCCCCGTCCGGTGATCCTGGTCCACGGCCTGCTGGGGAACATGACGAATTCCTGGCAGGCCCTCTCTCCGCTTCTCGCCAACCGGAACTACAGCGTCTTCGCGCTTACCTACGGCCTCACCGAGGGCACCCAATTCGGTGGGCGGGCTCCTATCGAGAGCTCTGCCGCCGAGCTTGGTCGGTTCGTAGATCGCGTCTTGAAGGCGACCGGAGCCACGAAGGTGGACATCGTTGGTCACTCCCTTGGTGGCGTAATGCCTCGCTACTACCTGAAAGCTCTCGGTGGCGCCTCAAAGGTGGGAACGCTCGTCGGCCTCGCCCCGGTGAACCACGGGACCACGCTCGAGGACATCGTCACGGTAGCGAGAAAGCTCGGGATCGACCCGTCCGCCGTTCCTGTGCCTGACTGCCAAAGCTGTGATCAGCTGACAACAGGGTCTCCTTTCCTCAACGCGCTCAACGACGGCGGCGACACGGTCCCAGACGTCTCCTACACGGTCATCGTCACCCGCTACGACGAGCTCGTCACCCCGTACCAATCAGGCTTTCTGACCGGCCCCGGTGTCACCAACGTCACGCTCCAGGACTATTGCGATGACGACTTCAGCGACCACCTGGCGGTGATCTACGACCCAGTTGCTCTCAGCCTCGTTCTCGACGCCCTCGACCCCGCCCGCAGTACGGCGCCACCTTGTCTGTTCGTGCCACCTTTCCTGGGCTGAACCTGTACGCCTGGTCGGCGTTGCTCATCTGCCAAATGGGAGAGCTCAACAAGGCGCGACAGCAGCGGGAAGGGAAGCTTCTGTAGCTCGCCGACCTGGGAGAGGTGCAGAGCCGTCTCGACCAGCTACGTGATGGTCTCCGGGCGTTGCTCGGCGAGGACGACGTGAGGTAAGACCCGGTGGCCCCACCCATGGGGAGCGGAGCCACCCCGAGCTGGACGCCACCACGGAGGCTATTAGCGGGAGCGCTCCCGGCCATCCTGTCGATTAATTTGCGTCTCCGGTCACCTTTTGTCGATTCCCCGGGGTGATATTCAATGATCTCTGTACGCTGTCTGACAATTGCTTTGTACGGTAGCGGACATTGGGATCGCTGCTTTTGCCCAATTGCCGGTAGGGATCACCGCGAGTAGGGTGACCCCTTGGACGGGACCGACCAGCCCCCTTGGCTTGGTGAGCGGACCGATTGGCCTCCGCCCAGGGCAGCCCAGCCCAGGAGGAGAGGCTCGTGTCCATGCGTTTTCATTTGCTCCTGACCTGTGGTGCTCATTAGCACCCCCCGTTCTGGGAGCGGCTCCGACGTCGAGACTCGTGGGTGCCCCCGGCTGGGGCTGCCCGACGGGGGGCACCCACCCGTGGCAACGATCGCCCGGGAGGTCCGGGAGCGCCTCGCTGACGAGGACCTGCTCCGCCGACAGGCCGAGCAGCTCGCTGTCGCCGAGGACCTACACGACATGGTGATCCAGCGCATGTTCGCTGCCGGCCTCGCCCTCGACGCCACGATCAGGCGCGTGGATGAACCTGGACTGGCGGAGCGCCTCGGCCTCGTCGCCGACGATCTGGATGCCACCATCCGTGACCTGCGGGGCGCGGTCCTCGGCCGCACGCATGTCGACCAGCGCTCGGGGGACAGCCGTAGCGACGAGCTGGGAGGCGAAGATGGGTGAGTCGATCGGTGGCTTTCAACTGTCCGGGCTGGGTTGGACACAAATGGTCGAGCGGTCCTGGCCGGAGCTGGTCCGCGCGGGGCTCCCGAGCCAACTGGCTTCGCTGGCCCAGGAGCTTGGCCGTCTCAGAGGCCGTCCCGTTCGAGCCTTCACTATGCCCATGCTCGAAGCCGGCGTGGCGGGTCTTGCTCTGCCCTTCGTAGCCGATGATGGGATCGTGATCGACCCCTCCCTGGTTTCAAAGATGGACGAGTTTGGTCAGGTCGTGGCGCATGAGCTGGCCTACATGCTCTATCCCCACTGGGAAGACCCAGGCTCGGACAACTATGAGGAGATAGACGGGTTCGCCTCCAAGCTAGCTCCGATGCTGCTCGCCAAGCGACCTGACTACTCATGGACGCAGGTGGCGGTTCTGGCCTCACCGGGAAGAGGGGCTCCGGCCTGCGCTAGCTGAGACAGCACGGTGGGTCGGGATGCGCCTGCTCGGCGAGCTGGGCGAGGTGCAAGGCCGACGACATCGCACTGATGCCGATGGACTCCTGTACATGGAGCCGTGGTTCAGACCGCCACTGGTCCGATAGACCAGGCAGGTGTTCGTGACGCTCGCGCTCCGAGAAGGCGCTGCGATTGGGTGAGGCTCTGACGCGACGAGGAGGGGCCCTCCCGACCGCGACCCCTCCTCGAACCCCGCCGACTACACCGCGCCCGCCAGGCCCCGCCATTGCGGCGCCCCCCAACGGGGTTCGGCCGGCGAAGCGCAATCTAGACCCGGACAGGGCCAGCGGCAACCCCCAACTGTCCCCGTTAGGCGGCCGGAGCCTCCTCTGACCCGAGCGGTACGGTGCCATGGCCATTTGCCGCGCCAGCCGACGCCTCAGCGCTCTCGGCCTGGCTGGACAGTCCGGGCAGGCGATCGAAGAAGCGCAGCAACTCCACCGGGAATGGCATGACCAGGGTGCTGTTCTTCTCGGCGGCGACGTCGACGACGGTCTGGAGCAACCGCAGCTGCAATGCGGACGGCGTGGCCGCCATCGCCTCGGCGGCCTGGGACAGCTTCTTGGACGCCTGGAACTCACCATCAGCGGCGATGACACGGGCGCGCCGCTCACGCTCGGCCTCAGCCTGGCGGGACATCGAACGCTTCATCGACTCGGGCAGCGATACGTCCTTCACCTCGACGCGCTCGATGCGGATTCCCCAAGGCCCCTCGGTGGGCTCATCGATGACCGCCTTGAGCTCGGCGTTGACACGCTCGCGCTCGGAGAGCAGCTGGTCCATGTCGCTGCGACCGATCACCGATCGGAGCGAGGTCTGGGCGACCTGGGAGATCGCCTGCATGTAGTTCTGCACATTGACGATCGCCTTGACGGCGTCGATGATCCGGAAGTAGACGACTGCGTCCACCCGGAGTGTGACGTTGTCCTTGGTGATCGCCTCCTGGCCAGGCACTCCCGAGACGATGGTCTGCATGTTGACCTTCGTCAGTCGGTCGATGAATGGGTTGACCCAGGTCAAACCGGGCTCACGCACACCCGGGAGCACCCGTCCCCACCTGAATACGATCCCATGCTCGTACTGGCGAATTACCTTGAATCCGAGCACCTCTACCGTCCTTTCTCCGACGCGTTTCGCGCACGGCGTTCATCAGAACCGCGGACGGCGTCGACGCGACGGCCGGCGTTCGAGGCCCTCGGGCCCATTCCAATTGTCCCACTACTGGATTGCTCGAGTACGGCGGGGATCTACGACCCTCTGCCGTTCCTCATACAAGTCGATGTACCTTGCAACACGAGTTGTCACGAGAACAGTCCCTCTCGCGCCAGGCGAGCCAAGGCCCGTGATCGGTCCCGCACATCCAGTCGCCTGTAAGCCGACCGCAAGTGTCTCTTGACCTCGAGCGGGTCGATCTCGAGCCGGCGGGAGATGCTGGTGGTCCGCTCTCCGAGGGCCAGCAGCTCGAGGACTTGGCTTTCTGTCTCGCTCAGACCCAGATGCGAACCCGGCCACGGCAGCTGGCTCATCTCACCGTCGCCAAGCCCGCTACCTATTGGCAAGCTGGGATGTCCTCCGGCGAGGGTTGAGTCCACCACGATGGTGCCCTCCGAGACCTGTTCAAGATCGTCGGCCAGCTCGGCGCCACCAATGGAGAGAAAGAGGAACCCCGCGGCGCCCCGTTGGATGACGGGGCCCATGAAGCGCCCCTCACCCGGATTGGCCAGGACGATGATGCGGTGGTCGTCCCACCCCGCGGTGAGACGGGCCACCTCGGCGAGCCCGTCGCCAAGGCCCAGGTGGGCGTCGAAGAGCACCACGTCGGAAGACGACTCGTCCGGGAGGCCACCGTCGATCTGGTTCGCCTCGCCCACCACCCTCACTCGGCCCCGGAACGGCAGCAACACGGCCGATATCCCGGCGCGGGTGATCTCCATGTTGCTGACGACGAGCACCCGTAGCTCGGAGCCCACGGCGCTGCCACCCGAGCCCATCATGGACCTTCGGAGTCCCAGGTGGGACTGTCTGGTGCCCAGGCCACGGAACACACAGAGCCTGACGCGTTCTGGAAGCCCACGGCGCCCCCCTCGCCTAGGGCATCGAGGGCGAAACAGGAGTCGTTCCCAAGACGGCTAGCGCACGTCCCCCTATGCAGGTCTGCCACCGATTCTACCCTGTCTGTGGGGTCCGTGCGCCGCAAGGGCGGGAATCTTCACCCAAGCGAGGGATAATTTGGCAAAAACCCAGTACGACCGAGGTGCCCCAACCCTCGCCGGGGGAAGTACCGCAAGTTGGGATGTAGCAGGCCCCGGTTGGAGAGCGTTGTCGACTCAGTGGGACCCAGTGACCACCAGGGCGCCGATGGCGGCGATCATCGACAAGGGCACGGCGACAAGGCCCAGGCGTGCTGCCTTGGCGATGGACGGGCGAGCACCGGCGCCCCGAGCCGCTCGTAGCCAGAGGATCCACGCCAGAGAGCCGGTCACGAAGAGGTTCGGTCCGATGTCGAGCCCGACGAGCAGGGCGAACGGGTGGGGGGGCACGCGGGCGGCGAGCAGGGACGCCGCTGGCAGGTTGTTGACAAGGACCGAGGTCACGGCGGCCACGAACGCCGTCGCCCACACATCGAGATGCGAGAGGGCCATCGCCGGCCCCGACCAGGCCCGACCGAGGACGCCGAGCGCCACCGCCACGCCGAACAGCCCGACGAGCACCGGGAGGCCGAGGGTCTCGAGCGTCGGCCCCAACGGTTGCTTGCGCCCCACCCACCGCAGAGCGACCCCGACGGTGCCAACGAGGGCAACGGGAACGGCCGGGGACCTCTGGACCAGCACCAGCAGAGTGGCCGAGACGACCGCGGCCAGACCGATCCCGAGCACCGGCCGTTCGGAGCTCGTGAGCTCGCGCCCGCAGACCTTGAGCGACCGGCGCTCGAAGACTGCGACCACGGCAGCCGTCACCGCCAAGGCGGCAAGCCATGCCAGCCACGTGTGGGCGAGGAACCCTCCGCCGGAGATGTGCAGGTGGCCGAGGACGATCAGGTTCGTCAGGTTCGAGCCGGGCAACAGGAGGGAGCCGGCATTGGCGAGGAGCAGACAGCCGTAGACGAGGGGGGCCTCGCCCTCTCCGCGGCTCCGGGCCGCGTAGACCAGGACGGGCGTCAGGAACACCACTGCCGTGTCGAGATTGAGGATCGCCGTCACGACGCCGACCACGATCACCGCGCCGACGAACAGGGCCAGGCCGCTTCGGGCTGTCCGGGCGAGCTGGTGGCCTGCGGCCGAGAACAGGCCGTCGTCCTCGGCCAGGCGACCGACGAGGAGAAGCCCCGCGACGAGCACGAACGGCGGCCAGTCCTGCGATGCCGCCAACCGGGCGTCGAGGGGATGGGTCGCCGCCGCGACCAGCGCGGCGGCGCCTCCGACCGCTGCCAACACCCAGCCGGGCGACGGCGCCGAGCGAGCACGGCGGCGCCCCTCCCGGGCCTTGTCGACCGGCGTGGGAGCAGCCGTGGGGTCGGGGGCGCTCACCCGAACAGCATGCCCGATGCTTCGAGGCACCCGATCTCGTCCCCCCTACACCCCGTGGTCTCTCGATCCGAGGGCCGGAGCGGTCTCCAGCAGGCGGTCGATGGCGGGCAGCTCGCTGTCACGACGCCACACTGCACGGATGGAAAGCGTGGGCCGAGGGGACGAGACCTTGATGAGCCTGATTTCTCGGGCAAGCGGTTCAGTCGGCCGTCGGGTCTGGCACGGGTCTTGAATCCGGACACGGGATCTGCCCGTACGGACTACCGGAGGCGGTCGCCTCCGAAGCGACGTACGGTCTGAGACGCCATCGCTGAACGGACTCGGCGAGGGAGCGAGGGAGGGAGCACCATGAGCGGCGTGCACGAGACGGCGACTGGCGCGACGTCTGCCGCCGGTCAGGGGCGGTTGGCTCGGCTGATCGCGGCTCGCGGAGGGAAAGCCGAGCCAGAGGCTCCGTTCGTGATCGAGCACCGGGAGGCGCTGATCTACATGCTCTGCGAGGCGGCGGAGCTCGAGCACGGCATCATGTGCCAGTACCTCTTTGCCGCCTTCTCGCTCAAGCAGAGCGAGGAGGAGGGCCTGAGCGCGGCGGACGTCGACGCCGTCCGGCGCTGGCGAGGGGTCGTCGCCCACGTGGCCACCCAGGAGATGCTGCACCTGGCGCTCGTCCACAACCTCCTGTCAGCCGTCGGCGCCGCGCCGCACCTGGCCCGGCCCAACCTGCCCCAGCCCCTCGACCACTATCCCGCCGGCGTACAGCTGGCGCTGCTCCCATTCGGGGAGCAGGCCCTCCGGCATTTCATGTTCCTCGAGCGCCCCGAGGGCATGGAGCTCGAGGACGCCGACGGCCTCAGGGCCATGGGCCGGGCGGAGCCCGTCCTGGAGGAGGGCGACATCGTTCCCAGGTTGCAGGACTTCGCCACCGTCGGTCACCTGTACCGGTCGATCGAGCAGGGCTTCGCCCGTCTGGCGGACAAGTACGGCGAGGAGTGGCTGTTCGTGGGGCCGCCCGAGGCCCAGGCGACCACGGCGAACTTCCGTTGGCCCGAGCTGGTCGCGGTGACCGACCTCGCCTCGGCCCAGCGGGCCATCGACACCATCCTCGCCCAGGGCGAGGGCCCCAGGGGCGAGTGGCGAACTGCTCATTTCGGACAGTTCGTCGAGATCCTCGACGAGCTCCAGCAGAGGACGCAAGCCAACCCGGGGTTCGACCCAGCTCGTCCGGTCATGGCGGCCAACTGCCGCCAGCCCGAGCGCCGAGTCGCCGTGCCTCTCATCACCGACGTGCTCACCGCAAAGTGCACCGACCTGTTCAACGTGGGCTACGAGATCCTGCTCCAGATCTTCGAGCGGTACTTCGCCCACACCGAGGAGACCGACGCCCAGCTGGCCACGTTGGCCGACGCGAGCTTGGCGCTGATGTTCCAGGTCATCAAGCCCCTCGGTGAGCTGATCACGACCCTTCCCGTCGGGCCCGGCTTCGATGGCAGGACGGCCGGTCCCAGCTTCGAGCTGTTCTACGAGAGCGACTACCTGATGCCTCACCGAGCGGCGGCGTGGGCGCTGCTCGCCGAGCGACTGGACGAGGCGGCGGCCTTGTCGGGGGATATCGCCTCCGAAGCGGGCGGGCGGGTCGCCGACAGCCTGGCCCCGGTCGGTTCCGCCTTGTCGGACACGGCTCAATCGCTGAAGGACCACTTCTCGGACTGGGGCGCTCGTCCTCGACCCACTCGGGAGGGGGCGCCGGCCGCCGAAGGCGAACGCGAGGGCGAGGGGGACGAGCTGGCGTCGCTGAGCGCCCGCGCCGACCAGTTGTCGCGAGCAGTCGGCGGTGCTTCCATCGTTGAGGACCGGCGCGAGCTGGCGACGTTGTTCGACCGTGCCCTTCGGCTGACGAGACGGGTCCTCGCCGGCGCCGACGACGTCGAGACCGGACCGGCGCGTGCGGCGGCCGCCCGACTGCTCGACAGCGTCCTCCGTCCGCTCGCCGACACCCTCGCCCCGGCATCCGACGGAGGGTCGGGGCCTGCGGAGGACCGCCCTGTCACCGCGGACGGTACGGTGAGCGACGAGGCGTGGCTACTGGCCAAGGAGGCGACCCGCCTGTGCACCCGCCTCAGGGCGGACTCGGCGACGAGGTGTGCGGCGCTCGAGGCGACGGCGGCGTTGCAGGACCTCGCCTGCCAGCTCGAGCCGGACGAGGGTGACGCCCGGACGGAAGAGCTGCGGAGCCTGCAGGCCAGCATGGCGCCCGGGATCGAGCCCGCACCCGATGGTCCGTACCTCGTCACCAACGCCGAGAACCTTCGTAGCTGGTTGGGAGAGGCCCTCCCGTCCCGCCCGACGATGGCACTTTGCCGGTGCGGCGGCTCGGCCATGATGCCCTTCTGCGACGGCACCCACGCCATCAACGGGTTCACCGCAGCCAAGGATCCGAAGCGGGTCCCGGATCGCCGTGACACCTATGTGGGGCAGCAGGTGACGATCCTCGACAACCGGGGGACGTGCCAGCACTCGGGCCTGTGCAGCGACCGACTCTCGACGGTGTTCCGGACCGACCAGGAGCCTTTCGTCGCACCCAGCGGAGGGAGGATGGACGAGATCATCCGGGCCGTCCGGGACTGTCCCTCCGGCGCGCTCAGCTACGCCATCGACGGTGAGGAGGCTCGCGACCGGGTCGACTGGCACAACCTCCGGGAGCCGTCCATCGAGGTCTCCAAGGACGGTCCGTACCGCATCACCGGCGGGATCGCCCTCGTGGGAGATGACGGCGCTGACGTGGCGCGCAATGCGGGTGCGTCGCGCGAGCACTACGCCCTGTGCCGCTGCGGCCACTCACAGAACAAGCCGTTCTGCAGCGGCATGCACTGGTACGTGGACTTTCACGACCCGGTGCTCGACCCCGACCGCGAGCCGACGATGTTCGAATGGTGCGGTGGCCTTCCCGCCCTCACCAGGATGACCCGGCTGTTCTACGAGAGGTATGTGCCCGAGGACCCGCTGCTGGCGCCACTGTTCGCCAACATGTCGGCCGACCACCCGCAGCGGGTGGCCAAGTGGCTGGGCGAGGTGTTCGGCGGACCCCGGGCGTACAGCGAGCAGTACGGCGGCTACACGCGGATGGTGCACCAGCACCTCGGCAAGGGGCTCACCGAGGACAAGCGCGCTCGGTGGGTCACGCTCATCCTCCGTTCGGCCGACGAGGCGGGACTGCCCAGGGATCCCGAGTTCCGCTCCGCTTTCGCCTCCTACATCGAGTGGGGGTCGCGCCTCGCTCTCGAGAACTCCCAGGCGGGCGCCGAGCCTCCCGAGCACATGCCCATGCCCCATTGGGGCTGGGGTACCGCCGGCCCTCCGGGCAGTAGGGTCTCAGCTGTGCCTTCTGCGGATGCCGGCGACGAGCAACCCGTGACCTTGCCGGCTGCCGACGAGACAGTGAGCTTCGCCAAGCACATCAAGCCGCTGTTTCGCGAGCGCGACCGGCAGTCGATGAAGTTCGCCTTCGACCTCTGGTCCTATGACGATGTCGGGCCGCGGGCTGGCGACATCCTCGAGCGACTGCGGAACGGGTCGATGCCGTGCGACGGAGCGTGGCCGGAGGAGAAGGTGCAGGTCTTCCAGCGCTGGATCGACTCGGGCAAGGCGGCGTGACCGGGCTGGCGAGGGCGGGTTATGCCGTGCCGTTGGGAGGATCGAGCGCGGGTAGCTGACTGGCGGCCGCCACCTCCGAGACAGGCGGCGGGTCCGGTGCGAGCGGGCCTCCCGCGACCGGTGCCAGCCACACGTGCATCATCGGTTGGGTCGCCTTGTTGAAGGTGCCCGGCGAGCACGAGCCCGAGGCATCGGCGCCGACGACCCGTCCGGAGCGGAAGCACAGGTCGGTGTGGATGTGCCATTGAGTCAGGCAGCCGCCGGGCTGCGGCGGGTCCTGACCGGTCGCTGAGCCTGGCATCAGGTACATCGCAGCTGACAGCACCGCCCCGTGAGCGGTGCTGACATAGACGAGGACGGGAACGGAGCTCGGATCGAGCGCGGATCCCTGGAGGTAGATCGACGGGTTGATGTAGTGGACGATCTTCCGCCCCGTCCGGGTCACGGGGACGTACCCGGCTGCCTTGGCGGCGGCGAGGCTCCTGTAGGGAGCGGTGGCCGCCACCGTGCGGTCGACCAACGTCGTTGCGGCCTGTTGCTGAGAGGCCGCCGGTTGGGCCGTGCAGCTAGGCGTGGCCATCTCCATCCCCGGAGCCATTGTGCTCATGTCGTCCGGCCAGGTGATCGGTCCGGCCGGCGATGTCGTCGAGAACGACAGCGGCAGTTCCTTCGCCGGCGACATCGGAGCCATCCCCTGCATCCCTCCGCTCGCGGGGGCGGCGGGCGCAGCCGAGGCCGCTTGTGGGGAGCTGGCTATGGCGGTGGTTCCCAACAGCGCCAGTAGCGCAACCGGTATCGAAGCCGCCGCGACCAGTGGTCCACGAAGGCCGACTGACGCCGTCCTCCGCTGGATGGCTGCTACGACGGTCAGTCCAGCAGCCAGCTCGATGGTCGTCGTGACGAGCCCGACGAGGTCGACCGTCTCCCACCCCCTCAGGATGTAGAAGGCGTAGCCACCAACGGTGGCCATCAGCATCCCCAGGACGACCAACCGCCAGTGCCGACGGGCGCCGAGGGCCCAGACGAAGGCGACCGCGAACCCGGCAGCGTCGGCTCCGAACAGGACCGCCGTGACGCGATCGTCGGTCCAGTGCGTCGGCACGAGTGCGGCATGGACGATCCCGCCCGCAAATGACGCGAGCAGAGCCACCTTGGCCTCGAAGGACAGCTCCTCGAGCCGCAGCAGGAGGGTGGACGCCCAGCCGACCTCGTGATCGCGAAGCACCCGGCATCCGGCGATCGCCAGCCAGGTGACCACTGGGATGGCGAGAAGAGCGACGAGGCCGGGAGGTGCTCGGAGGGGACCGAGAGCATCCCGTCGGATCCCGTCATGTGCATCGTCACGGAGCCTCCCGTGTCACGAGGGGCAAGCTAAATGGCTGACGTTAGGAAAGCGTGAGGAGCGATTGATGAGATCGCCAGCAGCGCCGGGTAGCTCATTAGTGCCCGGGAAGGTGCTGAGATACCGGGGTGGCCCAGATTCCCGATGAAGCCGAGCTCGAGCGGCTCGGCCTGTACGACCCGTCGGCACCAAACGCTGAGGACCGGCTGCGCCTACTTGGCCAGCTCTTCGAGCTGGGGGCGAGCGTCGAGCAAGCCGTCGGGGCGTCCCGTGTCGGCGGGCTCGGAAGCCTCTCTCTTGATCTGTCGATCCGGCCGCCAGGAGAGGCCTATCAGCTCGACGAGTTCGCCCAACTGTCGGGGCTCGATCCTCGGGCTGTCCGACGCCTCTGGCTGACGCTGGGCTTGCCGGTGTCGGGCCCGACCCCGCCCGAGGTCACGCCCGACGTTGCCGACGCGCTGCGCCTTCTCGCCGGCTTCTCAGGCCTGCTCGGCGAGGAGTCCGCGCTCGGCGTCGCGCGCGTGGTCGGCTCCTCAGTCGCTCGCCTGGCTGAAGCGGTGGTGGACGCCCTCCGGATCGCAGTGGAGGTCCCGAGCCTGAAAGGGGGGCGCGAGTACTCCGATGTCACCGCGGAGTTCTCCACGATCGGGCGTGACCTCCTGCCTCGGTTCCTCGACGCGGTGAACGCCGTCTTCCGTCGCCACATCGTGTCGGTCGCCTACCAGATGTGGTCCCCTGACGAGGAAGGGGCAGCGGTCACCTTGGAACGCACCGTCGGCTTTGCCGACATGGTCGGCTCCACCGAGGCCGTCCGGGCCGGGTCGGTGGCGGGGCTGGCGCAGATGGTGCGTCAGTTCGAGGAGCTGGTCTGGGACGTGGTGACCGGCGGCGGCGGTCGCGTCGTCAAGTTGATCGGCGACGAGGCCATGTTCGTGGTCGAGGAAGCCGTGCCAGCGTGCCAGATCGCGCTCGACCTGATCGAGCTGTCCCCGTACCCGGTTCGCGTCGGCCTCGCCCAGGGTCCCGTCGTCGGTCTGTTCGGTGACTACTACGGCGAGACCGTCAACCTGGCGGCCCGTCTCGTCGGTGTCGCCGATGGCGAGAGCGCCCTCGTGTCCGAAGCGGTACGTCGTGCGGCAGCTGACGCCTTCAGCTTCGACCCCCAAGCCGCCCGTTCCCTCAAGGGGTTCGGCGAGCCGATCGTCACCTACCGACCGCGCGGACGCTAGACGGTCGGGTACCCCGGCCGAGCACCGAGCAGGGCGGTGCCGAACTCGGTGCCGCTGTGGTCGTAGGCCCCCTCGGGGTCGGCCCGCACCCGCGAGTCCTGAGCCTTGGCATCGTCGCCGACGAGGATCCGCCATCGTCCCGCCCGGACACCGTCCAGGATGATCGTCGCCGCCTGCGCGGCGGTGAGGGGTGCGCTGTCACGGAAGCCCTCGACCATCATCTTGACGATCTGGCGCAACTGGTCCGCCGAGATGTCGTCCGCCGGCAGGCCCCGCATGGCGAGCTGGTCCCGCATCTGCTCGAGGTCGGCGTCGGGGATGTCGTCGACCTCGGGGCTGCCGAGGATGCGGCGCGAGTTGACGACGATGTCGGTCCCGATGTGGCCGGGCATGACGACCGCCACCTTGACGTGGGGTGCGTGGATCCTGAGGTCCTCGATCAGGGACTCGGAGAACCCCTTCACGGCGAACTTGGCCGTGCTGTAGGCGGTGTGGGGGACTCCCGGACCGAGCGAGGCCCAGAAGCCGTTCACGCTGCTGGTGTTGACCAGGTAGCCGTCGTCGCTGGCGATCAGGAGGGGCAGGAAGGCCCGGGTGCAGTAGTAGACACCCCACCAGTCGATGGCGAACGTCCGCTCCCAATCCCCCCGCTCGTCGGCGATGAAGCTGCCGCCTCCGCCAATGCCAGCGTTGTTGAACACGAGGTTCACGTGGTCGGCGCCGTGCTGGGCCGTCACCTCGTCGCGAAAGCGCAGGACATCCGCCTCGACCGACACGTCACAGACGTGCGTCGTGATCCGGCTCCCGACCGGGGCTCGCCCGGCCGTCTCGCTCACGCCGGCGGGGTCGATGTCGCAGGCGGCGACCGAGCATCCCTCGGCGGCCAGCTGGAGGACCAGCTCCCGTCCCATGCCGGAGGCGCCTCCTGTCACGATGGCCAACTTTCCGGCAAACGAGTCCATGCTCAGCTCCACGCCCTTCCGACCCGACCACCGCGGCCGGCTGTCCTGGCCGCGCCACCGTAGGCGGCTCGTCCCGCCCCGGCCAGCCTCGGCCTCCAGTGCGGACCGTCCACCGGTAGGCGGTGACCACGTCCCGCGCCGTCGTGATCGGCCCCTCCTACGAGCTCGTCGTGCACCGACTGCCCCGACGGTAACGGTCTGCGCTGGCCGAGCGTCGAGCGGGGGCCGGTATCCTGTCGCTCGTGAGGCTCCCGGTCGAATAGTCGAACAACTGCCGACGCCCGGCGGGGGGCGTCCGCCGCGGCCCGTTTTCTTCCTGATCGTCCGAGGAGCCTGACCATGCTGACCGCTACCGACCTGCAGCTGCGCGTCGGGCCGCGCCTGCTTCTGGAGCCGGCGTCGTTCCACGTCGCCGCCGGCGACCGGATCGGGCTGGTCGGGCGCAACGGGGCGGGCAAGACGACCCTGGTGAGAGCGCTGGCCGGCGAGACCGCGCCCGCCTCGGGTGAGGTGACCCGGCCGGGGGGCGTCGGCTACCTCCCGCAGGATCCCCGGACCGGTGACCTGGATGTGCCCGCCCGCCAGCGGATCCTCTCGGCCCGCGGGCTCGACCACCTCACCCACGAGATGGAGTCGGCACGCGTCGCCATGGCCGGGCCGGACCCGGTCACGGTCGAGCGGGTCCTGCGTCGCTACGGCGACCTCGAGGATCGCTTCCAGGTCCTCGGGGGCTACGGCGCCGAGGCCGAGGCGAGCTCGATCGCGTCCAGCCTGGCGCTCGGCGAGCGGGCGCTGGACCAACCCCTTCGGACGCTGTCGGGGGGCCAGCGGCGCCGGATCGAGCTGGCCCGCGTCCTGTTCAGCGGGGCCGAGCTGCTGCTGCTGGACGAGCCCACCAACCACCTCGACGCCGACTCGATCGCCTGGCTGCGGGATTTCCTCCGCGCCCACACCGGAGGCCTGGTCGTCATCAGCCACGACGCCGACCTGCTCGGGTCGACGGTCAACCGGGTCTTCCACCTCGACGCCAATCGCGCCGTCCTCGAGGTCTACAACCTCGGGTGGCGGGCCTACCTCGACCAGCGCGAGGTCGACGAGCGGCGCCGCCGGCGGGAGCGGGCCAATGCCGAGAAGCGGGCCACGGCGCTGCGCGACCAGGCGGCGCGCATGCGGGCCAAGGCGACCAAGGCCAAGGCGGCCAAGGGCATGGCCCGGCGCGCCGACCAGCTGATGGCGGGCGTCGGCGACGTCCGCCGGGCCGACCGCGTGGCCAGGCTTCGCTTCCCGAGCCCGGCGCCGTGTGGGCGCACACCCCTCGCCGCCACCGGTCTTTCGAAATCCTTCGGATCGCTCGAGGTCTTCTGCGACGTCGACCTGGCCGTCGACCGCGGCTCGCGGGTCGTGGTGCTGGGGCTGAACGGCGCCGGCAAGACCACGCTGCTGCGCGTCCTGATGGGGCTGGAGGAGCCGGACACCGGGACGGTGACGCCCGGACACGGGCTCCGTCTGGGCTACTACGCCCAGGAGCACGAGCGTCTGGACCGAGACGCGAGCGTGCTCGAGAACCTTCGTTCGGCCGCCGCCGGCCTCGAAGTGTCCGAGGCCCGCAGCGTCCTGGGGTCCTTCCTGTTCTCCGGTGACGCCGTCGACCAGAGCGTCGGGACCCTCTCGGGGGGAGAGAAGACCAGGTTGGCGCTGGCGACCCTCGTGGTCTCGGGGGCGAACGTGTTGCTGCTCGACGAGCCCACCAACAACCTCGATCCCGCCAGCCGGGCCGAGGTGCTCGGCGCCCTCGCACGCTACGAGGGAGCGGTCGTGCTCGTCACCCACGACGAGGAGGCGGTCGAGTCGCTGCGCCCCGAGCGGGTTCTGCTCCTGCCCGACGGTGTCGAGGACGCCTGGCGGGTCGAGCTCGCCGACCTGGTGGCCCTGTCGTAGAACTCGGTCAGGCCGGCTGTCGCTGATCCGCGGGGCGCACGTCCCCAGACGAGAAGACGGTGGGGAGCACGCAGCCGTCCGAGAGCCGCTCGACCCGGTAGCCGTCCTCGAGCACCTCGGCGACGACGAAGCCCCGGCTCCAGGAGGCCGTGAAGCGGTTCACCACCTCGACCCTGGTGCCGGCGCCGACCTCGTCCACGTGCACCAGCACAGCATCCCGACCTGAACGGGCGGCCAACTTCGGCTGACACGGCTGCGAATCTCCGCGAAATGGAGGGCAGCGCCCGCCCCCGCCCCACGCCCGCCTTCGAGCGCCGACCCGAGCAGCCGCTAGCGTGTCGCCTCCGTGACCATCGAGCCCATGGAAGCGGGCACGCCGCCCGCCCGAGAGGTATCCATTTCGCCACACCGAGAGACGCGGCCCGCTCGTTCGGTGTTGTCGGTCGCTGGCGCCGCGCTGCTCGACGAGAAGCGGCTGCTCGACCAGGATGAGCTCCGCGCCCTGACCCTGGTTCCCGACGAGGCGATCCCGTCGCTGGCTGCCCTCGCACACGAGGTCCGGCTGGCCTGGCGGGGGCCGACGGTCGAGGTGGAGGGGATCCTCTCGACCAAGACCGGCGGGTGCCCGGAGGACTGTGCGTTCTGCAGCCAGTCCTCCCGGTTCGACTCTCCCGTCAAGGCCACGCCCTTCCTCGACACCGGCGAGGTGCTCGCCGCCGCCGAGGAGACGGCCAGCATGGGGGCGTCGGAGTTCTGCATCGTGCTCGCCGTGCGGGGTCCCGACGAGCGCACGCTGCAGCGCATCATCGACCTGGTGCCGCTCGTCGGGGACCGCACCGGGCTCAACGTGGCGGTGAGCGCCGGGATCCTGTCGCCCGACCAGGCCCGTCGTCTGGCCGCCGCCGGCGTGCACCGCTACAACCACAACATCGAGACGGCGCGCTCGTTCTTCGGCCGGATCGTGACGACGCACACGTGGGAGGAGCGAACGGTGACGTGCCGGTTGGTGCGCCAGCACGGCATGGAGCTCTGCTGTGGTGTCCTCCTCGGCATGGGCGAGAGCGACGAGCAGCGTCTCGAGCTGCTGGGTCAGCTGCGGGAGCTCGACCCCGCCGAGGTCCCGGTCAACTTCCTCAACCCGCGTCCGGGCACGCCCCTGGCCGAGCAACCCGTCGTCGGCGCCATGGAGGCGTTGCGATGGATCGCGCTGTTTCGCCTCGCTCTACCCGGGGTGATCCTCCGGTACGCGGGCGGCAGGGAGGTCACTCTCGGCCAGCTCCAGGCGATGGGCATGACCGCGGGGATCAACGCCTTGATCGTGGGCAACTACCTGACGACGCTGGGTCGTCCGCCGGAGGAGGACCTCCGGATGCTCGCCGACCTGCGGATGCCCATCGGGGCGCTCAGCCCCGTCATCTGAGCCGTGCGGTCGCACTGCACCGGCTGCGGCCAGCCCGCGGAGCGCTGTCCGGGGTGTCGCAGATCGCTGGACCCGCCCCGGTTCTGCCCGTCCTGCGGCCGCCGGCTGACGGTCCTCGTGACCCCGGCGCGGTCGGTGGGTCGCTGCCCCCGGCACGGCGAGGCTGTCTAGACGGCGCCGACCCGGCTCCCGGTGCGGCGCCAGTCGACCGTGGGCGGGATGGCCTCGGGCATGATGCGCGCTGCGTGGCGCTCGGCCACCGCCAGCAGGGAGCGGATGAGGGTCTCCGAGAGGAGATGGGGCACCAGCCCGAGGTCGAGCAGCTTGGTGTGGGCCGCCCGGTAGTAGTGGTCCTCGTCCTCGACCCGAGGATCGGCGAGCGTTTCGATCCGGGCCCGGCCGCCCGTGGTCCCGACGACCATCTCGGCCAGGTCCATCACCGACCAGGACTCGGTGAACTGGTTGAACACCCGGTACTCGCCCGCAGCCGCCGGGCTCGACAGGGCCAGCTCCACGCAGGCGAGGGTGTCCCTGATGTCGAGCATGCCTCTGGTCTGGCCGCCCTTCCCGTAGACGGTGAGCGGATGGCCGGCGCTGGCCTGCACCACGAAGCGGTTGAGCACGGTGCCGAACACGGCGTCGTAGTCGAAGCGGGTGGCGAGGTCGGGGTGCAGGGTCGTCTCCGGCGTCTCCTGGCCGTACACGATGCCCTGGTGCAGGTCGGTCGCCCGCAGTCCCCACGTCCGGACGGCGAAGGCGATGTTGTGGGAGTCGTGGACCTTGGAGAGGTGGTAGAAGGAGCCGGGCTGCTTGGGGAAGGGCAGCACGTCCTTGCGCCCCCGGTGGCAGATCTCGATGAAGCCTTCCTCGATGTCGATGTTGGGCGTCCCGTACTCGCCCATCGTGCCCAGCTTGACCAGGTGGATGTCAGGATCGATCTGGGCGATGGCGTAGATCAGGTTGAGCGTGCCCACCACGTTGTTGACCTGGGTGTACACGGCGTGCGACCGATCGATCATCGAGTACGGGGCGCTGCGCTGCTCGGCGAAGTGCACCACGGCGTCGGGCCGGAAGTCGGCCAGCGTGGTCTCCACGAAGTCCGGGTCCATCATGTCGCCGATGTAGGGCGTGACAGCGAGCCCGCTGATCTCGGTCCAGGTCCGCACCCGCTGCTCGAGGCTGGCGATGGGCACCAGGCTGTCCACCCCCATCTCGTCGTCGTACTGCCGGCGGCAGAGGTTGTCCACCACACCGACCTGGTAGCCCCGACGGGACAGGTGCAGGGCCGTCGGCCACCCGAGGAAGCCGTCGCCGCCGAGGACCAGCACCCTGGACGCGGGCTGGGCTGCGGTCGTGGAGCTGCCGGGGCGGGTCGGTGCGGTCAGTGAGGACATGCCTGGAATTCTTACCGGTCAAGCTCCTGTGAACCTGGGAGCATCCTCAGAGTTCTCTGAGGATTTACAAGGCTCGTTGGCTGCTGACCCGCCCCAGGCCCGGGTGGGTCAGCTCAGGACGTCCTTGTGGAGGAACCGCCACCAGGCCAGGCCCAGGAACACCGCCACGTAGGGCAGCTCCAGGAGCACCCCGTGCACCATGTCACTGGTCCGGGTCGGCGAGAAGAACAAGCCGTGCCAGGCGTCGATGTAGTGCGTGGGGAAGGCGAAGCTCATGAAGTCGAGCGCCGAGATGTTGTTGAGAATCTGGCTCACGATCCCGAGCCCGACGCCTCCGGCCACGGCGGCGAACGCCGAATCGGTCAAAGTGGACAGCAGGAAGGCGAAGGTGACGAAGGAGGCCATGCTCCAGGCCACGTAGATGGTGCCGAGCGCCAGCTTTCCGATCGCCGAGGTCTGGGAGACGATCAGGAACGACGGGGTCAGCACCGGGTGCCAGCCGAAGGCGATGACCCCGGCCACGAGGGCGACGACGGAGATGAGGATGGTCGCCACGATCGACAGCACCGAGGCCACCAGCAGCTTGGTGGCCAGGAGACGGGGCCTGGAGACGGGGCGCACGAGGAGGTAGCGCAGAGTGCCCCACGTCGCCTCGCCCGAGACCGTCTCGCCGGCGAACAGCGAGACCACGATCACCAGCAGGAAGGCGCTGGTCGCGGTCAACGCCGCCAGCGGCACGTTGATCCCCGAGTGTGTGGCCACGTCGAAGTAGCCACGCTCGTTGCTCGACGGGCTCGGTGGGTTGAGCTTGAGGGCGATGGTCATGATGACCGGGATGAGGGCCAGCACGCCGAGGGCGATGTAGGTCCGAGCCCGGCGGACCTGCTTGATGAACTCGACTCGAATCACGCCGGCGGGAGCATACCCGGCGCTCCGGGCTCGCCCCATCTTGGAATGACCTGTGAATGTGGCTCATCGGGCCCTCCTTCACAGCCAGCACCCAGGCGGGCCTGCCATCATCGGTGCTGATGAGCTGGAAGGAAGGCCCTTCGCGGGGGTCGGAGCCGGCCACGCGGGTGCTCGTGGTGGACGACGAGCAGTACATCCGCGACCTCGTCGGCACGTCCCTTCGCTACGAAGGCTTCGAGGTGGAGGAGGCGAGCATGGGGAGGGCCGCTTTGGCTGCGGCCTCGTCCTTCCGGCCCGACCTGATCGTGCTCGACGTGATGCTCCCCGACCTCGACGGCCTGGAGGTCACGAGGCGCCTGCGGACCGACGGGCTGCGGGTGCCCGTGCTGTTCCTGACGGCCAGAGACGCCACCGAGGACAAGGTGGCGGGGTTGACCGTCGGCGGTGACGACTACGTCACCAAGCCCTTCAGCCTCGAGGAGCTGGTCGCGAGGGCTCGCGCCATCCTGCGCCGAACCCAGGGGGAGACGGAGTCGGGAGCCCAACTGCAGTTCGCCGACCTCGTCCTCGACGAGGACACCCGGGAGGTGTGGCGCGGCGGCGTGCTCGTGCACCTCACCGCCACCGAGTTCAATCTCCTTCGCTACTTCATGCTCAACCCGCGACGGGTTCTGTCGAAGGTGCAGATCCTCGAGCACGTTTGGCAGTACGACTTCGAAGGCGATCCGAACGTCCTGGAGACCTACATCAGCTACCTGCGCAAGAAGCTCGACCCACTGGGCCCGCCGCTCATCCACACCAGTCGTCAGGTGGGTTACAGCCTCCGCCTCCCCCAGGCCGAGCGATGAGGTGGCGGCACCGACCCGTTCGGGGGGCGACGAGCCGCCGGCTCTCACTGCGCCAACGGCTGCTGGGGACCCTGGTGATCCTGGTCGTGCTGGGCCTCGTGGTGTCCGACGTCGCCAGCTACCGGGCCCTCCAGTCGTTCCTGTTCGGTCGGGTCGACCAGCAGCTGACGGCGCTGGACAACGGGCTCACCCGCGCCCTGCTGAACAGCGGCCGCCTCGATCGCGGCGCCCTGGCGGGTAACTACTTCCAGGTTCGCGACTCGCAGGGCGCGCTCGTCATCAGCGGTAACCCCCAGCCCCTCAACGCGGGCCAGCCCTTCACCCCCCGGCTGCCTGATCCCCTGCCCGCGCCCGGGCCAGGAAGCAGTCCCGTGTCGCCGGGCTCGACGACGTTCGACGCGCCGTCCACCCAGTCGGGCGGGCCCGCTTTCAGAGTCCGGGTGACCGACCTGCCTGTCCTCTCGGCGACCACGGTCGTCGCCCTGCCGCTCGGGGACGTGAGCTCGACGCTGTCCCGGCTGCGCTGGATCGAGCTGGCGGTCACCGGTGCTGTCGTGGCCCTCGCCGTGCTCGCCGGACTCTGGCTCGTGCGGCTCAGCTTCCGACCGCTCGACGACATCGCCGAGACGGCCGGAGCGATCGCCAAGGGGGAGCTCGACCGCCGCATCCCGGGGACCGAGCCGCGGACAGAGGTCGGCCGCCTCGGGATCGCGCTCAACGCCATGCTGGCGCGCATCGAGGCCGCTTTTGCCGAGCGCAAGGCCTCGGAGGAGCGCCTCAGACGGTTCGTCGCCGACGCGTCGCACGAGCTGCGGACTCCGCTCACGTCGATCCGCGGCTACGCCGAGCTCTTCCGGCGGGGGGCCGATCGGCGCCCCGAGGACCTGGCCAAGGCGATGCACCGGATCGAGGACGAGGCCACCCGCATGGGCGTGCTCGTCGACGACCTGTTGCTGCTGGCTCGCCTCGACCAGGGTCGCCCGCTGGACCGGGAGCCGGTCGACCTGGTTGCGGTGGTCGGACAGGCCGTGGACGCGGCTCATGTGGTGGAGCCCGACCGCCCGCTCAGCCTCGCCGTCGACGCGCCCGTCACCGTGGTCGGCGACCCCCGCCGCCTGCGCCAGGTCGTCGACAACCTCCTGGCCAACGTGCGGACCCATACGCCGCCGGGCTGCCCTGCGACAGTGACGGTGGGCTCCGAGAACGGCAACGCGGTGCTCGAGGTCGCCGACGAGGGACCCGGCATCGACCCCGTTGCGGCCGAGCGGGTCTTCGAACGCTTCTACCGGGCCGATGCGTCGCGCTCGCGCGACAACGGCGGCGTGGGTCTCGGCTTGTCGATCGTCGCCGCCATCACCGACGCCCACGGCGGGCGGGTGCGGGCGGTCTCGCGCGACGGCGGTGGCGCGTCGTTCCTGGTCGAGCTCCCTCGACGGGGCCCGGATCCCGCCCCTGTCTCCAACTGAGCCCGCCTCTCACGAACCTGTTGGGGGCCGCAGGGCTGGTGCTCAGCCGGCTCACAGCCATGGGCGGCACGCTGAGGTGGTGCGAAGGGCGGGATCATTACGTGATTCTGAGGTGGCTCCCAGACTCGCCCGCCAAACTGGAGGTGATGAGCGCTCCGAGCCCCCGGTCCCGAGAGCAGGGCCTGCGTCGCCTCTACCGGCTGACCGCGTGGGTGGCCGCGGGCGCGGTCGGCGCCATGGGGCTCATCGCGGCCGTGGCCGCGGACGCACTTCCGGGGCGGTCGAGCACCAACCCCGGTCCCACCGTGTCGGGGCAGGGCGCAGCCGGGGATTCGAGCACGACGACGGTGACGCCGCCAGACCCGAGCAGCGGCTCGAGCGGCCTCCAGCCCGCGGTACAGGCGCCCGTGCCGACGACGCGATCCCATCACGTCGTCTCGGGCGGGACGTGACTGGCACACTCGCCTCGATCACCTTCCCCGCCCTCGGCACGACAGTCAGCGTGCTCGTGACCGAACCGCGTGCCATCCCCGCGGCGCGCCAGGCGGTGGAGCACGAGCTGGCCGAGATGGACGAGGCGGCGAGCAGATTTCGATCCGACTCGGAGCTCGCCCGGCTCAACGGGGCTGGTGGCCGGCGGGTGCGCGTCGGCCCGCTCCTGGTCACGGCGCTGACGGTGGCCCTGCGGGCGGCCCGGCTCAGCGGGGGTGACGTTGACCCGACGATCGGTCGTGCGCTTCGCCTCAGCGGCTACGACCGGGACTTCGCCGAGGTCGCTCGGGCCGGCTCGGCCGTCGCTGTGGAGCCGGCGCCGGCTGCGGGCTGGCAGATGGTCGAGCTCGACGCTGCCGAGGGATGGGTCAGGGTGCCGGCCGGCGTCGAGATCGACCTGGGCGCGACGGCCAAGGCCCTGGCCGTCGATCGGGCCGCCGCCGCCGCCCACGCCGCCACCGATTGCGGGGTGCTCGTCAGCGTCGGGGGAGACCTCGCCATGTGCGGCCCCCCGCCCGGCGACGGCTGGGCCGTCCGGGTGACCGACGACCACCGCGACGAAGCCGGGCGCGGACAGACGATCACGGTCGTCGACGGCGGGCTGGCGACCTCTTCCACGACCGTGCGGCGCTGGAGCCGAGGCGGACAGATCGTGCACCACATCGTCGATCCCCGGACCGGCCAGCCGGCCGACGGACCCTGGCGGACGGTGAGCGTGACCGCCCGGAGCTGCGTGGATGCCAACACCGCCAGCACCGCCGCCATCGTCCGCGGCGCGGGCGCGGCGTCGTGGCTGGGCGAGCTGGGCCTGCCGGCGCGTCTGGTCGCCCAGGACGGCCGGGTGGTGACCGTCGGCGGCTGGCCAGAAGTGCCGGCCCTGGAGGCCGGCCCGGCGGAAGTGCCGGCCCGGGAGGCGACGTGAGCCCGCTGCTCGCCGCCACTACCGGCAGCCCCTTGTGGTACCTGACTCGCAGCGCCGGCGCCGTGTCGCTGTTGCTGCTGACCGCCTCGACGGTCCTCGGGGTCATGGCCACGGTGCGCTGGCGCTCAGAACAGTGGCCGCGGTTCGTGACCGCCGGGCTGCACCGCAACGTGTCGGTCCTCGCGCTCGCCTTCCTCCTAGTCCACATCGTGACGGCGGTGGCGGACGGCTTCGCCCCGATCGGTTGGCTGGACTCGGTGATCCCGTTCCACGGGACGTACCGATCCGTGTGGCTGGGCCTGGGTGCCGTGGCCTTCGACCTGCTGCTGGCCCTGCTCATCACCAGTGCCGTGCGCCAGCGTCTCGGTTACCCGGCGTGGAGGATCGTGCATTGGCTGGCCTACGGCTGCTGGGGACTGGCGGTCGTGCACGGGCTCGGCACGGGCACCGACCCCAAGGCGACCTGGATGCAAGCGGTGACCATCGCCTGCGTCGGCGCCGTGATCCTGGCTGTGTGGTGGCGCGTCGTCGCCGGTTGGCCCGCGCCGATCGGCCCGCGCCTCGCCGGGCTCGGCGCCACCGTCGTGGTCCCCATCGTCATCGCCGCCTGGGCCATCACCGGACCCCTCGCGTCGGACTGGGCCCGCCGGGCGGGCACCCCCTCGAACCTGCTCGCCTCCTCGAGCCCGGCCGCGACGTCGGGCCCGAGCTCCACGTCGAGCTCGCCCAGCGCCAACGCTCGTCCGTCCGCGGTGGCGCCCAGCACGTTCGGACAGTCGCTCTTCACGGCCACCCTCCAGGGCACGATCGTCCAGAGCGCCCCCGACGCGGGCGGACTGGTGACGGTGCGCATCGACACCGCGCTCGAGGGCGCCGTCACCGGTCGCCTGGTAGTGACCATCCAGGGCCGTGCGGCGAGAACGGAGGGCGTCGACCTGTCCACGAGCACCGTGACCCTCGGACCACCGCAGCAGCCGGGCATGTACAGCGGCAAGGTCACCGACCTCGAGGGAACACGACTGGTGATGACGGCCACGAACGCCCATGGAGCGGCGCTGACCCTCTCCGCCCGGCTCCAGACCGACCCGTCGTCGAACGCCGTGAGCGGCACGCTGCGGTCCTCACCGGGCGCGGTCTCGCCCCCTGCCGGCCAGGGGAGCGACTGAGTCGTGGCCCCCGTTGCGCCACCTGTCGGGCTCCCTCGCCTCCTGCGGTGGGGCTCCGGGTCCGGCGGTCCGACGCGCCTGTCCGCCCACCTGGAGCAGATCGGGCCCCCGCCGTTACGTGGGGACCAGCGACGGGGCCCCCGGGAAGCCCTCATCCGGGCCGTCGACGCCGGCGGGCTGCGGGGTCGGGGAGGGTCGGGCTTCCCGACCGCCCGGAAGATGTCCACGGTCGCCGCAGGGGGTCGTCGACCTGTGGTCGTCGCCAACGGGACCGAGGGTGAGCCGGCCAGCGCCAAGGACAAGCTGTTGCTCCAGTCCGCTCCCCATCTCGTCCTCGACGGTGTCGTGCTGGCGGCCGAGGCCGTTGGGGCCAGGCGGGCGATCGTCTGCGTCGAGGAAGCGGCCCGGAGGGCCTGGCTGAGCGTGGAGGCGGCCATCGACGAACGGCGTGCCACGGGCCTCGACCCGATCGAGATCGAGCTGGTCGTCACACCGAGTGGCTACGTGGTGGGCGAGGAGAGCGCGCTGGTCCACTGGCTCAACGGGGGACCGGCGAAGCCGACCTTCGTCCCGCCGCGACCGTTCGACAAGGGTGTAGGAGGGCACCCGACGTTGGTGCAGAACGTGGAGACCCTGGCCCATCTGGCGTTGCTGGCGCGTTTCGGACCCGACTGGTTCCGGGAGATCGGAACGCCCGGTCACGCCGGGTCGACGCTGATCACGGTGTCCGGCGAGGTGGCCCGCCCCGGCGTGTACGAGATCGCTCCCGGGACCTCGATCGCCCACACCATCGCTTCGTGCGGCGGCGAGGCCGACGATGTGCGCGCCGTGCTCGTCGGGGGGTACGCCGGCCGCTGGCTCGACGCGGACCGCTGCCTGCGCCTGGGCCTGACCGACGATCAGCTGCGGCCGGCTGGCGCATCCCTGGGTGCCGGAGTGGTCGTCGTGCTGTCCCGGCGTGGTTGCGGACTGGCCGAGACCACGCGCATCGCCCACTACCTGGCCGGAGAGTCGTCAGGCCAGTGCGGTCCCTGTGTGAACGGGTTGGCGGCGATCGCCGGGGCCCTGGACCAGCTCCACCGGGGAGGGGGCGGATCGGGCACGTTGGCCAGTATCCGTCGCTGGGCCAGCGACGTGGACGGTCGGGGCGCCTGCCATCACCCCGATGGAGCTGTCAGGCTGGTGTCCTCAGCCCTCGAGGTCTTCTCCGACGACATCGACTGGCACCGGCGCCACCAGCGGTGTTGGGCGGATCCCGTCCGGACCAACGTGACGACCGCGTCGGAGACGAGGAGCCGGTGATGCGGTCGCGCAAGATGCGGCTGGCGGTGAACCCGATCACCTGCGAGGGCCACGGGCTGTGCGCCGAGCTGCTGCCCGAGTGGATCCGACTCGACGACTGGGGCTATCCGATCGTGAACCCCGATCCCGTGCCGCCCGAGCTGAAGGACCACGCCCGTCGGGCCGTAGCCGCCTGCCCGACCCTGGCCCTGCTCGTCACGCTCGACTGAGTCGGTCGGGCCGCGGTCAGGCAGCCTCCTCGGCCGACTCGAACGCGGCCGGTTCCGGCTCGGCCGTAGCGCCCCCGACCGCCGGAGGCCGCGCCAGCACGACGGTCATCGCCAGGGCCAACCCGACCAGCGCCAGGTCGGCGATGAGACCGGCCTGCATGGCGGCGACCATCCCCGCGCTCGCCAACCTGGAGAAGAACAGGGTGCCGACGGCCGAGATGCCCAGGGTGATCGAGAACTGCTGCGTCGTGGTCAGGACGCCTGAGGCCGCGCCCGCCGAGCTGCCCGGGACGCTCTGCAGCACCCCGGAGACGATCAGCGGGACCACCAGGCCGCTTCCGATGCCGATCAGCACGAGGACCGGGGACAGCTCGATCGCCGACGCCGCCAGTCCCGCCTCGCTCACGACCAGCGTGAGCCCGATGACGCCGGCCAGCGCGATCGCGGTCCCGGCCGTGATCACCCACGTCCCCCAACGGGCATGCAGGCGCCGTCCGGCCAATGATGACGCGGCGAAGGCGACGCCGAGGGGGGCGAAGGTCAGGCCGGCGGTGAGTGGCGAGTCGCGCACGCCCTCTTGGAGAAAGACGGTGAGCGTCAGCAGCACGCTGCCGAAGAAGGAGAAGAACCCGAGGTTGACCAGGAGGCCCACGTTGAAGGCGCGATGCCGGAACAGCCCGAGCGGCAGGAGCGGGTGCCCACCTCCCTCTCCGAGGTGTCGTTCCCACCACAGGAACGTCGTCACCAGCAGCGCACCGGCGACGAACGACACCCAGGTCCACACCGGCCAGTGCTGACTGCGGCCGAGGACGAGGGGAGCGGTGATGGCACCGATGCCGGTGCTGAGCAGGATCACACCGAGCGGGTCCAGGCGGTCGGCGAGCCGGGCGCGCGACTCGGGGAGCAGCCGGAAGGCGGCCACTATGGCGGTGATGCCGATGGGCACGTTGACCAGGAAGATCGGCCGCCACCCCAGACCGAGGATGTTCAGGTGCAGGAGGACGCCGCCGAGCACCTGCCCCGACACGGTGCCGAGGCCGACCGTGGCACCGAACAGCGAGAACGCCCGCGGCCGCTCGGCCGGCGGGAAGCTGACGGTCAGCATGGCCAGCACCTGGGGCACCATCGCCGCCGCACCCAGGCCCTGAGCGAGACGTCCGGCGACGAGGGCGCCGCCGGTCGGCGCCACGCCGCAGAGGAACGAGGCCACGGCGAACAGCCCCAGTCCGACCACGAACATCCGCCGCCGGCCGAAGAGGTCTCCGAGACGGGCCCCGGTGACCAGCCCGGCCGCGTAGGTGAACGAGTACGCGGCCACGATGAGCTCCAGCGTGGCCGAGGAGGCGTGCAGGTCGTGCTGGACGCTCGGTGCGGCGACGTTCACCACGAACACGTCGAACAGGGACATGAACGTGGCCGACAGCACGATCGGCAGCGAGCGCCAGCGACGGGGATCGTAGGTGGGTTCCGCCACTTCCTCCATTTCCTCAGCCGCATTCGTCGCCGAGTGGCCCAGTGTCGGCTGACGTTCGCTCGCCGTCATTAGCAGCCGCCCTCTCGTGGAAATAGTTCGACCGACGTAAAACAGTCCAACTCAGGTAGCATCTGGGGTATTCCGGCTGAATGCCGGTTGGAGCACGGAACGAGAGAATGAACACACGAGAGGGCGGCAGCGATGCGTGAGCTGCCGGGGCCGGCGGTCGAGGACATCGACCTCGCGTCAGTGATGCACGCCCTGGCCGATCCGTCGCGTCTGCGAACGGTGAGCGCCCTGGCCGAGACCAGCGACGTCTGTTGCGCCGATCTCGGCGAGCTGGCCGGCTCGCAGGGGCTGGCCAAGTCGACCCGCTCGCACCATCTGCGGGTGCTGCGGGAGGCGGGTGTGATCAGGGCGCGCTACGACGGCCAGCGCAAGCTGGTGGCGCTGCGTCGGGAGGATCTCGACGCCCGGTTCCCCGGTCTGCTCGACGCGGTGCTCGTCGGGGCCCGGTCCGAGATCTCCGCCGCCGCCACGGTCGACGAGTAGCGGCGACGACGGAGCCGCCGGAGCGGGCTTGACCGCTCAGCCGCCCTGGCCGGTGGCAGGGGACTTCGTCAGCGTCGCCGTGGCGGACTGACGGGCCCCGTTCCGCGTCCAGGTGAGGTGGACGCGATCGCCCGGATGGTGGGAGCCGATGGCCGACGCCAGGTCGCTGGCGTTGGCCACAGGCCTGTTGTCGAGGGCCACGATGACGTCACCGGGCTGGAGCCCGATCTGGCTCGCCGGCGAGCTCGGCACGACCTGCTCGACGAGGGCACCAGGGCCGCCGGGCGCGCCTGGTGTCGATCCCGACGAGTCGGCGACACCGACCCCGAGGAAGGCGCCGTTCGGCGCCGTCGCGCCACCGTTCGTGACGCCCTGGCCGGGCTTGAGCTGGGAGATCTTCGTCTTCGCCTGGTTGATCGGGATGGCGAAGCCGATGTTCTGGGCTGGCTCCTGCGAGCTCCCGGTCAGCACCGCCGTGTTCATCCCGACCACCTGGCCGGCGGAGTTGACGAGCGGGCCACCGGAGTTCCCGGGGCTGATGGCGGCGTCGGTCTGGAGCAGACCCGAGAGGCTCTCACCGCTCGAGTTGAGGGTGCGGTTGAGCGCCGAGACGATGCCCTCGGTGACCGTCGGCTGGTTCCCGAGGTCCAGGGCGTTGCCGATGGCCAGGACACTGTCACCCACCTGCACGGCTCCCGAGTCGCCGAGGGTGACCGCGGGGAGGCCGCTCACGCCCTGGATCTGCACCAGGGCCACGTCCCCGGCGGGGTCCGCCGAGGTGACGGTGGCCGGGTGGGTCTGGCTCTGGCCGGCGAAGGTCACGGTCACGCTGCTGGCGCCGGACACCACGTGGGCATTGGTCAGGACCTGGCCGTTGCCGTTGATCACCATGCCCGTCCCGGCGCCGGAGCCGGACAGGCGACCGCCACCGCCCTGAGTGTTGATGTTGACGACCGCGGGCTCGACCCGGGCGAGAATGCCCTGGATGTCGCCAGGCTTGGGAAGCACGCTGGTGTTCGACGTGAACTTCGGTGTGATGACGGTGCTCGACGAGCTGGAGGGCCTCTCGACCAGGGCGCCGATCACCCCGCCGACCAGGCCGGCGATGAGAACGGCGACGAGACCGGCGACGATCCAGGACCGACCGGGTGCGCCGCCGCCGCCGCCCGGGCGGGCGGCCGACGGTTGGGTGAGGGTGGGGCTGTCGGGCGGGGGTGGCCCGGGCGGGTCGAGCGGCCACGGCGCGGCGACGGGTCGCATGTAGGGATCCGTCTGCGGGCTGGGCGGCGGGGCGCCCTGCTGGGGCGGGAGCTGCTCGGGCGATGGCTGGTCGGGCGATGACTGGTCGGGCGAGGGCTGCTCGGGCGAGGGCTGCTCGGGCGGGGGCTGCTGGGCGGCCGGCGACCAGGGCGAGATCTCGCGGCCGGCCTGCTGCTCCTGCTGCGGGTGCTCGGACTCCGGCGACGGGCGCTCCTTGCCGTCGTCGGGACCGCCAGCCTGCCCTTCGCTCATTGCCTCTCCCTTTCGGCGTCCCAGTCGCGTGGCCCCAACAGATCATCCTGGTCGGCGATGCTGTGTGGGGCCTGAGAAGAGCCTAGGAGCCCCGGAAGAACTGTCGACCCCGGGCGGAGCTGTGACCCCGCCCGGGCGGCGGAAGCCGCCAGCGGCGGAACGGGGCCCTTAGCATGACCCGCTCATGTCCTTCGTGTTGATCGAGAAGCCCCGGCCGCACGTCTCCCTCATCATGTTGAACCGGCCCGAGCGGATGAACGCCATGGCCTTCGACGTCATGATCCCGCTGCGGAAAGCCCTGGACGAGGTCAGCCGCGACAACGACACCCGGGTGGTCGTCGTCACGGGGGCGGGCGACGCCTTTTGCTCGGGCGCCGATCTGGAGGACTCGGGCGTGGTCCCGGACATCGCCGGGCTGACTACTCCCGGGATCGCCTGGCGGGCCATGGAGCTGCTTCACGACGTGATCCTCGCCATCCGTCGGATGCACCAGCCGGTCATCGGGGCGATCAACGGCGCCGCCATCGGCGGCGGGTTCTGTCTCGCGGTGGCCACTGACATCCGCATCGCGTCGGAGCGGGCGTATTTTCGAGCTGCGGGGATCAACAACGGCCTGACGTCGACCGAGCTCGGGATCAGCTACCTCCTGCCCAGGGCCGTCGGTGCGTCGCGCGCCTTCGACATATTGCTCTCGGGGCGCGACGTCGATGCCAACGAGGCCGATCGCATCGGCCTGGTGTCGAGGACGGTGCCGGCTTCCGAGCTGCTGGGCGCCTGCTACGAGCTCGCCGAGCGGATCGTCGGCTTCAGCCGGGTCGGAGTCGAGGGCACCAAGCGGCTCCTGTGGGCGAGTCTCGACGCCGGCAGCCTCGACGCCCACATGGACCACGAGGGCCACGCCCAGCTCTACGTGCGCCTCACTACGGAGAACTTCGAGGAGGCGGTCAGAGCCCGTAGCGAGCGGCGGCCGCCGGTGTACCGCGACTGAGCGAGTACCTCGTTCGCCGGCTGGCAGCGCCAGCCGGTCGTCACCTCGACGATCAGACGATCACACGACGTCAGGCGTTCTCGGTCGCCGGTGCAAACCGCTGCACCAGCTGACGGATCGCCAGCGCAGCCAGGGCGACGAGCACCTCGACAGCGATGCGGGCGAGAACTTCTTCCACGGACGAACCTCCTCTGATGGAACGTCATCCGTACGTCGAGGGTAGGTAGCAACGTTGTCCAGGCGGGGGATCATCGACCGCGCGGGTCTGAACCTCAGGTGAATTCTCGGGGTAGCGCCCGATGGGACGGCTAACCGCGTTCGCCGAGCAGCTCCGGATGGTCGGCGAGCCACCGCCGCAGGTCGGCCTTGAGCACCTTCCCGCTGGCGTTCTTGGGAAGGCTCTCGACGAGGACGACGTGTCGAGGCGTCTTGAAACCGGCCAGTCGCGACCGTGCCAGCGCCACCACGTCAGCGGCCGCGTCGGACGCGCCGGGCTGCGGCACGACGAGGGCGCACACGTTCTCGCCCCAGCGGGGGTCGGGCACGCCGATCACGGCTACCTCCCGCACCGCCGGATGGGAATGGAGCACGTCCTCGACCTCTCGCGACGCCACGTTCTCCCCGCCGGTGACGATGACGTCCTTCTTGCGATCGACGATGTACAGCCACCCGGCCTCGTCCAGGCGGCCGATGTCACCGGTGTGGAGCCACCCGTCGCGCAGGGCGTCGGTCGTCGCCGGCTCGTCGTCCCAGTAGCCAGCCATGACCTGCGCGCCACGAAGCACGATCTCGCCGACCGCGCCGACTCGCACGTCACGGTCCTCGTCGTCGACGATTCGCAGGGCGACACCGGGACCAGGCCGGCCGGCGGCGACGAGCAGCCGCTGCTCGCCGGCGAGCCCGCGTCGGTGCGCCTCGGGGTCCAGGAACACGGCGTTGCCGGAGAGCTCTGTCATCCCGTAGCCCTGGGCGAGCTCGACCTCCAGCCGGCTGCTGGCCCGAGCGATGAGCGCCGGCGGCATCGGCGCCGCCCCGTACGCGACCGATCGGAGGGAGGGCACCGAGCGATGATGCTCGTCGAGGTGGTCGAGCAGGGCGTCCAGCATCGTGGCGGCCAACGAGGTCGCGGTCGCTCCGTGGCGGATGGCTGCGTCGACGAAGTCCCCCGGGTCGAAGCGGGGAAGCAGCACGACATGCCGGCCGTGGCGGTGATGGTTGAGGACGTTGTACCCGGCGACGTGGCACAGCGGGAACGGGAAGAGGTACACCTCGTCGGCGGCCACGCGTCGGCAGGCGGCGGTGACGTCAACGGCCGCCAGAAGGCTGGCGTGGGTGAGCGTCGCTCCTTTCGGCGAGCCGGTCGTCCCGCTGGTGTAGATGATCCACGCTGGATCGTCCGCCCGCGTCGCGAGCGGTGCCGCCGGCGCCGCCCGCTCGACGAGCGCTTCGTAGTGGTCGAGATCGAGGACCGTCCGGATGGAGGGAATCGACGTCGCACCCGGGAGGAGCTGCTCAGGTGAGCCGGCCGCCCCGATCAGCAGCGTGGCACCCGAACGGGCGACGATCCCGCGCAGCTCGGGCGGGGCGAGTCGGTGATTCAGGAAGACGAGGACGCGGCCGGCTCGCGGCACGGCGTAGTAGCACTCGACCCAGGCCAGCGAGTTGTCGCCGACCACCGCGACCCGATCGCCGGGGTCGGTCAGCGCTTCGACGACGGCCGCGACCCGTGCCACCCGCTCTGCCAGGGCGCCGAAGGTCGTCGTCGTCGAGCCTACGGAGACCGCGGCCGCGTGAGGGGTCTCGGTGGCGCTGCGGTCGACGAGATCGTGGAGGAGCACGGGCCGCTCCCGGTCGGTTGGTCCAGGGAGTCGCAGGGTACGCTGCTCGGGTGCCCAGGGGAGGGAGGTGGCACGCACCATGGCACGCTGCGTGAACGGGCATGAAGTGCTCGCTGGCGACCGCTTCTGCGGCCGGTGCGGGTGGGCCGTGCCGGCCCACTGTCCCTACGGCCACCCCGCCCAGCCCGATCACACCTACTGTCGGGAATGCGGCGCGGCCCTGATCAGCGCCGGTGTCCGCCCGGTAACGGCATCCTCTCCGCACCCGGCTGCGCTGGCGTCGATCCAGTCGCCGATCCGGCCGGCTCTGTCGCCGCTCCCGCAGGAGACGAGCCCCGCCGTCGGGCCGGCGTGGCCGCCGCTGGCACAACCGGCTGGGTTCGCCGAGATGCCGCGATCACGGCCGACGAGGCGCTGGACATCGGGATCGGCGACGGCCCTGTTCGTCGCCGGGGCGCTGGTCCTCGGGGCGGCCGGCATCGGCATCTATGCCGGTGCGACGGGTGGAGGCAGCCGGGGCGACACCGTGTCGAGCGTGCCGGGCACGATCGGGCCGTCCGTATCCGGGCGCCTTCCCGCGCGGTCCGTCTCACTGCCCGGCACCATTGCCGCTTTACCGAGCGATCCTCCTACCACGACGCCGCCCTCGACCGTCCCTCCGACCACCTCGGCCCCGGTGGCGCCCCCGGTCAGTGCCGTAGCAGGCTTGGGATCGCTGATCGGGGATTGGAAGGGACGCGGCGGAGGGGTGCACATCGGCGCTGACGGACAAGGACAAGCGACGTTTCGCGCCTACCGGCTGTGCACCGACGACCCGACACCGCCGTGCGACACGACGTCGGGGAGCACGATCGTCGATGGCGGTCACGCCCAGTTTCGACTCGAGCCCGCGCATGGCCCCGGGACGGCGACCGGTCAGGTGACGGGCAGCGACGACCCCGCGGCATTCCAGCCGGGCTTCGCCATGTCCGTGAACCTCATGCCCGGCGACGTGATGCTCGTCACCTCGTCGCCGGTCGCACGAAGCGTCGCCTACTGCGGATCCGGCGCCAGCGCTGGCGCGTGCGGCGCCTGAAGGCGTCGGCACGGGTTCGGGGGATAGGTGCACAACCTGAGCCCACATCTGGGCGCCGCACGGCGGGGCACGGACGAGTCGCGCGAGCAGATCACCTCTGTCCAGGGTCTCGCCGCTCTCTCGCTCGACGCCCTGACCTCCATCTCGTACGGGCCCGAGGCGATGCTGATCGTCCTCGCGACCGCGGGGGCAGGCGCACTGTGGGCGATCGAGCCGATCACCGGCGTGATCGTGCTCCTGCTGGCACTCCTCGTCCTGTCGTACCGGCAGGTGATCGAGGCATATCCGAACGGGGGGGGCGCCTACGCCGTGTCGAAGGACAACTTCGGCCACGGCGCCAGCCTCCTGGCCGGGGCGTCGCTGGTCGTCGACTACGTGCTCACCGTCGCCGTGTCGATCGCCGCCGGTGTCGCCGCACTGATCTCGGCCTTTCCGAGCCTGGCCAGGTACCCCCTGATCGCCAGCCTGATCATTCTGGCCCTGCTCACGGCGATCAACCTCAGAGGACTGGCGACGAGCGCCCGGCTGTTCATAGTCCCGACCGCCGTGTTCGTCGTCGGCACCTACGTGGTCATCGCCGCCGGTCTGCTTCGTTCGGGACCGGCACCGGGATCCAGCGTGATCCCGGCGCCCACGGCGGGAGCAGTGAGCACGGTGGGGCTGCTACTGCTGCTCAAGGCCTTCGCCAACGGCTGCAGCGCGCTCACCGGCGTTGAGGCGATCGCCAACGACGTCCCCGCCTTCCGGGAGCCCCGCGCGGTCCGGGCGCGGCGTACCGAGGTCATGCTGGGGGCGATCCTGGGCAGCATGCTGATGGCGCTCGCGGTGCTCACCGTGAAGTTCCACATCACGCCGCGACCCAACGTGACCGTGCTCAGTCAGATCACCAGTGCCTCGGTGGGTCGCGGCACCTTGTACTTCATCGTCGACCTGACCACCACCCTCGTCCTGTGCCTGGCGGCCAACACCGCGTTCGGGGGGCTGCCGAACCTCGCCAGCATCCTGGCTCACGACAACCTTCTTCCCCACGTGTTCCACCTCAAGGGTGAGCGACAGGTCTATCGCTACGGCGTGGTGAGCCTGGCTGTCCTGGCCGGCATCCTTCTGATCGCGGTCAACGCCAACACCAACTCGCTGATCCCCCTCTATGCCATCGGCGTGTTCACCGGCTTCACCCTGTCGCAATCGGGCCTGGTCCGGCACTGGCGAAAGACACGGCCCCCGGGTTGGCGGAACAGGGCACTGTTGAACGGAACCGGGGCGGTGATGACCGCGGCGGCCCTGCTGATCTTCCTCACCACCAAGTTCACCGAGGGCGCCTGGGTCGTGGTGATCACCATCCCCGCCTTCATGTTCTTGTTCCGCCGGGTGCAGACCTACTACGACGGGGCAGGGCGGGCCCTGGGCCTGGGATCGACGCCGCCGTCCCCCTCGCGGGACGAGGCGGTGGTGATCGTGCCCATCAACCGCGTCACGAAGCTGGTTGCCGATGCCCTTGGCTTCGCCGAGTCGATGGGCGACCGGGTGATCGCCGTGACCGCGCAACCCGACGAGGACCGGGCCGCTCAGGTCCAAGCCGAGTGGTCGCAGTGGAACCCCGGGGTCGAGCTGGTTGTCCTGCGCCCTCGCAGCCGGGCGGTAGTGGAGCCGATCATCGAATACGTCTCCTCGCCAGAGGTTCAGGCCCTCGGTCGCGTCGTGGTGCTGATATCGGAGATCGAGCCCCGGAAGTGGCGCCACCAGCTCCTGCAGAATCAGCGTGGCGGCATCCTGGCCAGCCGCCTCCGCCGAGAGACAGACGTCGTGGTGGCCCGAATGCCCTTCCGCCTGCCGGAAGAGTCAACCCGGCCCGAGGCGTAGGACGCTCCCGTCGGGCACGGTGCGCGTCGCGTTGGTGTCCTGAGCGAGGCCGTCCCCGTCGAGGCGGGCCGTGGTGTTGTCGCACCCACCCCGGCTTCTCGCCTGGTAGGTCACCATCACGGCCTCGGGGACGACCAAGCGGCCAGTGACCGTGATCGCCCGGAGGCGGCTCCATCGGACGGTCACCGTGGGGTCGTCGCACCGGGCGAAGACCTCGGCCCAGACGACTGGGTCGGCGAGGTACCGGCCCGGGACGTGCAGATCGCGGATCACGGTCTGCTCGCCCGACGCCAGGTCGCACACCGAGGCCTGCCACGCGTGCGTCCCGTCGGGTCCCGGCGATGACGGCATCCGCCGCACCCACAGCTCGTACTGGCGGCCTGGCTGCCACGGAAACAGGCGCGTGTTCGGGTTGCCGTCCATGCTGGGGAGGCTGGAGAGCGAGCCCTCGAGCTCGCCCCCGCCGGCGTGGTAGCCGCCCCAGTTCACCGCCGGCCTCGGTGAGCCAGTCGGGAGCCACTGGAGGCCGGTGTGGCCTGCTCCCACCGTGCGCTTCCCGTCGTGGAACCCGGCCTGGAGCGCCCAGAAGTACAGCTGTGGCACGCTCGGCGGTACCACGACCTCGAGCACCGCCGCCACCTCGTCGAGCAGCTCGGGATGCGCGAAGCGCCACCAGAGATGGAACGAGGACGCCCCGTTGGCCGACGGCGGCGCGCCTCGCACGCGGGGGAGCAGCCGGAGCACGACGCCACCGTATCTGTGGCGGCGTCGCCGCCCCGGGCGGGCTCCATGCCCGCCGTCCGGGGGGCCCGCAGCCCCGCCGCCGGCCGTAGCTGGCGGCGCGGATATCCGATGGCTCGAAATCACAGCCTTGTGATCAAATAGGGCGATGCCCCCTGACGGTGGTCATCCGGCCCCGGCTTCCGACCCGGACGTGCTCGCTGAGCTCCACCCGGCCGTCCGAATCTGGTTCGAGCGGCGCTTTCCGGAGGGTCCGACCGAGCCGCAGCGACGAGGTTGGCCGGAGATCCGCTCGGGCCGGGACACCCTTGTCGCCGCGCCGACGGGATCGGGCAAGACGCTGTCCGGTTTCCTCGTGGCGATCGACGGCCTCTACCGGGCCCACGAGCGCGGGGAGGACGTCGCCGGCACGACCAGGGTGGTCTACGTCTCCCCACTCAAGGCGCTCGCCGTCGACATCCATCAGAACCTCGAGCGCCCGCTGCGCGAGATCCACGAGACGGCCAGGTCGTTGGGTCTGGACGCTCCCGACCTGACCGTCGCCGTCAGGACCGGCGACACTCCGAGCTCGGCCCGCGCCGCCATGCTCAAGGTGCCACCAAACTTCCTGATCACGACGCCCGAGAGCCTGTACCTGCTCCTGACGGCCGAGCGGAGCCGGGAGCTGCTGCGCCACGTCGACAGCCTGATCGTGGACGAGATCCACACGATGGCTCGCGACAAGCGAGGCTCACACCTGGCCCTCACCATCGAGCGCCTGGAGCATGTGCAGCGGCTGCCGGCCGGGGAGGCCGGCCCGGTGGAACAGCGCCGCCGGCCCCAGCGGATCGGCCTGTCGGCCACCCAGCGCCCGATCGATGCGATCGGACGCCTGCTCGTGGGGGTGGGAAATCGACCGGGGGCGTCCATCGTCGACTGCGGGCACCAACGTCACCTCGACCTCGCTCTCGAGCTCCCGGGGACCGAGCTGGGCGCGGCGGCGTCGACCGAGCAGCTGGGCGAGGTCCTGGACCGGATCGCCAGCCACGTGCGTGAGCACCGCACCACCCTGGTCTTCGTCAACACCCGCCGCCTGTCGGAGCGGCTCGCGCACCAGCTGGGTGAGCGGCTCGGCCCGGAGCAGGTGGCGGCCCACCACGGCAGCCTGTCCCGGGAGCGACGCCAGCGGGTGGAGGCCCGGTTGCGCGCCGGTGACCTGAGAGCCCTGGTCGCCACCGCGTCGCTGGAGCTCGGCATCGACATCGGCCCGGTCGAGCTCGTGTGCCAGGTCGGCTCACCGCGGAGCATTGCCACCTTCCTCCAGCGGGTCGGCCGGTCGAACCACTCCCGCGCCGGCACGCCCTCGGGCCGCCTGTTCCCGCTGACCCGCGACGAGCTCTTGGAGTGCGCTGCCCTCCTGACCGCGGTGCGGGCGGGCCGGCTGGACGCCGTCCAACCGCCGGTCGCGCCCCTCGACATCCTCGCCCAGCAGGTCGTGGCCGAGGTCGCGGCCGAGGAGTGGAAGGAGGCAGACCTGCTCGATCTGTTCCGCCATGCCGCTCCGTACGCCGAGCTCGAGGACGCTGACTACGAGGGCGTCCTCGATTTCGTGTCCGACGGTGTCCAGACCGGCCGAGGTCGCCGAGCCGCCTACGTGCACCGGGACCGGGTCAACGGCTCGCTGCGGGGACGCCGGGGCGCCCGTCTGGCCGCGCTGACGAGCGGCGGAGCGATCCCGGAGGTGGGTGACTATCGGGTCCTCCTCGATCCCGACGACACCTTCGTCGGGACGGTCAACGAGGACTTCGCCATCGAGTCGATGGCGGGCGACGTCTTCCTCCTCGGGTCCCATTCCTGGAGGATCCGGCGGGTCGAGCAGGGTGTGGTCCGGGTCGTCGACGCCGAGGGGGTGCACCCCACTATTCCGTTCTGGCTCGGCGAGGCCCCGGCCCGCACGGACGAGCTCTCGGCCGAGGTCTCGGGTCTGCGCCGGGCCGTGGACGAGAGGCTGGGCGCGGGCGACAAGCCCGGCGCCATCGGACACCTCGTCGAGGTCTGCGGCATCGACACCGGGTCGGCGACCCAGATGGTCGAGTATCTGGCCGCCGGGCGCGCCGTGCTCGGGGTCCTGCCCACGACCGACGACGTCGTCTTCGAGCGCTTCTTCGACGAGACAGGCGGCATGCAGCTCGTCGCCCACACGCCCTTCGGTGGACGGGTCAACCGGGGTCTGGGGCTCGCCCTGCGCAAGCGGTTCTGCGCCACGTTCGACTTCGAGCTCCAGGCCGCCGCCAATGACGACGCGGTGGTGCTCTCGCTCGGGCCGCAGCACAGCTTCCCGCTGGCCGACGCGCCGCGGATGCTGCGATCGCCCACGGTCCAGGACGCGCTCGTCCAGGCGGTCCTCGCCTCGCCGATGTTCACAGCCCGCTGGCGGTGGAACCTCACGCGGGCACTGGCCGTGCTGCGCTTCAGGGGCGGACGGCGCAACCCTCTGCCCATCCAGCGCATGGAGTCCGACGACCTGATGGCCGCCGTCTTCCCCGCGCTGGCAGCCTGTCAGGAGAACGCCGTCGCCGGGCCGGTCGCCCTCCCCGACCACCTGCTCGTGCGGCAGACGGTCTACGACTGCCTCCACGAGGCGATGGACATCGACGGGCTGCGCCACCTCGTCGGCCGGCTGGAGACAGGCGGGGTGCGGGTGCATCTGGTCGAGACGGCCGAGCCGTCCGTCCTCGCCCACGAGATCCTGAACGGGCGGCCGTACACCTTCCTCGACGACGCCCCGCTCGAGGAGCGTCGCACTCGAGCCGTCCAGCTCCGGCGCAGCCTGCCCGTCGATGCCGACCAGCTCGGTCGGCTCGACGAGGCGGCCATCAGCAGGGTTCGGGAGGAGGCCGCACCAGACCTTCGCGACGCCGAGGAGCTTCACGACCTGCTCCTGTCGCTCGTCGTAGCTCGCCCGGTGCCCGATCATCGGGACTGGTTCGAGGAGCTGTCGGCGGCGGGACGGGTGACGACGGCGACGACTACCTCCGCCTCAGCGACCGCGCCGACCGGGGAGGGAGCGCTCTGGTGCGCCATAGAGAGGCGCCGGGAGGTCGAGGCCCTGCTGCCCGGGGCGGTGTTCGCTCCCGATGTGGCGGTTCCCGCGGCCGTGGCGTCCGGGCGGGCGCCGGACGCCGACGAGACGGCGGCCGAGGTCATCCGCGGCCACCTCGACGTGACCGGTCCGGTCACCGTGGGCGACCTCGCCGAGCGGACGGCCCTGTCGGACGGGACGGTCCGCATCGCCCTCGGCCGCCTGGAGGCCGAGGGTTTCGTCATCCGCGGCTCGTTCGACCCGGGGGTCGGCAGCGAGGAGCAGTGGTGCGCGCGGCGGCTGCTCACCCGCATCCACTCCTACACCCGGACCCGGCTCCGCCAGGAGATCGATCCCGTCACGGCCCAGGACCTCATGCGCTTCCTCCTGCGGTGGCAGTACGCGGCCCCCGGCGCCCAGCGCCAGGGCCGCCGGGGGGTGCTGGCGGTGGTCGATCAGCTCCAGGGCTTCGAGGTCGCCGCCGGGGCGTGGGAGGAGGCTGTCTTCCCCGCTCGCGTCGAGGGATACCAGTCGGCGTGGCTCGAAGACCTGTGCCGGTCGGGCGAGCTGGCGTGGGGACGGCTGAGCGTACGGTCACAGGACGCAGAGGCGTCGCCCCGCCGGGGTGCGGCCACGCCGTCCCGGGCCACTCCCATCACCTTCGCCGTGCGCGAGGACCTGCCGTGGCTGCTGCAGGCGGCCCGGGGCGACGTGGAGCCCGCCGAGCCCGCCCACGGCGCGGCCCGGGAGGTGCTCGAAGCCCTGGAGGCCCGCGGGGCGCTGTTCCACTCGGAGCTGCGGGCGTTCACCCGGCGGCTGCCCGTCGAGGTGGAGGAGGGCCTCTGGGACCTGGTGTCGCGGGGGTTGGTCACCGCCGACGGGTTCCAGGCCGTCCGCTCGCTCCTGTCGGCCCGGGAGATGTGGCGCCGTCGCCAGCACGGCCACGACCGGCGGCGCGCCCTCGGCCGGCGCCGGGCCTCGGCGTGGCGGGAGGGCGGAGAGGGCCGGTGGGCTCTGCTGCCCGACGCCGCGGCCGTCGACGACCCGGACGCCCTGGCCGAGACGGTGGCCGAGCAGCTGCTCGCCCGCTGGGGAGTGGTCTTCTGGGACCTGATGACCCGCGAGAACCTGGCTGTGCCCTGGCGCGAGGTGATCTGGGCCCTCCGCCGCATGGAAGCGCGAGGTCTCATCCGCGGCGGGCGCTTTGTCTCGGGCTTCGTCGGGGAGCAGTACGCGCTGCCCGACGCCGTCGAGGAGCTGCGCCGGGTGAGGCGGACCCAGCGCCCGGGAGAGCTGGTCCGCATCAGCGCCGCCGACCCGCTGAATCTGGTGGGCATCGTCGTCCCCGGCGCTCGAGTCCCCGCCGTCCGGTCGAACCGGGTGGTGTACCGCGACGGCCTGCCGGTCGACCCCGGGCTCGGGGGCTCGGCGCCCCCTGTCCGACGGTCGCAAGGTAGGTTCGAGGTTCGAGACGCGTAGGCAAAGGGGAGGAGAGGCAATGGGGCTATTCGACAAGGCCAAGGCCAAGGCGGAGGAGCTGGCCGACAAGGCCCAGGGCGCGGCAGCGGACCACGATCTCTCGGGGAAGGCCGACAAGGCCGGCGAGAAGACCGGAGAGCTCGCCGCCAAGCTCGAGGCCAAGGCCGACGAGCTCGCCGGCAAGGCCCAGAACGCGGCGGCCGACCGCAAGGACAAGATGTCGGGAGCGATCGACAAGGCGGCGAAGACCGCCGACGACAAGACCAAGGGCAAGTACCACGACAAGATCACCGGTACGGCGGACAAGGCCCAGGGGTACGTCGAGCGCCTCGAGCGACGCGACGCTGGCGGCGGGTCGAAGGGCGAGGGCGACGAGAGCCCGCCCAGCACCGGGGGTCAGTAGCGTCCCGGCGATCCCTGTTATCTGAGCGGTACGACCGGCGCCGCCTCGGTGATCGTGGCGGTGATGGCGCCCAGCTGCTCCACCTCGAGACGAACGTCGTCGCCCGGACGGAGCCACGGATAGCGCTCGACGCCATGGAGGCCCGACAGCTCGAGGATGCAGCCGGTGCCGACCGTGCCGCTCCCGATCACATCGCCGGTCTCCACCCTGGTGCCCCGGGAGGCGTAGGCCAGCATCTGCCCGAACGACCAGTACAGCTCGGCCAGGTTGCCCCCGCTATACGGGACTCCGTTCACCGAGGCGGTCATCTCGAGGTCGTAGGCGGGGCCCCGCCGCCGTGACTCGAGCTCGTCGGGTGTGACCAGGACGGGACCGAGCGAGGTGGCCGAGTCCTTGCCCTTGGCGGGTCCGAGGAGCTGGCGCATCTCCCGCATCTGGAGGTCGCGCGCGCTCCAGTCGCACATCACCGTGTACCCGGCGATGTGCGACTCGGCCCGCTCGGACGAGAGGTTCGTCCCGGGCCGGCCGACAACGGCCGCGATCTCCAGCTCGTAGTCGAACTGGGAGCTGCCCGGCGACACGGCCACGTCGTCGTGGGGGCCGCAGACCGCCGCCGGATTGGTGAAGTAGAAGGCGGGCAGCTCGTACCAGTCGGGGTCGACCTCCTGGCCCAGTCGCCGGCGGCTGTTGGCCACGTGGGACTCGAAGGCCATGAAGTCCCGAATCGACGGAGGCACGGGGACCGGCGAGCGGAGGCGGGCGCCGCTGAGCGGGACGATCTCGATCGGGCTCGACACTGCCCGCTCGGCCGCGGCGCGGATGGTGGCCTCGTCGCCGAGCAGGTCCAGCAGGCTCGGCGGCCCGTGGAGGCCGTGGATCACGTCGTCGCGGACCAGACCCGGGCGATCGGCACCGAGGACCGGCGACGTGTACGTGACCCAACGCATGCTCGACACCCTCTCCGCCCTGGGGAGAAGATAAACCCCGTGATCCCTTACGAGCGAGGACTCCATGTTGTCGGTCCCGACGTGCTCGCCTACCTACAGCCGGACGGCGGCTGGGGTTGGAGCAACGCCGGGCTGGTGCTCGGTCGCGACGAGGCGCTCCTGGTCGACACCCTGTTCGACCTGCGCCTGACCGGCGAGATGCTGTCGGCAATGGATGGCCAGCTGGCGGGGCGTCCCATCTCCACCGTGGTGAACACCCACGCCAACGGCGATCACTGCTTCGGCAACGAGCTGATCCCGGATGCCGAGGTGATCGCGTCCGGGACGGCGGCGGCGGAGATGTCCGATGCCCCGCCCGGGCTCCTCGGACAGCTGGTGTCCGCCGACCTCGACGAGCCGGTGGCGGGCTTCGTGAAGGATGCCTTCGGCCCCTTTCACTTCGACGAGATCACGCTTTGCGCACCGACCAGGACCTTCGACGACCGGCTCGACCTCGATGTCGGCGGCCGTCGGGTGGAGCTCATCGAAGTCGGGCCCGCGCACACGCTCGGCGATGTGATCGTCCACGTCCCCGAGGCCGGGACGGTGTTCACCGGCGACATCCTGTTCGTCGGCGTCACCCCCGTGATGTGGGCCGGTCCGATCTCCAACTGGATCGCGGCGTGCGATCGGATCACCGCACTCGGCGCCGAGACGATCGTCCCGGGCCACGGTCCGGTGACGGACGCCACCGGAGTGAGCGGGGTTCGCGCCTACTTGGAGTGGGCACGGGACGAGGCGACGCGCCGGTTCGAGGGGGGGATGTCCGCCGCCGACGCCGCACGCGACATCGACCTCGGCCCGTTCGCCGGCTGGGTGGACCCCGAGCGCATCATCGTGACGGTCGACAGCATCTATCGAGAGCTGGACCCCACCCGGGAGCGATCGGGCGTCCTGCAGCTGATCGAGGCCATGGCCTCGTATCACTGACACACCATACGGCGCCGACCGGGCGACCGGCCTCCGGGCCCTTCGCCGTCGGCACGCTGGTCCGCACGCTCGTGGACACCAGCCGGCCCACGGCGGCGCAGGGGGGCGCCCCGGCCAGGCCCAGCCGCACCCTCGTGACGACCATCCTGTACCCCGCGCTCGGCCCCGTCGCGCCCGTCGCCCAGCCGAACGCACCGCCGGACACCGCGGCCGGACCGTTTCCATTGGTCGTCTTCGCCCATGGCAGCAGCGCCGACCCAGCCGACTTCTCGGCCCTGCTCGCGTCGTGGGTCTCGGCCGGCTACGTCGTCGCCGCGCCCGAGTTTCCCCTGACCGGGGCCCATGCCCCCGTGAACTCACAGATCTCCGACTACCTGAACCAGCCCCGTGACGTCAGCTTCGTCATCGATCAGATGACTCGCTCACCGCCGTCGTCGTTGGCCGGCTTGGTGGACGCCCGCCGCATCGGCGCGGCCGGCCACTCGCTCGGAGGCGTGACGACCATGGCGCTCGCCTTCAACGGCTGTTGTCTCGACCCCCGGGTGAAGGCCGTGGTCGTCATGGAGGGCGTGCCCCTGCCGTTCTCCGGCGGCACCTACTTCGGTGGCGTGGCGTCGCCACCGGTTCTGTTCCTCCAGGGATCTGCCGACCAGACGGTCGTGCCTGCGACGAGCGTCTCGCTGTTCAACCAGGCGCGGCCACCGAAGGCGCTCGTGACCATCGTCGGCGGCACGCACAGCGGCCCGTACCAGGGCGACAAGCTCACGCCCGAGGTCGACCTGGTGGCCCGGGTGCCGGTCGACTTCCTGGACCGCTACCTCGAGGGACGACCAGCCGCCGACACCCAGCTTCGCCAGGCCGTCGCCTCGTCGGGCGGCCTGGCCACACTGCGCGAGTCGGGCCTCTGAGGTCCGGGGGTATCGTTTGCCGAAGAATCATTTGTGGAGCGAACGATCAGGCGAGCGATCAGCGATGGTGATGGGGCGCACAGACAGCGAGCAGACGAGGGAACGTCCAGTGGACAGCGGGCCGGCGGCGGCTCGCCAGGCGCCGGCGGGGGACAGCCAGATCATCAGGACGGTCGACCTGACCAAGGTGTACCCGGGCACTGATTTCAAGGCGGTGGACTCGCTCAACCTCTCCGTCGGCGCCGGGGAGATCTTCGGCCTCCTCGGCCCCAACGGCGCCGGGAAGACGACGACGGCGGGGATGCTCACAACCCGGGTGATCCCGACCAGCGGCGAGGCCCACGTGGCCGGGATCGACGTCATCGCCCACCCGGCCCTCACCAAGCAGGTGATCGGCGTGGTGCCCCAGGAGAACACGCTGGACCGCGCCCTCAACGTGTGGGAGAACCTCTTCTACCACGGCCGGTTCTTCGGCATGTCGAGCAAGGAGGCCCGCTCCGCCGCCGACTTCATGCTCGACCTGTTCCAGCTGTCCAAATGGGGGCAGGCATCGGTCTACGCCCTCTCCGGTGGCATGGCCCAGCGCCTCATGGTGGCCCGAGCCATCCTGCACCGGCCGGCGATCCTGTTCCTGGACGAGCCCACCGCGGGCCTCGACCCCCAGAGCCGCATCGCCCTGTGGGAGATCCTGTCCCTGCTGCACGACGGCGGGCAGACGATCCTGCTCAGCACGCACTACATGGAAGAGGCCGACCAGCTGTGCGACCGGTTGGCGATCATCGACCACGGTCGCATCCTGGCCCTCGACACGCCCGAGGGCCTCAAGGCCAGCGTGGGGGCCGACACGATCGTCACGGTGAGCGCCAACGGCGACCTGGCCTCCCTGGCTGACCTGCTCGAGCGCGACGTGGAGGGCGTGACCCAGACCCACCAGGTCGACGGCACGGTACGGCTCCACGTCAAGGGGGCCTCGCGCGTCCTGCCCCAGGTGGTGACGGCGGCCGAGCGGGACGGGTTCGAGGTCAACGATCTGTCGGTCGCCGAGCCCACCCTGGAGACCGTGTTCATCACCCTCACCGGAAAGGAGCTGCGCGACTGATGGCGACGATCAGCGTCGAGGCACCGTCTGGCGTGGTGACCCACCCTACGCGTTCGGCGGTGCAGGCCAGCCGGGCCGCGTTCGTTGCCCTCCTCCAGCGGGACCTGGCCGTCCTGCGCAAGGACCTCGGCCTGTTCCTGGGGCGGACGGTCATCCAGCCGTTTCTGCTGGTGTTCGTGTTCCTGTACGTGTTCCCGACCATCGGCCAGGGCATCGGCGGCGGCCGGGGGACGGCGGGCGAGTCGGCGTTCGCCACCATCCTCGTCGCCGGGGTGGTCGGCCTGTCGATCATGTTCCAGGGCATCCAGTCCGTCGCTCTTCCGATGGCGACCGAGTTCGGCTACACCAAGGAGATCCAGGACCGGGTGCTCGCACCACTCCCGGTGACGCTCGTCGCCGTGGGGAAGGTCACGACCGGTGCGATCCAGGGTCTCATCGCAGCCCTCATCGTCTTCCCCATCGCCTCCGTGGTGCACGCCAAGAACGTGACCGCCCACCTCGCCATCCACTGGCCGGTCGTGGTGACGCTCATCCCGCTGACATGCGTCATGTGCGCCAGCCTCGGTCTGCTCATCGGCTCGCGCGTCGAGCCCCGCAACATCGGGGCCATCTTCGGGTTCCTCGTGCTTCCCATGACGTTCCTCGGCGGCACCTACTACCCCTGGACGAGCCTCTCCGGTCTGAAGGTGGGGGGATGGTCGTGGCTGCAGACGGTGGTGCTGGTCAACCCGCTCATCTACGTCACGGAGGGCTTCCGGGCCGCGCTGACCAAGGCGCCCCACATGCACCTGTACATCATCTATCCGGTGCTCATCGGGTTCTGCGCCGTCTTTCTGTGGTACGGCTTCCGGCACTTTCGCAAGCGGGTGCTCGCGTAGCTCTAGGGCGCAAGCCGCTCGACGACCCAGCCGTCACCGTCGCGGCGGTAACGCAGGCGGTCGTGGAGCCGGTCCTCCTGATGGTGCCAGAACTCGATCCAGTCCGGCACGACCCGGTAGCCGCCCCAGGTGGGCGGGCAGGGGACGTCTCCGGCGCCGAAGTGCTCGACGAGCTCGGCGACCCGCTCCTCCAGGACGTGGCGCCCTGAGATCACGGTGCTCTGGTGCGAGGCCCACGCGCCGATCTGGCTGGCACGGGGGCGGGTTCGCCAATAGTCCTCGGTCTCCTGGCGGGAGACCGCGTGGACGGCCCCGCCCGCCCGGACCTGGTGATCGGGAGGCCAATGGAAGACGAGGGCGGCCCAGGGGTTGGCGCCCAGGTCCGACGCCTTGGCGCTCTCGTAGCTGGTGTAGAAGACGAATCCCCGGCGGTCGACCTCTTTCAGCAGGACCACGCGCCCGGAGGGCACTCCGTCCGGCGTCGCCGTCGCCACCACCATGGCGTCAGTGGCGGCCTCCTGGTGCCAGAGCCGGAACTGGCGTATGGGGTCTGGGTCGAGATCCTCCCGCAGGATGGCCATGGCACGATTGTGAGCTGCTTGGTGGTGCGAGAATCAAGCACAAGCGTTACAGTGTCCTTGCGGGCCAGAGGGCGGTGGCCACTACAACCGGGGGAGCGGCGATGCCACCGTTGGTTATAGGCGGGCGATACCAACTCGTCCATAAATTGGGATGGGGCGGAATGGCGACCGTCTGGAGGGCTGAGGACCTCACGCTGGGCCGCCCGGTGGCGGTCAAGGTGCTCCACGAGGGCCTGGCCCAGGACGAGGGATTCCGGGGGCGCTTCGAGCGGGAGACGCACCATGCCGCCGTCCTGAGCCATCCCAACATCGTCACCGTGCACGACTCGGGCCGGGACGAGGAGACGCTCTTCATGGTGATGGAGATGGTCGACGGCCGGTCGCTGCGCTCCGTGCTCTCGTCCGCCGTCGGACCGGTGGCCCTCGCCCACGCGGCACGCCTCGGTCGCCAGGTGCTGGCCGCTCTGGCGCACGCCCACGCCCGGGGCATCGTCCACCGTGACATCAAGCCCGGGAACATCCTCATCGACTGTGACGACGTCGTGAAGGTGGCCGACTTCGGGATCGCAAAGGCGGCTGAGGACACGACGGACCTGAGCCCAGCGGGCATGGTCATCGGCACCGCCGCCTACGTCTCCCCGGAGCAGGCGGCGGGTCGCCCCGTGACGCCTGCGTCGGACCTCTACTCGTTGGGGTGCGTCCTCTACGAGTGTCTCGCCTGCCAGCCGCCCTTCGTCGGAACGAGCGTGCTGGCCGTGGCCCTCCAGCACCACAACGATCGGCCACCGCCGCTTCGCTCGCGGATCCCCACGGTTCCTCCCGAGGTCGAGCGCATCGTGATGCGGGCACTCGAGAAGGATCCGGCGCGACGGTTCGACTCGGCCCGGGAGATGGACTCGGCCTGGTGGGCAGCCGTCGCCGAGTGCTCGTCGAGCCCCTCGCTGGCCGGCACCCACCTAGACGAGCATGCCGGTAACGGTTGGCGGGAGTTCGTCCCCGCCGGGCGCACGGCTTCCACCGGCAACATGGAGCAGATCGGCGTCGATTGACGCGCAGGGGCGGCACGAGCCGCTCGGTCGGATCGAGTCAGGTGCGGCGGCATCGTCCGAGGTGCGCCCCTTCACGGTGCTTGAGTACTTGACCGCGCCAATTCCCGGTGATAAAGCCATGACTGACGACCGATTCGTCGGGAGCCAGCAGGGTAGTGAGGGCTTTCCAGTCCCCGAGACATTGGAGGCGTCATGTACCCGTCTCGCTTCGACTACATGGCGCCCGCCTCACTCGACGAGGCCCTCGCCATCCTGGCCGAGCATGGTGACGAGGCCAAGGTCCTCGCTGGCGGGCAGAGCCTCGTCCCGCTGATCAAGCTTCGTTTCGCCAGCCCCGGTCTCCTCGTGGACCTGAACCGCATCCCGGGCCTGTCGTACATCGGCGAGACACCGGATGGCTTGCGGGTCGGAGCCCTGACCCGCCACAACGACCTCGTAGACTCCGAGGTGCTGTCCGCCCGCTACCCGGCGATGGCTGCGGCTGCGCCGCTCATCTCCGATCCATTGGTGCGCAACCGGGGAACGATCGGCGGCTCCCTCGCTCACGCCGATCCCGCCGGCGACTGGGGCTCGGTGATGCTGGCCCTCGGGGCACAGGTCGTGGCCAGGAGCTCGACTGGCGAGCGTGTCATCGAGATCGGCGACTTCTTCCAGGGCACCTTCACGACGGCGCTCGATCCCACCGAGATCGTCACCGAGGTGCGCGTGCCCGCCCCGCCGCTGCGGTCGGGCGGGACCTATCTCAAGCTCGAGCGGAAGGTCGGGGACTTCGCCACCGTCGGCGTGGCCGTGCACGTGCAGCTCGACGACGGGGTCGTTGGCCGAGCCGGCATCGCACTGACGGCCGTCGGCTCGCAGAACGTCGAGGCCGAAGAGGCCGAGGCCGCCCTGGTGGGGGGCGAGCCCGGTCTGGCGGCCTTCGAGGAGGCAGCCCGGCTGGCCGCCCGGGCGGCCGACCCGGCCGCCGACCTGCGCGGGTCGGCGGAGTACAAGCGGCACGTGGTCGAGGTGTTCGTGAAGCGAGGGCTGGCCCACGCCGTCGGGTCGGCCCGGGCAGCGTAGAGGAGGTCGGGACATGGAGATGACCGTGACCGTCAACGGTGTGGCGAGGACGAATGATGTGGAGCCTCGTACGCTGCTCGTTCACCACCTGCGGGACACGCTTCGCCTGACCGGTACCCACATCGGTTGCGACACGACGAGCTGCGGCGCCTGCACGGTCCTGCTCGACGGAGTACCGGTAAAGTCCTGCGCCGTCCTCGCGGTGCAGGCTGACGGCGCAGCAGTGACGACCGTCGAGGGGCTGGCCTCCGACGGCCAGATGCACCCGGTGCAGGCGGGGTTCAAGGAGGAGCACGGCCTCCAGTGCGGGTTCTGCACGCCCGGAATGATGCTGGTGGCCGCCGCCCTGCTCGAGCGGAACCCGACCCCGACCGATGACGACATCCGGTGGGCGTTGTCGGGGAACCTCTGCCGCTGCACCGGCTACGTGAACATCGTGCGGGCGGTGCGGTGGGCAGCGGCCCAAGGAACGACGCCGGCTGAGCCAGCGGCCACGTCAGCGAGCTGAGGAGGTAGCCATGGCGACGACAGTCGAGGCCCCGGAGATCGCAGGGATCGGCCACAGCATCAAGCGCAAGGAGGACGATCGGTTCGTCCGCGGCGCCGGCACCTACCTCGACGACATCACGCTCCCCGGGATGCTGCACATGGCCATCCTTCGCAGCTTCACGGCGCACGCGCGGATCCGCTCGATCGACGTGGCGGCGGCGACGGCTCTTCCCGGCGTGGTGGCCGTGCTCACCGGCGCCGATCTGGCTGCTCACGGCCTGGCGTGGATGCCGACGCTCTCGGGTGACACCCAGGCCGTGCTGGCAACGGACAAGGTCAGGTTCCAGGGCCAAGAGGTGGCTGCGGTGGTCGCCGAGGACCCGTACGTGGCCCACGATGCGCTGGAGCTGATCGAGGTCGACTACGAGCCCCTCCCGCCCGTCGTCGATGCCCGTCAAGCCCTGGACCCGTCGGCGCCGGTCATTCGCGACGACAAGGAGGGCCAGGCGGACAACCGCGCCTACTCGTGGCAGGCCGGCGACCCGGCCGCTACCGAGCGCTCATTCGCGGAGGCGGACACGGTCGTCAGCCTGGAGACGTACTACCCGCGCTGCCACCCGTCACCAATGGAGACCTGTGGGATCGTGGCGGACGTCAACCCCGCTACGGGCAAGGCCACCCTGCACATGACCTCCCAGGCGCCCCACGCCCACCGGACGCTGTTCGCCATGGTCGCCGGCCTGCCTGAGCAGAACATCCAGATCATCACACCGGACATCGGCGGCGGCTTCGGCAACAAGGTGCCGATCTATCCGGGCTACGTCGTCGCCACCGCCGCATCGCTCGTCCTCGGGCGCCCGGTGAAATGGGTCGAGGACCGCTCCGAGAACCTCATCTCGACCGGGTTCGCACGCGATTACCACATGAAAGGAGACCTGGCCCTGTCCAGCGACGGGAGGATGCTCGCCCTGCGCGTCCACCTGCTCTCGGACAACGGTGCCTTCTTCGCCGACGCCCAGCCCAGCAAGTTCAAGGCGGGCCTCTTCCACATCGTCACCGGCTCGTACGACATCCCGGCTGCCCACGTGAGCGCCGAAGGCGCGTACACGAACAAGGCGCCCGGTGGCGTGGCCTACCGGTGCTCGTTCCGGGTCACAGAGGCGTCGTTCCTCATCGAGCGGCTCGTCCAGACGGCTGCCATCGAGCTGGGGATGGATCCTGCCGAGCTCAGGATGCGCAACTTCATCAAGCCCGAGCAGTTCCCCTACCACTCGGCGACCGGCTTCGTCTACGACTCGGGGAACTACCAGGCTGCGCTCAAGCTCGCCCTGGACGAGGTCGGCTACGACGAGCTGCGCAAAGAGCAGGAGGCGCTCCGCCCGAGCGGTCAGCTCATCGGCATCGGCATCGCCAGCTTCACCGAGGTGGTGGGCGCGGGGAACCACAAGGACTTCGACATCGCAGGCATCAAGATGTTCGACTCGGCGGAGCTGCGGGTGCACCCGACGGGCAAGGCCATCCTCAAGATCGGTGTCCAGACCCAGGGCCAGGGCCACGAGACCACGTTCGCCCAGATCGTCGCCAGCGAGCTCGGTATCCCACCCCAGGATGTGGAGGTCCAGTACGGCGACACTGACAACGTCCCGTACGGCTTGGGGACGTACGCATCGCGGTCCACGCCGACAGCGGGGGCCGCGACCGCAGTCGTCTGTCGAAAGCTGCAGGACAAGGCGCGCACCCTCGCCGCCCACCTCCTGGAGGCGGCCGAGGAGGACATCGAGGTGGAGGCGGGGCGGCTCTTCGTGCGCGGCTCTCCGGACCGAGGGGTGACCATCCAGGACGTCGCCTTCGCCGCCTACACCAACATGCCCGACGATCTGGAGGCCGGTCTCGAAGGAGTCACCTACTACGACCCGCCGAACATGACCTTCCCGTTCGGCAGCTATGTGGTCGTGGTCCAGGTGGACGAGGACACCGGCGAGTGGAAGGTCCGCCGGGTCGTCGCCGTCGACGACTGCGGGGTGCGGATCAACCCCATGATCGTGGAGGGCCAGATCCACGGGGGCCTGTGCGAGGGCTACGGCATCGCCGCCATGCAGCTGATCACCTTCGACGAGGACGGCAACTGCATCGGGTCCAACTACATGGACTACCTGTTGCCCACCTCGTGGGAGACGCCACGCTTCGAGACCTTCACCACCGTCACTCCATCGCCCCACCACCCCCTCGGGGCGAAGGGGGTGGGCGAGTCGGCGACCGTCGGCTCACCGGCCGCGTACGTGAACGCCGTCATCGACGCGCTCGCACACCGGGGAGTGCGGAACATCGACATGCCTGTGACCTCGGCCAAGGTATGGGAGGCCGTCCAGGCCGCACAGGCCGAAGGTTGAGCGGCAGCGCATGGTCGATGACGTGCTCTCGGAGGCAGCGGCGCTTCGCGCTCGCCGAGAGCCCCACGTGCTGGCCACGGTCGTCTGGTCGCAGCGCCCGGTCTCGGGCAAGCCGGGCGCCAAGGCCCTGGTCCTTGCCGACGGGAGCGTGAAGGGGTGGGTGGGGGGCTCCTGCTCCGAGCCCCTCGTCGTCCGGGAGGCCATGGATGCCCTCGAGGACGGCAGGCCCCGGCTCCTCCATCTGGGCCCGGGGGATGACGACCAGCCGGGCCGCGAAGGCGTGGTCGTGAAGTCGATCACCTGTGCCAGCGAAGGCGCGGTCGAGGTATTCCTCGAGCCCGCTGTGGCCCCGCCGTTGGTCGTCGCCATCGGGCGCGCCCCCTCGTTCGGGTCCTCGTCTCCATGGCGCGTGAGATCGGTTTCGACACCGCAATCGTCGAGCGGGACCCGGTGCCGCCCGGCGAGCTCGCCGAGCCCCACACCGCGGTGGAGTCCCAGCTCGAGCTCGACAAGGTGGGCGTGGGATCAGACGCGTTCGTGGTGGTCGCCACCATGGGGCGCTACGACGAGGACGCCCTCGAGGCGGCGCTGGCGACCGACGCCGCCTACGTCGGCCTGGTGGCGTCGAGGCGGCGGGGCGAGGCGGTGCTGTCGACGCTGCGAACCGCGGGTGTCTCCAAGGAGCGCCTGGCTCGGGTCAGGTGCCCGGCCGGGCTCGACCTGGGTGCCGTCGCCCACGAGGAGATCGCCGTGGCCATCCTGGCCGAGCTGGTCCGAGAGCGGGCCAATCGCCCGGCGCCGCGGCGGGCAGCCGAGGGCGGGGACGCGGTGGACCCGGTCTGCGGCATGACGGTCGCCGTCGCATCGACCGCGGGCATCGCTCAGCGCGGCGACGCCGTCTATTACTTCTGCTCGAGCCGGTGCCGCCTCCGGTTCGAGGCCGATCCCGGGCGCTTCGCCGAGTCGCTTTAGACCGGGTCGGGGTTGGTCGCCTGGAGGTTGGCGTAGGCCGTGGCGGCGGCCTGGGTCAGGGGACCTGGGCAACTGGGAAGCGCCCCTCCGTCGACGGCCCGGATGGCTTGCACGTTGCGGGTGGCCGAGGTCAGAAACGCCTCCTCGGCCTCTGCGAGCGCGGTGATCGCAACGTCCCGCTCGACGACGTCGAGCCCGCAGCACCTGACGATGAGGCTCCTCGTCACCCCGGCCAGACAGCCGGCCGAGAGCGGAGGCGTCACCAGTCGCCCGTCGTCGACGAGGAAGACGTTGGTCCCGCTCCCCTCGCAGAGGTTGCCCGCGGTGTTGGCGAAGATGGCCTCCGACGCACCGTGTCGTCGGGCCTCGGCCAGGGCCAGCACGTTCTCGGCGTAGGACGTGGTCTTGACCCCGACTAGGGCCCCCCGCTCGTTGCGCGGCCACGGGACTGTGATCACGTCGGTGATCCGAGGATGATCCGGGAGCGGGCCCAGCAGCACGGCGGCCGTCGGCATCCCGTCGCCCCGGTCGGAGCCGAGGGGCCCGGGACCGCTGGTGTAGACGACCCGTATGACGGCGTCGGTGGCGCCACCCGCGGTGACCACCTCGTCCACCGCAGCCCGGAGGGCGCCCGTCTCGGGCGGGGGCAGGCCGAGGGCGGTGGCCGAGCGGACCAGGCGTTCGAGGTGCCGGGTCAGGGCCAGCGGCCGCCCGCCGCACACGGCGACTGTCTCGAACACACCGTCGCCCACGGTCAGGCCGTGATCGAAGGCGCCGACTCGGGAGTCGTCGTTGTCGCGCAGGTGCCCGTTCACCCACACCTTCATGGGCGGGCGATGCCGGAGATCTCGTCGGGGGCCCAGACCTCGGCCAGGAAATCGGCCATCTCGCCCGTGAGCCGGTCCGGCCACAGCCGCAGCTCCAACCGTGACCGCGCTCGCACGAGGTGGGCGTTGGGCAGCTCGCGTACGAGGTTCGTGGCGTCGTTCAACGGATGAATGAGGTCGTTGCGGTGGCCCAGCACCAGGGCGGGCACGGTGATGGTGCGGCGCTCCTCGACCGTGGGCGCAGTGGGTCCGACGAGGATGCCGTGGAGCACTGCCGCCATCTGCTCGGGGGACAGCGACGCCGCGTTGAGCAGGCTGTTCAGCGGGGCGAATGGCGTCCTCGGTAGGCTCCCCATCAGCCTGCTGAGGAGGGCGGCCGCAGGGGTGGCGTAGTGCAGCGCCAACACGAGCGGCACGAAGAGCACGGCCGCCGCCGGCACGGCCCACTCCAGCGCGGGCATCTCCAACACCAGTCCGCGAACCCGCTCCGGCGCCAGCACGGCCGCTTGGAGGCTCACGTTGGCGCCGAGCGAGACCCCGCCGAGGACCGCCTGCCTGGCGCCGAGCTCGTCGAGCAGGGCGAAGACCTGGCGGGCGTAGACGTCGATGCGGTGCAACGAGGCGTGCTCGGGCTTGTCGCTGCGCCCGTGCCCGAGCAGGTCGAGGAGAACGACCCTGTTCCCCCGGTTTGCGAGGGCCTCGGCTATCCCTCGGTTGACCTCGGCGTCGAGCAGCAGGCCGTGAAGGTAGACGAGCAGGCGGTCGCCGTCGCCGTGCACCTCGTAGGCCAGGTCTCTGCCTTCGAAGCGGAAGCTCCGAGTGTCGGCGGTCCGGGTGGTGCGATCGGATAATCGGCCGCGTAACGGCGCGATGGGCGGGTCGGCGGGTTGGTCGAAGGCGTGGGCCGTCATGGCTCCAGCCTACGGGTTGCGCTCAGCGGCAGCCGGGTGCCGTCAGCGGCGAATCTCGAGCCCCTTCCACAGCGTCGCCACGGCCATCTCCGCCCACCTGGGCGGGACCTTCCGGCCGGCGAGATAGCGGGCGAAGAACGAGCCGATGAGCATCTCGTTGACGAGGTCGAGGTCCACGTCGGGCCGGATCATCTCGAGCTCCTGGGCCCGTCGCAACAGCTGCCGACTCCGGTCGCGGCGTGGGTGGATGATCCGCTGACGATGTAGCTCGAGGAACTCGGAGTCGCCCGGCTCGCCGAACAGGGACCCGATCACCTCGACCCCGACCTCTCCCAGCGCGGTCTCGAACTCCTTCAGGAAGACCACGAGATCACGCTTCGGGTCATCCGACGGTCGAGGGCGCTCCTCGACCCGTGCCATCGTGGCCAGTGCCGCGGCGGCGAGGTCGGCCTTGTTGCGGTAGCGACGGTAGATCGTGGTCTTGGCCACTCCCGCCTCACCCGCGACCGCCTCGACGGACAGGTGCCGGTAGCCGAGCTCCTTCAGCAAGCGCAGCGTCGCGGCCAGGATGGCCTCTTCGGTGTGCTCGTCGCGCGGTCTGCCTCGGACCGGACCGGCAGCGAGGCCGTCGCCGGCCACGGCTACGCCGCCACCGGAGCGGCGGGCTCGGCGTCGTACGACGTGGCCACGAAATCCTTCTGGCGCACGAACACGGCGGCGAGGACCGCACCCACGAACGCGGTCACCGCGGCCACGATGAACAGCTTGTTGAGGCCGCTGATGAAGGCCTGGTTGGCTGCGTTGCTGACCGCCCCACGGAACTGGGGGGGCACGGCGGCGAGGACCTGGCGGCTGCCCCCCGCAGCGACGCCCTCGGCGATCTGGGTCGTATGTGCGGCGGCCGGCGTGCCGGCGAGCAGCCCGCCCAGCTTGCTCTGGACGCTGCTCTGGAATATGGCGCCCAGATAGGCGACCCCGGTGGCGAAGCCGACCTGTCGGAACGTGTTGTTGATCCCCGAGGCCATGCCGCTGCGCGCTGGCTCCACCACCCCGACAGCCGCCGATGCCAGCGGAGGGTTGATCATGCCGATGCCGATGCCTGCCAGGATGAAGCCCGGCAACAGGTCGATCCATGTCTGCCCGAGCTGTCGTCCTCCCATGAGGACCAGGGCTATTCCGACCAGCCCCAGCCCTCCGGCCAGGAAGATGCGGATCGCCACCCGGGCCGACAGCTTCCCGGCGATCGGGGCGACGAAGAACGCGAGCAGGGTGACCGGCAGGTACACGAGGCCCGCCTTGAGCGGGCTGTAGCCGAGGACGTTCTGGAGGTACAGGCTGATGTAGAGGAACATCGAGAACATCGAGGCGGCGATGAAGAACGCGGTCGTCGAGGCGCCCACGAAGGCAGGCTTGCGAAACAGACCGAGGTCGAGCATCGGATGCCTCCTGCGGGCCTCGATCGTCACGAACGCCACGATGGCGACACCCGAGCCGATGAGAAAGGACAGGATCAGGGGGCTCGTCCAGCCGTCGCTGTTGCCGCGGATCAAGGCGTACACCAGCAGCGCCAGTGCCGCGCTGAAGGTGATCGCTCCGGGAAAATCGATGCCACTGGGATTGGGGTCGCGCGACTCGGCCACGTTGCGAAGGGTGAAGGCGACAGCCACGATGCCGATGGGCACGTTGACGAGGAAGATCGACTCCCAACCGAAGGTGTCGGTCAGCACGCCGCCGAGCAGGGGACCGACGGCGACCGCGGCACCGATCACGGCGCCGATCACGCCGAACGCCGTGGCCCGCTCTGGTCCTCGAAAGGCTTGCGCGATCAGGGCCAGTGAGGTGGCGAACATCATGGCCCCGCCGATGCCCTGCAGGGCGCGCGACGACGTGAGCATGATGGGGCTGACGGCCAAGCCACACAGCAGGGACGCGGTCGAGAACACCACGAGGCCGATCGTGAAGATCAGGCGGCGCCCGATGAGATCCGCGAGTGAACCCGACACGAGGAGCGCAGCGGCCAGGGTGAGGGCGTAGGCGTCGACGACCCATTGGAGGTCGGAGAAGCTGGAGTGCAGCGACCGCTGGATGTCGGGGAGGGCGATGTTCACGATCGTGATGTCGAGCAGCAGCATGAACGTGCCCACGGACACCGCGGTGAGCGTCAACCATTTTCTTTCGACCATGGGTTCCTCTCCGAGTGGTGTCGGCGGCGTGCCGGGTCGAGCACGCGGACATCAGCTACGCAACGTATCGTATCTTAATCACGCCTGCCCGCAGAGGCAAGGTGGGACACGGCCGCCGGCTCAGCTCAGCGGGGGCCCGATCGCTAGCGTTGCCCGGTCGTGGCCCAACCGAGCGCGCAGAAGTCGATGGGGCGGGTCGGGCTACCCGCGCCCGTTCAGGAGCTGGCGCGGCGCCCGTGGGACGCGGTGATCGTCGGGGGTGGTCACAACGGCCTGGCCGCTGCCGCCTACATCGCCCGCGCCGGTCGGCGGGTGCTCGTGTTGGAAGCGCGCGAGCGCCTGGGCGGGGCGTGCACCCTCGAGCAGCCCTTCGATGACCCCTCCTGGCACGTCAGCCCTTGCGCGTACCTCGTCGGGCTGTTGCATCCGCTCGTCGTGGAGGAGCTCGAGCTGGCCCGGTACGGCTACCGCGTGCAAGTCGTGGACCCTCACCTCTGGTGCCCCCTGGAGGACGGGTCGGCCCTGACCCTCTGGGACGACCCCGTGCGCTCAGCGGCCGAGGTGGCCGCCCTCTCGCCCGGCGACGTCGACGGGTACCTCGCGTACGACGACCTCTTCGCCCGCCTGCGGCGGGCGTTGCGGCCACCCGGCCCGATCGGCGACACGTGGTTGGGCGACGCGCCGACCCAGGATGAGCTGGTGGCGCGGCTCGGTGGTGACGGAGAGGCCGTCGACGTGGTGCTCGGTGCGTCCATCGCCGAGGTCCTCGAGCGGCACGTGAAGGACTCGCGGCTGCGGACGGCCCTCCACGGTCAGGGGATCATCGGCACCTACGCGGGTCCGCGTGACGCCGGGACCGCAGCCGTCCACGCCATGCACGCGTCCGGGAGCCTCGACGGCAAGGGTGGGGCCTGGGGCTACGTGCGCGGCGGCATGGGCCGGGTCTCGTTCGCCCTGGCCGACGCAGCCCGGGCAGCAGGAGCGGTCGTGGCCACGGGGGTCCCCGTGGCCGCCGTCGTGCCCGGCGACGGGGTCGTGGTCGAAGGGGGTGAGACGATCCGCGCCCAGGCCGTGTTGTCGAACGCCGATCCGAAGCGCACCCTGGCTCTGTGCCCGGACGACGTTCCAGCACACTATCGCCGGCGCATCGAGGAATGGCGTGTCGACAGCCCGGTTGTGAAGGTGAACTGCGGCCTGGCCCGCTTGCCCCGGTTCGTGGCCGCCGCCGACGAGACGCCGTTCCGCGCCATGGTGACGATCAGCTCCGGCGTCGACGACACCCAGGCGGCCTGTGCGGCGAGCCGTCGCGGCGTACCGACCCCAGCGTGGTGCGAGCTGTACTTCCAGACCGCCTACGACCCCACCATCGCGCCGGCCGGCAAGCACACCATGAGCGTCTTCGCCCAGTACGTCCCCTACCGATTGGCGGAGGGTGACTGGACCGCGCGGCGCGAGGAGATCGGCGATCTCGTCCTGGCCGGCATCGCCCGTTTCGCCCCGGACGTCTTCGACGTCGTGGAACATAGACAGGTGCTCGGTCCGCCGGACATCGAGGCCCGGACGGGGCTGACCGGCGGTCACATCTTCCAGGGGGAGTGCCTCCCGGACCAGATGTGGGAGCGACGCCTGACACCGCGCACTCCCGTTCCGGGCCTGTACCTGTGCGGCGCGGCCACCCACCCGGGCGGCAGCGTGATCGCGGCCAACGGCCGCAACGCGGCGATGGCTGTGCTGGCCGACCTGTCCGACCACCGCTGATCAGGCTCCGCCGTCAGAGTCGTTGGGTCCGCCACGGTTGTCGGCGTCGTTGTCACCACCGCCGCTGCGCGGAATCGGTGGTGGCGTGGTCGTCGTCGCGGGCGGTTGAGTGGTGGTCGGCGCCGGCAGTGCTTTGGCCACGGGCTTCGCGCTGATCGCCGAGACTTGCTACGGCACCACCCATCGCCGACCGCCGTGCCCCGAGAGCAGGCGCCCGAAGCGCATGCCCGGAAAGTGCACGCCTGCCACCGGAACGCCCGTGTTCTCGATCTCCTTGGCCAGCGCCGTCCGGGTGCGCCGGGCCAGCGTCGGGTCGACGTCGCCGAGGATCGCCCACTCGTCGTCCACCAACTGGACCGGGCAGTGAGCCACGTCTCCCAGCAGGAGCGCTCGATCGGCGCCCGACGAGAGGACGACCACGGTGCTGCCAGGTGTGTGCCCGGGAGCGGCCAGCACATCGACGCCGGGAAGCAGGGGCCCGCTCGCGTCCCACGTCTCCAGCCTGCTCTCGACCGGCGACAGCTTCTTCGTCGCCCCGGGGTCCGGACCTACGAAATGGGTCCAGTCCCGTCGGTCGCAACGGTACGTGGCGTTGGGGAACACCACCTCGCCCTGTCTCGTGGCCCAACCCACGTGGTCGAAATGCAGGTGGGTGAAGAGGACATCGGTCACCTCGCTCGGAGCGACCCCGTGGGCGGCCAGGCTCTCGAGAAATGCTCCCCCCGCCAAGGGCCCCTTGATGGTGCCCACCCCGGTGTCGACCACGGCGACCCCGCCCCGGTGCCGAACCAGGAACCCGCCCAGCTCCAGCGGAAGCAGGCCGTCGTCGCTGAGGAGGTCCCGGTGGGGCGCCCACTGCTCCTCGGTCGTGCCGCCGAAGGCCTCACCGGGGGGCAAGTGGGCGGTGCCGTCGTGCAGCGGCAGGACCTCGACGTCTCCGATCAGCATGGACGCCATCATGGCGCCTAGGTTGATGCCGTGCCGACCGGGTGCGACCCGGAGCGGGTGAGGGAGCTTGCCGTGGACGACAGCAGCGCAGGTGCTCCAATCGAGGCGCCGGCGTTCAATCCGTTCGAGCCCGGGTTCTTCGCCGACCCGTACTCGCGCTACCGGGCGCTCCGGCAGCACGACCCGGTGCACCACAGTCCCCTCGGCCTGTGGATGCTCTTTCGCTACGACGACATCGTCGGTCTGCTGCGCGATCCGTCGCTGAGCGTCGAGCCCGAGAACGCGGCGCCGACGCTGCGGGCCCAGGTATTCGAGGAGGTGGCCGGGGAGCGCATCGCTCGCCGGCCGCGTTCCATCCTGAGCCTCGATCCTCCCGACCACACGAGGCTGCGCCGCCTTGTCTCCAAGGCGTTCACCCCCAAACGGGTCGAGGCCCTTCGGCCGCGGGTCCAGCAGCTCGTCGACGAGTCGCTCGATCGTGTGGCGCCGGCCGCCAGGATGGACGTGATCGCCGACCTGGCCTACCCGCTGCCGTTCACTGTGATCTGCGAGCTCCTGGGAATGCCCGATGGCGAGCGCGATCAGCTCCGCGAGGCATCGCACACACTGGCAGGGACTCTCGACCCCATCTTGAGCGCCGAGCAGATCGAGGCGGCGATGCGAGCCTCCGATCTCATCCGGGCCTACGTGACCGACGCGGTCGCGTGGAAGCGCGCCCACCCCGCCGACGATCTCCTCTCGGCACTCGTCGAGGCCGAGGAGGAGGGCGACCGGCTGTCGGAGGACGAGCTCCTCGACCAGGTCGTGCTGCTCTACATCGCGGGGCACGAGACCACCGTCAACCTGATCGGGAACGGCACCCTGGCCCTGCTGCGGAACCGGGGCGCCTTCGAGCAGCTGGGTGCCGACTCCGACCTCGCTGTCAACGCCGTCGAGGAGCTGCTCCGCTACGACAGCCCGGTGCAGTTCTCCCGCCGCATCACGCTTTCGGACGTCAAGATCGGCGACCGGCTCATCGAGGCGGGAAGCTTCGTGCTCACGTGTCTGGGTTCGGCCAACCACGATCCGGGTCGCTGGGGCGAGGACGCCGACCGCCTCTCGCTCGCCCGGCCGGGGGCCGCCCAGCACCTGTCCTTCGGCAGTGGGATCCACCACTGCCTCGGCGCGGCCCTGGCCCGCCTCGAGGCGCAGGCGGCGTTGCACGCGCTGGCCCGGCGGTTCCCGACTGCGACCCTCGAGGATCAGCCCGAGGCGTGGAACGGCAGGATCGTGCTTCGGGGCCTCGACCGCCTTTCCGTGTCGCTCGCCTCCTGAGGTGGCGGAGCGGCTTCACGTGGCCGTCGTCGGTGCCGGCGACGCCGACGAGGAGCTGGCCGCGGCGGCCGAGGAGGTCGGACGCGGGCTGGGCCAGGCCGGCGCGGCGGTCGTGTGCGGAGGCCTCGGGGGCGTGATGGAGGCGGCGTGCAGAGGGGCCAAGTCTGCGGGAGGGCTCACCATCGGGATCCTGCCGGGCCGGCGGCGCACGGACGCCAACCGCTGGGTCGACGTGGCCATACCGACGGGCATGGGCGAGACCCGCAATGCCCTCGTCGTGTTGAGCGCCGATGCCGTCGTCGCCGTCGGCGGGGAGCACGGGACGCTGTCGGAGGTGGCGTTCGGTCTCAAGCTGGGCCGGCCGGTCGTCGGCCTGAGGACCTGGCGACTGGTCCGGGGCGACGGCACCGCCGACGAGAGCATCGTCCCCGCCGAGGACCCGCAAGCTGCCGTCGCCGCCGTCCTGGCGCTCACCGGCCACCCGAGTCCGTAGACGTTCGCGGAACAGCACCAACTTCCTCGGGCCGCGGGCTCGGGCCGTCGGCGGGCCTGCCTCAGCGCCGGTCCAACCACCCGCCGTCGCGGCCGGCCGCGGCAGCAACGAGACCGGCGAGGATCGACAGGGCGATCTCCTCGGCGCTGCGGGCCCCGATGTCGAGCCCCACGGGCGTCCGGATGCGAGCGACGTCGGCCTCGGTGACGGCCATCGACCGGAGGGAGTCGACGTGGCGAGCCGTGTGCCGACGACTCCCCATGACCCCGACGAAGCGGGCCCCGCTCTCGACCAGAGCGGACAGGTGCTCGGGCAGGCTCGGGGCATCGTGGTCCGTGTGGACCACGTCCGTTGGTCGGCGGGGGGTCAGCTCCGCCGGCGAGGAAACGACCGATCCCGCCTCGAGACGGTGCTCGGGGCTGATGCGAGCGGCTCGGTCCTCGATCAGCACGGTCTCGTACCCGAGGTCCCGACCCCAGCGCAGCAGCCATCGGGACACCGGAGTGGCGGCCAGCACGACCAGCCGCGCCCTCGGGTGATAGGGCTCGACATACGCCTCCACCCGGCCGAGGTCGTGGTCATAGGTGCGCACCGCGGGCCGTCCACCGTCGAGCAGCTCGGCGGTGTCACTCGCTGCCTGCTCGTCCAGCTCCGCGCAGCCCAGCGTCCCCGCCAAGGGTCCCTCGCGGCCCAGGAGCAGCTTGTTGCCCGGAGCGCAGGGTGGAGAGCCCGAGGTGCGCACGGCAGTGGCGAGCACGACGGCTTCCCTGTGCTCGATCCGGCGGGCGAGCTCCACGATGACCTCGGGAGCGGGGTCGGCGTCGCTCACGCGTGTCTCGTCAGCCGGCGGCCAGCTGGCTGGCGAGCTCGGTCCTGATGGTCGAGCAGCTCGGTGCGCCGCCGGGGACCGGGTTGGGGCTCGTTGGTTGCGACCACGCGCTGTTGAGTGAAAGGGGCAGCTCTGGTACCTGCCAGGCCGACGAGGCAGGGCCGATGACGCGCTCGGCCAGAGACCACAGGCTCGAGTTGGCGGGCGTCCCCCCGCCGAGGACGTCCTGGATCATGGCGTCGGCGCTCGGATCGCCCAGGAGCCCGCCGTGGAACGCGGGCACCACGGCGGTGGGGATGCCGAGGGGCTTGGCGTTGCCCGAAGCGACGGCGTCGGCCAGCGGCAGCAGGGCGTACTGGCGCACGCCCGCCACAGGACAGGACAGCACCGAACGCAGGGCCGGCGCGTCCTGGACGATCGATCTGAGGAACGGCTGGCTGGGCGCGAGGTCGACGGTCGTCTCCGCGCCCACGGTGTCGCTCAGCCCCTGGAGGCCCAGCCCGCCGACGACCCCCCATCCGGCAACGCCCGACGGTGGGTAGTAGACGCGCGCCGGCTGGACCAGCGGGCTGACCATGATCAGGGTGCTGACCGGCGCCTTCGGCGAGGCGGTGAGATAGGTCTTGGCCACGAGCGAGCCCTCGCTCTCCGCCACGATGCTGACCGGCTTGCCCGTCTGGTGGTAGAGGGCGTCGACCTGATCGGACATCAGCCGCTCGAGCTGCGGCAAGGGCTGCTGGGTATCCGCCGACCGGTAGGGCAAGGGCCGTCCCGCGGTGTCGACGCCGCGATAGGAGAAGCGTTGCTCGTCGTAGTTGCCCGAGAACGGGGGAGCGGACTTGCCGTTCCAGCTGCTCCAGAATCCGCTGGCCACCAGCACGGGCATGCCGGTCGGCTGCGCCGCGCCGCCCTGGTTGGCCGGGGCGGCGCCGGCGGTCGCGGTGTCGGCCCGAGACGAGGTCGCCGGGTGGCTCACCGTCGCGAAGCCGATGGCCGATCCACCGACGACCACCGCGAGCAGCACGGCCAGACCCGCCGGGGCCAGGGGGAGGAACCGGTGCGAGCGTGCGGTGCCGGTGACGGCGTGCACGAGGCCGAACCACGCCCAGGCGTTGAAGACACCGGTGAGGGCGGCGATCGGCACCCACAGCTCTCTCGGGGACACCGCAGTCACTCCCGCGGCAACGGTGAGAACGACGAAGGTCAGGGTGATCCAGCCCAACGCCCGCGGCGCCGGCGCCCGCCTCCACCAGCCGCTCGTGATGGCCCCGTGGTGAACGAGAAAGGCGAGCAGCAACACCGTCGGCACAGCGGCGAAGAACAGCCACGACACCGAGACCACGGCCAAACCGAACAGCAGGATCGTCCAGGGCATCAACAGCACCGCGACGAGGAACGTGAAAGCGATGCTGCGGGTCAGCAACACTCGCGGCCGGGGACGGGGGACGTCGTCGGGCCACGCTTCGCGAACGGTGAGGGCGGTCAGCAGTCCCCGGGCGAAGAGGACAGCAGCCGCTTCGGCGAGAAAGCCGGGCCAAGAGTTGTGGTAGACGATCAGCCACCGGAGGTCGTGGAAGACCCCGAACGGCACCGGGGCGTTCACCTGCGGGACGAGTCCTATACCCGACTGCGCACCGAGGTGGGTCAGTAGGGCGGCTTCGAGCGCACCGGCGCCCGAGCATAGGGCGATAAGCCGCCAATGGGACACGAAGCGGGAGCGGGAACGACCAGGTTGTGGTGGCGCCTCACGTCGCATCGAAAGCTCCCGTCCGAGGGCCCAATCGTACCGACCCGGTTCTGGATCTGGTTTGTCGGCGTGCCCTGTTGCACCCACCCTCTAACCTCTTTGTGAGGGGCTCATCATGGTTAGACAACCGATGAAGAGGGGTGGCGGATTCCGGGGGCGTTCCCCAGATCGGCGCGGAAGGTTCGCCAGAGGTCGGGAGTTGCACCCTACATGAGAAGCGAGCTGCTGAACCGCGGCGGCTTTCGCACGCTTCTCGTCGGCCAGGGCGTGTCGTCGCTGGGCGACTGGATGGCCACGATCGCCTTCATGGCCCTGGCGCTGGCGCTCACGGGCGACTCGGCCGCTGTCGCCGGCATCCTCGTCCTGCGGCTGGCGCCCGCGGCGATCGCGGGTCCTCTCACGGCTCGGATCGTGCGCCGGTGGAACCGTCGCAACACCATGCTCGCCATGGACGCGCTGAGGGCGGGCGCCATCGCCCTGGTGCCGTTCGTCCACGCGCTGTGGTGGATCTACCTGTGGGCCTTCGTGGTAGAGGCGGCCAGCCTGGTGTTCCTGCCGGCCCGGGATGCCTCGATCCCCGACCTCGTCCCGGAAGAGGACCTGCCCCTGGCCAACGGCCTGGTCCTCGGTTCGTCCTACGGCACCATCCCGCTGGGGGCGGCGGCGTTCGCTCTCGTGTCGCTGCTGGCAGCGGGCAGCGTGAGCACGTCCTCGCCCCGGGGGGTGGCCCCGACGTTCTGGGTGGACGCCGCCACCTACGTGGTCTCCTTCGCCATGCTCAGCCGGATCCGGGGACTGGGCGGTTCACCCGCCCCCGCCGTTCGACCGGTCGAGGGCGAGCGCCCGAGCGGGTTCCTCTCGGCCTTTCGTATCCCCCTCGTGCGCGCCGTTGCGCCGGCCGCCCTGTCCGTCTCCTTGGGTATCGGCGCCCTCTTCTCCCTCGGGATCGTCTTCGTGCGGGGAGTGCTGCACGCGACCGACATCCAGTTCGGCGTGCTCATCGCGCTGTTCGGGGTTGGTGCGGCCGTCGGCTTGGCGATGCTGCGCCGACTGCGCTCCCATGGCATGACGTCGGTGCTCTGGTGTGTCGCCGGCCAGGGAGTCGTCATCGCCGGGATGAGCCTGTCCCCGGGCGTTCCGCTCACCTATCTCGGTGCCACGGCCTTCGGGGGGTTCACGGCCGCCTGCCTGGCCGGCGCCATGAGCCTTCTCCAGGAGACCCTCGACGGCGAGCAGCGCGTCCTCGCCTTCGCCGCATTCCATGTGGTGATACGGGTGGGTCTGACCGTGGCCGCCCTCGGTGCCGGGGTGGCCGCGGACCGGCTGGAAGGTGTGCGGTGGCCGGTTCTCGGCGCGCTGCCTCCTGCCCGGGTTGTCCTGATGTGCTCGGGTCTGTTCGTTGTCGCCTCAGCCGTTGTCACCTGGCTCAGGTTGCGACAGCGGCCAGTCGAGATCGGCCGGAGGGACAACGTCACCGGCGTCGTCGTGTCCCTGCCCGACTATCCGCTCGCCGGTCCCGGGCCCACCGCAGCGCTCTCCGACCACGGTCATCCCGAACCGGACGCCTTCGTGCTACCACGTCGGCCACCGGGCGGTTGACCAACCCGGACAATCTCGTCGGCCTGCCGAACGGCGAGTAGTCGTCAGGGATACTCTTGCGCCGTGTCCGAGCGGGTGGCGTCGTTGCGTAGCCTCGTGCTCATACGGCCGGAGCTGGAGCCGATCCGCTTGGACGGCTCGGTCGAGGACACAGTTCTCCTGACGGCCGACGGTGTGCAGTTGAGTGCGCGTTGGTGGCGTCGTCCGGGGCGGGCGCTGGCGGCGGTGGTCCTCGTGCACGGCTTCGGCGCGTCGAAGGAGGACGCCGGGATACGGGCGCTCGCAGCCGATCTCCACGGGGCCGGCTTCGACGTGCTCACCTACGACGCGCGAGGCCATGGTGCCTCAGACGGCAACTGCACCGTGGGCGGCGAGGAGCGTTTGGACGTGGCCGCGGCCGCGACCTTGGCCGCCGCCGATGGCCAGCCGGTGGTGCTGGTTGGCGTCTCCATGGGCGCCATCGCCGTCTTCGGCCACGGGGCATCGATAGCCGATGAAGCCCGGCGAGCGTCGGCGACGCCACGGGCTGCCGGCGCGGCGCCGATCGCCGGAATCGTCGCGGTCAGCGCGCCGGCTCGCTGGCGGATGTCGCCCAGCCTCGTCGGGCTCGCCATCCTCGCGCTGACCAGGACCAAGGTCGGGCGCTGGTTCATGCTCCGCCGGCTCGGCGTGCGCATCAACACCCGCTGGGCCCTTCCCGACCCCCCGCTCTCGGCCATCAGCCAGATGGCCGTGCCAGTGGCGCTGGTCCACGGCCGCCGTGATCGCCTGATCCGTGCGGGCGAGGCTCGTTTGCTGTTCGACGGGGCCGCCGAGCCGCGCCGCCTCGATGTCGTCGCCCGCATGGGGCACGGGATCGACGACGCGGCGCGCGAGGCGGTGGTCGAGGCGATCGCCTGGGTGATGGACGTCCCGAGCGGCGAGGTTCCGGCCGCCAACGGCTAATGGGGTCCGGCGACGGCGACGAAGGTCAGCGCCGGCTATCCCCACCACCACGCCAACCCGGTGAGCGGGCCGGTGTGGACGATCATCACCGGTCCGAAGGAACCGACGAAGGCCGTTGCCGGCTCCACCTCGGAGCGCACCACGTCGATCATGCGCTGCGCGGACTCGGGCTCGGCGGCGTGGAGTGCGGCGACGTGCAGCGGGGCACCTCGGACCTTGGATCGCCGCCAGTGGCTCAACAGCTGCTCGAGGGCGGCGTCGCGGCTGAGCGACGGACGCAGCGGGCGTATGCCGCCCTGGTGGAACTCGAAGAGGGGGCGCAGGCCAAGATAGGTGCCGGCTCGCCCGGCGATGTCGGGGAGGCGTCCGCTGCGAACCAGGTACTTGAGCGTGTCGACGGCGGCGACTAGGCGGACCCGGCTGCTGACGAGGCGGGCCCTGGCCACGACCTCGTCGAGCGGCTCCCCGCCCTGGGCGGCCTCCGCCGCGGCCAGCACCACCAGGCCCTCGGCCCCGGCGGCCGTGGAGGTGTCGATGACCTGCACCTGCCCGCTCGAGGACTCAGCAGCGAGGAGGGCGGCCTTGTGGGTGCTGCTCATGCGCTCGGAGACCGTGAGCACCACCACGCCGTCGCCCGACTGGCGCGCCTCGATGGCCTCCCCGAAGGCTCCCGGGGCCGGGCCCGCGGTGTGCACACCCTCGTCGATGCGGCGGACGACCTCCTCGAGGGTGACCTGGTCGTCGGAGTACGAGGTGCCTCCGATGGTCAGCCGCATCGGCACCACGGTGATGTCGAGCCGCTCAGTCAGGCCCTTGTCCAGGGCAGCGGCACTGTCGGTGATGACGGCTACGGCCATGACCTCTCTGTTCGTGCGATGAGCGCGGACGTGGGCGCTGGCATGTGAGCGGCTAGGAGATCACCTGAGTACGTCCCGGTCAAGGACCAGGCGACAGAGGTAGATATCCAGTCGCGAACGGCGTTCGGGTGGCCCGTTGCCGAGGAGGCGCTTGGCCAGGAGCGGGACGACGATCGCCAGACCCATCCAGGCGCCTCTCCGACCCCGGGTCGCGGCCAACGCCGGGGCCAGTCCCAGCATCGCCAGGAAGCTTCCCAGCGCCGTGTGACCGCTCAGCCTACCCCCGGCCAGCCCCACCGCCAGCACCGCGGTGCCCTCGGGCGCCAACACCAGGAGGCCGCCCAGCGCCGGGGAGATGCCCCGACCGCCGGCACCGGCCAGGAAGGGCGACCAGTTGTGGCCGGCCACGCCGAGCCCGGCAGCGCAGGCGCCCAGGGCGGGACGGCGTCGCCCGGCCAGGACCGGTCCGACGGCGCCCTTGGCCAGCTCCAGGCAGCCGATCACCGCGAGCGGGCCGAAGCCGGCCACGCGGTAGAGCGAGGTGCCCGAGACGGTGCCCGAGCCGGTCGTGCGGAGGTCGACACCCCGGAGGCGTCGGGCGGCGAGATTCGAGAACGGGACCGATCCGGCGAGAAAGGCCACAGCCAGGACTGACCACGGGGGGAAGTCGTCCCGGCGCACCCCGTCAGCATTCCCGACCTCGGCGGCAACAGACAAGCCGCCCGGCTGCAGGCTCAGGAGGGCTGGCCCACTGGCGCCGGCTTGGCCCGTGACGACCAGTGGAGGCTGAACCCCTCGCCGTGCAGCGCCCGCCGGAACCACATCGCCGACACCACGATGGCGGAGCCGATCGCGAACAAGGAGGCTGCCGTCTTCAGCAGGACGAAGGACTTCACCGAGTAGGTGAGCAGCAGCCAGAGCGTCAGGGTGGCGTTGCTCAGGAAGACGAACGTCCACAGGAGCGACACCCGCAGGAAGAACTTGCGCACGAAGGGCTGGCGCAGCAGGGCGGGGTCGAGCGGGCAGAAGTCCTGGGCCAGGCGCTCGGCCAGCGGGCGTCCCGCCGGGACCGAGACGAGAAAGGCGCCGGCGACGAGGAACGTGCCGAGGGTCGGCTGGAGGAAGTAGACGAACGCGCTGCCGGTGGCCATCGCCAGCGCAGTGCGAACGGTGAGCAGCGCACAGGCCAGCACCAGCATCCCCGGCACCGGCCTCCCCGTCACCACTCGCCGGGCCAGGGCGACATACGAGAAGGCCACCGTGGCGAGCAGTGCGCCGCGTAGGCCGAGCAGCGAGAGCATGGCGTAGAACAGCGCCACCGGACCGACGGTGCTCTCCACCAAGCTCGGCAACGCGTGCCGAAGGAACGCTCGGGGGGCAGGGAGGTGAATCGTGTTCGCAGCGAGGGGCAAGGAGGTTTCTTCCGAATGCGGAGAGCCAGGTCGCCCGGCTGGTGTGTCACCCGTAGGCGCCGTGTCTGTGACCAACCGTACACCCATATGGCCTTCTTGGTTCGACAGCGTCCATACCCGATCCTGCGGCCGTCATTCCTCCGGGCGTTAGGTTGGATGGGTGCATTTCTCCGTCGAGCAGTCGATCGCCGCCCCCCGCCATGCCGTGGAGGCAGCCTTCCTCGACCCCGGGTTCTACGCCGCGCTCGGAGAGCTGTCCGCCATTCGTCCCCCGGAGGTCCTGGAGCGCGGCGCGGAAGGCCAGGACGGCAACCTCGTCCATCTTCGTGTGCAGTACGCGTTCTCAGGGAACCTCTCGGGACCGGCTCGAGCCGTGCTCGACCCCGAGCGCCTGACGTGGGTCGACCACTCGACGTTCGATCGGGCCGCGCACCGCATCGACTTCGATATCGTGCCCGATCACTACGCCGATCGCCTGCAGTGTGAGGGTTGGTACCAGTTCGAGCCGGCTGGTCAGCAAGCCACCCGCCAGCTGATCGGGGGCGACCTCCGCGTGCGGTACCCGGTCGTGGGTGGGCTGGTCGAGCGGGCGATCATCGTCGGGATGCGCCAGCACCTGGGCGAAGAGGCTCGGATCCTCGAGCGCTGGCTGCGCGACAGCGGCCAGGTCGTCAGGGACGGGAGTTAGCCGCCGGCCTGGCGCGCCCGTCACGACGGTTGGCGCGAGCCAGCATCCGCGGCCCCGCAGCGGGGCCCCACTACCGTCGTTGACCGGTGGCCTGGCAGCTCGACTCGTTCTCTCGATCACTTACCGGGGCGGCGCCCGGCACGGTCGAGGCCTACGGCAGGGACGTGACGGCGTTCGTGGCCTGGGCCGAGCGAGGAGGCCTCCACAGCCCCGACGCGATCGACCGCCTCCTGCTGCGGCGCTACCTCGCCTATCTGGCCACCCGCGGGTACGCCCGCAACACGATCGCCCGCAAGGCGGCCGCACTGCGTCGCTACTTCGGCTGGCTCCGCCGGTGTGGCTCGCTGGCGTCGGATCCGGCCCGGCGGCTGTCGGCGCCGGCGGGCGAGGACCGCCTCCCGCGGGTGCTCACCCGCACCGAGGTAGAGGCCATGCTGGACACGCCGGTACCACGGGCCGAAGCCGTTCCCGACGCCGTGCGGCGTCGTGACGACGCCGTGCTCGAGCTGCTCTACGGCAGCGGGCTGCGGGTCTCCGAGCTGACAGGGCTCGACCTCGGCGACGTCGATCTGTCCTCGGGCATCGTCGTGGTCTGGGGGAAGGGGTCCAAGCAGCGGCGGGTGCCCATGCACGCCGCCTGCGTCGAAGCCCTCAGGACGTGGTTGGAGCAGGGCCGGGAGGCGTTGGCCCGCCCCAGCTCTCCCGCCGACGCGATCTTCCTGAATGCCAGGGGGAACCGACTGGGGCCGCGGGACGTCCGGCGGATCCTCGACCGTCGGTCCAGGATCCCGACCCACCCCCACGCTCTCCGCCACAGCTTCGCCACCCATCTGCTCGACGGGGGCGCGGACCTTCGGGTCGTCCAGGAGCTGCTCGGCCACGCCACCCTCGAGACCACCCAGGTGTACACCCACGTGAGCAAGGATCATCTGGTCACCGTCTACGAGAAGACCCACCCCAGAGCGTGACGAGAGGGGCGGCTCCCCGGGCCCCGAGCGGGGCGCCGCCCGCCTGTTCGGTAAACTCCCCGGGTCTGGCCGGTCCTCCGGCCGGCGAGACCATCACCCGTGCGTGCCCACGGTCGCCCCTCGGGGCGCTGCGCGCGGGGTCGGACAACCGATGGGAAGGAGCGAGCAGTGGCCGTCGTGACCATGAAGCAGTTGCTGGAGGCCGGGGTGCACTTCGGCCACCAGACCCGGCGCTGGAACCCGAAGATGCGTCGTTTCATCTTCGGCGAGCGCAACGGTATCTACATCATCGACCTCAATCAGACGCTGAAGCGCATCGAGGTCGCCTACTCCTACGTCCGGGACCTCGTGGCCGGCGGCGGGACGGTGCTGTTCGTCGGCACCAAGAAGCAGACTCAGGACGCCATCTCGTCCTATGCCAACGAGTCCGGCATGCCCTATGTGAACGAGCGGTGGCTCGGCGGCATGCTCACCAACTTCACCACCATCAGCGGGCGCGTGAAGAAGATGCAGGAGTACGAGCGCATGAAGGCGGCGGGTGACTTCGACGCCATGCCGAAGAAGGAGGCCCTCATCCTCGGCCGGGAGCTCGACAAGCTGCAGCGCAACCTGGGCGGCATTCGCACCATGAGCCGGCTGCCCGACGCCATCTTCGTCATCGACACCAAGAAGGAGCACATCGCCGTCACCGAGGCCAACAAGCTCGGCCTGCCGATCCTCGCGGTCGTCGACACCAACTGCGACCCCGACATCATCCAGTACGTCATCCCGGGCAACGACGACGCCATCAGGGCCGGCACGCTCATGTGCCGGATCGTGTCCGACGCTGTCAAGGAGGGCAGCTACATCGCCTCCCGGGGCGGCGGGGCGGCCGCCGGCGGACCTCCTTCCGCCCCCGACCCGGCGGCAGAAGAACGACGGGCCCGCGAGCAGGTCGAGGCACGTCGCCAGGCGGCGGTCCAGGCCCAGGAGCGAGAGATGAGGCTGGCCCAGGCGGCTCGCAATCGCCCCGGGAGCTCAGAACATGGCCCCAGCCCCGCTGACGCGTCGCCAGCCGCCCCCTCCCCGGCGAGCCCGTCCCCGGCCAGCCCGGCACCGGCGCCCGACGGCGGGTCGTCGGACGCGCCGGCCCAGTCCGCAGCGACCCAGTCCGCAGCGACCCAGTCCGCAGCGACCCAGTCGCCCAGCCCCGCCGAGGCCCAGGAGCGCTAGCGATGCCCGAGTTCACAGCCAAGGATGTGCAGGCCCTGCGCCGGGCGAGTGGCGCCGGGATGCTCGATGCCAGGCGCGCCCTGCAGGAGACCGACGGAGACGTGGAGGCGGCCAAGCGCTGGCTGCGGGAGCAGGGCCTGGCCAGCTCGGGGCGCCGGAGCGAGCGACCCAACTCGCAGGGCGCCGTGTCGGTGGTGGTCGACGGGCCCGGTGCGATCGTCGAGCTGCGGTGCGAGACGGACTTCGTGGCCAAGTCGGCCGAGTTCGTGCGCCTGGTCGAGGAGCTCACCCAGCTGGCGGCGTCCAAGGGTGAGGACGCCGTGGCCGAGCGACAGGGTGACGTCGACGAGCTGAAGGTGACGCTCAAGGAGAACATCAGCGTCGGCCGGGTCGTGCGCTTTCTCCCCGCCGAGGGGACGATCCTGGACAGCTACCTCCACATCCAGAACGGGAGGGGGGTGAACGCCGTCCTGGTCGAGATGGCGGGTGCCACCAAGGAGCTCGCCCACGAGGTCGCGGTCCACATCGCCTTCGCCCGACCCACGTACCTGGCTCGCGAGGACGTCCCGGCGAGCGAGGTCGAGGCCGAGCGGGCGACCATCGAGAGCATCAGCCGCAAGGAGGGAAAGCCCGAGGCGGCCCTGCCCAAGATCGTCGAGGGCCGGCTCACGGGCTGGTTCAAGGAGCGGTGCCTGCTCGAGCAGCCCTACGTGCGGGACGAGAAGCAGACGGTCGCCCAGCTGGTCGGCGAGGCGAAGGTGACCCGCTTCGCCCAGGTGGAGGTCGGGGCCTGAGTGCTCCACGCCCGCCAGCAGCCCGGCTCCCCGCGCTGGCGACGTGTGGTGCTCAAGATCTCGGGAGAGGCGCTGGCCAGCTCGGCGTCCGACGAGACGATCGACGGGGTCGTCGTCGAGCGCATGGCAGGCGAGATCGCCGCCGCCCGATCCGACCTCCGGGTCGAGCTGGCGGTGGTGATCGGGGGCGGGAACATCTGGCGAGGGACGACCGGTGCCGGCACGGGGATGGACCGGGCCACCTCCGACTACATGGGAATGCTGGCGACCGTGATCAACGCCCTGGCCCTGCAGGACGCCATCGAGCGCCAGGGCCAGGCGACCAGGGTTCTCTCTGCCATCGAGATGGCCGAGGTCGCCGAGCCCTACATCCGCCGCCGGGCCATGCGGCACCTGGAGAAGGGACGGGTCGTCATCTTTGCCGCAGGGATGGGGAACCCGTACTTCACGACCGACACCCCGGCGGCACTCAGGGCCGCCGAGATCGAGGCCGAGGCCATCCTCAAGGGCACCCACTCGGGTGTCGATGGCGTCTACAGCGCCGATCCCAAGATCGACCCCGATGCTGTCCGATTCGACCAGATCTCGTTCATGGAGGTCGTCTCTCGTGACCTCAAGATCATGGACCTCACCGCGGTGACCTTCTGCAAGGACAACGGCCTTCCCATCCTGGTGTTCGACCTCATGAGCGAGGGAAACATCGGTCGCGCCCTTTCGGGGGAGCCGATCGGTACGCTTATCACGTGATGGACGACTCACTCATCGGTGTCGCCCTGGCCGAGGCCCGGGACAAGATGGGCAAGGCGGTGAGCCACACTCAGACCGAGTTCGCTGCGGTGCGGACCGGGCGGGCGACGCCAACGCTGGTGGAGAAGCTCAAGGTCGAGTACTACGGGTCGGAGGTCCCCCTCCAGCAGTTGGCGGGGTTCAGCGTGCCCGACGCCCGGCTGCTCGTCATCTCGCCCTACGACAAGGGCTCGCTCAAGGCCATCGAGAAGGCCATCCTCCACTCCGATCTCGGGATCACCCCGTCCAGCGACGGACAGGTGATACGTCTGGCGTTCCCTCCTCTCACCGAGGAGCGGCGCAAGGAGCTGGTCAAGGTCGTGCGCCACAAGGCGGAGGAGGGCAAGGTCGCCACGCGCAACCTGCGACGAGCAGCGCGCCATGACCTGGAGGCGCTGGAGCACGACGGGGACATCTCCTCTGACGAGCTCGAGCGGGCCGAGAAGGAGCTCGAGAAGATCACGCATCACTACGTGGCCGAGATCGACCGCGTCCTGCAGCACAAGGAGCAGGAGCTCCTCGACATCTGATCGTCGCGAGACAGGGCGCCGGAGCACGAGACCGGCCCAGGGCCGGCCCGACGACAGGAGAGCCACCATGGACCAGAACGACGAGACGCAAGGACGGCCACCGAGACCGAGTCCCGGCGACGGCATCCGCATCATCGGCTCCGAGGAATCGGCCTCCGGGGCAGGTGTCGACCTGACCCAGTCGTTGTTCTCGACGGCCGACTCTGCCGATCGCGGCGCCGGCGGTCAGGAGGACAGCCCTGGCGCGGGTGCGGAGGACGACCTCGGTGATTGGCCGAGGCCGCGGGCCCATGAAGGCAATCGCCAGTTCGAGCTCGGCGATCTCGATGATCCCGAGGAGACCGGGCGCTTCCACAGCCAGCCGCCGAACGCGCCGCCGTCGAGGCCCGGCCGACAGACGCCCTCGACGCCGGCGACGCCGCGGCAGGGTCGGGCCCCGCGAGGCGATCTCACGACACGGATCCTCACGGGGCTTGGCATCGGGCTGGCTGCCGTCGTCCTGTTCAAGCTGGGCTCGCTCACGGCGCTGGTCCTTGTCCTGCTAATCGTCACTCTGGCCGCGGCCGAGCTGTTCGGCGTCCTCCGCCGTGTCGGGTACCGTCCTGCGACCCTGGTGGCGTTGGTGGCGACGGTCGGGATACTCATCGGCGCCTACATGAAGGGTGAGGCCGCCATCCCGCTGGTGGTGGGCCTCGTGGTGGTGTTCACCCTCCTCTGGTACCTCCTGGGCGTGGTGAGAGAACGGCCCACGATCAACATCTCCGTGACGGTCCTCGGCTTCATGTGGGTCGGGTTCCTGGGGTCGTTCGCCGCCCTCCTATTGGACCCGAGGATGTTCCCCAACCGCCATGGCGTGGCGCTGCTTCTCGGCGCCGTGGTGGCGACCGTCGGCTACGACGTGGGGAGCTTCCTGGTGGGTAAGCGGTTCGGCCGCCACCATCTCGCCCCCGCCATCAGCCCCAACAAGACTTGGGAGGGGTTGATCGGCGGCACCGTCGCCAGCGTGCTCGTGGGCGCGGTCGTCGTGAGCCAGATCAGCCCGTGGACCACGGCGAGAGGCATCGCCCTCGGCTTGGTCGTGGCCGTGGCGGCGCCGTTGGGCGACCTGTGTGTGTCGCTGCTCAAGCGCGACGTCGGCGTCAAGGACATGGGCTGGATTCTGCCCGGCCACGGTGGTGTGCTCGACCGGGTCGACGCCCTGCTGTTCGTCGTCCCCGCGACCTACTATCTGGTGCGCCTCATCAACTTCGGCGGGTAGTGACCGCATGACCACCGTCAGTCTGGTCGGCTCAACAGGCTCGATCGGCACCCAGGCGATCGACGTCGTCGACGCCGATCCCGGTGCCCTCGAGATCATCGCCCTGGGCGCCAACCGGTCGGTCGACCAGCTCGGCGCCCAGGCCCGCCAGCTCCGGCCCCGGCAGGTCGCCGTGGCCGACGCCAGCCTGGCCCCGCGGCTGCGCGAGCTGGTTCCTCCCGGCACCGAGGTGCTCGCCGGACCGGAGTCGCTTCCTGCCATCGCCGCGGCCGCCGAGGTGGTGGTCAACGGGGTGGTCGGGTTCGCCGGGCTGCCGGTGACCCTCGCCGCTCTCGAGGCCGGCCGACGCCTGGCCCTGGCCAACAAGGAGTCGCTGATCGCCGCCGCGCCCGTCGTCGAGCGGGCGCGGGCGACACCCGGGGCGGAGATCCTGCCAGTCGACTCCGAGCACTGCGCGCTGCATCAGTGCCTGCGGGCCGGCTCAGGAGCGGTCAGCGAGCTCTCCCGAATCGTGCTCACCGCCAGCGGGGGACCGTTCCGGGGTCGCAAGCGCGCCGATTTGTCCTCGGTGACCCTCGACGAGGCGCTGGCCCATCCGACCTGGAACATGGGACCGAAGATCACCATCGACTCGTCGACTCTCATGAACAAGGGTCTGGAAGTGATCGAGGCCCATGCGCTGTTCGGCGTCGGGTACGAGCGCATCGAGGTGATCGTGCACCCGCAGTCGATCGTGCACTCGATGGTGGAATTTTGTGACGGGGCCACCGTGGCCCAGCTGTCACGTCCGGACATGCGGCTGCCCATCGGTTACGCCCTGCATTATCCGGCGCGACTGCGAGAGCCCTTCGGCGTGATCGACTGGACCCGCCTCGACAAGCTCGACTTCGAGCAGCCCGATCTCGACGCCTTCGCCTGCCTGGGCCTTGCCTATGAGGCGGGTCGCACGGGAGGGGCCGCGCCGGCCTGGCTGAACGCCGCCAACGAGGTGGCCGTCTCGGCGTTCCTGGAGGGAACCCTGCCGTGGCTCGGCATCGCCGAGGCGGTCGAGGACGCCCTGCATGCCTATACACCTGTGGACCTGCATAACGTGGACGACGTGCTCGAGGTCGATCGACAGGCGCGCCGGGCCGCGGCCGCTGCTGTTCAGCGCAGGTGTCACGCGGCGTGAGCGACGACCTCGACTCGCCATCCGCGGGGCCGGGACCGCCGCCGGGACCGCACCCCGCGCCCCCGCCCGAGCCTTCGTCCGACCCTGGGTCCGGGCCTCCATCCGGGCCGCCCGAGAACAAGCGCCGACCGCCCGTGCCCATGACCGACCCGGCCGAGCAGCGCCGGGCAGTGGTGCGGCTGCTCCTCGTGGTGGGAGCGGGCGTGGCGGCAGCGGTCGTGACCGGTACCACGGGCACCCTCGCCGTGGTCCTGGCCATCGTGATCATGATCATGCTCCACGAGCTCGGCCATTTCGCCACGGCCAAGTGGGGGCACATGAAGGTGACCGAGTACTTCCTCGGGTTCGGTCCCCGCCTCTGGTCGATAAACCGAGGCGAGACGGAGTACGGGGTCAAGGCCATCCCCGCGGGTGGCTACGTGAAGATCATCGGGATGAGCAACCTCGAGGAGGTCGACCCCACAGACGAGCCCCGGACCTACCGGGAGCAATCGTTCGGGCGGCGGCTCTCGGTGGCCCTCGCCGGCTCGGCGGTCCACTTCATCCTGGCCTTTCTCATCCTGTGGGTGCTCTTCTCGTTCGTAGGCGTGCCCGACAACAACAAGGTCGCCGTCGGCGGCTTCTCGACGATCCAGGGAACCGCCAGCCCCGCCAAGCAGGCGGGCTTCCAGCCCGGCGACGTGTTCGTCTCCGTCAACGGCCACGCCCTCTCGGCCCCCGACCAGCTGGCGTCGTACATCCAGTCCCACGCCGGCCAGCCGGTGACCGTGGTGGTCAAGCGGCACGGCGACACGCACACGATCAGCGTGACGCCGATCGACGAGCGGACGGTCACGGTGCAGGGCCAGCCCGCGCAACCACCGTCCTCCGCCCCCTACGGGATCATCGGTGTCCAGCTCACCTCGCCGGTCCAGACGACCAACCCGATCGTTGCCGTGGGCCGCTCGACCACCGGCCTCGGCCGCTTCTCCTGGGACACGCTCAAGGCTCTCGGAAGCGTGTTCTCTCCCCATGGCATCAGCAACTACACCCACCAGGTGACCAGCCCCACGGCGAACCAGAGCCAGCAGACCGCCTCCAACTCCAACAGCCCCCGGTTCGAATCACCGATCGGGATCGTCCGGCTGGCGTCGCAGGCCTCGCACGCCGGCCTTCGTGACGTCCTCACCCTTCTCTTCAGCATCAACGTGTTCGTCGGCCTGTTCAACCTGTTCCCGATGCTGCCCCTCGATGGCGGTCACGTCGCCATCGCCGTGTACGAGCAGGCCCGCTCGCGTCGGGGCCGCCGCTACCACGTCGACGTGGCCAAGCTGCTGCCCGCCACCTATCTGGTCTTCCTCGTCCTGGTCGTGCTGGGGGTGACCGCCCTTTACATGGACGTCACCCACCCGCTCGCCAACCCCTTCCAGTGAGGATCCGATGACACGACCCCCTGTGATAGCCGCCGCCCGCCGGCCCACCCGCAGGATCACCGTGGGCGATGTCGCCGTCGGAGGCGGCGCCCCGGTCAGCGTGCAGTCCATGACGATCACCAAGACCGCCGACGTGGAGGGCACACTCTCGCAGATCTACGCCCTGGCCGGGAGTGGGGCGGACATCGTGCGCTGCACGTGTAACGAGGCGGAGGCGGCCGAGGGGTTGGCCAGCATCGTCCCCCGCTCGCCGGTCCCGATCGTGGCCGACGTCCACTTCCACTACGAGATGGCCCTGGCGGCGCTCGAGGCGGGCGTCCACTGCCTCAGGCTCAACCCGGGCAACCTCCGCAAGCCGGAGGAGATCAAGCTGGTGGCCAACGAGGCCAAGGACCGGGGCGTGCCCATCCGCATCGGTGTGAACGCCGGGTCGCTGCACCCCCAGCTCTACAAGAAGCACGGCGGCGCCACGCCCGAGGCGCTGGTCGAGTCCGCCCTCATGGAGCTGGCGTACTTCGACGAGGTCGACTTCCACGACGTGAAGATCTCCGTCAAGGCGTCCAACGTCCCCCTCATGATCGAGGCCTACCGGCAGCTGGCCGACGCGGTCGACCATCCCCTGCACCTCGGTGTGACCGAGGCCGGGCCTCCGCCGGCGGGTCTGCTGAAGGCCACCGCCGGCATCGCCACGCTCCTCGCCGAGGGGATCGGCGACACCATCCGGTACTCGCTCACCGCCGATCCGGTCGAAGAGGCTCGGGCCGGTCGCCAGCTGTTGGAGGCCCTCGGGCTCAGGGAGCGCAAGGGCCTTGACCTGATCGCCTGTCCGTCCTGCGGCCGGGCCGAGATCGACGTGATAGGCGTGGCCAAGACGGTGCAGGAGGCGATGGTGAACCGCAACCTGCCGATCCAGGTGGCGGTCATGGGCTGCGTCGTCAACGGGCCCGGCGAGGCCAGGGAGGCCGATCTCGGCATCGCCGCCGGCCGCCGACGCGGCCACCTGTTCATCAAGGGAAAGATCGTCCGCGTCGTGCCCGAGGACGAGATGGTCGAGGCGCTCGTCGCCGAGGCCGAGCGGCTGGCGGCCGAGGGGATCGACGCGCGGCTGGCGGCCGCCGACGCCGGCGCCGAGGCCGAGGCCGAGGCCGACCGCCTGGCCCTCCTGGACGACCGGGGCCCCGACGTCAACCAGAGCGAGACCAAGGTGGACCTCATCCGCAAACAGCTCTCGCACGAGGAGGACGCGCACTAGACAGGGGACGTGGACTTCGACCTGCGGCCCGTCACCGAGGAGGAGGTTCCCGGCTTCCTGCGCTGTTCGGAGGGGGCCTTCGGCGTCCAGCTGGACGACGAGGCGGTCGACATCGAGGGGGCGGCGATCGAGCTCGACCGGAGCCTGGCGGTACTCGACGGGGACGACATCGTCGCCACATCCGGTGCTCACAGCTTCGAGCTGACCATGCCGGGTCTGGGCACCGCAGGGGCCGCAGGCGTGTCGTACGTCGGCGTCCGACCGACACACCGCCGGCTCGGGCTCCTGCGGGCGATGATGCGGCGCCAGCTCGACGACGTGCGCGATCGGGGCGAGACCCTGGCCGTGCTCACGGCCAGCGAGGGCGGCATCTACGGTCGCTTCGGGTACGGACCGGCGACGTTCGTGGCCGCCTACGAGATCGAGCGGCCAACCGGCCTGGCTCGGGAGCCCCAGGGAACGATTCAGCTGGTCACGGTCGAGGTGGCGGCCGATACCTTCCCGACGGTGTACGACGACGTCCGTCGCCGACAGCCGGGCGAGGTCGGCCGGGCGCAGCCGTGGTGGGACAGCTTCTTCGCCGACCTCGAGGGTCGTCGCAGCGGTGCCGGACCGCTGTTCCACGCCGTTCGTGCAGGTCCGGGCGGCGAGCTCGACGGCTACGTGTCGTACCGGTTCGACCGTCGGGGCGAGGGCGGCGAGGTCGACAACGCGACAGTCCGGGTGGAGGAGCTGTGCGCGGCGAGCACCACCGCGTACGCCGACCTGTGGGCGTTCGTATGCGACATCGACCTGACCGGCCGCGCCCATCTCCGCGGTCGCCGGCTCGACGAGCCCGTGCGCTGGATGCTGCGGGACCCTCGTCGCCTGCGCCTGGCCGGGATGCAGGACCACCTCTGGGTGCGCCTGGTCGACCTGCCCGCGGCACTCGAAGCTCGGCGCTACCCCGTGGAAGGCTCGCTCGTCCTCGAGGTCGACGACGCCTTCTGCCCGTGGAACGACGGGTCGTGGCGCCTCGACGCGGGTCCTTCGGGAGCCGAGGCCCGGTCGGTCAGCGGGGAGGGTGCCGACCTCTCGCTCGGGGCCTGCGAGCTGGGGTCCACGCTGCTCGGTGGGCTGACGTTCTCGGAGCTGGCGCGTGCGGGCCGGGTCGTGGAGCGGGTGCCGGGGGCTGCGGGGCTGGCGGACGCCTTGTTCGGGTGCGACCCGCCGCCGTTCTGTGCGACCGAGTTCTGAGGGGCCGAGGGCCGCCCGCTCGTCATCGAGGTCTGGACCGCGCGGGACGTGCCGGGACCGCCCCTGGCGCTCAGTACGCGCGGCCCACGACCGCCATGTCGTCGGCCAGCAGGCAGCGGACGGAGACGCCGGCGGCGGCCAGCTCGGCTTCTCCTTCCACCCCCACGTTGCGCCATGGCACCCGGGCGAAGCCGTCCTGGGCCGCCTCCTTCGCCTCGGCGACAGTCGAGACCTCTGCGGTCCGGTCGTCGCGTCGGGACTCGGCCTCGGCCAGCAGGGAGCTCTGGGCGGCGTCCAGGGCCTCGCCCACCGACGCCACCGTCTGGTCGAGCGTCACGGCGGTCCGGTCACCGTTGTCCCGGCGAATGAGGGAGACCTTCCCAGCAGCCAGCTCCCGGGGTCCGACCTCGATGCGCACGGGCACGCCCTTTAGCTCCCAGTCGGTGACGCGTCGTCCGTAGGAGGTGTCGGTCGCGGCGTCGAGCTCGACGCGGTGTCCGGCGGCGGCCAGATCGGCCGACAGCGCCTCGGCCGCGGGCCCCGCCCCGTCCTCGTCCCGGACCAGCACCACGACCACCTGGATCGGAGCGAGGCGGGGCGGGAGGCGCAGCCCGTTGTCGTCACCATGGGCCATCACGAGGCCGCCCACCATGCGGGTCGAGACGCCCCACGACGTCTGCCAGCCGTAGGTCGACTCCCCCGTGCGAGACTGGAACTCGATCCCGAACGCCCGTGAGAAGTTCTGTCCGAGCTCGTGGCTGGTGCCCATCTGCAGCGCCTTGCCGTCGGTCATCATCGCCTCGCAGGTCCAGGTCGTGGTGGCGCCGGCGAAGCGCTCCCGGTCGGTCTTGCGACCGGTGAGGACGGGCACGGCCAGCACTCGGACCATGACGTCGCGATAGACCTCGTCCAGGATCCGTAGGGCGTAGCGGCGGGCGTCGTCCTCGGTCTCGTGCACCGTGTGGCCCTCCTGCCACAGGAACTCCGTGGTCCGCAGGAACAGCCGCGGCCGCAGCTCCCAGCGCACCACGTTGGCCCACTGGTTCACGAGGAGGGGGAGATCCCGATAGCTCTGGAGCCACTTGGCGAAGTAGCCCGCGATGATCGTCTCGCTGGATGGGCGGATCACCGCCGGCTCCTCCAGCTTCCTGCCGCCCCCGTGGGTGACCACGGCCAGCTCGGGGCTGAACCCCTCGACGTGCTCGGCCTCCCGGTGCACGAAGGACTCGGGAATGAGCAGCGGGAAGTAGACGTTCTCGGCACCGGCCGCCTTGATCCGGGTGTCCAGCTCCTCGTGCATGCGCTCCCAGATGGCGTAGCCGTAGGGCCGGATGACCATGGTGCCCCGCACGGGGCCGTTGTCGGCGAGCTCGGCCTTGGCGACGACGTCCTGGTACCAGCGGGGGAAATCCTCCGCCCGCGGAGTGAGAATGGGGGCACGGGCCACGAGGCGATGGTATTGGAGATGCCTGGACCGCAGCGGCCAGTTCGGACCTCGTCAGGCGGCAAATGGACGCGATGCACCAGGGTCCGAAATCGGGCGGCATTGCTATACTACTCCTGTAGCCGTTCAGTTCGATAGGTCGAGCCGAGAGGCGTGGGCGGTGCCCACGCCTCTCGCTTCTGCAAGGGCGGTCGTGACGAGACGAGAGGAGGTGCGAGATGGGTCAGGCGAGACGAGCTCACGAGCTGATCGAGTCGATCCTGTCCACCTCGGGCCTCGAGCTCGTGGATGTCCAGGTCGGTGCCGGGCTCGTTCGGGTCACGGTAGACCGACCGGGCGGCATCGACCTTGATGCCCTGAGCGAGATCAACCGGAGAATCTCGGCCGAGCTCGACCGCGAGGATCCCTTTCCCGGCGGGCGCTACACCCTCGAGGTCACCAGCCCGGGGGTCGAGCGGCCGCTGCGCACGCCAGAGCAGTTCCTGCGGTTCGTCGGGACCGACGTGAGCGTGAAGACGAGACCCGGGACCGACGGGGAGCGACGGGTCGCCGGCCGGCTGGCCCACGCCGACGGCTCTGGCGTGGTGATCACCGGCGTCGGCCTTCCCGAGGACGGACGCCGGCTCGCCTACGCCGACATCGAGCGGGCCCGGACCACATTCCAGTGGGGACCGACCGATCCGGGCCGTGGTGGCGGGCGTGGTGCCCGTCGGGGCCCGCATCGCGCCTCGTCACCCTCGACCGAGAAGGCCACGACGTCATGAGCAAGAGCACCAGCAACTTCGAGTTCCTGGAGGCACTCCAGCAGATCGCCCGCGACAAGGGCATCGGTGTCGACACGCTGCTCGACGCCCTGGCCAACGCGCTCGTCTCTGCATACAAGCGCATGCCCGGCGCGGCCGAGGAAGCCGTCGTGACCGTCGACCCGCAGTCCGGCGAGATCCGGGTCTACGGCCAGGAGCTCGACGAGGACGGCAACGTCCTCCGGGAGTGGGACGACACCCCCGACGACTTCGGTCGCATCGCCGCCCAGACGGCCAAGCAGGTGATCCTCCAGCGGATCCGGGAGGCGGAGCGGGACCTCAAGTACGAGGAGTACGCGGGCCGCGAGGGCGACATCGTCACCGGCATCATCCAGCAGAGCGACAACCGCTACACGCTCCTCGACCTCGGAAAGGTGGAGGCGCTGCTGCCCCAGGCCGAGCAGGTGCCGTACGAGCGCTACGACCACGGTGCCCGGCTCAAGGCCTACATCGTCGAGGTCCGCAAGACGACGAAGGGCCCGCAGATCGTGGTGAGCCGCACCCACCCCGGTCTCATCAAGCGGCTCTTCGAGCTCGAGGTCCCCGAGATCAGCAGCGGTGTCGTGGAGATGAAGGCGGCGGCGCGCGAGCCGGGGCACCGCACCAAGATCGCCGTGTGGTCGAACGATGCCAACGTCGATCCGGTGGGGGCCTGCGTCGGGCGCGCGGCGCCCGCGTGCGGATGGTCACCAACGAGCTGCGAGGGGAGAAGGTCGACATCGTGCCCTTCTCCGAGGATCCGGCGGAGTTCGTCCTGCGGGCGCTCCAGCCGGCGAAGGTGAAGGAGGTTCGCCTCGACGATCAGACGGGCACGGCGACGGTGGTCGTCCACGACTTCCAGCTCTCCCTGGCCATCGGCAAGGAGGGGCAGAACGCCCGCCTCGCCGCCCGCCTGACCGGTTGGCGGGTCGACATCAAGAGCGAGACCCAGCTGGCCGAGGAGGAGGCCAGCTACGGCGGCGAGGAGTGGGCCGAAGGCGAGTGGGTGCAGAACGAATCAGGAGAGCTGGTCTGGCAGCCCGCCGAGGGCGGCGAGGCGGTCTCGGCCGAGGCGTGGTCCCTCGGAGGGTCGGCTCCCCCCGCGGACACTGCGGACACCGCGGATGCGGCGGGAGACGGCGCTGGTGCCGAAGGATCTGCCGAGCGTCCTGGCGCTGCCGACTCCACCAAGCCCGGCGAGCCGGCCGTGTCAGCCGAGTCGAGCGAGTCCGCCCCTGCGGATCCTGCCCCGTCCGGGGCAGCCCCAACCGGAGAGAAGGAGGTCAAGGGGGGTGAGGTGGCTGCCCGCAAGGCGGCCGACGAAGAGGAGGCTCCCGCATAACGCCACGCAGGACCTGCGTCGGTTGCCGCCGGACAGCGTCTCCAGAGGCACTGGTGCGGGTCGTTCGCACGGGTGCAGGGGAGCTGGCAGTGGGCCGGGACCTGCCGGGTCGGGGAGCGTGGCTGTGCGGCGCGTCGAGACGGTGCGTGGATCTGGCCCAGCGGCGGGACGGGTTCTCGCGGGCCCTGCGGGCTCCTGTCGATCGGCTCGCCGTGGAGCGATTGCGAGAGTCGCTCGGTGCCAGTTCAACTGGAACGACCGGCGTAGAGGACTAGTCGGTCCGGGGAGAGACCCGGGGTCACCGAGGGGTGTGGGAGGATAAGCACCCTCGGGGAGTACGAGCCAAGAGAGGATCGAACCAGCAGTTGGCGAAGAAAATCCGTGTCTACGAGCTCGCTCGTGAGCTCGGCTTGACGAACAAGGAGGCGCTCGACCTCTGCGAATCGCTGGGGATCGGGGTCAAGAGCCATTCCTCGAGCATCGAGGATGCCCAGGCTGACCGCGTCCGCCGCAAGGCCGACCGCGAGGGCCTCCGGCGGGCCACGGCCCCCGAAGAGGCACCCGCCCCGCCGCGGGCCACCGCGCCGACCGCCGGCGCTGTCACCCGCAGCACCCGGTCCGAGGACGCCGCTGGTCGCCCGGCCCGAGTCACGCCCTCCAGGCCGGCGTCCGAGCCGGCCCCGCCCCTTCACCCGCCCGCCGCCGGCGTCCCCGATATCGGCACCCCCGCCGCGGCGGCGCCCGCCCCGAGGCCGCCGACGGAGACCCACGAGCCGGCGGCGCGCGGCCCAGCGGCGGCTGCCGAGGCCGGCAGCGGCCCGACCGAGGCGGCGAGAGCACCGGACCGGGCCACCCCGAGAGGCGCGACGGACCGGCGCCCTCCCGCTGGGCCCTCCGTCGACACGCCCGCTGCCGGACGACCTCGTCAGGGCGAGCCCGGGCCGAGCGCCCGAGGCGGCGCCACCCGACCGCCCGAGGCACCGCCGTCGGGTGAGGCCGCGCCCCGTCGGCCGCCCGCCGGCTCCGGCGGCCGTCCGACTCCTCCGGCTGACAGCGGCGGTCGCCCGCCGGTCAGCCCGAGCACCGGTCGTCCCATCCCCCCGCCGCCCGGAGGGCCTCCTCGATCGTCCACCGGCCGACCGATCCCGCCGCCTCCAGGGATGGGCGGACGGGGCGCGCCCGCCGGGCCTCGGCCTCCGGCCGGCGCCGGCCGTCCCGGAGGAGGAAGCCGGCCCACCGGTACCGGCACCGGGCGCCCTGGTGGATACGGGGGCCCGCGGCCCGGAGGCTACGGGGGCGGTCGCCCCGGAGGTGGGCTGGGACGCGGTCCCATGCCGCCGCCCCCGCCTGGACGAGGTGGTCCGGGCGGCCGCGGGCGGCCTCCCCAGCGTCGACCTCGCCGTCGCCGGCGCAACATGGAGGAGCTCGAGCCCACCCAGCTGACGACCTACACGCCATCGAACGCTCCCGTGCCCGAGGACGAGGTGGTTGTCGAGCGGGGCTCCACCGCCCAGGACATCGGGCCCAAGCTCAACCGCTCCGCCGGCGACGTCGTGCGCTTCCTTCTGCTGCAGGGCGAGATGGTCACGGCCACCCAGTCGCTGAGCGACGACATGATCGAGCTGTTCGCGGCCGAGATCGGCGCCACCGTGCGCCTCGTCGACGCCGGCGAGGAGCAGGAGGCTGCCCTCCAGGCCAAGTACTTCGAGGCCGACGAGGAAGAAGACCCCGCCCTCCAGCGTCCGCGCCCGCCGGTGATCACGGTGATGGGCCACGTCGACCACGGCAAGACCAAGCTCCTCGACCGCATCCGCGAGACCAACGTGGTGGCGGGCGAGGCCGGTGGCATCACCCAGCACATCGGCGCCTATCAGGCGGACAAGGACGGGCGTCTCATCACCTTCATCGACACGCCGGGCCACGAGGCCTTCACGGCCATGCGAGCTCGCGGGGCCGAGGTCACCGACATCGTGGTCCTGGTCGTCGCCGCCGACGACGGCGTCATGCCGCAGACGATCGAGGCGCTCAACCACGCTCGGGCCGCCGACGTGCCCATCATGGTCGCCATCAACAAGATCGACCGCGAGGACGCAGATCCCAACCGCGTGATGCAGCAGCTGTCGGACCAGGGCCTGGTGCCCGAGCGCTGGGGTGGCGACACGATCATGGTCGAGCTCTCCGCCCTGCAGGACGTCGGGATCGACGAGCTGCTCGAGCAGCTCCTGGTCCTGGCCGAGGTCCAGGAGCTCACGGCCAACCCAGAGGGGCGGGCACGCGGGGTGGTCCTGGAGGCCAACCTCGACGTCGGCCGCGGTCCGGTGGCCACCGCCATAGTCCAGAAGGGCACCCTGCGCGTCGGCGATCCTATGGTCGCGGGCGCCGCCTGGGGACGGGTGAAAGCGCTGGTCGACGACCGCGGCGACAACATCAAGGAGGCCACGCCCTCGACGCCGGTCGAGGTCTTGGGGTTCTCCGAGGTGCCCAGCGCCGGTGACGAGCTGCGGGTGACGTCCGACCAGGGCACCGCCCGCACCATCGGCGAGGCCCGCGAACAGCGCATCCGGTTCGCCGGGTACACGCCCACGCCGTCGGCATCGCCGGGAGCCAAGCTCGAGGACGTCTTCGAGCAGATCCAGCGGGGCGAGACGGCCACCCTCAACCTGATCCTGAAGGCCGACGTCCAAGGCTCGCTGGAGGCGCTGACGGAGAGCCTGCGGAAGCTGGAGCGCGACGAGGTCAAGCTGAGCTTCGTGCATCGCGCGGTCGGCGGCATCACCGAGAACGACGTCCAGTTGGCAGCGGCGTCGAACGCCACGATCATCGGGTTCAACGTGCGCCCGGACCGTCGGGCCCGGGAGATGGCCGACACCCAGAACGTCGAGATCCGCACCTACGAGATCATCTACAAGGTGCTGGAAGAGATCGAGGCCGCCATCGTCGGGATGCTGGCTCCCGAGTTCGAGGAGATTGTCACCGGAGACGCCGAGGTACGTGCGGTCTTCCGGGTACCGCGTGTGGGGTCCGTGGCCGGATGTTACGTGCGCAACGGCGTCATCACCCGCGGTTCCAAGGTTCGCTTCCTGCGCGAGGGCGTCGTCATCTGGAAGGGCGCCATCTCGTCGCTGCGGCGCTTCAAGGACGATGTGCGAGAAGTCCAAGCGGGCTTCGAGTGCGGTATCGGTCTGTCCGACTTCCAGGACCTGAAGGAGGGCGACATCATCGAGACGTTCGAAGAGCGGGAGATTCCACGCACGTAGGCGTTCTGGAGGTCGACCTCCACCTGCCCTACAGCCGCTCGCTCAAGACCAAGCGGGCCGTGGTCAAGCCGATCCTCGAGGGTGCCCGTCAGCGGTACTCAGTGGCCGCGGCCGAGGTGGCCCACCAGGATCGCTGGCAGCGGGCCGGGCTGGGGCTGGCGGCGGTGGCAGGGAGTGTCGGCCACGTGGACGACGTGCTCGACCAGGTGGAGCGCTTCATCTGGTCCAACCCCGACGTCGAGGTGCTGGGTACCGAGCGCCGCTGGTTGGACCGGGCATAAGGGGTGGTGATGGTGGCCGATCGTCGAGGCAGCAAGAGGAACCGTCCAGGGTTTCCGAGGACGGCAAGGGTGAACGAGGTCCTGCGGGAGGTGGTGGCGGGCGAGATCGAGCGCCTGTCCGACTATGACGAGCGGTTGCTGCTCGTCACCGTCACCGCGGTTGTCAGCGAGCCCGACCTGCGCCACGCCACCGTCTTCCTGAGCTCGCTCGGCGAGGCGGCTCGCGAGGGTCTGGAGCAGCAGCGCTTCCGGCTCCAGGCGGCCATAGGTCGCCAGGTCCGGCTCAAGCGCACGCCCCAGCTGACCTTCAGCGCCGACCCCGCCGTGGCCGAGGGCGAGCGGGTGGAGGAGATCCTCCGCCGCCTCGACCGCCCGGGCGCGGGAGCCGATGCCGGAGGCTGATCGGCACGCTCCCGGGCCGGCTGATTCCTCGAGCCGGCCTCCCGAGCCGGTTGACGGCCTGCTCGTGGTCGACAAGTACCCCGGCTGGACCTCCCACGACGTCGTGGCCCGCTGCCGGCGGCTCCTCGGCCAGCGTCGGGTGGGCCACGCCGGGACCCTCGATCCCGCCGCCACCGGCATCCTGCTGGTGGCACTGGGTCGGGTCACCCGCCTGACGCGCTTCCTGGGGGCGCTGCCCAAGTCCTATGCCGGTGAGGTCGTGCTGGGCTCGACGACGACCACCCTCGACGACCAGGGAGACGTCGTCGAGCGGTTCGACATGCGGGGGGTGAGCGTCGACCAGGCGCGCGAGGCGGCGCTGATCCTCACCGGCGAGATCATGCAGACGCCTCCAATGGTGTCGGCCCGCAAGGTCGGCGGACGGCGCCTGTACGAGCTGGCCCGGGAAGGGGTCGTGGTCGAACGCAGCGCCCGACCGGTCACGGTCTCCCGCTTCGACGTCGAGCCCACGGACGAGCCTGGTGTCTTCGCCATCGAGGTGGACTGCTCCTCGGGCACCTACGTCCGGGCGCTGGCCGCCGACCTCGGGACCGCCCTCGGTGGCGGCGGCCACCTCCGACGGCTGCGGCGGCAGGCCACCGGCTCCTTCACCCTGGCCGATGCTCGCGGGCTGGACGATCTCTCGCCCGACTCGGCGGTCGCCTCGGTGCTCAGCCCCATGGAGGCCATGCGGGACTATCCGCGCCTGTGGGTCGACGAAGGCGTTGCCGAGGCGGTGGGGCACGGAGTGCGGGTGGAGCGGGCCGAGGTGGGCGCCGTCGGGGAGGGACCGTGGGCCGTGGCCGACGAACGGCAGCGGCTGCTGGCGGTCTACGAGCAGGGCGAGGACACTCGGTTGAAGCCCGCCGTCGTGCTGGTTACGAGCCAGTAGCCTCAGAGCCGATGGAGGTCATCGACGACCTGGGGCAGTGCCCGCGCCCGACCCAGGGAAGCGCGGTGACCATCGGCGCCTACGACGGGGTCCACCTGGGACACCGGCGGGTGATCGCCGAGGTGCAGGAGCGGGCCCGGCGTCTGGGTCTGTCCACCGCGGTCGTGACCTTCGACCGCCACCCGGCGACCGTCGTGCGTCCCGAGTCCGCCCCGCTGCTGCTCACCGACCTGGACCAGAAGATCGAGCTGCTGGCCGAGACCGGCGTCGACCACGTGGTCGTGATCTCCTTCGATCAGGAACGGTCACGCGAGTCCGCCGAGGACTTCGTCGAGGAGGTGTTGGTGGGCTGCCTGCGGGCGCGGGTGATCGTCGTCGGCGAGGACTTCCATTTCGGCTACGGGCGCAGTGGCAACGTGGCCCTCCTGTCCGAGATGGGGGTGGAACGGCGCTTCGAGGTGGTCGGTCTCGGACTGGTCGACGAGAGCGGGGACGGGTCATTGACTCCAGGCGAGGCGGTGTCGTCGACCCGCATCCGCAAACTGTTGAGCGAGGGTCGTGTGACCGATGCCGCCCGTCTCCTCGGCCGACCCCACGAGGTCCGAGGCGTGGTGAGCCACGGTGACGGTCGGGGGGGAGCGGTGCTCGGCTATCCGACCGCCAACGTCGCCGTACCCAATGGGATCCTGTTGCCCGCCGACGGGATTTACGCCGGGTACTTCGAGCGCGCCGACGGCTCGGTTCATGCCGCGGCCATCTCCCTGGGGCGGCGTCCCACGTTCTACGAGCACGCGGCCACCTCGCTCCTCGAGGCGTACCTGCTGGAGTTCTCGGGGGATCTGTACGGGGAGCGGGTGAAGGTGCGCTTCGTGACCCGCCTCCGCGGCGAGGAGCGCTTCGACTCGCCCGAGGCGCTGGCCGCCCAGATGGCCAAGGATGTCGAGGCCACCCGCGCTGCGCTCGCCGGCTGGACGCTCAGCTGTCTCGGGGCGGAGGGCGGCGCTGGCGCTTGAGGTCGCCTCGGCGGCGCTTGTGCTCGAGGCGTCGGCGCTTGGACGCCGCGCTCGGCGCCGTGGGCACTCGGCGGCGCTCGACGCGGAGGGCCGCCGCCAGGCGACTGGCCAGGCGCTCCAGGGCCAGCTGGCGGTTGCGGGCCTGGGAGCGCTCGTCGGACGCCACGACGCGTACGACCGGGCCCAACCGCTCGAGCAGGCGGGCCCGCTGTCGCGGGCCCAAGGAAGGCGACGAGGCGACGTCGAAGCGGACCTCGGCCCTGGTGTTGGCCGTGTTGGCGTGCTGGCCGCCAGGGCCGCCGGCACCGCTGAAGCGCCACTCGAGCTCGCCGAGCGGGATCGAGCACGAGCGTGTGACCCGGAGGTAGCCCTCCTCCACCGGCCCTGACCATAACGGCCAGCGGCGGGGTGGGGGACCCCACCGCCCTCTGTCAGCCAGAACGGGGGAGGACGGGATGGGGCCCGTCCTCGGCGGCGAGGCCCCGACCAGCAGAGCCGGCTCGAGGGGTGGAGCCCTGCTACAGTCGGTCTGCCGGGGCATTCGCGCCCTGGCGGCTCTCTGCGACATCCGAGGATTTTCGAAGCATGCCCGACAAGTCGGCCACGATCACCGAGCACCGACTCCACGACTCCGACACCGGGTCACCAGAGGTTCAGATCGCCCTCCTCACCGAGCGCATCAACCACCTCACCGAGCACCTCAAGGTGCACAAGGGTGACCATCACACCCGTCGCGGGCTGATGAAGCTCATCGGCCGCCGCCGTCGGCTGCTCGACTACGTCATGGCCAATGACGTCGAACGGTACCGGGGCATCATCGCCCGGCTCGGGCTACGTCGCTGAGCGCCGGAGACGACAACACCGGGCGGCCCTAGGCCCGCCCGACGCACATACCAACAACGTGGCGGGACGAGCCCGCCCGACAACACGCAGCAGGCGGCGCCGGCTGTCAGCTGCCAGTGGCCGGCCACCCGGCAGGGAGAGAAGGTCAGGTGCCCGACCACTGGGAACTGGCCCGGCCGCCGCCTGACAGACAAGGAGTGTCATGGCGGACGCCATCTCAGTGTCGGCTCCCATCAGCGGGACCGATCGAGCTCTCACCCTCGAGACCGGCAAGCTGGCCGGTCAGGCCGACGGTGCCGTCGTCGCCCGTCTCGGCGACACGGTGGTGCTGGTCACCGCGACCGCGGCCAAGACGGTGCGCGAGGGCATCGATTTCTTCCCCCTCACCGTCGACATCGAAGAACGCATGTACGCGGCCGGCAAGATCCCCGGATCGTTCTTCCGGCGCGAGGGTCGGGCCACCGACCAGGCCATCCTTACCGGCCGCCTCATCGACCGGCCCCTGAGGCCGTCCTTCCCCGCCGGATTCCGGAACGAGGTCCACGTGGTGGGCACCATCCTCGGTGCCGACCAGGAGAACCCCCACGACGTGCTGGCCATCAACGCCGCCTCGGCGGCGTTGACGGTGTCCGGTATCCCCTTCGACGGCCCCATCGGGGCCGTCCGTATCGCCTGGTCCCAGGAGGGGCGATGGGTACCCCACGCCACCTACCAGGAGGGTGACGCCTCGACCTTCGAGCTGGTCGTGGCCGGGCGGGCCCTCGGCGAAGAGGCAGACAGCGACATCGCCATCATGATGGTCGAGGCCGGGGGCACCGAGAAGGCCTGGGACTACTACGAGGCCGGTGCCCCGAAGGTCACCGAGGAGGTCATCGCCGCGGGCCTGGAGTCGGCCAAGACCTGGATCCGGGAGTCGATCGAGCTCCAGCGGGAGCTGGTCGCCAAGGCGGGAAAGAAGCCGACCATCCCCTACCAGGCCCAGCTCGACTACGGCGACGACGTCTGGACGCGGGTCCTCGACGTGGGATCCGAGAGCCTCACCGGGGCCACCTCGATCGTCGGAAAGGCGGAGCGCAACGCCGCCCTCGACGAGGCGGGGGCGTCGATCGCCGCCGCGCTCGAAGACGAGCTGAGCGGGCGTGAGCGTGAGGTGAAGGCCGCGGTCCGGGCCCTGACCAAGCAGCTGGTTCGCCGGCGCATCGTGGAGGACGGCGTGCGCATAGACGGGCGGGGGCCCCGTGACATCCGGCCCCTCAGCGCCGAGGTCGGCGTGCTACCGACCGCCCACGGCTCGGGGCTGTTCCAGCGGGGCGAGACCCAGGTGCTCAACGTGACCACTCTGGGCATGCCCCGGATGAACCAGCTGCTCGACACCATCGGGACCGACGAGTCGAAGCGCTACATGCACCATTACAACTTCCCGCCCTACTCGACGGGCGAGACAGGCTTCATGCGGGGCCCCAAACGCCGGGAGATCGGCCACGGGCTGTTGGCCGAGCGGGCCCTGCTGCCCGTGGTCCCGTCGGCCGAGGAGTTCCCCTACACGCTGCGGCTGGTGTCCGACGTGCTGAGCTCGAACGGATCGACATCGATGGCCTCGGTGTGCGGCTCTACGCTCTCGCTCATGGACGCCGGCGTGCCCGTCAAGGCGCCGGTGGCCGGGATCGCCATGGGCCTGGTGCACGCCGAGGGCCGCTACACCACCCTGACCGACATCCTCGGAGCCGAGGACGCCTTCGGCGACATGGACTTCAAGGTGGCGGGCTCGGCTGACGCGGTCACGGCCCTCCAGCTCGACACGAAGATCGACGGGCTGCCGGCCGAGGTGCTCGCCGAAGCGCTGCAACAGGCGCACGAGGCCAGGCTGACGATCCTCGACGTGATGGCAGAGGCCATCTCCCAGCCTCGGGCGAGCGTCAACGAGCACGCCCCCAAGATCGTGAGCATCGAGATCCCCCTCGACAAGATCGGCGAGGTCATCGGGCCCAAGGGCAAGGTCATCAACGCCATCCAGCAGGAGACGGGCGCCGACATCAACGTGGACGACGACGGCACCGTCGGGACGGTCACCATCGGGGCCAAGGACGGCCGGGCCGTCGAGGATGCCCGCAAGCGACTGGGGCTCATCCTCGAGCCACCGAAGGCCGAGCTCGGCGCCGTGTACCCCGGCAAGGTCGTCAACATCACCAAGTTCGGCGCCTTCGTCAACATCCTCCCCGGACGCGACGGGCTGGTCCACATCTCCAAGCTGGGGCAGGGTCGTCGCGTCGAGCGGGTCGAAGACGTGGTGGAGCTCGGCCAGTCCCTCGACGTGCGGGTCGACGACATCGATCCTCAGGGCAAGATCTCGCTCTCGCTGGCCGGTAACGGGCCCGGAGACGGCGATCGCCAGCGCTCCGGCGGCAACGTCGACGCCCGTGGCGGCACGGCTTCCGGCGACGCCCCTGAGGGGCGGCGCCGGAGGGATGACACCTCGGGTGGCCGTGGGCGCCCCGGTGACCGGGGCGCCCCCGCCGACAGCTCTGCCAGCGGTGTGGCGACGGCCGAGGACCGGGGTAGCTACGTCTCCTTCGACGAGGATGCCTTCGAGCGCGAGCTCGAGTCCGAGATGGGTGAGCTCGGACCGGAGGCCACGGGCCCCGGTGGCGGGTCCCGCCGCCCCGAGAGCGGCCGCGGTGGTGGCGGCGGCGGGGGCGGGGGCCCTCGGCGGCGTCGCGGTCGGCGCTGACCGCTTGATCCGCACCAGCCAGCTCGCTTGCGGGCTGCGTCTCGTCACGGAGGCCATGCCCGACGTCCGCTCGGTGACCGCCGGCTTCTGGGTGGGCACAGGGTCGCGCGACGAGGGCCCGGGCGAGATCGGGGCCTCCCATTTCCTGGAGCACCTGCTGTTCAAGGGCACACCCACCCGGACGGCGCGGGCGATCGCGGAGGCGGTGGACGGCGTCGGAGGCGACATGAACGCCTTCACCACCAAGGAGTACACGGCGTTCTACGTGCGCCTGCTGGCCGAGCACCTCGATCTCGGCCTCGACGTGCTGTGCGACATCATGTGGTCGCCGGCGCTGCGCCCCGACGAGCTCGAGGCCGAGCGCCAGGTGATCCTCGAGGAGATCCTGATGCACGGCGACGAGCCGGCCGACCTCGTCTACGACCGCTTCGCGGCCGCCCTCTTCCCGGGCCACCCGCTGGGCCGGGAGGTGCTCGGGACCCCGGACAGTGTCGAGGCCATGGCGACTGGTGACGTCCGGCGGTTCTTCGGCGAGCACTACCGGCCGGTCAACATCGTCGCCGCCGCCGCCGGGGCCGTCGACCACGACCAGGTGGCGGCTGGCATCGAAGCGCGCTTCGCGGGGGCGGCCGGCGGCGCACCGCCACGACGGACCCCACCAAACGGGCAACGCGAGCCGTCGGTGGTCGTCTCCCGATCGACCGAACAGGCGCACCTGGTCGTCGGGGTGCGGGGCCCCGACCGCCACGACCAGGACCGCTGGCCCCTGGCCGCCCTCGATCACGTCCTCGGTGGCGGCGTGTCCAGCCGGTTGTTCCAGGAGATCAGGGAGCGGCGCGGCCTCGCCTACTCCGTGTACTCCGATCGCGTGGCCTACGAGGACACGGGGTTGCTCGCGGTGTACGTGGGTACCACGCCGAGCCGGGTCCGCGACGTGCTGGAGCTGGTGAACGTGGAGCTCGATCGGCTGGTGGCGGACGGGATCACCGCGCACGAGCTGGACCTGGCCCGAGGCCACCTGCGGGCCGAGACCCTGCTGGCGCTCGAGGACTCCGCCGCCCGCATGAGCCGGATCGGGCGCAGCCTGCTCCTGCATCACGAGGTGCTGACGGTGGACGAGCTGCTCGCGCGGATCGACGCAGTCACCATCGACCAGGTCGCCGCCGCCGCTCGCCGGGTGCTGGGTGCGCCACGGACGGTGGTGGTGCTCGGCCCGTTCGGTGACGGCGACCTCGGTGCTGCGGTTCGTTAGGGTGCAGGCATGCGAGTCGGCGTGTTCGGCGCTGGGGGCCGCATGGGCTCGACGGTGTGCCGGGCGGTCGCCGACGATCCTGACCTCGAGCTGGTGGCCGCCGTCGACCCCCGCCTGGCGGGCATCGACATCTATCAGGTGACCGGGGTCCAGGGCTCCGCCGTCCAGGTGGAGGGCGGAGCCGAGTCACTGGCCCGGGCCGGGACACAGGTGGCGGTGGACTTCACCGAGGTCGGGGCGGCCCTCGAGAACCTCCGTTGGTGCGCAGCCAACGGGGTGCACGCGGTCGTGGGGACGACGGGGTTCACCGCAGACGACGTGGCCGAGCTGGACCGGCTGTTCTCTGGCTCTCCCAACTGCGTGCTGTCGGCCAACTTCGCCATCGGCGCGGCCCTGATGACCCGCTTCGCCGAGCTTGCTGCGCCCTACGTCGACACGGCCGAGATCGTGGAGCTGCACCACGACGCCAAGCTGGACGCCCCCTCCGGAACGTCGCTGCGCGTCGCCGAGGGGATGTCCAAGTCGCGCCAGGCTGCGGGTGCTGACGGCTGGGGCGAGGACCCGACCAGGACCGAGGTGGTGAAGGGAAGCCGGGGCGCGACTGGTCCTGGTGGCATCCGCATGCACTCGGTCCGCCTGCGGGGGCTCGTCGCCCACCACGAGGTCATCCTGGGGACGGCGGGCCAGACCCTCACGATCCGCCACGACTCCTACGACCGCACCTCGTTCATGCCGGGCGTGCTGCTGGCCGTCAAATCGGTGGCCGAGCGGCCCGGTCTGACCCGCGGCCTCGATTCACTGCTCGGGCTCTGAGAGCCCCGACCTCGGGAGCGGTCCGTGCACCGTCCGAGTTGTCGTCCTGTTCGACCAAAGGTGGAACCAGAGGACCATCGGGGTCGGGCGGCGTCGCCGCCACATGCCTCCCGGTAGGGTGGATCGTGGCCGGCGGCGCGCGTCTGCGGATCCTCGAGGCGACCTACACCTGCGTCGCCCGGTACGGGCTGGCCAAGACGACCGTCGAGGACGCGGCCCGGGCCTCCGGCATGGCGCGGGCCACGATCTACCGCTACTTCCCCGGCGGGCGGGACCAGCTCGTGGCCGAGGTGATCGCCTGGGAGGCGGTCCGGTTCTTCGATCGGCTGGCGGCCGCCGTTGGCGACACCGGGGGACTGGACGAGCTGCTGGAGGAGGCGCTGTTCTTCGCCCACCGGGCCGTCGAGGAGCACGAGGTTCTCCAGAAGATCCTCCAGACCGAGCCCGACCGCCTCCTGCCCCAGCTGACGGTGGAGAGCACCCGGATCATCGGCTACATCCGGGCTTTCCTGATGCCGCACATGGAGGAGCAGGCCCGGAGGGCCGGGCTCGACCCCGAGGAGGCGGCCGACTTCGTGGCCCGGATGCTGCTGTCCTTCACCGGGTCACCCGGGCGGTGGGACCTTTCGGATCGGGCCCAGGTCAAGGCGCTGGTCCGCACGGAGGTGCTGGCCGCCCTCCACCCGGCCGTGACGGATGACACAATGAGACCAACTTGACGATGAGACGAAGTATGCGAGAATGTCTCATCAGTGACGGCAACGGGCGTGCTCCCGGAAGCGATGGCAGAGGCGGTGACTGACTGCCCGGCCGAGCGGAGCCAGCAGGAGATCCGCGTCGTCGACGCCACGCTGCGCTGCATCGCCCGCTGGGGCGTGGCCAAGACGACGCTCGACGACGTGGCCCGTGAGGCGGGATGGAGCCGGGCGACCGTCTATCGGCTCTTCCCGGGGGGCAAGGACGCGGTGCTCGAGACGGTCGTCGACGTCGAGCTCGAGCGGCTCTTCGCCGCCCTGGACGACCGCCTGGCGGCGGCGGCGGACCTCGAGGAACTGCTCGTCGCAGGCATGAGCGAGACCGGCGCCCGGATCACCTACCACCCGGCGCTGCGGTTCCTCGTCGCCCACGAGCCCGAGGTGATCCTGCCCCAGATCTCCTTCGCCCGGGCGGAGCGGGTCCTGGCCACCGCCGCGTCCTTCGTCTCGCCCTACCTGGCCCGGTGGCTCGGCCGCGAGGAGGCCAACCGCGTGGGCGAGTGGGTGACCCGCATCGTGATCTCCTACGCCGCCTCCCCGAGCGCCGGCGTCGACATCGCCGATCCCATCTCGGTGCGGCGGCTTGTCCGCAGTTTCGTGCTACCCGGCATCCGGGCGTCGGCCGACGTCCAGGTGCCGGCCCGACCCGTCAGCTGACCCAGGAGGAAGCCAAATGTCCACGAACGAGGAGCTCATCGGCCGCAGCGACGTGAACGACATCGAGGCGATCCTGTCGGTGACCAACACCGATGTCGACGACGCGGTCCACGCCGTGACCGACAATGCCGAGGCCATCTTCACGTGGGACTACGAGAAGGGTGCCCGCCCCAAGCTGACGCGCCTCTACGAGAAGGCCAAAGGCTCGATGTGGAACGGCGAGACCGACCTGCCGTGGGACACCGACGTCGACCAGGAGTCCGTGGTGATGGCCAACGCCGCCGCGACGGGCGGATTCGCCCAGGGCATGGACGTCTCGGGCACGCCGTTCGCCAGCTGGACCGACGCAGAGTGGCTCCAGCTCGGCATCGAGAGCCAGAACTGGACGCTGTCGCAGTTCATGCACGGCGAGCAGGGCGCCCTCGTGTGCACGGCCAAGATCGTGGAGTCGGTGCCCTGGATCGACGCCAAGTACTACGCCTCCACCCAGGTCATGGACGAAGCTCGCCACGTCGAGGTCTTCTCGAAGTACCTCGACACGAAGCTGTCGGGCCACTACCCGATCAACGCCCACTTGCGGATGCTGCTCGACGACATCATCGCCGACAGCCGCTGGGACATGACCTACCTCGGCATGCAGATCATGGTCGAGGGGCTGGCTCTGGCGGCGTTCGGCTTCATCCACAGCTTCACCACCGAGCCTCTCCTCAAGCAGCTGCTCAAGTACGTGATGGCCGACGAGGCCCGTCACGTGGCCTTCGGTGTGCTCAGCCTGCAGGAGTACTACGAGCAGCTGAGCACGGCGGAGATCCGGGAGCGCCAGGAGTTCGCCTTCGAAGCTGCGGTGCGCATGCGTGACCGCTTCCTGCAGCAGGAGGTGTGGGAGCGGATGGGCCTGCCGGTCAAGGAGATCGTTCCCCTCGTCATGCAGGCGCCGGACCGGGCGGCCTTCCAGTCCATGCTGTTCGCCAAGATCGTCCCGAACTGCAAGAAGCTCGGCCTGCTCGACGCCGCCGACGGGTGGCTGCGTGAGCGTTTCACCGACCTCGGCGTGATCGCCTTCGAGAGCTGGGCCGACACCGGTGAGGAGTACGAGGCGTTCGCCCTGGCTCAGGGAGACAAGCGCTCGGCCTAGCCGGCCTAACTCCCTGGCCTGGCCGTGCTGTTGGGGTAGGGTGCGTCGGGGAGGCTTGCGGGAGGAGGTGCGCAGATGGCCCGTTCAGGCCGTTTCGGCGCCGTGCTCACGGCCATGGTCACGCCGTTCGACGACCGCTTCGCGCTCGACCTGGACGCAGCGGCGGCGCTCGCGCGCTGGCTGGTCGACCACGGCAGTGACGCTCTGGTGGTGGCCGGCACCACCGGCGAGGGGACGGTGCTCTCCAACGACGAGAAGGCCGACCTGTGGCGCGTCGTCGCCGAGGCGGTGACGGTGCCGGTCATCGCCGGCGCGGGGACCAACGACACCCGGCACTCCGTCGAGCTTACGAAGCTGGCCGAGGTGGCCGGGGCCGCAGGCATCCTCGCCGTGACGCCCTACTACAACCGGCCCTCGCAGGCCGGGCTGGCCGCGCACTTCCGAGCCGTGGCCGGGGCCACGTCGCTTCCGGTGCTCGTCTACGACATCCCGGTTCGCACCGGTCGCAAGGTGGCCCACGACACGCTGCTCGGGTTGGCCCGCGAGGTGACGAACGTGGTGGGGGTGAAGGACGCGGCGGGTGATGTCGTCGGGTCGGCCAGGCTCCTGGCCGAGGCTCCTCGCGACTTCGACCTGTACAGCGGGGAGGATCCCCTCAACCTCGCCCTGCTCGCCCTGGGCGCGTCGGGCGTGGTGAGCGTGGTCAGCCACTGGGCGGGCCCCGAGATCGCCGAGATGATCTCCGCCGTCGACGCGGGTGACCTCGAACGGGCGCGAGCGTGCAACAACGACCTGATGACGTCCTATTCGTTCGTCAGCTCCGAGGATGCCCCCAACCCGCTGCCGGCAAAGGCCGTGATGCGGCGCCTGGGGTTGCCCGTTGGCCAGTGCCGGCTTCCCATGGGACCGGCGTCCGCGTCGCTCGACGAGCGGGCGGCCGCCGTGCTGGCCGGCCTGCGCGCCCGGCCGCCGGCGGGCCATCCACCCCGAGAGCCCGTTGGCTGATCCCGTCCGGATCACATTCCTGGGCGGGCTGGGGGAGATCGGTCGCAACTGCGCCTGCATCGAGCTCGACGGCCGCATCATGCTGCTCGACTGCGGACTGATGTTCCCCAACCTCGAGATGCCCGGCGTCGACCTGGTCCTACCGGACTTCACCTACCTGCGTGACAACGCCGATCGGGTCGAGGCCTGCATCCTCACCCACGGCCACGAGGATCACACCGGCGGGCTGGCCTACCTGCTTCAGGACCTGTCACTGCCCGTCTACGGCTCGGCTCTCACCCTCGGCCTGGCCCGCAATCGCATCGAAGAGGCGGGGATGCTCTCCCGGGTCGAGCTGATGCCGGTCGCCGACGGCGAGCGCCGCCGCATCGGCCCTTTCGACGTCGAGTTCATCCCCGTGACCCACTCGGTCCCGCACGGCTACGCCACCGCCCTCCACACGCCGCAGGGCATCGTGCTGCATTCGGGGGACTTCAAGCTCGACCTGGCTCCGGTCGACGGTCGCCACACCGACCTGTCGCGGATCGGCGCCCTCGCGTCCGAGCACGGCATCCGCCTGCTGCTGTCCGACTCCACGAATGCCGAGGAGCCTGGCTACACGGCCAGCGAGTCGTCCGTCGGCGTGGCCCTTCGGGGCCTGTTCGAGGAGCACCGAGACAAGCGCATCATCATCGCCTGCTTCTCCAGCCACGTGCACCGCGTCCAGCAGGTGTGCGACGCGGCCATCGGGTGCGGCCGTTACGTGGCCACGCTCGGGCGGTCCATGGCCAAGAACGTCGCCCTGGCCCGCCGGCTCGGGGTGCTCCGCCTGCCCGACGACGCCCTCATCGACATCGAGCGCCTGGACGAGTTCGACCCCGCTCAGGTGTGCGTCGTGTCCACCGGCTCGCAGGGAGAGCCGATGTCGGCGTTGTCGCTCATGGCGGCGAGCGAGAACAAGTGGCTGCGGCTGGGGGAGGGGGACCTGGTCATCATCAGCGCCCACGCCATACCAGGCAACGAGTGGGCGGTGGCCAAGGTGATCGACGGCCTGTACCGGCTGGGCGCCGAGGTGGTCCATTCCGATCAGGCCGAGATCCACGTCAGCGGGCATGCCAAGCAGGCGGAGCTCCAGACGATGCTCGCGGTGGCCAAGCCTGAGGCCTTCATCCCGGTTCACGGGGAGTTCCGCCACCTCACGCACCACGCCCGACTGGCCGAGGGCATGGGCGTCGACGAGTCGAGGGTGCTGCTCTGCGAGGACGGAGACGTCGTCACACTGGACGACGGCGGGATTGCCAAGACGGACCGGGTACCCGCCGGGTACCTGTACGTCGACGGCATCGTGGGCGATGTCGGCCATGGGGTCCTGCGCGACCGCCGGGCGCTGTCCGCGGAGGGGCTGATCGTGGTGGTGGTCACGATCGACGGGCAAGCCGGCAAGCTCCTCACCGGGCCCGAGATCATCACCCGGGGCTGGGTGCACGCCCCCGAGGCCGAGGGTCTTCTGGATGACGCCCGTGGCGCCGTCCAGGCCAGCCTGGAGGAGGCGATCGAGGAGGGGGCCAGGGATCACGACACGCTCCGGCGGCACGCACGTTCGGCCATGGGCCGCATCGTCGGCGAGCGCACCCGGCGGCGCCCCATGATCGTCCCCGTGGTGATGGAGGCGTAGCCGGGGGTCGGGACGTCTTCTGGGGCTCCTGGGGCCACGGTGGCTGGTGGGGCTGGTGTTACCGTTGTGCTCATTGTGACCACGACGAGACGCCGCCCGACCGGGCCGACGAAGCGCAGAACGTCCCGATCCCGTCGCACCCGTCGGGGATTGGGGGCGTCGATGGGGCGCCTGCTGACCGGCGGCGGTGGGCAGCGATCGCGCCGCGGGCCGAGATCGCGCCGCGGGCCGTCCCTCGGTGCGCGGACGGTCTCCGGCGCCGCCGACCTGATCGGGCGTCTGGTGCACCAGCCCGCCGACGTCTGGGGCCTGGTCCTGCTGGTCGCCGGGGTGCTCGCCACCCTCGCCGTGTACGGCGACGTCCTCGGACCGGCCGGCCGGCTCCTCGACCACGCTGGCCGATCGACGCTCGGGTGGGCGGTCGCCCTGGTGCCACCGGGGCTGGCGCTGGTCGGCTGGGTGCTCGTGCGCGGACGCGAGGACGTGGAGCCGGAGCCGGCTCGCTGCATCGTGGGTGCGACACTGGTGCTGGCGTCGGTAAGCGGGTTGGCCGACCTGGCCGCCGGTGCTCCCCGGCTGTCTGACCGGCTCGCCACTCTGCGGGGCGCGGGCGGCTACGTAGGGGCCGCCACCGGCTACCCCCTCCATCTGGCCCTGGCCACCTGGGGTGCGGCGATCGTGCTGGCCACCGCGCTCGTGCTCGGGCTGCTGACGGTGACCGGCACCACCGTGCGTGAAGCGATGACGGCCATCGCCGGCGGTGTGGCCGCCGTGGGCCAGCTGGGGCGCCGGGCGGTCGAGGCGGCGACCACCGTCGCCGCCGACAGCAGAGGCGGCGGGCGCGGCGCGCACGCACGCAGCCCACGCGCCGGCCGGAGCCCGACCAGCGAGGAGAATGGCGCCGATGGCGCGGTCGGGACGGACGATCCAGAGAGCGACGACGACGCCGGTGAACCCGAGGACGTGGCGTCGTCGCCCGAGGACGTCGCGTCGTCGCCCGAGGACGAGCGGTCGCCGGCGGCGTCGATGGCTGCCGCGGCCAGCGCGACGCCGTTCGTCGCCGACAGGGACCGCCTCCGAGGCGGGTCGGCCGAGCAGCTTTCGATGGAGCTTGGTCCGACGGTGGGATCGTGGTCCCTGCCGCCCGGGCGCCTGCTGAGCGCCAGCCAGGCCCAGAAGGTCGACCGCCGTCAGATCGAGACTGCAGGCCGGATGCTGGAGGATGCCCTCGCTGCCCACGGGGTGGCGACCAGGTTGGTGGGGATGACGGTGGGTCCGACCGTGACCCGCTACGAGCTCGAGCTGGGCGCCGGCGTCAAGGTGGCCAGGGTGACGAGCCTGTCGAAGGACATCGCCTACGCCATGGCCTCCCCGGACGTGCGCATCCTGGCACCCATCCCCGGACGCTCGGCGATCGGGGTCGAGGTGCCCAACCGCCAGCGTCAGCTGGTGGCGCTGGCCGACATCTTGAGCTCCGACGAGGCCCGGCGGGCCGTCCATCCCCTCGAGGTGGCCCTGGGCCGCGACATCGCCGGGAGGCCGGTGATGGTCAACCTGGCCGAGATGCCCCACGTGCTCATCGCCGGCGCCACGGGCGCCGGCAAGTCCTCGTGCATCAACTCGGTGGTCACCTCGATCCTGATGCGGTCCACCCCGGACCAGGTGCGGCTCATCCTCGTGGACCCCAAGCGGGTCGAGCTCGGCCACTACAACGGCCTGCCCCACCTGCTCACCCAGGTCGTGGTCAACCCCAAGCGGGCCGCCAACGCCCTCATCTGGGCCGTGCGCGAGATGGAACGCCGCTACGACATCCTGGCCGAGGCCGGGATGCGCGACATCGCCGGCTACAACCGAGCCGTCGACGCCGGCGAGCTCGTCGCCGAGCCGGCTCCGGGGGACGGGGAGGAGCGCCCGGTCAGTCGGCTCCCTTACGTGCTCGTCGTCGTCGACGAGCTCAACGACCTCATGATGGTGGCCGCCCGCGACGTCGAGGAGTCGATCTGCCGGATCGCCCAGATGGCCCGCGCCGTCGGGATCCACCTCGTCATCGCCACGCAGCGACCGTCGGTCGACGTGATCACAGGCGTGATCAAGGCCAACATCCCGTCGCGGCTCGCCTTCTCGGTCTCGTCGCTCGCCGACAGCCGGGTCATCCTCGATCAAGCGGGGGCCGAGCGGCTGATCGGCAAGGGCGATCTCCTCCTGCTGACGGCGTCGTCCAGCAACCCCAGGCGCCTCCAGGGTCCGTGGGTCGGCGACACCGAGGTCCGCGCCGTCGTCGCCCACTGGCGTCGGCAGAGCCAGCCCCGGTACATAGAGGGCGTCGAGGGGGATGGCCCGCCGGAGGAGGACCGCGGCTTCGGCGACGAGGGCGACGACGAGGAGCTGGTAACACAGGCCCTGGAGCTGGTGGTGCGGTCACAGCTGGGCTCGACCTCGATGCTCCAGCGGAAGTTGCGAGTGGGCTTCGCCCGGGCTGGTAGGTTGATGGACCTTCTGGAGCGACGCGGCGTGGTGGGGCCCTCCGAGGGATCGAAGGCTCGTGCCGTGCTCATGACCCCCGAGGAGCTTGATCAGCGGGCATGACTGGCGTACCGACCCGGCCGGCAATCCTCAAGCCGCTGGGTCCGATACGGACGCCGAGGCGGTCGCGCCGCGTCCTCGTGTGGTTGCTCGTGGTGGTCGTGCTGGCCGCCGGAGGCTTCGTCGGGTTCCAGCTGACCCGAGGCGTACCGTCGCCCGCCGTCCGCTCGGCCGTGCCGGTGAGCATCCAGGTACCGGGAGCTGCGCCCGCCCTTCCCTGGCCGGCCAAGGGCGAGGCGGTGGTGGGCCTGCTGGGGCAGGGAGCCCTCGGCTCGTCCGGGGGGAGCGCTCCCGTGCCGGTCGCCAGTGTCACCAAGGTCATGGACGCCCTCGTCATCCTGCGCGACCACCCCATGGGGCCGGCTGACCCGGGGCCTCCGGTGGCCATCACGCCGGCCGACGTAGACCAGTACAACGCCGCCGTGGCCGGGAAGGAGTCGGCGGTGAAGGTGGCGCCCGGCGAGATGATCACAGAGCGCCAGATGCTCGACGGCCTGATGGTCGGCTCGGCGGACAACATCAGCTCCGTCCTGGCCAACTGGGACGCCGGTAGCGAGCCCGCCTTCGTCGCCAAGATGAACGCCGCCGCCGCCGCCCTCGGGATGGGCGCGACGCACTATGTCGACCTCAACGGCCTCAACGCGGCGACGGTCAGCACGGCGAGCGACCAGCTGACGCTGGTCCAGGCGGCCATGGCGGTCCCGACGTTCGCCGCCATCGTGCGCCAGCCCGAGGTCACCCTTCCGGTCGCCGGCAGGGTGTTCAACTTCAACCGCCTGGCGGGCAAGGACGGGATCATCGGCGTCAAGACCGGCAACACGATGGCTGCCGGGTCGTGCTGGGTGTTCGCCGCCGACCGGGTCGTGGCCGGCCAGCACGTGACCGTTCTCGGTGTCGTCCTCGGGCAGCCCGGTCCGGCCGCCCCGCAGCCGGCTCTGGATGCGGGCAAGGCTCTGCTCGACGCCACCGGCACCGCTCTCGCCTCGGTCACGGTGGTGCCGGCGGGACAGCGGGCGGCCATCGTGACGGCTCCCTGGGTCAGCGGCGCCGTGCCCGCCTCGACCGGCGCTCCGGTGAGCGTCCTCGGGTGGCCCGGGATGCAGGTGCAGACGCAGTTCCAGCCCCGGCAGACGGGCTCCTCCTTCCAGGCCGGGACCGTGGTGGGCACCCTCACCGTGCGGGCGGCTGGTCAGGCGCACCAGGTGCCGGTGAAGGCGACCTCGCCCCTGCCGGCGCCCTCGCTGCAGTGGCGCCTCCGCCACGTCTAACCTTCCTGCGCCGGCGACAACCCCCGGCGACAACCCCCGGCGACGACGCGCAGGCAGCGACGAGGAGGCCCATGGCGAACGGGTTGGAGGGCAGGGTCGCGCTGGTCACCGGCGGGAGCCGAGGGATCGGTCGCGCCATCTCGCTCGCCTTGGCCGAGGACGGCGCGGACGTCGCGGTGAACTTCCGCCGTGACCAGGAGGCGGCCGACGAGGTGGTGGCGCGGATCGAGTCCATGGGGCGTCGGGCGCGGCCGTACCGGGCCTCGGTCGACTCGTGCGACGAGGACCGGGCCATGGTCGACGCCGTCGTCGCCGATCTGGGACCGGTCGACATCCTCGTCAACAACGCCGGTATCGCCAGCCGCGGGCTCTCGATCGCCGACACGGACCCAGCCGAGCTCGAGCGGGTGATGCGCGCCCACGCCGTCGGCCCCCACTACCTCTGCAAGCTCGTGGTGCCCGGCATGCGGACCCGCCCGCGAGGTGACGTCGTCATGATCTCGAGCACGGCGACGGCGCTCATGGCGGCCAACGGCGCGCCGTACAACATGGGCAAGGCGGCGATGGAAGCACTGGCTCTCACGCTGGCCAAGGAGGAGCAGCGCCACGGTGTGCGCGTGAACATCGTGGCGCCCGGTCTGGTCGAGACCGAGATGGGGCGACGCCTGGTCCGGGCGATGGGCGTCGATGACATCGGCACGCTGGCCGCCGGCTCGCCGTTCGGGCGGGTGTGCCAGCCCTCCGACGTCGCTGCCGTGGTGCGCTTCCTCGTCTCGGAACCGGCCGGCTACGTGAGCGGCCAACGGATCCGACTCGACGCCCGCACGAGCTGAAGGAGGATCGCGTATGCGTTGGAACCTGTCCCCTGACGAGCTGCCCGAGGCGTGGTTCAACGTCGTACCGCGGCTGGCGACGCCGTTGGAGCCGCCCCTCCACCCGGCCACCCGTCAGCCGGTGGGACCGGAGGACCTGGCTCCGTTGTTCCCGATGGGCCTCATCGCCCAGGAGGTGTCGCCCGAGCCCTGGATCGACATCCCCGGCGCGGTGCTCGACGTCCTGCGGCTCTGGAGGCCCACGCCGCTCGTGCGGGCCCGCCGCCTGGAGGAGGACCTCGGGACTCCGGCCCGCATCTACCTGAAGGACGAGTCGGTGTCGCCGGCCGGCTCACACAAGCCCAACACCGCCGTCGCCCAGGCCTACTACAACGCGCAGGAGGGCGTCCGCCGGCTGACTACCGAGACCGGTGCCGGGCAGTGGGGCAGCGCACTGTCGTTCGCCTCGTCGCTGTTCGACCTGGAGTGCATGGTCTACATGGTCAGGGCCTCGTTCGAGCAGAAGCCCTACCGTCGGGTGATGATGGAGGTCTGGGGTGGGAAGGTCGTCCCCTCCCCGGTCGACCAACCTGAGCATCCGGGGTCGCTGGGCATGGCGATCAGCGACGCCGTGCGCGACGCGGTGTCCCGGGAGGACAGCCACTACTCGCTGGGCTCGGTGCTCAACCACGTCCTGCTCCATCAGACGGTGATCGGGCTCGAGGCCAAGGAGCAACTGGCCCTGGCCGGCGAGGGGCTCCCCGACGTGGTTGTCGGGTGCTGCGGGGGCGGGTCGAACTTCGGCGGCCTCGCGTTGCCGTTCGTTTCCGACGACGGCGTGCGACTCGTCGCCGCCGAGCCGTCGGCCTGCGCGACCCTCACGACCGGTCGCTTCGACTACGACTACGGGGACACGGCCGGCCTGGCGCCCCTCCTGCCGATGTACACCCTTGGCCACGATTTCGTCCCCGAGGTGATCCACGCCGGCGGCCTTCGCTACCACGGTGACTCGCCGATCATCAGCAATCTGGTGCGGGCGGGTCGGATCGAGGCCACCGCCTACCCGCAGAGCAAGGTGTTCGAGGCGGCGGTGCAGTACGCCCGGACGCAAGGGCCGATACCGGCGCCCGAGACCAGCCACGCCCTGCGCGCCGCGATCGACGAGGCCCTGGCGGCCAAGGAAGAAGGGAGGCCGCGCGTCATCCTGCTTGGCTACTCCGGGCACGGTCTGCTCGACCTGTCCGCCTACGACGACTTCCTCCACGGTCGCCTCGACGCCGAGACCACCTGAGCGATGCCTGACCTGACCCCTTATGGCCCAGGTTGCACCAGCCCTTCCGGGCCCGTTATTATGAAACGGACTCGACTCGTTTCGATATAGCTGGAGGTACCGTGCGAGCACGGAGACCGTGGTGGATCCTCGGGGTCCTGTGCGTGAGCCTGCTCATGATCGGGCTCGACAACACCATCCTCAGCGTGGCCCTCCCGACGCTGGTGCGCGACTTGCACGCCTCGTCGAGCCAGCTGCAGTGGATCGTGGACTCGTACACGATCGTGTTCGCCGGTCTCCTGCTGGTCGCCGGCAGCCTGGGGGACCGCTTCGGGCGCAAATGGGCCCTGCTCGTGGGCCTGGCCGTGTTCAACATCGGGTCGGTCCTGTCGGCCTTCGCCGGGTCTCCGGAGATCCTGATCGGCACCAGGGCGCTGATGGGCGTGGGCGGAGCGCTGGTCATGCCGGCCACGCTGTCCATCCTGACCAACGTCTTCGTCGGGGCCCGGGAGCGGGAGAAGGCGATCGGCATCTGGGCCGGCGTGGTCGGCGTGGGCGTGGCGGTCGGACCCATCGCCGGCGGCCTGCTGCTCCAGCACTTCTGGTGGGGCTCGGTGTTCCTCATCAACGTTCCCGTGGTGGCGGCCGGCATGGTGGCTTGCGCCTTCCTCGTGCCCAATTCCGCCGATCCCAGCGTCCCCCGGCTCGACCCGGTGGGCTCCGGGCTGTCGATCGCCGGGCTCTGCGTCCTGCTGTGGGGGATCATCGAGGCGCCCACCACCGGGTGGGGATCGACGCGGGTGCTGGCCGGTATGGCGGGCGGGATCGCCATCCTGGTTGCCTTCCTGGCCTGGGAGCTCTACACGGACCACCCCATGCTGAACCTCGCCTTCTTCCGCAACCGCAGGTTCAGCGCCGCGTGCGCCGCCGTGTCGCTCGTCGTCTTCGCCCTCTTCGGCATGCTGTTCGTGGAGACCCAGCACCTGCAGTTCGTCCTGGGCTACTCGGCCCTCGGGGCGGGCGTCCGGTTCATCCCCGTAGCAGGCACGCTCCTCCTCGGCGGCCCACTGTCCACCGTCCTCGTGCGCCGGCTCGGGACCAAGGTGGTGGCGGGCACCGGCCTGGTGATGGTGGCCGCTGGACTGGCGTGGCTGGCCACCGTCTCGGACGGGTCGACCTACCTGACCGGCGTCCTGGGCCCGTTCATCATCATGGGCCTGGGGATGGGCCTCACCATGGCGCCGGCCACCGAGGCCATCATGGGTAGCCTCCCGAGGGCCCAGGCCGGGGTGGGCTCGGCGATGAACAGCTCGGTCATGCAGGTCGGCGGGGCCGCGGGTGTCGCCGTCATCGGCAGCGTGCTCGCGTCCGGGTACCGGTCCGTCATCGGCGGCACACTGGCCGGTCACGCCGTGCCCGCCGTGGCGGCCACGGCGATCAAGAGCTCGGTGGGCGGCGCCCTCGAGGTGGCGCACCGAGCCCCCGCCGCCCTGGGCACAGCCCTGGCCGCAGTCGCCCGCCACGGCTTCGTGCACGGCATGCAGCTGGCCATGCCGGTGGCCGCCGGGGTGGCGCTGGCCGGAGCCCTGGTGGTGCTGGTCTTCCTGCCCGCTCGGGCCGAGGGTGACCCCGACGGCGGCGACGCCGCCCGGCCGGCCGACCACGAGGCGCAGCCCGCACCGCCGGCGCAGGCCGAGACGGAGCCCGAGCCGATCGGGGCCCGCCGGTGAGCCCCGTCATAGGTGGGTCCATGCTCAAGCGGGGACCCGGTCGGCCCCGAAGCGCCGAGGCCCACCGGGCCATCCTCGACGCCGTCCTCGTGGTGCTGGCCGAGGAAGGTTTCGGCGGCCTGAGCGTCGAGGGCGTGGCGGCCCGGGCGGGCGTCGGCAAGGCCACGATCTACCGGCGTTGGCCGTCCAAGGTCCCTCTGGTGATCGAAGCGGTGGACACGGTGGCGTCGGAGCGGATCTCGGCTCCGGACACCGGCAGTGTCCGGGGTGACCTCACCGAGTTCCTGAACCAGCTGGTCCGGGCCATGGACGGGCCCGACGGGCGCCTCGTGGCGCCGTTGCTCGAGGGGATGAGCCGCAGTCCGGAGCTGGCAGACGCCTTTCGGAGGGACCTCATAGCGCCTCGTCGGGACGTGGTCATCGAGATCATCCGGCGCGGCATCGCTCGGGGCGAGCTGCGCCCCGACCTCCATGTGGACGTGGCGTTGGACGCCCCCGTGGCGATCATCTTCCACCGGCTCCTCCTCACGGGAGAGCCGGTCGACGAGGCGCTGGTGGAGCGGATCGTCGATCAGGTCCTCGACGGCATAGCGGCGAGAGGTGGCCCGGCGACCCACTGACCGGGCCGAGGGCCGCCGGTGACGGCGGTGCGCTACCGGTTTCCTGGCGCCGGGCGTATCGTGCCATGGATGGACGTCGAACTCGATCCCGGCGGGGTCGCCTTGGAGGGCGACGGCCGCAAGGGGGACGGCCGGCGCGTCGGCGGCGCCGACGGCGGCTCGAACCTCCGGGAGGTGGTCGCCCGCTGGTGGCGCATCCCACTCGTGACCCGGGTCGTGCGGTACGCGCTGGGCTCGGTGGTGGCCAGTCTGGTGAGTCTGGTCACCTTCGTCGTCGTCTACGGAGTCCTCGGCGGGCTCAGCCCCCGCGTGACGAGCGTCGTCGCCAGCCTGGTGGGCATGGTGCCGGCGTACTTCCTCAACCGGAACTGGGCCTGGGGCCGCCGGGGCCGCTCCCACCTGGTCAAGGAGGTCATTCCCTATCTGGCCGCGTCCCTGCTGGGTCTGGTGGCGGCCATGTGGTCGGTGGACGTCGTCTCCAGCCACGTGAAGTCGCTCACCACTGACAAGACCCTCCAGGTCACGCTGGTCGCCATGGCCTATGTGGGTACCTACGCCGCACTCTGGATCCTGAAGTTCCTGTTCTTCAACATCCTGTTCACCGGGCCGCACCGGGCCGACGACGCCGCGTCCGCGCCCGGCGAGCAGGTCCCCTGAGCGACCAGGCCAGCCCCGAGATCCCGAGGGCGGCCAGTCCGGCCAGCGAGGTGGCGGCGCCGACGGTCACGCTCGTCGGCCGGTAGCTCCAGGTGACCGTCGAGGTCCCGGCCGGCACGGGGACGGCCTGGACCAGAGCCCCCTTCGTCGTTATGGCGACCGTACGGGGCACCCCGTTCGGTCCCGTTCGCACCGTCGCCGACCACCCGGGCGCGGCGGCGACGCTGCGCAGGACGAGGGACGGTCGGGGGGTACCGACCACGACCGTCTGGTTGCCTGTGATCGGGTCGTCGGTGAGTCGCAACGTGGCCGCGGGCACCGACCCGCCGTCGGCGGAGGCGACCCAGAAGCGTCCCCTGGCCGCGGTGTTGTGGAACACCACGAAGCTGCCCAGGGTCTCCACGAACTGCCACTTGGGCGGGGTGACGGCTCCCTGAAGGGGACCGGCGAGCAGAAGGCGGCCCGACTGCTGCGTATCGACCGTCGCCGAGTCGACCGTGAGGGCGCAGGCGCCGCCGTTGGTAACGACGATCCCCACAGCGGTGGTCGTCCCCTTCAGGGCGACCATGGCATGGCCCGCCCGGCTGGGATCGGCGGTCAGAGGGCTGGAGACCGGCGTGGTGCCGCCGTTGGGTGTCAGCAACCCGAGCCCCAGCCCGCCGGGCGGTAGGGGACAGGTCGGATCCGGGTGCAGCTGCACGCTGACGCCCGTCAGCAGGAGGGGCGAACCGAGGTACCAGGCCTGCTGGCCTCGGGCGGACAGGGTCTCGGGCACGACACCGGCCGGCGTCGTCGTCGACCCCGAAGAAGGAGCCGCCCGGGCGAGGTAGCCAGGCCTGGTGACGAGCGTGGTCAGGTTGAGGTCGTCGAAGGTGGACCCGGCCAGCGCGGTCACCGACAGGTCGGACTGCTGATGGGAGCCCGTCGCCCGGTCGTAGTCGCCACTGACCAGCGATCCGTAGCCCTGCACGCTGCCCAGACGTCGCAGGATGTTGAGGTCGGGCTGGCCGAGGTCGTCGAGTGCGACCGGATCGCTCTGGTCGGGGTCGTAGACGGCGAACCGCCCGGAGGAGCCGGTCTGGGCGGCCACGGCCGTGGCCATACTGGTGGTGTCGGTGAGGGCGCTGCGGGGCGCAGGTGTCAGCCAGTACTGGTTGGCCTGGTAGACGACCAGGTCGATCGCGACGACCGCCACCACCGCCAGCATGAGGTGGCGGCGAGGGATCCGGTTCCACCCGGCGGCCACGAGGCCCGCGACCACCGCTACCACGAGGCCAGCGGCCAGATAGCCCTCCAATCGATGGAACGAGCCCAGCGGGACGGGCGACCCGAGCTCCTGGGACAGGACCACCGGGCTGGCCACGAGGGCGCAGACGAGGGCGACCACACAGGCCACGGGCACCAGCGTCCAGGCCCGCTCGCTCAGGCTGGGTTGGCTCGGTCCGGGGCCGACGCCGACCCGTTGTCGCACCCCGTGGACCCAGTAGGCGAACAGGACCGCCAGGCCGATGTCGACCATCACCATGTTGCGGTTCTGGAGCCGCTGCTGGCCGTAGATGGGGATGTGGGCGAGCAGGTGGCCGAGCGGGGTGTACCCGCCGAAGGACAGGACCAGCCCGACGGCGATGAGCAGGTACCACACGCCTAGTCCCTCCGACGCCCGGCGCGACCGCCATGGCCGGGTGAGCATGGCGAAGGCGGCGCAGACGGGGAGGATGCCGATGTAGGAGCTGACCTCGGCCAGGTTGTACTGGCCGCGGTACAGCGGCAGGCCGAAGCGTCCGTAGCTCCCGAGCAGGTATGGCACGACTGTCAGGGTGGTGAGCTTGGGCGGGAACGACCCGGTGATGAAGAAGGCGTAGGAGCTGCCCGATCGCTGCGACTGGGACGCGAAGACCAGGCCCGGGAGCCACTGGATGCTGGTGAGGACGACGGCCGAGGCGGAGGCGATCGCCATCTGGACGAGGATCCGGACCGCTCGATGACGCCAGACCAGCCATCCCCCGTAGATGGCCACGAGGATGGAGTTGTCGATCAGGGCCTCGGGCGACCCCGTCAGGACCAGCAGGCTGAGACACGCTCCGAGCAGCACGGTGGGCCAGACTGCTGGCCGCTTCGCCATCCGCTGCAGGGCGACCAGCATCCAGGGCACCAGGCTCGCCCCCTGCACCAGGTCGATGTGGCCAAGCTGGGCGCTCATGAAGCCCCCGACCGAGAACGACAGGCTCCCGACGAAGGCGGCCCCCACCGACAGGCGGGATCGGCGAAGGAACACGTACAGGCCGAGGGCGGCGACGACGTAGACGAGGATCTCGTTGACGACCCAGGCCGCTTCGGCGGGCAGCACGGTGAACAGGAGCGTCCCGGGATAGAAGGCGCCGGCATTGAGACCGCCCAGGAGGGCGGTCCCGCTCCAGATGTAGGGGTTCCACAGGGGGAGGTGCCCGTGGTCGAGGTTGCGGGCGACGAGGACCCGGAGGGGGAAGTTCTGGATCAGGTCGTCAGAGCTGACGAGGGGGTGCCCGATGAGGGACGGGACCGAGAAGGTCAGCACCGGGACGAGGACGAGCACGGCCACGGCCAGCGGGCCCGGCCGGACGGCACGGGTGAGCACGTGCCGGGCCCTGACCGTGTCCTCGGGTCGGCGTGCCGCGCTGGCCGGCGACTGCCCGGCGCCGTCGCCGGCCGAGCTGGTCACCGGTCGCGCAGCCAGGTCGCCAGCACGACCCGGGCGTAGCGGTAGCCGTAGGCCAGGTTGCTCCCCTTCTTGGTCGTCCCCGAGGAGCGCCGCCGCATGACGCCCGGTCGCTCGGCCACCCGGTAGCCGGCCAGGATGGCGGCGACCAGCAGCTCAGCGGCCTGGTACTGGGACTGCTCGAGCGCGAGCGACGCCGGCACCTCCGCATTCATCGCCCGCAGGCCGAAGGCCGGGTCGGTGATTCGCTGGCCGGTGAGCATGGTGATGAGGGCGGCGAAGACGACCACGCCCGCGGCCCGCACCCGGTCGCCGACCTCGGACGACCCGAGCCGGCGCGACCCGGTGACCAGATCCGCTTCGTCGTCGATCAGTGGCTGGACGAGCGCAGCCAGCTCGCCGGGGTCGTACTGCCCGTCGGCGTCGATGGTGGCGAGATAGCGGGCGCCGTGATCGAGCGCGATCCGGTACCCGAGGCGCAGGGCCGCCCCCTGGCCCCGGTTGCGGGGTGCGACGCAGGCGTAGGCCCCGCGGGCGCGCACGATCTCCTCGGTGCCGTCGTGACCGCCGTCGACCACGACCAACACCGAGACGCCCAGTCCGCAGACGCGGTCGGGGATCGAGTCGAGCACCCGCCCAATGTTGTCGGCCTCGTTGTAGGCGGGGACGATGACCGCGAGCGGGGCCAGCTCAGGGGTGCCGTGATGGGCGACGAACTCCGCCTCGGCCTCGGTGTCGACCGGCGACCTGGTCGACGAGGCTCGACGGCGCACCCGCCTTGTGATCAGCGACGCCCGACGGTGGCGCCCAGGTGGCTGTGCGTGCGTCGCCAGTCCACCGTCGGACGGATCGCGCTCGGATCCACCCGCTCCCGGTGTCGATCGACCAGGGCCAGGAGCGACGTGATCAGGCCCTCCGACAGCAGATGGGGGGCGAGGCCGAGATCGAGGAGCTTGGTGTGTGCCGCCCGGTAATAGTGGCTCTCCTGCTCGACCCTGGGGTCGTCGAGGTGCTCGATCTCCACCCCGGGCACCAGCGCCGCAACCCGCTCGGCGAGGTCGCCGACGGAGAAGGACTCCGTGAACTGGTTGAAGACGCGGTACTCGCCTGCCACCGGCGGGTGGAGGAGGGCCAGCTCGATACACGCCAAGGTGTCGCGGATGTCGAGCATGCCCCGCGTCTGGCCGCCCTTGCCGTAGACGGTGAGCGGGTGGCCCACCACGGCCTGGACGATGAAGCGGTTGAGCACGGTGCCGAAGACGGCGTCGTAGTCGTAACGGGTGGCGAGGTCGGGGTGCAGCGCCGTCTCCTCGGTCTCCTGTCCGTACACGACCCCCTGGTTGAGGTCCGTCGAGCGCAGGCCCCAGTTGCGACAGGCGAAGGCGATGTTGTGGCTGTCGTGGACCTTGGACAGGTGGTAGAAGGAGCCCGGCTGCTTGGGGAAGGGCAGGACGTCGGTCCGTCCCCGGTGCGTGATCTCGATGAACCCCTCCTCGATGTCGATGTTGGGGGTCCCGTACTCGCCCATGGTGCCCAGCTTCACCAGGTGGATGTCGGGATCGACCTCGGCGATGGCGTAGAGGAGGTTGAGGGTCCCGACGACGTTGTTGACCTGGGTATAGACAGCGTGGGCCCGGTCGATCATCGAGTAGGGGGCCGAGCGTTGCTCGGCGAAGTGGACGACGGCGGCGGGGGCCGACTCGGCCAGGGTCCGTTCGACGAACTCGGCGTCGTTCAGGTCACCGACGTAGGTGTCGACGCTGAGGCCGGAGACCTGCCTCCAGGTCCGCACCCGGGCCTCGAGCTCACGAATCGGGACGAGGCTGTCGACCACCATCTCCTGGTCGTACTGGCGGCGGACGAGGTTGTCCACGATGCCGACCTTGTGGCCCCGCGCTGACAACCGCAGCGCCGTCGGCCAGCCCAGGTACCCGTCGCCCCCGAGGACGAGAACGTTCATCGGGCCCGATCCTTTCTCAGTGGGAGGTGTAACCGGTCGATGCCTCGGATATCGTTCCTGACCACGGGGCCGTCATGCTAAACCCCGCTCGATCCCGGGGCCCAGCAGCCCGAATCCGAAGAAACGTGGAAGCTTACCCCGACGTCGGGGGTACCCCGCGACGGTCGTCTTCACCCGCCTCGGTGGACGGGCCGCGGTCACCGAAGGCGTCCCACGTGGCGGCGAGCCCTCGGCGCAGGCTGGTGCGGGGCTCGAAACCGAGCCGCCGCGCCCTGTCGATCCGCACCCTGACGCCGGGCATCTCGCCCGGGCGGGGGGGCACGTGAGGAAGAACCTGGTCGACGCCGGTGACCGTCCGCACGAGGTCGTACAGCTCGTTGACCGAGACCGAGGTCCCCGAGCCGATCGTCAGCGGCCCCACCAGGTCGGTCTCGAGGGCGAGGAGCAGGCCCTGGACGGCATCGTCGATGTAGAGGTAGTCGCGCACCTGGTTGCCGTCGCCATAGATGCTCACCGATCCTTGGTCCCGGCAGGCTCGCATCACGCGGGCGACGAGACTGTCCTTGTGCTGCATCCCGGGGCCGTAGACGTTGGTGAGGCGCACGGCCGACCCGACGAGGCCGTAGGACGCCGAGTAGGCCGAGACGAGCATCTCCGCCGCCGCCTTGGTGGCGCCGTAGGGGGTGAGGGGTCGCAGCGGCGACTCCTCGTCGATGACGGCGTCACCGACGTTGCCGACCACGGCGTTGGTCGAGGCCAGCACGAAGCGGCTGACGCCCTCGGCGCGGCACCGCTCGAGGAGGGAGAGGGTGAGAGCGACGTTGGTCTCGTGGACCTCGACGGGGCGCGACATCGACGCCAGCACGGATGTCTCGGCTGCCAGGTGGATGATGGCCGTGACGCGTCGGGCCATCGCCCGGTCGAGGATCTCGGGCCGACGAAGGTCTCCTGTGACGGAGTGCGCGCGGGGATCGCCGACGGCGTTCATGTCGGCGACGGTCACCTCGGCGCCCCGCTCGAGCAGGGTGCGGGCCACGGCCGTGCCGACGAACCCGGCGCCGCCTGTCACCAGGACGTGCTCGGCGGGCGTGCTCATCCCGGTCAGGCTCGCGCCGTCCTCCGGCTCTGCACCACACCGCCTCGCCCGCTCAGGTCGTTCGCCCCTCGTCCCGGCGACCGCAGGGCGGCGGTGGTCGGGCGGCGACTGGAGGGAGAGTTGTTCAGCACATAGGTGGTGACGCTGTGCGGGGCGACCGAGGCAAACATCGTCCCGCCCCGGTAACGCGGCAGCGGGACCGGGTCGAGGTTGAGGGTGTCGCTGGTCTGCGCCGCGGTGACCGGCGACAGGGCGTGCCCGCCGGTCGGGATGTGCAGGGCGAGGGGGGTCGGCGGGGTGCCCGCGGGAGCATCGTCGAGGACCACGATCGACCACCCGCTCTTGGAGCTGAAGGCGGCCGCCCGGGTGCCGGGAGGCATGCCAGTGATGTTGTGGAGCACGGCGCCCGGACGCACGTAGCGGCTGAAGTTGCCGAGCGCCCAGTACCGCTTGGTTGGATAGATCGTCTCGTTGTGGTCGACGGTGGCGGCCGGGTCGTAGTAGAGAAGGGCGTCGTTGCGGCCCAGCGGATTGACCCTGGTGGCACACGAGGGGTCGGCCACCGGGTTGCAGCCGATCCTCGGCGAGAGCGCGGTCCACCAGTCGAAGGCCGAGTCGTGGGCCTGGGTGAGATCGGCCCAGATGGTGTTTGCCAGCCACATGCCACTGGTCATCGTCGGATCGAACTGGTACCCGAAGCCTCGACTGTTCCGACAACAGATCTCGCTGGCCCACAGGGGCTTCTTGAACTGGCTGCCCAGCTGGGCAGCCTGCCGGAGGACGGGCATGGGGGGATAGTCGTAGGTGTGGTGGGCGATGGCGGCCACCGACGCCGCCGCGCCGGGGACGGAGAGCCACTGGGGCGCTTCGGGCAACAGCTGGGACGCGACCAGGCTCGACTCGTCGGCGATGACGCGGGCGTATGGCGCCCGCTTGGCCAGCGCGCCGGCCACGGCCTTGACCAGAGCGGCGCGCTGGGCGACCGGCACGGCCATGCCCTCCTGACGACACGTCGGCTGCGACGCGTCAGGCTCGTTCATCGGGCTGACGTAGGACAGGGTGACGTGATCGACGTCGTGGAGGTGGGCCACGACCGTGCTCAAGTAGGTGGCGAAGGCCGTCTCGGAACCCGGGACCAGGGCGCCACCGCAGCTCTTGTCGTCGGTCGTCCACGCGACGGGGGCGCTGTTCACGAACCCCACGAGGGTGCGCACGCCGTGCTGGGCTGCCAGCATGAGAAAGCCGACGCCGCCCGGGTCGGCCGACCAGTCGTAGTTCCCAGGGCCGGCGAAGAACGTCGGGGCCGTCTTCTCCGGAGTCGTCACGCCGACGCCACCCCCGCCGATGTTGTACCGGTACTGGGAGAGGCCCAACCCGGTGGAATCGAACAGCAGGCTGGCGACGTGCTGCTGGCCGGCGGGGCTGAAGTGCTGCAGGTCGTTAGGCCACCAAGCTCCGGACGCGCCGAACCCCTGGATTTGCTGTGCGGGGTCGCTGCTGACCGCGGCGCCGGCGGAGGCGGCATCGCTGTCCAGCGACGGGACGACAAGGCTGCTCAGACCGAGCAGGCTCAGCGCGAGCACGGCGCCGGCGCTGACCCGGGTGAGCCATGCGCGCCTCGTCAGTCGTCTCCAAAGCGATCGGGTCCGCACCCCCACGGTCACTGAGGGTAGAGTATCGCCGGAGAGGTCGAGCCTCATCCCGCTGGCGTCAGACGATGCTCCCCTGGATGTGGTAGAGATCCCCCGCCATAGTGAGCAGCTGCCGCGGGATCAGGGCGAGGTCGGCCCTGACTCGGCGGCGGCCGGGGTGTCGCTCCCGGTCCACTCGAAGTGCTGGACTTCGATCATGAGCGGCAGGAGGTAGCGGACGTAAAAGCTGTGGAGCTTGAGCATCCCGAAGTCCTCCACCTTCAGGTCGATGATCTCGACCCGCTCGTCGCGAGCGGCGAAGGCCTTGCTGCGGGCCAGGAGCTCCTCCAGCTCCCCGCCGGTGCCCACCGACATGCCGAAGTGGTCGAGTCCGGGACAGGTCATGTGCGGCTCGTCGGCTATGAGGAACACGAACTGCTCGTACGAGTAGGCCTGGAGCACGAGCCGGTGGCGATCCTCGGTCAGGGTGGGTAGCTCCTCCCAGCCGAAGACCTCCCGATAGAACTCGACGATCTCCTTTCGCCCGGTCTCGTCGAGCGCGTCGGCCGGCATGCTCATGGCGACGTGGTTGAAGCGAGGCTGGCGTCGCGGCCCGGTGGACGTGTCGGTATCTGCCATCTCTCCCCCTCGAGTTAGGGATCGTCGTGCCGGCCCATCGGACCGGCGATCATGACCTTGCCGGCGATATTGCCAGCGGCCAGGCCCTCCATGGCGGCGAGCAGGCCGGTGAGCGGTACGTCGTCGTCCTCGATGAGCAGGTCGGTGGCCAGCCGGCCCCCAGCCAGGAGCTCGAGCGCGTCGGTGAACCCGTCGGCGTCGTAGCAGAAGGCGCCGGTGACCACCAGCTCGTTGAGAATGATCCGGTTCGGGTCGAACCGGGGTGGCACGATGCCCGCGCCGACGAGGACCAGGGTCCCGGCCACGGCCAGCTGGCCGAGGGCCGCCTCCATGGCATCGGCCCTCCCGGAGCACTCGAGGACGGCGTCGAAGGGTTCGTCGACGACCGACGAGGGCCAGTCGGGGGCGACCAGCTGATCGGGAGTGACTGTCTCCGCCCCGAGGTCGACAGCCAGCTGGCGCCGCCGCTCGCCGGGCTCGCTGACCGTCACCTCGGTGACGCCCCGAGCGAGGAGAGCGGCGGTGACGAGGCTTCCGATCGGTCCGGCCCCGGTGACCAGGATGCGCTGGCCGGGTTGTGCTCCACTAAGGGTTATCCCGTGGAGGGCCACGGCCAGCGGCTCGGCCAGGGCCGCGACGCGCGGTGACAGACCATCGGGGATGCGGTTGAGGGCTTCCTCGTGCTCGCGCACGTAGCCGGCGAAGGCACCCTGCCACTCACCGCTTCCCACTCGCCCGCGCTCGACGCACAATGTGGGTCGGCCGGCGCGGCAGTACCGGCAGGAGCCACAGGAGTGGACGCCCCCGACGACCCGGTCCCCGAGCGACCACCGGCGCACCTCGCTGCCGACGGCGGCGACGATGCCGGACCACTCGTGGCCTCCGATCGAGCCTGGCCGACCCCACCCTTCGATGACGAAATGCAGGTCGCTTCCACACACCCCGCAGTGGCCCACCTCCACCAGCACGTCGTGTGGCTCGAGGGCCGGGACCGGCCGCTCCTCGACGCTTATGGACCGCCGACCGAACACGGCGACGGGCATGGTGGCGGGCAGCTCGGAGATCATGGCATCGGGTTCTTGCGGAGGTACTCGTAGACCCCGCGGAAGTTCTGGTTCGTCTTCTCCGGCAGGGGGTGCTCGCCACCGAGGACCCGGGCGCCGTGCACGATCTGGGCGGCGCGCTCGACCACCAGGGCCACGTGGAGGGCCTCCGCGGCGGTCGGCCCGATGGTGATCATGCCGTGGCTGGCCAGCAGCGCGGCGCTGGTCTGCTCCAGGTTGCGCACGGCCTCCTTGCCCAGGTCGGCAGTGCCCGTGAGCGTGTAGTCGCAGACCGGGACGTCGCCGCCCACGAAGACGACGAACTCCTCGATCGCCGCCGGGACTGGCTGGCGGGCGCAGGCGAACATCGAGCCGTACACGGGATGGGAGTGGATCACGCCGCCGACCTCTTCGAAGGCCCGGTAGCACGCCAGGTGGAGGTCCTTCTCCGACGTCGGCGCCCTGTGGCCCTCGATCACGTTGGCGTCGAGGTCGACCACCACGAGGTCGTCCAGGGTCATCGACTCGTAGGAGACCGAGGAAGGCGTGACACAGACCGAGCCGTCCGGCATGCGGGCGGAGACGTTGCCGGACGTGCCTTCCACCAGGCCCTTGCGGTACATCTCCTTGGCCGTGTCGAGGACGAGCTGCTTCACTTGAGGACCTCCGGGTTCACGATGTGGAGCGGTGGCTCTCCGGCCAGGAGGCGAGCGAGGTCCTCCGCGATGAGGCGGGAGTGGTTGGTCTCGGTGTCGTAGGTTGCCCCGCCGATGTGCGGGGTGAGGACGACGTTGTCCATGGACACCAGGGGGTGGTCGACGGCCAGCATCTCCCCCTCGAAATGGTCCAGGCCCGCTGCCGCCACCTTGCCCGAGAGCAGGGCCGCGACGAGGGCGTCGGTGTCGTGGAGCGCCGCCCGGGCCGTGTTGAGGAAGATGACCCCGTCTTTCATGCGGGCGAGCTGCTCGGCGCCGATGAGGCCGGTCGTCTCCGGGGTCACGACGGCGTGCATCGAGACGACGTCGGCGCGCTCGAGCAGCTCGTCGAGCGAGCTCGTCGCGTCGTCGGCGTACGGGTCGTAGGCCAGCACCCGCAGACCCAGGCCCTCGAGGCGCCAGCGGAGGGCCCGGCCGACCGCCCCCAGGCCCACGAGCCCCGCCGTGCGGCCATTGAGCTCCCAGGACCGATACCGCTGGTACGGGATGGTGCCGTCCCTGAAGATCTGGCCTGTCCTCACGTCCCGGTCGGCTGGAAGCACCCGACGGGAGGCGGCGAGCAGTAGGGCGACGGCGAGCTCGGCCACCGCGTCGGCATTGCGGCCCGGTGCCCGCAGCACGGGGATGCCGGCCGAGGTGGCCCCGGCCACGTCGACGTTGGTGGGATCGCCGCGCGCCGAGCCGATGGCTGCCAGCGGGAGATCGAACACCGGGCCGGCGCAACGGTCCGCCTCGCAGACGATGATCGAAGCGCCCTCTTGGTCGGCCCGCTCGGCCAACTGCTCGGCGGAGTAGATGCGCAGCGGGTCGTGGTCGATCCACGGGTCCAGCACCACCTCGGTAAGGACACGAAGCCGGTCGAGGCCCTCCCCTCGGAAGGGGGCGGTGACCAGGGCGCGCGGGCGGGGATCGGGGCTCACGGTCGCCATCTTGGCAAGAGTATGACGCTGCTGTCAGAAAGCCGGGACGGGGCCCTCGGATCCGTCGGGGCAAGGCGCGGTCGTCGACGCCATCCCGGGCTGGTGGCGTCAGCACCGCCGGCGACGGGACTCGGCCAGCACGAAGGCCAGGTCGCGGGGGTAGGTGCGCAGTGCGAGCAGCATCATGAGGCCGCCGATGGCGTAGATCGGGGTGAGAACCACCAGGGCCAGGCGCAGCCCGATGACGCCCGAGATGGCACCGATGACGAGGGGGCCGACTGTGGACAGGGACCGCAGCGCCGACCGCACGCTGGCGGCGCGCCCGCGCAGGTCGGCCACGATGACGTCGGTGAACATGGCTTCCGCGGGAGCGACAGGGAGGGTGACCGCCACGCCGCCGAAGGCGAAGAGCGGCAGGGTCACCGGCAGGTCGGTGCTGGCGAACGCCGCCGCCAGGAGGGGACTGGCGGCCAACGAGGCGAAGACGATGACCCACACACGGGCACAGATCACGCCCCTGCGCATGAGGCGATCGGCCAGGGAACCTCCGCCGAGGATGCCGACGATGGCGCTGATGCCGAGGACGCTCGTGACCAGGCCGGCCTGGGCCGGCCCCATGTGGTGGACTCGCCGGAAGTAGGGCACGGCCCAGAAGCCGAGGCCGGCGAGCAGCAGCTGGGAGATCGTGAGCGAGAAGACGCCCAGCCACATGGTGCGGACGTGGAGGAACTCCCTTGCGATCTGGCCGAGGCTGGCGCGCTCGTACTCCAGGGTGCCGACGCGGGTCGGGGCCCGGAGCTTCGTGGTGATGGCCGCGGCCACCGGGTGCTCGTCGTCGGCCTCGGCCAGGAAGCTGGCGTCCTGGTGGCCCCGCGCCGGCTCGGGCGTTCGCAGCATGAGCCAGCACACGAGCAGACCCGCCGGTACCCACATCCAGAACGCCCACCGCCAGCCGCCGACGGCAACGGCGATCCCCCCGCCGACGAAGCCGACGAGCGAGCCCGCCAGCGAGCCCGCCTGGTAATAGCCCATCATGCGGCCCCGGTCCTGGACCCGGTAATGGTCGGCGACGAGGGATGTCGACGCCGGGCTGGTGGCTTCGAGGCCGCCGACCCCGAGCCGAGCAACGAAGACCATCAGATATGAGTTGGCAGCGCCGTTGAAGGCCATGCACGCCGTCCACAGGGCGGTCGCGGCGGCCAGCAGGCGCGTCCGGCGGAGCCGGTCGGCCAGGATGCCCATGGGGACAGCGCCGATCACGCCCACCCCCGCCATGGCGAACGGGATGAGCCCCACTGCGACGTCCGAGACCCGGAAGGCGCGCTCGATCCCGGGGATGGCCTGCGACAGCGAGGACATCTCCCCGTTCTGGATGGCGAGGGTAGTCGCCAACGCGAAGATGGGGAACCATCCGTACCGCTTGGCGACGGCGATGGTCGTCGTGGTCTCGACGGGCGCCTCGGCGAGCCCGGCTGCAGGGTCACGATGCTCAGTATCCGACGGCGTTGTCATCGTCTCGTGGCCGCTCATCCCACGCCGAGGTAGGAGCTCGTGAGGGTGTCGCTCGCCCGCAGCTCGGCCGGCTCGCCCACGAAGGCGACGCTTCCCTTGGCCATCACATAGCAGAGGTCGGCGAAACGCAGGGCGTAGGTCAGGTACTGCTCGACCAGCACGATCGTGAGCCCCTCGGCCTTGAGGGTGGCCACGCTGTCGAAGAGCTGCTCGACGATCGTGGGCGCCAGCCCCATCGAGATCTCGTCCATCATGAGGACTCGCGGCGAGGCCAGGAACGCTCGCGACAGTGACAGCATCTGCTGCTCGCCGCCGGAGAGCGTCCCCGCGCGCTGGTCCATCCGCTCCCGCAGCCGGGGAAACAGCTCGAGCACCCGCTCGATGTTGCGAGAACGCTCTCCTCCACGCAGTCCACGAGCGGCGTTGGCGCCGATGGCGATGTTGTCGCGGACGTCGAGGCCGGGAAAGATGCCCCGACCTTCTGGGATCAGGGTCAGCCCCCTGATGCTGATCTCGTAGGCGGATCGGCCGCTGATCGTCCGTCCGTCGAGGCGGACGCGCCCCTGCCACACCGGGAGGGTGCCGGATATGGCCCGCAGGGTGGTCGTCTTACCGGCGCCGTTGGGCCCTAGAAGGGCGACCACCGAGCCCGGCGGCACGGCCAGGCTGACGTCGTGGAGGACCTCGACCTTCCCGTAGCCGGTCGTGACGTGGTCAACCTCGAGCTGTGCCGGCACCGGCGCCCTCCGATCCTTGGCGGGCGACGTCTACACGAGCGGTCTCGTCATCAGGTTCGTCGAGCGGGCCGGCGTCGCTGTCGTCGGGCCGGCCTCCCGGGCCGACCTCGGCTCCGAGGTACGCAGCGCGGACGGCGTCGTTGCTGGCGATGTCCTCGGGGGCGCCGACAGCGATGACCCGGCCGAAGTCCACGACGTAGATCGTCTGGGACACGGCCATGACGAGGTCGACGTCGTGCTCGATGAGCAGGATGCCCACGCCACCGCTCGCGATGTCGCCCAACACGGCCTGGAGGTGCTCTGTCTCGGCCGAGTCGAGACCGCTGCCCGGCTCGTCGAGCAACAGGACGGTGGGATCGGTGCAGAGCGCCCGCCCGAGCTCCACCAGCCGGAGCGCTCCTGTCGGCAGGTCGCCGGCCATGACGTCGCGGACCGGGCCCAGCCCGACCCGGTCGAGGGCGTCCTCCACCCGGGCCACGACGGCGGGCTCGTCCGGATGTCGCAGCCGGAGCACACCGCGAAAGGTCCTGCCCGGGCGGGCCGCCTCCGCCGCCACCTGGAGGTTCTCGAACACCGTCATGCCCGTGAAGACCTCGAGGCGCTGGAAGGTTCGACCCAGGCCGAGGCGGGCCCGCACGTGGGTCTCCATGCGGGTGATGTCGCGGTCCGCCAGCCGCACCGTCCCCTGGTCGGGCTCGAGGAGGCCCGTGAGGCAGTTGAAGACCGTGGTCTTGCCGGCGCCGTTCGGTCCGATCAGCGAGGTGATGCCGGCGTCGGGCACGGCGAGGCTCACGTGATCGACGGCGAGCAGACCGCCGAAGCGCTTGACGAGGTCGGTCGCCTCGAGGAGGAGGCTCAACTGGGCTCGCCCCGCAGCACCCGGTCGGCGAACGGCGAGGCGACCAGAGCCTCTTCGCCGCCCGAGCCGTTGGCCGTCCCGTTTCCGAGCGCCGTCGAGCCCCCCGGCACGGCCGGCGGTCGGGCGCCGTTGCCGACCGCGTCCAGCGACCCGCGTGACGGCGCCGGCAAGGCGCCGGACGCGGCCGCCTTGGCGAACGCCTCGATCAGGCGTCGCGGCTCCCGCACGCGGGCACTCAGCTGCATGACCATGCCCGCCAGGGACCCGCCCGGGAGGTACCCGATGAACAGAGCCAGGACCGCGAAGATGAGGTCGGAGAAGCCGGCGTGGTGCACGAACGCGTTGAGCATCACGAAGAGCACGGCCGCGACGACGGCTCCGGCGAGGCTTCCCACGCCCGCCACCACCACGACGAGGAACCAGGTGAGGCTGGTGAACGGATCGAAGGCGAAGGGCGTGAACACCTGCGCCTGCTGAGCCAGCAGCGTGCCTCCGATCCCGGCGATGAAGGCGCTGACCCCGAAGATGAAGAGCTTGTACCTGCGCAGGTCGATGCCGACCGAGCGCGCTGCGGTCTCCGAGTCGCGCATGGCGGCCAGGATGCGACCGAGGCGCCCGCTGCGCAGGTTGCGGGCCAGCCCGAGCATCAGGACCACCCAGAAGAGCTCGAACCAGTAGAACGCCCGGTCGCCGTCGAACGACAGCCCGAACAGGCTCGGACGATGCGCGGTCAACCCGCCCGATCCTCCGGCGAAGACGTTGCTCGAGAACACGAACTGGTAGGCCAGCAGCCCGATGGCGAGCGTCGTGAGACCGAGGAAGAGGCCCCGACGCTTGAGGGCGGGGTAGCCGGCCACCAGACCGAGGACGAGGGCGGCCAAGGCGCCCACCAGCATGGCCAGGATCACCGGGAGACCCAGCGCGTTGGCGACCCGCGCGGCGACGTAGGCGCCGATACCGGCGAAGGCGGCCTGGCCCAGGGTGATGTAGCCGCAGAAGCCGGTGATGCAGACGATGGAGGTGAACACCACGATCAGGGCCAGCACCTCCTGGGCGTCACCGAGCCTGATCGTGTCGAGGGGCAGCGGGGCGAGGATGGCGAACGCGGATGCAGCGAGGAGCGCCAGGGTGCGCGGCGCGCTCGTCCCCGCGCGCCGGGCGCCGGAGTCGCCCGACCGCTTGCAGCAAGAGCCCGGGCCCGCCTGCGGTCCCGCCCACCTCGTCGAGCTTGCGCAGCACGAGCAGGGCGACGAACAGGATCACGACCGACAGGTTGGGCTTGAGCTGGTCGAAGCCGGTGGTGACCCCCGACGGCAGCTTCACGCCGAGCACCGGCAGCGTGACGAGGTGGAACTCGGTCAGGAGGCTGTTGAGGACCCCGAGGAGGATGACGCCGGCACCGGCGGCGACCGGCAGGCTGACCAGGCGGGCGACCACGGCGATGGAGAAGGTCTCGATGACCAGGAGAGTGAGGTGGAAGGGGTCGAGCCCGAACTGGGGCGCCAGCAGCACCCCGGTCAGGCCCGCTAGGCCGCAGCCCAGGGCCCACGACAGGCCGGCGACCCGATTGGCTGGGATGCTCGAGAGCTCCGCCAGCTCTCGGCGGTCGACGACCGCCCGGATCTCCATGCCGATGCGGGTGAAGCGGAACAGCAGCCAAAGGGCGGCGCTGATCACCCCGACGAGGATGACCACGGTGAGCTGGTCGGTGCCGATGTACAGGCCGCCGCCGAGATCGATGGACGTCGAGCTCACGAGGGCGGGCGCCTGGCGTACCGTGCCCGTCCACACGGCGTAGGCGAGGCCGAGCAGGCCGAGAAAGATCCCCAGGGTGGCGACCAGCTTCTCGGTCTGGCCCGTGCCGCGCCGCTCCAGTGGACGGAACACCACGCGCTCGAGGAGCAGGCCGATACCCGGCCCGACGACAACGAGGGCGATGACGGCGGCGATGGCGAGAGGGACGTGCCAGCCGCTGGCGAGCTGCCAGAGCGCGTAGGCGACGATCATCGCGACCGCCCCGTGGGCGAAGTTGAAGACGCCGGTGGCCTTGTAGGTCAGCACCACACCCATGCCGGCCAGCGAGTAGATGCAGCCGGTGGCGACGCCGGCGATGACGACCTGGAGCCAGAAGGAGACGCCGCTACCCGAGCCCTGGCTCGCGGCCGCCAGGATCACGTGCCCGACCTCACGCGTCGCTGGGAGCCGGATCGCAGAGCCGACACGGCTTGAGGCCCTCGCTGCGGGCGACGTCCTCGGTGATCGGCTCGGCCCGGGTCTTGCCCTCGACCATGGCGCATCCGAGCCGGTGGAACGTCGTGCCGCCCGGAAGGGCGACCAGCTCTTCAGGGTCGTCGTCGGGACCGTAGAGATCCCGCTCGTGCTTGCCGTTGGGGTGGCGAGGGGACTCTTGCTCGGCCAGGCTGAGGTCGGGTGCGTCGGCGCGCGCGAGCAGGACGGCGTGCAGCTGGGCGATCTGCTTCTCGAGCCGGTCGAGGCGACCCGAGTCGTTGCGCAGGTCCTCGGTCCCAAGGATGACGGCGCCGATGGCCACCAGGGCGATGCCGCCGATCCCACCCGAGATCAGGAACGGGAGCTGCTTGGCCACCAGGGCCTGGCCGGAGATGCCGAACCAGCCGAGGAAGATGGCGAGCAGTCCGATACCTGTCAGCACCCAACCCACCACGGGGCGGCTCGTCTTGCCGAGCGATCGGGCTACCCACCTCCAGAACTGCGCGGGGTCGATCAGGTCCTCGGGAAGGGCCGGCGGGCGGCCACCGTCGCGAACGGCGTCCCCCCTAGCGCCGCCCTCCTGGGCCGGCCGTCGCTCGGGGCCGGCCTCCCGGGCGGGCGGTGTCCCTGGGCCGGCCGCCCGTGCCGGCCGTCCGGGCCGGCGGATGATCCCGGTGTCCTCAGTGGCCATGGGCACTCCAGAGCTCGGACATCAGCGGCCGCGAGGCAGCCGGGCGGGTAGGAGCAGGCGCGAGCCCAGGAAGAGGCCGGCGAACGCCAGCGTGAACGCGAGGTAGACGGTGTCGAGGCGGTGGGCGACGAGCGCCTGGTCGATGATCTCGCCGAGGAAGCCGGAGCCGCCGTTACGGCTGCCGCGCGCGCCGCCCCGGGTGGGCGATGAGGCGGCGAGCGAGCCGGCTGTCGCCGGAGTACCGGGCGTCCCGGGGACACCCGAGCTGGCGAGGGCCGCGCCCTGGTCGGAGGACCCCGCCGCTCCCGATGAGGAGCCGGCGCCGCCCACGTCGGCCCCGCCACCCCCACCCAGGTCTGAGGCGAGCTGGCTGCTGGTCGTGGCTGCCGTGCAGGCGCTCCCCAGGGTGAGGTCGCTGAAGTACACGTCTCCCATGGGCACCTGGGATGCGTCGGCCTGGAGGTGCAGCGACACGCCGTCCGCCTCGGCCTTGCCGCATCCGGTGCCGCCGATGGGCTGGGGCGGGTTGGTCGTGTCGCCGACGAGATGGAGCTGGGAACCCGACGCCTGGAGGGCCGTCTGGAGGGCGCTGTTGATGGCGTCGAGGATCGGACCACCCTGGGTGGCGCTCCCTACGGTGACCCCGTTCTGGTCGATGTTGGCGGGCTGGCCCCCGGCGCTCACCCCGTGCACGGTCACGTGGTCGACGTGCTTGTCGGTGCCGTGGTCGTTGGCCTGATAGTCGGACGTGGTGACGATGGAGTCGACGTGGATCATGCCCCCGAGCAGATCGACGCCCGACAGACGGGTCTCGGCGTGCACGACGAGGGTCGAGGGATCGTTCGGTGCGAAGGACTGCTTGGTCTGGGACTCCGACGAGGAGACCTGGGCGACGGCACCGTCGGTCGCCGCGGGCTTGACCGAGGCGGCCGACTGAGGACTGCCCGTGATGGCGGCGACCTGGCGGCGGAAGGCGAGGCTGGCGGCGGCCAGGGCCTGACCCGCTTGGGCCGATGATGCACCACCGCCGCCGGTGCCGAGCGTGTAGCCGCCGTCGACGGCGTCGGTCGACACGACGTTCGGGTCGGCGTGGGCGGCGGCGCTCAGCGCCGAGAGGCTGACCGGAGCGCCACCACCGCCGAGGTTCTGGGTCACGGCGGTGTGAACGTCGGGAGGCGAGCCGCTGGTCTCGGCGCTCAGGGGGAACGGCGGGAGTCCACATCCCGGAGTGAAGCCGGCCACGCAGAGCAAGCCGCCGATCCCGTTGACCGTGGCGCCCGGCCAGTACGTCGAGCCGCGGGCCAGGAGGCCGCTGGCGGAGAACTGGCTCAGGCCGTCGGGGAAGCTGCCGTAGATGGGCTCCGACGTCGGGCCGATCCCCGACTTGCCGTTGGTCTCCTGATGAACGGCGGTGGCGGCGGCCACGCCTGAGAACACGTCCGGGTGACCCTGGCCCGAGGTGCTGTCAGCGCCGGCAACCGTGGGGCCGAGGAGGGCGACCATGCCGAACAGAGCCGCCCCCCCGAGGCAGGAGCGACGCACCCACCTCACCGCTCTGGTCTCGGTCACGGCTTACTCTCCCCGGCAAGGGATGTACCAAGGCCCCACTGGCCAGGATTCGACGAGCCCCCTGCCGAATCCTTTGCGTGGGTATGTCCGTATGGTCCGCTCTATGACACTCTGGAGTTCTCCGACGCTCATGTCAGGTTAGTACACTTTGTCGGTTTCTACTGTTTGACGGGAGTTGGGGGATGCGTCGTTCGAGACTTGGGGTTGTCGGAGCGACCGTCGCGGCGCTGATGCTCTCTGCCTGTGGCACCCGGTTGCCAAACGCCGCCTTCCTCCAGGCACAGCGGGGCTCGGGCACCTCGGGCGACCTCTCGGCAGGCGATCAGGGGACGACGGGCGCCAATGGCTCAGCCGGTACCGCTGGGACCCAGGGCGGCCTTGGTGGGTCGAGCGGCGGGGCGACGGGCGGAGCGGGCGTGCGAGCGGGGGCTGGCGGCGGCGCTGGTGGGGGTGGCGGTGCAGGCTCGCCCGGCAACACCGCGAGCGACGTCGGAGTGACGCCCAACAGCATCACCATCGGCAACATCACCGCGACCGGCGGGTCGTTCGGCCCGGAGGCCTTCGGCGTGACGCAGAACGGGCTCAAGGCCTGGGTCCAGGCCACCAACGCCAAGGGCGGGATCAACGGGCGCAAGATCAACCTCGTCACCTGCGACGACGCCGAGGACGGCTCGCAGAACCTCGCCTGCGCCACCAAGCTGGTCGAGCAGGACCACGTCTTCGCGTTCATCGCCAACAACAGCGACGCCAGCGCCCGCTCGGCGAGCTACGAGTTCAGCCACAACGTCCCCGACCTCGGGTTCCCGCTCAACAACGGGTATTACAAGTACCCCAACATGTTCTCCTACCTCGGGGGCGGCGGGTATCCACGCAACGGCAAGCAGGTCGGCAACAACGGGATGCTGGAACAGCAGCCGTGGCAGTTCCAGTGGTTCCACCAGAACATGGGGATCAGCAACGGCGCCTTCTGCTTCTACAGCATCGCCGTGTCCCAGCAGCAGGGGATCGCCGAGGAGAAGCAGGCCCAGGCGTCGGGTATCAACAACAGCTACGACTGCGGAGGATCCAACTCCGGCGCCAACCCGGCTGCGCCCACCTTCGACACTGACGCCGTGAACATGAAGGCCAAGGGCGTGGACGGCGTCTGGGACGCCCTCGACGCCAACGCCAACTCCAAGCTGTGCCAGGCCATGGACCGCAACCAGTTCCACCCCAAGGCCAAGGTGTCCACGATCGAGGTGTGGGGACAGCTCGTCGGCAGCTGGAGCGCTCCGTGCCGCAACTCCGTCTTCGTCGCCGGGACCGAGGACTCTTATGACAACACGGCCAACCCGTCCGTAGCTCAGTTCCGCCACGACTTCGACGCCTACTGCAAGGGCTGCCCCCTGCACGAGTGGAGCCTGGACGGCTACGGCACCGGGCAGATGTTCGGCGATGCGCTCGCCACCATGGGTGGGGCGCCCACCCGGGCCGGCTTCGAGGCGTGGATGAACGGACTGAACAACTACACCAACCACGGGCTGTGGGCGCCGTTGGACTATCACCCCTACAACTTCAACGCGCCGCACCAGCAGTGCTTCATCGTCGTCCAGTGGCAGGACTCGGCCAACGGCTACGTCACCAGGGCGCCGCTCAACACCTGTTACAACATCGGCTGGATCGGCTACCCCGCCAGCGACGACGGGTCCTGACCGTTACCTGCCGGCAGCGGCCGTGGCCACCGTGTGGCGGAACAGGCGCGAGGCGTTCTCGAAGGTGAGCTTGCGGACGTCGGCTTCGGGGAGGTGCCCGAGGCGCCGCTCGGCCACGAGCTGGGTGTCGGGCCAGGTCGAGTCGGCGTGCGGGTAGTCGCTCTCGAGCATGATGTGATCGATCCCGATGCGATCGCGCAGCTCGATGGTCGAGGGGTCGTCGATGGTGCAGAACCAGAAGTTGCGTTGGAGCGCCTCGGATGGCAGCAGCGGTCCGTCCCACACGCCGCCCTGCTGAGCCGAGTGGTGCACGACGTAGTCGAGGCGGTCCAGCAGCATCGGCACCCAGCCGATGCCGCCCTCGGCCATGGCGATCTTGATCGCCGGGAATCGCAGCGGGACCCGTGCCCACACCCAGTCTGCTGCGCTGGCGAGGGCGTTGGCCGGAAAGAGCGTCGTCAGCAGCTCGAGCGGCGCGCCGGGTGAGGTCGCCGCGGTCCACGCCGACGATCCCGTGTGCAGGCACACGACGGTCTCGGTCTCCTCGCAGGCGCGAAGGAACGGGTCCCAGTGGTCGGTGTGCACCGAGGGTAGCCCGACGTTGGCGGGGTTCTCGGCGAAGCTCACCGCCTTGAACCCGCGCTGGGCGTTGGCGCGGATCTCCTCTGCGGCCACGACGGGGTCGGACAGCCACGGGATCTGGAGTGGGATGATGCGCTCGGGATAGGTTCCCGCCCACACCTCGTGGTGCCAGTCGTTCCAGGCCCGGACACACGCCAGACCGAGCTCCTGGTCCTTGCTGCGGGAGAACACGGTGCCGGCGAACCCGGCGAGCAGCGAGGGGAAGTTGAGCGAGGCCTCGATGCCGCCGATGTCCATGTCCCGGATGCGCTCGTGGACATCCCAGCATCCTCGACGCATCTCGTCGAAGCGGGCGGGTTCCATGCTCCACTCGTCCTGGGGTCGTCCCACGACGGCATTGAGGCCGACGTTGGGATAGTGGTTGCCCTCGTAGAGCCACATCTCGGCGCCGTCGTCGGTCTCGACCACCCGGGGCGCGCACTCCGACAGCGCCCCGGGCATTCGCCCCTCGAACAGGTCGGGCGGCTCGATCAGGTGGTCGTCGACCGAGACGATCGTGTACCGGCGGGGGCGGGGCTCGGGGTCCGGCAGGAGGTTCGCCACCAGGGCGGATGGTAGCTCCGTGAGCGTTCCCTCGCTGACACCGGTGTCAGGTGTACTCTTCATTCATTGGTCCGTCGGAAGGGGAGGCACCAGATGCGGACGTTGAGGCCCCTGTCGGTAGGTGCGGTCGCGGCAGGGATCGCCGTGATGCTGGCTGCCTGTAGCAGCGGGAGCAGCTCCAGCAGCTCCACCACGACGACGCAGAACCCTGCTCAGGCGACGGCGCTCATCACCACCAACTGGACGGCCTTCTTCAATGGCGGGAACAGCAACAACGCCTCGAAGCTGGTGCTGCTCCAGAACAACGGGAAGCTGTCCGCGGTGTTCTACAAGAACTACGCCAACCCCGCCGCGGCCACGACGGCAGCGAAGGTCACCAACGTCGCCGTGCTGTCGTCCAGCGACTGTCAGTCGGCCGCAGTACCCTCGCCCTGCGCCAAGGTCAGCTACGACCTGGTGAACAGGACCACGGGCGCCCCGCTGCTGGCCGGGCAGACGGGGTACGCCACGTTCCAGAACGGAAAGTGGATGATCTCACAGAACACGTTCTGTGCCCTGATCGCGCTCACCGGGAGCCAGTGCCCCGCATAGGCGCTGAAGCGCCTGCGGCTATGTCGTCGGGCCGCCCACCCGGGTCGGCCCCAGCGGATCGGCGGGCTCAGCGGGCGGGAGTGCCCGGTAGCAGCTGATCGATGGCGTCGCCGAGCTCGTCGACGCTCCCGTAGTGCACGACCCGGCCCTGGTTGAGGAGCACGGCGTGGTCGGACACCTGTAGCGCCCTCCCCACGTGCTGCTCGACGATGAGCAGTGTGGTTCCCGCCCGGCGGATGTCGCTCAGGATGCGGAACACGTCGTCCAGCACGATGGGGGCCAGTCCGAGCGACAGCTCGTCGACCACGAGCAGCCGCGGCGGGTTGGCCAGCACCTTGGCCAGCGAGAGGATCCGCTGCTCGCCGCCAGAGAGCGTCCCCGCGCTCTGCTTCCGGCGCTCGCCCAGACGGGGAAAGGCCTCGTAGGCGCGATCGATCCCTTCCTGCATGTGCTTGCGGCCCAGGGCCTGGCGGAAGGTCAGGACCAGGTTCTCTTCGACCGTGAGCGACGAGAACACCGAGCGTCCCTCCGGCGCATGGGCGATCCCCATGCGGGCGATACGCCACGCCGGCAGTCTCGTGATCTTCTGCCCGGCGAACCAGACGTCGCCGGAAGTCACCGGGACCAAGCCCGTGCAGATGCGGGCCACGGTGGACTTGCCGGCCCCGTTGGGCCCCAGCAGCGCCGTGGCCGAGCCTTCGGGGAGCGAGAATGACACGTCGAAGATGGCCCGGAAGGGTCCGTACGCCGACGAGACGTCGGAGAGCTCGAGCAGCTTCGAGCCGGGCGCGCCCGAGCCGTTGCCGACGGTGGTCACACCGCCTCCCCCAGATAGGCACGACGCACCTTCGCATCGCCCATCACGGTGCCGGTGGGCCCGTCGGCGATGAGCTGACCGAGCTCGAGGACGCACAGGCGGGTGACGCACCGCTGGACCATCTCCAGGTCGTGCTCGACGAGGAGAATGGCGGTCCCTCGTTCCTGCTGGACGCGGCTGAGGACCCGGGCCAGAGCAAGAGACTCCATGCGATCGAGCCCCGACGACGGCTCGTCGAGGAGCAGCAGACGGGGCTCGGTGATCAGCGCCCTGCCGAGCTCGACGAGTCGCCCGTGCCCGAGGCTCAGTGCCTCGACGGGCAGGTCGGCGACGTCGTCGATCCCCAGCAGGCTGAGCACGGCGTCGGCCCGGACCCGCTCGTCCGTCGTGGGGTCGCCCCGGTTGAGCAGGTCCTTCCACATGGCCCCGTTGCCCCGGCGGGCCCGCTCGGCCACCAGCAGGTGGTCGCGAGCCGTCATCTCCGTGAACAGCTCGATGCGCTGGAATGTACGTCCGATGCCGAGGCGCGCCCGCCGGTAGACCGGCATGTGGCTGAGGTCGTGACCGTCGAAGGTGATCGTGCCCTTAGCGGGGTGCAGGATGCCGAGCAAGCAGTTGAACAGTGTCGTCTTGCCCGCCCCGTTGGGGCCGACCAGGCCCACCGCCTCGCCGGCCTCGACGCCGATCGACAGCTCGGAGATCGCGACGACACCGCCGAAGCGCATGGAGATCCCGCTGGCCTGCAGGAGGGCCATGTCAGGGCCTCCCAGGGTGTGGCGAGCGCTCGGGAACGGGAGGAGCGGTCCCGTCGGCCGCGGCGTGGCCGTCGCCGCTCAGCTCGAGCGCCGACGCCTGGCCCCGGGCAAGTGTGGCCGCGTCGGCGATGCCGGCTGTGGGCTCGCGCCCGGCCCGGCGGTCCAGCCAGGCCGCGACCCGCAGCAGGACGCGACGCTTGTTGAACTCCACCGCCCCCTCGGGATGCCTGGCGTAGGTGAGGGCGCCGATCCCGAACAGGAAGAAGGCCAGAGCGGTGACCCGATTGCCGAGGAAGCTGAAGGCGGAGGTGCCACCGAGATCGCTCAGTAGCTCCGGCACCAGGACAAGGGCGAGGCCGGCGTTCACCGCTCCCTCCACGGTGCGAACGCCGGTCGTGAGGACGAGCACGATCCACAGGATCGAGAAGAAGACGTTGTAGTCGGCCCCGGAGGTGGTCCCCTGGAGGGATCCGAACATCGCCCCCCCGACACCGGCGATGCCCGCCGAGAGGGCGAAGATGGTGATCTTGGCGCGTACCGGGTTGATGCCGATGGTCTCGGCTGCCACCTGGCTGCCTCGCATGGCGGAGAGGTACCTGCCGACTGTGCCTTTGCGCACGAGGATCACGACCACCGCGCAGACGGCGAACACCGCCATGGCCAGCAGGAAGAACGCGCGGTTGCCGCTGAAGCCACCGGGTCGGGGCACGTTCACCCCGGTGTCGCCGTTGCCGAGCCAGCTCTGGGGGAAGAGCAAATTGCTGGCGAGCAGAGCGAAGGCCAGGGTCGCCAGGGCCAGGTAGAGGCCCCTGAGGCGCAGGGTGGGGATGGCGACCAGGGCGCCGGCGGCGGCCGCCACCGCCCCCCCGATGAGCAGGGCGACGATGAAGTTCACGTTGAACTGGCTGGCCAGCTGGCCGGCGGTGAAGGCGCCGAGACCGGCGAAGCTGGCCTGGCACAGCGAGATCTGGCCACTCATGCCCGTGAGGGCCGTGATGGACAGGAAGATCGTGGCGTAGACGATGCCCTGGGTGAGCAGGAACAGCCAGTGAGCGGGGACGAGGAAGAGCGTGATCCCCATGTAGGCCACGATGAAGATCGGGAAGATGATCCTGGTCAGCCGGTCAAGGGTCGCGCCGCGCAAAGAGGCGGCCAGGGCGGGGGGAGGCGGATCGACGCCCGCCAGTGGGTCGCCGGCCTCCCGGCGCCGCCGCACCAGCGGCCAGAACAGCAGCAGGAGCACCAGGACGACGAAGGGGAACGAGGGCCGCAGCGCCGTGGCCCAGATGCTGTTGAGCGGTAGGTAGCCGGTCAGGACCTGCTGGAAGATGCCGAGGAACAGGCCGCCGGCCAGGGCGAGGGGCAGGCTCGCCAACCCCGCGAACACCGCGGCGGCGATGGCCGCCACGAGCAGGGCGATGAAGTTCGTCGCATCGATGTTCGCGTAGTAGGGGGCGAGCAAAACGCCCGCGAGTGCGGCCAGGAAGCCGGAGAGCATCCAGGCGAAGGAGCTGACCCGGTCGGCGTTGATGCCCGCCAGCTCGACCATGCGGGGGCTCTCGACGACCGCTCGCATCTTGAGGCCCAGGGCGGTGAACCGGAACAGCACGCCGAGCCCGGCCATAACGGCGAGCACGGCGACGATGACGACCAGCTGGTTGCCGTCGATGTGGTAGCTACCGAAGTGATAGACGGCGTTCGGCTTGGGGGACAAGCTTGGCGGGTTCTGATGCTGGCCGGGCCAGAAGAACTGCACGATCGACGGGATGCCGACCAGCAAGCCCAGGCCCGTGATGAGCTTCACCACCGTGGGCGCGGTGCGCATGTGGCGGAACAGCAAGCGATCCAAGAGGTAGCCCAGCGCCGGTCCGGCCACGACCACGGCGAGCACGAAGCCCACCCATTTGGACAAGTGGTGCTGGGAGACGGCGCCGTAGTAGATGGCCGCCGACACGTAGGCCTGGGCCGCGAAGGCCATGTTGAACACGCCCGACGTCTTGTACGTGAGGACGAGCCCCACGGCCACGAGCGCGTAGACGAAGCCGTACGGGATGCCCGGTATGGCGAAGGACAGGAAGTGAGTCAAGCCAGGTCAGCTGGTCTTTGGCGTTGGCTGAGTGGAGTTGAAGAAGGTGTTCGGATCGTTGGGGAAGGGGACGGGGGTCATCGAGGTCGGGTTGGGCGACTGGAAGCACACGAAGGGGTCCTTGCCGCTCCCGAACACCGAGGTGAACTTCCCCTGCTGGACCTGGAGGAAGGCATTGCAGTCTATGGGCCCTGGGTTGGTGTGCTGCTGGGTCCAGTCGATCCCGGGTGAGATTCCGCCCGCCGTGTAGTGGGTCATCTTGTTGATGGTGTTGATGACGTTCTGGCGGGTGACGTTGTTGCCCACCTGCTTGAGGGCGGTGACGAACAGGTCGGCGTTGATCCAGCCTGCGAGCGTCACGTCGCTCACCGGAGCGCCGATCTTGGCCATGGCGTCCAGATAGCTGTCCATTCCCTGGGTGAAGCCGTGGGCGTAGGGGACGAAGCCGGTCTCGAAGTACACGCCCTCCATGAGGGGGGCGAACTGGTTGAGCACGCTCTGGTCGTAGCCGTTGGGCCAGTACTGCTTCACCTGGTTGTAGAGGCCGGCCTCCTGGAGACCCTTGCTGAGTACCGTGTTGCCGGTCGGGTCCATGCAGGTGCCGATGAACTGGGCGCCGCTGTTCTTGAGCTGGGTGATGTCGCCGCTGATGTCGGTGAACCCGAAGGGGAGGCTGGTGTCCTTGAGCACGACCTGCTGGCCGACTGGGGCGCCGTACTTCTGGTAGCCGTAGATCTGGCCGGCGGCGCAGTCCGCCGACTGGGAGACGGTGTAGGCGATGGTCCCGACCTTCTGGGCGCCGACCCGGTTGGCGAGCCAGGCGACCCCCGGACCGGGATGGGTGAAGTTCAGATAGGAGCCCTTCTCGCCGAACAGGCTGGGCCCGTCGGACCACTCGGGGTTGACGTTCCAGCCGAAGGTGGGGATGTTGTTCTGCGCCAGGTATTTGCCTCCGGCGAAGATCGGCGTGGCCACGCCCACCACGGCGAACACGTTGTCCTGGGTGACCAGGGCCCGGGCCTGGGAGACGTTGAGCGAGGGCAGTGTCTGGTCGTCGAGCTGGGCGACGTACTTGATCTTTCGCCCGTTCACACCGTTGGGCGCGTACGTGTTGAGGTAGGCCTGCACGCCTTGGAAGATCGGTCCGTACTGGTTGGCGAGGGGCCCGGTCTTGGCGGCGATGCCGCCGATGTCGATCTCGTTCGACGTCACTCCCTGCGTCTGGCTACCGCCGCCGCCCCCGCCGGAGGAGTTGCCGCAGGCAACCAGTATCAGGCTGAGAACGGCGGGTAGGGCTACGAGGCGAAAGGCCCTGGTGGCCAGGCGGGGCATGGCGACCTCCGGTGGGGGGCTGCGGTCGACTGCACTGCGGTCAGGTTACGAAGGTCGCACGTGTGTTGCCGCGTCCAGTCCGATCGCCCCAGTCGACCTGCCCGAACCCGCGACATGGGCCCGGCCGTCGAGCCGGGACCGCCGTGACGAGCACCGATACCCCCTGTGCCTGGTCGCACTGGGCGCAAGTATGACATCGTTGTCAGGATCATGGAGAACGGGCCGACTTCACACAGCGCCGATGCCTGCTGATCCCCTCTACGGCATCCCTGCCGCCGCCGCCGTGCGCCCGGGCCATCCCGCCCTGGTGCTGGGGTCCCAGCATCGTACCTACGCCGAGCTGGACGATCGGGCTCACCACGCCGCCCATGCCCTGTCCCACCTCGGTGTCACACGAGGCGATCGGGTCGGCGTGATGCTGCCGAACTCCTTCGAGTGGTTCGAGGTCGTCCACGGCGCCGGGCGACTCGGAGCGGTGGCCGTCCCGGTGAACGTCCACTTCAAGGCGGCCGAGACCGGCTGGGTGCTGACCGACTCGGGCTGCCGGGCCGTCGTCGTCACCCCCGAGCTCGCCGGGAGCCTGGCTGATGTGGCGGACATCCCCCGACTGGTGGTGGGCGACGGCTACGAGGAGGCCCTGGCGGCAGCGGGCCCGGGAGGCGGGCCCCTGGACACAGCCGGGCCCGGGAGCGACGGCGGCCCGCCAGAAGGAGGCGAGGGCTGGCCGACGACCATGGTGTACACCTCAGGCACGACGGGACGTCCCAAGGGTGTCGTGCCCGGCCGTGACGACCTGCGCCGGACGGCGGCGGGGATGGCGGGGATGGGCGCCAGGTGGGGCTTCGGTCCGGGTGACGTCCATCTGCTCGTTGGGCCCGCCTACCACTCCGGGCCGGCCGCGTTCGCCCAGGCCCACCTCGCCCTCGGGGCGACCGTGGTCGTCATGCCCCGCTGGGATGCCGAGTCCTGTCTGTCGCTCATCCAGGATCAGCGGGTGACCAACACGCACATGGTTCCCTCCAACTTCATCCGCATCCTGGACCTGGAGCAGAAGATCCGCGCCTCCTACGACCTGTCCTCGCTGCGCGTGGTGCTGCACGCCGCCGCCCCGTGCCCCGTCCCGGTCAAGCGGGCGTTCATGGAGCTGGTGGGGCCGGAGAAGGTCTTCGAGTACTTCGGCGCAACCGAGGGCGGCGGCACCGCCATCTCGCCCCAGGAGTGGTTGGAGCACCCGGGCAGCGTGGGAAGGGCCATCGGCGGCAACGAGATCGTGATCCTCGATGACGAGGGCAACGTGCTCGGGCCGGGAGAGGTGGGGCTGGTGTACGTGCGACCGGAGTCGGCGCCGTTCCGGTACCACCGTGACGACGACAAGACGTCGGCCGCGTTCAAGGGCGAGCGCTTCACCGTGGGGGACATGGGCTACCTGGACAATGACGGGTACCTGTTCCTCACGGACCGGCGGGCGGACATGGTGATCACGGGCGGGGTGAACGTCTATCCCCGCGAGATCGAGGACGTGCTCTATCTGCACCCCGACGTGGCGGACTGCGCGGTCTACGGTGTGGCCGACGAGCGCTGGGGGGAGGCGCTCAAGGCCGTGGTCCAACCCCGCGCCGGCGCCAGCCTGAGCACCGACGACGTCGTGGCCTGGTGCAGAGAGCGCCTGGCCGACTACAAGCGGCCCCGTTTGGTGGCCTTCGTCGACGAGCTGCCGCGCGATCCGAACGGCAAGATCGCCAAGCACCGCCTGCGAGCGGCCGAAGCCTGACTGGCGCTGCGTCCTGGCTAGGCGAGGTCTAGGAGCAGCGTGGCGATCTCGAAGGGTCGCAGCCGGAGGGGGATGGAGCCGTCGTCGTCGGGCTCCAGACGTTCCCGCTCGCGCTCCAGGAGGTCGGCGCGGCGGGCCTCGGCCACCGGCGCGGCGCAGGTCAGTCTGACCGGTCCGCGCTGGCCCCACGCCTCGTAGAGACGCACGACCATAGCGTCGGAGTCCTCGGCCTTCTTGACGGCGTCGATGACCACGCCTGGCCGGTCGACGCGGAGGAACGACGCCTGTCGGGCCTGCTGTCCCCCGTGGGATGTGGTGGGCAGCGCCCGCAGGGGAACGTTCAGCTCGTAGCCCGCCTCCACGACGCCACCGGCACGAAGGTCGCCCGGATGGGGCAGGAGCGCGTAGGTGAAGCGGTGCGCGCCACGGTCAGCTTGCGGGTCGGGCCACCCCGGTGCTCGCAGGAGCGAGAGACGCATGACGTTGCCCTGTATGTCGTAGCCGTACTTGCAGTCGTTCAGCAGGGCCACGCCGTAGCCCGGCTCCGACAGGTCGGCCCAGCGCTGTGCGCACACCTCGAAGCGGGCCAGGTCCCAGCTCGTGTTGGCGTGTGTCGGCCGCTCGACGTGGCCGTACTGGATCTCGTAGGTGGCCCGCTGGGACCGGACGCCGACCGGAAACGCCACCTTGAGGAGGCGGCGTGACTCCTGCCAGTCCACCGCCGTGTCGAAGTCCAGGCGGCCCGAGCCAGCCGACAGCGAGATCGTCTGCGTGACCCGGGAATCGCCGAACGAGCGGGTCATGCGCACCGACGCCCGGTGCGGCCCTCCCTCGGTGACAGCGACCTCGTCGAGCGCCGTGACGTCCGTCGGGTGCTCGAGGGTGAACCGGTCGACGTCCCAGGCGTCGTAGAAGTTGGGATAGTCCTCGAAGATCTGGAGCACGTTGCCCCTGGCGCCGGGGGCCAGCACCTCACGGTCGGCTGACTTGTCCCAGACGGACGTGAGCAGGCCGTCATCGTCCCAACGAACTCGGAGGCGGCCGTTCTCGATGCCGCGCTCGTCGACCGCCAGCTCGGAGCCGCCGGGCGGGTCGCCGGCGCCGCTCACGAGGTCGTACACGCTGTAGCCACACGAGGGAACCGACGCCCGGAACAGCAGCGCGCCGTCCTCTGCGATCTGCACCGGGCTCCGCTCGCCGTCGGGCCCGACGGCGACGAGCGGCTCGTCGCGGTCGTTCCGAGTGGCGCTGACGACCTCGGCGCGGTCGTGGGACAGCGGGTTGAGCACGACGAGGGGGGACGACAGGCCGGTGGTGTCGATGGCCGCGGCCGCCACGGCGGTGGCGTCGTCGATCACCGCGCCGGCCTCGGTTTCCACCTGGGCGTGGTCGCGTGCGGTGTCCTCGTAGACCCAGTGGATGCCCGAGCCCGGGATGATGTCGTGGAACTGGTGCAGGAGCAGGGTCTTCCAGGCCCGATCGAGGCGCTCGACCGGGTACGCCGACCACCGCCGGGGGGCCAGGCTGGCCCACAGCTCGGCCTCGCGCAGCGCCAGCTCACCGGCGCGGTTGCCCTTCTTGGTGGCGGCCTGGGTCGTGTAGGTGCCGCGATGGAGCTCCAGGTACAGCTCGCCGACCCACACCGCCGGGTCGTCGAGATCGGCCACCGCCTTGTCGAAGAACGACGACGCCGTCTCGAGCTCGACGCGTGGCGCGCCCTCGAGGTCGGCCAGCCGGCGCAGCTGCTCGATCATGCCCGCCGTCGGGCCTCCGCCGCCGTCGCCATGGCCGTAGACGTACAGCGAGCGGGTCGCCCGGTCGTGGTCCTTGAAGTTGCGCACCGCGTGCACCAGCTCGGCCACACTGGCATCGCCGTTGTAGGTGTCGGCCGGCGGGAAGTGGGTGAAGACGCGCGATCCGTCGATCCCTTCCCACTCGAAGCTGTGGTGTGGGAGCACGTTGTACTGGTTCCACGACAGCTTCTGGGTCAGGAAGCGGTCGATGCCGGCCTGGCGCATGATCTGGGGCAGGCTTCCCGGGTAGCCGAACACGTCCGGCAGCCACACCTCGGTCGTGTCCCGCCCGAGCTCCCGGGCGAAGAAGCGCTTGCCGTGGAGGATCTGTCGTACCAGGGACTCCCCCGAGGGGATGTTGCAATCGGCCTCGACCCACATGCTCCCGACCGGCTCCAGCTGACCGTTGGCGACCTTCTCCCTCATGCGCCGGTAGAGGTCCGGGTACCGTTCCTTCATCCAGGCGTACTGCTGGGCCTGGGAGCACGCGAACCGGTAGTCCGGGTACTCGTCCATCAACGCGACGGCCGTGGAGAACGTGCGGGCGCACTTGCGCACCGTCTCCCGCAGCGGCCACAGCCAGGCCGTGTCGATGTGGGCGTGGCCCACGGCGCTCATGCGGTGGGCGCTGGCCGCTGCGGGCCGGGCCAGCAGCTCCTTGAGCAGCGGATGGGCGGCGGCGAACGACCCGGCCACGTCCGTCAGGTCGAGGGCGGCGCACGCCCGTTCGAGCCCGGCTCGAAGCTGGGACCGGCGAGGTTCGTCGCCGACCTGGGGCAGCAGCCGGAGCAGGACGCGGAAGTCCTGCCAGAAGGCCAGCAGGTCAGGCCGGATGACCCGCAGCTCGGCCCGGGCCAGGGTGAAGAGGGGCATGCCGTCGGGCTCAGGTCCGAGGAGCGGCCAGGTGAGGGCGCCGAGGGGCGGCCGAGCGTTGGCGGCCGCCTCGACGTGGAGCTCGACCGCCTCGCCGCCGTCCGCCGCCTTGGTCAGCACGTAGTCGCGGTGGTTGGGGGAAAGGCCCTGGACGGGGCGGCCCTCCCGCCATACCAGCGCCTCGGCCCCGAACCCGGTGTCCCCGGCGTTGCCGATCTCGAAGCGAAGGGCGACCTCCTCGCCGCGCCACTCCGTGGGGAGCCGCCCCCGGAGCTGGAACCACGTGGTGTCCCACGGCGGTCCCCACGCACCGCCGACGGCGAACTGCTCGTAGGGGGCGCTCAGGGCCTCGGTGATGCTGACGGGCTCGCCGTGCACGTGGTAGGCGGCCACCTCGAGCGCGGCGGACGGACCGCTCAGCGCGGGACGGATGTGCTGGTTCACCACCCGCCGGATGCGAGCGTCGGTGATGATGTCTTCCTCGTGCACGGAGCCTCCCTCTACTGCCGTGCCGGACGGGCCTCCTCGGCCAGCTGCTGGCGGAGGACGAACTTCTGCACCTTGCCCGAAGGCGTCCGGGGGAAATCGTCCACCAGGCGAAGCTCCTCGGGCCACTTCTGCCTGGCCAGCCCCACGCCCTCGAGGATGCCGCGGATGGCGTCCAGTTCAGGCGGGCGGGCTCCCGGCAGCGGCCGCAGGAAGGCGCACGCGTGCTCGCCGAGGCGCGCGTCGGGGGCGGCGACGACCGCCGCCTCGGCGACGCCCGGCATCCGCATCAGCTGCTCCTCGACCTCGGGGGCGCTGACGTTCTCGCCTCCCCGGATGATGATGTCCTTCTTGCGGTCGGTGATGGTCAGGTACCCCTCGGCGTCGAGCCGGCCGACGTCCTCGGTCAGGTACCAGCCGTCGGGGTCGAAGGCGCTCGCCGTGAGGGCAGGGTCGGTGTAGCCCCAGAAGCAGTCTGGCCCCCGGCTGACCACCTCGCCTGCCTCGCCGGTCGGAAGATCGGCTCCGGACTCGTCGACGACGCGCACCTCCACGCCCAGCAGCGGCCGGCCGTCGGTCCGGGTGCGAGCGTGGGGAGGGCCGTCGTGAGTCGATCCCGTGGTCGACGGGTGCTCGGTCGAGCCGAAGGCCCTCGTGATCGAGATCCCGAGCGAGGTCGCCCGGTCGGCGACGGCCACGGGCACAGAAGATCCCCCGAGCCCCGTCTGCCACATCAGGCGGAGATGGTCGGGACCGCAGTCCGGATGGTCGAGGAGGCTAGTGAGGAAGAAGGTGGCGCCGCTTCCTGCGGCGACGCCGTGCTCGAGCATGTCCGCCAGCACCTGCGGCGGATCCCAGACGTCGGTGAGGTGCACCGGCTGCCGGCGGTGGAGGGGCAGGAGCAGACCCGAGAGCATGCCGATGCCATGGGCGACCGGGGCGCCGGTCAGCAGAGGCAGCTCCCGGCTGGATTGGATGTCACCGAGCTGGCGCACCTCGAAGACGAGGGTGCGGTGGACGTGGACGACGCCCTTGGGGTCGGCGGTGGTGCCCGAGGTGTAGGCGACCGCCGCGGGCCGTGTGGGGTCGACGGTGATCGGGCCCTCGAGGGGTGGGTCGTCGAGGAGGTCGCTGAAGGGCACGGCCCAGCTCGGGACCTCGGAGCGGGAGAGCGGTGGGGCGTCGCCCCCGACGACGACGACCAGCTCTAGGTCGGGCAGTCCGCGGCGCAGGTCGTCGAGATCGCCCAGGTGGTCGAGGTGGCCGAACCGGTCCACGGTGACGAGGGCCCGGGCGCCCGACTGGCGCAGGATGTGGCCCACCTCCTTGCGTCCGTAGAAGTGGACGATCGGCACCAGCACGGCCCCGAGGAACGACGTGGCGTAGAACGTCACGGCCGCCTCGATCCAGTTGGGGATCTGGAAGGCGATCACGTCGCCCGGGCCGAGGCCGCGGGCCCGCAGACCGCTCGCCATCCGCAGGGCCAGCTCTTCGACTCCGCCGAAGGTGCCGGACCAGGGCCTGGCGCGGGAGTGGATGCGGAAGGCGTGGCCTGCGCTCCTCGACAGCCCGTCGGCCAGCATCGAGCCCAGGGTCTCGTCGGTCCACCACCCGTTTCGGAGGTAGTCGCGGGCCAGCTCCGGCTCCACCTCTCGCAGCTTCCAGTCGGCCGGCATGGCGAGGCTCGGCCCCTGGTCGGCTACTGCCGGGGCGTCATGTCGAGGTCGGGCGGCTCATGGTCGGGGATGCGCCACCTGATGAAGGGCTTGTCGTACTCGTCGTGGTAGGCGTTGGCCTTGTCCACCATCTCGTGGAATGCCGCGTCGAACGCCTCCCAGTCGCCGGCCTCGATGGCCTTGCTCACCGGTCCGGCGTCCTCGTCGATGAACTTGGCCATGTTCACCTCGTACTTGGGGCGGACGAAGGCCCCCACCTCCATGAGGTTGACGGCCTCCTTCAGCTGGAACCGGGCCAACGGCCAGTTGCGGGCCTTTCCTGCGTAGTAGAGCTTCCAGATACGAATGCTGACCTCGGGCATGATGCGGGCCAGGCCGGGTTGGGTCATCCCCAGCTCGTCCAGCGTCATCGTGCGCTTGCCGTTGTCGACCAGGATCTCGTCGGTCACGCCTGCTCCAGTGGTCTCGCTGAGGGTCGGGTCACGTTAGCGTCGATCAGGCCGGGGCTTCAGAGCGGAGCGCGCCCACGGTGCTGCGCTCGCGGGGGCGATGCTTGAAGGGGTCGTAGCTGAACACCTTCATGGCGTTCTCGTGGGTGATCTTGTTGATCTCGTCGTCGGGGACCCCGGCCAGCTGCTTCATGAGGGTCTCGGGCGAGTGCGGCCAGGTCGAGTCGGAGTGCGGGTAGTCGCACTCCCAGGTGATCTTGTCGACCCCGATGAGGTGCCTGGTCTCCAAGCCGGCGGCGTCGCTGATGAAGCAGAAGGTGAAGCGGTCCTTGGCCACCTGGCTCGGCAGCTGGTCGCCGAAGTCCTGGTGGGTCCAGTAACGGTGCTGCTGGTAGGCGTAGTCGATCCGCTCGAGCCAGTAGGGCAGCCAGCCGATCCCGCCCTCGGAGAGGGCGAAGTGCAGGTTGGGGAACTTCCGCAGCACTGGCGACCAGAGGAGGTCGGTGGCGGCGTGCATGGCGTTGAGGGGCGTGAGGGTGATCATGATGTCGATCGGCGCGCCGGGCGCCAGCCCGAGGATGGTCGAGGAGGAGCCGATGTGCAGGCAGATGACCGTGCCCTCTTCCTCGCAGGCGGCGAAGAACGGATCCCAATGGTCCCCGAAGATGTGGGGCCAGCCGAGCTTGGCCGGGTCCTCGGAGAAGGTGACGGCGTGGCAGCCCTTGGCCGCCATGCGGCGCACCTCCTTGGCCATCTCTTCGGGGTCCCAGATGGGAGGGATCGACAGGGGGATGAAGCGCCCGGGATGGCTGCCGGCCCACTCGTCCACGTGCCAGTCGTTGTAGGCCTTGAGCATGGCCAGGCCGACGTCGAGGTCCTTGGACTTCGAGAAGAGCTGACCGCAGAACTGCACGAACGAGGGGAAGCACATGGAGCCGAGGACGCCGTTGCGGTTCATGTCGTTGACCCGCTCGTCGATCAGGTAGCAGCCAGCACGCAGCTCCTCGTAGCGGGTGGGCTCGATGTTGTACTCCTCGGGCGGCCGCCCGGCCACGGCGTTCAGCCCGATATTGGGGATCTCGTTGCCCTCGTAGACCCACACGTCCGTGCCGTCGGGCTTCTTCACGCTCTTGGGGGCCTTGTCCTTCAAGCTGGCCGGCAGGTGGTTGGCGAACATGTCCGGCGGCTCGACGGTGTGGTCGTCGACGCTGACCAGGATGAGGTCCTCGGTGCGCATCGCCGTCTCCCCTCATGCGAATCGCTGACGTTGGCGTCAGCCTAGCTCGTTTGCCTGCGCAAGAGTCTGCTGAAGAGCACGACGGTCCACCTTCTCCATGGGGGTGCGTGGGATGGCGTCGGTGACGGACAGGGCCTCGGGAAGCTTGTAGGCGGCCAGTCGGGGAGCGGCGAAGGCCCGCAGGTCCTCGAGCTCGGGCCCACCGCCGGGCCGGCGCGGCACGACGACGGCGACCCCGATCTCTCCCATGACCGGGTCGGACCGGGGTACGACCGCGACCTCGGCGACGTCGGGGTGCTCGGCCAGCACGCCCTCCACCTCCATGGGGTACACGTTGTAGCCGCCCCGCACGTACATCTCCTTGTTCCGACCCACGAGCCGCAGGCGGCCTCGGTCGTCCACCCATCCGAGGTCGCCGGTGCGCACGGCCCCGTCGGCGGTGAACGCGGCCCGGGTGGCGTCGGGATCTCGGTGATAGCCGGACATGACGGCCGCCGAGCGCAGGCACACCTCGCCGACCTGGCCGGGAGCAGTGACCTGGCCCTCCTCGTCGCGCACGGTGAGCTCGATGCCGGGTCGCGCTCGGCCGACGCTGACCTCGGCGTCCTCGGCAGGATCATCGGGTGCGGTGCCGAGGCCGATGCCCGTCTCGGTGCACGAGTAGCGCACGCACACGGGGGCGCCAAAGCCCGCCCGAGCGTCGCGCACCAGGGGCGCGGTTGCCGGGCCGCCGCCCATCACGATGAGCTGCACGCTCGAATGGTCGCGGCTGTCGAACCCCGGCGCCTGGAGCATGAGCGCGATCTGGGTCGGGATGCCACCGATGTTGGTGAGGCGGAGGCGCTCGGTCATCTCGAGCGCCTCCGCCGCGTGCCAGCGGTTGATCAGGAATGTCGTTCCCCCGGAGCGGAGCGCGCCGGCGAGCTTGGTCATGAAGCCCAGGTGGGCGAAGGACGTACCGGCCATGGTGCGACCTCCGCCTCCCCACCCGTCGCCCACGTCGGCCGCGGTGATGGCGTGGAGCTGGCGGTTGCCGAAGACGGCCCCCTTGGGTGTGCCGGTCGTCCCCGAGGTGAAGACGATGGCCACGGGTCGGTCCAGATCCGGCGGCAGCGGCGGGGGCGACCCGGCCGGCTGGCGGATGTCGGCCAGGACGCCGTCGACGTGCTCGGCCGGCTGCACCTCGAGCAGGTCCGCCCCCTGCGGCGGGCCGTCGGGTACGGCTCCCGGGGTAGCGAGCACCAGTCGGGGGTGGGCGACCCACAGGACGGAGGAGCGCTCCCTCTCGGACAGACGGTCGTTCACACCAGCCGTGACCGCGCCCAGCTTGGCCAGAGCCAGGTAGGCGACGACGTACTCGGGAAGCGACGGCATGGCCAGCGCCACCACGTCTCCGGGGCCGATCGACCGACGGGCCAACCCGACGGCAGCCTCGTCGGAGAGCCGGTCGAGGTCGAGGTACGAGAGGCTCCACCCGGCTGCGGAGACGTAGGCGGTGGTGTCGCCGAAGCGCTTCGCCGCCTCGTGAGGGAGTTCGTCGAGCATCCTGATGACGTGCGGCGCGGATGGCGCCTGCACTCATGGCGGACATACCCTACCGGCCACCGCAAAGGTCGGGAGAGGCAGTCAGCGCCGATCGGCATCCCAGCGCGTAGGGTCCCGGTGATGAGCTCGGACTCTCGGCGTCGACAGACTCGATCGAGTCAGGCGTCGGCGCGGGCCGGGGGCACTCCGGCACAGCAGCGCGACCTGCGCGCCCAGGGCCGGCGCACAGTGGTCCGCCTGCTCGACGCCGGGCTCAGAGCCTTCGAGACGATCGGGTACGCGGCGACGAGGGTCGACGACATCGTGCGCATGGCCGACACCTCGCACGGGACCTTCTATCTGTACTTCGCCAGCAAGGAGGATCTGCTGGCGGCATTGGCCAAGGAGTGCGCCACCGAGATGGAGGCGCTGGCCGACAGCCTCGGCCCCGTCGGGTCCGGCCCCGAGGGCCGGGCTCAGCTGCGGGCTTGGGTGCAGCATTTCGTCGAGGTGTACCGCCGCTACGGGCCGGTCGTCCGGGCGTGGAGCGAGAGCCAGGTGTCGGACCCGGCCCTCGCGCGACTGGGCCAGCGCTCGTTGCGGAGGATCACCTCCAAGCTGACCGAGCGGATCGGGGAGGCATCGCGGCCGCCGGGCGTCGATCCTGAACCGGCGGCCTTCGCCTTCATCGGCATGCTCGAGCGCGTCAACTACTTCGTGCTCTCTCGCGGCTTGTCAGTCGACGACGACGCCGCCGTGGACACCCTGGCGGCGGTGTTGCACACCGGGATATTCGGCGGGCGCCCGGGGCGCCGGGCGCCCGCGGGGCGAGCCAGTCGCCGCTGATCGGGAGTGGTCGGTGCAACTACGACGTCCCGGCGCGAAAGACCTCCCGGCCCGGACGGCTGCTCAGCTTCTCGGGAGGCCGAGGACCCGCTGAGCGATGATGTTGCGCTGGATCTCGGAGCTTCCGCCGGCGATGGTATTGGCGAAGCTCAAGAAGAAGCCCCGCACCCAGCGGCCTGCCTCCTCCCCGCGCTCAGCGTCGACGACCACACCGTCGGGGCCGAGAAGCTCCATGCCCAGCTCGTACAGCGACTTGCCCAGCTCCGAGGTGGCCAGCTTGAGGTAGGAATGCTCGGGCGCCGAGCTCGTCCGGGCGAAGCTGGTGAAGCCCTTGTAGCCCAGCGCCCGCAGGCTCGACACCTGCTCGTAGGCCTCGGCCAGGCGTCGCCTGACCCCCGCGTCGCCGGTCAGCCCCCGGCGCCGGCACAAGGTCACGAGGTCGTCCAGAGTCGACTCCACCAGCGACACCGACTGGACCCACAGGCCGCCGCGCTCGTGGGCCAGCGATCCCATCGTGATGCGCCACCCGTCGTTGACCTCGCCGACCAGGTTGGTCGCGGGCACGACGACATCGGTGAAGAAGACCTCGGCGAAGTGGGCCGCCCCCGAGAACTGCCGAAGTGGTCTGACCTCGATGCCAGGTGTCGCCATGTCGATGATGAGCACGCTGATGCCCTTGTGTCTCGGGGCGGTGGGGTCGGTGCGGACGTAGCAGAAGCAGCGCTCGGCCACCATGGCGTAGGACGTCCAGACCTTCTGGCCGTTGACGATGAAGGCGTCGCCGTCGAGGACCGCCCGGGTCTGGAGGCCGGCGAGGTCGGAGCCGGCGTTGGGCTCGCTCATCCCGATGCACCAGACGTCGTCGCCCCGGATGGCGGCCGGAGCCAAGGCGCGCTGGTCCTCGTTACCGAACTCCAGGAGGCTCGGCGCGACGATGGCGTAGCCGGGGAAGTGCACCGAGCGCGGGATGCCTCGCGCCGCCAGCTCCTGCAGGTAGACGAGCGTCTGCACGGGCGTCGCGTCACGGCCCCCCAGCAGCGGGGGGTAGCCGGGGACCATCCAGCCGTGGTCGAACAGTGTCGCCTGCCAGCGCCGCGCCCAGTCGGGGATGATCGACGCGGCGTCGTCGTCGCCGCTGTCCGACAGCGTGCCGGTGTTCTTGAGGGCCTTGGCCTCAGGGGGAGCGTGCTGCTCGAGGAAGTCGACCAGCTCGGCGCGGAACTCGTCGACCTCGCGCCCCCAGGCCAGGCGCACGGGCTAGCCCTCCACCTCGAACATGAACGGCGGCACGCCCGGCTCGGAGCGGGCGAAGAGGGCCGAGCGGGCGTCGTCGACGGCGTCGACGGTCCAGGGCTTGTCGGCCTTGACCTCCGTGACGGGCCGCCAGCCCTGGACCAGCTGGAGCACGCCGCCCTGGACCTTGACGACCTGGCCGGAGACACCGGCCGCCAGATCGGAGGCGAGCCAGGCCACGACGGGGGCGACATTGTCCGGAGCGAACCGGTCGAAGTCCCCCTCCTTCTGCTCCATGAAACCGCCCCCCAATGACTCGGTGAGCCGGGTCCGCGCGACTGGGGCGATGGCGTTCACCCGCACGCCGACGCGCTCGAGCTCGCGCGCGAGCACGACCGTCATGGCCGCGATGCCGGCCTTGGCGGCGGCGTAGTTGAGCTGGCCGGCGTTGCCGTAGAGCCCGGACTCCGACGACGTGTTGACGATGGCGGCGGCGACCGGCGCGCCGTTCTCCTTGGAGCGCTGCCGCCAGTGGGCAGCGGCGATGCGGGAGGGGCAGAAGTGGCCCTTGAGATGCACCTTGATGACGGCGTCCCAATCGTCCTCGGTCATGTTGAACGACATCTTGTCCCGGAGGATGCCGGCGTTGTTCACGAGCACGTCGAGGGCCCCGTAGGTGTCCACCGCCTGCTGGACAAGGCTCTCGGCGCCCTTCCAGCTGGCCACGTCGTCGTAGTTGGCGACCGCGGTGCCGCCGGCCGCCTCGACCTCGTCGACCACCTGCTGGGCCGGACGGTCGTCCTTGCCTTCGCCGGTCCAGTCGCCCCCGAGGTCGTTGACGACGACGCTGGCGCCCTCGGACGCCAGCAGGAGCGACTCGGCCCGGCCGATACCCCGACCGGCTCCCGTGACGATCGCAACTTTTCCGTCGAGCAGGCCCACTCGTCCTCCCTGCGTCCTGGACCGGCCTCCCGGGGCCGGCGTCAACATCTGGTCGCTCTGCCGCCGAGTGCGGCCGAGCTCCTGCCGAGGCTATCTGCCTCGCGCCTGACCCATCTGGAGCCCGGGATGGCGGGAATGGAACACCGACGCGTTGAGCGCCGGGCCGATGTCGGCCGGGCTCCACTTCGCCGGCCCTCCCGGGGTGTCGATGCCCTCGCCCAACGTCCATGGCGCGTAGTGGGTGATCGTCGATCCCACCGCCCGGAACACCTGGCCCGTCACGTGGAGGGCCTGGTCCGAGGCCAGCCACGCGACCATCGGCGCCGAGTTGCCCGGGTTCATGCGGTCGAACTCCTCGTACTCCTCGGGCTCCTTGAGCTCCATGTCCTTCACCACCGCTCCCGACATGCGGGTCATCCCGCCCGGGGCGATGGCGTTCGCCCGCACGCCGTAGCGGGCGAGCTCGAGGCTGGTGATGATGGTGAGGGAGGCGATGCCGGCCTTGGCTGCTCCGTAGTTGGCCTGGCCCACGTTGCCCTGCAGGCCCGCGCTCGAGACCGTGTTGACGACTGCGGCCCGCGGCTGGGCTCCGGCCTTGGACTGCTCCCGCCAGTACAGCGAGGCGTGGTGGGTGGTCGCGAACGTGCCCTTGAGGTGGACCCTGATGACCGAGTCGAAGTCGTCCTCGGTCATCGAGAACATCATCTTGTCCCTGAGGATGCCGGCGTTGTTGACCAGCACGTCGAGGCGCCCGAACGTGTCCACGGCCTGCTGGATCAGGCTGGCGGCTCCCTTCCAGTCGGCGACGTCGTCGTAGTTGGCCGCCGCCTCGCCGCCTCGGCTGCGGATGAGCTCGGCCACCTCCTCCGCTGGGCGCTTGTCGGCTCCGTCACCACTCACCGAGCCGCCGAGGTCGTTGACGAGCACCCGGGCCCCCTCGGCAGCGAGCTCGAGCGCCTCACCGCGGCCCACGCCGTGGCCAGCGCCCGTCACGATGGCGACCTTGTCCTCGAGCAGCGGCATCACGAACCCTCCGGTTGAAAACCTGACGTATACGTCACAAACGTAGGCGGGGTACCCGGGAGGGGGCAACCTGGTCGGACGACGATGTGCGGGCTTGCGGCCGGCGCAGGGCGGCCCCTACCGTCACGGCATGGCAGTTGACACGAGCGTCATCGGGAAGAAGACCGGATCCTCTCGCCTCGCCGTCGAGCGGGGACCGGTGTCGAACTTCGCCAAGGCGGTCAAGGACGAGAGCCCCGTCTATCAGAACGTGCGGACCGCGGTCGACGCCGGGTTCGACTCGATCCCCGCCCCACCGACCTTCGGGTTCGCGATGGCCCACTGGGGGACCTTCCCGGAGAACCAGCCGCCGCCGGATCCCGAGGCGGACAGCGGCGCCGTCATGAAGGTGATCGGGGGGCTGATGGCCAGGGGTGGCCTGGTGCTGCACGGCGAGCAGGAGTTCGAGTACCACCGCCCCGTCGTGGTCGGCGACGTCCTTGCGAGCGAGGGGCGGATCACCGACGTCTACGAGAAGGAGAGCAAGGGGAAGACGATGACCTTCCTCGTCTCCGAGACCCGCTACACCGACGAGCGGACGGGCGAGCCGGTGCTCACCTCGAGGATGAACCTCATCCACCGTTCGGCCTGAGCTGCCGGAGGCCGGGCGCCGGAAGGGCGAGCGCCGGCCCCCGCGCACGGGCCCCCGCCCCCGCACACGCGCCCAATCGCTACAAGAACCGGCGTGGGCGTCGCCAACTGGGAACATGTAGTGATCGGGGCCATCTATCGACCCCAAACGCTACGAGAACGCTCGTGACGCGGCTGGCGGTCCGTTCTTGTCGTGCCACGGTCCGTTCGGGAGGGGCTTGGCTAGCAAGAGGCCTCAGTCGAGGGCGCCGTCGGCGGCCAGCTTGTCGATCTCCGTGGTGCTCAGCCCGAGGATCTCCCGCAGCACGTGGTCGTTGTCCTGGCCGAGGGTCGGGCCCGTGCGTGCGTAGCCGGACGCGGCGTCGCTGAGTCGAAAGCCGTTGCGCTCGTAGATCCCCTCGCCCATGGCCGGATGGGTGAGGGGGACGAAGTGGCCGCGCGCGGCAAGCTGCGGATCGGCGACCACGTCGCCGAAGTCCTGCACCGGCACCGCCTCGATGCCCATGCCCTGGATCGTCTCGACGATGTCCTCCGCGGTCCGTCCTCCCGTCCACTGGGCAACGGCCGCCTCGACCTCGTCGGTGCGCCCTTGCCTGGCGTCGAGGGTCGCCAACGAGGGGTCGTCCACGCCGAGGATCTCGGCCAGTCGGGCCCACTCGCCGTCGTCCCAGACGGCGAGGGCGACCCAGCGGTCCTCGCCCAGGCAGGGGAAGGCGCCGTGGGGGACGGCGCGCCGCGACCGGTTGCCGTCGCGCTCGGCGACCACGCCGGTGTGCGCGAAGTCGAGCAGCCAAGGCGAGAGGGTGTAGACGGCCGCCTCCACCTGGGACACGTCGAGGTAGACGCCACGACCGGTGCGCCGGCGGTACAGGAGCCCGGCGGCAAGGGCGGTGGCCACGAAGCGGGGCGACAGCGAGTCGGTGATGGTGCCGAAGGGCCCAACCGGCTCCCGGTCCGGCCACCCGGTGAGGGCGTTGTAGCCCGAGAGGGCGGCGCCCTGTCCGCCGAAGCCCGGGTAGTCCCGGTGGGGACCGGTCTGGCCGTTGAGGCAGGCGCTGACCATGACCAGGTCGGGCCGAGCGGCGGCCAGGTGCTCGTAGTCCAGGCCGAAGGCGCGCATGGCCTTCGGAGCGAAGTTCTCGGCGACTGCATCCGACCAGGCCACCAGGCGACGAGCGAGGGCGACACCATCCGGGTGCTTGAGGTTCAAGGTGACGCTGAGCTTGCCCGGGTTGAGCCCGTCGAAGAGCGTCGAGCCCTCGAGCCCGTGGGGATTGTCGGGCCCGAGCGCGTAGACCCGCAGGAAGTCGGGTCGGCTCGGGGATTCGATGCGGATCACGGTGGCGCCGTGCTCGGCGAAGTAGCGGGTGGCGATGGGGCCGGCGGCGCCCGAGCCCAGCTCGAGGATCTTGGTCCCGGCCCACGCCGGGGTGGCACCGTCGGCAGCTGCTGCCGGTCGGCGCGTCGTCCAGCTGGGCCGAACACCCGCGCCAGGCGTGTCCGGGGCTGGATCGCCGGCAGTCGCCGGGACCGGGGTGCCGTCGGCCCCCCGCGCCAGGACGAAGCGCAGCGGGAACCGCTCGTCCCTCCCGACCACGCCGAACATCTCCCGGGCGGCCAGCTGGGCGCTGTCGTAGATCTGGGGCGGGGTGTTGGCCGGCGCGAGCATGAGGTTCGTCTCGCAGGCCACCTCGTAGAGCTCGGCCATGGTGCGACTGGCGAAGTAGGCCGCGATCGGCTCCTGGATAGAGGCCAGCTCCTCGTCGGTGGCGGTGACGTGCGAGAAGGTCGTCCAGTCCCGCTCGGTCAGCGCTGGCGTCGCCATGCCCGCCTCGGCGACCAGCCGGGTGACGATCTGCAGGCTCGGCACCCGCGCCTTGCCGCCGCGCAACCCGAACGACACGAACCCGTCGCGGCACGGCCAGATCTCCCGGCTGCGACCGATGTTCGCGCCGCGGCGTGTCCCGCGCGCCCCAGTCCGCACGAACGTCGCCGGTGCGCACATGTCGGCAGCCATCACCGCTTCCTGGCCGGCGACGTCGACCAGGTGGGGCCGACCCGAGGCCAGGGCGGTGAGGGTTGCCATGGCAGCCTCGGCGCCGAGGTGGGCGTAGCCCGACGGCTGGGTGCAGCGCACCGGGGGCCGGTCACCGTCTCCGGTGCCGTACATGTTGCCGCTGGCGGCCATGATGCCCAGGTCGCTCGCCCGCCACGCGGCTCGCGGTCCCTGCAGACCGAAGGGTGTGATGCTGACCCAGACGGCGGACGACGCCAGGTCGCGGTCGAGCGATGGTCCACCCAGCCAGCCGGGGGTCTCGATGACCACATCGGCGCTCCCGAGCAGCTCGGACAGCTCGGCGTCGTCGGGCCCGAGCACGACTGAGGTCTTCCCCGCGTTCCACGCCGCGAAGCGGCGGGGCTCGGCGCGCGCAGGATCCCCCCCGGGGGGCTCGACCTTGAGCACCTCGGCGCCCAGGTCGGCGAGGATCCGCCCCGTCATCTGGGCGGGCTCGGCGGCCAGGTCCAACACCCTGATCCCCTCCAGCAGACGTTCGGCCATGGCGGCAACGATAGGCCGAGAAAGTTGACACGCGCGTCAGGCAGACGGAGACTTGACGGGGATCCTCGCTCCGAGACCGTCGGGCCGAGGAAGTCGATCCGGGAGGACGTCACCGCTCATGGCCGAGTACGACATCGTCGACGGCGACTGCCACATCCTCGAGCCTCCTGACATCTGGCAGAACTGGCTGCCCAAGGAGCTCCAGGACAGGGCGCCGAAGCTCGTCAGGGACGCCGACGGCGGCGACGCCTGGCAGTTCGCCGGCGGCTCCGACCCCGACCCGATCGGTCTGGTGTCGACGCCGGGGAAGCCCTTCGACGAGTTCCGCTGGACCGGCGTCACCTACGAGGACGCCAGGCGCGGTTGCTACGTCGGCACCGAGCGGCTGGCCGACATGGACATCGACGGCGTCGACGCCGAGGTCTTGTTCCCGCCGCAGCGTACCGTCGGCCACTTCCTCGGCGCCGAGGACGACGCCTTCGTCCTGGCCGGCATCGAGGCCTACAACAACTTCTTGTGGGAGGAGTTCTGCGCGCCGGACCGGGAGCGGCTGATCGGGATGGCGCAGATGCCGTCCACGGGGATCGACGACGCCGTCGATGCCCTGCGCAAGGCCAAGGCCCGCGGCTTCAAGGGCGTCGTCACGTCCTGCTGGCCCTCGGGGGGCGACTCGATCTCGGACGCCGACGACCCGTTCTGGGCCGCCGCTTCCGACGAGGGCATCCCGGTGTGCATCCACATCAACCTGGTGTCACGGCGGGCCCGCCAGAGCCAGCGGCGGGCGGCGGAGGCAGCCGCGGCCAAGGGGGGCGGCGGTATCTACGGGGGTAAGGCGGCCAAGGCCAACGCCAAGGCCGTCGCCGGGCTCGGGGGCGTGTTCGCGACGGTGCCCAGCACGATCGGCCAGCTGATCTTCACCGGCACCTTCGAGCGCTTCCCCGAGCTGCACGTGGCCATGATCGAGACAGGCGTCGGCTGGATCCCACACTTCCTCGAGCAGATCGACGATCGTTACTGGCGCAACCGGTCCTGGGGCAACATCCCCATCAAGCAGCCGCCCAGCTTCTACTGGTTCCGCAACATGTCGGCGACCTTCATCACCGATCGCAACGGCGTCGAGAACCGGCACGGCGTCGGGGTCGACAACATGATGTGGTCGTCGGACTACCCGCACCACGGCAACGACTGGCCGTACTCGCGGATGACGATCGACTCGATGATGTCGAGCATCGACCGGGACGAGCGGCGCCGCATCGTCGGCGCCAACGCGGCCCGGATCTTCCGCCTCGGGGAGTAGCTCTCAGGGCCGGCGCAGCAGGAGGGCGCTGGTCGGCACGCCTTCGCCGCTGGTGACAAGACAGGTCTCCGCCCCGGCGACCTGCGAGGTCGACGTGCCCCGAATCTGACGCACGCCCTCGGCGATCAGGTTGAAGCCGTGGACGTAGGCCTCGGACATGCCGCCGCCGGAGGTGTTCACCGGGAGGTCACCGTCGGGCCACTCGATGTTGCCGTCGTTGGTGAAGTCGCCGCCCTCACCCCGCTTGCAGAACCCGTAGCCCTCCAGCGACAGCGGGATCAAGGGGCTGAAGGCGTCGTACAGCTGGGCCACGTCAACGTCCGCGGGCCCGACGTCGGCGTTGCGCCAGAGCACCCGGCTGCATGCCCAGGCCGGGCCCGTGAGCGGGTCGTCCCGGTGGTAGTTGGTCATCGTCTGGTGCTGGGTGTTGAGACCCTGGCCGAAGGCGTGGATGTAGACGGGCGGCTGCGGAAGATCGACCGCCCGCTCGGCGGTCACCACCACGCAGGCCACGGCGCCGTCGGTCTCCAGGCAGTTGTCGAACAGGCACAGAGGCTCCGACACCCAGCGGGCGGCCAGGTAGTCGTCGCGGCTCATCGGCTTGTCGTGCATGGTTGCGGCCGGGTTGCGGTTGGCGTGCTTGCGAGAGGCGAGCGCCACGTTGGCCAGGTGCTCCCGCGTCGCCCCGTACTCGTGCATGTAGCGCCGGGCCAGCATGGCGATCTCGTCGACTGGCCGGAGCAGCCCCCAGGGTCTCGACCACTGGCCGGGACCGGACACCCGTCGGGCGACCTGGGACCACGGCCGGCTGGTGGCGGCGCCCCGCTTGCGCGAGCGCCACGCCACGGCCACCTCCGCCTGGCCGGTTGCAACCGCCATCGCCGCGTGGCCGACGACCGCGCACCCGGCACCTCCGCCGTAGCCGACCTGGCTGAAGTAGGTGATGTCGCCCAGGCCGACGTTGCGGGCGACCTCGACCTCGACGTTGGCTTCCATCGCGTAGGAGGACAGGGCGTCGACCTCGCCCGGCTGGATGCCGGCGTCTTCGAGGGCCGCCTTGATGGCCTGGCACGCCATGGACAGCTCGGAGCCGGGGAGCGACTTGGCGAACGGGGTCTGGCCGATGCCGGCGATGGCGGCGCGGTCCTTGAGCACCGGCGTGCCTACCAGCCCCGGAACACCGGCGGCCGGCGCTCCACGAAGCTGGCCCGGCCTTCCCTGCAGTCCTCCGTGCCTGTGACCACCTCCTGCGCCCAGGACTCCTCCTGGAAGGCGGTCAGCCGGTCCGAGTCCAGCGACCGGTTGAGCAGCCACTTGGTGAGAGCGAGGGCCTTCGTGGGCCCGGCCGCCAGCCGTTCGGCCCACTGGGCAGCCGTCTTCTCGAGCTCGGAGGTGGGCACGACGGCGTTGACCAGGCCGATGCGCTCGGCCGTGGCCGCCCCGACGTCGTCGCCGAAGAACATGATCTCCTTCGCCCGCTGGACCCCGACGATGCGGGGCAGGATGAAGCAGCCGCCGGCGTCGGGCAGGATGCCGCGCCGCACGAACACCTCGATGAGGCGGGCCTCCTCGGACATGATGATCAGGTCGCAGGCCAGGGCGAGGTGGGCGCCGCCGCCCGCTGCGGTCCCGTTCAGGGCGCACACGACCGGCTTCTCCGCATCCAGGACAGCGGTGACGAGGCGCTGCCACCCCCGCCGGATCATGCGCGCCCCGTCACCGGCTGAACGTTCGGGCGCGCCCGGCGGCGGCTCGTTGCCCGGTAGGGCCGGCGCCGGAGCTTGGGCGCCGCGCAGGTCGGCGCCGGTGCAGAAGGCCCGGCCCGTCCCCGTCAGGAGCACGCTCCGCACCGCCAGCGTGGTCGAGACCACCTCGAACAGGTCGGCCAGGCGGTCTCGCATCGCACCGGTGAGGGCGTTCCCTGCTTCCGGCCGATCGATGGTGATGCGGGCCACGCCGTTGTCGACCTGGTAGCGCACGAGCTCCTCGACCGACCGCTCGTCCTCGCTCATGCCACTCCTCGCGTTCTCAGGGCCCGGGCCCGCTCACCGACACACGACCAGCGCGTCCACGGCTACGACACCTCTTGGTCTCACGATCAGGGGGTTGATGTCCAACTCGGCGACCTCGCCGGCGAGGTCGACCGTCAGGCGCTGGACGCGCATGATGACGTCGACCAGGGCACCGAGATCGGCAGCCGGCCGGCCGCGGGCACCGGTCAGGAGGGGCGACCCCCTGAGCTCGGTCAGCATCCGGCGGGCCTCGGCTCTGTCGAACGGAGGCACCCGGAAGGTGACGTCGCCCAGGACCTCGACGAAGACCCCGCCGAGCCCGAGCATCACCGTCGGGCCGAAGAGCGGGTCGTCGGCGACGCCGAGCACGATCTCGGTCCCGTCGGTCACCAGCTCTGACACCAGCACCCCGTCGACGACGGCGGCGGGCGCACCCGCTTCGGCTCGCTCGAGCAGGCGACCGTAGGCGGCGCGCACCTCGCGAGCGCCGGCCACGTCGACCTCGACGAGGCCGAGGTCGGCCTTGTGGGCGACGTCCGGCGAGCTGATCTTCATGACCACCCGGGGCCCCAGGTCGGCGGCGGCCCGGACGGCCCGGGCTGCGCTGGTCGCCAGCACCTCGCGGGTGACGGGGATGCCGTAGGCGGCAAGGACGGCCTTGGACCGGTGCTCGGACAGCGCCTGCCCGGGCCGCAGGTGCGGTCGGGCCCGGCCCGCCGCCGCCGAGGGCTTCATCGCGGGCCGCGAGAACGGCGAGACGTGGCGGTGGCGAAATTCGTGGTACTCGACGTAGGAGCGCACCGCCCGCACACAGTTGGCGAACGTCCGGAACACCGGTACCCGGGACCCGAGGAGGATCTCCTTGTACGCCACGTCGTCCTCGATGGGAGAGCCCCATACGACGCACACCGGCTTGTCGGTGGTGGCGGCCACGTCCACCAGGTCCTGGGCCAACCGCTGGCCCATCGATGGCAGGGCGCCGGTGATAGGACAGATGACGACGTCGATGCGGGGGTCGGCCACGATGGCGTCGAGGATCTTGCGCCCCCGCCAGTCACTGGCCGGGTGGCCGCCGTTGTCGACCGGGTTGGAGACCTGCAGGTACGACGGGATCCACTGGCGCAGCAGTCGCTGGGTGGCGGGGGCGAGGGAGGGGAGTCGCAGCCCGGCTGCCGCCACCAGGTCGGCCATGTGGGCCCCGGTGCCGCCTGAGATGGAGTACACGCAGACTCCGACCGACGCCGCGCCGGAGGCCCCTGAGCGTGACGGCGGCTTGGTCCGGGCCAGCATGGCCGAGGTGTCCAGCAGCTCGTCGAGCCCGTCGACCCGCACCACCCCGAGCTGGCGGAGCACGGCCGAGATCACGGCGTCGGATCCCGCCAGGTGTCCGGTGTGGGCCATCGCCATGGACCTGCCCTCGTCGGTCCGGCCCACCTTGACCAAGACGATGGGGACCCCCCGGCTGGCCGCGTGGTCCGCCGCCAGCATGAGGGTGCGCCCGTCCTTGAAGCCCTCGACGTAGGCGGCGATGACGCCGACCTCGTCCTGGTCGGCGAAGTAGCGGACGAAGTCGGCGACCTCGAGGTCGACCTCGTTGCCGGTCGGGGCCCAGTGCGAGAGAGCGATGCCGAGCTCCTGGCCCTGGAAGATGGGACGACCCTGGTGGCCGCTCTGGGTGATGAGGGCGATCTTGGGCGGCGGCAGGTCGTCGCGGAAGGTCTCGAAGGCGTTGAGGTTGGTGTTGGGCCCCAGCAGGTGGAGCTCGCTCGACCGCACCAGCCGCTCGAGTCGCGCCTGCAGTCGCGTGCCAGTGCCGCCCACCTCGGCGAAGCCGGCGGCGAAGATCACCGCGAACCGCGCCTTCTTCTCGACTGCCTCCGCGAGGGCGTCGACCGCCTCGCCCACCAGGATGGCCGCCAGATCGACGTCGACGGGGACGTCGAGGATGGTGGGGACGCTGCGCAGCCCGTCGACCGCCTCCCGGTTGGGGTTGACGGGATAGATGGCGGCACCGGCGCGCTCGGCCCAGCTCCGGATCTTCCGGGTCATGACCGTGTTGGGGCGGCCCGGTGTGTCGGATGCCCCGACCACGGCGACGCTGCGGGGGTGGAAGAACGTGTCGAGGTCGATCGAGCGCAACTGGACCGGGCGCCCGGTCACGTCGAGGCGAATGGCTGTCGGGTGTCGGGCGGTCCGGGGCATGCGATTGCTGACTATCATGTCAGTTTCGGCCGGGAGGAGGCACGCTGATGGAGACCCGGGAGGCGGTGATCGTCGACGCCGTTCGCACGCCCATCGGCAAGCGCAACGGCGCCCTCTCGGGCTGGCATCCCTCTGACCTGCTGGGCCACGCGCTCACCGCCCTCGTCGAGCGCTCGGGCGTGGACCCCGCGATCGTCGACGACGTCGTCGGGGGCTGTGTGACCCAGGTCGGCGAGCAGAGCACGAACGTGACCCGCAACGCCTGGGTGGGTGCCGGACTGCCGTGGCACGTGCCGGCCACGTCGGTCGACCGCCAGTGCGGTTCGTCTCAACAGGCGGTGCACTTCGCCGCCCAGGGCGTGATGGCCGGCGCCTACGACATCGCCGTCGCGTGTGGGGTCGAGTCCATGACGAGGACGCCGCTGGCGTCGAACGCCAAAGGTGGCAAAGGCCCGTTCAGCGCTGACTTCATGGGCGTGATCGACGGCCAGCTCAAGACCCAGTTCGAGGTGGCCCAGATCCTCGCCGACCAGTGGAAGATCAACCGCGAGGACATGGACGCCTTCGCCCTGGAGAGCCACCGACGGGCAGCACGGGCGACCGAGGCCGGCCGGGTCGCCCGGGAGCTCGTGGCCGTGCCCGTCAAGGACGAGGAGGGCCGGCCCACCGGCGCCGTGCTCGAGGCCGACGAAGGCATACGGCCGGACACCTCGATGGAGAAGCTGGCCGCCTTGTCGAGCGCGGCCAGCTGGGATCCGTCGCTGGCGCCCGACATCACCGCGGGCAACTCGTCGCAGATGTCCGACGGGGCCGCAGCCATGCTGATCACCAGCCGCCAGGCGGCCGAGCGGCTGGGCCTGCCCGTGCGGGCCCGTCTGGTGCACTTCGTGGTCGCGGCCGAGGACCCGATCCTGGTGCTGTCGGCCCCCAACCCGGCCACCCGCAAGCTGCTGGCCCGATCGAACATGTCCATCGGCGACTTCGACGCCATGGAGTGCAACGAGGCCTTCGCTGCAATCGCCCTCATGTGGGCCCGTGAGTTCCTCCCCGAGGCGGCCGGACCGGGGTCACGGCCCGAGGAGCTCGACCGCCTCAACCCGAGGGGCGGTGCCATCGCCATCGGCCATCCGCTGGGCGCCAGCGGGGTGCGGATCATGACCACGCTGCTCAACCAGCTGGAGTCGATCGGCGGGCGCTACGGCTTCCAGACGATGTGCGAGGGCGGCGGTCAGGCCAACGCCACCGTCATCGAGCGGCTGCCCTGAGAGGGTCGCGGGGCCTTCCCGTGCAGGACCACAGCTTCTCGATCGAGGTCGATGCCACACCGGCGGAGGTGTGGCGGGTGTTCTGGTCCAACCGCTCGGGACGACGCCGCCACGGCGACGTCACCATCGAGATCCTCCTCCCCGGTGACGAGAACGGGCTGGGCCTCGTCCGCCACTGCACCTTTCCGGTGCCCCGGTATCTGCTGTCCGGAGGGACCGGTGTCTCGTGGGAGTGGATCAGCGAGATGGAGCCCGGCGTCTCGTGGCGCTACGACGCCGTGGGCAAGCCGCTGTGGTCCAGGGCCAGCGGCTGGACCCGGCTGGAGGACCTGGGCGACGGCCGCACGCGCATCCACTTTCGCGAGACGTATCACGCCTTCAATCCGATTCTGCGCCCGCTGCTGGAGCGCCGGGTGCACAGCCGCATCTCCAAGGGCAACGACCAGCAGATTTCGTCGGCGATCGAAGCCGGCGTGCGCGCCCTCAGGGAGCGGGCGGAACAGCCTCGACCATCGCCTGGAGCTGCTCCAGGCAGTGTGCAAGGGAGCGGTGCCGGAGGCGGAGGTTGAGGACGGTCGCGCCGAGCAGCTCGTAGCGGCCGACCACGTCGCGGGCCTGTTCGGGCTCGGCGACGGGATCGAGCGGCGGCTCCGGGTAGAGGACGACCTCGAGGGGCGTCGACCGGTCCGCCCAGGTCGGCGACTGGCGAGCCCTGTCCAGGATGGCCGTCAGCTGGGCCTCGCCGAGGCCGAACGGTGCCCAGCCGTCGCCCAGCTCGACGGCCCGGCGCAGCGACCGGGCCGTGCGACCCCCGACCCAGATCGGCATCCGCTCCTGGACCGCACAGGGATCGACGACGAAGCCCTCGTAGCGAAAGTGGTCGCCGTGGTAGACCGGCTCCCGGCGTGCGAGCGAGGCGCGCAGAGCGCGGATGGCGTCGTCGGCGCGGGCGCCTCGGCCGTCCAGCTCGGCGCCGAGGAGCGCGAACTCCTCGGCCAGGGTGCCCACGCCCACGCCCAGCACCAGCCGCCCCCCGCTCACCAGATCGAGCGTGCCGTAGCGCTTGGCGATGTCCAGCGGGTGGTGGTAGCCGAGGACGAGCACGTGGGTGGCCAGGCGCAGGCGGCTGGTCCTGGCGGCCAGGTAGCCGAAGGTGGCGAGTGGGTCCCAGTACCGTCCCCCGCGACGGGCCACCGCCTCGGTCGGCACGGCCACGTGCTCGCTGCAGGTCACGTGGTGGTAGCCGAGCCGGTCGGCCGCCTCGGCCACGGCCGCGACCGCGTCGAGACCGGCGGTCTCCTCCCAGGAGTTATGGACGCGGGGGTTGAGGGTGACGACCGGGGTGACGAGCCCGAACCGCACGGGTGCTCAGTGGCGCGGCAGTCGGATGGCGCGGTCAGCGAGGATGTTCTTCTGCACCTCGCTGGTGCCGGCCCCGATCGACGTGTAGCGCTGCCAGCAGTACTGGTGGGTCCAGTGCCCGTTGTCCACGGAGTCGGCGCCGCCGCGGGCGAGAATGCCGGCCGGGCCGAGGATGTCGCACCCGAGCTCGGCCAGGGTCTGGGACAGGCTGCTCCACTGGAGCTTGGCCAGGGGGACCTCGGGCCAGTTCTTCTCGCCCTTCAGCACCTTGGACAGGGCCCGGTAGTTGAGCAGACGCGTGAGGGTGACCTGGGTCCAGATCCGGGCCAGGCGGTCCTTGATCGCGGGGTCCTCGAGGGCGGCCGGGTTGTGCTTGCGCGCCGTGGCGATCAACCTCTCGAGCTCGGTCGCCAGGGTGATGGACAGGCCCGAGGTGCCGACTCGCTCGTGCCCGAGGGTGCCCATGGCCACCTGCCAGCCCTGGCCCTCCTCGCCCAGGCGGTAGGCGACCGGTACGCGCGCACCGCTGAAGGTGACCTCGTTGAACATGGCGTCGCCGGTGATGTCCCGGAGGGGTTGGCACTCGATGCCCGGCGCGCGCATGTCGACGACGAGGGCAGTGATGCCCTCGTGCTTCGCCTTGCGCTGGATGGCGGTGGGGTCGGTGCGCACGAGGAAGAGACCCCACTGGGCGATGTGGGCCGTGGAGATCCAGATCTTGCGCCCGTCGAGGACGTACTCGTCCCCGTCCTGCAACGCCGAGCAGCGCAGGTTGGCCAGGTCGCTGCCCGCCTCGGGCTCCGAGAAGCCCTGGCACCAGTGCTCCTCGGCCGAGAGGATGCCCGGTAGCCACCGCTGCTTCTGCTCGGGGGTGCCCCAGCGGATGATCATGGGGCCGATCTGCCAGATGCCGTTGGCGTTGTAGATCCCAGGCGTCCGGGCCCGCGCCATCTCCTCGGAGTAGATGACGTTCTGCATGATCGTGGCTTCCCGCCCGCCCCACTCCGTCGGCCAGTTGATGGCCGCCCACCGTCCCTCGTTGAGCCGGCGCTGCCACGCCCGCCGGCGCTCCATGGTGGACGTGAGGGCAGCGCTGCCCCCCCTGGCGCCCTCTTCCTCGCTTTCGCGGAACTCGGCGAGGTGGTGCTCGAGCCAGGTCCGCAGCTCGGCACGGAACGCCTCGTCGTCGGGCGTGAAGGCGAAATCCACGGACGCCGATGCTAGAAGCTGACACGAGCGTTAGTCTTCCGGGCCGTGGACTTCGCCCTTTCGGCCGAGCAGGAGGCGCTGCGCGACGCGGTGGCGACCACCCTCGGGGCCGAGGCGCCGATGCCCTACGTCCGGCGCATGATCGACGACGAGCGTGGCTTCACCGACGAGCTGTGGGCGAAGCTGGCCGACCTGGGCTGGCTCGGGTTGCTCGTCCCCGAGGCCCACGGCGGCCTGGGGCTCGGCCTGGTGGACCTGGTCGTGGTCCAGGAGGAGATGGGCAAGTCCCTGTTCCCGGGCCCCTACTTCTCCTCGGCGGTGATGGCGACGTCAGCGGCGACGGCGCTCGGAGCGACGGACCTGCTCCCCGGGCTCGCCGCCGGTGCGACACGGGGGACGCTCGCGGTCGAGGAGCTGGGCCAGGGCGATCCCCTCGACGGGGTGACGACGACGGCCACCCGGTCGGGCGGCGGGTGGGTGCTCGACGGGCTCAAGCCCGTCGTGGTCGACGGCCATACGGCCGACTGGGCCATCGTCGTCGCCCACGCCGACGGGGGCCTCGCGGCGTTCCTCGTCGAGGCGCCGGACGCCGAGCTCGTCCCGACCCTCGACGTGACCCGAAAGGTCGCCCGGCTGCCGCTCCAGCAGACGCCCGTTCGGCGCCTCGGTCCAGACGGGGACCAGACCGGCCTGCTGCGCCGGGTCGTCGACGACGCCACGGTCGCCCTGGCGGCGGAGACGGTGGGTGCCTGCGACCGGGCTTTCCGCGAGGCGGTGGAGTACGCGCAGAACCGGGTCCAGTTCGACCGGCCCATCGCCAGGTTCCAGGTCATCAGGCACAAGGCCGTCGACATGCTCCACCAGCTCGAGCTGGCCCGCGTGGGGATCCTCTACACGGCGTGGGCGTCCGACGTCGACGATCCCCAGCGGCAGATGGCCGTGGCCATGAGCAAGGGCTACGTCGGGGAGGCCTCGGTGTCCATCACCGAGCAGGACATCCAGATCCACGGCGGGATGGGCTTCACCTGGGACGTCGACGCCCACCTCTTCTATCGCCGGGTCAAGCAGAACGATCTCCTGCTCGGTCATCAGGCGTGGCATCGCCGGCGGCTGGCCGATCTGGTGCTCGCCTCCGGCTGATCGTCGTGGCAGCGGGCCCGTCCAAGCTCGTGGACCTCGAGCGGGCCGTCGCCGACAACGTCGTTCCCGGCGATGTCGTCCACGTCATGGTCGGCCACACCCGCTGGACCGCCGCCACCCGCGCCCTGGCCCGTCACTTCTGGGGCCGGGAGCCCGGCTTCACGCTGTGCATGCTGAGCCTGTCGAGCCTGGGGGCGGTGCTGTTCCGGGGTGGACTGGTGCGCAAGGTGATCACGGGGTACTCGGGTGACACCTTCCCGAACTTCACGCCGAACCCGGTCTTCGCCCGCGCCTACGCCAGCGGCGAGGTGGAGGTCGAGCACTGGTCGTTCCTCACCTTCGCCCAGCGCCTGGAGTGCGCGGCGCGCGGGCTTCCGGCGGTGGTGACCCGGTCGCTCGCCGGATCGTCGATGGCGGGCAACGAGGCGTACGCCAGGGTGAGCTCTCCTTTTGGCGAGCTGGGCGTGCTCGCCCCGCTTGTACCCGACGTGGCCCTGGTCCACGGGGTGGTCGCCGATCCCCATGGCAACGTCGCGCTCAACCCACCGTTGCTGGAGGGTGTGTGGGGGGCGCTGGCCGCCACGCGGGGCGCAATCGTGACCGTCGAGCGGGTCGTCGAGGACATCCGACCCTGGGCCCACCTCGTGATGCTCCCTGCCCATCGCGTCCTGGCGGTGGCCGAGACGCCGATGGGCGCCCACCCGGGTGGGCTCTACGCCGCAGGCATGCCCGTCGACGGCTACGGCGAGGACTACGAGTTCTGGGTGGACGCGCGCGCAGCATCGCGGGGCGATCGGTTCGACGAATGGATCCGACACTGGGTGCTCGACCCCGCCACCCAGGAGGAGTACCTGGCGCGGCTCGGTGACGAGCGCATCGCCGCCCTGCGCCGCAAGGCCGACCCCTCGTCGTGGAAGGCGGAGCGCGACGACATGCGTCCCGATGTCTCCGCGCCGCCCAACGGCTGGGAGGTGGCCGCCGTCCACGGCGCACGCCGTGTCGCCCAGTCCGTTCGGACGACGGCGGCCCACGCCGTGCTGGCCGGCGCGGGGGTGGCGAACCTGGCGGCCTGGCTCGGGGTAGCCCAGGCGCGGGAGGCCGGTTCGCGTGTGCAGCTCGTCGCCGAGCTGGGGCTGTGGGGCTACGAGCCCCGGCCCGCCGACCCCTACGTCTTCAACCACCGCAACTTCCCGACCGCCACCATGGCGACGGACACCTCGACCGTGCTGGGGATGCTCGTGGGGGGAGCGGGCACGTCGACCGTGGCCTGCCTGGGCGCCGCCCAGTTCGACCGGTGGGGGAGCATCAACTCGACGATCATCCCCGGCGGGCCTTTTCTCGTCGGCTCGGGCGGGGGCAACGACGTCGCCAGCGGCTGCTCCGACGCCGTGATCGTGGCGACGCTCAGCCCGGCGAGGACGCCCGAGAAGCTGGGCTACGTGACCTCACCCGGCGATCGGGTCAGCGCCGTGGCCACGGACCTCGGGCTGCTGGAGAAGACGGGCGGCGACGAGCTCGTCCTGACCGCGGTGACGTCGGGGCCGGCGCCGCTGCGAGAGCGGGTCGAGGCGGCCCGGGCGGCGTGCGGCTGGGGCCTCCAGGTGGCGGCCGAGGTCGGCGAGCTCGCGCCTCCGACCGACGAGGAGATCCTCGCCCTGCGGTCGTGGGACCCCCACGGCTGGTTCCTCCGAGCGCGCGGCTGACGCCCCGGAGTGCGGTGAGTGAGCGTCACTCTCGCCTGGCCCCCGTCCTTACGGAATCGGGGGCCAGGCGAGGCGACGCTCCCTCTGGCCCTTGGGCGAGCCCCGCCAATCGCCCCGAACGCTAAAGAGTTCGCTCGTGGAGGGCCGAGGCGCCTTCGGACAACGGCGGAGGGCACAAGGGGATCCGGCCGGCGCATCGGCGGCGATCTCGGAGAACGCCGACGATGCGAACGGGCCGGATCGCCCGCGTGAGTAGAGAGCTCACCGGCGACTCAGTGGGTCGTGTAGTCGATCGGGCCCGCGCCCTTCACCCCGACGGCGAAGCAGAAGCAGTGGATCGAGGCGTTGTCGCTCACAGGCTTCAGGCTGTGGACGGCGTCGGGCGGTATATGGACCAGGTCGCCCTGGGCGATCTCGGCCTCGTCCCCCTCGATGGTCATCACGCCCCGACCCGAGGTGACGTAGTAGAACTCGTGCGTCGGGTGGGTGTGGGGGTACACGGCTCCGCCGCCGGCCACCTCGAACTCGTTCACGAGCTCGAGGTACCCGCCGTCCGTGATCTCCTTCATCTCCTGGGGGCGGACCAGCCACCAGACCGGAACAGTGCCGTTGTGCTCGACTTCCGGCGCCACCTCGACGATCGATCTGACATCCATGTGTCGGCCTCCTCTGCGATCGGGACAGTCTCCACCACCGGTTTCCCGCCCGCACGACCGGGCGCCATGTTCCGGGGCCCCGGCCTGGTGGGTAAACCAACAACTTGTGACGGAGCGACCGCGCAAGGAGGATCTGATGACATCGACCCTCGCCGTCACCGTCGCCCGAGCCGTGGCGGGCCGCGCCGAGCTGGTTCGTCTGGTCGATCCCCCCGGGCCTTACCCGCCGGTGGAGCCGACGCCAGCCGATCCGAAACCTCCGCCGATCGAGCCCGATCCCGGTGTGCCGCCGCGGCCGGTGCCAGCTCCGGAGCCGGCGCCCGCCTGAAACGGCCGGGCGCCGTCGGTCACACGACGCCGCCCGCTTCGAGATCGGCGAGCTCGGCCTCGGACAGGCCGACCAGGTCGCACCAGACCTCCCGGTTGTGCTCGCCCAGGCGGGGCGCACCCGTCGGCACGACAGTCGGGGTCCCGACGACCCGGGGGAACGGCGCCTGCTGGCGGACCGCGCCCAGCACCGGATCGTCGACCGTAACGAGGTCGCCCCTCGCCGCCACCTGCTCGTCGGCGACGATGTCGGCCACGCTGTAGGCGCTGGCGACGGGGACGTCGGCGTCGACGCACGCCGCCTCCACCTCGGCCGCCGCCCGGGTCGCGGTCCAGTCGGCGACGATGCCGTTGATGAGCTCCGCGTTGGCGGCTCGCTCGGCCAGCGTGGTGAACCTCGGATCATCGATCAGGTCGGGACGGCCCATAGCCCGGCAGAGGCGGGCGAAGTTGGCGTCCGAACCGGCGACGATGCAGATGTAGCCGCCGTCGGCCGTCGGGTAGTTGTCGAGCGGCGCCGAGTTGGCCAGGCGGTTGCCCTCGCGCTGGCGCACCATGCCCAGACGGTCGTAGGCGGCAATGGTCCACTCGAGGATGCGCAGGATCGAGCCGTAGAGGGACGCGTCGATCACCGCACCAGCCCCCGAGCCTCGCCGGCGGGCGTCGCGGGCATAGAGGGCGGCGACCGCAGCCTGGGCGCAGAAGGCTCCCGTCAGGTAGTCCGACACCGTCACCCCCGGCCGCACGGGCGGGGTCTCCGGGTAGCCGGTCAGGTGCATCAGGCCGCCGTAACCGATGCCCATGCGGTCGAGACCGGGCCGCTGCGCCTTGGGTCCGTCCTGGCCGAACACGCTGATGCGCACCATCACCAGCCTGGGATCGAGGTCGGCCGGCCCGATGTGCCATCCCTCCATCGTCCCGGGGCGGAAGTTCTCGCAGACCACGTCGGCGCCCGCCGCCAGCCGGCGGAAGAGCTCCTGACCGCGTGGTTGGCGCAGGTCGAGGGTCGCGCTCCGCCGACCCCGACCCTCGACGGCCCAGAACAGCGAGTAGCCGTCCTCGAAGGGTCCGATGGTGCGCATGAAATCCCCGCCCGCGGGCTGCTCGACCTTGACCACGTCCGCCCCCATCTCCCCGAGGAGCCCGGCGCAGAAGGGAGCTGCGAGGCGCGTACCGACGTCGATCACCCGCAGGCCCTCGAGGGGCCCGGGCACTACTGGCCCGACGTGGGCACGTCGCCCCGATCGCGGTCGGCGAAGACGTCCTTCATCGAGGCCTTGCTCTGGCGCTCGGCCAGCGCGTCCTGCGCCGTCGCCGTGTTGTGCATCCAGTGATGGGCGATGAAGTGGTACTTCCAGGCCTGCTCCTTGCCCATGAGCTCGAAGGTGTGGTTGATCGAGTCCTTCACCACCTGGGCGGTCACCGGAGGGACGAGCGCGATCTTGCCGGCCATCTCCCTGGTTGCCTCCATGAGCGTGTCGGTGGGCACGACCCGGTTGACCATCCCCAGGCGCCAGGCCTCGGAGGCGTCGATCCGGTCGCCGGTGAGGAGGAACTCCTTCGCCTTGCGGATGCCGAGCTCCCACGGCTCGACCAGCAGCTCGACCCCGGCGCCCGTCATGCGCAGGACGGGGTTCTGGAACACCGTGTCATCGGCGGCGACGATGATGTCGCACATGGACGCCAGCATGAGGCCGGCGGCGATGCAGCTGCCGTGCACCGCGGCGATCGTCGGCTTGCGGAAGTGGTAGATCTTCACGCACCGGTCGAAGTACATGACCTGCTCGTGGCGGCGCTTTCCTTCGGGGGTCTCCCGCATCCGCACCCACTCGTCGGGCTCGCTCTGGCCCACGAGCGCCTTGAGGTCGTGGCCAGAGGAGAAGTGGCGGCCGGCGCCGGCGAGGATCACGACGCGTACGGCGTCATCGGCATCGGCGGCGTCGAAGGCGGCGTCGAGGTCGTCGATGAGCGCGGTGTCCTGGGCGTTGGCCACCTCGGGCCGGTTCATGGTGATGGTCGCTACCGGTCCGTCGACCTCGTAGAGGACCGTCGCCAGGTCCATGTTCTACCTCCTTCTCAACGGCGGCGCGCCTCCTCAGGCGACCGGCTCCCTCGGCAGGCCGAGGACGCGCTCGGCGATGATGTTGCGCTGGATCTCGTTGGTGCCCGCGAAGATCGATGCCGCGTGGTAGTAGAGCCACGAGCGCTGCCAGCTCCCGTCTCCCGGGTTGTCTCTGGCACCGCGGCCGAGTGACGAGGCCGGACCCAGGACGGCCATGGCCAGGTCGTGCAGGCGCTGGCTCATCTCGCTCCAGTACAGCTTGAGCAGGCTGCCCTCGGGCCCTGGCTCGAGTCCCTTCTCCAGTCGCGACAACGTGCGCCAGTTGTGGAGCTGGAACAGGCGCAGCTCGACGAACGCCTGCGCCAACCGGGGTCGTGTCCGCGGGTCGTCGTACGCCCCCGAGTCGACCGCCAGCCGGAGCAGCTCCGCCAGCAGCTGGGTGTGGATCACGAGCTGGCGGGGGCTGGTCCCCCGCTCGTGGGACAAGGTGGAGCTCGCCACCTGCCAACCCCGGTTCTCCTCGCCGACGAGCTGTGCCTCGGGAACGAACACGTCGTTCAGGAACACCTGGTTGAACTCGGCCTCCCCCGTCAGCTGCACGAGCGGTGTCACCTCGACCCCGGCAGCCCGCATGTCGACAACCAGGTAGGAGATGCCCCGGTGCTTGGGCGCCGCCGCGTCGGTGCGAGCGAGGCATATGCCCCAGTCGGCGAACTGCGCGTACGAGGTCCAGACCTTCTCGCCGATGAGCACCCAGCCACCTTCGACTCTCTCGGCGCGCGTCGACAGCGACGCCAGGTCGCTGCCCGCCCCCGGCTCGCTGAACAGCTGGCACCACAGCTGCTCGGCCGTGAGGATCCGACCCAGCCAGCGCCGCTGCTGCTCGGGGGTCCCGTGGGCGAGCAGGGTGGGCCCCACCAGGTTGATGCCGATGCGGCCGACGAGCTCGGGCGCTCGGGCCCGCGCCAGCTCTTCCTGCACGATGTAGTGCTCGGCCGGCCCCGTTCCCCGCCCGCCGAGCTCGGGCGGCCAGGAGACGCCGATCCACCGGCCGGCCGCGAGGCTGGCCTGCCATCGCCGCAGGAACGCCACCTCCTCGGCCAGGCTCTCGAAACGGGGCGGGAGCCCGGTGCCGTACTCCCAGGGGAGGTGGCCGTGCAGCCACTCCCGCAGCTCGGCGCGGAACTCCTCCTCGGAAGGGGTAGGGGACAGGTCCACTGGGGGCCGATGGTAGGCGAGGGGGCCCGCCGTCACGTTGACGGCCGGGCCCGTGACGCTCGACACTCTGGCCATGGACTTCGAGCTGTCCGAGGATCAGCTCGCGCTGCGTCAGGCCGCCCGGGCGGTGCTCGACGACCTGTCGTCGCCGATTCGCGTCAGGTCGGTCGTCGACCGGGGCGGTGGGTTCGACGACGGTCTGTGGAAGGCGATGGCCGACCAGGGCTGGATGGGTGTCGAGGTACCCGAGGTCCAGGGGGGCCTCGGGCTGGGGCCCGTCGAGGCCGCTGTGCTCCTGGAGGAGGTCGGCCGGCACGTGGCGCCGGCGCCCTTCCTTTCGAGCCTGCTCGCCGTCGGTGCTCTCGCGCGGGCCGCGGCCTCGGGCCTGGCGTGGGCCGAGCGCTGGGTGGAGGCGCTGGTGGGCGGCGCGGCGATCGGCGCCGTGGTCTGGGACCCGCTCGCACCTGTGCTCTTCGCGCCCTCGGCGGACGTGATCGTGGCGTGCGTGAAGGACGACGACGGCGTTCCTGCCCTCGTCGGTATCGAGGTTCCCGCCGACCATCGCCCCGCCCGCCAGCCGGCCATGGACCTCACAAGAGAGCTGGGTTGGGTCGAGTTGGAGGGTTTGCCCGCGGTCCGGCTCGGGGAAGCCGATGCGGTGGAGACGATGATGGACCGCGGGGCGGCCGCCCACGGAGCCGAGATGCTGGGGGGTGCGGGTCGGGCCCTGGAGATGGCCGTCGAGCACGCCAAGGACCGGGTCCAGTTCGGCCGACCCATCGGCAGCTTTCAGGCGGTCAAGCATCGCTGCGCCGACATGCTGGTCGACGTCGAGGGCATGCGCTCCAGCGTCTACCACGCCGCGTGGTGCATCTCCGCTGATGACCCCGACGCCGCCGTCGCGGCCTCGACGGCGAAGGTCTGGTGCTCCGATGCCGCCACCAGGGTGATGGCGTCCTGCCTCCAGGTGCACGGTGGTATCGGCTTCACGTGGGAACACGACGTGCACCTTTTCCTGAAGCGCGCCCAGCTCGACCAGGTCAGCTTCGGCGACGCCGCCTTCCACCGCGAACGGCTCGCCAGGTTGTTGCGGTCGCGTGTCGAGTCCGGCGGGAGCGTCGTCTAAGGGCGCTGGGCCGGGGAGCGACCAGATTGTCGTTCGCGCTCTGGGGGTAAGCACCCGCGATCGGATCGTCGTGGAAGTGGCCTGGGGAGTGCGATCGCCGGTGAGCACTGTGGCCAGGGTGGTGGTGCTGGTGATAGTGCTCGGCCTGCTGGCCGGGTTCTCGTTGCCCGGAGTCCTCACCGAGTGGCGGTTGGGTCGACGCCTGCCGGACGGACAGCCCGTCGACCACAAGGCCCGCGACGGCGACGCGAGCGGCAGCACCCGGCGCCCCCGCTTTCGCCGCGGCGCCGGGACCCACCTGGCTCTCGAGACGGGAGGGGCCGACGAGACGGGTGACGCAGCCGAGCCACAGAGCGACTTCGACCGGCTGTTCTCGTCGGCGGAGCGCCGAGAGCTCGAGGCCGCCTTCGCGGAGGCCCACGGCGAGGAGCTCGAGCAGCTGCGAATGCTGGCCTCGGAGGCGGCGGCAAGGCTGCGGAGCTCGGCCGTGCCGGTCCACGAGGTCTGCTCGACCGGCGCCGGGCACCGGGCCGAGACGCTGTGGGTCCGGTTCGCCGACGGGACCACGGTGGTGCTGTGCTGCCGCGGCTCCTCGGGGTCGTACTGGGTCCAGGCCCTGCGCCGCCAGATCCTCGTTGGGAGCGTCGTCCTCGACCGGATGACCTTCGGCCTCGCCGGCCCCGTCGTCGTGTTCGGGACGCCCGCCGGAGAGGTGTTCGTGATGGCCGACCTGGTGACGATCGGGTCGTAACCGGACACGTCGGCGCGATTGATGCTGGGCGCGATCGCGGCCGGGCCAGGTCTTCGTGGCAACCGGCCCCGAAAAACACCAACGGCGCCCAAACGGGCGCCGTTGGCGGAGCGGACCAGGCGGCGGATCCTGGCGCTCTACGGAACCAGCTTGGCGGGCACTGGTTCCCGGCAATCTGGAGTACCCACGGTGGTGATTGGTCAAACAGCGAGTCGGAAAGGATCGCCGAACACCCTGGAACGGGTCTGGCGCTCACTCCTCAGGGTGATGCGCGGTCACCCTGACGCCGACGAGAGGACTGCGCAGCGGCGATGACTCGTCGTCGACCGCCGGCGCCGCGAGCGCCGTCCCGTCCCCGCCCGGCGCCTCGTGGTCGGGTGCCGGGCGCCGCGTCCCGACCACCGTCCTCGCCGGTCACGTGCGGCTCGGCGGGGCCACGATCGCGCTCCGACCCCTCGTCTGCCGGCGCCGATGCCGCGCTGGACCGGTTGTCCAGCACACGCGACGCCACCCATGGGACGGCGATCGACGCCCCGGTGGCCGCCGACGCCGAGCCGACAGCGGTGGCCCAGCCCAGGGGTCCGAGGGGTGTGCACCCGAAGAAGCGACTGATGGGGGGGATCTGGACGATCGGCACCAGCAGCCCGGCCGATGCCAAGGCCGAGGCGATGACCACCGGGCTACGCCTGCCGGCGACGATCGTCTGACCCATCTGAGTGCCGACGACGGCGACCAGGCCGACGGTGCGGGCCCTGCTCGGGCGGCCGGTACCGCTGGCCACCAGCCAAGCGGCGGTGGCCCCGCCCGCCGTCGTGGCCGCCCGCAGGGCGATCTGACGGGCGAGCGCCGCGCCAAGAGACGCCTCGGGTCCCTCGTGCAGGAGGGATTCGGGTGAGGCCGTGGCCGGAGGCTGGAGGGCGATGGCCATCGCCGGCACCATGTCGGTGAGGAGGTTGACGAGCAGCAGCTGGCGGGCGTTGAGGGGTGAGCGCCCGGCGATGGCGGTCCCGGCCAGGGTGAAGGCCACCTCGCCGAGGTTCCCGCCGACCAGGATCGCCAGTGCATCCCGCACACGGGCCCACATGGCCCGCCCCTCGACGATGGCGTCGATGATCGTCTCAATGCGGTCGTCGGTCACGATGAGGTCGGCTGCGGCCCGGGCGGCGGGCGTGCCCCGCCGGCCCAGCGCGACTCCCGCGTTGGCGAGCCGGATGGCCGGCGCGTCGTTGGCGCCGTCGCCCGTCATCGCGACCACACGACCGGCCCGCTGGAAGGCCTCGACGATGCGGACCTTGTCGGCCGGTGTCACGCGGGCGAACACAGTCACGTCGGTGAGGGCTTCGCCCAGCTCGGCCTCCCCCAGGTGTTCGAGATCGGGACCGGTGAGGACGCGTCCGCCATTGAGGATGCCAAGCTCGGCGGCGATGGCTTCGGCGGTGCTCGGGTGGTCGCCGGTGATCATGGCCACGTCGACACCAGCGCGTCGGAGGGTGCGGACGGCGCCGGCGGCGGTGGAGCGCACGAGGTCTGCCAGGGCAACGAAGCCGAGCAGCTCCAGGTCGCGCAGCTGGTCCTCCTCGAGCTCGTCGGCTCCCGTCCAGCGTCGCTCCCCGACGGCGAGCACCCGCAGTCCTTGCTGGGCCAGCCGATCGACCTCGGCCTCGAGCCGCCTCCGGGTGCGCCGGTCGAGCGGCTGACGTCTGCCGTCGGGGCCCCTGCACGCGCTCGAGCGCGCCAGCATCGCCTCGGGAGCACCCTTGATGGCGACCCAGGACCCGTCCGGGGTCCGACCGAGGACGGCGTGGAAGCCTCGCGCCGGCTCGAACGCCTGCTCGTCCAGCGGTTCCCAGCCGCCCAGGCCGTCGCCAGCGGTGACGCCGACCTCGGCGGCGCCGTCGACCACCGCCTGATCGGTGGCGTGGGTGAGCACCTCGCCGTCGCCCGAGGGCGGGCTGGCCCGCAGCGCCGCGGCAAGGACCGCCCGGCGGCCGGGTCCGAGGGCGTCGACGGCCTCGTCGACGATCCCGTCCGAGACTCGCTGCAGGCCGATCCGGCCCTCGGTCAGGGTGCCGGTCTTGTCGAAGCAGAGCAGATCGACGCGGCCCAGGGCCTCGATGGTTCGCGGGTTGCGAACGAGGGCCTCGTGTTGGGAGAGACGGTGGGCGGCCGACTGCTGGGCCACGGTCGCGAGCAGCGGCAGCCCCTCGGGAACGGCCGCCACCATGAGGCTCACCCCCGAGCCCACCGCCTCCCGAAGGGGGCGGCGTCGGACGAAGCCCATGACTCCCACGGCGGCGCCGCTCAGGAGGGTGACGGGCAGGGTGGCCGTGGTCAGCGAGTGGAGGCGAGCCTCGACGCCGCTGGGCGGAGGGTCGCCGACGCTCGCCACGCTGCGGCCCGCCTCGGTCGCCGTCCCGGTGGCCACGACCACGGCGAGGGCGCCGCCGGTAACAACCGTGGTGCCGGAGTACAGCATCGAGCGGCGCTCGCCGACCGCACCGTCGGGGACCGGTTCCGGGTCTTTGGTCACCGGCTGCGACTCGCCGGTGAGGCTGGACTCGTCGACCTCGCACCACGCCGCCTCGAGCAGCCGGCAGTCGGCGGGGACCACCTCGCCCTCGGCGACCCGCACCACATCGCCGACGACGAGCAGGTCGGCCGGTGTCTCTACGAACTCTCCCCCTCGGGCCACCGTCGCCTTCACCGCCGTCGCCCGGGTGAGCTCCTCGAGCGAGTGCTCGGTCCGGAGCCGCTGGGCGGCGCTGATGCCGGCGTTGATGGCGACGACGCCGCCCACCAGCGCGGCGTCCATGACCGATCCGACGGCCGCAGAAAGGCCGGCGCCGAGGGCAAGCAGGGGAGTGAGGGGGTTGGCCAGCTCGGCCACGACGGCCGAGGCCAGGTTCGACGGCCCCGGCGCGGCGTCGTCGTCGGCGGCGGTTGTCGCCCGCTCGGCCGCCGCGGCCTTGGTCAGACCGGTGCGGGAGGTCCTCAGGGCGGCGAGGGTCTCCTCGATACCCATGGCGTGCCAGTCCGGCAGGCCCGTGGGCACCGGGCGTGGCCGCCGTGCCACCTCCGCCGCCGACCAGGTGCCGGCCGCCTCGGCGAGCAGGGCGGCGGCGTTGACGGGAAGGAGGCCTCGCTGTGCCGCGCCCCGACCGGGCCCGAGCAGGACACCGATGCCACCGACCGCCGAGCCGCCAGCGGCCAGGATCGTGCTGCGGCGGCTGGCCCGGCGCGCCGCGGCGGCGGCTTCGACGATGCGGCACGGCGCCTCGAGGCCACGGCCGCACACCAGGTCGGCGCTCCATGGCGGGGGAGAGGCGGGGCTCGTCAGGCCGATCCCGCAGTCAGCGGCCCACAGGGCCCCGTCCGCGGTGGCCGAGATGCAGGCGACGACCCGGCCCTCACGCTGCAGCGTGCGGATGGAGTCGGCCAGCCCGTCGCCTCCCGGCATTGAGCGCTCGGCGCCGAGACGGAGCCGACCCTTTCGATCCACCCCGGCGACGACCAGGCTGTAGCCGGCGTCGCGCACGCGGGCGACGAAGGCGTCAGCGAGGGGGTCGAGGGTCCGCTCGCCCATGATGGCCGAGCGGTCGACGATGACCGTGTCGAGGCGATCGAGATGGCGGAGGGCGGACGGATCGAGGACGATGACCTCACGCTTGGCCAGATCGCGTCCCAGCTGGGCGGCGAACGCCTCCCGCCCGAGACGGGCGGCCTTCGGTGCCGCTGCCGTCAACGTGTTGGCCGCCCGCCGAGGATCCTTCGTCGCCGCCAGGGAGAGACCGAACACGCCGAAGGCGGCCAGGGACACCCGGTCCGCGTGCCGCTCGACCGGCCCTCTGGGTAGCGGAACGGGCCGTGCTCGTGTCTCGATGGGCTGGACCGGTGGGCGCCCGTTCCTGGCGACGAGCTCCGGCTCTCGACCGTCCCACGATCGCTGGCGGGCCCGGATCTCCCCCACCAGGTTGGCCCGGTGACCTATGTCCACCAGGAGGCCGAGCGGACCCTGGCCCAGGGCCTGGGCGGCCGCGCCGGCCAGGGCAAATCCCAGGTCGGTCGCGGGATGGCCGACGCGGCTCTCCAGGAGGTGGCGGACGCGCGGCTGGCTGTCGGCCAGGGCGATGACCGAAGCCAGCTCGCCCGGGATCGGCGTCGCCCGGAGGAGCTGGCCGAACACGCTCACGCCGAGCCCGACCGTGTCGGCGCCGAGTGCGGTGAGGTTGCGGAGGAGCGGCTCCGAGTCGCCCGGGAGCGGGGGGCGGTCGCGGGGGAACCGCTCCTGCGCCACGTCGTGGGCCTCTTCCGCGGTCTCGACCACGCCCAGCAGGCTTTCGAGGGGGTTGGCGTCCTCGTCGAAGGCGACGACCACCCGACCGAGCACGGCGTTGACCTTGGCCCAGTCGACACCGTCGAGCGCCTCGAGACGGCGTTCGAGCTGGCGCGCCAGTGACTTCCCGTCCGGACGATGGACGGCGCGCACCTCGATGTGCGCCCGGCCGTTGCCCACCCAGGTGCGCCGGTGCGCCCGACCGGGTCCACGGAGCTCCCGGCGCGCCGCGGCCACCTGACGGGCGCCGACGGCGCCGGCCTGGCCGACGAGGTCTGTCACGGGCCGCAGGGCGCGAGGCACGCTCGACACCGGGCGGCGCAGGGCGTCCAGCCCGATCAACGCGTCACCAGGGCACAACCCGACGGAGCCAGACACAGCTCACGGGGAAGCTGGCCGGGGGGAAGAACCTCGCGCCCGATCAAGACGCCCAGCCGGGCGGAGCCATCCTGGCAGAATAGGTTGGATCGCGTGCCGACACGAGCGCGAGCACGGTCGATCGCTGACACCAGGCACGCGATGGCACGACCGACTCCGTGACCGCCCGCAGCCGGGGGTCGACGCTCGCTACGCGGTGGGGTCGGGCTCCTGCTGCTGGGTGTCGTCCTCGTCGACCTCGGGGACCTGATCCCGGGCTCGCGTCGACTCCAGGAGGGCCGACGATACCTTTGGCAGCGCGTCAGTCACCTGCATCATCTTGTCGAGCCCGGTGATCTCGACGGACCGGCGCACGGCGGGGGTCGGCCCCGCCAGCACGAGGCCGCCGCCGGCCTGCTGGAGCCGCTTGTGGGCCACCGCCAGCACCGCCAGCCCGGTCGAGTCCATGAAGTAGACGCCGCTGAGATCGACCACGAGGTTCAGCCGGCCCTGCTCGGTCATGTTGGCCAGCGTCGCCGCCAGCCGAGGCGCGGTGGCGCAGTCGACCTCGCCCCATACGAAGACGATCGCCTTCGACTCTTCGACCCAGGTGCCGACCTGAAAGCGCGGGAGCACTCGCGCTGCCGGCGCCGTGACCTCGGGATCTCGCACCGTCCGCTGGGACCTCCCAGGCGAGGACATGACGGCACACGATAGGCCCTGCACACGGGGGCGGGAAAGGGTATCCAGGGTGGGATAGGACTTCCCTCCCAGGTGGTACGGGTCCGGATGGTCCGCCAATGAGGAGATCGCCTGTGGATTTCTGCCCCTTCGCTGTGCATATCGACGGTTTCGGGCCTAGCCTGGGTGATCGCGGGAGGAGGAGCACATGGGCCTGGCGTCTAAGGTGGGTTCGGCGGGGGGCAGGGCGGCTCGTCACCGAGCACATCAGCGGAATTCGGTTGAGGCCGGTGGTGATGGCAGCGGCGGCGTTGCAGCCCGAGCGGGGGGACGCAACCAGCGCCGACGAGCTCTGGTCCCATTTCCGTGGACACGGACGACAGCCGAAGGAGAGCTGATGGCGGAGCAACAGCAGGCAGTGAAGGTCCTGGGTGACCGGCCGACGCCGGCGCCGCCCGAGCCGGCCCCGACGGGCGACAAGCACGACGTGCGGGTCCTGAGCGGCGGTGGCGCGGTGGTCCCCAAGCCCCCGACAGTGACGCTCATGGTGCAGGCCGAGCTCGAGGTCGCGACGGATCGGCTCGCTGGAAGCGGCCTGACCAGGGAGGAAGCCTCGGCCTACGTCGATCGGGCCCACCCGGCGGTGCAGAAGCTGGCCGCCCAGCTGGTGCACGACGACCCGTCCGCCCGGGTCCGGGTGACGGTCGGCCCGTACGTGGTCAACAAGCGGGGCAGCTGGTCCTCCTGACCAGCGCCTCGGCGCGACCTGCAGTGGTGTGTGCCGGGGTCGGGGCACGACGGGTAGGTCACCGGGCATGACGATCAGCCCCCACGAACGGCGAGTGGTCGACGAGGCCGTGATCCCCCGCCTCCAGATCGGGGGTGAGTGGCGGGACGCCTCGAGCGGGGCGTCGTTCGCCGTCGAGGACCCCGCCACCGGTGAGGTCATCTGCCGGGTATCCGACGCCACCGAAGACGACGCCGGCGCCGCGCTCGATGCGGCCGCCGAGGTTCGAGCGGCCTGGGCGGACCATCCGCCCCGGGAGCGGGGCGAGATCCTGCGACGCGCCTGGCAGCTGCTCATGGACAGGCGGGAAGACCTTGCGCTGCTCATGACCCTCGAGATGGGCAAGCCCCTGGCCGAGTCCCGGACCGAGATCAGCTACGGGGCGGAGTTCCTCCGCTGGTTCTCGGAGGAAGCTGTGCGCATCGACGGTCGATGGTCGCGAGACCCGAGCGGCTCGGGGCGCCTGCTGACGATGAAGCAACCGGTCGGGCCGTGCCTGCTCATCACACCGTGGAACTTCCCCCTCGCCATGGGGTCCAGGAAGATCGGGCCCGCCATCGCCGCGGGCTGCACGATGGTCCTCAAGCCGGCCCGGCTCACACCGTTGTCCATGCTCGCCCTCACGCGCGTGCTCGAGGAGGTCGGACTGCCACCCGGGGTCCTCAACGTGATCCCGAGCACGTCGGCGAGCCGCACGGCGGGGGCGGTGATGGCCGATTCCCGGCTCAGGAAGGTCTCGTTCACCGGGTCCACCCCGGTGGGGCGCACGCTGATGGAACAGTCCTCTCAGCACCTGCTGCGGATGTCGATGGAGCTGGGCGGGAACGCCCCCTTCGTCGTCTTCGAGGACGCCGATCTCGACCGGGCCCTGGAAGGGGCCGTGATCGCCAAGATGCGCAACATCGGCGAGTCCTGCGTGGCGGCCAACCGGTTCCACGTGGCCGAGCCGATCGCCGACGAGTTCGCCGCAGGGCTGGCGGCGCGGATGGGATCGCTGCGCATGGGCCGGGGGACCGAGGACGGCGTCGACGTCGGACCGCTGATCGACGAGGAGCAGCGCACGAAGGTGGCCGAGCTGGTCGACGACGCCGTCGGCCGAGGTGGGAAAGTGCTCGTCGGTGGCGGGCGAGGTGAGGGAGCCGGCTACTTCTTCGAGCCCACGGTGATCGGTGCGGTGCCCGACGAGGCGAGGATCCTCTCCGAGGAGGTGTTCGGGCCCGTCGCCCCTGTCACCGCGTTCCGGACAGAGGAGGAGGCCCTGGGCCTGGCCAACGGCAGCGAGTACGGGCTCGTCGCCTACGTGTTCACCCGGGATCTGGAGCGCGCCCTTCGGGTCGTCGAAGGGCTCGACGTGGGAATGATCGGGCTCAACCGGGGCATGGTATCCAACGCCGCGGCGCCTTTCGGCGGCGTCAAGCACTCGGGCTTCGGGCGCGAGGGGGGCCGGGAAGGGATCGAGGAGTACCTCTCGACCAAGTACGTCGCCGTCGACCTACCGAAGTGAGGTTGCCCCGCGGTCGCGCCGCTCCCTAGCCTTCCGCCCAGCTCTACCGGTAGGGGAGTGCTGGGGTAGGTTGCGGGATGCGAGCGCTGGTGCAGCGGGTCCACCGGGCCCGGGTGGTCGTGGGTACCGAAGTGACGGGGGAGATCGGCTCGGGACTGTGCGTGCTGGTGGGAGTGACGCACAGCGACGACGAAGCCACCGCCCTCCGGCTGGCCGAGAAGGTCTGGTATCTGCGTATCCTCGGAAGTGACGGCCAGATGGACCGGTCGCTGGCCGATATCGGCGGCTCGGTCCTGGTAGTCAGCCAGTTCACGCTGTACGCCGACGTGCCCCGAGGGCGAAGGCCCTCGTGGGCGGGCGCTGCACCTGCAGACCGGGCCGAACCGCTGGTGACCGCCTTCGGTGAGGCGCTCGAGGGTTTGGGGGCGTCAGTGGAGACGGGCACGTTCGGGGCCATGATGGATGTCGAGCTCGTCAACCACGGTCCGGTGACGATCTTGCTCGAAGTGGAGGGTTGCGGATGACGTTCGACCTGCGGGCCACAGTGAAGGAGCGGAGGGGGGAGGACTTCCGCCTGCACTCGGCCCACCTCAACCCGCAGATGGTGAAGGTGCTCCACACGATCGGCTTCGATCGGTTCTACGAGCGGGGTGAGGGGTGCTATCTCTTCGACCGCGACGGCGCCCGCTACCTCGACCTCCTCGCCGGGTTCGGCGTCTACGCCGTGGGACGGTCCCATCCGGTGGTCAAGCAGGCGCTTCACGACGCCCTCGACGCCGACTTCGCCAACCTGGTCCAGATGGACTGCTCGCTGCTGTCGGGTCTCCTGGCCGAAGCCCTGCTCGAACGGGTCCCAGCCGAGGTCGACCGCTGCTTCTTCACCAGCAGCGGCGCCGAGGCGATGGAGGGCGCCATCAAGTTCGCCCGCCGGGCGACGGGCCGGACGCGGATCGTCTACTGCGACCACGCCTTCCACGGGCTGACGAACGGCGCCCTGTCGGTGAACGGGGGGAGGGAGTTTCGTGACGGCTTCGGGCCCTTGCTGCCCGGCTGTGTCGAGGTCCCCTTCGGCGACACCGATGCCTTGGACGCCGAGCTCGCGCGAGGCGACGTGGCCGCCTTCATCGTCGAGCCGATACAGGGCAAAGGGGTGCACGTCGCACCCGACGGTTACCTCGCCCGAGCACGCCAGGTCTGCTCGCGCCACGGCGCCCTTTTGGTGATCGACGAGGTGCAGACCGGTCTCGGTCGGACGGGCAGGTTCCTGGCCCTGGAGCACTGGGAGGCGCAGCCGGACATGATCACCGTGTCCAAGGCGCTCTCGGGCGGCTTCGTGCCCGTCGGGGCGCTCCTCTGCCGGGCCGACGTCTTCGACCGCGTCTTCGATCACATGGAGCGGGCTGTGGTGCACAGCTCGACGTTCGGGGAGAACGATCTGGCGATGGTCGCGGGACTGGCCACGCTCCGTGTCCTCGACGACGAGCGCCTGGTGGAGCGGGCCGACACGACGGGCGAGGCGTTCATGTCGGCGCTCGAGCCGATGGTCGAGAAGTTCGAGCTCGTGCGCGACGTACGCGGCAAGGGCCTGATGATCGGCATCGAGTTCGGCGAGCCCCGGTCGCTCAAGCTGCGATCGGGGTGGCGCATGATGGAGCGGCTCCGGCCCGGTCTGTTCACGCAGATGATCGTGGTGCCGATGCTCCACCGCCACCGGATCCTCACCCAGGTCGCCGGGGACAACATGAACATCCTCAAGATCCTGCCGCCGCTTGTGGCGGGGCAGGAAGAGGTCGACAGCTTCGTCGACGCCTTCCAGGACGTCCTCACCGACGCGCATCGGTATCCCGGCCTGGTGTGGGATTTCGGGCGGACGATCGCCAAGAGCGCGCTCAAGCGTGAGACGGTCTGAGCGAACCAGCCCGTGACGAGCCCGCTCGGCCACTCCGATCCAGTCTGTGTCACCGGCGCCACCGGGTTCATCGGCTCGGCCGTCGTCAGGGGGTTGCTGGGCCGGGGCTGTGCCGTGCGAGCGATGGTCGAGCCCGCCGTCGACCAGACCAACCTCGAGAAGCTCGACGTGGAGGTGGTCGAGGCGGACGTGCGCGATGGCGGCGCCGTTCGTCGAGCCCTGACCGGCATCCGCGTCGTGTTCCACACCGCCGCGCTCTACCGCTTCTGGTCGCGCCGGCCCGAGCTCTTCTACGACGTCAACGTCGGCGGCACCCGCAACGTGCTGGCTGCCGCGGCGGAGTCGGGGTGCGGGGTCGTCTACACCAGCACGGTGGGCACGATCGGGCTGCGTGCGGACGCAGCGCCGGCCGACGAGGGTGTCGTGGCCGACATCGAGCACCTCTTCGGCAGCTACAAGCGGTCGAAGTACGTGGCCGAGCACGAGACCCTGCGCCATGCTGCCGCTGGCCTGCATGTCGTCATCACCCACCCGACGTTTCCCCTCGGTGGGGGCGATCGGGCCCCGACACCAACCGGCCAGCTGATCGTGGACTTCCTGAACGGTCGCGTTCCCGCCTATGTGAACACGGCGCTCAACGTCGTCGACGTCGACGACGTTGCCGAGGGCCACCTCCTGGCCGCGGAGCGGGGTCGGTCGGGACGCAGCTACATCCTCGGCGGGGAGAACATGGAGCTGGTCGACATCCTGGGCGTGCTGGCCGACCACACCGGCCTGCCGCGCCCTCGGGGGAGGATCCCCGCCGCCGCCGCCCTCGGCGCCGGGCGCGCCAGCGAGCTGGTCCAGGGTCGGCTGCTCCATCGGTCACCAGCGATCCCGTTGGAAGCGGCGCGCATGTCAACCACCCGGATGGTCTTCGACGACTCCCGGGCCCGCCGGGAGCTGGGCTACACCACCGCACCAGGCGCCTGTGCCATCCGTCGGTCCGCCGACTGGTACGTTGACGAGGGCTACGTCCGACCCGAGCGCGTGCGGCGCATGTCACCGACACCGGGCCGCCGGCCGTAGCGAACAGCGAGGGCCGTAGCCATCGACCGGCTGGTCGCCGAGGGACCCGGGTAAGAGGCGGCCGTGGATCGCAACACGGGCCCATCCCGCCCGTCGAGGCGCAGGCGAGCCACCCTCGGCGCACTTGCCGCCGTCGTGGTGATCGTCCTCGGCCTGGGCGCGGTGGTGATCGTGCTGACGTCCCACCGCAAGGTCCTGCTTATCGGCGATTCGATCATGCAGTCCGCGGGGCCCGCTGCCACCGGCGATCTCCAGCGGCAAGGCTTCCAGGTCCAGGTGGTGGCCTACTTCGGCACCGGGCTGCTCGATACGAAGTTCGACTGGTTGTCGAGGATGCGTTCGCTCGTCGCCCAATACCAGCCAGACATAGTGGTGGTCGAGTTCGTGGGCAACTACGGGCTGTTCGGGACCCGCCCCGGTATCGCCGACGGGACCCCACAGTTCTATGCCGCCTGGGCCTCGGCGGCGCAGCAGGCCACCGACATCCTCAGCTCGGACCACGCCCAGGTCTACTGGGTGTTGGGACCGCCGATGGCCAAGCAGGCGATGGAGCAGAAGGTCATGACGCTGGATTCGATCTACCTGGCCCTCCGCGCGCCGACGTCACCCGCCCGCCGACCGCTCTTCGTCGACGAGGTCAAGCCGTTCGTCGACGCCCAGGGCCGGTACCTGCCGTCGATCGTGGGGCCCGACGGCAAGCAGATTCCGCTGCGCATGCCCGACGGCGTGCACCTCGCCGTCCCGGCGGGCACGCAACGATTCGCCGACGCCATCACCGCGGCGCTCATGGCCAACACCGGCTGATCCGCCCGTGCCGTCTGTGGTCGGGCCCGCCGTCGAGCGACATCGGGCGACATCGACCGGCCGACTAGAGACACAATGGCCGGGCATCCTTCGTCCCGTCAGGAGGCATCCTGCATGACGGCCGACCGCAGCCCCCGCAGCACCACCCGGAAGCAACCCGCCCGGGGGACGACCGCGAAGAAGAAGGCGCCGGCCCGGGCGGGCGGCGCCAAGAAGCTGGCGACGCTGGCAATCGACGTCGGCGGCACCGGCCTCAAGGCCTCCGTCCTCGATCCGGCCGGGGCCATGGAGGTGGACCGCGTCCGGGTGGCCACGTCCTACCCCTGCCCCCCCACCAAGCTCGTCGAGACTCTGCGGCAGCTCGTCGAGCCGCTCCCTGGCTACGACCGGGTGTCGGCGGGCTTCCCGGGCATGGTCCGAGACGGCCGTGTCCTGTCGGCCCCACACTTCGTCACCGAGTCGGGCCCGGGGTCGAAGACCGTCCCGGAGCTGGTCGAGGCGTGGAGCGGGTTCGATCTCGCAGCCGCGCTGGAGGGCGCGCTCGACAAGCCCACGAAGGTGGTCAACGACGCGGACCTCCAGGGCGCGGCCGTGGTGAAGGGGAAGGGCCTCGAGCTGGTGGTGACACTCGGGACCGGCGTCGGCACCGGGCTGTTCTTCCACGGTCGGCTGACGCCGCACATGGAGCTGGCGCACCACCCGCTGCACAACAACGAGTCCTACAACGACTACATCGGCAACGCGGCCCGCAAGCGCGTCGGCGAGAAGAAGTGGAACAAGCGGGTCAAGCTGGCCGTCGAGACCCTCGATGCCCTCTTCTTCTACGACCAGGTCTACGTCGGAGGCGGGAACTCAAGGCGAATCACCGCCGACCTGGGTCCCAAGGCCACCATCGTCGACAACGCCGCGGGCATTCTCGGGGGGATCAAGCTCTGGGAGCGGCAGTAGCCTCTGAGGTGGCGGGCGGGCCGCGCTCGAACACTCGGCGGACCAACGGAGAGGGAGGGATCGGCGTATGCAGCTCGGAATGATCGGCCTCGGCCGCATGGGGGCCAACCTCGTGCGCAGGCTCATGCGGGACGGCCACGAGTGCGTGGTCTATGACCACAACCCGCCGAAGGTGAAGCAGCTGGAGGCGGAAGGCGCGACCGGTGCCTCCTCGCTGGACCAGTTCGTGAGCAAGCTCACCGTCCCGCGGGCGGCCTGGCTCATGGTCCCGGCGGCCTTCGCTGGCCAGACGGCGAGCGAGCTCGCCGAGAAGATGCAGCACGGTGACATCATCATCGACGGTGGCAACTCCTACTACCGCGACGACATCGACCGGGCCAAGGCGCTCGAGCCCAAGGGGATCCATTTCGTCGACGTGGGGACGAGCGGCGGCGTGTTCGGCCTGGAGCGAGGATTCTGCCTGATGATCGGGGGAGAGCGTGAGGTGGTCGAGCACCTCGACCCGGTGTTCGCCACGATCGCCCCAGGCGCGGGATCGATCGAGCGGACGCCCGGACGCGAGGGGAAGCACTCCACCGCCGAGAACGGCTACCTCCACTGCGGGCCGAACGGCGCCGGCCACTTCGTCAAGATGGTCCACAACGGCATCGAGTACGGGATCATGGCCGCCTACGCCGAGGGCCTCGCCGTCCTTCGTCGCGCGAACATCGGCAAGGAGAAGGAGGTCTCGGACGCCGAGACCACGCCGCTGCGGGATCCTGAGTACTACCGCTATGACATCGACACCACCGAGGTGTCCGAGGTGTGGCGCCGGGGGAGCGTGGTGGCGTCGTGGCTCCTGGATCTCACCGCGTCTGCCCTCTACAAGGATCCGGGCCTCTCGAGCTTCACCGGGCGGGTGTCCGACTCTGGAGAGGGGCGTTGGACCTCCATGGCCGCGATCGACGAGGGCATCCCTGCCCACGTGCTGACCACGGCCTTGTACGAGCGCTTCAGCTCGCGGGGCGAGGGGGACTTCGCCGACCGGATACTGTCCGCCATGCGCAAGGAGTTCGGAGGCCACGACGAGCGATCCGGCTGAGGTCAGGGATAGCTCCCGCGCCGTTGTCCCGGTGCGGGAGGGGCTGTTCACGGAGGCGGCGGATGGATCCGTCCGTCTGCTCGGAGGACGGTGCGCCAGCTGCGGTGAGCACCACTTTCCGCCTGCTGCCTCCTGCCCCTACTGCTCGGTCGGCGACGTCACCGAGGCTCCGCTGTCGCCGACGGGCACGCTGTGGTCATGGACAGCGGTGACGGCCCCGCCGCCTGGCTATCACGGCGGAGTGCCGTTCGGCTTCGGCGTGGTGGAGCTGCCCGAGCGGCTCCGGGTCATCACCCGGATCACCGAGGCCGACCCGGCGCGCCTGCGCCACGGCCAGGCCATGCGACTCGAGGTCGTTCCCCTCCACAGAGGTGAGAACGGTGAGGCCGTCGTCACCTACGCCTTCGGCCCGGACGAGCGATGACCGCGACCGACGTCGAGGTCGCAGGTATCGGGATCCATCCCTTCGGGCGCTTCGACGGCAAGTCGGTGACCGAGATGGGCGTGGCGGCTGTACGGGCGAGCCTGGCTGATGCGGGCGTGGGACCGGGAGGCTTCCAGGCCGCCTTTTGCGGCACCGCCTACGGCGGGGTGGCCGCCGGTCACAAGGTCCTCGACGCCCTGGGCATGACGGGCATGCCGATCTTCGACGTGGAGGCAGGTTGTGCCAGCGGCGCCGCCGCACTGATCCTTGCGGCCGATGCCATTCGCGCCGGTCAGCATGACACCGCCCTGGTCTACGGCATCGAGAAGATGCCCAGGGGCATCATCCGGTCGTCGTTCTTCGAGCCCTGGCGGGAGGAGGCCGGCCTGGCTGCGACACCCGCCTACTTCGCCCTGCGGGCCCAGCGCCTCATGCACGAGTCCGGCGTGACCCTCGACCACCTGGCTCAGGTCGTGGTGAAGAACCGTCGTCACGGGGTGGAAAACCCGGCAGCCATGTTCCGCCGCGAGGTCACCGCCGAGGAGGTGCTGGCGTCGCGGGTCGTGTGCGAGCCGCTGCGGCTGTGGATGCTGTGCTCTCCCAACGAAGGGGCGGCTGCGGTCGTGCTGCGGCGATCGGCCGGCGGCTCCGCTGGGCCCGTGAAGGTGGCCGCGGCCGTCCTGCGATCGCACCTCCCGGGCAACGTGCTGAGCGAGGCCACACCGATGTCCGGGCGGGTCGACGACAGCATCCCACCCCCGACGACGCTGGCGGCCCAGGCGGCCTACGAGGCCGCGGGGCTGGGCCCGTCGGACCTCGACGTCGTGGAGTGTCAGGACACGGACGCGGCTCGGGAGCTCCTCTCCTACGAGGAGCTCGGGCTCTTCCCGAAGGGTGACGCGGGCAAGACGGTCGAGGACGGGGCGACGGAGATGAGCGGACGGTTGCCGGTGAACCCGAGCGGGGGCCTGCTGTCGAAGGGCGAGCCGCTCGGCGCGTCGGCGTTGGGTCAGATCGTCGAGCTCACACTCCAGCTGCGCGGCGACGCCGGGCTTCGGCAGGTGACGGGGGCGAGGACGGCGCTGGCCCACACCGTCGGCCGAGGCGCCAACGCGTCGGTCATCGTGCTCCAGCGGTAGTCGGCCAGGAGCCCGCCAGGCGCCCGCCAGGAGCCCGCTATCGGGGCAGGCGTTCGGCGGGGTCGATCGGGCTCCAGAGCGAGAGGCCACCGTCGGCGGCCACGATCTGGCCGGTGACCCAGTCCAGTCCGGCCAGGGCGACCGCCGCCTCGGCCACCGCTCGGGGCGATCCGAGCCCGCCCAAGGGGGTGCGTCCGGCCACCTGCTCCTCGTATCCCGGCAGGCGCCGGGCGGCGTCGAACATCGGCGTGTCCGTAGTGCCCGGCGCCACCGCGTTGACCCGGATCCCGGCGGGGCCGAGCTCCCTGGCGGCCACCCGCACGAGCGCCGCCACGCCCGCCTTCGACACGGAGTAGTGAGCCATCAGGCGGTCGGCCAGGAACCCTGACACCGACGTGACGGCCACGATGGCTCCTCCCCGATCGGCCTGGCGCATGGCGCGGGCCGTTTCCCGGAGGCAGAGGAACGTGCCCCGGAGGTTGACGCGCTGGACGCGGTCCCACTCCGAGCTCGACATGTCGGCGACGGCCGACATGCCACCCACGCCCGCGGCCAGCACGGCGACGTCAAGGCCGCCGAGCGCGCCGTGGGCCTGGGCCACGGCGTCGACGACCTGGTCCTCCTCGGCCACGTCACATGCCAACGCCACGTCGCCGTCGCCCGCGTCGGCCTGGAGGTCGAGCACCGCGACGCGGCTGCCGGCCTCCTGCAGCCGCCGCACCACGGCTGCCCCGATCCCGCTCGAACCGCCGGTGACGAGCGCCGAGCGCCCGTTCAGGTCCACGGCGCAGCGTATCGCTGCGCCGGCTGACGGCCGGCGGCGGGGCTGGGGTCCCCGCCGCTCGGAGGAGGGCGGGGTTGGGGCCCCGCCCGGGGCGGCGAAGCCGCCAGGAAACGGCGCAGCGTATCGCTGCGCCGGCTGACGGCCGGCGGCGGGGCTGGGCTGGGTCGGAGTCGGTCAGCCCGTGGCCTGAAGGAAGCGGGCGGCGATCGGGGCGGCGACCGCGCCCCCCACGCCGCCGCCCTCCACGAGCACGGCAAAGGAGACGTCGCCGCGGTAGCCGATGAACCAGGCGTGGGTCTGTGGTGGTTGACCCGAGCCGAACTCCGCCGTGCCGGTCTTGCCGAAGACGGGCGCGCCGGGCACGTTGGCCGCTGTCCCGGTTCCTCCCGTGACGACCCCCCGCATCAGCTGGGCGAGGGTCCCCGCGGCGCCGGGCGGGAGCGACGGTGGCGGTTGGGCCGGGGGAGTCGAGGAGTCGGCGGGGTTGGTGACGAGGACCGGTGTCCGCCACTGGCCTGCGTCGATGGCGCCGGCCGCCAGCGCCATGGCCACCGGGCTGGCGAGGACGCGACCCTGGCCGATGGCGTCGGCGGCCAGCTCGGTCGCGTCGCTGGTAGTCGGGATCTGTCCGCTGAAGGCGGGGAGGGGGAGCTTCCAGCCGGTGCCGATGCCGAGCGAGCGGCCCGCGGTCTGGAACTGGTCGGCGTTGAGGCGGGATGCCAACCCGATGAATGCCGTGTTGCACGATCGGGCGAAATCGACCGAGAAGGGGACGGTACCCGACGTCTCTCCCTCGAAGTTGGTGAAGGACCTGCCCCCGACGGTGACGCTGGGCGGGCAGGCCGCGGGGGTGTCCGGGGTGACCCCGGTGGGGATGAGGGCGGTGGTGGTGACGATCTTGAACGACGAGCCTGGTGGGTACTGGCCGCTGAGGGCGCGGTCGAACGAGGAGTCGGCGGGCCTGTTGGCGACGGCCAGCAGCTGGCCGGTCGAAGGCTGGACGGCGACGAGGGCGGCCGGGTCCGGCGTGGTGGCGAGCGCGGCCTCGGCCGCGCTCTGGAGGCGCTGGTCCAGCGTCGTGCTGACGGCCTGGCCCGGCTGTCCCGTGACCGAGAACGCGGTCCGGACCGCCTGGCCCTGGGTGTCGAGCACGACGACCGAGCCCGAGGCGGTTCCGGCCAGCTGGCGCTGGTAGGTGAGCTCGAGGCCCGAGAGACCGACGTCGTCGGAGGCTTCGAATCCGGGTCCGGCCTGCTTGAGGGCGTCGGCCGTGGCCTGCCCGATCTGGCCCAGGACGGCCCGCCCGAAGGTGGGCGTCGGGGGGAGGTTCTCGGTCTTCTGCTGGAAGGACAGGCCGGGGATCGGGAAGAGCACCGGCTTGGCCCGGGCGTAGTCGGCCTGGCGCAGGGTGATGACGGGGATGAACTGGTCGGGCTTGGCGCCGGTGAGGAGCTGCTGGACCCGGGCTGGGTCCGTTCCGGTCGTGGCCTGGAGGGCGGCGATGGCGGCGGCGGGGTTGGTGAGCTTCCCCGGCACAACGCCGATCGTCACGACCGGGGTCGGGAGCACCAGCGGCGCACCGGTGCGGTCGAGGAGGGGCGCCCTGGACGGGAGCGTCCTCGTCCGACCGAGTCGCTGGCCGGGCCCGAGCCCTGGGTAGATGTCCGATGGCGCCCAGGCGACGACCCAGTGGCCGCCCGCGGTCTGCCGCAGGCCGAGACGACCCTGGTAGCGCCACACGCCCAGGCCGGCCAGGGTGAGGGCGGCGGAGAAGTTGGCGGTCGACCCGCTCACGCTGCCCAGGCGCAGCTGGGCGTGGCTCACCTGGAGGTCGTTCGTCACCTGCTGGAGGTCGGCGACGGCCCGGTCCGGAGCACCCGTACGTCCCGCGGCTTCCTGGAGGTTGCCGTTCGACCAGTCGGACAAGAATGCGCTGGCCGTCGGCGCCCCCGAGGATCCCGAGGAGCAGCTGGTGAGCAGGGCGCCGGCCGTGGCCACGGCGCACACCAGGACGGCTGCGGACCGGCGCGGCACGGCCGCAAACCCTACCGCCGGCGACGAGGCGGGCCGATCGCGCGTGGCGATCTGGGGCGCCAGTGCCCCTGCCCGATTTGCCCGCCTATCGGCGGGAAGAAATGTGCAGACTTGTAATGTTGTAAGACTCCGAACCAAGGAGTTCATGAGGAGTCCACCATGCCGACCACCGAACCCAACACCGTGAGCTTGCCGTTGCTGCCCATCGAGGTCGGCGTCGTGCTGCCCCAGATGGTCGTGACCCTCGCACCCGACACGGACGAGGCGAAGCAGGCGATCCAGGCGGCGTCCACCGCCGACGGGCTCCTGTTGCTCGTGCCCCGGATCGACGGGCGCTACGCCAAGGTCGGGACCGTGGCCCGGGTGGACGAGGTGGGCCAGCTGCCCAACGGGCAGCAGGCCGTGCTGTTGAGAGGCCTCTCCCGTGCCGTTGTCGGCACTGGGGTTGCCGGTACCGGCCCAGGGCTGTGGGTCCAGGCCGAGCGCATCGAGGATCCGACCGTCGCCACCGGCGGTCTGGCCGAGCTGGCGCGCGAGCTGCGGGGCGTCGTGAGCGCCCTGGCCGAGCGCCGCCGTTCGCGGCGGCTGCCGGAGGCGCTGGCGAGTGCCACCGAGCCCGGAGCCCTCGCCGACGCAATCGTCGGCGGCTGGACCGACTTCCCCGTCGCCCGCGCTGTCGAGGTCCTGGAGACCCTGGATGTCGAGGAGCGCGTGCGCAAGGTGCTGGGCTGGGCGCGTGATGGCCTGGCCGAGCACGAGGTCGCCGAGCAGATCCGTACCGATGTCGCCGAGGGGATGGAGCGCACCCAGCGCGAGTTCCTGTTGCGTCAGCAGCTTGCGGCCATCCGCAAGGAGCTGGGCGAGCTCGGCGACGACGAGGGCCCAGTGGCCGAGTACAGGGCCAAGGTCGAGGCGGCCAACCTGCCGGCCGACGTGCGTACCGCCATCGAGAAGGAGATCGACCGCCTCGAGCGGACCAGCGAGCAGAACCCCGAAGCGGGCTGGATCCGCACGTGGCTGGACACGGTCCTGGACGTGCCCTGGGGGGTTCGCTCCGAGGACCGCCTCGACGTCGAGGAGGCCAGAGAGGTCCTCGACGCCGACCACACCGGTCTGTCCGACGTGAAGGACCGCATCATCGAGTACCTGGCGGTGCGCAAGCTGCGCGCCAAGCGCGGCATCGCCGAGGATGATCATCGCGGGGCCGGGGCCATCGTCGCCCTGGTCGGCCCGCCGGGCGTCGGAAAGACGTCCTTGGGCGAGTCCGTGGCCAGGGCCATGGGCCGCAAGTTCGTGCGCGTCGCCCTGGGCGGCGTCCACGACGAGGCTGAGATCCGAGGCCACCGCCGCACCTACGTCGGCGCGGCCGCAGGTCGAATCGTGCGGGCCGTCCGCGAGGCCGGGACCATGAACCCGGTGCTGTTGCTGGACGAGGTCGACAAGATCGGCGCCGACTGGCGGGGCGACCCGTCGTCGGCGCTGCTCGAGGTGCTGGATCCGGCGCAGAACCACACCTTCCGGGACCACTACCTCGAGGTCGACCTGGACCTGTCCGACGTGGTGTTCCTGGCCACGGCCAACGTCTCCGAGACGATCCCGGGGCCCCTGCTCGACCGCATGGAGCTGGTCCGTCTGGACGGCTACACCGAGGACGAGAAGGTCGCCATCGGTCGTGACCATCTGCTGGCTCGCCAGCTTCGTCGAAATGGGCTGGTGCCCGACGACGTCGACGTGACCGAGGACGCTCTGCGCGCCGTCGTGTCCGACTACACCCGCGAGGCGGGGGTCCGCAGCCTCGAGCGGGAGCTGGGCAAGCTCCTGCGAAAGGTCGCCACGGCCATCGCCTCCGATTCCCGGTCGACCCCCGTGGTCGTCGGCGGTGGCGACGTCGCCACCTACCTCGGCCGGCCTCGGTTCTTCGCCGAGGCAGCCGAGCGCACCTCGGTGCCTGGTGTGGCCACCGGGCTCGCCGTCACCGGGGCGGGTGGAGACGTGCTGTTCATCGAGGCGTCCTCGATGGAGGGCGAGGGGCTGGTGCTGACCGGCCAGCTCGGCGACGTCATGAAGGAGTCGGTCGAGATCGCACTTTCGTACGTGCGCTCGCACGCCGATGCCCTGGGGCTGTCGCCTGAGGCCGCCACCAAGCGGCGCTTCCACGTCCACGTGCCAGCCGGTGCCGTTCCCAAGGACGGTCCGTCGGCGGGTGTGACCATGACGACCGCGCTGACCAGCCTGCTGACCGGGCGTTCGGTCCGGTCGACCGTGGGCATGACCGGTGAGGTCACCCTGCAGGGCAAGGTGCTGCCGATCGGAGGCGTCAAGCAGAAGGTGCTCGCCGCCCATCGGGCCGGTCTCACCGAGGTCGTGCTCCCCGCACGCAACGGGGGAGACCTGGACGACGTCCCCGAGGCAGTGCGCGATCAGCTGTCGTTCCACCTGGTGGACGATGTCGCCGAGGTCCTCGACGTGGCCCTTGAGCCCGCCGCCGCGGAGGTGAAGTCAGCGGCGTAGACCCGATCCCCCTGCACGGGGGCGGGAGTGTGACAATACTCCCCCATATGGTGCTCATCGGCTCCGAGAAGGAGCCTCCGTCCCGCCGGCGGCTGCGGCGCCTCTGGTTCGTCCCGGTGGCCGTCGTGGTCGTCGCGGCGGCGACGGCCGTCCTGGCCACCTCGGGCACGTCCGGACCGGAACGGTCGTCGCGAACGGCGAGCGCCCAGCCCGGCACCCCGTCGCGGGCGTCGTCGGGCCGGCCGACGACGACGCTGCCGCTGGTCCCTCCGCCTCCACCGCCGGCCGACGCCCGCCCCCTGGTCAGTCCGCCTCTTCCCGGCGAGGGGCATTGGGTCCCGGCCGGTCGCGTCGTCGTCTGGGCTCCGGATGGTCGGCCGAACGGGACCGTCCCGGTCGTCTACACCACCACGCTCCGGCCCGGTAGCGGGTCGGCGCCGACGGGGCTGGCCCTGATCAACACCAGGCTGACGAGGACGGTGCTGTACGCGGGGACCGGCGAGCCGGGGGGGACCTGGCCGGCGCAGGGGGCGATCGACCCGAGCGTCCGCCCGCAGCTGGCGGCCGCCTTCAACTCCGGGTTCCGCTTCGGGACCGGGTCGGGTGGGTGGTACACGGCCGGGAGGGCGGCCCTGCCGCTCCAGGACGGCTTCGCGTCACTGGTGATCCACGCTGACGGCTCGGCGACCGTAGGCCAATGGGGGCGTGACGTGACCCTCACGCCCGACGTGGTCTCGGTCAGGCAGAACTTGCATCTGCTCGTGGACGGCGGCGCGCCGGCCAACCTCGGGTCCAGCTGGGGAGCCACGCTCGGCGGGGGCAGCGACGTGTGGCGATCGGGGGTCGGCGTCGATGCCAACGGCAACCTGATCTACGCCGGCGGGCCAGCGCTCGACCCGGCGGGGCTGGCGACGGTGCTGGTGGCCGCAGGCTGCACGCGGGCCATGGAGCTCGACATCAACCCGCAATGGGTCAGCCTCTCGACCTACGCTCCCGTGCCCCTCGCCCCGCCGGACCAGGTACAGGGGACGTCGCTCCTCGCGGGCATGAACTATGGCCCCACCCACTGGCTCGAGCCGAGCTCCCGGGACTTCATTGCCGTGTTCACCCGCTGATCGAGACCCGCCGTCGCAGCTCGGCGTCGTAGTCGCCGAAATAGCGGGGGATGACGTCGAGGGAGAACTCCGAGAGGATGGACGTCGGCGGCTCCCGCTCGAGCAGGAACTCCATCGACCGGCGCACGATCACCTGCGGGTCCACGGCACCGAGCTCGGGGTCGTCGGCGATCGACGCCGGCACCGTCACCTGGTGGCTGGACGAGGTCCGGCCCTGCTCGAGCCGCACCGAGAAGCGCCCCGGCCCCGTCGGGGTGATCGAGATGTCGGTCACGGACCGAGCATGGCACGCTGGCGGTCACTATGAACTTCACCACCGAGCACCAGCTGTTCCGAAAGACCGTGCGGGACTTCGTGGAGCGGGAGATCGAGCCGCACGTCGACCGCTGGGAGCGGGAGGGGGGGTTCCCGGCCCATGACCTGTTTCCCAAGCTGGGCGCGCTCGGCCTCCTCGGCCTGGAGTACGACCCCAGCTACGGCGGGCAGGGGGCCGACCACTCCTACACCGTCGTTGCCGGCGAGGAGCTGGGGCGCATCGGCTGCGGCGGTGTGCCGATGGCGATCAGCGTGCAGACGAACATGGCAACGCCGTCGCTGCACCGCTTCGGGACCGACGAGCTGAAGCGCCGCTACCTCGTCCCGGCCATCAGGGGAGAGATGGTGACATCGATCGCCGTCACCGAGTCGGACGCTGGCTCCGACGTGGCCGCCCTGCGTACCCGGGCCGAGCGCGACGGCGACGAGTGGGTGATCAACGGCACCAAGCTGTACATCACCAACGGCGCCCAGGCCGACTGGCTGTGCCTGCTGGCGAGGACATCCGGTGACGGTGGGTACAACGGCATGTCACAGATCGTCGTCCCGACCGACCTCCCCGGGTTCACTGTCAGTCGGAAGCTCGAGAAGCTCGGCAACTGGTCGTCGGACACGGCGGAGCTGTCGTTCGAGAACGTGCGGGTGCCGGTCGCCAACACCATCGGAGAGATCGGGCAGGGCTTCCAGCAGCAGATGGCCCAGTTCCAGAACGAGCGCATGATCGCCGCCTACCAGGCCGTCGGGGGCGCGGCGCGGGCCCTCGAGCGGACAGCCGAGTACCTGCGGCACCGGGTCGTCTTCGGCCGGCCCCTGCTCGCCAACCAGCACGTGCAGTTCACCCTGGCCGAGCTGGCCGCCGAGCTGGACATGGCCCGGCACTACAACTACGCCTGCGCCGAGGCTTACCTGCGCGGGGAGGACACGACCCGGTACGCCACCGTCGCCAAGCTGGCGACGGGCCGCCTCATCCGCAGGATCGCCGACACGTGCATCCAGTACCACGGCGGAGTCGGGTACATGGAGGAGACGTGGACGTCGCGCTACTTCCGCGACTCCCGGCTGTTGTCCATCGGCGCGGGAGCCGACGAGGTCATGCTGCGCATCCTGGCCCGCTTGGACGGGCTGGAGACGTGAGGTCGGGCAGGGAGCTGGCGTCGCCTGATGGCTGAGGCGGCCGTCCTGGCCGAGAAGATCGAGCGATCCTTCGGTGAGGTCGTGGCCGTCGCCGGCGTGGACCTCTCGGTACCCGAGGGCCAGATCTACGGCTTCCTGGGACCCAACGGGGCTGGAAAGACCACCCTGGTCCGGATGCTGTGCACCCTGCTGCTCCCGACCGCGGGCACGGCGCGCGTGGCCGGCTACGACGTCGCGACGGAACCCCAGGCGGTGCGTCTGCGGATCGGTGTCGCCCTCCAGGAGGCGGCCCTGGACGACCGCCAGACGGGCCGGGAGCTGCTCCGGCTCCAGGGTCGCCTGTACGGTCTGCACGCCCAGGAGATCGACCGTCGGCTCGACGAGGTGCTGCGCATGGTCGACATCGGGCCGGCCATCGACCGTCGCATCGGCACCTACTCCGGCGGCATGAAGCGCCGCCTGGACGTGGCCGCGGCCCTGGTGCACAACCCGGAGGTCATCTTCCTGGACGAGCCGACGACAGGTCTCGATCCGGCCAGCCGGGTGGCGGTGTGGAGGGAGGTTCGCAAGCTGAACGCCGAGAGGGGGACGACGATCTTCCTCACGACCCAGTACCTCGAGGAGGCCGACGAGCTGGCGGATCGCGTCGGGATCATCTCGGATGGCCGTATCGTGGCCGAGGGGACGCCGGAGGAGCTCAAGCGATCTATCGGCGACGACCTCATCGTGGCCCGCGTCGACGGCACCGACCAGCAGATCGCCGAGGCCCTCGAGGGGGTGCCCGGCGTCCACCACGTGCACATCAGCGATGGCGAGGCGACAGTGCGGGCTCCCGACGGCGCTGCGACCATCAGCCCGGTCGCCGTGGCCCTCAGCCACAGCCGGCTGCACGTCCACAACCTCACCCTGCGCACGCCGACTCTCGACGACGTGTTCCTCGAGCTGACCGGGGGCCACATCGAGCACCTCGAGCCCGAGGAGAGCACATGACGACCGCCAGCGCCGCGGCCGCGCCGACTGCGGCCACCCACGACGACATCCGAGGGCGCGAGGTTGGCTTCTTGTGGGACCTGATCGTGGTGGCGGGCAGGGCCCTGCGCCAGATACCCAGGGATCCGGAGTCCATGATCCCCGCCCTGATCGTCCCCGTGTTCTTCTTCACCGTGAACCTGGGTTCGCTGCAGAAAGTGACCCGCCAAGCAGCGGGAATCGACCTCAAGGCGTTCTTGTTGCCCGTCGCCATCGTCTTCGCCGTCACTGGCATCTCTCGGGCTTCCTCGCTGGTGACCGACATCCAGGGCGGCTATTTCGACCGGTTGTGCGTGACGCCGGTCCGTCGCCTGGCCCTGCTGCTCGGTCTGATGGTGGCGGACTTCACGCTCGTGGTCGCGCTCACCATCCCCGTCCTGGTGGTCGGCTTCGCGGTCGGGGTCAACTTCGTGACTGGCATAGCCGGGGTGATCGCCTTCGTGCTCCTGGCGGCTCTGTGGGGCCTGGTCTTCACCGGCTTCCCCTACGCCATCGCCCTCAAGACGGGCAACCCGGCAGCGGTGAACTCCAGCTTCGTGCTGTTCTTCCCGCTCGCCTTCCTGACGACCACCTTCGTCCCAAGGCAGGCGTTGTCCGGTTGGCTCTCCACCATCGCGACCTACAACCCGGTCACCTACCTGCTCGCTGGGCTGCGCTCGCTGACCTCGGTCGGGTGGGACGGCAGCGCGCTGGGCCAGGCCGTGGTCGCGGTCGCCGCCGTCGGCGTGCTCAGCATGGGCCTGGCCCTCGCGGCCCTGCGCGGTCGCGTGAAGCGGGGCTGACACACCCGACGGCGGGGGTGGCTAGCCTGGCGACGACGGTCCGGAACGGGCCGGGCATCGCATCGCATTCCGGGGAGACTCGACATGGCTCGAACGACGACCGGCGGCAAGCTCGACAGCGATCAGCTGGCCTTCGTGGCCGAGCTGGGCCAACAGCTGCGTGTCGACGCCATCCGCTGCAGCACGCACGCCGGGTCGGGCCATCCGACCTCGAGCATGTCCGCCGCGGATCTGATGGCCGTACTGATGACCCGGCATCTCCGCTATGACTGGAACGATCCGAAGGCAGACAACAACGACCACCTCATCTTCTCCAAGGGCCACGCCTCGCCGCTCCTCTACGCGATGTTCAAGGCGGCCGGCGTCGTCAGCGACGACGAGCTCGTCAAGACCTACCGCCAGTTCGGGGCCAGGCTGGAGGGCCATCCCACGCCCGAGCTGCCGTGGGTCGACGTCGCGACAGGGTCGTTGGGGCAAGGGCTGCCCGACGGCGTCGGGGTCGCCCTAGCCGGCCGGTACCTCGACGAGCTGCCGTTCCACGTGTGGGTCCTCTGCGGGGACAGCGAGCTGGCCGAAGGCTCGATCTGGGAGGCGCTCGACAAGGCGGCGCACTACGGGCTCTCGAACCTCACCGCTCTCTTCGACGTGAACCGCCTGGGCCAGCGGGGCCCGACGGAGTTCGGGTGGGAGCTGGACGCCTACCGCCGGCGGGTCGAGGCCTTCGGGTGCGCGGCGTTGGTGATCGACGGACACGACGACGCCGAGATCGACGAGGCCCTCGAGTCCGCGCGCGAGGCGGACCGTCCGACGGTGATCGTGGCTCGCACGGTGAAGGGCAAGGGATTCTCCGAGGTCGAGGACAAAGAGGGATGGCACGGCAAGCCGCTGCCGGAGGACATGGCCGAGCGGGCCATCGCCGAGCTGGGTGGCGAGCGCAGCCTGCGGGCCGAAGGGCCCCTCCCCGAGCGGCTCCAGAGCGCCATCGCCCGTCCGGGGAGGGCGACCATCGACCTGCCCCGGTACGACAGGTCGGACAAGGTCGCGACCCGAAAGGCCTACGGGGACGCCCTGGTCGCCCTGGGTGCCCAGCCTGACGTCGTCGCCCTCGACGGCGAGGTCAGCAACTCGACGCACTCCGACGAGTTCAAGAAGGCCTATCCCGACCGCTTCTTCGAGATGTTCATCGCCGAGCAGCAGATGGTGGCGGCGGCGGTCGGTCTCAGCGTGCGGGGCTACAGGCCGTTCGCGTCCACGTTCGCCGCCTTCTTCTCTCGCGCCTACGACTTCATCAGGATGGCGGCGATCTCGCGGGCGAACATCCGCCTGTCGGGGTCCCACGCCGGCGTGGAGATCGGAGCCGACGGCCCGTCGCAGATGGCTCTGGAGGATCTGGCCGCCATGCGGGCGGTCAGTGGCTCGACCGTCCTCTACCCGAGTGACCCGGTGTCGGCAGTGAACCTGGTCAGCCTGATGGCCGACACCAAGGGCGTGGTGTACATCCGCACCACGAGAGGCGGCTACCCCGTCATCTACGGTCCCGACGAGCGGTTCGCCGTCGGTGGCTCCAAGGTGGTCCGCCGCCACGACGACGACGCGGTGGCGCTCATCGGCGCCGGAGTCACGCTGCACGCCTGCCTCGAGGCGGCCGGGACCCTGGAGGAGAGCGGCACTTCGGCGCGGGTGATCGACCTCTACTCGGTGAAGCCGGTCGACGTCGACACACTGCGCGAGGCGGTACGGGACACGTCCGGCCGGCTGTTGGTGGTCGAGGACCACTACCCCGAGGGCGGCCTCGGCGCCGCGGTCATGGAGGCACTGTCCGACGGGCCCCGACCGCCCCGCATCGCCCACCTGGCCGTCCGGGGCACGCCGGGCTCCGGGACGCCCGCCGAGCTCATGGACTGGGCCGGCATCTCGGCCCGTCACGTGGTCGAGGCCGCTCGGGGCCTCGTCGCCGGGGCCTGAGCGGACGGTGTCGGTCGGCGCCCGATCGGTCGGGCCCCTCCCTCCGGTCGAGCGGGTCAGGCCGGGCATCTGGAGCATCCCGGTCCCGATCCCGAACAACCCCCTCCGGTACGTCCTCGTCTATCTGTTCGAGACCGACGCTGGGCCGTTCATCGTGGACGCCGGCTGGAACACCGACGACGCCTTCGACACGCTGGCCGCCGGGCTGTCGCAGGCGGGGACCGACGTGGCCGAGGTGCGGGGCGTGCTCGTCACCCACATCCATCCCGACCACTACGGGCTCGCCGGACGGGTGCGGGACGCGTCGGGCGCGTGGGTCGCGCTGCACCCGGCGGACGCCAAGCTGATCCAGGACCGCTACGTCGAGCCCGACGACCTGCTGGCGCGGATGGGAACGATGTTGCGCCGGGTGGGCGCACCGGCCGAGGAGCTGTCGTCGCTGCAGAGGGCCTCGATGCCCGTCCTGCCCTTCGTCACGGCCGTCGAGCCGGACGTGCTGATGGAGGACGGGACCAAGCCCGAGGTCCCGGGCTGGGACCTGCTCGCCATCTGGACGCCGGGCCACTCACCGGGGCACCTCTGCTTCCACGAGCCGCGCTACCAGCTGATGCTCTCCGGTGACCACGTGCTCCCGCGTATCACCCCGAACATCCCGTTCCACCCGCAGGCGGGGGCCAATCCACTCGGGGACTTCCTCGCATCGCTGGACCGGGTGGCCGGCTTCCCGACGCACGAGGTGCTGCCTGCGCACGAGCACCGTTTCGTCGGGCTGCCGGAGCGGGTGGCGGAGCTGCGAGCGCACCACGAGCAACGCTTCGCCGAGGTGGTGCGGGCTGTCGAGCGGGGAGTGACCTCGGCCTGGGACATCGCATCCCAGATGACCTGGTCTCGGCCGTGGAACCGGATCGAAGGGTTCATGCGTCGGGCCGCGGTCGGCGAGGCCATGGCCCACCTGCGGGCGCTGCAGGCCAACGGAGTCCTCCGGGAGGTCAACGGCGAGCCGGCGAGATGGGAGCTGGTTCAGGGCTAGGAGGCGTCAGTCCCGGGTGCCGAGTGCCCGATCGAGGTTGAAGGCGGCACTGATGAGGGCGAAGTGGGTGAAGGCCTGCGGGAAGTTGCCCAGGGCCTCCCCGGACACCGACGTCTCCTCGGCGAAGAGGCCCACGTGGTTGGCGTAGCCGAGCATGCCCTCGAAGATGAGCCTGGCCTGGTCCAGGCGCGATCGGTCCGCCCGGCCGGCCCGGGTGAGGGCTTCCACGAGCCAGAAGGTGCAGATGTTGAACGTGCCCTCCTGCCCCTCGAGCCCGTCGGGACTGTCCAGCATGTTGTAGCGGTACACGAGGTTGTTGGCGATCAGCCCGCCGTCCTCGGGCGGCCGGTTGATGGCGTCGAGGGTCTTCAACATCCTCGGATCCGTCGGGGAGACGAAGAACACCAGAGGCATGACGAGGTTGGCGGCGTCGAGGGTGTCGCTGTCATAGGCCTGCATGAAGGCCTGGTGCTTGTCGCTCCAGCCTCGGTTCATGATCTCCTCGTAGATCTCGTCCCGTACCCGGAGCCAGCGGTCGCGGTCGGCCGGGAACGAGCGCTTGTCGGCCAGGCGCAGCCCTCGATCGACCGCGACCCAGCACATGAGCTTCGAGTACAGGAAGTGCTTTCGCCCGCCACGGACCTCCCAGATCCCCTCGTCCTCGCGCGTCCAGTTGTCGCAGACCCAGTCGACGAGGCGGCGCAGCGAGCACCACAGGTCGTAGGAGATCGGTGAGCCGTACTTGTTGAACAGGTAGACCGAGTCCATGAGCTCGCCGTAGATGTCCAGCTGGAGCTGGTCGAAGGCGTCGTTGCCCACCCGCACGGGGCGGGAGCCGCGGTAGCCGTCGAGGTGGTCGAGCTTCTCCTCGGCGAGGTGATGGCGGCCGTCGATGCCGTACATGATCTGGAGGGAGCCGTCCTCGTTCAGCTCCTTGCACCTGGCCTCGAGGAAAGTCATGAACTGGGACGCTTCCTCGGTGAAACCGATGCGCAACAGCCCGTAGAGGGTGAAGGCGGCGTCGCGTATCCAGGTATAGCGGTAGTCCCAGTTGCGGGCGCCGCCGACCTGCTCGGGCAGCGCGCAGGTAGGAGCGGCCACGATCGCCCCGGTGGGATCGAACGTGAGCAGCTTCAGGGCCAGGGCCGAGCGGTAGACCATCTCGCGCCACCGGCCGCGGTAAGTGCACTTGGACAACCAGTGGTGCCAGTAGTCCACGGTGCCGGTCAGCAGCTCGTGCTGCAGCCGAGCAGGTAGACGGAGGTCCTCAGTGCCGAGCGGATCCGCCTCGAAGAGGACGAAGGTCGCCTCCTCGCCCTCGTCGAGGCTGAAGTCGGCGATCACCTTGCTCCCGTGGCTCTTGACGGGGACGTCGCTGCCCAGGCCGAGCGTGAACCCGGGTGAGCGAAAGCGCGCTCCTCCGCCGCCCATCTCAACCTGGTGGCTGACACGGGCGAAGTCGAACGCAGGCGCGCACTGCATCTCGAAGGGCATGGTGCCCCGCACGCTGGTGACCCGGCGGACCAGACAGCGCCGGCCGTGATGGGCGGCCGCGGCGCCGACCGGCATGTAGTCGGTCACCTCGGCCACGCCGGACTCGGACAGGAAGCGGGTGACCAGCACGTTGCTGTCGGGCCAGTAGAGCTGCTTGCAGCGGAAGTCCTCGATCGTCGGGGCGATGGCGAAACGACCGCCCTTGTCGTCGTCGAGGATCGCCGCGAACACACTGGGCGAGTCGAAGTACGGGAAGCAGAGCCAGTCGATGGAGCCGTCCGTCCCGACCAGGGCGGCGGTGCGCATGTCGCCGATGACGCCGTAGCTCTCGATCGGTTGGTGCGGCACAGACCCCCCTCCCCTCGATCGACCTAGGGAACGGTACCGTTCGTGGATGCGGTTCGGCGCCACGACCAGCACGGGTGCCGAGCCGGCTGGCGTCGCCGCCCGCTTCGCCCTGGTCGGGCCGGTCCGGGATGTACGGCCCTACGGCCGGGGCAACATCAACCAGACACACCTCGTCAGCTGCTGCCCGGGCGCCGGCGCCCCTCGTCGCTACCTGCTACAGCGCCTGAACCCGGCGGTGTTCGCCGAGCCCGACGTGGTGATGGCCAACCTGGACCTCGTCACGGCCCACCTGCGGCGACGTCTCGAGGCCGCGGGTGAGGCGGACCTCGACCGCCGCGTGCTGCGCATGGTTCCCACCCGGGATGGCCAGCCGGCCTGGCGCGACGCGGCAGGTGCCGTGTGGCGATGCGTCGAGTTCGTCGAGCGGACCCACAGCTCGCCCTCACTCGTCCGCCCGGCGCAGGTCTTCGAGGCCGGTCGGGCCTTCGGAGAGCTCCACCGTCTGCTGGTCGACCTCGACCCTGCGCTGGTGGGGGAGACCATCCCCGGGTTTCACGATCCCGAGGAGCGGCTGGCCTCGCTCGAGCGTGTCCTCCGGGCCGATCCGGCCGGCCGGTCGGCCGACGCCAGCGACGAGATCGACTTCGTGCTCGACCACCGGGACCTGGCCGAAGCTGGCCGGCGCCTGGTCGGATCCGATGTGCCTCGTCGTGTGGCCCACAACGATGCCAAGGTCGACAACCTGCTCTTCGACGACGACACGGGCCGCGTCGTCTGCGTCACCGACCTGGACACGATGATGCCCGGCTCGATCCTGTGGGACGTCGGAGACCTCGTTCGCAGCGCCACCTGTCGGGCACCCGAAGACGAGCGCGATCTGCGCCTCGTGGCGATGGACCTCGACCTGGCGAGCGCGCTGCTCGCCGGCTACCGACAGGAGGCGGCTGGATGGATCACCCGGCCCGAGGTGGCGCTGCTGTCGCTCTCCGGCGCCGTGGTGGCGTACGAGCAGGCGGTGCGCTTCCTCACCGATCATCTTGCCGGCGACGTCTACTTCCGGATCTTCCGCCCCGGCCAGAACCGCGACCGGTGCCGGGCCCAGATCCGGCTCCTGGCATCGATGCTGGAGCAGCTGCCCGCCCTCGATGCCCTCGTGGCCGATGCGTGGGGAAGCCGGTGACGAAGGCCCGGGGTCTGTCGCCGGAGCGGCTCGACAGCAGCGACCTCCATGCCATCACCGAGCTGTGTCGGCGGGGCGTCGCCGATCCGCCAGCGGCGGACGAGCTGATGGGCGCCCTGTTCGCCCCGGACCAGCCGGCAACGGTCCGCGGCCAGCCCGACATCGGTGTCGTCGCGACGGTCGAGGGTGACGGTGGTGGCTACATTCGCCTGCTCGTGGTCGACCCCTCGGCCCGCGGGCGCGGCCACGGTCACGCCCTCGTGGAGACGGCTGAAGCGGACCTGGCCGGCACGAGGTCGGTGACGGTCGGCGCCGATGCCCCGTACTTCCTGTTCCCGGGGGTGGAGACGAGCCAGACGGCGATGCTGTGCCTGCTCGAGCGCCACCACTACACGCGCGCCGAGGCGAACTACAACATGGCCGTGGACCTGGACGCCGTGCAGGCCGACCCGGGGGGAACGGAGCTGGCGGCGGCGAGCGACCGGCGCGAGGTCGAGGGTTGGATGGACTGCCACTGGAGCAACTGGTCGGCCGAGGCGCTGCGGGCACTCGACAGCGGGACGCTCCTACTGTCGCGCGACGACGACGGGATCACGGGCTTCTGCGCCTACGACGTCAACCGCCGAGGTCTCTTGGGCCCGGTCGCCGTGCGCCCCGACCTCATCGGCAGGGGCGTCGGAGAGCCGCTCGTGCTCGGCGCCCTCCATCGGATGCGATGGGCGGGACACCGGCGGGCCGAGGTCGTGTGGGTCGGTCCCATCGTCCCCTACGCGAGGCTGGGGGCCACGGTGAGCCGGGTGTTCTTCGTGTACCGCAAGCAGTTGCGGCCTGGTCGATGAATCTCCTCCCGCGACCCCGACATCTGGCGCTCGGCGACGAGCTCGTGGCGCGCCGGCCGCCGGCGACGCGCCTCGACACGTCCCTGCCCGCCCAGGGGTACGAGCTGCGGATCGGCCCGGATGCGGTGCATCTGGCTGGAGGAGACGACGCCGGTGTCTTCTACGGCCTGGCTACTCTCGACCAGCTCGCCCACCTCCACGCCGGCAACCTTCCGGTCGGCACCGTCCGGGACTGGCCCGACTTCCCGGTCCGGGGGGTGATGCTCGACATCTCCCGGGACAAGGTGCCGACCATCGCGACCCTGGAGGCGCTGGTGGACCGGCTGGCGTCGTGGAAGGTCAACCAGGTGCAGCTCTACTTCGAGCACACCTTCGCCTACAGGGGCCACGAGGAGGTGTGGCGCCGCGCCAGCGCGCTCAGCGCCGATGAGGTGCGGCAACTCGACGCCTTCTGCCGGGCCCGCCACGTCGAGCTGGTGCCCAACCAGAACTGTCTGGGTCACATGGGCCGGTGGCTCGCCCACGAGCGCTACCGGCCTATGGCCATCGCTCCCGACGGCTGGCCCGACGCCCGTGGACACCTGCACGCGCCGACCACGATCGATCCGCTCAAGCCGGCGTCGCTGGCCATGGTTCGCGAGCTCCTCGCCCAGCTGCTGCCTTGCTTCACGAGCCGGCGGGTGCAGGTCGGCCTGGACGAGCCCTGGGAGCTTCCGCCCGAGCGGATCGGCGACTACGTCGGCTGGGTCGGGACCCTTCGAGACGTCCCCGAGCTGGTGGGCCGGGAGATGTTGATCTGGGGCGACATCCTGGCCAACCACCCCGACACCCTGGCCGAGCTGCCCGACGGTGTGACGGTGTGCGAGTGGGGCTACGAGGACTGGCACCCCTTCGCCGATCGCACCGCCACCCTGAGCAAGGCCGGCGTGCCCCACTGGGTGTGCCCCGGTACCTCGAGCTGGCTCAGCGTCCTCGGTCGGGTCACGAACATGATCGGCAACTGCCGGGCGGCGGCCGATGCGGGGCGGACCAACGGGTCTGCCGGGTATCTCACCACCGACTGGGGCGACATGGGCCACCTCCAGTACCTGCCGGTGAGCGAGCCCGGGTTCGCCTATGCCGCCGCGGTGTCGTGGTGCCTCGACACGAACGCCGATCTCGACCTCGCCGCCGCCCTCGACGTCCACGCCTTCGACGACCCCGCCGGCGAGCTGGGCGCCGCCCTCGTCGCCCTCGGTGACGCCCACCGAGGGATACAGGCGCAGTTCCCGAACATCTCCGTGCTGGTGATGCACCTCTACTACCCCCAGCTCCAGCTGGACCGAGGCATCAGCGTGGGGATGACCATCGAGGACCTGCGCGGAGTCGAGGAGGGCCTGGCCCACGCTGTCGAGCGCCTCGGACGGGCCCGGCCACGGCGAGTGGACGGGAGCCTCCTGATCGACGAGCTGCGCACCGCCGCCAAACTCGTGGCCCTCTTGTGTCGCGACGCCCGGGCCCGCCTGGCCGAAGACGGCTGGCTGTCGTCGGTGCCCGAGGCAACGCGAGCAGAGTTGGCCGCCGCCCTGCGGCCACTCATCGAGCATCACCGCGAGCTATGGCTGGCGCGGAACAGACCAGGCGGTCTCGACGACAGCGGCGCCTGGTTGCAGCACCTGCTCGAGTGCTACGAAACAGGCGTCACCGACCGATCCTGGGGGCGTATCTAGAGGGAGCGGCCGAGGGTGCCGCTCCCTCATCGCCGGTCGGCGCGCAATTGCCTGACGACCGCGGTCTGGCTGGCGGTGCCCAGCAGGGTGCCGTCCTCGGCCCACAGGTGGACCAGGCCGTGGCCGTACCCGCCTGCCACCGCCTGCACTCGGATGTCGAGGTGCACCCACTCGGTGGGCACGCGCCGGGCGACACGGATCGTGTTGTCGAGGCTGGTGCCGCCCGCCCACTGTCCGAGGGCCTGGCTGATCCCGAAGGGCACGAAGTCTCCGAGGATGGCCAGCGTCGTGGTGCTCGACGTGAGCCCGTCCAGGCGGGCCCACAGGGAGGACCGACCGTCGGCGCTGGGGCCCTTCAGCTGGTCCAGTGGCTGGGCGTCGGCCAGGCGAAGGTCGAGGCGCTGCATGATCGTGGCCTCGTGGCGACCCTCCAGGATTCGGGGTGGGCAGTCTTCCGGGCGCGGCACCGGAGGGCGAGCAGCCCACTGTCCCTGGAACTCGGACGGACGGACGCCGAGGGCGGCGTTGACGGTGAAGATCTCCTCGTCGCCCACCCGGCCGATGGCCCGAGCCTGGCTGGTCTGGTGCCCCACCACCATGGCCACCACCTCGATGCTCACCGTGGCGGGGGGACGGGCGAACGACAGGTACTGGGCCGTCGCCCAGATCGTCTGCCGGCCGGTCGTGGCCTCCATGGCCTCCATGGCCGCAGCCAGCCCGCACCCGCCGAAGAGGGCGCCGACGCCGCTCAGGATGGCGGGTACAACCGGGAGGAGCCACTGGCTGGGGTCGGCGGTCGGCTGGAGCCCGAGGAACTGCGGTCCATCCATCGCCGGGCGACTCTAAAGGGCGGACGGGGAACTACTTGCAGAATTCAGTGAGGATCACCCTCCGTAAGGTCCATGGCGAGGCGCAAGTAGTTTCCCGCCCGCCCCTTAAAGCCGGCTGGCGACGAGCGAGGCCATGGCCTGGGCCCCGGCCGCTTGGAGGTGGACGCCGTCGGGTGCGAACCACGACGGCTGGTTGGCGCTCAGGATGTACCAGTCGGCCAGTACGGCCGTGCCCTGGTAGCGGGCCACGCCGTCGCGAAGCGTGGCGTTGGTCTGGTCCTGCCACGACCTCGGCAGGCGCACCGTGACGAAGACGACCCGTTTGGCGCCCGCCACCGCTCGCATCATGGCGTCGAACTGCGCCGGAGTGACCCCCCCGTTGATCCCGAGTCCCACGATCACCTCGGGACGCAGCTGTCCGCGGGCCTGCAGCCCCGACAGGATGGTCGCCCCCGTGTCCCACGCCCTGCTCACCGCGCCGTCGACAGCGACGCCGGGGACCAGGGCGGCGAGGTAGGGCTGGATGTCGGCCATCACCGAGTCGCCGACGGCGGTGACGGGGAGCCCCAGGTGCGCAGGTGTGGTCGGGGGCGCCGCTGTGGTCGGCGGGGGCTGCGGGGCGGACGTGACGACGGGCGCCGTCGTGCCGCCGACCTGCGCCGTGGGGAGCACCACATGGCGGGGATCGGTCCCACTCCGCAGGCGCAGGGCGCTGAGGCCCACCAACACCAGGGCGACGACCGCGACCGCGAGCCAGAGCGAGCGAACCTCCCTCAAGTGCCGCGCCTTGCCGCGGCCGCGCCCGAAGTCCTGGTCCATGTGTGGAGGGTGGCCCGGGCGAGGCGCGCCAGGCCGACGTCCAACGCTAGATCACGCGGTCACCACAGCGGGGACCAGCTGCTCGTGCGCAACAGCCTGCTTTCCCACTGATCGCGATAGGCGAGGGCGTCGTGCATGAAGGTGCCCGGTCGACGGTGCTCGGGTGCCGTCTCGTGGGCGAGCAGGGCGAGAAGCCGGTCGTTGTCGACGACCTTCTGCATCAGGATCGCTTCGGGCCGGTGCCCGGCGCCGTGGGCCACCTGGAAGCTGGCCTGGATGTCGAGGAGGCGCTGTTCGGGCGGTCGGTCCATGATCGCCGGATAGTAGGTCCGACCCCAGAACTCGACGTACTCACCGAGCGGGGCCGAGGGCCAACCGGTGTCCTCCATGTAGAGACTGAGCTCGTGGGTGGCGCCGTCGCCCGGCACCGATGCCAGGTCGACCTCCTGCATGGCCGACCACGGCACGGGGAGAAGGAGCTTGGCGTCGACCGTGTGGCGCCGGCGGTCCTGCTCGGCCACGAGGGCGGAGAGATCGCCGTCCTGGATCCGGCGGGCCAGGCGTTCCCACGCCGCGCCGTCTCGGATGGCCGTGATCGTGATCACCGTGTAGGAGGGACCGGCGCCATGCGCCTGGTTCAGGTACCAGAGGACGCGAGCGTCCTTCTCGTCGGCGAGACGAGGCATCCAGTCGTCGCGCCAGGCAGCCTCGAAGGCATCCTCCTCGGCTCCCTTGACCCTGTGAACCTCGTGCAGGAACAGCATCAGCGACTCCTCTCGGCGATCACCGTCGCCAGCGAGCGGCGGCGTACCTTTCCGAGGTCGTCGTAGGGGATCTGGTCGACGACGACGACCGTGTCCGGCACCTTGAAGCGGGCGAGATGTTGGCGGCAATGGGCGCGAAGGTCCTCGGCGGTGACCGGCTGCCGGGTGACCACGGCGGCCCCCACGCGCTCACCCAGGTCCGGGTCGGGGAGGGCGGCCACGGCGGCGTCGGCCACGGCGGGATGGGCCCGCAGCACCTCTTCCACCTCGATGGGCCCCAGCTTCTCCCCGCCGCGGTTGATGGTGTCCGAGAGGCGGCCCACCGGGAACACGTACCCGTCGGCGTCCACCCGGGCCAGATCTCCGGTGCGCAGCCATCCGGGGCGTACGTTCTGCTCCGAGAGGACCCAGAGCTCGCCGCGCTCGCCTTTGGGCACATCCTCTCCCGAGTCGGGGTCCACGACGCGCAGCTGGATGCCGGGAAGGGCCCGGCCGACGGAGGTCCGGCGCACGGGGTCGCGGTGGTCGGCGGCCGAGAGGGCGGTGTAGGCGCCCAGCGTCTCGGTCTGGCCGAAGACGTTGGAGAAGGCGACGCCAGGCAGTGCCTCGGTCGCCCGGGCCACGAGGTCGGGGGAAGCGGGCGCCGCGCCGTAGGCGACGGACCGCAGGGATCCCAGGTCGGCGCTGACGAAGTCGGGGTGGTCGATGATGCGTCCGAGCATCGTGGGCACCACGAAGGCGGCGCTCACTCGGTGGCGCTCGACGAGGTCGAGCCAGCCGCTGGCGTCGAACCGCGGCTGGATGACCGTCGTGTGCCCGGAATAGAGGCTCATGAGCAGACCGAGCAGGCCGCCGACGTGGAACATCGGTACGCACATGATCCGAACGGCGCCAGGGACACCGGCGTCGAACGGACCGCACCAGGACCGGATGCGTCCAGTCAGCACCGCGTGAGACATGGGTACGGCCTTCGGGAGCCCCGTCGTCCCGCTGGTGAAGAGCACCAGGGCCTCGTCATCGCCCCCGCCGACCGGACCCGGCACGTCTCCCGTTGCCTCGGCCCGCAGGTCGGCCTCGGTGAGCACGGTGCGAGGCCCGTCCATGGCGGCCCGGAGCGCATCGGCGTGACCCCCGTCCGCGATACCGACCGCCGAGAGGCCTGCCAGCCGCCACAGCCGAGCGAGCTCCTCGACGGTCAGCTGCGGGTTGAGCGCGGCGCCAGCCCCGCCCAGCCGGGCCGCGGCCAGGACGGCAGCGAGCGTCAACGGGCTGCTCGTGGCCAGCACCGGCAGACGCTCGCCCGGGCGGGCTCCTTCGTCGGCCAGGCGGGCGGCCGTGCCGGCCACGGCGTCACCGAGCTCGGCGTAGGTCCACGCGTGGTCGCCCAGGATGACGGCCGCCCGTCCGGGGCAGCCGGCGACCGGCGCGTCGATGACCTGGGAGAGGTTCACCGTGCCGGCGGAGGTCTGTGGTCGTCGTCCCCCGCGGCGCCCACCCCCGGCGGGCTCACCAAACCACGAGCTCGTCGTCCTGGACGTCGGCCACCACCGACTCCCGGTCGTTGTATCGACCCTCGAGCAGGCCGATGGCCAGGCGGTCGCCGATCTCGCGCTGGATGAGGCGCTTGAGCGGCCGGGCCCCGTAGACCGGGTCGTAACCCCGGCGGGCCAGCCACGACCGGGCCGCCTCGGTCACCTCCAGGCTGAGGCGACGGTCGGCCAGGCGGCGGTCGAGCTGGGCGAGCTGGATGTCCACGATCTTGGCGATGTCGGCCTCGGTCAGGGCCCGGAACCGCACGATCTCGTCGATGCGGTTGATGAACTCGGGCTTGAAGAAGTCCTCCGGCTGGCCCTGGAGGTTGGACGTCATGATGAGCACGGCGTTGGAGAAGTCCACCGTGCGGCCCTGGCCGTCGGTGAGCCGCCCGTCGTCGAGGACCTGCAACAGGACGTTGAACACGTCGGAGTGGGCCTTCTCGATCTCGTCCAGCAGGATCACGGCGTAGGGGCGCCGGCGCACGGCCTCGGTGAGCTGGCCCCCTTCGTCGAAACCCACGTAGCCGGGCGGGGCCCCGATGAGGCGGGCCACCGTGTGCTTCTCCTGGTACTCGCCCATGTCGATGCGAACCATGGCCCGCTCGTCGTCGAACAAGAAGTCGGCAAGGGTGCGGGCCAGCTCGGTCTTGCCCACACCGGTGGGACCGAGGAAGAGGAACGAGCCGATGGGCCGGTGCGGATCCGACAGGCCCGAGCGGGAACGGCGGATGGCGTTGGCCACCACCGACACCGCCTCCTCCTGGCCCACCACCCGCTCGTGGAGCACGTCCTCCATGCGCACGAGCTTGGCCACTTCGCCCTCCATGAGCCGGCTCACCGGCACGCCGGTCCAGCGGCTCACGACCTCGGCCACGTCCTCCTCGTCGACTTCTTCCTTGAGCATCTTCTTATGGGCCTGGAGCTCGGCCAGGGCCTTGGTGGCCTCCTCGACGCGGGCCTCGAGCTCGGGCAGCTGGCCGTAGCGGATCTCGGCCGCCCTGGCCAGGTCGCCCTCCCGCTCGAATCGCTCGGCCTCGCCCCTGCCGGCCTCCAGGTCCTCCTTGAGGGCCCGGATGGTCCCGATGGCCTCCTTCTCGGACTCCCAGTGGGCCCGCATGGCGTCGACCTGCTCCGAGAGGTTGGCCAGCTCCTCGTCCAGGCGGGCCAGGCGCTCCTTGGACGCCTCGTCGGTCTCCTTGGACAGCGCCACCCGCTCGATCTCGAGCTGGCGCCGCCGGCGCTCCACCACGTCGATCTCGGTGGGCATGGAGTCGATCTCGATGCGCAGCTTGGAGGCCGCCTCGTCGATGAGGTCGATGGCCTTGTCGGGCAGGAAGCGCCCGGTGACGTAGCGGTCGGAGAGCACCGCCGCGGCGACGAGGGCGGCGTCCTGGATGCGCACCCCGTGGTGGACCTCGTAGCGTTCCTTCAGTCCCCGCAGGATGGCGATGGTGTCCTCCACGCTGGGCTGGCCCACGTAGACGGGCTGGAAGCGCCGCTCCAGAGCGGCGTCCTTCTCGATCCGCTTGCGGTACTCGTCGAGAGTGGTGGCCCCGACCATCCGCAGCTCGCCGCGCGCCAGCATGGGCTTGATCATGTTGCCGGCGTCCATGGCCCCCTCGGCCGCCCCCGCGCCCACGATGGTGTGCAGCTCGTCTATGAAGGTGATGACCTCACCCTCGGAGTCGGCGATCTCCTTGAGGACGGCCTTGAGGCGCTCCTCGAACTCGCCCCGGTACTTCGCCCCGGCCACCATGGAGCCGAGGTCGAGGGCTATGAGGCGCTTGTTCTTGAGCGACTCGGGGACGTCACCTTCGACGATGCGCCGGGCCAGGCCCTCCACGATGGCGGTCTTGCCCACCCCGGGCTCGCCGATGAGCACCGGGTTGTTCTTGGTGCGCCTGCTCAGCACCTGGATGACCCGGCGGATCTCCTCGTCCCGGCCGATGACGGGGTCCAGCTTCTGGCGGCGGGCCTCCTCGGTCAGGTCCCGGCCGTAGCGCTCGAGGGCCTGGTAGGTCTCCTCGGGGTCCTGGGAGGTGACCCGGTGGCTTCCCCGGACCTCGCGCAGGGCCGAGAGCAGGGCGTCTCTGGTGGTGCCCAGGCGCTCGGCCATGGCGAGCAGGAGGTGCTCGGTGGACAGGTACTCGTCGCCCAGCTCGGTGCGGGCGACGTCGGCGGACTCCATGACCTCGCGCAGGGCACGGCTGATCTGGGCTTCGCCGCCGTAGGCCCGAGGCAGGCGGGACAGCGCCTCCTCGACCTGGTTGCGCACGGTGAGCGGCGCCACCCCGACCCGCTGGAGGATGGGCAGCACCACGCCTTCGGCCTGGCCCACGAGGGCGGCCAGCAGGTGGTCGGGCGTGACCTCGGCGCTGTTGCGCTCGCGAGCCAGTCCGACGGCGGCCTGGAAGGCCTCCTGGGTCTTGATCGTCCAACGGTTGGGATCGAACGCCATTGCCATGGCTGGCGGTCACCTCCTGGCTGTTACCATCGCAATAATAAAGAGTGAGTCACTCATTAGCAACTCTGGCAGCAGGAGCGGTATTCCGGCTGGTCGGGAAGCCGTGGACGCCTTCCTCGCGCTGGACGCCCAGCGAGTTGAGGGTGTACCCGAGCATGGCGTAATGCCCGACGACCATGGGGACCTCGATGAGCTGGTGCTCGTCGTAGCGCTCCCGCAGCCGGGCCCAGGTGCCGTTGCTGATGACGGACTCCCGGTGGAGCTCGTCGGCGGCCTGGAGGAGGGCGGCGTCGAACGGGGTAAGCCCCGGCGCCCTGGGCCCCTCGATCACCCGGTCGATCTCGGTGTCGAGGCCCGCATCGCGGGCGATGCGCTCGTGCTGGCCCCACTCGTACTCGCAACCGTTGTTCCACGCCGCGCGGAGGATGAGCAGCTCGCGGTCCCGCGGGGGCAGGCTGCCCGCCAGCAGGAGGGCGCCACCGAATGCCGACCAGCGGCGAAAGAGCTTGGGGTGGCGGACGAGCGTGGTGAACACGTTGAGCTCGGAGCCGAGGGCGCCGACACCCTCGAGGAGGGCCCGTGCCGTCTCGTCACGATCGGCCGGGTCGAGCGGCGGGATCCTCGGGCTGTCCGGAAGGGTCGTCATAGGCCGTCAGTCTCGCGGATCGACTAGAAGAGTGAGATGGCTAGTGACCGACCCAAGGGCGTGCGGGCGAGGATCACCCGAGGGATCGTGCGCGTGCCGTTCCTCCGCCGGCTCTACGTACGCCGGATGTTGAAGTTCCTCGAGCGCTCGAAGCGCAAGAAGCGCGCCCTGCCCAAGGAACTGGCCGAGCTCGACATCGCCATGTCGAAGGTGCCTAAGGACCAGCGCATGGCCATGCTGGAGACGGCGCTCACGGAGGGGACGCAGGGGGGCGCGAGCCGCCAGATGCGGCGCGCCGCGGATCGCCAGAAGCGCCAGAGCGGCCGGGGTGGTCCGCGCCGGCGGCCGGGCGCGGTCAAGCAGACCGGAGGGGGCCCGGCGGGCCCGGCTCCCGGCGGTCCGCAGACTCGGAGACGCTGACCCCTCGCGCTGAACCGTCAGCCAGCTGCTCGGGACCGAGCTTGGCGACGATGATCGCCCGCAACCGCTCCACGGTCGAGCGATCGGTCACCTTCGTCCCGTTCTGGTGGCGGACGTAGAAGGCGTCCACGACCTCGTGTCCGAGAGTGCTGACCCGGGCCGAGACGATGTCGAGGCCACAGGCGAGCAGACCCTTCGTGACGTGATACAGCAGGCCGATGGCGTTCGGCGCCCGGATCTCCACGATCGTGGCGGCGGCGGAGGCGTCGTTGTCGATCAGGACCGTGACCGGGGCGGGACCGCCGGCGGTCGGCGGTCGGGCGCGCGCGTAGGTGCGGGCCCGCTCGGCCAGGCGGGTGTCGAGGGCGAGTCGCCCGCCCAAGGCGGCCGCCAGATCCTGCTCGACGCGCGACCAGTCGGGAGCCCGGCCGAGGGTCGACTCCACCTCGAGGACCTCCACGGCCATGCCGGCCTCGTCGGATCCGGCCACCGCCGAGCGCACGTCGAGAGCGTGCAGGGCGAGTGTGCCGGCCACCGCCGCCATGAGGCCGGGGCGGTCCGGGCCCACGACCGTCACCGTCGAGCCATCGGCCACGACGGCCAGGCGCCGGGCGGCCATGAGGCGCCGATGCTCGGCCGATGGCAGGGCCAGTGGGGGCTCGAGCCGCTCGCCGGCCAGGTGGCGTCCGACCCGGTCGACCAACGCCGCGACCAGCCCCGCCTTCCAGTGACCCCAGGCCGACGGCCCGGTCGCCAGCCCGTCCGCCTCGGTGAGGGCGGCCAGCAGCTCGAGCGTCTGACTGTCTCCGACGGCGTCGGCGACGAGGCGGATCGTCTCCGGGTCGTCGAGGTCCCGGCGGGTGGCGGTGTCTGGCAGGAGGAGATGATGGCGAACCAGGGTGACGAGGGTGTCGACGTCGTCGGAAGGGAAGCCCAGGCGGGGGGCCAGCGAGGCGACCACCTCCATGCCGGCCTGGGTGTGATCGCCCGGGTACCCCTTGCCGATGTCGTGGAAGAGGGCGCCGACGAGGAGGAGGTCCGGCCTCGCGACCCGGCGTACGAGGGCGGCGGCCTGGGCGGCGGCCTCGAGCATGTGCCGGTCCACGGTGTAGCGGTGGTAGGCGTTGCGCTGGGGCTTGTTGCGAACGGCCCTCCATTCGGGCAGGTAGCGCAGGAGGATGCCTTGCTGGTCGAGGGTTTCGACGGCGGGGACGGCCGCCGGGCCGCATCCGAGCACGGCCACGAAGGCCTGACGCGCCGCCTCGGGCCAGGGGTCACCGGGAGGCGCCGCCTCGCGGGACAGGCGGTCGAGGGCAGCTCTGGTCAGTGGCACTCCGAGCCGGGCCGACGCCTCCGCCGCTCTGAGGGCGAGCGAGGGATCCCCGCCGGGGTCGGCGCGGGGCGTCAGCGCCACCTCGCCATCCCGGAGGGCCAGGCCCTCGCTGATGGGTCGGTCCCCGCCCCCGCCCCTACCCTTTGGGCCTCGGAGCCACGACTCGACCCGACGCCACCCGTCGTCGCTGGCCCAGGCGACGGCGCGCCCGGCTTCGGCCACGCGGGCCATCAGCTCGTCGGCGTCGGCCAAACCCATGGCGGCCGCGACGGCGTCCTGATCCTGGAGCAGCAGGCGGTCGGATGGGCGTGTCGCGTGACGCTGGAGCTCGACGCGCACCGTAACCAGGAGATCGGTGGCGGCGCGGAGCTGGGCGCTGACCACGAGCTCCGCGAGCACCGGGGCGGCCAGCGCCGCGGCGCGCAGGGCTTGGACGTCGCGCAAGCCGCCGTGGGCTTCCTTGAGGTCGGGCTCGAGGAGGAATGCGACTGATCCCCGGCTTTCGTGGCGCTCGTCGACGGCGGCGGCCAGGATCGGTAGCCAACGCTTGGCGCGAGCGCGCCACAGCTTGTGAATCCGCTCGGGAACGGGGTCGGCGATGGCGCTGTCGCCGGCCACGAAGCGGGCATCGAGCAGCCCGAGCGCGGCGCGCAGGTCGTCCTCCGCCACGGCCATCACCTGCTTGGGCGTGCGGACGCTGTGGTCGAGATGGATGCCCTGGTCCCACACCGGGTACCAGAGCGCCTCGGCGATCGTGCCGACGTCCCGCCGACCGTTGTGCACGAGGATGACGTCGAGGTCGCTTCCCGGCGCCAGCTCTCCCCGCCCGTAGCCGCCCGCGGCCACAAGGGCCAGGCCGTCCACGCGTCCCTCGGTGGCTCGATGCAGCAGGCCTGCCAGCCAGTCGTCGGCCTCCGCGGAGTAGGCCCGGCAGAAGTCCTCTCCGGTCAGTCCGGGCCGGGCCAGGAGCGCGCTGCGGCGCGCCTTGAGCGGAGGCGCGGGCTCGGTCGTGGCGTCGCCCGCGTCGGGCGTCTCAGCGATCAACGAGCACTCCGGGGTTGAGGATCCACTCCGGATCGAGGGTGGCCTTCGCCGCTCGGAGAGCGGCGGCGAAGAGGTCGGGCCGCTGACGGTCGTACCACGGGCGGTGGTCCCGCCCCACCGCGTGGTGGTGGGTGATGGTGCCGCCATTGGCGAGGACGGCCTCGCTGGCCGCCGCCTTGACCTCATGCCAGTGGGCGAGCTGGTCGCCGTGGCGGCTGGGAGCGAGCACCGTGAAGTAGGGAGCAGGTCCGTCCGGGTAGACGTGGGTGAAGCGGCAGGTGACCGACCCGCCGCCGGTCACCTCGGCCAGGGCCGAAGTGACCGCCTCGGTGACGCCCCTGTGAAGCGCCCCGAAGCCGGCCCACGTGACGGCCGTCTCGAACGTCTCGGCCACACAGCCGAGGGCGACCATGGCGTCGCGGCCGTAGGGCGCCCGGAGGAACGCCGAGCGCCAAGCGCCCGCGGCGCCCTCGGTCGAGGACGCCCGCACCCCGTCGGGAACCGAGCCACCATGATCGGTGCAGCACTCGACGGCCCGCGAGATCCACGCCTCGAGAGGATGGTCGGCAGACTCGAAGCCGAGCACGAGCAGCGCCGCATCGTCGGTGATGCCCGCCGACGTGGCTGCCTCGCGCTGGTCGAGGAGCCGGCAGTTGGTGGGAAACAGCCCGGCCTGGGCGACGGCGCGGGCGGCGGCCACTCCTGCCTCCAGGGAGGTGAATCGCACGCCGGCGGAGGCTCTGAAACGGGGACGATCCTGGATCCGCATCCACGCCTCGGTTATCACACCAAGGATCCCCTCCGATCCGAGGAGCATCCGATCGGGCGAAGGTCCGGCCCCCGAACCCGGGAGGCGCCGGGTCTCGATCACCCCAGCCGGGGTCACGGCGCGCAGCGACTCCACTAGATCGTCGATATGGGTGTAGTTGGTCGCGTAGTGGCCCCCCGACCTGGTGGCCAGCCAGCCCCCCAGGCTGCTGTGCTCGAACGACTGCGGGAAGTGGCGCAGCGTGTAGCCGTGTGGACGAAGCTGGTCCTCGACGGCCGGGCCGAGGGTCCCCGCCTGGATCCTGGCCGCCCGTGACACCGAGTCGATCTCTACGACCCCGTCGAGACGGCCCAGGTCGATCGAGACGACTCCAGAGAACGCGTCGCCCACATCGCACTCCACACCACCGACGACCGATGAGCCACCGCCGTAGGGGACGCCGGCCAGCCCCTCGCGTCCGCACCAGTCGAGGATGTCGACGACGTCCTGCTCGTGGCGGGGCCTCGCCACGAGATCAGGGGGGTGGTCGAGGTCGCCGTGGAACGCCCGCACCACGTCGCGAAACGACTTGCCATAGGTGTGACCGGCGCGGTCGTAGGGGGTGTCGCTGCAGATGGCGTCGAGCGACGCGGGGGCCTGCACCCGCGGCCCAGGAAGCTCGACCTCCTCGAGGACCGGCGGTGGCGCCGGCTGTAGCTCGCTCCCGCCGAGCGAGGCCCCCACCGCCTTGGCCAGGGCGCGAACTTGGGTGTCATCGAGGGACTGGTCCTCCCAGCCCCACCCCCACCACGACCGCCGACGCTCTCCCACGAGGTTCGACGCTACTGGCTGTAGATTTGGCGATCCGGATCGACCGGGCCTCAACGTCATGACCATCCTTCTTGTCCGCCACGCCAAAGCCTCGAACCGCTACCGCTGGGAGGGCGACGACCGTCTCCGCCCGCTCACGAAGAAGGGACGAGAGCAGGCTGGGCTGCTGGTCGACATCCTGGCGCCGCTCGCCCCCGAGCGGATCCTGTCAAGTCCCTACACCCGCTGTGTGCAGACCGTCGACCCCCTGGCCGAGACGCTCGACCTGCCGGTCGAGGAGACCCAGGCGCTCGCCGAGGGGCACACGCCGTCCGCCCTGCACCTCCTGCGGTCGCTGGCGGACAAGACGGTCGTGGCCTGCAGCCACGGCGACGTGATACCGGAGATCCTGTGGGCGCTGGGCGACCGTGACGGGATCAAGCTGCCGCCGGACATGCGCTGGGCGAAGGGATCGACCTGGGTGCTCGAGGGCGGCGGCGGACGTTTCCGCAGCGCCGCCTATCTGCCGCCCGGTCGGCCTCCGACCCCTCGCACCGCCTGAGGGCGGCCTAGGACTCGGGCGCCGAGGCCCCCTGACGGGCGCGCTCGACCTCGGCCCTGGCCCACTCCGCGTCCTCCCATCCGTGGACGGTCGTTTCCTTGCCGGGCTCGATCTCCTTGTAGACGTCGAAGAAATGTCGGATCTCCTCGAGCATGAACGGTGGCAGGTCGCCGATGTCGTGCACCGACTCCCAACGGGGGTCCGTCGCAGGCACGCTGAGCAGCTTGGTGTCCCGGCCCTTCTCGTCGGTCATCAGGAAGGCGGCGACCGCCCGGGCGCGTATATGACAGCCGGGGAACGTGGGCTCGTCGCCGAGGACGAGGACGTCGAGCGGGTCGCCGTCGTCGGCGAGGGTGTCCGGCACGAACCCGTAGTCAGCCGGGTACTGAGTTGCGGTGAAGAGCATACGGTCGAGCCAGATGATGCCCGTGTCGTGGTCGGCCTCGTACTTGTTCCGGGAGCCCTTCGGGATCTCGATGACGGCAACGATCTCCATGGGTCGATCGTAGGGGGCCGGGAGGCTCGGAGGCCGGGCCCACGGGCGAGACGTCAGGTCCCGTCGGGCTCCGGCTGGAGCCAGGCGGCGCCGACGACCCGGCGGCCGGTGTGGATCCCCATGGCCGCGCTCAGCTCGACCACGTGGTCGACGGGTCCCAGGCGGTGCTCCAGACGCTCGGCCAGGTCGTGGCAGTCGGCGTGGAAGATCGCCGAGCGGTCCGCGTCGGGGCCGCCGCCGGCCGCCCACTCACGCTGGATCCGGGCCAGGGCTGCTCCTGTGTCCCTGGGGCTGGCGAGCGGTTCCACGGCACCGAATCGCATGCGGAACACCGGGCGGACCCCCAGCCGTCCGGCCACGTCGAGGGCGTCCGACGGGACGCGACCGCTGCGCCGGATGGGGCCGAGGTTCTCGAGCGAGGCGACCAGATCGACGCGGGCCGACGCGTGCTCGATGGTGCGGACTGCCTCGGCTGCAGACGCCCCGGCCGACACGGCCGCTGCCCCGGCGAGGACCACCAGCCCGTGACCCGCCGCCGCGGTCCGGGAGTCGACCACCGTGACGTGGGGCCCCGCCATCTCCGCTGCGAGGCGGGCGTTGCGGTACATGGTCGTGAACTCCGTGGCCGGGGTGACCACGATCACCGAGCGGGCACCGACCTCTTCGATGGCCGCGAAGTACTCTACGACCGACGGGGGACTCGACTTCACGGGCTCGTCGCGTTCCAGGGCGCGGTAGACGCCAGGCGCCAGTCGGTCGACTCCGTCGAGGACGTCGGCGTCGGGCAGGTGAACTGTGATGGGAAGGACGCGAATGCCGAGGGCGTGGGCGAGCGCCGACGGCAGGCAGGCGCTGGAGTCGGCCACGAGTGCGATGTCGTGCATGGAGTGGCTCACCCTACCGAGATGCCGCTGCGCGCCGCAGCTTGCGCGTGCGGCCGATAGACGCTACACGTACCGATGATCGCCAGGGAGCGCTTCACGCTGGCCGAGCTGGTCGAGCGGACGGGGACGACGCCGGCGACCGTCCGCCACTACCTCGACCTGGGGCTGCTGCCGCGCCCGCATCGCGAGGCGGCCAACCGGTTTCGCTACGACTCGCGCCACGAGCAGGCCATCCGTTTGATCCGCCTGCTCCAGGAGCGTCGGCAGCTCTCACTGTCACAGATCCGGCGCCTCCTTCCCGAGCTGCTGAGGATCCCCGGGGAGCAGGCGTTCCGCCCCGAGATGTGGGACGAGACCGTCGAGGTCCATCTGCGGGACCGGGGTCGTCAGCTGCCCTCGGCCCGGCTCCTGCGGGCGGGTATGGCCGCCTTCGAGCGCCACGGCTTCGCCGAGGTGCGCGTCGACGACGTGTGCCGGGCGGCCAAGGTGGCCAAGGGATCCTTCTATCGGCACTACCGCTCGAAGGAGGAGCTGTTCTTCGCCGCCGCATCCGCGGCGGGGGACGAGGTAGCTCGCGCCTTCTCGGGCGAAGCGGGACCCGACGGCGTCGACCTCGACGAGGCAGTGGTCGTCCTGACCGGGGCGCTGTCGCGCCATCTGCCGCTCCTCCTCGACCTGATGGCTCTCGCTGCGCAGCGTCGTCCAGGCCATGCGCGGGCGGCGCGCCGGATCTTCGCCGACTTGCGGGCGGCAGTCGGCGAGGGGGTGACGTCGGGCCTCGACGCCGACGAGGCGGGGACGGTGGTCGTCGACCGCGCACTGCTGACCTGCCTGCGCCGGCTGATCGGCGACGTGTCCCTGGCTCCGGACAGTCTGGTCAACGTCATGTAACGTAATGTAGGTATGACTGGGCAGTCACCCATACCTGCTACAGTCTCGCCCGTGGTCCCGAGTGACGGCGAGATCATGAGCCGGGTGGACGGCGAGAACTTCCCCGTGGCGCCGATCGTCCTCCCTCGATCTGTGCGCAGGCACCTGATGGCGATCTACGGGTTCGCTCGCCTGGCTGACGACATCGGCGACGAGGCGCCGGGCGACCGGATGGTCCTTCTGGCCTGGCTGGACGAGGAGATCGGGCGCCTGTACTCGGGCACGCCCGAGCATCCGGTGATGCGCCGGCTGGCGCGCACCGTGCGAGAGCTGCAGCTGTCTCCGGAGCCCTTCCGGCAGCTCGTCGAGGCCAACCGGCGCGACCAGCTCGTGCACCGCTACGACACCCTCGGCGGCCTGTTGGAGTACTGCGCACTCTCGGCCAACCCGGTGGGTCGGCTCGTCCTCGACGTGCTCGGCGTGGCCACCACCGAGCGTCGGCAGTGGTCGGACTCGGTGTGCGCCGGTCTCCAAGTCACCGAGCACCTCCAGGACGTGTCGGAGGACCTCGATCGGGGCCGCGTCTATCTGCCCCAGGAGGACCTGGCTCGGTTCGGCTGCACCGAGCAGGACCTGCGATCCTCGCCGTTCGGTCCGGCTGCGCGGGCGCTGCTGGAGTTCGAGGCCCACCGGGCCCGGGCGCTGCTGGACGAGGGCTCACCTCTCGTGGGCAGCCTCAGGGGCCGCCTGCGTCTGGGCGTCGCCGCCTTCGTCGCCGGTGGCCATGCCGCCCTCGACGGTGTCGAGCGCGGGCTGCGCGCCCCGCTCGGCGCACCGGCCCGTCCTCGGCGACGGGATGTTGCCCGCCACTTCGTGCGGGTCGTCGCTGTCAGCGGGAGAAAGCTCGGGCGGCCGTCGGCCGTCGGCCTCGGGGCTGGGCGGTGATGAACACCGCCCAGGCCTATCGGCACTGCCAGCTCGTCACCAACCACGAGGCGCGGAACTTCTCGTACGGGATACGGCTCCTCCCGCCCGCCAAGCGGGCCGCGTTGTCCGCCATCTACGCCTTCTCGAGGCGGGTCGACGACGTGGCCGACGGGTCATTGGCCACTGCCGAGAAGCTGACCGCCCTGGAGCAGGTGCGCGAGGACCTCGACGCGCTCGGCCGACCGACTGACGACGCCGTGCTGGTGGCTCTGGCCGACGCCGTGTCCCGCTATCCGGTTCCCCGGTCCGCCCTCGGTGATCTGGTAGACGGTGTCGAGATGGACGTCGTGGGAACGCGGTACGCGACGTTCGAGGAGCTCCTGGTCTACTGCCGACGGGTCGCCGGGGCGGTCGGTCGACTCTCCCTGGCGGTGTTCGGCGCCAGCGATCTCGACGCCGCACGGCCGCGGGCCGACTCGCTCGGAGTCGCACTCCAACTCACCAACATCCTCCGCGACGTGAAAGAGGACGCCGAGATGGGCCGGGTGTACGTGCCTGCGGACGACCTCGAGCGGTTCGGTTGGCGCCACGTCGTTGACGATCTGCCGTGGTCCGGCGCTGCGCTCGAGGGACCGGCGGCCGCTGACCTGGCGGGGTTGGTCCGCTTCGAGGCGGGGCGTGCCGACGAGTGGTTCATCCGGGGCCTCGAGCTGCTGCCGCTGCTGGATCGCCGCTCGCGGGCGTGCACGGCGGCCATGGCGGGGATCTACCGCCGTCTCCTCGCCCGCATCGCCCGTCACCCCGATGCGGTATCCGCCGGTCGCATGTCGCTCCCGACATGGGAGAAGGCGTGGGTCGCGTCCGTCAGCTTGGCCGGGGGCGCCCCGTGAGCCGTCCGCGGGTGATCGTGGTCGGAGCCGGGATCGCGGGTCTGACCGCGGCCCTGGCCTGCGCCGACGGCGGCGCGCAGGTGACGGTGCTCGAGGCCCGCAGGCGGCTGGGCGGAGCCACGTGGTCGGCGCGGCGCGAGGGCATGTGGGTCGACAACGGTCAGCACGTATTCCTGCGGGCATGCACCGCCTACCGCGCGTTCCTCACGAGGATCGGCGCCGCTGGGCTCGTCGACCTCCAACGACGTCTGTCCGTGCCCGTCATCGCTCCAGGCGGGCCGAGAGCCTGGCTCAGACGCGGGAGGCTCCCGGCACCACTCCAGCTGGGCCCCAGCCTGATGCGCTACTCCCACCTCGGGCCGCTGGACCGGGTGCGGGTCGCAGCGGGCGGGCTCAGGCTGGCCCGTCTCGACACGGGGCGGGAGGATCTCGACAGTCAGACCTTCGGCGAGTGGCTCGCCCGCAACGGGCAGTCCCCGAGCGCGGTGGAGCGCTTCTGGGACCTCATCGCCCTGCCCACGCTGAACGTGCATGTCGCCGAGGCCTCGCTGGCTCTGGCGGCGATGACATTCCAGACCGGCTTCTTCACCGACGCCGCCGCGGCCGACATCGGCTACGCCCGGGTGCCGCTCGATCGCGTGCACGCCGAGCCTGCCGCGCGGGCCCTTGCCGACGCATGTGTCGAGGTCCTGGTGGGCCACCGCGTCAGGCGTGTGGACGTGGACGGCAACACCGCGACCGGTGTCACGGTCGAGGGGGGCCATCTCGCCGCCGACGCCGTCGTCGTCGCCGTCCCCCACGAGGAGGCGGCGGCGCTCCTGCCTGCCGCTGCAGGTGTTGACGGCCTCGCCCTCCGGCGGCTGGGGAGCTCTCCGATCGTGAATGTGCACGTCGTGTACGACCGGCGGGTCACAGGCCTCCCCTTCGCGGCGGCCGTTGGCACACCAGTGCAGTTCGTGTTCGACCGGACCGCGGCGTCGGGCACCGCCGGTCCGGACGGACGGCAGTACCTCGCCATCTCCTTGTCGGGGGCGGACGACTACGTCTCGATGTCGACCGAGGACCTCCGCTCGTTGTTCGCCGCGGAGTTGGCTCGGGTGTTTCCGATGGCCAGGATGGCGCGCATCGAGCGTTTCTTCGTGACGCGGGAGCGCGCCGCGACCTTCCGAGCCGTGCCGGGCACGGCCCGGCTGCGGCCCGGCACTCGGACCGGCGTCGAGGGGCTGTACCTGAGCGGGGCGTGGACCGACACCGGATGGCCGGCGACGATGGAAGGCGCCGCCCGCAGCGGGCAAGCGGCAGCAGCCGCGGCACTCGCAGCCATCGGGCTCGAGGGCGTCGACGGGCGGCGATCGCACGAGGGGATCCCGGCGTGATCGCCGTCCAGCCCTCGACCCTCGCTGATTCGCGGGAGACGATCCTTCCCGCCATGGCCGCGGCGGTGCGCCGGCTGGCCCCGGAAGTCCGACCTGTGGTCGAGCATCACCTCGGATGGCTCGACCACCGGGACGGCCTCGCCGTCGCCGGCGGGGGCGGCAAGGCGCTGCGGGCCACCCTGGCCCTGCTTTCGGCGGAGGCCGTGGGGTCGCCGCCCGCGGTGGCTCTCCCGGGGGCGGTGGCCGTCGAGCTGGTTCACAACTTCTCGCTGCTGCACGACGACGTGATGGACGGCGATCGCGAGCGGCGCCACCGCGCGACGGCGTGGGTCCGCTTCGGCGTGGGACCGGCGATCTGCGCCGGCGACGCGCTCCTGGCCCTGGCTCACGAGGTGCTCGTCGAGCGGCCGGGAGACGAGCGACGGCGAGCGGCGCTCGCCCTGGCCAAGGCGACAGGCGCCATGATCGCCGGCCAGGGCCAGGACCTCGCCTTCGAGCGCCGGCTGGACACGTCCGCCGCCCAGTACCTGTCGATGGCGGCGGCCAAGACCGGCGCCCTGCTCGGGTGCTCGGCGTCAATTGGCGCGTTGCTCGCGGGCGCCGGTCCGGGCGCGGTCACGGCCCTCACCCGGTTCGGGTGCCACCTGGGCCTGGCGTTCCAGATGACCGACGACCTTCTCGGTGTCTGGGGTCGTCCCGACATGACGGGAAAGCCCGTCGGCAGTGACATCAGAGCGGGAAAGGCGTCTCTTCCCATCGTGGTCGCGCTCAGCTCGGACCGTCCCGAGGCCGACGAGCTCGGCCAGGTGTTGACCGCCGGCGTGACGGACGAGGACGACATGGCCCGGGCGACGGCGCTGATCGAGTCCAGCGGGGCGAGACAGGTGACCGAGGACGAGGCGGTGCGCCAGCTCGCGGGGGCGATCGAGTGCCTGGACACCGTCGCCGTCCCCGACGCGGTGCGGGTTCGCCTGGTCGAGCTGGCCCGATTCGTCGTCGAACGGGAGGTGTGACGGTGACGTCGACCACGATGGTCGGTACTGCGCCCGTTCCGGCCGAGGAGGCCCGCGACCGGGCCGTGCGCCGCCTCTTGGACGAGCAGCATCCCGACGGCTGGTGGAAGGGGGAGCTGGCAACCAACGTCACCATGGACGCCGAAGACCTCCTGATGCGCGAGTTCCTCGGCGTCCGGGGGGATGCGGAGACCGGATCGACGGCGGCCTGGATCCGCTCCCAGCAACGGGCCGACGGCTCGTGGGCGACCTTCTACGGAGGACCGCCGGATCTGTCGACGACGGTCGAGGCCTACGTCGCCCTCCGGCTCGCCGGCGACCCGCCCGACGCCGACCACATGCTGCGGGCGGCGACCGTCGTGCGAGAGCTCGGCGGGCTGACGGCTACGCGGGTGTTCACGCGGCTGTGGCTGGCGCTATTCGGGCTGTGGTCTTGGGACGACCTGCCTGCTCTCCCGCCCGAGGTGGTCCTGCTTCCACCGTGGTGCGCGCTCAACATCTACGACTTCGCCTGCTGGGCCCGACAGACGATCGTCGCCCTCACCGTGGTGGCGGCCCACCGACCGGTGCGACCCCTCGGCTTCCGCATCGACGAGCTCGAGGCCGCGGCGGCCGGCGCCTCCCGGGCCGGCGATGCCGTCGGGCCGGCCTCCCGGGCCGGCCGCCTGCTGAATCGGGTGTTGCGTGCATACGAGCGCCGGCCCGTTGGTCCCCTGCGGCGGCTGGCGCTGGCGAGAGCCGAGCGCTGGATCGTCCGCCACCAGGAGGAGGACGGCTCGTGGGGCGGCATCCAGCCCCCGTGGGTGTACTCGCTCATGGCTCTCGACCAGCTCGGTTACCCGCTCAGCCACCCCGTGATGCAGAAGGGACTGCAGGGCCTTGACGGCTTCACGGTGCTCGATGACGGCCTGCGACGGCTCGAGGCCTGTCAGTCGCCCGTGTGGGACACGGCCCTCGCCGTCCTGGCCCTGTCGGACGCCGGTCTGCCCGGCGACCATCCGGCCCTCGTCCGAGCCGCCGACTGGCTGCTTGCCCACGAGGTGCGGACTCGAGGCGACTGGGCCGTGCGCCGACCACGTGTCGCCTCTGGCGGGTGGGCCTTCGAGTTCGCCAACGAGTGGTACCCGGATCTCGACGACACAGCCGTGGTCGTGCTCGCCCTCCGCCGGGTGCACCACCCGGATCCCTTGCGGGTGGCGCGAGCCATCGACCGGGCTCGGGAGTGGACCTTCGGCATGCAGAGCAAGGGAGGGGGCTGGGCCGCGTTCGACGTGGACAACGCACGCGAGCTGTGCCGGCGCCTGCCCTTCTGCGACTTCGGCGAAGTCATCGACCCGCCGTCGGCCGACGTCACCGCCCATGCCCTCGAGATGCTGGCGGGGGAGGGGCTGGCGGCAGACCCGCGGGTCGTCGACGCCGCCCGGTGGCTGCTGGCCCAACAGGAGGTGGACGGCTCCTGGTTCGGCAGGTGGGGCGCCAACCATGTTTACGGCACCGGTGCATGCCTTCCCGCCCTCGCCGCCGCCGGGATACCAACGGATGCGGTGGCCATGCGGCGGGCAGTGCGCTGGATCGAGTCCCATCAGGATCCAGACGGCGGGTGGGGGGAGGACCTCCGGTCCTACCGCGAGGGCTCGTGGCGAGGCCGGGGGGAGCCGACGGCATCGCAGACCGCCTGGGCGCTGCTCGCCCTGTTGGCCGTGGGCGTCGCCCCGCCGTCGGACGCGGCCGAGCGAGGAGTGGCGTGGCTGGCTCGCACGCAGCGGCCCGATGGTGGCTGGGACGAGCCGTTCTTCACCGGCACCGGCTTCCCGGGCGACTTCTACATCAACTACGGCCTCTACCGCCTCGTATTCCCCGTCATGGCGCTCGGCAGGTACGTGGAGGCGCGACGGTGAGCCGGCCTCGCCGCGTCCTGTTGGCCGGACCGCGATCGTTCTGCGCCGGAGTCGAGCGTGCCATCGATACGGTCGAGCGGGCGCTGGAGAGGTTCGGGTCCCCGGTCTACGTCCGCAAGCAGATTGTCCACAACAGCCACGTGGTGGGCGCGCTCGAGCGACGGGGCGCAGTCTTCGTCGACGAGCTCTCGCAGGTACCGGTCGCGGCCACGGTCGTCCTCTCGGCCCACGGCGTGTCACCCGAGGTGCGGGCGGAGGCCCGCCGGCGCGACCTCCGGGTGGTCGATGCCACCTGCCCGCTCGTGAACAAGGTCCACGTCGAGGCGCGCCGGTTCGCAAAGGAGGGATATCGGATCGTGCTCGTCGGTCACGTGGGCCACGAGGAGATCGACGGGACGCTGGGCGAGGCGCCGGACCGCATCGAAGTCGTGGACAGCGTCGAGGCCGTGCACCGCCTCTCCATCGACACGGAGGAGCCCGTCGCCTACCTCGCCCAGACAACCCTGGCGACCGACGAGGTCGCCGAGGTCGTCGCCGCGCTCCGGTGGCGGTTCCCGCACGCCATTGGGCCGGGAACCGACGACATCTGCTACGCGACCCAGAACCGGCAGGATGCCGTTCGGAGGGTGGCGAGGCGGTCGGACGTCGTGATCGTGGTGGGCTCGGCCAACTCGTCGAACTCCAATCGGCTGGTCGAGGTGGCCGAGCGTGAGGGGTGCGAGGCTCACTTGATCGATGACCCGACCGAGCTCGACCCGAGTTGGATCGGCGACGCGGCTACGGTTGCGGTGACGGCGGGTGCGTCGGCGCCCGAGACGCTTGTCGGTGAGGTGGTAGCCGCCCTCGGGGGGCTGGGCCCGCTGGAGCTGGAGGAGGATGCGGTGACCACCGAAAGAGTCCGCTTCCGTGCCCCGGATGGGGTGAGGTAGTCGTGCCCGTCTCGATGCGCCAACAAGCCCGGGTTGGTGCCTACCTGGCGCGCCAGCGCCTGGCTCGCCGGGAGAAGTTTCCCCTGCTGGTGGAGCTGGAGCCGCTCTTCGCCTGCAATCTGGCCTGCGCCGGATGCGGCAAGATCCAGCAGCCGACGGACATCCTGCGTCGCCGCCTGTCGGTCGAGGACGCCGTCGGGGCCATGGAGGAGTGCGGCGCGCCGATGGTGTCCATCGCCGGGGGCGAGCCGCTCGTGCACCCGCAGATCGACGAGATCGTGGGGGCGCTGGTCGATCGCCACAGGTACGTGTACCTCTGCACCAACGGCGTGCTCATGGACCGGAAGCTCGACCTGTTCGAACCGTCGCGGTACTTCTCGTGGGCCGTCCACATCGACGGCCTGCGCCAGCGCCACGACGAGTCGGTGTGTCGTGAAGGGGTGTTCGACCAGGCGGTGGCGGCCATCAGGGAGGCGAAGGGTCGGGGCTTTCGGGTCACGACGAACACGACGTTCTTCAGCACCGACGAGCCGAAGACCGTGCGGGACGTCCTCGATTTCCTGAACGACGAGCTCGAGGTCGACCAGATGATGATCTCGCCGGCCTATGCCTACGAGAAGGCCCCCGACCAGGAGCACTTCCTCGGGGTGGAACAGACGCGACGGCTGTTTCGACAGGCGTTCTCGGGAGGAGCCCGGCGCCGCTGGCGTCTCAACCACTCCCCGCTGTTCCTCGACTTCCTCGAGGGCAAGGTCGACTTCGACTGCACTGCCTGGGCCATCCCCAGCTTCTCGGTGCTCGGCTGGCAACGGCCCTGCTACCTCATGTCCGACGGGTACGCCGCCAGCTACCGGGAGCTCGTTGAAGAGACCGACTGGTCGCGCTATGGGCGGGGGCGGGATCCCCGGTGCGCCAACTGCATGGCGCATTGCGGGTACGAGCCGACCGCCGTGTTGAGCACCATGGGCTCGCTCCGCCAGTCGCTGCGGGCCGCCGTCGGTCACTGACGGTCAGGACGGTGCAGGGCGGTGGGAAGTGGAACGGTCCCATCCCCATCAACACCTGACAACGGTTGTCACGGCCGCCTCGCGACGACGTTGTGGGCCGCGAGGCCGGCGATAGGCTGCTCGACAGACGGCCGGGCGAGCGGGAGGGACGACCATGGCGAGCGTGGTGCGGGGCGTGGTGGCTCCGAAGAAGGGTGCCGCGGTGTCGATCGAGGAGGTGGTCGTCCCCGATCCCGGCCCGGGCGAGGTCGCTGTGCGGGTGCAGGCGTGCGGCGTGTGCCACACCGACCTGCACTATCGAGAGGGCGCCATCAACGACGACTTCCCCTTCCTGTTGGGGCACGAGGCGGCAGGCTGGGTGGAGTCGGTGGGCGAGGGCGTGCAAAATGTCGCGCCGGGCGACTACGTCGTGCTGGCCTGGAGGGCGCCGTGCGGGGACTGTCGCTCGTGCCGGCGGGGTCGGCCGTGGTACTGCTTCGCCAGCCGGAACGCCAGCCAGCCCATGGCCCTGACGAACGGCACCGTGCTCACGCCGGCGCTTGGGATCGGCGCCTTCGCCGAGCTGACGCTGGTGGCCGCCGGGCAGGCCGTCAAGGTCGATCCCGCGGCGCGACCGGAGGCGGCCGGGTTGATCGGCTGCGGGGTGATGGCGGGGTTCGGGGCCGCAGTGAACACCGGTGGGGTGCGTCGGGGGGACACCGTCGCTGTCATCGGCTGCGGTGGGGTGGGCGATGCGGCCATCGCCGGGGCGGCGCTGGCCGGGGCCCGGGAGGTGATCGCCGTCGACGTGGACGCCCGCAAGCTCGAATGGGCCCGGCGGTTCGGGGCCACCCAGACTGTCGACGCGTCGCATGAGGACCCCGTCGATGCGGTGCGGCAGCTCACTGGAGGCACTGGGGCCGACCTGGTCGTCGAGGCGGTGGGATCGCCCGAGACCTACCGCCAGGCCTTCTTCGCCCGCGACCTGGCCGGTACGCTCGTCCAAGTGGGTGTCCCCGACCCCACGATGAAGGTGGAGTTGCCGATGATCGAGCTCTTCGGGCGCGGGGGCGCGCTCAAGTCGTCGTGGTACGGCGACTGCCTGCCGACGCGGGACTTCCCGATGCTGGTGGATCTGTATCTGAGCGGACGGTTGGATCTCGATGGGTTCGTGTCGGAGACGATCGGACTCGGGGATGTCGAGGATGCGCTGGGACGGATGACCCGCGGCGAGGTGCTCCGCTCGGTCGTGGTGCTCTAGCTCACGATGCCGCATCTACTCCCATCAGGGTGAGCACGGCATCGAGCCCGCGATCCCGGCTGTCCTCGGCGGGCGGGAGAAGGTACACGGTGAGCCCGACTTGGATGGCGCCGCTGTCGGTGAGCGGGTTGTCACCCACCATGAGGGTCGCAGACGGAGCCACCCGGAGCCGTGCACAGGCGACCTCGAACAGTCGCGGTGCCGGCTTGGTCAGGCCGTACTCGCAGGACAGGACGAACACGTCGACCAGTTGGTCGAGACCATGGGCGGCGAGCACGGGGCGGATGTCCCAGCCGGTGTCGCTCACCACCCCGACGGGTACGCCGGCGGCGCGCAACCCACGCAGCGCGCGCTCGGTGTCCGAGAACGGTTCCCAACCGACGGTGCTGATCTCGCGCTCGTACATCGCCTCGCCGAGCCCGGTGACGAGGACGTCGAGACTCGAGTAGAGGGCGGTCCAGCACGATCGGTGGGCCTCGGGGGAGAGGTCGCGACCCTTGGACAGCTCCTCCGGGGTGCGGGCCCGCTCCTGGATCTCGACCCACAGCTTGCGGGCCGTGGCCTGGTCGACCTGCACCCCGAGATCCTCGGCAGCCTGGACGATGGCCCGGTGGGCACCCGTTCGGCCGAACAGGGTGTCGCCGAAGTCGAACAGCACGGCCTGAAACCTTGGCACGCCGGCACCCTAGCGGCGGGGAGTTGCACCCGTTCCACCTCCCGCCGTCGAAAGGCCCGCGTCGTTGGCGCGGTATGGCGTCACGTTCGAAGGTGGAACGGATGCAATGTGGCGAGGAGACCCCACCGATACACCCCGGCGCTACGGTCGCTGCATGCTCAGCCCGGTGCCCTATTGGCAGGCGGGGTCGAGGGACCTGCGCGGCCACAACCTCCCGCAGGCGGCGATGGCCGTGCTCGTCCTCGCGGGCCGGCCGACTGCCGAAGACCACGGAGTGGCGGGTCATCACGCGCTACGGGCGGGTCGCAGCCTGAGGCGGCGTCAGGGTGCGTTCGGCGCCCCGCAGCTGCCCAGGGGAAGACAGCGCGGGTCGAACACGTTGGTGGCCGTGGCCGGCCATTGTCCAAGGAGGTAGCGGTGACCTCCGTCGACTGACTGGTAGTGCCCGGTCTGCCCGTCTGGCGCCACGGCCTTGGGATCCCACCACACCTCCTGCGCGTCCTTGATGCCCCCGTAGTCCGTCGTTCGGTAGAAGAAGCTGGGCACGTAGGGCGAGTTGGACAGCAGGCGGATACGGAACATCCCGTCGGCGAAGGTGCGGGGATCGAGCCTGGGGCCCGCCCCCTCCAGGCCCGAGAAGGCGAGCAGCAGGCTGTAGAAGTCCAAGGGAGCATCGAGCGGCGGGTCGGTGGTGGGGTCGATCGACTTGTAGGCCCGCCACCACTGGCTGTCCTGGGGCTTCTGGGTCGCAGGCAGGCTGCTGACCCCGAAGTCGTGGGCCCACTGCCGGGGGTCGTACTGGCGGGCGAAGAAGTCGCTGTCGCCCAGCAGGTAACCGGTCTGGAGCCACTCGGGGAAGTACCCCTGCTCGGTGGCCGCCTTGGACCCGAAGATGGGAGAGAACGGGTCACACAGGCACACGACCGTGGTGACCTTGGCCGCCTTCATCTGCTGGACCGCGTTGGTCGCCTGCGTCTCGGCGGTGTTGGGATCGAGCGCGTAGCCGATCTTGGTCGCCGTCGGGATCCCCTCCTTGGCGAGACGGCTGCTGAGGTCGTCGCCCACACGCGAGTAGATGCTCGGTGTGCCATCCAGGTTGGTGGTGGGGTAGAGGATCCCGTAGCGGCGGGGCTGCCCGTTGACCGGAGGGTTGCTGCCGGCCCCGCCGAACCTGGCGCGGCTGTGGGTCCCGAGGCGCTTGGCGATGTACTCGGCCACCGTGGCATCGGACGTGTCGGTGCTGGGGAGCATGCCGAACACGAACGGCGCGTGCGCGGCGTAGAAGCTCTGCGGCAGGGCGTTGCCGGCGATGTTGACGATGCCTCGCCGGGACGTCTCGTCCAGGTAGGCGTCACTCGTGCCGCCGACGTCGGAGCTGCCCACGTCGACGAAGGCGTGGTACTGCTGGTCGGTCGCCACGGCGTCGGCCCGAGCACCGGAGGAGTCGCCCAGCTGGGCCTGGGAGTTGAAGATCTGTACGTTGACGTGACGCCCGTAGGTCTGGAAGTAGCGGCTGAAGAACTCGGCGTACACGTTGATCGTGTGGTCCTCGAGAGAGCCGGAGGAGGTCTGGCCAGCGGCGGCGGTGATGGAGTTGAGCTGCTGGCTCGACGGAGCCTGGTAGAAGACGAGGTTGATGCTCGAGGCGGTGACGCCCTTGTAGGTGGCCCCGCCGTTGTTGGCTCCGGTCCAGCCCGGTTTGCAACCCGCGCTGGGCCCTAGGAATGACTGTCGGGAGCAGTCGACCGGCGCGCCGGCGACGCCCGGGGCCGACGGTCCTTCCCCCGGTTGGGTCCCGGGCGAGCCCGGGCTGTAGCCCGAGAACACGCTCGTTCGCGAGGGCGTGGTCGTCGGCGCCAGCGCGATCACCAGCGCCACCGCCGACGCGATGGCCACGAAGGGCCCATAGCGGCGGACCACCCAGCCCGTCGACCGCGGCGTCGAGGCGCTCACGGTTCGCCCCTCACGGGTGGGTCGGTCGGGTCGAGCAGGGAGCGAGCCGTGGACTCCGGAGTGGTCGCGACGGAGGGATCGGTGCCGAGATAGGACGCGAGAACACGCGGGTCGGACACGACATCGGTCGGGGGACCGGACGCGACGACCGATCCGGCCTCCATGGCGACGAGGCGGTCGGCGACCTCGGAGATCAGGCCCAGCTCGTGCTCAACCAGGACCAGGGCGGTGCCGGTGGTGTCGCGTAGCCAGCGGAGGAGCGGTCCCAAGCGCTCGGTCTCGTGTAGGGAGATGCCGGTCGCGGGCTCGTCGAGGAGCAGGACGCGCGGTCCCTCCGCCAGGCCGCATGCAATGTCGACGATGCGTCGCGTGCCGGTCGACAGCTCCGAGACGAGCGAGTCGGCGAAGGCGACGAGACCGGTCAGCTCGAGCAGCTCGTCGACTCGCGACCACATCGCCCCCTCGGCGTCGCGCGCCACGGGCAGCGCGAAGACGCTCGACAGCGGATCTCGCACGTCGAGGTGACGGTCGGAGGCCACGGCCACCGTCTCGCGCACGGTGAGGGCCGGGAACAACCGGGCCGACTGGAACGAGCGGCCCATGCCTTCCCGAGCCCGTCGCTCGGGGCTCCAGCTGGTGATGTCCACTCCGCCCATCAGCACACTCCCGGCGTCGGGTGAGGTGAACCCGCTGAGCAGATCGAAGACCGTGGTCTTTCCGGCGCCGTTGGGACCGATGAGGCCGAGGATCTCGGCGTCGTGGACGGTCAGGCCCAGGTTGTCGACCGCTCGGATGCCGCCGTAGCTCTTCGAGAGGCCCCGGCCCTCGAGCGCGACGCCTTGCACCGGCGGGGCGGTGGGCGCCCGGGCCGGAGCCCGCTCGATCCCGCCGGCGCCGTCAGGGCCGGCTGTATCTCCCGTCGCGGTGGGAACGTCCAGGAACACCGCCCGCAACAGGTCGGGACGCTCCAACAGCGCGGCGGTCGGCCCGTCGAAGCGGACCCGACCCCGCTCGAGGAAGACGGCCCGATCGCAGATGGTGAGGGCGACGTTGACCGACTGCTCCACCACGATGACGGTCGTGCCCCCGGCGTGAACGAGGCGCAGCGTCTCGACGAGCTGCTCGACCACCGCAGGTGCCAGGCCCAACGACAGCTCGTCGATCATCAACAAGATCGGTCGGGCCATGAGGGCCTGGGCCAGGGTGAGCATCTGCTGCTCGCCTCCTGACAACGTGCCCGCCGTCTGCGACAGCCGCTCGGCCAGGACGGGGAAGAGCTCCAGGGCGCGGGCCAGGCTGCGCGTGAGGTGGTCGGGGTCGCGCCGATGGAGCCAGCCCGCGACCCGCAGGTTCTCGGCCACGCTCAGCCCCGGAAACGTCCCCCGGCCCCCGGGGACGGTGACGATCCCCATGCTCGAGGTGCGCTCGGGAGCGGTCCGGGTGATGTCCTTGCCGTCGAACATGACAGCACCGCCGGTAGCGGGGATGGCGCCCGCCACGGTCCGCAGCAGCGTGGACTTGCCCGCCCCGTTGGTCCCGAGGAGGGCCAGCATCTCGCCCGCGGCGACCTCGAGGTCCACGCCGAAGAGGACCTGCACCGGCCCGAACGACGCATCGAGGCTGCGGCAGGCCAACACGGGTCGGCCGCCGGTCGGCGCATGCGACGGCGGCGGCTCATCCGTTTCGAGCGCAGGCGGCGGAGCGGGACCTGTCCCTCCCGCGAGACGGCGGACGAGGGCGTCGCGCGCCGAGAGCACGGCCCGGCCGAGACCGCCCGGCAGCACGAGGAGCACGACGAGCAGCCCCAGGCCGGTGGTCAGCTGTGCCCACTGGGCCGTGAGGGACAGCGTGGCGCCTCGGACGAGCACGGCGCCGAGGATGGCTCCGAGGAGCGTGCCGATGCCACCGATGACCGCCATGGAGAAGACGGCGATGCTGGCCGCGGGCGAGAAGGCCGACGCCGAGACGGCGTGGTCGTGGGCGGCGAGGACTCCGCCAGCGACGCCGGCGACGAAGCCGGACACGGCGAAGCCCATGAGCTGACTGGTGATGCGGCCGATCCCGAACGAGCGGGCGGCCCGGTCATTGTCCCGCATGGCGATCAGCACCCGTCCGGTCCGCGTTCGACGGAGCACCATGACAGCGAGGACCAGCACGACCAGCACGGCGAGGCTGAAGTAGAAGTAGGCCAGCTCGCCGTTCAGGTCGAAACGGCCGAACAGCACGGGTCGCTCGGGCCGGTGGATCGGCAGCAGATACGGGAAGAAGCGGGCGTTGAGGAAGAAGGACCCCACCGCCACGGCGAAGCCCAGGCTCGTGACGGCGAACAGGAAGCCCTTGATCCGGAACGCCGCCGCGCCCAGCACCATCGACACGACCGCGCCGGCACAGCCACCGAGGACCAAGGCCAGGAGGAAGTCCCAGTGCACGTCGGCGCTGAGCCGAGCGGCCACCGCCGCCCCGATGGCGACCAGACCGAACTGACCGAGGCTGATGTGGCCGCTCCAGCCGGTGACCACTACCAGCGACACTGCCACCATGGCGTACACGAGCACGTCGGAAGCGAGGAATACGCGGCTCGGGGTCAGCACTGCGGGCACGGCCACCGCCACCGCGGCCACCGCCGTCCAGACGGCGAGGCGCCCCCATTGCACCGCAGGCAGCCGGCGCTGCCAGGCGGCCAGCGGGCGCACGTCGTCGATCGCCTCCCAGCTGGTCGCCTGTGTGTCGTCCGGCCGTTCGCGCCGGCGGCGCTGGAGGAGCAGGGCCGCGATGATGATGCCCACGAAGACCACGTCGGAGACGGTCGAGCCGCCGTAGGCGTAGTACAGGCCCTGCTCGATGGCACCTACCGCCAGTCCCGCCACGATGGCGACGCGGATGTCCTCGAAGCGGGCGAGCACGGCGACGGTCAACGCCCGCAGCAGGAGCGTCGGGCCTTGCAGGGTGCTGCCCGAGACGATGCCCACCACCGGTGACCGCAACACCGTGGCCAGCCCGGCGAGGAGCGCGGCGAGGACCCAGGCAAGCGTGGCCAGGCGGCGGACGGGGATGCCGAGCAGCGACGCCCGCTCGGTGTTCTCTGCCGACGCGCGTGTGGCGACGCCCAGGTCGGTCCGACGAAGGAACGCACCGAGGGCGATTGCCACGATGGGAACGGCGGCGATCAGCAGCACCGTGTTGCCGTCGAACACCACCCCGGTGACCCGGAAGTGAAGGTCCGAGAGTGGCGTCCGCAGCCCCGCCGACGCTGGTCGACCGGAGAACGCCTGTCCCACGGCGTACTCGCCGAAGGCCAGGAGCTGGGCCATGCCGATGGTCGCCACGCTCAGCACGAGTCGGGACGAGTTGAAGAAGCGCCGTGCGAGTCCAAGCTCCAGGACCAGGCCGGCCACGCCGGCGGTGGCGACCCCCAGAATCAGTGCCGCCCCCCAGGGCCAACCCGACGCCCGGATGAGGTTCTCGAACAGCACGGCGCCGAACACACCGATCTCGGCCAGGGCGAAGTTGATGATCCGGTTGGCCCGGTAGACGAGGATCAGCCCGATGGCGATGAGGCTGTACGTCGAGCCCGTGACCAGTCCGTAGAGCAGGATCCCGTAGGGGACCTGGCGCGGTAGCAGGAAGTGGAAGACCACCACCAGGACGAGGGCGGCGCCGAAGGTCCACGCCCCCGCCCGCACGGCGGGGTGATCCAGAGCGGCCGGTGGCCGCCAGGCCAGCCCCGGATCGCCGGTGCGTGACATGCGCAGGTCACCGTATCGGACCCGCGCCGGTAGGGTGACCCCGTGGCCCTCTCGAACGTCTCCGGGTTCCCTCGCATCGGGGATCACCGCGAGCTGAAGGTCGCCACCGAGCGGTACTGGACCGGCGAGGTCGGCGAGGACGACCTGCGCCAGGTCGCCCAGGACATCCGGCGCCGCAACTGGCTCTTCATGCGGGACGCCGGTGTCGACCTCGTTCCCTCGAACGACTTCTCGCTCTACGACCAGGTCCTCGACACGATCGCCCTCATCGGCGCCGTGCCTCCACGCTACGGTCGCACCTCGGGGACGGTGGACCTCGACACCTACTTCGCCATGGCCCGTGGCCGGCAGTCGGCGGGCGTCGACGCGATCGCCATGGAGATGACGAAATGGTTCGACTCCAACTACCACTACATCGTCCCCGAGCTGTCCGGCGACACCGAGATCGGACTGTCGAGCAGCAAGCCGTTCGACGAGCACGGCGAAGCCGTCGCCCTCGGCATCGACACCGTGCCGGTGCTCGTCGGGCCGCTCACCATGGCGGTGCTGGCCAGGTCGGCGGGAGGCGGTGAGCTCGATCGGGTGGCCCTGGTCGACCGGCTCGCCGAGGTGTACGCACAGGTCCTCGCTCGCCTCGGGGCCCAGGGCGCCCGGTGGGTCCAGCTCGACGAGCCGGTGCTTGTCGGCGATCGGACACCGGCCGAGCTCGCGGCGCTGCGGACCACCTACCGCCGGTTGGCTGACGTGAGTGGGCGACCGAGCATCGCCATCAAGACCTATTTCGGCGACGTTGGCGCGACATACCCGGTGCTGGGTGACCTTCCCGTCGAGGGCATCGGCCTCGACTTCGTCCGCGGCCCAGGCAACACGGACCTCGTCCGCGACGGTGCAGGCCTCGGTGACAAGACCCTGTTCGCCGGCGTCGTCGACGGCCGCGGCGTGTGGATCAACGACTTGAGCGCCAGCATCGACCTCCTGCACCGGCTTCGGGACACGACCGGCGAGCTCGTGGTATCGACGTCTTGCTCGCTCCAGCACGTGCCCGTCGACCTCGACGCTGAGACCGGTCTCGACGCCGAGATTCGCTTGTGGCTGGCCTTCGCCCGGCAGAAAGTCCGCGAGGTGGTCGTCCTGGCCCGCGGCCTCGCGCACGGGGTCGACGCCATCGCCACCGAGCTGGCCGCCAACGGAGAGGCGCTGCGCAGCCGCCGAACCTCACCTCGGACGGTCGACGCGGGAGTCCGGGAACGGCTCGCTTCGCTGACGGGGGGCGAGCGGAGGGCCGGCGATTACCCGAGTCGCCGTGAGCTCCAGCGGCGCAACCTCAATTTGCCGCGGTTCCCCACGACGACGATCGGGTCGTTCCCCCAGACCCGCGAGGTCCGTCGTGCCCGCGCCGAGTACCGACGAGGTGAGTTGAGCGACGAGGCCTACGAACGACAGATGCGGGCCGCCATCGATGAAATCATCCGGTTCCAGGAGGAGGCGGGGCTGGACGTGCTCGTGCACGGCGAGCCGGAACGCAACGACATGGTGCAGTACTTCGCCGAGCAGCTCGACGGATACGCCTCGACCGAGAACGGGTGGGTCCAGTCGTACGGGAGCAGGTACGTGCGGCCGCCCATCCTCTACGGCGACGTGAAGCGATCGGCTCCTATGACGCTGCGGTGGACGGCCTACGCGCAATCGCTGACCGAGCGGCCCGTGAAGGGGATGCTCACCGGTCCGGTGACGATGCTGCTGTGGTCGTTCGTCCGCGACGACCAACCCGCGGCGGACACCTGTCGGCAGCTCGCACTGGCCGTGCGCGACGAGATCGCGGACCTCGAGGACGCGGGCGTGAGGGTGATCCAGGTCGACGAGGCGGCGCTTCGCGAGGGACTGCCGGCGCGACGCGAGTCCTGGCCGGAGTACCTGGCGTGGGCCGTCGAATGCTTTCGTCTGGCCACCTCGGGAGTGCGCGACGACACCCTGCTCCAGACCCACATCTGCTACTCGGAGTTCGGGGACATCGTGGAGGCGATCGACGATCTGGATGCCGATGTCGCCCTCTTGTGGTGCGCGCGGGCGGGGATGCGGTTGCTCGACGATCTCCGTCGGCACGGCTACGCCCGGGAGGTGGGTCCCGGCGTGTGGGACATCCACTCGCCTCGGGTGCCGTCGGCGGGGGAGATGGCCGACGAGATCCGAGCCGCCGTGCAGCGCCTCGGCGCCGCCCGGCTGTGGGTGAACCCGGACTGTGGACTGAAGACCAGGGGATGGCACGAGACCCGCGCCAGCCTCCGCAACCTGGTGGAGGCCGCCCACACGCTCCGTGAAGAGGCCGGCGAGGCCTACGGGGTGGAGGAGCCGAGCGCCACCGGCCGGGGCTGATCGAGCGGGGTGACGCTCCTGAGGGCGGTGCGCAGCCATCGCCGGTTGGCTCCGGCGACTGTGACCGCTCGGGCGACGCCGTCGGCTGCTCGCGCCACCCGACGGGCGCCACCGGGCGCCGCCCCGTCGAGGAGGTCGTTCCAATAGACGCCCCATCCCCCTCCCACGGCGCGGGCGACGAGCGGCGTGGTGAGGATCCGGCCCACCAGCGACACCATCCGGGGGCTGGACACGAGGGTGGCGTGGACCCCCGCGGTCGCTGCCTGGTAGGGAACGTGGGTCCGGCGGAGGTGGGCGACGTAGCGCGATGCGGCCTCGGCGGGGCGCTCGATCACGGCCTGGGCGGCAGCCCGGCCGCTGTCCATGGCCTGGGCGATCCCCTCGCCCTGGAGCGGGTTGACGAGGCCGGCGGCGTCGCCGATCAGCAGCACGTTGCCTCGGGCGGGGACGGTGCCGACCATTCCCATCTTGAGCCAGCCACCCAGCCGCCCGCTCTTCGGGGCCGCGCTGGCGGCCCCGAGCAGGCCCAGGGCTCGTAGGTGGTCGAGGAAGGCGTCGAGCTGGCGGGTGGCGCGGGCTCCGGCGCGACGGTCGCTCCCTGTCCCGAGCCCGAGCCCGGCATTCGCTCGGCCGTCGGCTCCGGGAAAGATCCAGCCGTAACCGGGAAAGGCGCGGCCGGGCGTGGGGTCCCAGAAGGTGATGTAGGGCAGATCGACCGCCTGCTCGACGTAGGCCCTCATGGCGAAGCCCCACAGCACCCGCTCGTGGTCGACCAGCCCAGCTGACTCGGCCACCCGGCTGGCCGCCCCGTCGGCGCCGATGACGACGTCGGCCTCGACCGTGCCGCCCTGGTCGAGCGCGATCACCGCTGGCCCCGGGGACCCCGGGCTGACGGCGCCGGCGCGGGCCGTCACCCCCTCGGCTCCGGCGTCGAGGGCCGCCTGCCGCAGCCGGGCGTCCAGGCTGGTCCTGGGGACCGCCCACGCTTCGCCCGGATAGGCAAGCCCCGGAACGGCTGGGAGCAGGGCCCGTCCGCCGGTGGGCCCGACGACGACCATGTCCCCAAGGCGCAGCGCACCCGGGCTCTCGAGGCCGAGCTCCCTCAGGAGCTGCACTCCGCGGGGCCCGACGAGGTCGCCGCAGGCCTTGTCCCGAGGAAAGCCGGCCTTGTCGATGAGGGCGACGCTCGCTCCGGAGCGGGCGAGAGTGAGGGCGGCGACGCTTCCGGCCGGCCCGGAGCCGACGACCGCCGTGTCGAACCGCGGACCTTGCACCCACCTTTCTTAGCTGTTTCTCGGGCCCCTCGGGATCGCACTAGGGTGTGCGCCCTGTCGGGGAGGTGTTCGATGCAGGTGCGATCCCGCACCGAGCCCAACCGCTTCGCTCGTGAGCTGTTCCACGGGCTGCCTGCCCGCTACGACGCACTGGCCGAGCTGCTGTCGTTCGGTCAGAACGGGCGCTGGCGGGCAGCCATGGTGGACAAGATCGCCGACGGCGCTGGGGCTGTTCACCCCGGTGACACAGTGCTGGACGTGGCGACCGGTACGGCTGGCGTCGCCCTGATGCTCGAGGAGCGAACCGGGGCCAGGGTCGTGGGCGTCGATCTGACGGAGGCCATGCTGCGACAGGGTCGGGAGAACGTCTCCCGCAAGGGTCGGGCGGCGCGCATCGCCATGCTGCTGGGACAGGGGGAGCGGCTACCGTTCGCCGACGCCAGCTTCGCCGGCCTCACCTTCACCTACCTGCTGCGCTACGTCGCCGACCCGGCGGCCGCCGTGGCCGAGCTGGCGCGGGTCGTGCGCCCGGGAGGCGTGATGGCCTCGCTGGAGTTCCACGTGCCCGCTCGAGCGCCTTGGCGGCCGCTGTGGTGGCTGTACACGCGGCTCCTCCTTCCTGTCGGGGGCGCCGCCCTGGGAGGTCGGGAGTGGTTCGAGGTCGGCCGCTTCCTCGGCCCCAGCATCAGCCGGCACTACGACCGCTACCCCGACGAGTGGACGCTCGACGCCTGGCGGCGAGCGGGGCTGGTCGACGTCGGCCTGCGAACCATGAGCCTGGGGGGCGGGGTGGTCATGTGGGGCAGGAAGGCCGGCGGGGCTGGTGAGTGACGAGGTCAAGGGCGACGAGTCCCATGCGGCGGCGTTCTACGCCGCCGGCGGCGGCGGCTGGCGGGAATGGTGGACGGTCCTCCACCCTCCGTACACGGCCTGGCACCTGAGCTACGTGGTGATCGGGGCCTGCCTGGCGCCGACCGTGGGGGTGGGCCGACTGGTGGCGACGCTCATCGCCTTCTTCCTCGCCGTGGGTGTCGGCGCCCATGCCCTCGACGAGCTCAACGGGCGTCCCCTCCGTACCCACCTGCCAGGGGCGGCGCTGCTGGCCGCCGGCATCGTGGGGCTGGTGGGGGCGGTGGCGCTGGGCGCCGTGGGGGTCATCAAGGTCGGGGTGGGGCTGGTGCCGTTCATCGTCGTCGGAGCCCTGCTGGTGGTCGGCTACAACCTCGAGCTTGCCGGCGGACGGATGCATACCGACCTCGGCTTCGCCGTCTCATGGGGCGCGTTCCCCGTGCTCACGGCCTACTTCGCCCAGGCCGGCGATCTGGACATCTCGGCGGTGGCCGCTGCCGCTGGGGCGCTGGCGCTGTCGTGGGCCCAGCGCCGGCTGAGCACACCCGCCCGCGAGCTGCGCCGACGGGTCAGGGCGGTAGACGGCAGTCTCACACTCGCCGACGGCAGCGTCGAGGCCCTGAGCCGCGAGCGGCTGCTGCGGCCACTGGAGGACGCGCTGCGGGCCCTCTCCTGGGGGGTCGTGGCGGTGGCGGCCGGCCTGGCCCTGGCGCGACTGGGGCCCTGAGGCCGGTCAGGTCGCCGTGGCGGCCAGGTGCTGGCGGAATCCCGCCACCGTGGCCTCGACGACCCGGTCGTGTCCCCAGCGCAGCAGGGGGTGGGCCACCCTGGCCACCGCCCGCATGGCCCGCTGGCGCATCTCGATGGTCCAGGCCACCTCCACCTCGGAGCCGTCGTCGGTGGGGGTGAGCCTGAGGAGGGCGTCACCGGCGAGGTCGCCGCGGACCGTGGCCTCGATGCGCTGGGGGGGCTGGCTGCGATCGAGGGTGACCTGGACGTGCATGCGGTAGGGAAGCGGAGGCGTCACCGTGCCCTCGAGGACCGAGCCGGCCTTCAGCCCGTTCCCCTGCACCCGAAAGTGGCCCAGCCAACCCCACCAGGCCGGAAAATCCTCGACGTCCTCGATGGAGCTCCACACCACGGCTGGCGGGACGGGGAAGCGGTAGCTGCGGTGGAAGTCGATCACGTAGGGAGATCGAGACACCGCCTCCAGGCTAGTGGCTGATCGCGATCCCGGCTGCGTCTTAGAGTTCGAGCTGAGAAAAGCTGTCAAATTGACACTTAGATCTATTGACAGATAACTGTGAAACCGGCATACTTGATCCGTCAAGACCGTGGCTCTCACAGGAGGAAGCCAACAGATGCTTACGCGTACAGACCCCTTCCGGGAGCTGGATCGTTGGGCGGGTCACCTGCGGGGCGGAGCCGTCCGCGCCGCTGCCGTACCGGTGGACGCCTACCGGCGGGGCGACTCGGTAGTCGTCAACTTCGATCTTCCCGGGGTTGATCCCGGATCGATCGAGCTGACGGTGGAGCGCAACGTCCTCACCGTCAAGGCCGACCGACCCGGATCCCATGAGAAGGACGACGAGGTCCTCGTGGCCGAGCGGCCCGCTGGCGGGTTCACCCGGCGCCTGTTCCTCGGGCGGTCGCTCGATACCGACCGAGTCGAGGCCAACTACGACCGCGGTGTGCTGACCCTGTCGATCCCCGTAGCCGAGAAGGCGAAGTCTCGGCGGATCGAGATCGGCGTTTCCGGCGCCCAGGGTTCGGCCCAGGCCGCCTGACCCGTCGGCGAACAGGCAACGAGCCGAGGCACCAGCCCGTAGGGCTGGTGCCTCTCGCCGTCCGTGCCTCTCGGCGTTAGAAGCGTCCTAGAGGTGGATGCCGCACTCGAGCTTCTCGAGGTCGGACCACCGCCCGGCGCGCGAATCCTCTCCCGCGGCGACCGGCCGGGTGCACGGCCAGCAGCCGATGGAGGGGTAGCCCTGCTCCACCAGCGGGTTGACGATCACGTCGTGGTCGGCGACGTAGCCGGACACATCGAGGTCGGACCATGTGGCCAGCGGGTTGACCTTGACCAGGCCGCGTCGGTCCAACGCCACGATGCGGGCATCGGCCCGCGACGCCGCCTCAGCCCGGCGCAAGCCGCTCATCCACGCCTGCTTGCCGTCGAGGGCCTTGTCGAGCTGGTCCCCCCGACGGACGCCACAGCAGGCGTCGACGTCGGTGCGCCAGCGGTCATCGACCGACACGTCGGGACGCATGATCCGGAGATTGAGGCTGTAGCGGTCCCAGATGCGCTCGAGTGTCCTGAGGGTCTCGGGGAAGTGGTACTGCGTATCGAGGAAGACGACCTCGATGTCCGGGTCGACCTTGGTGGCGATGTCGATGAGCACCGCGTCAGCCATCGAGGCGCTGAGGCACAGGCCCTCGCCGAAGTTCTCCACCGCCCACCTGACCACCTCGACCGGCGCCGTCCTCTCGAAGCGGTCGTTGAGGTCGCCAAGGTCGACGTCGTCCAAGCCGGCAGGACGGCGCCGGACGCCTGAGATGGTCAGCTGCGCAGTGCGTTCCATGCGCTCTCCACGGATTCCTCAAGCGTTTGGAGGTGGGCAGGGATCTCGAGCTCGGGGGCCAGAGGCGGCTCGTAGGGATCGTCGACCCCGGTCATGCCCCTCACCTCTCCGGCGCGGGCCCGGGCGTACAGGCCCTTGACGTCCCGCTGGGCGCACACCTCGGGCGGCGTCGAGACGTAGATCTCGAAGAACCGCCCCTTGTGTCGGGCCCGTACCTCGTCTCGGGCGGCGCGATAGGGCGACACCAGCGAGCACAGCACGACGACGCCGTGACGAGAGAGCAACTCGGCCACGAAGCCCACACGGCGGACGTTCTCGTCTCGATCCTCGCGGGAGAACCCCAGGTCGCGCGTGAGGTGGGTGCGGATGACGTCTCCGTCGAGGGTCTCGACGGCGAAACCATCGGCCGAGAGGCGCTGCTCGAGGGCGCGCGCGATCGATGTCTTGCCCGACGAGGGCAGGCCGGTAAGCCAGACCGTGACTCCGGACTGCAGGCGCGCCGTCCCTAGCGGGCGATGCGAGGCGAGGTCGGCGGGGGGCACTCCGTGCAGTCAAGCATTCCTGAGTAATCTGATCAAGTTTTCCGGGAATGCTCGAGTCCCCCAGGGCGGCGATGTTGCCCCTGAAACGCGGACGACGGTGGCGGAGCTCCGCCACCGTCGTCTCCCCCCGCAACTGCCCCACCACCCGATCGAGTGACGGATGTTCCCCCCCGTATCCCCCCGGTGGGGTCCTGCACGATGTCGCAGCGTACGGGAACATCGGTGCAGATGTCGATGGGCAATTGGGGCTATTTCACGCTGGATGCGGCGGTCTAGACCGCCTAGTCGGGTTGGTGCCATTGGGCGGTTCAGCCCTCGACGTTCTGGAGGAGGCGGATGTCGAACCCGTTGGTGGACGCCACGTCCGGCGGTTGTCCGGGTGAGCGCCGTACGGTCACTCCGACCTCCCAGTAGAAGCCGTCGCTGCTCTTGTGCTGGGCCAGGACCTGTGTGCCGGGGCCGCCCCGCGCCGGCGCCTCTGTCCTGTTGGACCAGTGGTTGGCCGCCAGCTCGAACCGGAAGAAGTTCAGCAGCTCGTCGGAGCTGGCCGTCGCGCTGAAGCCGACGCCGCGGTCATAGGGGCCGTTGAGCCGGTCGTAGTTCGTCCGCGTGACCGCCGAGGCGGCAACGGGGACGACCAGGGCGTCGATGACGTCCGCGGGGGGCTGGCCGTTGGATCGCAGGGGCGCGAAGTCGGGGGCCGCCGGCCGGGGCGCGAGGGCGGGTGGCGGGACCGAGCCGGTGGGCGACGAGCCTCCGCCGATACCGCCACCGCGGGTGAGGCCCACGCCCACCCCGGCGATGACCATCACGAGCACAGCGACGCCCAATGCCACGAGGACGCCGCGGCGACGGAGTGGGCTTGCGCTCCTGGTCCCGGTGCCGGGCTCGGGACGCGGCTCGCCGACGGTCGACGGAGCGCTCCGTTTGGCGCCCGGGCTGGGACCGGCGTCCTCGAGCATCCGCGGCGATGCTAACGGCCGGCGCTGCAGGTGGGGCCCCGGTCGGGCACGTGCCACCACGCGTCGGCAGGAACCCGGGGGCGGGAGGCCGAACCTTGAACCTGGTGCGTGACGGCGCGCGTCCATCGGGATGGCGGGGTCAGCTGGGAGCAATGGCGCTGACGAGGCGATTCGCCGCCCTCGCGCCATCTGGTCCTTCGGTCTGGTCGCGAGCCACGCTGCGTCGTCTCCGCCGTTCGATCCGGCTGAACCCGCCGGCGCGTCGGCACCTCCGGGCCGCACCCGTGTGGGTCGGGGCCGCGGCGGTGCCAGTGGGCGTGATCATGCTGGCCATATCGTTGAACCGGGTGCAGGACCCCGGTCCGCAGACGCCGCTCGGGGCAGGCGCCCAGCGTCCGATCGCCGGCATGGCGGCGACGGCCCCCGCCGTGACGCTGGCCCCGGCCACGATGACGCCGGCAGCGGCACCACCTGCCATCACGGCGGCGCCTGCGCTCCGGCCCCATGAGCTGTTCGGCTTCGCTCCGTACTGGACGCTGCCGATGGCGGGCGGCTTCGACCTGCGGGACCTCACGACGGTGGCCTACTTCGGCGTCGACATCGCTCCTGACGGCAGCATCATCGGGAGCGGTGACGGCTGGGCCGGCTACCAGAGTCAGGACCTCGCCCAGCTGGTCACGGCTGCTCACGTTGCCGGTGACCGGGTCGTGCTGACGGCGAAGTCGTTCGACCAGGCGACCTTGGACCGGCTCTCGACCGACCCGACGGCCGGGGACCGGCTTGGCTCCCAGCTGGTTCAGGCGATCCAGGCCAAGGCCATGGATGGGGCCAACCTCGATCTCGAAGGACTGGGCGGCGCCGACCGTGCCGGCCTGGCGCGGTTCGTGGGCGCGGTGTCGAGTCGGCTGCACGCCGCCAACCCGCACTGGCAGGTCACGGTCGACACTTACGCGAGCTCGGCCTCGAACCCGAACGACTTCTTCGACGTGCCTGCGCTGGCTCGAGTGACGGACGGCCTGTTCGTCATGGCCTACGACATGGAGAGCTCGGGCGCCGCCAGCCCGAACTCCCCGCTCAACTACTACGCCGCCAACATCGCCCAGTCCATGGCGGCATACCGCTGGGCGGCTCCGTCCTCGAAGGTCATCCTCGGGCTGCCCTTCTACGGCTACGACTGGCCGACGGCCAACAACGCCCCGAACGCCTCGGCCACGGGCGGTCCCGCGCCAGTGGGTTATGGACGGATTCGAGGCGCCGGTCTACCTACCTACTGGGACCCGAGGGGATCGGTGCCCTGGACCGCCTACCAGGTCGGGGGCCAGTGGCACGAGGCCTACTACGACAATCCCCAATCCCTCGCCATGAAGGCATACCTGGCCGACGCGGACGGCCTGGGCGGAGTGGGGATCTGGGCCCTGGGCATGGATGGCAACGACCCCGCCATGACCACGGCGCTGCTGGGCAGGGCCCGACCGCTCAAGCTGGCGACGGGGCCGTCGACGCTCTCCGCCTCGACGCCGCCGCCGGCCGCGCCACCTCCCGCTATGGCTCCCGGTCCTGTGCCAGGGGCTCCGCCGCCGGCGCCATCTCCCTCCCCGACCTCTCCGCCACCGTCGAGCCCGCCGCCGTCGAGCCCGCCGCCGCCACCGCCCTCCTCGCCGATCCCCCGGGTGACGGTGCCGTAGAACGTTCCCCCGTCGTGGCATCCTCCCGGGACGGCCGCCGCTAAGGTGCTCTTTACGTGCACGTCAATTTCTGACGGGGCAGAAGGTTGTCGACTGTCCGCGAGGAGGTCGCAGGTTGCGCAATGGGGCGAGGGCGAGGGCGAGCGAGCCTATTCACGCCCACCGTGACGGTAGCCCCGGCGATCGCTACAAGTGGACGGCCCTGTCCAACACGACCCTTGGCGTCTTCATCGTCCTGATCAACCAGTCGATCGTCATCATCTCGCTGCCGTCCATCTTTCGCGGCATCCACCTCGACCCGTTGCAACCGGCCAACATCGGCTACCTGCTGTGGCTGCTCATGGGGTTCCTGGTCGTCACGGCGGTCTTGGTCGTGACCTTCGGGCGCATCGGCGACATCTTCGGACGCGTGCGGATGTACAACGCCGGCTTCCTCGTGTTCACCATCGCCTCCATCGGTCTGTCCGTGGTACCGAGCACCGGATCGGCCGGCGCGCTCGAGCTCATCTTCGGGCGCATCGTCCAGGGCGTCGGAGGTGCCCTCCTGATGGCCAACTCGACGGCGATCCTCACCGACGCCTTCCCGCAGGAGGAGCGGGGTATGGCTCTGGGCATCAACATGGTGGCGGGCATCGCCGGCGGGTTCATCGGCTTGATCGTCGGCGGGCTGGTCTCCGAGATCAACTGGCGACTCGTCTTCCTGGTGAGCGTGCCCGTCGGGGTGTTTGGCACCGTATGGGCGTACCTGAAGCTGAAGGACGTCAGCGAGCGCGTGAAGGCCCGGACGGACTGGTGGGGCAACGCGACCCTGGCGGCGGGCCTGGTCGCCATCCTGGTGGGCATCACGTACGGGATCCAGCCCTACGGAGGCCATTCGATGGGCTGGACCAACCCGATGGTGCTGGCAGAGATCCTCGGCGGCGTGGCGCTGCTCATGCTGTTCGCATGGATCGAGACAAGGGCGCCGGAGCCCCTGTTCGACCTGGGCCTGTTTCGCATACGTGCCTTCAGCAATGCGGGGGCAGCCAATCTCCTCTCGGCGGTGGGACGCGGTGGGCTGCAGTTCATCCTCATCATCTGGCTCCAGGGCATCTGGCTGCCCCTGCACGGCTACAGCTTCGAGCGGACGCCGCTGTGGGCCGGCATCTATATGGTCCCCTTGAGCGTCGGGTTCCTGTTGGCTGGACCTGCGGCGGGATTCCTCTCCGACCGGTTCGGCAACCGACCGTTCTCGGTCGGGGGCATGGTGCTGGCGGCGGCGTCGTTCGCCTTGCTCATGTTGCTGCCGACCAACTTCGGCTATGCCGGGTTCGCCATCCTGCTGTTCGTGAATGGCGTCGGCAATGGTCTCTTCGCGGCTCCGAACACGACGAGCATCATGAATGCGGTACCCGCGGCCCAACGAGGCGCGGCGTCGGGTGTCCGGGCCACGTTCATGAACGCCGGGTTCGTGCTCTCGATCGGGATCTTCTTCTCGCTCATGATCGCCGGGCTGGCTGCCCGACTTCCGGCGGCGATGCACGCTGGTCTCGTCGCCCAGGGTGTGCCGGCGGCGGACGCCACCAGGGTCGCGGGGCTGCCGCCGGTGGGGAGCCTCTTCGCCGCCCTTCTCGGCTTCAACCCGATGAAGACCCTGCTCGGGCCGCACGTCCTCAGTGCACTACCCGCCTCGAACGCCGCCTACGTCACGGGCAAGTCCTTCTTCCCGTCGCTGATCTCTTCCCCGTTCCACTTCGGCCTGATGATCGCCTTCAGCACCTCAGCGGTGATGTGCTCGGTGGCTGCCCTGGCGTCGTGGCGGGCCGGTGGCGGCAGAGACCCGAGCCGCCGCCGTCGGGAGCCCGCGATCGACGAGCTGGCGGCGGCCGAGACCGAGGCGTGGGTGGGAGCATGACCGACGGCGCCCTTCGCATCGGGGAGGTGGCGACGCGGGCAGGCGTCTCGTGCCGGACGCTGCGGTACTACGAGGAGCTGCGACTGCTGGCCCCGTCGGGGCACAGCGCCGGCGGAGCGCGCCGCTACACCGAGGACGACCTCGGCCGCCTGCTCCGCATCAGAGAGCTGCAGGAGGTGATGGGCTTCGACCTCGAGGAGATCGGCGCCATCCTCGGTGCCGAGGACCGCCTCGCCGAGCTGCGGACGGAGTGGCGCGGTGGGGCGCGACCCGAGCGTCAGGACGAGATCCTCGCCGAGGCGGTCAAGATCAACGACCGGCTTCGCGGGCAGGTCCGGGAGAAGCGGGCCAAGCTCGACGAGGTGATGGTCGAGCTCGAGGCCAAGGCGCGCCGCTACCGCGAGCTTGGTCGCCGCTCGCGTACGCCGGGCTGACAGGTCGACCTTCCGAGGTCGGAGCGCGGGCCGGCGGAGGGGCCCGGCTATCGTGAGGCGATCGGCGGCGTGGCCGAGTGGTTTAGGCAAGGGCCTGCAAAGCCCTCTACCCGGGTTCGATTCCCGGCGCCGCCTCCGGTAAAGTCCCTGCTCAGGGAGGGTATGGAGCGCGGAGCAGGCTGGGGCTGGGCAAGGCGATGGCACGGGGATGACACGAGCGGTTGAACAACGCGATGTGTGCAACTCCGGTTCATCCTTGACGCGGTGGCTCCGGTAGGCACCTGACACTTTCGGGACTCCGGCGCCTTGGCGACACTGGCTCCGGTACCTAGACGACACCGCAGGGTCCGCGTCTGCCGACTCCACCCGACCTCAACGGAGCTTGGAGGGCTCACCATCACGGGAAGTGACTGACGCCAACGGCTTCGTCCTCGGCTAGCCGGAATCGGCGGTCTTGGCGTGGAAGGGGGCGGCAGGCGCCTTGGCTGGCCGCTGGACCTCGGCGATGTGAGCGTCCAGGAATGCGGCGATGGCGCGGTCCCGCTCTTCGGTGGCGTGCTGATAGATGAGGGCGGCTCTCGGGCTGGAGTGACCGATGCGGGCCATTAGCTCCCTGGTTGTCACTCCGGGCATCCGGGCCATGATCGTGGCAGCGTGGTGCCGCAGATCGTGAACGTGCAGCCCCTCGACCCCGACCTTCTGGCAGGCTGACCTCCAGGCAGCGGACAGCTTCGGACCGTGGAGCGGGCCGCCCTTCCGCCCGGTGAAGACGATCCCCTCGGCTCCAGGTTGGGCGTAGGAGGCCAGGTGAGCCTCCAGAGCCTCGACCACGATCCCGGGGATGGCGACGACTCGTCGGCCGGCGTCGGACTTCGGACGGCCAACCGTGCGGCCCTGGCCAGTCACTCGCTGCGCTTGTTGACGGACGTGAACCTGGGCGTGGAGAAGGTCAACATCCATGCGGCGCAGCCCGAGCATCTCCCCGGTGCGCAGCCCGCCGAAGGCAGCCAGCAGGACCAGGGCCCGCAATCGGGGGTCGATGGCGTCGGCCAGGTCGAGCACCGTGGCGGTGTCGATCAGTTCCCGCTCGGGTGCCTGCTCGATCCCGGCGCCCTTCACTTGGCAGGGGTTGCGAGCGATCCTCTCGTCCGTCACTGCGGTCGCCAGGATGGCGCGGAGCAGCCGGTAGCTCTTGGCAGCGGCGTCCTGGCCCGGTCGTTTGGTGATATCGGCGTGCCAGGTCCGCACCATCTCGGGCGTGATCTTGCGAAGTTGCGTGGCCTTGAATGTGGGCATGATGTTGCGGGCTAGCAGGCCCCGGTAGCCCTGGAGCGTGGCAGGGGATAGGTGCCGGCCCTTGACCAGGCGAGTGTCAAGCCATCGCTCGGCGAAGTCACCGAAGCGCTCCTCACCCGCTCGAAGGTCCACGACGAGCCCGGCCAGCTCGGCACCTTCGACCTTGCGCTTGAACGCCTCGGCGTCCTGGCGACGACCGAACGTCTGGCGTCGCTGAGTGTTGCTGACATGCCAGCGCACGTCGTAGCGCCGTTCCCCCTTGGCCGTGACACGCCGCTCAATGCTTGCCATTTCTGTCTCCACGGTAGGTGCCTGGTGGCCAACGGGAGGCAGTCCGCCGGCCGAACCCCGGACAACTTCGTGATCCTACCGGTGGGGTGCGTCATCGGTAGTCCGGGCCTGGCCTTGCCGATCGGTAGCTAAGGAGGCGTTGAGAGACCCTTTAAAGGCCGCACGAGACCCGCTGTCTCCGAGGCCAGTGCATGGGAGCGGGCCTTCGGGTCCTTACTAATGATCGTCCAATAGGACCCAATGTATGTAGACCAGGGTGCCCCATGGACGGGAAGCCGGATTGACGATGAGTCGTGGATAGCCGGCAATGGCCAGCACAGGGCGTCGGCGGGCGGAAACGATCTTGCGGGCGACTGCTCAGGGGAGGCTCGCCCCTAGATGCAACCAAGGCGCTCAGAGGCTCTGGCACTCGTTCACCTTGGATTCGAGGCGTTGGAAGGCGGCCTCCTTGGTGAGAGCGTCAGATCGCCGAGCGGCAACCAGGTACGTTCGGAGAGGAATCAACTCTGCGGTGTCGAGTCCGAGGACCTGCACATTATGCCTGGTGACCGCTGTGCTCCACGCCTTGATGCCACCGGTCTCACGAAAGAAGGCTCCGAGCTGGTCCCAGAAGGAAAGGACTGCGGCGGGCGCACGTGCTCGGCCTGCTTGCAAGAAGACGCCGTTCGTGATCGAGTGCGGCCCAATTGGGACCACACATGTACCAGCCTGTTCATTGAGGTCCTTCACCCGGCCGAAGCACTCCCGACAGAACCACTTCGCCCACTTGGAACCCGAGAGCACCAAGACCACCCCGCAACAACGGCACAGCTCAGCCGTTGTGTGTAGGTCATGGCCATAGCGAGGCACCTCCTGTCCCCTGGCGAGTAGTTCCGCGGTCTCGCAATCGCAGAGCTGTCGGGCGCCGGGCGGCCTATCGATCATTAGCCCTCGTAGCGCGAAGCAGGCGGGGCAGATCTCGGCGTCGTCGGCGAGACCGAATGACTTGATAGACATGTTGCTGCCTCCTCATCGTCACTGGCGTTGGCACCGTGCCTGCAGGTCGGTTGCCAGGCCGTCATAGGGCCAGGTCCCTCGGGCCGCTCTGGATGAGTCAGCGAGACGATAGCGCCTGCCTGTGTGGAAGCAAGAGAGTTTCACTGCGAGGAATCGGATCGATCGGGAGTTCCCAGATGAAGCAAGGCCCGTGACCGGTGACGTCGCTGCAAGTGACCCGAGGTCTGCCACGGCTGGGTCGCCTGGCGTCCCCGGTCGTGGTCGTGGTGGATCACCTTGGCCAACCTGATCGGGTCCGTCGCCTTCGGGGCGTCCGCTATCGCCGGCTACGTCAACCCGGCGACGGGCCAACTGCGCAACGCCGAGTTGTCGAATCTGGGCACCTTCGTTGGTGCGGTGTTCTTCATGGTTGGGGCTCTGCTGCTCCTGCCAGAGCGGACCGAGGATGTCAGCGCCACGCTGACCGCACCCGGCCCCTGCAGTGTCTGAGCCGGGGAGACGTCTGTGTCAGTCGCCCTCGACGTGTCGTCCAACCCGGTAATCACACGCCGGCCGTAGGACTTTGGGCAAGCTCCTCCCGCACCCGGGTGACGGCCAGCAGCCTTATCCGAGTCCCGACTGCATGAGCCCGCATACTGCCGCTCCGGTGCCCTCGGCCACTAGTCGGACCAGGAAGTACACGGCAAGGTGATGTTGTACGAGGGCCTCGACCGGTCTTATGACGGCGTCTCCTAGAAAGAGACGCAAGGTTGCGAGCACGAACACGGGCCAGAAGTGACGCCGTACGATATGGGCCGAGCGCTACAGCGCCCCGATGCCGGACCTGTGCTCGAAGTTGACAGCGGCACCCGTCAACGCAAGAAGCGTGAAGGCGACGAGCTCGGACAGAATGAGGCTCCGCGCTAGGGCCGAGCGCGGCGACCACTGAGACGATCTGCATGGACTGCCCAGCGTGGCGAATCGGCAGCTCTCGTCGCAGGTCAGTCGAGGCGGGTCTGCCGTCGGGGGCGCACGTCAAGACCTGCCCCCTCATCCTGCGTTTGCAGGCCTGGGAGGCCTGACTGCGTCAGCGGGGCCGCCCTAGGGGCCTCACCCTAGGCACGATCGCGCTCGCCTGCTTCCTCCGCCGCTCCGCGACCGTCTGATGCAGCGTCTCGTCCGCGTCGTGCTGTGCGCGCCAGCGCAGTTAGCGAACCGGTGAGGTTGATGTCGCGGTTCCCGCCTCGGCCGGCCATGATGATGAAAGCGAGGTGCACGACGACGTCGGCGCCAGCCACGAGCGCCTCGACCGCATCGCGGTCGACGATGTTGCCGCGGCGGTACTGGACCTTCTTCCAGCCCTGAGCCGCCGGGTCGAAGGAGCGTCTACTCGGCGATCGCATCACTGGATGGCTACGTGAGGATTCCGACGGCGCCATCGACTGGGTGACGCCCGACGAGGAAGTCCATTCCTTCATCAACGACCTGGAACGCCTCTGTCGCCGAGGCCACTAACTCTCAACTGCAGGTTGAGGGTTCAGCTCCGCGGGAGATCCGGCACCCGAGTCGGCCCGGCGAGAGTCGGCCGTGACACAACAGCGTCACGTTCCAGGGATTCGGCGCCGTACTGCTCGGCCCGGAGTTAGAGCACGTGACCTGGCAGACTGTGCTGTACGCCGTGCTGAGCCTGACCATAGTGCGGATGTTGCCCGTGGCGATCTCGCTGTGGGGGACCCACGCAGCGTCCGACGGTGGCGTTCATAGGCTGATTCGGTCCACGCGGGCTTGCCTCGATCGTGTTCGCAGTGATGGTCGAGGACGCAGGTCTCGCCGATGCCGGAACGATCGTCTCGGCCTGCTATCTGACGGTCGGTCTATCTGTCCTCCTACATGGGCTGTCGGTGACCCCGCTGGTGGGTCGTTACGTCCGCTGGTATGGCGCCGGAGCGAAGGAGCGCCCTCCGGTGATGGAGAGCGGACCGGCCCACGAGCACCGGACACGGGGCCCTCTCGCGTTGCCGAGCAGCTGACCGCGAAACACCCCTCGTGTCGGACTCGGCGCTGGCCCCCTGAGTGACTAAGAAGTGTCCCGAAGGCCAGACTGATCCAGTACCTCTTGGTGGAGGGCGGAAGCGGAGGACGACGGGCAGCACCGGACCCGGAGACTGCTCGCCCTCCCCATGACCCGTTACGCTGGCTGCCATCTCCGACATGGGCGTCCCAGAACCGCATCCGCCGGGTGGGGATCAGCCAGCCGATCGAGGCTGGCGAGAGCTGGCTAGACGGGTCGAGCGCGGCGACACCTACGTCCTGGTGTTCATCCTGCTCATCTTCACGTACTTCCTGGTGTCGCTGGGCCCGCCGGCGACCTGGAGCCGGCTTCTCCAGGAGGTGGGGGCGGGCGCCACGCTGCTCATCACTCTGCGCACCTCGCACGCCCGGGAGAGGCTTCAGCGGTTGGCCCGGTTGGCCGTGGTCGTCGGGTTCGTGCTCACCCTGATTGGCTCGCTCACCGGCGGCTTGGTCGCACTGGTCCACCTGGTTTTCCTGGGCCTGCTCCTGGTGACCCCGTTCGTCATTCTCAACCGCATCCTGCGTCATCCGAGGGTCAACATCGAGACCATCGTCGGCGCCGTCGACGTCTACGTGATCCTCGGGCTGATGTGGGCTGCTCTGTACCGCTTCATCGCCGTGGTGTCCGGGACGCCGTTCTTCGTGCAAACCAACCACGCCAGCGCCAACCAGTTCCTGTACTTCAGCTTCGTCACCCAGACGACGGTGGGGTATGGAGACCTGACGGCCGCCACCAACCTCGGACGCTCGCTAGTCGTGTTCGAAGCATTGCTGGGCCAGATCTTCCTAGTGACAATAGTGGCCCGCCTGGTGTCCAGCTACGCCGGCGGGCGACGGGGCGACCCGTAGGTCAAGGCTTGCCCGACGGCAGGGGAGTTGATCCCCCCGACGCGAGGGTGATCGCCTTGCGGGCACGTCTCACGGGTTGCCGTTGCGCCCACGCGTACACGCGCGCTTCGTTGCTTCCTGGCCGGGCGTCGGGGTCGAGGGCTGTCTCGGACAGGCCGATGGGAAGCAGCCCGGGGTGGACACTGAAGATGCTTACTCCGTGGCGGCGTGCCTCGGTGGCCAGGTTCTCTGTGAGCTTGATGGTGGTCGCCTTGGAGACGGAGTACGCCGACACAACGGGCCAGCGAAACGCACCGGCTTGGCTGGTGATGTTGACGATGCGTCCTCGGCGTCGCTCGACCATCCGGGCGAGGGCGGCGCGGGTGTAGGCAAGAGTGCCCAGCAGGTTGACTTCTAGGGTCCTCCACCAGGCCTGCAGGTCGACCTCCCATGCGGGTCCGATGGGGCTAAGGATGCCGGCGTTGTTGGCAAGTAGTTCGATAGGACCGTGTTTGTGCTCGAGCCCGGATTGCGTCGTGGCGCTGGACGGCGCGTAACGCCAGGGCTCCTGACCGCCGCCTTGACCGCCTCGAGGCCGGCCTTGATGGCGTCCATGCGAGCGTTTAGCCCCGCGGTGGAGTAGGCCGGAGCAACGGATCCGTGGTTAGGTGCTAGTGGTGCCACCTGAGACTCGCGCTCATTGTCCGCACCGACCGATCGTTCGGCACCCGGTATCCGGGCGGTTCCTGTCGGGCTACCGTGAGCCGGATGAAGGCTCGTGGACCGTTGCTGGCTGCTGGTCGGGACGCCGACATCTTCGAGTACGGGCCCGATCTAGTTCTCAGACGTTCGCGGGAAGGTCGCTCCCAGGCGGGGGAGGCGCGAATCATGGAATACGTACGCGCGCAGGGATACCCCGCACCAGCGGTTGAGGAAGTCAGCGACGACGGTCTGGACATGGTCATCGAGCGAGTCAGGGGCGCCGACATGGTGGCCACGATGACGAAACGCCCGTGGACGGTCCATCGTCAAGGCAAGGTATTGGCAGACCTCCACCAGCGGCTCCACGAGGTGGCGGCCCCCGCGTGGGCGCGCGATGCGCCCGTCGGCCGGGGGGACCGCCTACTCCACCTCGATCTTCATCCGCTCAATGTCATCTTGAGCCCGACGGGCCCGGTGGTCATCGATTGGACAGGCGCCTCCCGAGGCGATCCAGCCGTCGATGTGGCCTTGGCCTGGACCCTGATGGTGGCAGGCTCAGTATCAACCGGCCGGCTGATCGGGGCGCTGCTCGATCGCATGCGGTCGGCCTTGGTCAGTAGCTTTCTACGTCCCTTCGAATTGGATGCCGTGAAGCGAGCGCTTCGCGACGTTGTCGCCTGGAAGGTTCTGGATCCTCATATGTCCACTTCCGAGCAAGACCGAATGTGGCAGCTCGTCCAAGACGCAGAGGCCGAGACTTCGGACTAGCGGCACGAGAAGGGCTGGGAGCTTGTGGTTATCCCGGCCGAAGGGGGGAGCTTTCTGCTCGTCCTCAAGTTCGATGCTGGTATCTAGAGGGCCCTGGGTGAGACGCCCCAGGTGGCCCTAGGCGCGGTTGCCGTGGCCCTGGGCTGGATTGGTCACCAGGCGAAGGCCTCGGCCACGTCACGGATCTCCGCGGCCCCAACCGCCTCTGAACCCTCAGCTTGAACCTGCCTGAGGATGGCCTGCCTGACCTTGGCCTCGAGCGAATGCGATTCGACCGCCAGTGCCCGAACCTGCTGTGCAGTTTCCTCGTCCATCGACCTGCTCCGAGTACCTCGCGCTCGGCCTCCCTTGGAACAGGGTTTACCAGACGCCGACCCGATTGTGGCTCCCCCACGGGTGCCGTCAAACTGCCCCCCGGACGAGGGAGGCCGCCGGCCCCCGGGCATCATTGCCCGGAGGAAAAGCGGTTCCGCGGCGGGCGGGGAGGACGGCGCGGGGTCCGGCCTCCAAGTCTTCCGAGGTCCGTCCGGCAACGCTCCCTGACCGCGAATGAGGGGGATCATTTCGCGATCCTGCCCAACCTACGACGCGGCTGATCGGACGAGAAGGGGGACGGGGTCAATCACCCATGGGGGACCGAGCGCGCCGGTTCCACTCGTGGCCGGCGAGCGCGGGCCGGGAAGGGCTGGCCGTGGGGGAGCCTCTCCGCAGGACCCCTCCATCCAGCATGGACTGGGAGGTATACGCTGGAAATTTCTAGTTAAGGGGAGGAACCTATGGCGCAGTCGGGACCTTCAGCGCATTCAGCGGGCACGTCATGGGGACCGGCCGGACAGGTGAGATCGCCGTTGGCGGTAATCCTTCTCTCGATCATCACCATCGGCATCTATGCCCTCTACTGGTTCTACAAGACATTCCAGGAACTAAAAGATCACACCGGGGAAGGTGTAGGCGGTGTCGTCGGCCTGATCTTGGGGATCTTCCTCGGCGTGGTGGACTGGTTCCTGCTGCCCCACGAGGTCGGCAGGACCTACGAGGACGCAGGGCGGCAGGCGCCGGTCAGGGCCCTCACCGGTCTGTGGAACTTGCTCCCTCTGATCGGCAGCATCATCTGGCTGGTCAAGGTCCAAGGAGCGTTGAACCGGTACTGGGAGTCGCTCGCATGACGAACTGCGCCACTGCCTGACCGCGAAGGGGGGCCGACACCGAAATTTGCATGGCGTCCCGTCTAGGCAGTGCGTGAAGGGGACGATTACTCCCCATCATCGTCCCCAGCAGTGCGCTGTAAAACCGGGCTCGCCTACTCACTCTGTCGCCCTCCTGCGGGCGAGATGACTGACGTGGAGCGCGCTGATCGCCGTGCCCTTGTACCTAAGGTGCCTCTGTACTAAGGGTCGGCGGCGGGACCGTTCTCGAAGAAGTCCAGAGCGCAGCTTGTCGAGTGAACAGGTGACGACGAACCAGCCCCCTAGGACGTTGTGCCATCCTCGAGGACGTCCTCTGGCAGGCCGACTTCCTTGCGGACCTCGTCGAGGGTCATCAACCGGATCTCGTCGTCTGGGCGGAGCATGTTCAACTTCGCCGACGCCGCACGCCGACCGCGTGCTCGGTCTTACAGCGGCACGTCGACCCAGATCGAAGACTGAAACCCAGCCGTCGGACCGGCGGTGGTGTTGGTCGCCATGAAGAGCTCCAACCACTCGGGATCGGCCACAAACTTGTCCAGGACCGCTCCTTGACTCCCGAAGTCGTCGGCCTCCCAGCTCATGGCGAGGCTCCCCGAAGCCTCCCCCGCCGTGAGGGCGGCCATCAGCCGGACGTTGCGTGCTCCGCACTTCTCTAGGACCGCCTTCGCCCTCTCGCCGCATCGTGAGTGGGATCGCCCAGCCGGTGACTATCTGGTGCATTGCTGTAGTGGCTCCGGAAGAAGGCAACACTGACCGGCTGGTGATGCTGGCTATCTACGATTCTGCTGAGCGACATCCGATTCACTCGACCGGAAGTCCGCTGACCACCACAGGCGGTTGTTAACCCCTCCGATGGCCAGAAGCCCAACAACACAACTGCTGTGCTCTTCTTCATGCATTCTTCTCGTGCCGGAGGGTTAGCTCGCGGAGGTGCAGACCTTGCAAACCTTACGGCCGCAGGGGGTAGAGAGGGGGGTGCCGACCATGAGGCCCCGGTCGTCAATCAGTTCCCTCCGCGACAGCGTGTCGGTGCGTCCGAGCCTGGCGCTGAGCCATCTGAAGGTCAGACTGCAACCTCCGCGTCATGCTGGCTGACCGCAAATGTATGCGGGCTTAGAGCTGGCTAGCTCGCCTTGACTCTGGTCATTGATACCATCAGCTTGATCCAGCGTCATCCCATTGCCTCTGTCTAAGGCTTGGATATCCGCGATGAGTCGCCTGTGTGCCATCTCACTTCTGGCGTGGGGGCGTTGATTCTGGCTGGCTTCCTTCTGATTCTGGCTGGGGTCATTCTGCTCGTATGCTGGATTTCGCTATCAGAGGCTTGTTGCATATCGATACAAAGGCCGACTGCACATGTTGGTCGGCGCGTGGCGTACACTCGCCTTTATGGGCCCTTCGGATCTGAGCGGGGTGGGGGTGGGATCCACCGGCGCTCCTCAAGGGGTGATTGCCTAAACCACCGCAACCCCCACAGGAACCGGCACTACGATTCGATCTGCGCCGATCGACGGACAATACGCCGCTGGGGACGAAAGGTATGCGCGAATCCCGTCTGGTCACCCGATAGATGCGGGTCGGTGAACATGCACCAACTTCGGAAGGTCGAACATCATCTCAGAAGCGGGCCCACGGGAGAAGGAGCGCACTCGACACCGCCCCGCTCGATGAGCCAGGATGGGCGGGCGTGGAAGTTATTGGCGGACTTGAGACGTTAGGGAGGCGACATGGCAACTGCGTTCGTGCTGCACAAGGTCAACGACTACGCGACGTGGCGGGCGGTGTATGACTCGGTCGCGGATATGTTGAAGGCTGGAGGGGTCAGCGACGAGGCCGTCTATCAGTCGGCCGACGACCCAAACAACGTCCTTGTTATGAATCGGTTTGGGAGCATGGAACAGGCGCGTGCGTTCTTCAACAGCGCCGACCTCCGCGAGGCGATGGGCAGGGCGGGCGTTGTGGAGTCGAGCTTACGGCTTGAGTTCTTCAACGACGCACCGTAGCTATCCGGAGGTTGACGGGTATCCGTCCGGCCCGTCGATGACGCGAACACCGGCGCAAGCGAGACGAGGTACCCGAGCAGTTGCTTGCTGCAATCCGTTTGGGCCATGGCATCCACGCCCTAGAGGGCAATGACTAGCTCGGCTGCGCCGTTCCCGAAACGCGAACCTAGGTAGTTCTGCCGGACAAGAGCTGACCGATCGGGACCTGTCGTTACAGGGCCGGAGCCAATACCCGGCTCTCCGGTCTTGGAGGGACACCCCGCTTAGATCCGAAGCGCCGGTAATGGGGCGCTTCGGAATTCAGCGGGGTCTGGCGGGCATCTCCGTGCTCGCGATCGTTGCCTGCCCAAGCAGGCACTTGGGGGCGATCCTTCAGCGGCGGTTCGAGCGCGGGTTCTAGGGCACTCGTCGAAGTACAGAGCGCCACTTCAGGAGTGAGATCGTGGATGGCGGCATCGGCACAACGAGGAGCCCACAGCTCGGATGCGCTAACTCTGCACTGCGAGTAGTCGCCAGGTTCCCGGGACACCCTTGAGTTCGTGTTCACCCCGATCACTGAACCTGATCCCCGAACCAGCAACGAGGTCGGTGACGGTGCGCGTGACCAATATCTCGGCGGGCTGGGCTAACGCTTGCACGCGGGCGGCCGTGTGCACAGAGATCCCGCCGATGTCGTCACCGCGGATCTCGACTTCGCCGGCGTGGACACCGACTCTGACGTCCAGACCGAGGGCCCGTGTGGATTCGCGGATAGCAACGGCGCAGCGAATCGCCCGGGCGGGACCGTCGAAACTGGCCAGCATGCCATCGCCGGTGCTCTTGACGAACTGTCCGTTGAAGCGGGCGACCTGTCGTCGCAGCGACGACTCGTGCCGATCGAGGAGTTGGCGCCAACGCTCGTCGCCCAGCTCGTGGGCCCGATCAGTCGAGCCCACGATGTCGGTGAACAGCAACGTCTTCAGGGTCCTCTGCGGCTCCCGGCCCCGCCTCACGCCGGTGAGGAACTCTTCGATCTCCTCGACCACCTCCTCCGAGTTCTGCTCCCAAATGTAGTGATCGGTCCCTGGTAGTTCGACCAACTTGGCGTTGGGAATGGCATCGGCCATGTATCGCCCGTATCCGACATTGATCCAGGTCTCATCGGTCCGGTGCAATACGAGGGTTGGTACCTGGATGGTCGGCAACAGGCCAGCTAGGTCGACAAGTGCGTTATAGCTCATCAGCGTCCTTACCAACGACGGGCTCGCCGAGAGGCGGAAGTACCGTGCGTACCACGCCCGGGCGTCGGCATCGCTGGCCAGGCTCGGGTTGAGCATCGAGGTTGCCGCGCCCGATGGGTCGGCCCACGCATCGTCGAGCGCATCAAGGAACAGCTTCACAAACTCCGGGTGCCATGCCCAGGGGTGCTCATCGGCGTCGAGGGCGCCGGTCCAGGGGGAGAACAGGATCAGGGCCGCGACGCGCTCCGGGTGTGTAGCAGTGAAGTAGGCGCTGGATGCTGCGCCTTCTGATGACCCCAAGAGGACGGCGCTATCCAGGCCTTCAGCGTCCAGGACAGCGCGGATGTCGTCGGTGCGCACCTCGATCGTGAAGTCCCCCGTAATGGGATCCGAGAGTCCTGTTCCCCTTCGATCGAACAAGACCAGCCGGCTGAAGGTCGCCATCCGCTCGTAGAAGCTGACGGCGGGCGGATACTCCCAGGACACCTCGATGTGTCCCATGAAGCTGTTCGCATAGACAACGTCCGGAGGGCCGTCACCGACGCTCTGGTAGGCAATATGGACACCGTCGTCGGTCCTCGCATAGCTGGTCCTCGGCATATCGGTCACGGCCACCAAGATACCTACGAACCGTTCGTGGAGACGCTCGTAGTGAAGGAAGGTAGGCCGTATGGTGTCGTTTCTGGCGTGTCCGGTCGCCCGCCATCGCGAGCGGCTATCAGCTGCGTAACACCATGCGAGCTTGTTGGCAGCTCCCATCTGAACGAATCCCCAGATCGATCCGTCGGCGTCACAAGGGACAGGTCGCCGGACGGCACCGGGGACGATGTCGATCGATGGCTCCGCGTGCACCTGCCCATCGATCAGTCGCCGCGAACGCGGGCCCATAACACTCAGGCCGGTTGCCGGCTCGAGATGCCACCAAACGCCGGCTGATGGTCACAGGAGGCACGAGGGCACTTCCTGCATCGCAGCCTTTGTTTCGCGGGGCATTGAGTCGATGGCGTTCTTGAGAAGGCCCGGCATTGACTTCCAGCCGACGCCGCAGCTCTTCCGCTCCGGGCGGAAAGCCCTGGGCATCTTGGACGTCAGCGCTTTAGGACGGGCAATCGAAATCGGCCATCCGGGCCTGGTCGACCTCACCCCCGTTGCGCCCGATGCAGGCTGGCCACTCGCATCGAGGAGCTAACAGGCCGGGCCTTCGGATGCAATGACCAATTGGGGCCCTGCTGCTTGCATGCGAGCTTGACGGAGTCGGGCCCGCCCTGGGGAGCGTTCTCCTTATGGCTCACGACCCCTCGCGCTACACGGTGATGGACACTCGGTCTCTTGCGTCTCTGCGGGCGCTCGGACGGCTCCATCCAGGCCCGGTGGGGGCCACAAAGGACGAGTGGGACTCGTACCTCGCCGCGTGCCGAGAGGCTTCCCATGTGACCGGGGAGAGCCTCCGCAGACTAGACCGCGCCCTAATACCGGGCTCGCGGTGACATCCGACTGCCCTCGTAAAGCATGACCTTCGACGAAGGACCTAGTGCCGCGTCAGCCAACGTTTGCGGTATCCCCGAACGCACCTTTGGGACACGCCTAGATGCCTGGTTCCCCTGGTCGGTCATCATTGACGCGTGCCAACCATTCTGATCTTCGGCCGCCCAGCGAGCGACATCGTCAGCGCAACCTTTCTCGGCTGCGCTAATCACAGATTTTTGGCCTACGATCCACCGAGTTCGACACACAGGAGGTGGGGGCCATGCAAGACATCATGATCAGGATCGAAATGGATGACTTCGAGGCGTGGAAGGCGCAGCACTACCTGCATGCCTCCAACCGGGCAGCCTTCGGCATCACCGACGGGCCCGCGTACCAGGACATCGACAACCCGAAGGCTGCGCTGTTCCACATCAAGACCGATGACATGGAGCGGGCCATGCAGTGGTTCAAGACTGACACCTTCAAAGAGGCGACGCAGCTGGCCAAGGTCACCGGCCGCACCTTTTACCTTGCCCAGCCACAGGCCTGATGGGGCACGATCTCGTCGCTACGGACCGCCCAGCGGGGCACCAAGTCAGATCAGCGGTGTCCCCTGCCGGTTATGTCGCGACCTGCCGGGCAGAACGTCGCAAACGTTGGTTGCCACGGCACTAGGACCCAGTAACAAGGGAGTACGGGGACACCCCATCACCGCTGCCTTTCTTCACCCACACCCATGTCACCGGAGGTATCCCTGGCTCTGCGGTAGATCCTTGATGCGTATAGGTCCATCAGAGCCTCTGAGCGCCTTGGTTGCTTCTAGGGGCGAGCATCCCCTGAGCACTCGCCCGCAAGATCGTTTCCGCCACCGACGCCTTGATCTGGCCATCGCCGGCTATCCGGGACCTTCGTCCAGCTGACTGCTCACTCTGGTCTACATACATTGAGTCCCACAGGAAGATCATTAGTAGCGCCCGAGGCCCCTCCCCCCTGGCACTGGTCTCGGACGCGGCGGGTCTCCTGGAGCCTTGCAGAGGCGTCTCAACGCCTCCGGTGAGGACGACCTCTGATGATGAGAGAGGGGGTGGAGAGGACGCAGGATCCGAATCAGTCGAGGTCGGGCTCGGTGAGATCGAAGAAAGTGGGCTGACCCTCGATGAGGGACATGAACTCCCTGCGGAGGTCGTCCTGCTGGGTCTCCTTCTCCCTCTCGCGGGCCGCCTGCTCGGAGACGAAGTACACGGCCTGGGTGAAACCTCCATCGCCGTGCCAGGCGGCCACCATCCCGAGGATGTCGGGCCGACGCTCACGCAACCGCGGCTCGAATTCCTGACGTCGGCTTCGCATCTGGTCCTGGTCCCTGGCCCGGCCGTCCATGACCTGGACGAACCTCGCGTCGTTCGAGCCACCCCCGAGAATGGTGTCCACCTCTCGACAGTCGTGGAAGGTGACCCCACCATCGAAGGCCTTGGCAGTCTCGGTCCACCACGCGCCCTGCTCGGCCCGCTCGCCGTTGGCCCGGGCGGCCTGCTCCGACTCGAAGCGCACGAGTGTGATGCTCCGCCCGTCTGAGGTGACACCCCCCGTCGAGCCGAGGTAGCCACTAGCCCCGGGCTTTATCTCCCTGCGCCACAGCTCGAGCTGCCGGCGGAGCAACCCGGGATCCTTGACCTTGCCCTGAATGACCTGGATGAACACGCGGCCCCCTTCCCTGCACTTCGACTGAAGGCTACGTCAGACCGGCTGTCAGCGCACGAACTCGACCAAGTACTTGCGCCGGTCCCGGGAGGTCGAATACGGCGGCCTGGGGTTCGACTCCAACACTTAGCCACGCTGGCGTGTGGCGTGGGTGGAAGTGACGGGAGAGCCCTACGCGGCGCGGATGGCCGAACCGGGGCAAGGGGATGAGATCGAACTGCTCGGCCACTGGGCCACTGCCCTGGATCTGTCCTTGGGCCACCTGGGCAACGGTGTAGGCGAAGCGCAGTTCGTTCATGTCCTCAATCTCGCATGATCGGGATTGATAGGTGGCGATCGGAACTTGACCGACGTTGAACCTTCGGACGGGCGGCACCCGGCTTATGCAGGGCTAGGCCCAGTCGCCCAGTGGACGACGACAATTCTGATTCGAGTTAGTTGGTGCCTTCGGTCGAACTCCATGATGGGAGGACATCGGGAGGAAGGCCGCTGAAGAAGCGGTAGACGGCGCGCAGAGTCTCCCCGACGTCGCGCCCGGCAAGATGCTCGTCGTAGGCGACCTCAAGTGGCGGCTGCGACCGCCCGGTGTCGCTGACTGCCAACCGAGGAAGCCAAGTGACCGAGAAGCCGAGAGGAAACGGCAACGATCTGGGGAGCGTGGGACCCTCCATGCGGTGGACGCCCACGACCTGATGGACGCCACGGTGGCGCGCCCACCGCAGCCCTTTGAGGAGACCGTCAGGCGCTTCCCACCGCTCCTCGGCGTAGGCCGAGACGTGCTCCCCCCACCAATCATCGGCGGCAGACGCCCACATCGCAGCTTCAACCGAGGCGCAGTAGATCCCATCGGTAACCTTGGCCTGGAGGGCGCGGTCGTATCGGTCAAGCGCCTGCCTCAGCCCATACAGCGCCCGTCGCGGTGGGGAGATGTCCTCCAAGTCCACGCGGCAAGGATAGTTGGGCGCACGTTTACGCCCGAGGAATTTTTCGAGGAATCTGGCGGAGCTGGCCCGCTAGCCTCCACGTCTCTGCGCCGCGACCTTTCTCGCCTCGATCACGATTGGCCGAAGGAACGGAGGCAGCTTGTCGGGGTTGTCGTGCTGCGCCAGCTCGCGCCCCAGTGCTTCCGCTAGCGCGGCCAGGAGTTCACTCCGATCGAGGTGCCCATCTGGACGCTCGCGCAGGTCGCGGCCGACCACGTTCCGGGTCCCGTCGACTTCCTCAAGGTGGACGTAGAGGGTTTCGAGCGCGAGGTGCTCGCTGGGGCCGACTGGTACAGCTTCCGGCCCCGGGTCGTGGTCATGGAAGCGACCGTGCCAAAGTCCGACAAACCGGCCCACGAGGGCTGGGAACCGACGCTCCTCGAAGCGGGTTACCGGCTCGCCCTCTTCGACGGGCTCAATCGCTTCTATGCCCACGCCGACGAGCCAGCGCTCTTGCAGGCGCTCGCGATTCCCGCCAACGTCTTCGACGACTTCGTCCCGTACGCGTGGACGCGCCAAGTCGGCCAGGCACAACAGTGGGCACACAGCCTGGAGGAAGCGCTCACCGACGCGCAACAGGAACGCGACCAGCTCTACGAGAGTGTGGCACGCGCACGCACGACAGCCCGCGACGCGGAGGGTCAGGCTGCGATCGCCGACGAGAGTACGGCGCGAGCGCTTGCCGAGGCTCACCGTGCTCGCACAGAACTGCACGCGCTGAGGGCGACCCCCACCTTCAGGTACTCCGCGCCGCTACGAAGTATCTACGCCACCCTACGCCGTCGTTCCTCCGGACCAGCCCCGAGGCGGTCGCCCATCAACAGGCGGGGCTGAGAGCGCTGGACCGGCCGGATTTGCCGCCGGGGCCCAGTCTGCCGAGATGAGGCGTAGCCTCGGTCGCTGATGTCAGACGAAACGGCGCGAGAAGCCCTGTTCGACGCGATCGAGGAATTCGGGAAGACCCTTCAGGAGGCCCCGAAGCCCGAAGCCTCATGGCGACACAATGCCGAAAGCCTTCGTGACCTTGCCGAGGCCTGGGCGTGGCTAGCGGCTCCAGGCCGAACCTGACCGGCCCCTCGGTGAGCGGTGCCCTGGGCCACTGACAACGACGAGACCTATTGACCGCCTGGCCACAGGGCGAGAGACTCGCGACAGGACGCTGGCAGCAGACACTGGCGTCCGGGTGCTGCGCTCTGGGGTCTCCCGCTTGCGGGCCCAAGCACTTGGCCCTAGGCGTGCTGGCGGGCGAGGGACGACGCCACGTCTGAGGGCACGGCGGTCCCGTTCCTCACTGGAGTGCGGACCCCGCCGGACTCGCACCTCGCCCGCTCCCGCTCCGTCGTAGCGCCGATGGTGGACCGGGGCCGAGCGAGTCGCTTCGCCCGCCATGTCAGCGGGCCGCCAATTAGGCTTCTGAAGATGCCCCGACTACGACGGGTCCCGTTCCCGCCCGAAACCACCTCCGCATTGGTGGAGGAGCGAGGGCTCCCGGGCCGGCGATGGCCACGCTGGGCGGTGGTCAATCAAGGCGGCAAGCGGGTCGGGTGGGTGACAGAAGGGCCACGGGGCGGACAGATCTATGGGCCGAGCGGTGAGGCTCACCCTGGCGAGTGGACCGCTCGTGCGACGGACGGGTGGTCGGAGCCGGGCCATGACAGCTCCGACGATGCGATGGTGGCCCTAGAGCGCTACCTCTACGGCTGACGCCACGTAGGCTCAGGAACATGTCCGGGCTGCGACGGGTCCTGCTCCCGTCCAAGGAGGTAGCGAGCCGACGCTGGGCACGCTGGGAGATGTTCGACGAGCACGGCGAGCGGGTCGGGTGGGTGACAGAAGGGCCACGGGTCGGACAGATCTATGACTTCGCCCCTGGCGAATGGACTGCACTTGCGACGGACGGGTGGTCGGAGTCGGGCCATGACGGAGCCGTCGGAGCAGAGGCCGCCCTAGAGCGCCACCTCGACGACTGACGCCACGGCGCCGGGAATTGGCATTCCCCCGCCACCTGCTGTCGCCCACGGGCGACTCTGGGTCCGCGGCGTAGGAGATCGAGCAGCTGCGTCGGTCGATCGCCATGCTTCGGCCGGGCTCACTGGCGACGAAACGAGAGGACGCCATGCGACTGCTCGGCGACCTCGGCGAGGTGCAGGGCCGCCTTGACCGGCTATGCGACGGCCTCCGGGCGTTGCTTGCTCACGAGGACGAGTAGCCCAAGCGCGGCCCCGCCCGGCAGAGAACCGAGCCGCCCCAGTGCCGGAGACGACAGTGATCTTCCCGGGTGGCGACTTACCTTCGCCTTCGGCACCGCGGGCTAACGACAGCGACGGTCTCAGACGTTTCACGAAGGAAGACGGCACGGAGACCCTGGGGCGCCCTTTTCGCTCATCCATGGGCCCCCGCCCGTCCTCTACGACCACGAGGGGGGAGCCGCCGCGGTCACTTCTCACGGTAGATGGGTCGAGCTGCGATGAGAAGGGTACGAGGGGTCACCTGTCGAGGTGGAATCCCGAGCGATGCTCACCACACCTATCGCACCCAGTTCCAAATGACTGTTAGGCCGTGGTGACCTGCTTAGCCGTGGTCCTGACCCGGATTGGTCACCCAAGCGAAAGCCTCGGCCACGTCGCGGATCTCCCTGGCGCCTACAACTTCCCCCGCCTCGGCCAGGATGCGTTCGAGGATGGCCTGCCTGACCTGAGCCTCGAGCACGTGCGACCCAGCGGTCAGCCCGCCCACCATCCCGAGGAGCTCTTCCGAGTCCATGCTGCACCTCTTGCTTCTTGTCCCCGTCTCCGCCTTATAGCCCGATTCGTCATGGCCGCGAATCACCCAACGAGCGGTGATTCCTGCTCCCCCATCCGAGTGTGCGGGAGGTTTCGCGCAGTGAGGGTTGAGGTTCCGGCGTGCGGGCTGACCCCAGGTGCCGTGTCGCTCAAGCGGGCCAGACGCCGGATCACGATGTTGCGTGCCCGCCGCCCGGAGCCGCCCACCTCAACGGGCGCTCGGGAGGGCCGACCGATGGGGGGGACGCGCCCACCACCGACCGACGGTCCGCCGGCGGAGGGTATCGTCTCCCATGTCGGTGACCTCCTAGCAGGTCGTCGGCCTGGCCCGGGGAGTGCGACATCACTCGCCCGAGCCCTTCATTCTGCCGGGTCGGCTCTCCCTTAGGGGACGCTCCGTTTGGGGGTCGGGAAGGCAGCTTCCCGTCAGCAGTCGCCCAGGTGCTCCCCTAGAGCGCGGATGGCGTGGTGGACACTCGGATGGCCGGCGCTCGACCACCCATTCGACTTGGCCGTCACGACGTAGCGGTGTGGAAGGGCGGCGCCTACCTGATCCACCTGTCCGACCTCGGCGCCAGTGTCGTCGATCACCTTGAGCGAGCGGGTCCCTGGGATCGGCTCGTACTTGAGCGGGGGCATGGGGCAGAGCTTACGAACGTCGCCACCATCGGCGTCGTGGCTCAGCAGGGCTCGACCTCAGCCGCTCGACCTCGGCGGCGAGCATGTTCCCATCCGAGGATGGGACTTAAGACCCTCCCTCCCGTTACGGCCGCTCGGTATCGTTGGTACGTGGAGGTTGGATTGGTTTGACCTCTCGGACGGAGTCTCGGGGCCCTCGGAGGGTTCCGGGGGGAGGTCGGATTGGTTTGACCCCTCTGGGACGGAGTCTCGGAGCCCTGGGTGGTTCCGGGGCTCTTGTTCTGTCTAGGTCCGCCTCCACCATCGCCGCCGAGGTTGAGGGGCCGCCTCCCTGGCCCCTTCCCTGGCCTCCTCCCTGGCCCCCTGACGGGCCTGCTCGAGCTTGCCCCCGTAGCGTTCGACCTCGCCCTCAAGCATCTCGGCCCGCGTCCGGTGGCGCCGACGCTGCCTCGTGCGCCGGGAGTGCCTCGATTGCCCTAGCCGATCCGACCCTCGTCGGGGTGGCCACGAGGGGCACACGATGGAGCAAGCCGCACGCCAACGGTGGCCAGCTCGCCGTGGATCCGCCGATATCCCCAGGTCGGGTCCTCCTTCGCCAGCCGAAGCACCAGCTGGACCGTGCCCGCGGGCAGCCCCGGACGAACCGACCGTTGGCGGGAGTACGTCCATCGGCGACGCACCGGATCTCGATGCCAGCCGAGCAAGGTCTCGGGCCCGACGAAGAAGCGTCTCCGACGCACTCGCCCGAGGAACCGGCTCAGCCCGGCGAAGACCGCTCTGACAGCTGGCTGGAGTGCGGGCCACACCACCTGGCGGCGCAGGACCGAGACCTCGTGTCGGAGCATGACGACTTCGATGGCCAGTTCCTCTCGCTCGTTCCGGCAAAGCCGGAACAGCTGCAGCACCGAACGACGGCCCCGTAGAGGAAGGAGGGCCCTACAACCCATCGTGGACCACAGCCTCATTTGGCGAAGGTCCAGGTGAAGGGCTTGGACGGAGTTCTCGGCACCCATACGCAGACCCGCTTTCTCCACCTCAGATCACTGGAGGTCAGCGCTCATCGACTTTGCTACGACACCGCGCCAACCCCGGGTAGCGAGGTCGTAGGTCATGTGGCATCTTGTGGACCGTCACCTCATGAGGGGGGTTCTTCGATGCCCGAGTTCAACCTCCAGAAAGCGGCGGACATGATCAAGCAGGACCCGAGCTTCGCTCTCGGGGTTCTCGTCGGAGCGCAACATCCGGACCTCGCCGCCGCGCTCGAAGCTGACCTGGAGGAGGCGGGCGTTGCCGCCGAGGTTAGCGGGTACCTCAATCCTCAGCCGATTCCACCCGGCCGGAACAGGATTCAGGCGGGGCCGATGCCCTTCGGGGGTGAATGGTCGACACTGGAGTTTCCCAGAATCGACCGATCGTATTTTTACGAATAGGTCTTGGTCAGCGTGGTTCGCCGGTGCCTTTGGAAGTGCTTCTTTGATCACCATACGTCAAGTTCGATCAGCGTATGAGCCAAGGGGGGACAGATGAGAGATTCGGAAGATGTCAAGAGCAGCTGGAACGTGGATGCTGGTGGAGATGCGTCGCTGGTCCACGAGATCACGATGAGCGATCCGTTGTCGCAACCATGCAACTGTCAATGTCCCTGGCTAGTCGATAACCACGGCAAGGCAGTCAAGCTCTTCTACGATCACGAGGTACCTGGCATCGCGATGCCGCAGGGCCGATTCACGTTTGCACCATGGAAGCGATCGGATATCTGGAATGAGCATCTCCGCGACGGCGTGGACGGCTACGGCAGCCTATGTCACATCCGTCGCCAAGGGACGCAGCTCAGGGAGGATGGCGGGTGGGACATCGTCTCGCGCCAATGCACGGGGTCAGTTGTCATGCAGCAGCGTGAGGTTCTGCGCCACGTCGAAGTCGGCGAGAGCGCGCTCAGTCCCGAGGGCGTCGCACGTGTGGCTGGGGAGATGCTGGGCCGTGAGATCTCCGCACACGAGCTTCGCAACCTTGACCTCCGGGAACTGCTGGAGCATGCGCATCCATCCCTGCTGGACCCGAGGATCGGGAGCGACGCCGTGACCCCAGCGCTCTCCGAGCGAGAGCTGCGCGGGTGGGCGGAGCTGAAGCGACTACACGCGACCCGAATGATTCACGAGGGTCAGTCGGATTAGCGAAATCCGGACACTGCGGGACCTGAAGCAGAAGGGTTCAACGCCGTCGGCACACAGGAAGGACGGGAGGGTCCATGCAAGTCGAGGTCTTCTGGGGCAGCCCGGCGGGCCCGATCGGGCTGATCGAGGAGGGATGCGCCGTCGAGGTAGCGGATGTCGAATGCAACCCAGGTGACCGGCACCTCAGACTTGGCCAGGTGGGCTGCCCGTGTCGATCTTGTCCGCAAGGCGTCTTCCGTCGGCCGACCGCTAAGCCTCCGCCTGCCCGGGAGGAAATGGCTAGAAAAGGTTGGTGTTCAGCAACAGTCAGCCTCGACCTTTACCGGCCTCCCCCCCGAGTGAGAAGCTAGCACTCGCTCTCGCACTCACAGCGTCACACAAGAAGCGCAGGGGGGGTGGTCTTCACGACCACGCGCGCTGGCTACGGCGTAGGTGTCACTGGTGATGGCGGCGATGTGCCGCACCGCCCAGAATCGGTAGGCAAATCGGGCGGACTGCTGGCTCAGAAGGTCCGCCGTGCCGGCGCCGAGAGGGATTGGCGTGGCCGTGGGGTTCGGCGAGAACGCCGTCGACCCCTGGCTCCGCTCAAGGTCTCGCACGTCAACGGAACCGGGACGCTCAAGCGGGACGTCCTCGTCGAGTGGGTCTCGGATCCGTTGCAGATCGCGGGGATTCGCAGGCCAGACGCCTGCGAACGCGGTGGAAGACGAGACGAGCGGGCTTGGTGGCGCCATAAAGCCCAACGTCGTGAGGTGTGAAAGGAGATCCTCATGAGCTCAGCCTCTGCCCGACTGTCCACCCCCGAAGGCCCCGGCTCCGTCTCCGGCGTGCCGAACCTCCCTGAGGGGTTCACCGACACGTTCACGAGCCGGTACGTCGACGCCGGTGACGTGCGCCTGCACGCGGTCATCGGAGGCGAGGGCCCGCCGCTCCTGCTGGTGCACGGCTGGCCCCAGAACTGGTACGCCTGGCGCCTGGTGATGCCGGCGCTGGCCCGGGACTTCGAGGTCATCGCGCCCGACCAGCGTGGGATTGGGCTGTCCGACAAGCCCGCAGGCCGGTACGACCCGGCCACCCAGGCCAACGATCTCGTCGCGCTGATGGACGTGCTCGGTCACCAGCGGTTCGCCGTGGTCGGCACCGACACGGGACTCCCGATCGGCTACGCACTCGCCGCCGATCACCCGGACCGCGTCGAGCGTGTGGCCCTCGCCGAGGTCCCCGGGCCGCCCGGGGCGGTTCCCCAGCCGCCTTTCTTCCTCCCCGAGCCGCTCAACAACAAGTACTGGCACATTCCCGTCAACCGGCTCGACAAGCTGAACGAGCAGCTCGTCGTGGGACGGGAGGACCTGTACTTCGGCTATGAGTTCGCGATCCAGACGGCGGGGAAGCTCCCGGATGACCTGGTCCAGTACTACGTCAGCCTGCTCACCAACCCCGACTCCCTGCGAGGCACCTTCGCGTTCGACCGCGAATGGGACACCATGATGGCGCAGAACGCGGAGCGTGCCAAGCAGCCGCTGACGATGCCGGTCCTGGGCATCGGCGGGGAGTCGAGCGCCGCTGCGGACGTCGGCAACGCCATGAAGTCTCTCGCGAAGGACGCGCAGAGCGCGATCATTCCCGGCGCCGGACACTGGTTCGCCGAGGAGGCCCCCGAGGAGACCGTGGCAGCGTTGACGGAGTTCCTGGCCCCCTACCGTGACGGGTCGGGAGCAGCACATGGAGTGACCCGGGTCTGACGGACACGGCGCTCAGCCTGTTCGCCGACGACATCACATGGCATGTGCCCGGTCGCAGTCCCTTGTCCGCCGCTACAAGGGCCACGACGAGGTAGTCGGCTTCTTCACCAAGTCCATGGAATTGTCCAGCGAAACACTCCGGATCGATGTCGACGAGATCCTTACCGAGGGCGAGCGGGCTGTCGTCCTGTGCACGGTCTCGGCGGAGCGTAACGGTCAGGCCTGGTCGTCGCCGGAGGTGCATGTATGGCGTCTCGTTGTGACATGGCCAGTTGACATGTCGACTCCCGCTGGAAAGGGTAGGTCACAGGTCGCATATCAACAGGGGGGAAACATGCTCACGCATCGACCCAGTCGGACACTTGCTGCGGGGGTGATCGGCGGGGCCGCTTTCAGTGGGGCCTGAGTAGGTTCCGGAGACGAAGCAGTGCTCCACGGTGCTCCTCCTTACAGCCAGAAGCCAGAAGGTCAGATGGCCAGAGGAGAGTTGATCACCGCGGCGGCGCGAGGATCTGGGCATTGCTGTCGTGGTTCCGGAAGAAGGTCAACCTGGCCCGCTGATGATGCAGGCTATCTACGATTCTGTTAAGCGAATCCGTCGATAGAGCGGCTCGTCAGAGTCCGATGCAGACGCTGGGTATTACTGCTCCTTCTCGGTTCGCCGGTTGGGATGGCGATGCCACCATGCATAGCCCCAGAGAGAGGCTGCGGCGGCGTAGGCGCCGCCAAGGGTCAGGTACGGCCCCGCGGTAGATGCGAATCATCATCGTCCACGATCCACCACCGCCGCCATCTACGGTCGCTCTGCACCATGATGGTCACTTCCTCTCCCGCCATCGTCCGGGCGTTCCACGTGGGTTACCTGAAGTTCATAGATCATGTTGCTCTCCGCGGTCGAACCCGCCGGTGGCAATCAGGGGCACCTTTCAGCCAACCCTGACCCTGGTTGCACCAATCTCCGTCTCTTCACGATCCGCCCCGGTTATGACCGAGGACAGAGGCGAAGGTCCCGGTCCTCCTGCTGAGTGAGACCTAGCGGCCGCGGAGCAACGCCACGCCTCGAAGGGTGTGCGCTCAAAGATTGAAGAAGAACAGAACTAAGTCTTAGCGTCTGACTGCCCAGCAGCGTTGCGGCCTGGCTGGGCGTCACATTGGGGGGCCTTCGGATTTGAGCGGGGTGTGAGGGCATGGGGGTTCACCACGCCGCTCCTGCGTGTCGTGGTGGACTAACTGGGGAAACCTCCACATGAACCGGCATTCCCGGGCACCGAGCGTGTGTTTCCGCAACACTGGTGGCCGATGGCCAGGGGGGAGCAGATCCCGGAGACCCAGTACGCCACCTTGGGCGAGGATCGCATCGCCTACCAGGTCTTCGGCGATGGGGACGTCGATCTCCTGTTTGTTTCGGCATCCGGCGACTGCATCGACGTGCGGTGGCAGTGGCCCCCCAATGCCGACTTTCTCCGTTGGCTCGGTGCCCGGGCGCGGGTCATCTCGTTCGATCGGCGGGGAGCGGGAGCGTCGGACGCCCCGTCGGGAGAGACGCTCCCCAGCTGGGAGCGGTGGGCAGACGACGCACGGGCCGTACTCGATGCGGTCGGGTCTGAACGAGCGGTGATCCTCGGTGGCGCCGATTCGGGCCCGACCGCCATTCTCTTTGCCGCCAGTCACCCGGCTCGGACCCAGGGCTTGATCCTCATCGGCACCGTGGCCCGGTGGGCTGCCGCTCCCGACTATCCCGCCGGCCTCCCCGTGGAGGCGTTGGCTCTCTCCTCGCAGTTCGTCCAAGACACCTGGGGCACCGAGGCCTTCGCCGAGGTCGCCGCGCCCGACCTCGCTCGTCGAGATCCCGAGTTCCGCCGCCACGTGGCCAAGAGCGGGCGCATGTACATGAGCCCGAAGGAAGTGAGCCGCCTCTTTCAGTTCCAGCTATCGCTCGACGTGCGCGACGCGGTCGGCGTCGATCCGGGTACCCACCCTCGGGCTTGATCCCCAAGGTCACCA
>CAVQWQ010000002.1:0-38205 GCA_963717645.1 uncultured Actinomycetes bacterium | reverse complement strand
GCTCTGGTCGTACGAGGTGGCCGGAGGCTCGCCGGGAGCCGACGTATGACGGGGTCGTCCCATGGGGCCGGGTCGATAGCCTGGTGAGATGATCGACGTCGAGATGTACGTGGATCCGAGCTGCCCTTGGGCATGGATCACGGGTCGCTGGCTCAAGGAGGTGGCTGCCGAGCGCGACCTGGCGCTCACCTGGCCCTCCTACTGTCTCGAGATCCGCGACGACTATGGCGTCGCTCCCACCGTCCCCGAGCACCTGCGAGACGCCGCCCTGCGCGGCCACGCCCTGTCGCATCGCATGCTCCGCGTCTTCGAGGCGGCGCGGGCGGCACGCGGTGAGGAGGCCGTCGACGCCCTGTACACCGAGTGGGGTGCTCGGTTCTTCGCGTCGGGCACGGCGCGCGACGACACGCTCCTGTCCGCCTGCGTGGCAGCCTGCGGGCTCGACGCGGATCTTCTCTCTGCTGCCGACGACGAGAAGTGGGATGCTCCGATCGTCGAGGCGATGGACATCGCCTACCAGTTCGGCGGGCCCAAGACCCAGACGCCGACGATCGTCGTCCGCACCGACCAACCCCACGGCTTCAAGGGCCCCGTGATGGCACCCGCTCCGACCGGCGACCCGGCCGTCCGGCTGTGGGACGCCATCCAGGTCCTGTCCCAGGAGCCCGGGTTCTTCGAGATCACCCGACCGAGGGTGAACCCACCGAGACCGCGCCGATAGCTCGATCGGAGGCACGGCCCCGACTGCTCGGATCCGCGCGACCTCATGGTCAGGCGCCCCACAGCGGGTCGAGCGGTCGGCTGGCCTCGGCCAGGATCTGCTGGGTCAGCCGCCAGGACGAGGCCAAAGGTCAACCACGGGGTGGCGTCGTTCCCCCGGCGGTCCTCGGCCCGCACGAGCGTGGCCCGGAGCGCCCGGTCGCCCTCGTGGCACAGCCAATCCTGTCCGCCTAGGGTCCGGTCGCGGGCACAGGACCCTCCACCTCGCCGACGAGGTTGAAGGCGCGCCCGCATTCGCAGCGCAGGGACGAGGGGAGTCGCTTACCGCACGAGCAGACCCATCCGACACGCCGTGCCGGGTTGCCCATGACCAGTGCATGCGGTGGAACGTCGCCGGTGACGACCGATCCCGCAGCGACGAAGGCTCGAGCGCCGATGGTCAGGTCGCACAGGACAGTGACGTTCGCACCGATGCTGGCGCCACGCCGGACGACGGTCGGAAGCAGGGTCGGCGGCTGCCGGGGTGAGCTGACCCGCGGCACACGGTCGTTGGTGAACACGGTGCCCGGGCCGATGAACACCTCATCCTCGATGGTCACCCCGTCGAAGATGAGCACGCCGTTCTTCACCGTGACGTCGTTGCCGATCGTTACATCATCCTCGATGAAGACGTGGTCGCAGACGTTGCAGTCGCGACCGATCCTCGCACCGCTCAACACGTGCGCGAAGGCCCAGATCCTGGTGCCCGCCCCAACATCGTCGGTCTCGAGCAGCGCGCGCTCGTGGACGAACACACCGTCCAGAGGACTCACCGTAATGCGCGATCCAGCTCGTCGACGACCCGCTCCTGCTGCTCCAGCGTGATCCGCGGGAAGAGCGGCAACGACAGGACCTCCTCGCATGCGGCCTCGGCGACCGGAAAGTCACCCTTCTCGTAGCCCAGGCAGCGGGCGAAGCCATGGAGGTGGATCGGGGTCCGGTAGTGGACACCGGCCCCGATCCCCGCTTCGTTGAGCCGGGCGAGGACCTCGTCGCGGTCCGGCACCCGCACCACGTACAGATGCCAGACGGACCCGTTCGCGTCGGCGCCCGACGGTCTCCGAACCTTCTCCAGCTCGGCGAGGAGCCCGTCGTACCGGGCGGCCGCTGTCCGCCGAGCCTGGTTCCATGGGGCCAAGCGGCGGAGCTTGGCCCGCAGGACAACGGCTTGGAGCTCGTCGAGACGGGAGTTGAACCCCTGCTCGTCGTGCTCTTGGCGACCTTCGCTTCCGTAGTTGCGCAGGGCCCGGGCCCTCCTCGCCAGCTCGTCGGAGCCCGTGAGCACCGCACCAGCATCGCCGTACGCACCGAGGTTCTTCGCCGGGTAGAAGCTCGTCGCCGTCATGTCGCCCGCCGTCCCGACCCTCGCGTCGCCTCGCGCCGCCCCGTGGGCCTGGGCCGCATCCTCGATGAGAACGGCGCCGACCTCGTCCGCGAGGCACCGCAGGTCGCCGAGAGGTGCCAGGTGCCCGTGCAGATGGACCGGCATGATCGCGCGCGTCCGGGGGCCGGTGCGTCGGGCCGCGTGGTCCGCGTCGACGAGGAGCGTCTCGGGGTCGACGTCGGCGAGGACCGGAGTGGCGCCGGCCCGGAGCACCGCCAAGGCGCTGGCCACGAAGGAGTTGGCGGGAACGATGACCTCGTCGCCAGCACCGACACGGCACGAGCGGAGGGCGATCTCCAGGGCGTCAGTGCCGTTGGCGACCGCGGCACAGTGGCGTATCCCACTGAAGGCGGCGAGCTCGGACTCGAATTCCTTCCCCTCCTCGCCGAGCACGAAGGCCGTGCGATCGATGACCCGCGCCCATCCTCGACGGACCTCGTCGGCGATCTCCTCGTGCTCCGCCCGCAGGTCAACCAGCGGGACTGTCAACCCGCCCCACCTCGAGCACCGCTTCTCGGCCCTCGTCCTCGAGGGAGCGATCGATCGCCTCGAGGACCCGGACGACGCTCGTCGCCTGACGGCCACTGGTCATCGGCTCGGTGCGCTTCTCGACACAGTCGAGGAAGTGGGAGCACTCGGTCTTGAGCGGCTCCTCCAGGATGATTCGAGGAATGGAGATGTCTCCTTCGCGGATGCTCGCCCGAAAGGACGCGAAGGTGTCGACGACGCCCCTCTGTTCGCCGCCATCGAGCACCCTCTTGTCGTAGACCCTCACTGGCTCGGTGAGGTTCATGTCGTCGAGCGTCAGCATGCGCCGGCTCCCGACGACCGTGATGTCGCGTACCTTGCGGGGACTGAGCCACGAGGCGTGCAGGTTGACCAGGACGTTGTCCGGATAGCGCATGGTGACGAAGACCGCGTCCTCCACCCCGGGGTTGAGCCATCTCCCTCCGACTGCGGAGACGGCGACGGGCTCGGCCCTGAGCCAGTAGTTGGCGATCGACACGTCGTGGGCCGCAAGGTCCCAGGCTGCGTTGGCATCGTCGTGGATGGGTCCGAGATTGTTGCGCACCATGGTGAGGTGGTACACGGATCCGAGCTCGCCAGCCCAGAGGTAATCGCGCACCCACTGAACCGCCGACGCATAGAGGAAGAGGTGGCTCACCATGAGGACGTTGCCGGACGACCGCGCCAGCCGGCAGAGCTCCTCGGCGTCGCCGATGCTCATTGTCATCGGCTTTTCGATCAATACGTCCTTTCCCGCCGAGAGCGCGAGACTGGCGAGCGCGAAATGGCTCGTCGCCGGCGTCGCCACCACGAGGGCGTCGACGTCTCGAAGCGCGGCGGTTGGGTCGTCGCCGACCCTGACCCCGGGATAACGCGCGTGGACCTCATCGAGTCGACGGCGGTCGTGATCGATCACCCAGACCACTCGGCTCCCGGGAAGGTCCTGGAAGCTGCGAATGAGGTTGGGTCCCCAGTGGCCGGCGCCCACCACGCCGATCTCGATCATCCCTGCGAATATAGCGGCGCGAGAGTCGCCGACCCCCGACGGCGGCGTCGGCGAGAGGCCGGAGGATCGACCACCAGTCGACGACCGGGCGCATCTTCGTCTGACCCAGCGCTCGATCGGGGTAGACCTTGGTGACCGGCGCTTCCACGAATCGATAGCCCAGCTTGATGGCCCGGAGCAGCAGGTACGGCTCGAGCTCGTAGGCATCGAGCCACGACCGGTCGAGCTCGAGGTCCGGATCACGGAGGAGGCTCGCACGGATGGCCCGAAAGCCGTTCGTGGAGTCGGTGACCCGGAAACCGGCGAGCAGAGAGAACAGCTGCGAGTGGACCCGCACTGCGACTCGTCGGTAACCCGGCATGTCCCCCAGGTTGGCGCTGGCACCGAGGAAGCGGGAGCCCTGCACGAGGTCGGCCCGGTCATCGGCGATCGGGTCGAGCAGGATCGGGATCTCCTCGGGCGCGTCCTTGTTGTTGCCCGCGGCCACGACGGCGGCGTCCGCGCCGGTGGCCAGCGTGTGCTCGAAGCCGACCCGGAGGGCGACGCCGACTCCCCGGGTGCGGCCCAGCTCGATGACGGTGGCGCCGGCCGCGACGGCCTCGTGTCGAGATCCATCGGTGGAGCCGTCGTCCACCACGACGACCTCGTCGACGATCGCTCGCGGCGCACGTCGCACGACCTCGCCGATCTTCCCCGCCTCGTCGAGCACCGGAACGATCAGCACCACTGAGAGCTGACGGTACACAGCGAGAGGATAGCCCTGGCCTCGCGGAGGTTGATAGGGTCCTGCCCGCCCGGACTGGCGTGCAGGGCCTCAGCTGCCAGAAGAACGGAGATGATGCCCACTCCCGCCACTGGCCAACACGATCAGGTCGGCCCGACACCCACCGGGCGGGTGCCATCGAGGGCCCGAGGCGGTCTCGCCTCCCTGGTCCCGGACGGGTCTCGACGATTTGCCGCCGCCCTCCTTCTCATCGTGGTCGTGGCTTCCGGGGTTCGTACCGCCTTCGTGCTCGGCGTGTCCCGCTACGACAGGCACTTCTACGACGCCGTCTTCTACCAGCTCGAGGCTCAGCGGGTCGCGACTGGCCACGGGTTCACCGACCCGTTTCAGGCGTTCACGCACCCCAATGCAGCGCCGCTTCCCACGGCTGTCCATCCGCCGCTCACCGTGCTGGTGCTGACTCCGGTCGCCTGGGCCACCGGTGGCAGCTCCCTCGCCATGCGGTTCACCATGGTCGTGCTCGGGTCGGCCACCGTGCTGCTCGTCGGCCTGCTCGGCCGGCGTATCGCCGGTAACGGGGTGGGGCTCCTCGCCGCGGCCATCGCCGCGGTCTACCCGAACCTCTGGGTCAACGACGGGCTCATCATGTCCGAGACGCTGACCGCTCTCACGGTGGTCATCGCCATGCTGCTGGCGTACCGGCTGACGAGGCGGCCTCGCCTGGCGACGGCGATCGGGCTCGGTGCCGTCTGTGGGCTCGCCACGCTCGCCCGGGCGGAGTTGGTCCTGCTCGCCCCGCTCCTCGCTGTCTGGTTCGTCCTTCCGAAGCACCGGGGCGCCATCCGGAGTCGCCTGGCCCGAGCCGCCGCGATCCTCGTGGCCGCCGGCCTGGTGATGGCCCCCTGGCTGGCGTACAACCTGACCCGGTTCCAATCGGCCACGTTCATCTCGACCAACGACGGTGCCACCCTGCTGGCGTCGAACTGCGACGCCGCCTACCACGGTTACGGCCTGGGGCTCGTGGTCGACGCGCCGGGCGTCTGTCTGCCCCGGACTCCGCCGAGAGGCGACGAGTCGACCGTCTCGAGGATCTACCGCGCCGAGGGCATCCACTACATGAAGGGCCACCTCCAGCGCCTGGTCGTCGTCTCCGCGGCCCGGATCGGTCGCGACTGGAGCCTGTTCCGCCCGCTCGACATGCTGCAGTGGAACGAGAACGAGGGTCGCCCCCAGTGGGTCACGGGATTGGGGCTCGCATTCTTCTATCCGCTGCTGGTGCTCGCCATCGGGGGTGTCGTGATCCTGTGGCGCCGCCGCGTCGGAGTCTGGCCCCTCGTCGTCCCTGCGGTCATCGTCACCGTCAGCACGCTCGCGTCCTACGGACAGACACGCCTCAGAGTCGAGGCCGAGCCGTCCTTGACCGTGCTGGCGTCGGTCGCCCTCGTTGCCGCCTACACCCACTGGCGGGGTCGGAAACGCCAGCCGGCGACCGGCGACGCTCAGCCCCGAGGCTCCAGCCAGGCTAGATACCGAGCCGGTCTGGGTACCGAGCCGGGCTAGAAACCGCGGGCACAACACGACGGCGGCCGGGGACCACTCGGCATCGACCCGGGCGCGCTGGGGCTCTCGCCCTGGAAGCCCTGCTCGACGGTCTCAGCGGGGCAAGTCGATCTCGTCGTCGCCCTCTCCCTCCGTCTGCACTGGTCGGCCCGTGTCTCCGAGCAGGACCTCGCCCAGCCCGACGAGGTCGAGAAGCTCGCACAGCTCGTTGCAGGCACCACGCAGGCGGATCGAACAGCCCAGGCGCCCGGCGATGAGCTGCAGCCGCGCCAGCTCGTCCACGGCTTCGAGGCCCGGACGGCCCCACCACCAAAGCGGCCAGGTCGCCAGCTCCACGTCGTCGCGGGCGAGGACCACCATCGCGTCCCTGTCTCGCCGCGGCACACTGCTACGACGACACCCGGCACCGGGAATCATCGCCTTGGCCCCGCGGCCCGCTCCAGCCAGCCGGGAAACCGCCGAGGAAGTTGGCAGTATGCCGGCGTGCCGACTTACGTCGTCCTCCTACGGGGCATCAACCTGGGCGGGCGCAACCGGGTCGCCATGGGAGCGCTCCGCGAGGTGCTCAGCTCGAACGGGCACCACGACGTCCAGCCGGCCTGACGCTGGGCCGGAATGACCGTGGCCTGCGAGCCGTTGGCCTAACCATGACCCAGGGCCACCGGATCACGATCAGTCCTTCCGATCTCCATGTCGAGATCGCCGTCGGCGGCGAGACGGTCGCCGAGTCACAGCACCCCGTCCTCCTCGAGGAGACCGGCCTCCCCACGCGCTACTACCTTGCCCGCCAGGACGTGCGTACTGAGCTGCTCCGGCCCACCAGCACCGAGACGACCTGCCCGTTCAAGGGCCAGGCGTCGTACTGGTCGGTCGAGGCCGGCGGCGAGGTCCACGACGACATCGTCTGGAGCTACGAGTCCCCGATCCCTCAGGCGGAGGGTGTCGCCGGCCTGCTGTGCTTCTACAACGAGCGCGTCGACGTCACCATCGACGGTGAGCGCCAACCCACACCGGAAACACCGTTCTCGCGCTAGGTGAGCGCGCTCGACGGTAGAGAGGACCGTATGCCTCTGGCGGGACAGTACGAGCCGAGCGCCTGGAAACAGGTCGCTGACCAGGTGGACACCTACGAGCGCACAGGCGGCCGGGAGGGCGCCGAGCTGGAGGGCAAGCCGTGCGTGATCCTGTGGACGCACGGTCGCCACAGCGGCGCCGTCCGCAAGAACGCCCTCATGCGGGTCCGGCACGGCGAGCAGTACGCCGTGGTCGCCTCGATGGGCGGGGCGCCCAAGCACCCGGTCTGGTACCTGAACCTGGCGGCCAGCCCCAGTGTCAGCCTGCAGGACGGCCCCGAGCTCAAGGATTACACCGCCCACACGGCGACGGCGGCGGAGAAGGCCGAGTGGTGGCCCAGGGCCACCGCCGTGTGGCCGGACTACGACAAGTACCAGCAGAGCACCGACCGGGAGATCCCGCTCGTCATCCTCGATCCCGTCGCCGGCTGACGACCTCGCTCCCGGGGCCGCTCGGTCGCCGTCATGGACAAACGGTTGAACAATCGCTAACATGTTGGGGTGACGGTGGGCCCCGTAGCACAAGAGGCGGTCGGGCGAGGAGCGGTGGCGCCCGACGACGCGGCCCTGGCGAACGGGTGCGAGCTGCTTCGGGCGCTCGGCACCCCTCACCGCCTGGCGATCGTCCTGCAGCTGGCCGAGCGCTCGCGCTGCGTGCACGAGCTGGTCCATGACCTCGGTATCTCGCCGTCTCTGGCCTCCCAGCACCTGCGGGTGCTGCGCACGACCGGGCTGGTGACCGCGGCCCGCCGAGGCAAGGAGACGGTCTACACCCTGGCCGACGACCACGTTGCCCACATCGCCCAGGACGCCGTCACACACGGCACCGAGCCGGGCCACCGAAGCGCGAACCCGTCAGATCCGACAACGGAGATCCATCAACCATGACCACTGACACCCACGAGACCCATGCCGACCACGAGCACGCCCACGGCCTGAGCTGCGGGCACGTCGCCGTCCTCCACGACGACCACACCGACTACCTCCATGACGGCCATGTCCACCGCGACCACGGCGGGCACTGGGACGAGTGCGTCCTCGCCGTCCACTTGGCCCACGAGGACCACGAGCACAGCCACGGCGAGGGTTGTGGCCACGCCGCCGTCGCCCACGGCGATCACACCGACTACGTCCACGACGGGCACCGCCACGCCGCCCACGACGGGCACTGGGACGAGCACTGAGCCACCTCCTCCCGTTGCCTCGATCCGACCGTGTCCGAGGCGGAGGTGGGACCCGAGACGCCCCCGTCCGCTCTAGAGTGGCGCCCTGATGCGACTCGTGTGGGGTCAGGCTGGTCCCGCCGACGTGACCGGCCGGAGGGTGGCGATCACCGGCCTGGGGGTCGTCTCCTGCTGCGGAATCGGGAAGGACGCCTTCTGGGACGGCCTATGCGGTCCCGCGCCCACGGGCGAGCGTCGTGTCGTCGGGTTCGACCCCACCCTGTGGCTCGGTCCCAAAGAGGTCCGCCGGGTCGACAGGTTCGGCCAGCTGACGGTGGCGGCGGCGGCCATGGCTCTCGAGGACGCTGGCCCCGTCGATGTCGATCCCGACCGGGCGGGGGTCGTCATGGGTACGGGCGCCGGAGGCATCGAGACGCTCGAGACCCAGTTCGTCGTCGAGCGGGACCGGGGCTCGGATCGCGTCTCGCCCTTCCTGGTGCCCATGATGATGCTCAACGCCGGGTCGGCACTGGTGTCGATGCGCACCGGGTGGCGGGGCCCGTGCGAGACGATCTCGACCGCTTGCGCCACCGGGACCCATTCCGTGGCCAACGCGGCGCGCCTCGTGGCCAGCGGCCGCTGCGAGGTCATGCTGGCCGGAGGCGCGGAGGGGGCCATGATCGAACCCGCCGTCGCCGCCTTGACCAACACGACCGCGCTCTCCCAGACCGGCATCTCCCGGCCGTTCGACGCCCGGCGGGACGGGTTCCTCATGGCCGAAGGCTCCGCCGCGGTCGTCCTCGAGGACTTCGAGCGGGCGATGACCCGCGGCGCTCGCATCTACGGCGAGGTGATGGGGGCGGCGAGCACCGCCGACGCCCACCACATCACGATGCCTGCTCCGGGAGGGACCGGGGCGGCCGCCTGCATGGAGCTGGCCCTGGCTGACGCCGGCCTGGTGGCGAGCCAGATCGGCCACATCAACGCCCACGGCACCTCGACCCCACTCAACGACGCCGCCGAGGCGGAGGCGATCGCCAAGGTCTTCGGCTCGCCGGGCCCCCCGCTGACCTCGATCAAGGGTGTCACCGGTCACGCCATGGGAGCGGCCGGGGCAATCGAGGCCGTATCGGTCGCCCTCACGATCGAGCGGGGCCTCATCCCCCCGACCGCGGGATACGAGGATCCCGATCCCGACATGCAACTCGACGTCGTGGCCGGGGCACCACGGCCGTGGAAACCAACCCCCGTGCTGTCGAACTCGTTCGGGTTCGGCGGCCACAATGGCTGTCTCGTCCTCACCCCCCCGACCAGCCGCTGAGCGGGACCGTCCGAGGACGCTCGGTGCCGGCGTATCATCGGGCGCTGCGGTCGTCGGGACCTCCACGGGACCCGTTGGGAGCATCCGGTAGAGGAGTCATGGACAGGGCGGTTGACACTCCTTACGAGGCCTTCACCCGCGATCACGCCTATCAGGCGGGGATCGACCACCTGGTCAGGTTCTCGGGCATCCAACCCGGCCAGGTGGTGATGGATCTCGGCGGAGGCACCGGTGCGATGTCTCGGGCCGTGCTCGAGACGTGCGACCCCGGCGAGCTGATCGTCGTCGAGCCCGACGAGAGCGGGCTCGCCGCGGCCAGAGCCGCCCTCGGCGACCGGCCCCGCTACGTAAAGGCGACGGCTGAGCGGCTGCACGAGCACGTCCGACCCGCCTCGGTCGATCACGTGATCGTGGCCAACGCCATCCACCTGTTCGAGGACCTCCCCCGTGCGACGGCCAACGTCTTCTCGGTCCTGCGACCCAAGGGAGCGATGTCGGCCAGCACCGCCTTCCATCGCGACGCCAGCGGCGAGGACGAGCATCGGCTGGCCAAGGCGACGCTGCTGCGTGCGCTGCGCCAGCTGAGATCCACGCCGAAGCGCGAGTCCACCGAGGAACGCCCCTACAAGGAGCGAGAGGAGCTCTCAAAGGAGAGCCTCGTCGACGCGCTGCGCCGGGCGGGGTTCGACGACGTGATCACGGAGTCGGTCCCCATCGCCATCACCCCCGACTTCCTCGCCGCCTTCCTCCAGACCGACATCTTCGCCCTTGCCGTGCTGCCCGACTACGACCCGGCGGTGTCGTGCCCGGTGCTGGGCCAGGCCGTCATGGATGCGGCCGCGAACGACAAGACCGGCGGGCTCTACATGCGCAACTGGCTGTTCGCCAAGGCGACGAAGCCGGGGAACTGACGCGCTCGTCGACTCGACGCTGAGGTCGGTCAGGCGCTCGCGGCGCGTCGACGGCGTGGGATCGCCGGCCCCGCGCTAGCGCCCGTAGGGATCCCGATAGGTGTCCCGGTACGGGTCCCGATGCGGATCCCGGTAGGGGTCCGCGTAGGGCCGGGCCGGCGGCTGCTGGCCGGCGCCGGGCGCGGGCGGTGGCCGCTCGATCACGCTCTGTCCGAAGCCGGAGATGAGGGCGATGTCGGTGATGCCGACGGCGAGGTTGATCGCCGCCACCGTGACCTGGGACTCGAGCGTGGCGGACGCCGTGAACGGTAGGAGGACGGCCAGCGCCGTCAGGATCGCCATGATGGCGGTGAACAGCAGCTCCGGACGGGGTGCGCTGAGGAGGAGCAGGTACATCAGCGCGGTGGCGACCAGCGTGACAGCCGCCGCGCCGACGGCGTACCACGCCGTGTTCACATCGAGGAGGGCGCCGCCCCCGGTGTTGATGAGGACGTGCACGTCGAGCACACGTGCGACCAGCAGGCCCACGACCACGATGCCGGCAGCCACGAAGGCGGCCGCGACACCGCCTGCCCACAGCCGGAGGGCGTCGACGCGGGGCGTGTGCCCCGAGCCACCCCCGTACGGATCGTAACCTCGGCTCATGTGGTGTCCCCCTGGCCAGGCCAATCGTACCCCGCCGGGTGGGGGCGAGCCTTTCGGTGGGCTACCCCCGCCGTACCCGTCTGCTGCCTAGTTGCCGGCAGGAACCGCCTCCGCCGCGGCCTTGATGCGAGCCAGCGTCTGCTCCATGCCGGCCCGGTTGTGGGCGTCGACGTCCTTGACGCCCCGCGCGATCGGCCCGAGTGCCTGCAATACGGACCCGCGGCGGTCGCGGAACGACTCGACAACGGTGCAGGCCTCGCCTCCAGGTTCCGGATCGATACGGTAGCCCCAGTGGGCGACGGCGAAACCGACAGCGCCCACGTCCCATGCGATCTGGCGCCCGGGGTCGTAGCCGACGATGGTGCTCGTCGTCGTCCAGCTGCGCCAGCCCTGGCGGTTGTGGCCTCGGAACCGGGCCTGGAGTCCGGGTCCTGTCGCGCCACCGACCCATTCCACCCGTCGGCACTCGGGCGACCACTCGCCCATCCGGGTGGGGTCTCCGATGAGCTCCCAGACGCGGTCCGCCGACACCTCGACGTGCGTGGTGACCTCGACATCCGACATGGGCGAAACCTAGCAAACTCGCTCGCCGGCACGGCCCCCGGCACTGCCCCGCCAGGATGGCGGCGTTCTCGCCGTCGGCGGACATCCGATGCCGGCGGCCGGGTACGCCGGCCGACCGTTGCTCGACCAGGGGGTCATGTATGCTGCCAAGATCGCCGAACCACCAGGAGAGGCGGCACAACCGGGGGGAGCCAGGTGGACGAAGTCCGGACCGACGAGCCCCTCGAGGCCGCAGGCGGAGTGAGACGGCGGAGACCGCCAATTGCAGACGCTCAATGATACCGACACGGGGTCTTCGCGTACCCAGCGGCGACGGACCCGCGAATCCTCCCGCCGCAGGCGCCGTGTCAAACGGACGATCATCGTCGTCGCCATCACCCTGTTCGTGCTCCTGGGATCGTTCTTCGGCTACCTCTGGTTTCTGAACAGCGAGATCCACCGGGTGAAGGTGAAGGGCCTGGGGACCTCGCCGACCGCGGGAGCCATCAAGGACACCGAGAACATCCTGCTCGTCGGCTCCACCGACCGCTGCGCCCTCAAGCAGCAGAACCCGGCCTTCGGCCTCTGCTCACAGGGCGTCAACGGGATCAACAGCGACGTGGTCATGATCCTCCACCTCGACCCCAACACCCACCGACTGTCCATCCTGTCCATCCCCCGCGACACGTTCGTGCCCAACGCAAGGACGACCGGGGCCAACAAGATCGACGCCGCCCTGTACCAGGGACCGAGCCAGCTGGTGAGCGCCATCCAGAGCGACTTCGGGATCCCGATCAACCACTACGTGGAGCTCAACTTCGACACGTTTGCCGGCGTCGTGGACGCCCTCGGGGGCATCCGCATGTACTTCCCCATGCCGCTCTACGACAGCCTCGCCAGCCTCAACGTGCCGACGGCGGGGTGTCAGACCCTGAACGGCTTCCAGGCGCTCGCGGTGGTGAGGGCCCGCCATCTGCAGTACAAGCCGCCGGGCGTCACCAGCACCGATCCGCACAGCTGGCCCCAGGACCCCGAGAGCGACCTGAGCCGGATCCGTCGGGACCACGAGTTCATCCGCGTGCTCGCCAGCGCCGTCTCCAAGCGCGGACTCGGCAACCCGTTCACCGACCGGGCCCTCGTCGCCACACTCGCCCCGAACCTCCAGGTCGACACGGGCATGTCGATCAGCGACATGGTGAGCCTCGTGTTGCGGTACCACACGATCGACCCCATGAGCGCGCCACAGCTCACGATCCCGGTCTCGGTGAACAACAGCCTCTCCTACGTGTACCAGGGCACTGACTACGGCAGCGTCGAGCTCCCGAACCAGCCTGCCGACCAGCAGGTCATCGATCAGTTCCTGGGCGAGAAGCCCTTCACCGATGCCATGACGGGGAAGGCGCTGCCGCCGCCCGCGTCGATCAACCTGGCCGTGCTTTCCGGGACCGGGGTGCCGAGTCGGGCGGCCACGGCCGCGGCCCAGCTCCGGGTCTTGGGCTTCCATGTCTCCACCTCAGGCACCGGCACGTACCAGGGGCCGCTCTCGGAGACCGTCGTGACCTACGCCAGCCCCGCCAACGAGGCCGCGGCGCAAGCGGTCGCCCACAGCCTCTCCGGCGCCGTGGTGCTGGCCCAGGGCCCGACCCCACCGGGCTCCGACGTCAGTCTGACGACCGGATCGGACTTCACCGTGAACCCGCCCCCGGCACCCAGCCCGCCGCCCGCCGCCGGGCCGTCCGGCGGCGCCGCTCCGACGACCACCACGACCACCGCGCCGGCGAGCACGTCGTCGGCAGGCAACCAGCTGGGCGCCCCCACGCCAGCGACCACCCCGCTGGCGCCGTTCGACCCCCGCTCGTGCTCGCCCTCTGGTGGACCGGGCCCATAAACCTGCCGTTCGGGCCGGCGTTCGCCCTCTCGGCGTGCAGCGTCCAGGTCCTGACCAGCTATCCTCTCGGCCCGATGGCAATCGGAACGGCGATGGACGGATGCCGGCTGGAGCATTGCGGGGCGAAAGACGTGGTCTTCGCCGCCAGCCAGGTGGAGGGATGGCTTACTGACGAGCAGGCGCATCAGCTGTGGCACTCAGCCTCGCCGCTCGAGCCCAAACAGCGGATCGTGGAGATCGGCAGCTTTCGAGGCCGCTCCACCATCGCGTTGGCGCTGGCGGCGCCCGAGGGGGTCGAGATCCTGGCGATCGACCCCCACAGCGGGGTGGACCGGGCGCCGCAGGAGAGCACGCTCAACCTGGAGGTCGGTGCCGAGGACGCCGAGGTCTTCGCCAACAACCTGCGTCGATTCGGGGTGACCGACAGGGTCAACCACATCCAGAAGGAGTCGGCTCGCGCCCTCGACGACGTGCCCCGGCCGGTCGACGTGCTCTTCATCGACGGAGCCCACGGGTTCAGGGCCGCCCGGCAGGACATCATCTTCTACGGTGATCTCGTGCCTGACGGGGGCACCATGCTCATCCACGATTCGTTCTCGTCCCTGGGCGTCACCCTCGCCCTCATCGCGACCCTTTTCGCCAGCGGACGGTTCCGGTACGCCGGGCGAACCGGCTCGCTCGCCGTCTACGTCCGGTCCGACCTCACTCCGGCCGAAAGGCTGCGCAACTGCGGCCTCCAGATCGCCCAGATCCGGTGGTTCGCCCGCAACGTCGTGGTCAAGGCGCTCGTCCTGTTGCACCAGGACCGTCTGGTCAAGGCCCTGGGGCACACCACCGGCCCCTGGCCCTTCTGACGGCTGGCCGCCGCCAGCCGCCTGCCCCGGGCCCGCCGCCGTTTCTCCTCCCGTGGCAGCGGGTAGACGAACGACGCTGAATTTCAGCGCAGGATCATGACATCAAGGAGGACGACCATGAGTCCTCCCAAGCAAGCACGCTGGGGGCTCTTCCTACCTGCCGCCGTTCTGGCCCTCGTGGCCGCGGCGTGCGGTTCGAGCTCCACAACCGGCTCGACGACCGGTGGTGGAGCGGTGAAGATCGGGTTCTTCGGCGCCCTCACAGGGAACAACTCACCGCAGCTCGGCAACAACATCGACAACGGCGTCAAGCTCGCGGTCCAGCAGTACAACGCCAACGGCAAGGGCCCGAGGGTGTCCTTGGTCGACTACGACAGCCAGGGTGATCCGGCCCAAGCGCCCGAGCTGGCCCGGAAGGTGATCGGCGACCACACCGTCGCCGTGGTCGGGCCCGCCTTCTCGGGGGAGTCGAAGGTGGCCGACCCGATCTTCCAGCAGGGCAAGGTCGTCAACGTGACACCCTCGGCGACCAACCTCAGCCTGGCGACCCACGGCTGGACCTTCTGGCACCGGGCCGTAGGCAACGACGGCTCTCAGGGCCCGGCGGCAGCCACCCTCATCGCCAACCGGCTCAACGACAAGCGCGTCGCGGTCATCGACGACAACAGCGAGTACGGCAAGGGGCTCGCTGACATCGTGGCGTCGACCTTGCCCAACAGCGGCGCGATCGTGCCCGTTCGGGACCACATCGACCCCAAGGCGACCAACTACTCGGCGACGGTCAACGCCATCAACGCGGGCAACGTCGACGCCGTCTTCTATGGTGGCTACTACCAGCAGGCGGGCCCTCTGGTGAAGCAGCTGCGCGACGCCGGGAACAAGGCAACCTTCGTCTCCGATGACGCCACCAACGATCCTGGCTTCGTCACCGCCGCCGGTCCCGCCGCAGCGGGCTCGTACGTGACCTGCCTGTGCGTTCCCACGCCGTCGACTCCAGCAGGGCAGGCCTTCGCCGCCGCCTACAAGTCTTCCGCCGACACCACGCCCGGCGCGTACTCGGCCCAGGGCTACGACGCTGCCAACTTCATCCTCGCCGCCGTCCGAGCCGGGAACACCTCTGGCAAGGCAATCGACTCGTACCTTGCGAGCCACTCCTACGACGGCGTCACCGGCACGCTGAAGTTCAACTCGCGGGGCGAGATCAAAGTGCCCCAGATCGAGGCGTACCAGGTGCAGAACGGGTCGCTCGATCCCGCGGGTGTGATCTCTTAGCAGCCCGCGCCGGGCCGGCGGCGGGCGCCACCACGACCTTCCCGACCGTCCGCCGACTGCCGAGCAGGGTGAGCCCCTCGACGGCCTCCTCCAGGCCGAGCTCGGCGAACACCACCGGCGTGATCCGACCCTCGCCGTGCAGGCGCACCAGCTGTGCGTGGCACTCGGCTACGGCACGGGGATCGTGGTCGCTGTACGCGCTCCAGTGGAGCCCGACGACGGCGTAGTTCTTCACCAGGAGGTGGTTGGCGTGGACCTCCGGGATGCGGCCGCTGGCGAAGCCGATGACCAGCAGTCGACCCTCCCAGGCGATGACCTTCCTCGAGCGGTCGAACGTGTCACCGCCGACGGGGTCGTAGACGACATCGGCGCCGTGACCACCGGTCAGGCGCTGCACGACGGGCACGAAATCCTCGACCGAGTAGTCCACGACGACCTCGGCCCCGAGTCGACCGCACAGCTCGACCTTCTCGGCACCACCGGCGGTGGCGATGACCCGAGCCCCGGCGGCCACCCCGAGCTGCACGGCGGCCGAGCCCACTCCTCCGGCGGCGGCATGGACGAGCAGCCACTCGCCGGGGCGCAGGGCAGCCCTGCGGTGCAGGGCGAACCAGGAAGTCTGGTACGAGACGTGCATCGACGCGGCGACGACGTCATCGAGCTCGTCCGGGATCGGATAGGTGGCCCCCGCCGTAGTGACCAGGCGCTCGGCCAGTCCGCCGTGGGGAAGGCGGGGCACGGCGATCACCCGTTGGCCGACCGCCCGGTCGCCGACCCCGTCGCCCAGCGCCACGATCCGACCGCTCGTCTCCAGCCCGGGCGTGAACGGCAGCGGGGGGCGCTGCTGGTACTGGCCCCGGCACAGGAGGATGTCGGCGAAATTGAGTCCGCAGGCGGCGACCTCCACGGCCACCTCACCGGGGCCGGGAACGGGCTCCTCGACGTCCTCGAGCTGTAGGGCGTCGGCGGGATCGCCGAGCTCGCGGACCATCCATGCGCGCACGGCGGCCAGCTTGCCACCGCGCGCCGTCACATGAGAGCGGCCATCACCTCGGCCTGCGCCTGGGTCGAGCCGAACACCGTGTCGAGCACCCGGGCCCGCTTGAGGTACAGGTGGGCGTCGACCTCCCACGTGAAGCCCATCCCGCCGTGCACCTGGATGCACGCCTTGCCGTTGGCCAGCGCCGCGTCACCGGCGATCAGCTTGGCCCCGGCCACCGCGCGCTCGACGTCTCCGACGCCAGGATCGTCGAGGTGCACGCCGGCTGCGTAGACCGCCGCTCGGGCCACCTCGGTCCGCACCAGCATGTCGGCCAGGATGTGCTTGACGGCCTGGAAGGACCCGACGGGACGGTCGAACTGCTGGCGCTCCTTGGCGTAGGCGACGGCCATGTCGGTGACGGCCCCGGCCAGACCGAGGAGGAGGGCGGCGGCAAACGTGGCCCCCTCCAGTCGCCAGGCGGCAGCCGTCTCGGGCCCCGCGACCTGGATGCCCGGCGGCAGCTCCTGCACCCTGTGCAGGGGCGTCAGGGGGTCCAGAGGGTGCGGCACCAGCGCGCCCTCCAGGGCTGGCGGCTCGACCTCCCACACCCCGTCGTCGTCCAACACCAGCAGCCGGTCCAGGGTGGCGAGGTGCTCCAGGAGCACCAGCGGTTGCGGACCGCCCTGGGCCCGACGCTCGACGCCTCCCACGACCCGCTCGCCGGAGGCGGCCCCGTCGACCACCCCGGCACCCAGATGGGTCCACAGGAGCGGTCCCGGCACGAGAGCCCGGCCCAGCTCCTCGAAGACGAGGACGGCTTCGCAGCTGCCAAGCCCCACCCCGCCGTCGGGCTGGGGTAGACGCAGGGAGAACACACCGGCGTCGGCCAGACGGCGCCACAGGGCCCGGTCCACGCCGCTGCGGGCCTCCAGCGACCGGACGGTGGCCATCGGGTACGCGCCCGCGCACAGCTTGCGCACCGCGTCCTGCAGCGCCTCCTGGTCCTCGCTGAGCTCGAAGTCCACCTCGCTCCTCGCCTCCGAGCGGCTCAACGCTCCCGGGGCAGGCCCAGGACGCGCTCGCCGAGGATGTTGCGCTGGATCTGCGAGGTGCCGGCGGCGATGGAGATGGAGAGGGCGTGGACCCAACCCTTCACGTGTTCCCCACTGTGAGCTCCCCCGAGGTCGTCGAAGGAGAGCCCCGCCCGGCCCAGGATCCGCAGGGCGAGGTCGCCGAGCCGATGGCGGACCTCGGAATAATGCAGCTTGAACACCGATCCCCCGACACCGGGCACGCCGGTCCGGGAGGCCTGGGTGACGTTCCGCTTTGTCAGCGACCAGAGGGCATCGAGGTCGGCCGCCAGATGGCCGAGCTCCCGCCTGACCCCGAGGTCGTCCCAGGGATGGGCGCCGTCGCCTGTCGTGCGGGCGATGCCGACGAGGCCCTCGAGCAGTTCCATCGACTGCAGCAGCTCGCTCACGAACGCGGTGCCCCGCTCGAAGCTGAAGGTGACCATGGCCACGCGCCAGCCGTCGTTCTCGGCTCCGACGCGGTTGGCCACGGGCACCCGCACCTCGTCCAGGAACATCTCGCTGAACTCCGCCGTCCCGTAGATGGTGCGCAGCGGGCGGACATCGACACCAGGTCTGTCCATGGGCAGGACCAGCCAGGAGATCCCCCGGTGCTTGGGCGCGTCGGGGTCGGTGCGGACGAGGAGCTCGCAGAAGTCGGCCACCTCGGCGTGCGAGGTCCAGATCTTCTGCCCCGACACGACGTAGTCGTCGCCGTCGCGCACGGCGCGGGTGCGCAGGGCGGCGAGGTCCGATCCCGCACCCGGCTCGGAGAAGCCCTGGCACCACACCTCGTCGCCGCGCAGGATCGGTGGCAGGTACCGGGATCGCTGCTCGGGCGAGGCTTCGGCGATGAGCGTGGGCCCGGCATGCAGCAGCCCCACGAAGTTGACGCCCACGTAGGGGGCGTGGGCCCGCTCGGTCTCCTCGAGGAACACCAGCTGCTCGGCCGGCGAGGCGCCCCGACCACCGAGCTCCTTCGGCCAGCTGATACCCGCGTACCCGGCGTCGAACAGCATCCGCTGCCAGGCGGTGTCGTAGGCGCGCCGCCCCGGCCAGTCATCCATCGCCGGAGGAGGACCGACCGTCGGCAGCACCCGATCGAGCCACCCTCTCAGCTCGCCGCGGAACCGCTCCTCGCTCTCGGAGTAGCGCAGGTTCACCGGGGCCGGAGTGTACACGCAGCTGACACGGAGTCAGAAACAGTAGGTAGGCCTACATCGGTGTGGCTAGGTTCTTGCTGGTAGCCGGCCTGTACCGAGCCCGTTCGTGGGGTCTCGATGGGCCCAGATTGGTGGGGGTTGTTAGCCAGGCGTTAGCCAGCAAGCCTCCGAGAGGCCCGCATGGCCTTCCGCTCCCGCTCCGTCGTGCCGCCCACACGCCCGCCAGGTCCTCGTCGGCCAGCGCGTAGTCGAGGCACTCCGACTGCACCGGGCAGGACTGGCACACAGCCTGGCTGTCGTCGGGGCGCGGCCCTTGGTCGGGAACCAATCGGCCGTCCCCGCCCTCGAGCAGGCGGCGCTGGCCATCCACTCCGGGCGAGGCGTGACCACCGCCGAGCCACGGTCGTCGGGTTGCATGAGCGTCGCCAAGAAGGCGACGGCGCTCCAGCGTTCCCAGTACGTGCCTCCCGCGTGCTTGCTCGCGGGAGGGGAGAACGGCCGGGGCGGCCCCCCTAGTGACGGACGGCGTCCGCCTCCGTTCCCATTGGCCGCCGGCTGCCCCGGAGCAGTACCGGGACCCCGGGTGGGTGGCAGCGGCACCGGACCGGTGCCCGCCATGAGCGCCACGCGCTTGGCGGTGGCGGCAAGCTCAACCAGGGCCGAGGTGACCTCGATCCGCACGTCCGACGGTGCGTCCTGCCAAACCCGGGCGAGTGCCGAGGCGGTCACACCCGCCAAGAAGGAAAGGGCGCCGTCGCGGCGCTGGACGGCCCGGGTGAGGGAGTCCGGGGCAGGGCCGGGAGCACTAGCGGGCGAAACTACCTCTCGTTTAACGAAGCGTGCGAGCTCAAGCGAGCGAGACGCCGTCACCTTCTCGTATCGTGCCCACCGACTCTGGGACGGCGTACACACCTGCACATGGGTAGCGCCCCGCACCGGGCACGTCGAGCCTGTTGTTCCGGACAAGCGTGCGGAGGATCTCGGTGTCCTTCGGCAGGTCATCCTGTGCCAGCGTGGTCATCACGCACCGGGGATCGGGGATCGAAACCATGAGCCGTACGGCATCGCCGATCTCAAGCTCCTGCCCGGTCCACTCGTTCTCGACGAACCCGTCCTCGTGGGTGCCAACGATGACATTCATCCGGAACCGACGCGCATCAAACCGACTATTGGGGCGGAGTTCGTTGAGCTGGTCGAGGGTGGACGTCGTGAGGACGGAGACGGGGAACAGATCGAAGAACGAGCCCACCGGGACGGCGGAGGGAAGGCCCGCCTCAGCGAAGAACGCGGAGCCGAGCTTCGACTCGGCCACGGTGTCGCGATGTCCCTCGGGGTCCAGCTCCTCGACGTCGGGGTGGTACTGGTCGATCGTGAAGTCCTCGGGAGCGGCCTGCGCCAGCCTGACCTGGCGTCCGAAGAAGCCCGACAGGGTGGCCTCGACATCGCGAGAGTCACTCGTCACCGATGTGCGGTCGGGGAACTTGATCCGGACGGCCGGCGGCTCCTCACCTGCCCGTGGACGCTCAACGAACACAGCTCGGCACCCGAACAGGTTCGGCCACAACTTCGGGTTCTTGGCACTCACCACCTTGTCTGTCTCGGCGTCGATGAGAGCGTAGGCGCGGTCGCCCACGACGCCGCTCTTTGTCACCTCGGCCGCATCGGTCCTCTCGCCCAGCATGGACTTGACGGGAAACCTCCACAGCGCCACGACGGCACCCACAGCCTCACTCATCGACGTCCACCCTTCTCGCGTCGAGCAGACCCATCGTGGCCGGTGTTACGACCTTGGACAAGGGCTAAAGACCGTTTGCCGGGGTGCCGCTCTGGCGCCCTGTACCGCCTAGCTGGCTCTCGCTCAGGAGGGCGGCTCACGGGCAGAGGACATGCACGGGTCCTACTCTGTCCGAAGCCACCCACCTCAGTGGTCAAGCCAACGAATCAAGCCGACCCGCTAAAGGCTCGTCCTCCTGACACTGTCAGTGTGATCCGCGAGGGTCCGGTGGACCAGGGTCGAAGGGCCCTCCCCAGCGAGTCCAGGGGCGGAAGAGCGCCCGAAGCCGATGCGTCGTAGGCTAGGCCGCCGGTCGCGGTATGGCCACGTGGATGGAGGCAGCAAGGCCCCCCGCGTGGCTGGCGCGGCGAGAGGAGGCCATCGGTGACGCGCAATGTTGTACGCCTTGACGCAGGGGCCCAAGTGGAGGAGGACGCTCTCCGGGTCGCCGAGCAAGCACACGACGAGGCCCTGAGGGCGGCGACGGAGGTGGCCGACGCCGAGGTGAAGCGCGCCGAGGCCATCCGTGTTGCCACCGTGGCCCGAGCCGAGGCCCTCCGGACGGCGACCGTGGCCCGCGCCCAGGCTCTCCAGGATGCCTCCACCCGTTATGACGATGGGCTACGGGCGGCCGAGGAACGTAGGGCTGATGCCCTGCATGTCGCCGAGACCGGTTACGGGGGGGCACTGAAGACGGCCAACAAGGCTGCGGCCGATGGCGTCGAGGTGGCCTACACCGAGGAGATGGCCGCCGCCCAGGCAGCCCACGAGGAAGCCCTGCGAGCGGCTGAGGCGGCCGCTCAGAGCGCCGTGATGCGAGCAGAAGCCATTCGGCTGGCGGGCACGACCCGCGCCGAGGCCATCCGCGACGCGGGGCTGACCCGAGCCGAGGACCTCCGGGATGCCCAGGCTGGCTATGAGAAGGCTGTCGGAGAGGTCGGCCACACGAGGGCCGAGGACCTGCGGCGAGCCACGCAGCAGTACGACGAGGCCCTCCGGCAAGCCACGGTGAGCTATGAGGCTGTGCTGCGGGCGGCTACGCAGGGAACTGAGGCTGCCGTCGAGCCGGTCGACGAGGAAGCGAACGCCGGCTCTGAGGAAGACCATCAGGGGGACCTCGGACCTTCGAACGTGTTCGACTGGGAAACGGGTAGCCCCCCTGAGCCGGAGTCTCCGCCGGAGGCGGCATCGGACTGACGAGAAGGCGGAGGTAGACAGCCCAGCCGTGTCGGACTCCGTTGCCCGCCAACGGGACGGGGCCAAGCCCACGGAGACCGTACCTTCGAGGCTTTAGCCTTAGGCCGAGGGTTTGGCAATGACGGCGGGCGGGGAACGGGGATGTGCTCGTTGCGGGGACCAGCCGGTCGAGAATCTGACGAGCTACTCGCTGACGACGCGCCTCCACGACGTGTCGACCGACCCCTGCAACTCCATGATTTCCCTGAGCATCGCCCGCCGCTGCTCGTTGAGGCGCTCTAGTTCGAGCACGGGCTCACGCAGACGACCTCGGGCCTTCTCCCACACGCCTCGGCCTCGGTGCTCAGCCATCATCCTGCTGTCTTGGAGGAACTGATCGACCTGCCGGCGGGATTCCTGCACCGATTGGCCTTGCTCGTCCCGATCGCGCTGGGCCTTGGCGACGATCTCCCCTGCCCGAGTACGGGCCGACTCCGCGGCTTCAGTCGCCTGCTTGAGCTCCTCCCTTTCCGTCTCGGCTTCTGAGAGGACGCGGCTCTCTAGCTCAACCCCGATCTCCTTGGCTTTGTGGAGGAGCTCGTCGGCCATGTCAGGCAGCGGCGACCCACCGGTCCCCTCCTCCAGCTCCGAAACCCTGGCCTCCAGGGCCTGGACGCGGCCATCGGCCTCGGCCAGATTCAGCTCCGTCCGCTCGAGCTGGGCCCGCGTCTCGTTGAACCGTCGCTCGTACTGCTCAGCCACAGAGTCGACCTGGTCCTGGGCGTAGCCGTCGCTGACCAGCGCGAACCGAGCTTCCCTGGCACCATGCCGCAACATCGGGCCCCCTCCCCCCGTCGGCTGACCGGGGGCAGCTGCCCGGATTTTGGCTGCTAAGGCGTCCATGCCCTGGAACAGGTCATCCTGCCCAGCCTCTAGGTCAGGCTCGTGGTGACCGCGCTCTTCATCCATTCCCGGAGAATCGGGTTCCGTGGGCTTCGCGGTCTCCCGGTGTCTCCTGAGCATGGCGATCACCGCGCTGAACAGCACGACCACGAACCAGAACAAGGCAACAGCGTACAGCGCGTCCTGCCTTGTTGGCGGGACAGGGCGGGGACGCCCGCCGGCGCTCTCAAGGAGGGCTGGAGTAGTTTGCCTGATTCGCTCAGGAGGGCAGCTCACAGTTAGAGCACCAGGAGAAACCCTGTCCGGAGCCGCCCACCTCAACGGGCGGACAGCGGTCGTAGTCACCGCCCGCCTCACTGAAGCTCCCTCGTTCTGACACTCCCAGTGTGATCCGCGAGGGTCCGCTGGACCAGGGTCGAAGGGCCTGGGAGTTAGAGAACCAGGTCGGCGCTCTCAGCTAGCACGTGTACGCCCCGTGACCGGCCTCCACGAAGCCATCCGGGGCGGCAGCTGGGCCGCCAGAACGAGAGAGGGCAGCTGCCAGCCTTGGCTATGGGGAGGTCGTGGTCGAGGCCAGACAGATTGCTGGAGAGCGGCGGGAGCGCTGAAAGGTGAGACAGGGGCAGGGGCCCACGCCCCATCGTCGGGCGACCACCGCGGGAGGAGAACCAAAGGACGGTGCTGCGGCCCGGGTGAGTCTCACGTCGTCAATGTTGATGAACGCCACCGGCCCGCCGGCGGTGGTCTCGGCAAAGGGATTCGCGGAGGGCCCTTAGCCCCCTCGCTCCTCCCAGCGGTCGGCACCGCAACCCGCGCCGCCGGGCCGTGCGCTCAGGCGCCCGGCGGCCGGTAGTCGGTCGACTTCTTGCTGGCTGTGTCGAGCTCCTCTGGAGTCAGCAGCACTGTCGTCTTGATCTCGCCCGCGCCGGTGGCGCTGACGGCCAGAGCAAAAGAGGCAGCAGTGGCGTTGTCGGGCAAGTCGACTATGACAAAGGCGTCGGTTTCGCCAAAGGCGAAGTAGAAGTCGTCGAGTCGACCGCCGAGACTCCCGGTTGCTGCCTCGACCGCCTTGCGCCGCGCCGTCCCGCCCTTGGCGAGAAGGCCTTTGGCTCCTTCACTCGTGTAGGAAGCTTCGATCATGTACTTGGGCAACGTTTCCCCCTTCCGCCAGTTGGCCCTTGCAGCCTAGGTCGCGATGTCTCTCGCCGGCACCCTGGACCAGTGGCCTAACGGGAGGAGGGTCAGAACCGCGCAGCCGAGCCCGAACCTCTGTCCTACTGGCGTACGTCCATATCGGCGCGGGCGGGGGCGCCAGGCCTGGCCAAGCCGTCGACAAAGGTGCTCGGGTCTGTGTCCACTGCCGGCGCCGGCATGGCGTCCGCAAACTGGCGACGACTCTCCTGCTCAGCGAACAGAGCTTCCTCGCTCTCGGCCTCTACCCAGGCGAAGTCCCTGGAACGGATTACTCGGTACTTTCCGGCGGCGGTGACGCCGCACCACGTGAGCTCTGGCAAGAAGTCGACAATGCCATCCCTCATAATGCGTTCACCCTGGTCCAGGAACCCATCAAGGCCACGTCGCAGGCCCTCGGGGAACTCACACTCGCCGCCTTGGCCGGCAGCGGTGATGTTCTCGTACACAAACCTTCGGCTCATGGTCTCCATCCTCGGTGCTTGCCGTTGCCGTTGCTCTTCTCCGCGTTCGCTTTCTCGAGCTCGTCGGCTCGGTTCGCGTAGGCCCGAGCAATCACGGGGTCGTCAATCAAGGCGGCCGTGCGGCGGTACTCCGCGATCGGGTCCCGTCGTTGCGGCGGCTTGGGCGGAGGGCGACCGCCGTCCCTGGCCGCAGCCTTGACCCACTCGAGGTCGGCCTTGATGGCATCCATGCGCTCACCAAGGCGAAGGACATCGGCTCGATCGACGTTCAGCGCGGGCTGGTCGGCCAGGGCCGCCCTCACGAGCTTGTCGATGTCCTTCGGCGCGACGAGCTTCGCCAGGTGGGTGCGTGGTTGCGGCCTGTCGACGTCGTGGGCCACTAGCTACGCACCTCCCGCTGAGCCATCCAGAGCGATGTCGTCGACCACAGCGCCGCGGCCAACGCCTGACGCTCCTCCGGCGCCGTTTCAGTGGGGCCGAGAAGGGTGGCCGATTCCTAGTGGCGAGAGCTGTTGACCCGCCCCGGCGAGAGCGATCTCGGTAGCCTTGGTGCCGCCCAGGAGGTAAGTCGCTGCTGGCCGAGGGGCAGCGGTCGAACTTGGTGTGAGCGCAGTTGGAGCAGGTGGTCGCGGTAACCATCGCCTGGCGGCACGAGACCTGGAGCTGGTGGCGTAGGACGAGGATCTCGATGTCCTTCTCCGCCTGGCTCATGCCCTGCATGCGCACGAGATCGAGCACGCGTGACGCTAAGCGATAGATGAGGGACAGGACCACCGCATGAGCGTGCCACGGCATGGCGACCGAGCGACACCTTGGCCGAGCTGTGGCGCAGCTACACCACCTTGACCGATCGACACGGCCAGATGGCCTCCATCCACACCATCCGCTCGGTGATCGACATCGCCGGTCAGCGAGTCAGCGCCCATGACCGGCTGTACCTGGCCGAAGCGGTCCCGACCCTCATCGTCTCGGGCGACCGCGACCACATCATCCCCGTGGCCCACGCCTACGGGGCCGCCGAGGCCATTCCGGGCGCCCGTCTCGAGATCCTCGAGGGTGCGGGGCACTTCCTGCCGTGGCAGGACGCCGACCGGTTACTGGCCGTACTCGAGGACTTCTTGAAGACCACGACACCCGCCCACGTGCCCGAGGAGCGCTGGAGGGGAGCTCCCGACGAGCGCGCCGCCCGATGACGAGGAGGAGTAGGGGTCACCGCTATCCCGGAGCAGGCGACGGAGGAGGATGGGACAGCCACGAGCCCCAGTGGGCCAAGGTGGTACGCCCTCCCCGGAGCTGCAGGGAACCCCGTTGTCGAAGATGATCACCCACAGGTGCGACGGCCTTGACAGTGCCGTGTATTCGGCAATACGGCTCCGAACCAAGGCGACGCCCCTGGCCTGCGACGACCAGCAGGCGCTTCTCCTTGGATGATTCAGGCCTGACTCCTCCTGCCGCTGATCAGGCTCGTGGAGGTCAGCGGCGTCCTCGGCGATGCCCAATAGGCGAAGGGTCGGGTTTTCATGTGGATGGAGCTGCCGGGCCATAAGTAGAGGGCCCCATGCTGCTGCTCCGACTACCTCGGAGAGTCAGCGAGACCGAACCGATGGTCGCGCTGGCATTGTCCAACCTCCCAACCGGGGTGTCACCGGCGGTGAGCGGCGTGAGCTGTTCGGCCGACAGCATGATGGTGCGGCCACCGTCGGCGGCGACCTCGTAGATACACCGACTGGTGACCGCTCGGGCCCACCTCAGGCTCAACGGCGCGCCTTCTTTACTGGTGCCCGGCTCTTCCTGGCGGAGGTGGCGCTGCCCTTGGTGGCGGCCTTCTTGGCCGCCGTCTTCTTGGAAGCCGTCTTCTTGGAAGCCGTCTTCTTGGAAGCCGTCTTCTTGGTCGCCGTCTTCTTGGCACGACCCCTCTTGGCTGGGGCCCTCTTCTTTACCGTCTCGGCCGTCTTCCTCGCCCTCCGGGCCGGCGCCGACGCCGCAGCACGCAGCTGGCCAGCCAGGTCGTCGAGGCGGGCGTCGAGGCGAGACATGTCCTCCTGAGACACCAGCCCCCTAGAAGTGAGCTGGTTGGAGACCTCGGTGCGGACGGCCTCGACCATGGCCTCGGTGGCCGCTCGACCCCACTCGAGCAGCCGGTCGACCCAGGCCTCGAACTGCTCGCGCCGTAGATCACCCGCGTCTATCAGATCTCGCACAATCGCCTCGGCTCGCTCTCGGGTGACCTCGCCTATGGTCATCCCGGCCGCCAGGTACTCACGCATCACGCTGTCTTCCGCCATCTCCTCACGCTAATCAAGAGACAGAATCAGAGCAATGGTGCGATCAGGCCCCTACCTGCGAGGCTGATCAACACCGGGACGAGGCGCGGATCCTCTGCAAGGAGCTTCACGAGGTGGTAGTCGACCTGCACCGCGATAGGCGGTTACGCCACCGCGGTGCCGATGAGGAGCCGTCGTAGGCCTCGAACTACGACTCAGGCAGCGATGCGAAAAGGTGACCAAGGTCCCTTCCCGACGGCGCTGGCGCCATGAGACGGTACCCGCTGTGGTTCCCAGATCGCCTGAGGGGGGAGGGCTCTAATGAACGCTCAGACAGTCCGAGGTCCTCGGCGAGGTGGGCTAATCCGCGACGGCTCGCCCGCTGAGGTGGGCGGCTCCTGGCCGGTGATCCCGCTCAGAACAACGGTTTGTCGAGCCGCCCACCCGAGCGCGTCTCCACCTGAGAGGTGTGGAGCAGGACGGGTGCTGGACCTGCCGGTACATGACAAACCGTTGGTCATGCTTCTCCTGCGTATCCCTCCTAGTAACCCCTACGCCCCCTTACGTGCCCTCTCTACGGGCACGTAGCGGGCACGGATCAGGGGGCCTGACCGTGACCGCTCCACCACCCTGCGCGGTATGGCGAAGGGCAGAAACTGGTCAAACCTAGCTATTGGTGTTCGGCGTGGGGTGCGTCGAGTTGAAGAACGTGTTCGGGTCGTCGGGGAAGGGCACCGGGTTCGGAGTGGTGGCGTTCGGCGCCTGGAAGCAGACGAAGGGGTTCTTGCCGCTCCCGAAGACCGAGGCGAACTGCCCATGCTGGACCTGGAGGAAGGCGCTGCAGTCATAGGGCCCGGAGCTGGTGTGCTGCTGGGTCCCGCGACATCACACGACATCGAAGAGCAGAACTAGAACCCACAAGGATCGGTAGTGCAGGATGAGGACCGAGTTCGTATCTGCGGGGACGACTTCCATCGCGAACACAGAGTGTTCGCTCCGCACTTCCACGCCGCGGGAGGGATGACCTCTCTCCAACTGAAGGTCTTAGAGTCGCGAGCCGGCTTAGAACCTGTGGAGCAACTAGCCGTGCTCTGGACCGTCTGGGAATGTGCGTGCCATTTGGACCAACCATCTGTCCCATGCCCAGCGATCCCACCCCATTAGCACCACGACCCGATCGAAGGGGGAGGCAAGCGCCCCGATCGTGTACTCCACGAACGACTCGATGGTCCGTTGGTTCCGATATCCGAAGCGTTGGTCCCTACAACTTCTGAGACCCGGAGCCCGTTGAGACCGAGGAGCAGGACCATGAGGAGTGAGCGCGGGTCGTCAGCCTCTCAGCAACTGTGTAGTGGTCAGTCAACTTCCGAGCCGAGTGAATGGGGATCTGGCTTACCAGACTTGTAGATAGCCAGCATCACCAGAGATCACCCGCCGCGGTGACCAACTCTCCTCTGGCCATCTGACCTTCTGGCCTTCTGGCTCTAGGGAGGAGCACCGTGGAGCACTTCCTCTGCTTCGTCTTCGGAACCTACTCAGGCTAATGCTGGCCGATGCTCCCGTCCTGATCCGCGAAGATCTGATTCAGTTCGAATCAACGGATATCGAAACACCCTGCTCCCCAAACAATCGCTCCAGATAGCCAGCATCACCAGCCGGCCAGGGTTGCCTTCTTCCGGAGCCACTACAAGCAAAGCACCAGATCGGCGCCGCCTGGGCGATCCCACTCATGATGGGGCGAGAGGTCTGACCAATGTCCATGTTCGAGGATCTGACACCGCATCCTTCCTCTAGCCTCTCCTGCGCCGCTGGCGGCGATAGGACAGCCCCCCTATCCCCTCCGGCTCCTCGGTGAACCTTCACGGGGAGCGGAGGCCCCGCTCCTTCATCGCATCACTTACGGTCGGCCTTGCTTCCCAGGTCGCCCGACTACCCCAGCCTGAAAGACTGGGTCGGTGCATCCGTTGTGCCAGTGCTCCAAGGAGGACAAGGATGCGAGCTGTACGGGTCAGCACCGCCGGCATGGCCGTTCGCGAGGTTGCCGTCCCCCACCCGGGCCCCGGCCAGGTCCTGACAAAGGTCGCCGGTGCAGGGCTGTGCCACTCCGACTGCACCATCCGGAGCGTCCCGTCGTTCTACCGACCCGACGGCACGGCCTTCACCCTCGGCCACGAAACGGCGGGGTGGGTCGAAGCGGTCGGCGTCGGTGTCTCGGCGGTGCGACCGGGCGAGCCGGTGGTTGTCCACGCCGAGTGGGGTTGTGGACAGTGCGCCACCTGCAAAGCCGGTCACGAGAGGTACTGTCCGACAATTCAGCCGGCGCGGGGCGCCGGGCTCGGCTTCGACGGTGGGCTCGCCGAGTACATCCTCGTTCCGACGCCGAGAGCCGTCGTGCCACTGCCGGACGGGCTCGACCCCGTCGATGCCGGTCCCCTCGACGACGCCGGCCTCACCCCCTACCACGCCGTCCGCACGTCAATGCCGTGGCTCGAAGCCGGCTCGGTGGCCGTGGTGATCGGTATCGGGGGGCTCGGCCACGTCGCCGTCCAGCTCCTCCGTACCCTGTCCCCGGCGACGATCGTAGCCGTGGAGACGAACGCCGAGCGGCGCACGTTTGCTCTGGAGCTTGGGGCCGACATCGCGCTCGACCCCGCCGACGACGCCGCCGAGCAGATCAAGGCCATGGGACGAGATGGGGCATCGCTGGTCCTCGACCTCGTCGGCGCGGATGAGACGCTCACGCTGGGCGTGGCGTCCGCCGCCACCCAGGGCAAGGTTGTCTGCGCCGGTGCCGGACTCGGCAGCTATCCGTTCTCCCTGATCACGACGCCATGGGAGTGTGTGCTGCAGACGACTTACTCGGGCGAGGCGTGGGAGCTCGAACAGCTTCTCCAACTTGCCGCCGACCGGCGGGTACGCGTCCAGACGCGCCACATACCGCTCGAAGAGGCCCCAGATGCCTACGACCGCCTCGACCGCGGCGAGCACGGTACGGGCCGCCTCATAGCCGTACCCTGACGTACGGAGCGAGAGCCGAGACCGTCCTCGCAGCCGGTTACCGGCACAGTGTTGCCCGTTGCTGTGCGGTTGCCGGCGGCCAGGTCGCCTCCACTCGGAGGAGCGCCCCGGTGGGCCCTCCCATCCCCCTCGCGTATCCCGCTCAGATCCGGAGGGCCGCTAGCGAGGCGGACCGCATCGAACTCGGAAGGCGGCTCGGCCCGCTCCAGTAACAGAGCGCCACACCCTGGCGAAGTCACCGCGGGTCAGCCGGTGTATTGGCCTCCCCTACAAGTCGACTCAACCTGTCACTCAACAGCGACCAAGGTCTCGGTAGGCCTCCTCCAGAGAATCTCGCAGCAGCCCCACCTCGGTCACACGGTTGAATCGAGATGAATGCCGACATTCGGGCGTTCGTTCATCTCGATCATGGTGAGGTTGAAATGGGTACCAGCGGGGAGAACGGGAAGGCGTGGAGCGTCCGAGCAACAGCTACGTAGGTCTCACCCGGTAGCCGGGAAGATTGCTCGTGGCGAAATCGACGTGGCTCGCCTGGCTGCGGATGAGACAGGTGACCAGCGAGGCTGGCAACTCGTTGGGCATGGTCGCCACGGCGGCCATTAGATCGGCTCCATGCACCTCGCTGCGTCGTCGCCGGAGAGAGCCCGTTAATCGCGCCGAAGCTCTACTTCAGGTCCTCGGGCCACCCGGCAGCTCTACGAGAACTGGGGCGAAGGCACTCTGTGCTCGTGACGGATCGAGCCGGATGCTGACAACGAACGCGGACGTGGAAACCGCTCGGCGTTGACACCGAACTCTCGATCTTGTCCGTCGCTGATCACGGTGTGTGGGGCAGCTTGCTAACCAAGGCTTCGCAGTCCGCCCCGATGAAGCTGGCACTCGAGTCAGCGTCGCCCGCATGGGCAAACTCCCCGCATTGCCTCGCACCCCGGTAATCCGGTGTCGAGATTTTCGGAGAGGACGCGCTCGGCCGCCTCTGACACGCCAACCTCAGCGAGTCCCGCTGGGGCTGGTCACGCCTGACGACGACAGCTGTCCATTGACCGGCGCACGGAGATGTTCCTCTTGTCCTCCTTGGCCACTAGACGGGCTCGATGTTCGCGCAGCGCTGGCCCCGAGAGCGGGGCGAAGTATTCGCTGGCGGGCCCGAGTCGCCTTGCCCAGGAGGACCGCTCGAGGGGGCAAGCGGCGGGAAGGGACGAAAGGAACCACCTCGGAAGCCGGGCGCCGGAGGGCGTTGCTCGGATGGCACGGCGCCGAAGGTCATCAGCCACGCGGAGAGGGACAGACGGCCCTAGGATCGTTTGGGCGGCCCTGTGCGAGGAGGAAGGTGCTTCGACCACGACCGTCCCCGATCGGAATGGAGGGGCCTCAATGTCCGGAGGCCAGGCAGTGGCTGATGCCGATCGTTCCGAGAAGACCGTCCTCACGACGGGTGCCAACTCCGGCTTCGGGATAGCCACTGTTGTCGAGGTGGCCCGACGCGGTTTTCGGTCGGTGGGTACCGTGCGTTCGAGGTCCAAGGCCAAGATCGTAGCCAAGGCGGCCGCCGAGGCCGGCGTCGGGGTGGACACGGTCGTCTTGGACGTAACAGATGCGGAGGCGTGCCGCGAGGTCATCCACGAGGTCCGTCCCCATGGACTGGTCAACAATGCCGGCTACATGCTGTACAGCGCGGTCGAGGAAGTCGTTGATGACGAGGCAGGTCGGCAGCTTGAGACACTGGTGGTGGGACCCATTCGGCTCGCCCGGCTTGCGATCCCACACATGCGAGAGCGAGGAGGAGGCCGCATAATCCAGGTCTCCTCGCTGTCCGGTAGAGCCAGCTTCCCGCTCATGGGCTGGTACCAAGGTGCCAAGCAAGCCCTTGAGGGAATCTCCGATGCGCTGCGAATGGAGGTGGCGCGCGACGGCATGGCCGTGATCCTGGTTGAACCCGGCGCCTTCAAGACAAGGTTGACCCAGGAGCTGAGCAGCTTGGCAGACAGCGGCGATTCCCGTTACGCCGGTGTCTACGCGCGTATTCGCCGAGGGCTCAGCGTGGGAGATCGATTCTGGGGAGAGCCTCAAGCGGTGGCCTCCACGATTGGAAGCGCGCTTACGACGAGGTTCCCTCGAGCCCGCTATGTCGTGGGCAAGGACGCAACCCTGAACATGTTGACGGCCCCATTCATCCCGACCCCAGTCCAGGACCGAGCTCTACGTTGGTTGGCTGGGCTTCAGTGAAGTCATTCGGACCCTTGATAGCAGTCGGCGAGCACGTGGAACCGCAGGAGGTGCCGGCACGATGAGACAGCTGACCGGCGTGGATGAGTTCCTGCTGATGGATGAGACACCGTCACAGCACATGCACACCATCAAGATCGCCGTGATAGATCCGACGGAAGCCCGACCTCCATTGACTTACGAGTCGACGCGCCGGTGGGCGGCACGCCGTTTTCCGCACATCCCGCCCTTGCGATACCGGCTGGCCAAGGTCCCCTTCGGGCTCGCCAAGCCGTTCTGGGTGGACGCTCCGGACCTCGACATGGACTACCACGTTCGCCGGGCGGCGGTCCCGGCACCAGGCAGCTCGGCCGAGTTCGACGAGGTAGTCTCCGACATAGCTAGCGTAGCCTTGGACCGTCACAAGCCCCTATGGCGGCTGTGGTGCGTGGAAGGCCTCGACGGGGGCCGGGTGGCTTTTGTATTCAAGATGCATCACGCCCTCGCCGACGGGTTCGCCAGCGTGCGGATCTTTGAAGAGATGTTTGAGACCTCCGGCGATGGTGAGCACGAGGCGCTGCCCGACGAGCTGTTGCCGTCGCCGCTGAAGCGGCTCCTCTTGGGTCTGCGTTCCCAGCTCCTCTTGTTTTCCCGGCTGCCGAATCTGGTGTGCCGAACCTTCGCGGCCATGAAGGCTGGGCGAGCCCGCAAACGGGCCGGGGGTACACCGGCAACCAAGCCCCTGACCGGTCCAATGACGCGCTTCAGCCGACCGATGACTCCCAACCGGATCTATGTCAACGTCACCCTGCCGCTGGCCGATCTGCGACGCGTCCACGACCTCCTGGATTGCACGATCAATGATGTCTTTGTCGCCATATGCGGCGGTGCCCTGCGCCGCTACCTGAGCGAGCGGGGCGAGCTTCCCGACGAGCCGTTGACGGCGGCCATGCCCGTCTCGATCCGCCACGATGACCAGATGGACAGCTATGGGAATCACATCTCGTACTGGTATGTGTCTCTGGCCACCGACATAGACGAACCCCTGGCCCGTCTGGCAACGGTGCGGGCCAGCATCCAGGCGGCGCGCGAATGGAACCAGGGCGACCTGGACCTCCCCGGCGACTGGGAAGACTTCACCTGGCTATTCGTCCATGGGGCCCTAGGCCTACTCACCTTCGCCGAGCACCGCACCGGCCACGCGGTCTGTAACGCCACCGTGTCAAATGTCCGCGGTCCCCGCATACTCTCCCACCAAGGCGCACCGGTGGTGGCAGTACGATCCATGGGCCCGATCGAGGGCAGTAGGGGGATCAACTTCACGGCCTGGAGCTACGGCGACGACTTCTCCGTCGGGATCCACGCCTGCCGAGAGCACGGCCCCGACCTCCGGCGTCTCAGCGAGCACGTCGCCATTGAGCTCGCGTCATTGAGGGCGGCAGCCATATCGGCACCCAGTGCGTCAAGCGACTCCGAGCAACCCGATACCACTACCAGCTCCTGACGGAACACTCACGCATCAGTGAGCATCCCCCGCTGAACCGGACACCCACGCTGAGGTGGTAACACCTCGGGAAAGGAGTCCGTGTGCCTCGTCCCCATCCGCCGGAGTTCCGCCGACGTGCCGTCGAGTTGGCGCGTGAAGGGACCGTGCCTATCGCCCAACTCGCCAAGGATCTCGGCATCGCCGACAGCTGCCTGCGCAACTGGCTGCGCCAGGCCGACATCGACACCGGTCGCCGGGAGGGTCTGTCCACCTCCGAACGGGCCGAGTTGGTCGAGCTGCGCCGCAAGCTGCGGGTGGCCGAGACGGAAGTCGAGATCCTCCGCCGGGCTGCGGCCTTCTTCGCCAAGGACAGCCTGCCCCGCCCAAAATGACCTACACCTTCATCGCCCAGCGCTGCGAGGACCTGCCGGTCGCAGCGTGCTGTCGGGTCATGGGGGTGTCCATCTCGGCCTTTTATGCCTGGCAGGCGGCTCCGGTGAGCGAGCGGGACTTCGCCGATGCTCTGTTGACCAACACCATCGTCGACATCCACGCCATGAGCCGGCACAGCTATGGCTCGCCCCGGGTGCACGCCGAGCTGATGCTCGGCGAGAACATCCGCTGTTCGCGCAAGCGGGTGGAGCGCCTGATGCGCCAGGCCGGTGTCGCCGGGATCCACCGGCGCAGGGGCCGAGGCTGCACGCGTCGAGACCCGGTCGCTGAGCCGGCCGACGATCTGGTCAATCGGTCCTTCGATCCTGCCCAACCCGATCACTTGTGGGTGATGGACGTCACCGACCATCCGACTGACGAGGGCAAGGTGTACCTGGCGGTGGTGCTCGACGCCTTCAGCCGTCGCGTTGTGGGGTGGTCGATCGCCGATCACATCCGGTCCGAGCTCGTCGTCGACGCGGTGCAGATGGCCATTTGGCGACGGCGCCCGCCCAAGGACCAGACCATCGCCCACGCCGACCACGGCAGCCAGTACACCTCATGGGCCTTCGGGCGCAGGCTGCGCGCCGCAGGGCTGCTCGGCTCCATGGGATCCATCGGTGACGCGTACGACAACTCGGTGGCCGAGAGCTTCTTCGGCAGCTTGCAGCTCGAGCTCCTCGACGAACACCACTGGACCACGCGCCGCCAACTCGCACAGGCGATCTTCGAATGGTTGGAGTGCTGGTACAACCCGAAGAGGCGACACAGCTACTGCCAGATGCTCAGCCCCGTCGACTACGAAACCCGCTTCACCCCGGCCGCATCCGCGGCATGATTACCCCAACCAACCTGTCCGGCGAAGCGGGGGATGCTCATCAGGCTGCTGGATCCCTCGATGGCGGCCGGTCCCTCAGAGAGAAGAACAGTGTGCCCACTCGAGGGCTGAGTGAGGCGCTAATCAGATCTCGATCCGGTACTGCGAGCATGTGGAGCCTGTCGCCAAACCCATGGAAGCTTCGCGTACGGCAATAGCGGGGGTCCGAATTGACCACCCTGCGCCTTCCAAGGCCTCTACGGCGATCCTGGCGGGAGCACTTTTCCATTGCGTGGTCCCCGAATCACTTTGTGCGACAGGCTCTGTGTGTGCGAATACCTGGCGCACTACGAAGCCCACCGCCCTCAGCGGGCCCCCGATCTTCCTGTGCTCGGTGCGGAGCCAGTAACACCTCAGCCAGCAGACTCACTCTCAGCACGCAAGGTCCGCCGACGCGATCGACTCGGTGGATTGATCCACGAGTACGCCCTGGCTGCATGACGCGCGGATTTTGGCATCCGACAGAATGTGAGGAGCTAGCACATGCGAACGAAAGCGAGCAAGCCTTTGGGAAGCGACTCGGCGACCGCAGGCAGCAAGCAGGTCAAGGCTCCCGGCTGCGACGGTCGCTCGGCCGACGACCTGCCGCGCCTCTCCCTGACGGACGGCGGTGCACCGGCCCCGTGGGCACCGTCGCGGTGGACCCGAATGGATCCTCCACGGGTACCGGCGGATCGAGCCCGGCCGCGGCGAGGAGTTCGGCCAGGGCCAGTGGGAGGCCGTCGGCGATGTGCCAGGGATCGGGCACCAGCCCAGGATCGACGTTGACCCCGAAGTCGATGCGATCGCCATAGCTGAACAACGTGATGTTGAGCCCCATCCCCTCCACGATGACGCTTGTGGAGAAGATCCCAGTTACGCGGGCGCCGGCACAGTAGAGGTCGAAAGAAGGCCCGGGCACGTTGGCGATGAGGGTGTTCATCGGCAGCGGCATGCGGGTGAGCAGGTGGGCTTCGTAGGCGGCTCGGATGGCCAGGTTGAACAGCAGCGGCGGCGCCGTCTCGCCGATGGACCGGACCTTGTGCGCTCGCAGCGCGTTGATCGTCTCCTTGGCGCCCTGACTGCTCTCGCAGATGACCCGGAGGCGTCCCGCCGGGTCGGCGACGTCGGTGGCTAGCGAGACGAACATGCTGGACACCTGGTTGTCCATGGTGGTGTCCTCGGCCGCTCGGATCGAGATGGGTACGGCGCTCACGAGGGGGCGGACGGGGAGCTCGCCGTTGTCTTCGAGGTATCGGCGGAGGGCGCCTGCGCACAGCGCCAGGACCACGTCGTTGACCGTGGCCCCGAAGTGCTTCTTGACCCGCTTCACGTCGCTCAGGGCAACCGAGCTGAAGGCGAAGGCCCGCTCGGCCCCGATCGATCGGTTGAAGGAGGTCCGCGGGATCTGCCAGGGTTCCGGCATCGACCCTCTGAGGACGATGGACACCAGCGCCGGGACCCGGCCCAGCAGGTCGACGACGTATCCGCCGACCCGCAGCGGAGTGGCAGCGGCCGGCACGAGCGAGCGGATCAGCAACGGGACCGGCCCGGGGTCGCTTTCAGCGCTGGGTTCCGCACCGGTGGGCTGGGGGCGCTTCGGCGGGTCCGGCTCCAGGTCGAACATCACCGAGGCCAGGCTCGATCCGGCGACCCCGTCGAGGAGGCAGTGGTGGTACTTCATGAGCATGGCGACCCGCCCGGTGGCCAGGCCCTCCAGAAGCCACAGCTCCCAGAGCGGGTAGCGTCGGTCCAGTTGGTGGCTAAGGATCTGGCCGACCAAGCCAGCCGCCTCTCGAGGACCGCCAGGGGGCGGCACGCGAGCCCGTCGCACGTGGCGGTCCAGGTCGAAGTCGCGGTCCTCGACCCACACGGGGCGGGCGAGGTTGAGTGGGACCTGGCGCAGCTTCCATTTGAACTTTGGGGCCAGGGGTAGCCGGGCATCGAGCTCCTCGATAACGCGGTCGAAGCTGAAGCTCTGTCGGTCCGTCGGATCGAGGATCGTGAGGCCGCCCACGTGCTGGTGCCAGGCGGGACGCTCAGCCGACAGGAACAGGGCGTCGGTTCCGGAAAGCCGTTCCATGAGGAGCTCCTTGAAGCCGTAGAGGCCAATACGCCCGCAAGCTCTGACGGCGATGTTTCTCAGCCGGTGGCCGGGTTGACGAAGTAACCACCCGGGTTGCAGATGAACCCGCTCGGCGGACTCGGGCTGGTCCGCACGAACTTGCCGTTCTTGACCTGCATGTTGAGCCAGCACTGGGGGGCATGCTTGCCGGCGGGGTCGGCGGCCGGAATTATCCCGTTCGAGTCGAAGCTGTGGATCGACCGAAGGGCGGCAAGGACGTTCTGGCGGGTCGGGTTGGGTCCGGCCTGTTGGAGGGCCTGGGTGAACAGCCGAGCGGATGTCCAGCCGAAGAGGGCGAACACATCGGGTTGGAACCCCGGGTGGGTCTTGCTCAGCCAGGTAAGGAACAGGTTGACCTCGGGGACGACCGACCGGTCCTGGCCCAGGTACATGGACGCCAGCTGGTCACCGAAGGCGCCCTCGGCGGCGCCCGGGTTCACCAGCTTGAAGAAGCTGCCGTCGTACATGGTTGCGCCCGGCGCCACCAGCTGGGGCTTCCAACCCTGCTGGTTTGCGGCATTAAGCACCCTGGCGACGGTCTTGACATCCCCCTCGTCGAGGAACAGCGCCTGCACGCCACTGCTGCGCATGCGGACCACGTCGGCCGTGAAGTCTGTGTCCAGCGGGTTGTAGGTGCGCTCGTAGGTAACCCGATAGCCCATCGACTGCATGGCCGCCTTCTCGTTGGCCCACGAACTCGTGGCTGAAGGGACATTGGCGACGAGGGTTCCCACCGACTTGATGGCGTTGGGGTAGTGCTGCTTGAAGTAGCTGAGGGGCCCGGTTCGCCAGCCGTGCTCGAGGGGCTGGGGACTGAAGTTGTTCGGAAGGGCCTGCGCCACAGGGTCGAGCGAATAGGCGACGTCGGGAATGTCCGGGTTGGCCTGCAGAACCTTCGCCCCGCAGTTGTCGAACAGCGAGAAGGAGCCCACGAAGGCGAACGCCTGGGTGGACAGGGCCTGCGTCTCGGACTGGTTCTGAGCACACGAAAAGGCGTCGTCCTCCGACTGGACCTTGACCCGCAGGCCATTCACCCCGCCCAGGCTGTTCTGGTAGGCGAAGAAGGCGTCAGCGCCGAACGGAGCCCCCTTGAACAACCCAGGCACCGGACCGGACAGAATGGCGACGTTACCTACGGTGAGCTGGCCGTTGGCGATACCTACCCCGCTCGCCGTGCTGGTGCCTCCGGCCGAAGTCGAGCTCGTGGTGGAGCCCGGGGCCGTGGACGACGTGCTGGTCTTGCTGGCACCTCCCCCGCACGCCGTGGCGATCAGGGCCACGGCAGCTAGGACGACACCCGTCCTGGCCCAAGGGAGCGGGATGCGCTTCACCCCCGAGCCCCCCGAAGACCGAAGACGTTGAACGTTCTCGCAGACGCTAGCGTGCGATGAGCGTAGAGCATTTCAAGAGTGCGCGCTCCCGCCGCCGACCTTGACGACCAGGTCGCCCCTCCGTTCGCAGTCCACCAGCCGCGATTCCCCTTCGC
>CAVQWQ010000001.1:0-76980 GCA_963717645.1 uncultured Actinomycetes bacterium | reverse complement strand
TCTTGAAGAGGAACTCGGCCTCGTCCTCGTCGATCATGAGGCGGACCTCGTCCGCCAGCAGGACGTGATCGCCGAGCGTCGGGTCGGCGTCGACGATGTCGAACGCCATCTCACGCGCCTGCTCCACCAGGTGCCGGTCCTTCCGAAGCGAGGCGAGCTTGAGATCGCTGCGGCCCTTCTGGCGGGTGCCCAGCACCGTTCCCTCTCCCCGAAGCTCCAGGTCCACCTCGGCCAGATGGAAGCCGTCGGTCGACTCCTGAAGAGCCTCGAGGCGCTTCTCACCTTCGGGCGAGGAGCCCTCGCCGAGCAGGTAGCACCAGGATGAGTCCTTCCCCCGGCCCACCCGGCCCCGAAGCTGATGGAGCTGGGCCATCCCGAAGCGGTCGGCGTCCTCGATCACCATCACCGTGGCGGTGGGAACGTCCACGCCGACCTCGATGACCGTGGTGGCCACGAGGACGTCGATCTTGCCGTCCCTGAAGTCGCCCATGACCGACTCCTTCTCGCGGGCCGGCATCTGGCCGTGCAGGAGTCCGAGCCGCAGACCGGGCAGGTCCTCGCGAGCGAGCCGCTCGCGCTCCTGGGTGGCCGAGCGGGCCTGGACCCGCTCCGAGTCCTCGACGAGAGGGCACACGACGTAGGCCTGCCTGCCGGCTGCAACTTCGCGGCGCACCGTGTCCCAGGCGCTCTCCACCTCCAGCGGCCCCCTGGCCCACGTCGTCTGGACCGGGGTCCGGCCCGGAGGCAGCTCGTCGAGCACCGTCACGTCGAGGTCGCCGTACATGGTCATGGCGGCGGTACGGGGTATGGGGGTGGCCGTCATCACCAGCACGTCGGGGTCGGCTCCACCAGCAGAGGACCGGCCCTTGCCCTTGAGGATGGCGCGCTGCTCGACCCCGAAGCGGTGCTGCTCGTCGACGACCACCACCCCGAGTGAGGCGAAGACCACCTCCTCGGTGAGCAGGGCGTGAGTGCCCACGAGAATGTCGACCGTGCCCGCGCGAAGGCCGTCGTGGAGCCGGGCGCGCTCGGTAGGGGTGGTGCGGTTGGTCAGCAGCTCCACACGGACCGGGCGATCCTGAGTGAGTGTCGACTCGTCCGGCATGGTGACCTGGCGGAGGAGCCACCGGACCCCGGCGAAGTGCTGCTCCGCGAGCACCTCGGTGGGCGCCATGAGGGCACCCTGGTGGCCGCCTTGGACGGCGACGAGCAGGGCGGCCAGGGCGACGACCGTCTTGCCGGCGCCGACGTCTCCTTGCAGGAGACGGTGCATGGGATGCGCCTTCGCCAGGTCGCCCTCGATGGCGGCGATGGCCCGCTCCTGGGCGCCGGTGAGCGAGAACGGCAAACGGTGCCGGAACTCCACCAGCAACGCCGGGGCCTCCGGCTCCGGCATGACCGCGTGACTGATGCCCACAGCCTGCTGCTCGAGCTTCCGCTTGCGCATGACCAGGGCCACCTGGAGGCGGGCCAGCTCGTCGAAGGCGAGACGACGCCTGCCGGCATCCTTGGCCGGCATGGAGTCGGGCGCGTGGATCTGGTTCATGGCCTGGGTCCGGCCGACCATCCCGAGCTGCTCCCTCCAACGTCCGGGCAGGGGGTCGACCAGCTCGCCGGCTCGCCGGAGGGCGTTCTCGATCCAGTCCGCCAGCTCCCAGGTGGAGAGGCCGGCCTTGTCGGACTGGGGGTAGACGGGCACGATGCGTCCCGTGCGGTCGCCGACCAGGTCGACGACCGGGTTGGTCATCTGGCGCCGGCCCCGGAACACGTCGAGCTTCCCGAAGAAGACGGCCTGGCGACCGGTGACCAGCTGCTTGGCTCGCCACCCCTGATTGAAGAAGGTGCACCGCAGGTAGGCGGTGCCGTCGAACACGTCGATCTCGACGAGGGCCCTTCCTTGGCGCGTTCGCCGACTGCTCACCCGCTTCACATGGGCGAGGACCATGGCCTCCTCGCCCACCTTCAGGTCCTTGACGGCAACCTGCTGGGTGCGGTCGATGTACCGGCGGGGGTAGTGGGTGACAAGGTCGAGCACCGTGGTGATGCCCATCTCCTCGAGCGCCTTGGCCTTGGTGGGGCCGACGCCGGACAGGTCGGTGACCGGACGTTCGTCAAGTGCGCGCAGCTGCAGGCGCCCACTCGCGTCCCGCCCCTGCATCAGTCGATGCTCAAGAGGTAGGGGTAGAGGGGCTGCTCGCCGTGGTGGATCTCGACGTCGACGTCCGGGCGGTGCTCGCTCAGCCACTCCGTGATCCGGCGGGTGTCGGCCGGGCTGGACCCCTCGCCCTCGATGAGCGTCGCGATCTCGTGCTCGTCGGTGAGCAGCTTCTCCAGCAGTGCCGTGGTCGCCTCGGCGAGAGTGGGCTGCACGACCTCGATTCCCCGCTTCGAGAGGCCCAACCAGTCGCCTTCGGCGATGGGACCGGCCGGGCTGTTGCTGGCTCGGACGGCCCTGGTGACCTCGCCGGCGATGACCCGCTCCGCGGCCGAGGACATGACGCCGGCGTTGTCGTCGACCCCGGCCTCGGGGTCGTACTCGAGCAGTGCGGCGAAGCCCTCGGCGACGCCGAACGTCTTCACCACCCGTACACGCTTGTCGGTCAGGGCGTCGACCTGCTCGGCGACGGGAACGATGTTCCCGTTGTTCGGAAGCACCACGACGTCGTCCGCCGGAGCCGCCTCGACGGCCTCGAGGATCTGCGCGGTCGACGGGTTCATGGACTGCCCCCCGGCCACCATCTGGTGGACCCCGAGCGACCGGAAGATCCGCCGTACCCCGGTGCCGGTCGCGACAGCGACCACCGCCGTGGTTGGCACCGGCCAGGGCGACTCCTCCTCGGGCGGGCCACCCGCAGCCGCATCCCGCACCCAGCGCTCCTCCTCGACCTGGTCCATGAGGTCGGTCACGCGAATGTTGCGGGGCCGGCCGGCGTCGATGCCAGCTTCGACTGCGGCGCCGATGTCGTCGGTGTGGATGTGGCAGTTCCACATCCCCTCCCCGCCGACCACCACGATCGAGTCGCCGACCCCGGCCCACACGTCCTTGAATGCCGGGATCGAGGCGTCTGGTGCCTCGAGCAGGTACATGACCTCGTAGCGGAGGTTCCCGACGTCCTCCACACCAACTGGCTCGCCTTCGCCGGAGGCGGGTGGGCGGGCTGTCCCCTCGTTCCGGGCTATCGGGCCAGCATCGCTCGCCGTCGTCCGCAGCGACTCCGAGGGTGCCTGCTCGGGCTCGGGCATCGGGCGGCCCGCCGCCACCAGCAGGAAGGCGTCCAGCAGCAGCACGAAGCCGACGCCGCCGGCGTCGACGACCCCCGCCTGCTTGAGCACCGGCAGCAGCTCGGGCGTGCGAGCCACCGACTCACCGGCGGCCACCCGCGCCGCCTCGAGCACGTCGACGAGCCGGCTGCCGGCGTCGGCCGTAGCGCGGGCGGCCGAGGCGGCGTCGGCAGCGACGGTGAGGATGGTTCCCTGGACCGGTCGCATGACGGCCCCTTCGGCCGCCGTCGCCGCGTCGAGCAGCGCCGTGGCGACGTCCGACGCTCCCGCCGACTCCAGGCCCCGCAGCACGTCTGACGCGCCCCGGAGGATCTGGGACAGGATCACGCCCGAGTTGCCCCGAGCCCCCATCAGCGAGCCGTGGGCCACGGCCTTGCACACCGCGGTCATCTCCAGACCGGACTCGCCGAGCGACTCGAGCTCGGTCGCCACCGCCTCCAGGGTAAGGGCCATGTTGGTGCCGGTGTCGCCGTCGGGGACCGGGTATACGTTCAGACGGTTGATGGCCTCCTGGTGGGCGCGAAGGCCGTCGCGGTAGGCCAGCATCGCCGCCATGAGATCACCGGCAGCCAGCCGGTCCAGCACGTCCATGGTCGGATGCTAACCTTCCGGGGTCGCCTCCCAGCGTTCCCTGTCCGGGTACCCGATTGGGACGCACGGTGAGGCAATCATCCCCGGATCGAGAGGCTCGTCTCGTGGCAGCGGTATGCGAGGTGTGCGGCAAGCACCCGTCTTTCGGAATGAGCATCAGCCACTCCCACCGGCGCACGAAGCGCAGGTGGAACCCCAACATCCAGCGAGTCAGGGCGCTCGTCGACGGCAGTCCTCGCCGCATCCACGTATGCACGTCGTGCATCCGGGCCGGCAAGGTCGAGAAGGTCTCGCACTAGTCGCTCTCGCCAGATCGGCCTGACGACGGAGCCGACCAGTCGTGCTGCCAGCCCGTCGGTTCGAGCCGGCGACCATCGAGCCGCCGCTCGTCGGGATCGGCCGTGCAGCTCCCGATGCGAACCGGTGGCCGCAGCCGCGCGGCGCGGAAGGCCGCCGCCACGACATCGGGGTCCGGTGCGCTGAAGACCAGCTCGTAGTCCTCCCCCCCGCCGAGCGCCTGCTCCAGCGTGGCGCCGTCGGCGACCGGCACCTCGGTGATGGCCAGCCCCACCACCGACGAGACGGCCACGCGGTCGAGGTCGAGGGCGAGTCCGTCGGACAGGTCGATCATGGCGGTGGCCCCGCCCGCCCGCGCCGCCTGGCCCTCCTCCACACGCGCGTGGGGCCGCCTGTGAGCCCCAGCCAGCTCCGGGGCGTCCCCACCTCGTCCCGACCGGAGCAGCTCGAGACCAGCGGCCGACGCCCCCAGCGGACCGGTGACGAACAGCGCGTCGCCCGGCCGCGCCCCGTCGCGCCGCACTGCGGGTCTCCCAAGGCTCGTCCCTGTGACGGCGACCGACACCACCAGGACGTCGGCGTTGGCCAGGTCCCCTCCGACGACCGGGCACCGGTAGTGGCGGGCGGCCTCGGCCAGCCCGTCGAACAGGGCGTCCAGGTCGGTCGAGGCCGGACCGGCCACGCCCACGAGCGCGTGCCGCGGTCGACCGGCCATGGCCGCGAGGTCGCTCACGTTGGCCACCATGGCCTTCCATCCCATGTCGTCGAGTCCCACCAGATCGAGGTCGACGTGGACTCCCGCCACGACCAGATCGGTGGCGAGCAGCAGGCTCTCCGGCGGGGGAGCTACCACCGCGGCGTCGTCGCCGATCCAGGTCTCCCCCTCGGGAGGGCTGGGGAGCCGGGAACGGATCCGCTCGATGGCCGCCCGCTCCCCAAGCTGTCTGGCGCCCACGACCGGCGAGTGTAGGGCGTGGGCGCCTCGGGCGGCTGAATTGGGGCACTTCCCGAGCCTGACCTACCATCGTCAGTGTCCATTCGTTGCGCGCAATGGCGCGCTCGACGAAACGAGGCACTTGGCGATGGCTCCTACCAAGAACCAGAGGCTGCGGCAGTGGGTCGACCAGGTCGCTTCCCTCACCACGCCCGACCAGGTCGTATGGTGCGACGGGTCGGCGGCGGAGTACGACCGGCTGGCCGGGATGCTGGTCGACGGCGGGACCTTCACCCGGCTCTCCGACGCCAAGCGGCCGAACAGCTACTGGGCCCATTCCGATCCCGCCGACGTGGCCAGGGTCGAAGACCGTACCTTCGTCTGCTCGGAACGGGAGGTGGACGCCGGGCCGACCAACAACTGGCGGGACCCCGACGAGATGCGGGCCCAGCTGACCGGCCTTTTCCGGCACTCGATGCGGGGCCGCACCATGTACGTGGTGCCCTTCTCGATGGGCCCGCTCGGGTCGCCGATCGCCCATATCGGCGTGCAGCTGACCGACTCGCCCTACGTCGCCACGAGCATGCGGATCATGACCCGCATGGGCACGGCCGTCCTCGACCAGCTCGGGCCGGACGGGGAGTTCGTGCCGTGCCTGCACTCGGTGGGGGCGCCGCTCGAGCCGGGTCAAGCCGACGCGGGCTGGCCCTGCAACGCAGAGAACAAGTACATCGTCCACTTTCCCGAGACCAGAGAGATCTGGTCCTTCGGATCCGGCTACGGCGGCAACGCCCTGCTGGGCAAGAAGTGCTTCGCCCTGCGCATCGCCTCGGTGATGGCACGGGACGACGGCTGGCTGGCCGAGCACATGCTCATCCTCAAGCTCACCTCACCCCGGGGTGAGACCCGCTACGTGACCGGCGCCTTCCCGTCCGCCTGCGGCAAGACCAACCTGGCCATGCTGGTCCCGACCCTGCCCGGGTGGAAGGTGGAGACCATCGGCGACGACATCTGCTGGATGAAGTTCGGCGACGACGGACGCCTCTACGCGATCAACCCTGAAGCGGGCTTCTTCGGGGTGGCTCCCGGGACGAGCATGAAGACCAACCCCAACGCCATGCTCACCCTGGATGGTAACTGCATCTTCACCAACACGGCGCTGACCGACGACGGAGACGTGTGGTGGGAAGGCATGACCGTGGACAAGCCCGCCCACCTCACTGACTGGCGAGGTGACAGCTGGACCCCGGCGTCCTCGACCCCGGCGGCCCATCCCAACGCCCGCTTCACCGCTCCCGCCGGTCAGGACCCGGCCATCGCCCCCGAGTGGCAGGACCCGGCGGGAGTCCCGATCTCGGCCATCCTGTTCGGCGGCCGGCGGGCGTCGGTCGTGCCGCTCATCTCCGAGGCCCTCGACTGGAAGCACGGCGTGTTCCTGGGCTCGATCATGGCGTCCGAGACCACCGCCGCCGCCGCCGGCAAGGTGGGCGACCTGCGGCGGGACCCCTTCGCCATGTTGCCCTTCTGCGGCTACAACATGGCCGACTATTTGAGCCATTGGCTCGACATCGGCGAGGCGAGCGACGCCGCCAAGCTGCCCAAGCTCTTCTATGTCAACTGGTTCCGCAAGGATGGCGACGGCCGGTGGCTGTGGCCCGGGTTCGGCGAGAACAGCCGGGTCCTCGAGTGGGTCTTCGAGCGCGTCAGCGGGCGCGGCGAGGCGATGGAGACGCCCGTAGGGAAGGTCCCGGCAAAGGGCGCCATCGATATCGAGGGCCTCGGCGTGACCCCGGCCGACATGGAGTTGCTCCTCCGCGTGGATGGCGACGAGTGGCGTCGCGAGGTGCCGCTGATCCGTGAGCACTTCGCCCGACTCGGTGACCACCTGCCTGGTGCGCTCGCCGACGAGCTCGACCGCCTCGAAGAGCGTCTCGACGGCTGATCCGGGGCCGGACCCCGCCCGTGCGAGGGCTAGGGAGCTGAGCTGGATCTCGGCGGCGGCTGCCAGTGCGGCGCCTGAGCGGGGACGGGACGGACCGCGGGAGCACCTGGCGTCACCTGGCTGACATCGAACGCACCGACCGCGGGGCCGACGGTGACGGCCAGCAGCATGACTGCCAGGAGGGCCCAGACCACCACGGCGAGGCCGTCCAGGGCTCTGATCGCGCGCCGAGTCGGAACTCGCAGCACGACCCAAGCCGCCTCGGCCGTCGCCACCAGGCCCGCGCCCGGCCCGGGCGCCGGCGGCGGCGGCCGCAGCGGTCGAGCGCGCTCGTAGCCGGGAGGCGTCCACCGGGAGGGCACTTCTACGGATTCGACTCGCGCGGTGGCTCCCCTGCCCGACGCGCGAATCAGTCCTCGGCGCGGCCCTCGAGGTGGCGAGCGAGGAAGCGCTCGGCGGCAGCGTAGAAGCGCAACCGGTTCTCGGGCTTGGCGAAGCCGTGGCCCTCGTCGGGGAAGAGGAGGTACTCGTGGTCGATGCCGGCCTCGGTCAGGGCGGCGACGATCTGCTCGGACTCGGCCTGCTTGACCCGAGGATCGTTCGCCCCCTGGGCGATGAGCAGCGGCACCTTGATGTCCTTGACCCTCGACAGCGGCGAGCGTGACCAGAGGAACTCCGCCTCGGTGTCGGGGTTGCCGACCCGCGTGTGGAACTGGGCGATCAGCGGGGCCCAGTAGGGCGGAATCGACCGGATCAGGGTCTCCAGGTTGGACGGCCCGACGACGTCGATGGCGGCCCGGAACAGCTCCGGCGTGAACGCCGCCCCCACCAGGGCGGCGTAGCCCCCGTAGGAGCCCCCGTAGATGGCGATTCGGGCGGGGTCGGCCAGGCCCTGGTCGACGACCCACGCCACGGCGTCGGCCAGGTCGTCGTGCATCTTCGCGCCCCACTCGTGGTCGCCGGCGTTGACGAACGCCTTGCCGTAGCCCGTCGACCCACGGAAGTTGACCTGCACGCACAGGTAGCCCCGATTGGCGAGCCACTGGGTCTCGGGTTGAAACCCCCACTCGTCGCGAGCCCACGGGCCGCCGTGGACGACGAGCACCGCCGGCAGTCGTGCCCGGGGCTCCCCTACGGGAAAGGTCAGGTAGCCGTGGATCGCCAAGCCGTCGCGAGCCTCGTAGGAGAACGGCTCCATCGCCGCCAGCTGATAGCTCCGCAAGCTCGGCCGATGCTCGAAGAGCAGCCGGCCCTCCTTGGCTCGCCGGTCGTAGGCGTAGTACGGGATGGGTCCGGCGTCGTTGGTGAAGCCCACCAGCCAGGTGGCATCTGCGTCATCGTGCCCCTCGAGCACCGGGTCACCGGGATGCAGCGAGCGGACGGCGACGATGTCGTCCTCGACCTCGGCATCGAGCACGAGAAAGTCGGCCCGGTCGCGGGCGAAGGTGACCACCTGGACCTGGCGTGTGTCGGGATGGAGGCGCACGTCGGAGATGTCGTTGACCGGGTCCTCGGCTATCACGTCGATCGAGCCGGTGCTCAGGTCAGCGCGCACGAGACGACCAGTGTTGGCGTCGATCGAGCTGATCGCCAGGAGGCTCCCGCCGTCCCGCGTGAAGGCCACCGGCGAGCTCGACAGGGCGTCCTCCGCCGGCACCCGCTGGTAGGGACGCCAGTCCGCCGCAGCGGTGTCGCGCACCATGACGACGAAGCCGCCGTCGGCCTCGGGAGCGAGCCCGGCGCGCACCACCAGGTCGGCGTCGACCAGCCAGCCGACGAGTCCCGGGTTGTCGACGACCTTGACGAGCTCCCCGCTCACGAGGTCGAGGTGGTACACGTCGTGGAGCTCTGGGTTGTCCCGGTTGAGCCCGACCAGGACATCGGTCGGGAAGCGCTTGTCCACCGCCAGCAGCTGGGCCTGGACGTCTTCGAACGGCGTGAGGTCGCGGCGGGCCATCGTCTCCAGGTCCACGTCGTAGAGACGCCAGTTCTCGTCCCCTCCGCGGTCCTGCAGGTACAGGATGTGGATCCCGTCGTGGGCCCAGACGAAGCTGCGGATGCCACGATCGCGGTCGTCGGTCACCGGTGTGGCGCCTTCCATGTCATAGGGCCGGCCTCCGGGGCCGGCTGTCGCCAGGTCGGCCACCCACACGTTGAGCACGCCCTCGACCGCCGCCAGCCAGGCCAGCCGGCTCCCGTCGGGCGACACCCTCGGGCTCACCCGCTCCGGGTTGCCGAACAGCACGTCTCGGGGGATCAGGTCGACCATACGGACTGGCTATCAGGCGCGCCCGGCCGTTGCCCAGACTGCCACGAGGAGCTGGCACTACGATGCGGGCTCCGCGAGGCGAGGAGGATCCGGTGTCCGTAATTGCTTACGTGCTCATCCAGACCGAGGTCGGCAAGGCCGCTCAGGTCGCGGCGGAGGTCTCCAAGATCCAGGGCGTGGTCTCGGCCGAGGACGTCACAGGTCCCTACGACGTGATCGTGCGCGCCGAGGCCGGCTCGGTCGATGATCTGGGCAAGATGGTCGTGAGCCGGGTCCAGCTCATCGAGGGCATCACCCGCACCCTCACCTGCCCGGTGGTCAACCTCTAGCCGGCGGGCGCAGCCGCGGCCGAGTTGGCCTCGGCCTCGGCTTGGGCCTGAGCGGCGATGTCAACCAGCTCGACGATCTCGTCATCGCTGAACCCGGCCATTGTCCTGAACTTCCGGGCCAGGTGCACCGGGTTGTCCTCGCCCTCGCCGCGCAGCCCGCCGAAGCTGAAGAGCTTGTCCACCGTGCGCTGGAACTCCAGGGCCTGGGTCTGCCGATCCTTGTCGGTGGCCGTCAGCCGTCGCAGCCAGTCCGAGCCCATCTTCACGTGGGTCACCTCGTCGGCGAGCATCCAGTCCTCGCAAAAGTAGAGCACCGGGTCCGACACGTTGTCCCCGTAGTCCCTCATGGTGTTGAACACGTCGATGGCGAGACCTTCGAGCGCCCGGTTGACCCCCGTGAGCCTGAGCACCGGGTCGGAGTTGCAGGCCGCCTGGAACAGCATGGTCTGCTCGGAGAACTCGCCGATCGCTGTGCCCATGTGCTCGGTCAGCTTCACCGAGATCTCCACGTGACGGGCCTCGTCCCAACATTGGCGGGCCATGTCCAGCTTCATGGCGAACGGGATCTCGTCGCGGCCGGCCCCCGTGTCGAAGTCGTAGCACGTCCGTCCCGCTCCCTCGAGGGCCTGGATCTCCCCCACGAAGATGCCGTGCATCAGCGCCCGGGCGGCGTCGGGCGACTCCGTGTCCCGATGGTCGAGGACGTTCCGCCGATCGCTGCCCGACCTTCGGGCGTCGAACACCACGTCCTCGATCTGGATCCGCTCGAACCGCTCGTCACGGGCCAGATCGTCGACCGACAGCATCCGCTTCATGACGCCCCCTCGTGAGGTGATTGGAACTTGATCCTACTCCCCCGCCCTCACCAGGCGGCGGCGAGGATCTGACGAGCGGTCTCCTCGGTCACCGGGCGGGGGTTGAACCCGACGTTCAAGTTGCCCTGCGACATTCGGGCCACGGCGTCGAGATCCTCCTCGGTCACCCCACACTCGGACAGCCGGCCAGGCAGCCCGAGGCGGCTGCGCAGCCGGTCGCAGGCGCCGGCGGGGTCGTCTGGGTCGCCCAGGGCGGCGCCGATCCGGGCCACCTCCACGGGCGCCGCCTCGGCGTTGAAGCCCAGGACGTGGGACAGCAGCACGGCGTTGGCCAGGCCGTGGGCGATGCCGGTGCGGCCGCCGAGGAGCTGGGCCAGCCCGTGGTGCACGCCCATGCTGGCGTTCTGCAGCGCCCGGCCACCCAGGGCCGCGCCCGTCAGCATCGCCGCCCGGGCGGTCACGTCAGCGGGATCGTCCACCACCTCCGGCAGCGAGGTCGCCACCCGCTCGACACAGGCCAGGGCGACGGCCTCGGCCTCCGGTGTGCGGCGGGTCGCGTAGACGGCCTCGACCCCGTGGGCGAGGGCGTTCATCCCCGTCTCGGCGCTGACCCGAGGCGGCGTGTCCAGCGTCACGAGCGGGTCGTACACGGCGGCCACGGGGGCCACGGTCGGACCTCCGGCTCCGCTCTTTCGGCGGGCGGCGAGATCGGTCATGCCGAAGAACGGCGTCAGCTCGGCTCCCGAGTACGCCGTTGGTACGGCCACGTGCGACAGGGCGGGGCGGTCCAGCGGCGACATGCCGGGCGTTCCCGCCTGCTGCTCGACGAAGAAGGACACCGCCTTGCCAAGATCGGCACACGAACCGCCCCCGAAGGACACCAGCCCGTCGACCCCGTCGGCCTGGGCCTGGCGCACGGCCGCTTGCACCGTGGAGGTCGGGACGTGGGAGAGCACACCGGCGAAGGTGGAGGCGAGCTGCCTTCCGAGCAGACTGACCACACGCCGGCCGGCGTCGGACTCGGCCCGCCCCGCGGTCGTCACCAGCATCACCCGGCGGGCACCGGTCTCCTTCACCACGTCGGCCAGCTCGTCCAGGCTCCCGGCCCCGAAGTGGATGCGCTGCGCGTACCCGGTGTGGGTCCAGGAGCCGTCCACGACGATCCTTCAGGCCCTCAGGCGATCGCCCCGGCCTGGCGGAGCTTCTCCCGCTCGCCGGTCGTGAACCCCCACTCTGCCAGGGTGTCATCGGTGTGCTGGCCGAAGTGTGGCGGCGGACCACCGATCGCTCCGGGCGTCCGATCGAACCTGGGGGCGGGAGCGGGCTGGGACACCCCCGCCACCTCCACGAACGTCTGACGTTGGCGGTTGTGCGGGTGTGCTGGCGCCTCGCCCATGGACAGCACGGGGGCGAAGCACACGTCGGTCCCCTCCATGAGGGCACACCACTCGTCTCGGGTCTTGGTCCGGAACACCTCGGCCACCCGTTCCTTCAGGGCTGGCCACTGGGTGCGATCCATCTGTCCGGGGAGCTCCTCCCCCTCCAGCCCGGACAGACGCAGCAGCTCGGCATAGAACTGCGGCTCGATCGACCCGATCGAGACGTAGCGATGGTCAGCCGTCTCGTACACGTCGTAGAAATGCGCACCGGTGTCGAGGAGGTTGGTTCCCCGCTCGTCGGTCCAGAGGCCGATGGCCCGCAAGCTGTGGATGAACGTCGTCAGCACCGCGGCGCCGTCGACCATCGCCGCGTCGACCACCTGGCCCTGACCCGAGCGACCGGCCTCCAGCAGGGCGCACACCACCCCGTAGGCCATGAACATGCCCCCGCCTCCGAAGTCTCCCACCAGGTTGAGGGGGGGAACCGGTCGCTCACCGGCCCGTCCGATCGGATCGAGGGCTCCGGCCAGGGCGATGTAATTGATGTCGTGGCCGGAGGCGTCGGCGTACGGTCCTTCCTGGCCCCAGCCCGTCATGCGGCCGTAGACGAGGCGCGGATTGCGAGCCATGCACTCCTCGGGCCCGATCCCGAGCCGCTCCATCACTCCGGGGCGAAACCCCTCGATCAGGACGTCGGCGTGCTCCACAAGTTTGAGCACAACCCCCGCGCCCTCGGGATGCTTGAGGTCGACCCCCACCGAGCGGCGTCCCCGCCCGAGAAGGTCGATCGGAGGGTGCGCGGGGTCGCCGCCCGCCACCTTCTGGGCCCGGTCGACGCGTACGACATCGGCGCCCATGTCCGCCAGCATCATCGCCGCGAACGGTCCGGGGCCGATGCCGGCGATCTCGACGACGCGCATGCCCTCGAGCGGCCCGCTCATCTGGAACCGCCCTTGGCGGCGTTGCCCACGACGGCGTCGACGACGGTCGGCCACGCCCCGGGTGGAAGCTCGTGGCCCATTCCCTCGATCATGATCAGCTCGGCGCCGGGGATGGCCTTGGCGGTGGCTTCGCCGCCGCTCGGGGTGACCAGCGGGTCGGTGGTCCCATGGATGACGACCGTCGGCACGTCGACGTGGGAGAGCTCCTCGGTGCGGTCGCTGGCCGCCACGACGGCTGCCACCTGACGGGCCACGCCTTGCGGGTAGAAGCTGCGGTCGTAGGCCGCCGCGGCCCGGCGGCGCGTCCGCTCCTCGTCGACGGGGAACCCGGGCGACCCGATGGCCTTGTGGGTCTCGACTTCGCGCGCGATCACCTCGTCCCGCTCCTGCGGCGGCGGCCTCATGAGCACCGCCATGGCCTCAGGCGTCGGAGCGCCGACACTCGGATCGCCCATGGTGGACATGATCGACGCCAGGCTGAGCACTCTGTCCGGATGATCGATGGCCACCACCTGGGCGATCATCCCTCCCATCGACACGCCGACGACGTGCGCCTTCTCGATGCCGAGGGCATCTAGGAGGCCGGTGGCGTCGGCGGCCATGTCCTCGAGGGAGTACGGGACCGACGACCGGTCGCCCTGTACGACGGCCATGATGTCGGGTACGGGAGCGCCTTCGATCTTGGTGCTGAGGCCGACGTCGCGGTTGTCGAAGCGGACGACGCGAAACCCGTGACCGGCCAGCCGGCTGCACAGCTCGTCGTCCCAGGCGATGAGCTGACCGCCGAGGCCCATGATGAGCAGCATGGGCCGGTCGGCCGGATCGCCGAACGTGTCGTATTCGATGTCGATGCCATTGGCGCGCGCGGTGGCCATGACCGGATGCTGTCGTGTCTTGACCAGCCGGTCAAGCGGGAGCGGCAGGCCACCACAGGCAGGCCAGCTCTCGCCTCGGCAGGCCGGCGTTCTCTGGCAGCAGGGAGTCGACCTCGGGGTCGCGGTCGGCGGGAAGGCACAGGCGACGTCGGGCGAAGGCGACGTGTTCGCCTCGGTCTACCTCTGCCCGTTGCGACGGCTGGCTGAAGCGCTCGACCTCAGGCAGGATGCCGATCTCCTCGAGCACGGCCACGACGTCCTGGACGTTCGGCCCGGTGGGCCGCTCGAGCCCGTGAAAGTGGAGCCACAGGGGATTGAGGGCAGCCTGGGGGTGCTCGGCGGTGAGCTCGACGACGACGCGGCGACGTGCAGCCGAGGTGAGGGCTCGAACGAACGGGACGAGGTCGGCCGCGTTGTACAGCACGTGATGACACACCACGACGTCGGCCCGTCCCGCCTCGTCGGCGCCGGCGGGCCAGCTGGCGCGGACGGTGCGAACGGCGAGTCCCAAGCGGGAGGCGGCGGCGGTGAAGCGGGCCAGCATGTCGACGCTCTCGTCCACCCCGACGAGCCGGGCGGCCGGAGGGACCAGGCCGAGGCTGGCGGCACCCGCACCCACGCCGACGTCCAGCACGGACCCGCCCTGGGGCAGCGCCTGGAGGGCTCGGTCCCTCGACGGCGTCGATGCCGATACCTCAGGAGCGGCGAACAGCCGGGACGGAAAGCCCCACGGCGACTCCGGCGCCTTCGCCAGGATCTCCGGTGGGATGGCCCACGCCTGCAGGGCTTCGGCCCATCGCGAGCTCGCCGAGGCCATTGCGCCCAGGCTATGGCGTCGTGCGAAGCTCTTCTCACATGAGCGCCTGCCGGGCTCGAGCCCACGCCCCCGGGCGGGTCAACCTCATCGGCGACCACACCGACTACACGGGCGGCCTGGCACTCCCGATGGCGATCGACCTCGGCATCGACGTGACGCTCGAGCGGGACGAGGCCATGGGCCGGGTGGAGCTCACCTCCGGCGACCGGCCGGGACGGGCCACGATCGACCGGGCCCAGCCCCTCGCCAGCGTTGGCGAGGACGCGCCGCGCTGGGCCAGCTACGTCGCCGGCGTGGTCGAGACGGTCACGCCACGGTCGGGTGGCGTCGGCACGATCAGCTCGACCTTGCCGATCGGCGCCGGGCTGGCGTCGAGCGCCGCACTGGAGGTGGCGGTGGCCCTGGCCCTCGGTTTCGAGGGCACGCCGGTGCAGCTGGCCCAGGCCTGCCAGCGGGCCGAGCAGGTGGCATCCGGGGTGCCGTGCGGCGTGATGGACCAGCTCACGTCGGCATGCGGTCGTCAGGGTCACGCCCTGCTGCTCGACTGCGAATCGCTGGTCGTCTCGCCGATCCGGCTGCCGGACGACGTCGAGGTCGTGGCCCTCCATTCCGGGCGGGCCCGAGGCCTGGCCGGCTCCGCCTATGCCGCGCGGCGGGCAGAGTGCGAAGCCGCCGCCGCCGCTGTCGGACCACTGCGCGAGGCGACGCTCGCCGACGTCCAGTCGATCCGGGATCCGGTCCTCCGACGGCGGGCCCGCCACGTCATCACCGAGAACGCCCGGGTCCGGGCGGCTGCACAGGCCATCGCCGCGGGCGACCTCGCATCGGCGGGCGCGGAGATGACCGCCAGCCACCGCAGCCTCGCCGAGGACTTCGAGGTCTCCACGCGGTCGCTCGATGCCCTCGTGGACGAGCTGCTGACCACACCGGGCGTGCTCGGTGCCCGAATGACGGGTGGGGGGTTCGGTGGCTGTGTGGTCGCGCTCACCGAGCCTGGCGTCGTCGTCCCCGGCAACCGCCGCGGGTGGGTCGTGCGGGCCTCGGAGGGAGCGTCGGTCGAGGTCGTCGACTCTCCGTAGAGGCTGGTGCCGGGGGCCTGTCGTTCAGCGGAGGTGGTCGAGGAGCCGGGCTTTCTCCGCGTCGAACTCCGCCCTGGTGATCACACCACGTCGACACAGCTCGTCGAGCTTCTCGAGCTGCTCGGGGACGGTGAGGGGGACGCGGCCCGCCGGCTGATCGGCCCACCGTCGCCGAGACTGCTCCAACTGCTGGTGGATCGCCTTCTGCACGGCGACGCAGTGGGGCACCCCGATGAACGCCTCCTCCCCCATCCGTCCTGCCGACTCGACGAACAGCCGACCCGAGCCCACGAGCCGCTCGAGGATCGACTGGTGGACGGTGATGTCGTTCAGCCGCTCCAGGGGGATCTCGCGTCCGTGACGGGCGAGGACGCCGGTCCGGTACACGACGCGGCGGTTGGTGAGCACGAAGCTGGTGCTGGCCCAGCGGGCATAGCGGCCGGCGAGCCAGACCATGGCGCCGGCGAGGAACAGCAGCACCGCGACGATGACGACTCCCGGGGCGGACGGGAACGCCACGAGGATCGCCACGGCCAGGACGATGACGCCGATCGCCCCCAGGACCGGCCCGATGAGGAAGGACCAGTGCGGGCGGAGGTCGACGACGACCTCCTCGCCCTCGTTCAGCAGCTTTCGGGGGATCGGCACCACGGAAAGGGTATCGACCGCCCTGCTCGCTCCCACGGCACCGTGGAGGCAAGGTGGCGCCCCGCCTTCGTCGGCGACTCGGCCGCCGGGACGCCGCGGGCTGTCCGATAATGCTTCGGTGCAGGCCCGTCGAGCCGAGTCAGGCCAGCTTGCTGGCGATGCTCCCCGCCGACCGCAGGACGGCGCCGTCGGCCCCGACGGCCAGGTGCTGCACCGCCGGTCGGGCCATCGCCTCGGCAAGCATGTCCGCCAGCAGCGTGCTGAAGGCGACCGGAGGAGCCACCCACAGGTACTTGGCCATCGAGCCCGGAATCGTGTTGACCTCGTTGACGAACAGGTCCTTGCCGTCGGAGAGGAAATCGATGCGCGCCACGCCGCGCAGGTCGACAAGCCGGGCCACGAGGTGGGCAGCCTCGGTGAGCCGCGCCTCGAGGCCGCTGTCCAGCTCGGCGGGCAGCTCACGCGGTGCGCTGGCCATGCCCTCGCCACCCACGTACTTGTCGGCGTAGCTGAGGATGTCGGAGGACGCCTGTGAGCGGATCGGGCGCTCGATGGCGGACAGCCTGACCTCGGGCCAGCTCCTGACCGACACGTTGAGGTCGAACAGATCGGGGCGGTAGGGCTCGGCCACCGCGCCCCGCCGGAGATGGGCGTTGTTCAGCAGCCGCGCCGCGGCCGTGGCCAGGTCCTCGACGACCTCGATGCCGATGGACGAGCCGCCGAACCGGGGCTTGACGATGTAGGGGCCGGGGAAGTCGGGCCGGGCGGCGTCGGTGAGCTGGATCCGCGGCAGCGTCGGGAGTCCAGCCGCGATGGCCAGGCCGGCGAACGCCAGCTTGTCCATCCCCAGCGCGGCCCCAGCGGCGGTGGGGCCCGTATAGCGGACGCCGGCGAGATCGAGCGCAGACTGGAGCGTCCCATCCTCACCGGGACCGCCGTGGCAGCAGATGACGACGGCGGAGAGATCAAGTGGTCGGGCCCGGCCGGTGAGGCCAGCCCTGGCCTGGAACCCCCCGCCGGCGTCGGCCTCGAGTCGGAGGGGCGTCGAGCCGTACGGCACGCCTTCGACGAAGGCCTCCCCCTCGAGATCGGGCGCGACCTCGAACCAGTCTCCCGACTTGGTCCAGTACAGCGGCCTGATCCGCTCGGACCCAGTCATGCTCAGGGCGCGCGTCACCTGGAGCCCGGTCAACACGCTCACGTCGTGCTCGGGTGACGGCCCGCCAAAGATGACTGCGCTGTCGCTCACGGGTCACTCTCCGGTACTCGGCGCCAACCCAGGAAACTAGCCCCGGATCGGAGCCCGAGGAGATCATGCGAAGTGGTCGGGCAGATCGTTCTCGTAGAGCACGACGTCGCCCTCCCCCAGGTGGGCCTTCACCCAGCTCACCGCCTCGTCGCGGCTGCCGACCAGGACCACCTGGGCGGCGTGGGCCGCCGGGACCCCCGCGGCGTCCGTCGTGTCCCCGTCGGTCTTGGCGCCTTCGGCCTTGGCGCCTTCGGGCTTGGGACCCGGCGCGCCTCCTGCGGCGGGGCCAGTCTCTCCGTCCTGCTCGTCGTCCTCGTCGTCGTCGTCGGGAGCGATGGTGTACCCGCCGGCTCCGGCCCGCCACCCGCTGATCCTGACGTTGTGCTCGCCGGCTCCCTCCAGCAGCGCCTTGCGGTTGGTGAAGCCGACGATGACCAGGTCGGTGGCGAGTGCCCTCGCCGCGGCGGCGAAGGCGACGTTCTCGGGGTGCTGGCGGTCGCCCAGCTCGACCATCCCGGGGGTGACGACCACTCGCCGGTGGCCGTCGCGCCCGTGGCGGCCCATGACGTCGAGGGCCGCGCGACAGCCCGCCGGGTTGGAGTTGTACGTATCGTCGACAACAGTGATGCCGGTGGGCGCGACCGCCACGTTCAGGCGGTTGGGGGTGACTGGCAGCCCGGGCAGCAGCCGAGCAACCTCCGCCTCCGCCACGCCCAGCTCGAGCGCCACGGCCACGGCACAGGCCACGTTGGTGGGGCGAACGTCGGCGACGTCGACCCGGGCCATCAGCGTGCTCTTGCGATGAACCTCCAGTGCGGGGCCGTCGACGACCGCGCACACATCGGCGTCGTGGTCGACCGCTGAGCACCTCCACACCCGCTTGCCCGCGGCCGCAGCCCGATCGGCAACCGCCCGCAGACGGGCGTCGTCGACGTTCAGCACCGCTGTCTCTGCCCGATGGAGGATCTCCGCCTTGGCCTCGACGATGCGTTCCTCGGACCCGAAGCGCTCCAGGTGCACGGGGCCGATGGCCGTGATCACGCCGACGCGAGGCGTCAGCCACGAGCAGAGATCGGCGATCTCCCCGGGCCCGTAGGTCCCCATCTCGGCGACCAGGATCTCGGTTCCCGGAGCCAGGTGCTCGTTGACCGTGCGGGCCAGCCCGGCCCGGTTGTTGTAGCTCGCGGGGCTCACCAGGACGGTTCGAGTCGAGGCGAGGAGGTAGCCCACGTATCCCTTGGTGGAGGTCTTTCCGTACGAGCCGGTGATCCCCACGACCGTCGGCGCCAGCCGGCGCAGCTTGGTGGTCGCCGCCGCGACGAAGCGGTCGGCCAAGCGGCGCTCGAACGGGGCGGTCAGGGCGCAGGCGGCGTCAACGAGGGCCGGTACGAGCAGGGCGCCGACGACCGCCACGACGGGGCCGACTCCTCCCGCCACTCCGGCCACGACGACGACCGCCTGGAGCGCGGCCCACACCGCGGCCAGTGTTCGGAGGCGCCTGGTCCACACCAGCTTGGCGGTGCGCCCACGCACCGAGAGCCCCACGGGCCCGATGGCCACCACGGCCGCGGGGGCGAACCCGGCCGGGGCGAACGAGAGCGTGACCAGGAAGCCAAGGACCGCCATGATCGCGAGTAGTCGGTTGAAGCTGACCGCTCCCCACCACCAGCGGAGGGCGAACCTGGTGACAGAACCGGCCAGGTAGTGCTCCCGCTGCGCGACGCGAAGCCAGCGCAGGCCAGCCAGAGCTGAGCCCGCCACCGCGCTGGCGACGACTGCGATGTCGAGAGCGCTCATGGCCGGTGGCGCTCGATAGCCACGCGGAGCGCGTCGGGGGCGGTGAGTGGGACGAGATGGCCCGCACCCCGACACACGGTCAGGTTGGGGCGAGCCAGCAGCCCCGCCGCCGTCTCGGCCACCGAGACGGGAACCTCGGTGTCGTCGTCGCCCCACACGAGCTCGACCGGGCAGCGCACGGCGCGCAGCTGGTCATCGTAGGTCTCGTTCACGGTCCGGACGAGGACCTGGCGCATGACGCCCGTGGCAGCCCGGTAGTCGGGCGAGCCGTAGCGCTGGCGCAGCACCTCCATCCGGGCCTCGCCGACGAGCCCCCGCCCGTACAAGGCTCTACCGACTCGATAGCGCAGCGGTGGGCGGCGGGTTCCTGGGGCCCGGCGTCCGAGGGGGACGCCGGTCAGCACGAGCGCCTTCACCAGCTCCGGGTGGGCGGCGGCCAAGTGGACGGCCACCCGTCCACCGAACGAGTGGCCCACGACCACAGCCGGCACCCGCAGCTCGGCGAGCAACGGTACGACGGCGGCCGCGTAGTCGGCCGATCCCCAGGCCTCGGGCGGAGGCGGGGTCGCTCCGAAGCCGGGGAGGTCCAGCGCCACCGCGGCCATCGCGCCCAGACCTGCCGACTCGTCGGCCGATGCGTCACCGAACCGAGAGGGTTGGGGCACTGGAGAGCCCCCCGGCGGCACCGTTCCCGCGTCTCGCGCCCCCAGCACGGCGCGCCAGTCCTGGTGCGTGCGTGCCCACCCGTGCAGTGCGAGCACCCACGGCACACCGTCGGCACCGTAGGACGCGCCGAAGAGCCGGCCTCCGTCGAAGGCCTTCAGCATGGCCAGGCGGGGACGGGCGAGGGAGCGGGTTGAGAAACGGACATCGACGTGAGCGGGCGGTCGGCCGGCGCCCGCCGCCCCACCTGCACCACGACGATATCCGCTCGCGCCCGACACGCTTTCCATGGTGTCGGGCCGTGCTCCCGACGCCGCCATCCGGGGCCATCCTCCCGGGCCGGCCGTGGTCCCGATGACCGGCCAACGAAGCTCTTGACGCGCCAAGCGCGCGGGTGCAGACTGCGGCTAGCGCAACCGGAGGAGGTCGAACCGACCACCGGGGTCAGGATGGGCCACAGGTCCCCGCCCGATGTGGTCAGTAGGACTGACGAGGGTTGCGTCAGGGTTGTCGCTTGGTTCGGGCGCCGATAGGTGCTCAGCCGGGCCTGGCGGTTGCCGGCAGGCGACCGACAGGTCGAGAGGTGGCCCGAAGACCGGCCCCGAGGAGTCCGGGGGGCGAAGGCCCCACGGCTACTTGGGGCCGATCTCGTTCCGGGCTCCCCTTCGTCGGCGAGCATCCACCGCGTTGTCACACCCCGTCGATACGGTCGGGAGACATGGGTGACACGGCGTTGTTGGACGACCTCAACGACGCGCAGCGCCACGCGGTGACGTCCGACGCCAGCCCCCTGTGCGTGCTGGCCGGCGCGGGATCGGGCAAGACCCGCGTCCTCACCCGGCGCGTCGCCTGGCGCATCGAGCAGGACACCGCCGATGCGCGCCATGTCCTGGCCCTGACGTTCACCCGCAAAGCAGCCGGCGAGCTGCGGTCCCGCCTCCGGGCCCTCGGGGTCCGCCAACAGGTGACGGCGGGGACCTTCCACGGCATCGCCTACGGCCAGCTCCGCCAGCGGTGGGCCGACCTGGGCGCGCGCCCGCCCGCCTTGCTCGATCGCAAGGTGCGACTGCTCGCCCGCCTGGTGGCGCGCCGCGACAGCGGGCGGAGCACATCTGGGCCGGCAAGGGCGGGCCCGTCCCTCGCCGACCTGGCCGCGGAGATCGAGTGGGCGAAGGCCAGGATGGTCGGCCCCGACGGCTACCCGGAGGCGCTCGTCGCCGCCGGCCGGCGGCCGCCCGTGCCCGCCGACGAGATGGCCGCCCTCTACAGCCGCTACGAGGAGGAGAAGGCCCGCCAGGGACTCGTCGACTTCGACGACCTGCTGGTGGCGTGCAGCAACGACCTCGAGCAGGACCCGGGCTTCGCCGCCGCCCAGCGCTGGCGCTTTCGACACCTGTTCGTCGACGAGTTCCAAGACGTCAACCCGGCCCAGTTCCGGCTCCTGCAGGGCTGGATGGGCGACCGTCTCGATCTGTGCGTGGTCGGGGACCCCAACCAGGCGATCTATTCGTGGAACGGGGCCGACCCCTCGCTGCTGGGCCACTTCTCCCGCCGCTATCCCTCCGCCGGGGTCGTGCGCCTCGACCACAACTACCGATCGTCCCCCCAGGTCCTCACGGTGGCTGCGGCGGTGCTGGCCCAGGGCCGGACCGCACCGACCGACATGCTCCGGGCGACCCAGCCCGACGGGCCGGTGCCGACGGTCACGGCCTCGGACACCGATGTGGCCGAGGCCCGCACGATCGCCGGCAGATTGCGCCGGGCCCGCCGCCCGGGCATGCCCTGGGCCCATCTGGCCGTCCTGACCCGCACCAACGCCCAGCTGGTGCTGCTCGAGGAGGCCCTGCGCGTGGCCCGGATCCCCTACCGGGTCTCGGGCGGCGAAGCCTTCCTGGAGCGGCCCGAGGTCAAGGACGCCCTGCACGAGCTGCGGAGGGCGCCGGCCGGGATGCCGTTCGCCGCCCGCCTGGCCGACCTCGAGGGCCGGGTCGCAGACCTCGACCCGGCCGCCGGCCAGGACGCGCCAGCCGGCCCGGGAGGGGGGCAAGAGATCGCGGACCGTCGGTCGCATCTGGAGGGCCTGGTCCGACTCGGTCACGAGTACGAGGCCGTGGACCAGGCGGCATCGGCCGAGGGGTTCTCAGCCTGGTTGGCGGCCACTGTGCGCAGCGAAGGCGCCGACGCCGGGGCCGACGCGGTCGAGCTGACGACGTTCCACCGCGCCAAGGGGCTGGAGTGGCCCGTGGTGTTTCTCGCCGGGCTGGAGCGCGGCCTGGTGCCAATCGGGCACGCCGCGACACCGGCGGCCGAGGAGGAGGAACGCCGCCTCCTGTACGTGGCCCTGACCCGCGCCGAACGGGAGCTGCACTGCTCGTGGGCCGAGCGACGGACGTTCGGATCGCGCACCATGAGCAGGACCCGCTCCCCGTACCTCGAGGCGGTCGACCTGGCCCGCCGGGCGCTCACCCAGGCCCCGCAGGGGACGGACCCGATGCGGCTCATCCAGGCCGAGCGCTCCCGGCTCGGACGCCAGCAGGCGGCCGGCCAACGCCGCACCCGACCCCGCAGCCCGGGTGCGGCCATGGTGGAGGCCGCCGATCCCGCCATGATCGCCGCCCTACGGGCGTGGCGGGCCTCGGCCGCCCGGCTGTCGGGCGTACCCGCATATGTGATCTGCCACGACACCACGCTGGCCGCCGTCGCCAGCGCCCTGCCGGCGTCCCACGATGAGCTCCTCGCCCTGCCCGGACTGGGACCAGTGAAGGCCGCCCGGTACGGCGAGGCGCTGCTCGACCTGGTGTCCCAGCACAAGCGGTCCGCGTAGCCGCGCCTCACCTGTTCGGAGGGTTGACGGCGGATGCCAACGGCGCGAGAAAGTGGCATGCGTTCGTTCATGTGGCCGAGTGAGGACGGCTGGCCCTACCCGGACGACGACGGCGAGCTCGTGGACCCCGCCGCCGACATCGACGAGGACCTCGTCTCCGTGCGTTCCCTCCCTGACCGGGTCCTGGAGGACCTCGAACCACTCGAGCGGCTCCTGATCGGTGCCCGCTTCGGGGTCGGGGGTCACGAGATCAGGTCCATGAAGCAGCTTCACGCTGACACCGGGTTGTCCCGCGCCGATCTGCGGGCCAGCCTCGGATCGGGACTGACCAAGCTCCGCACCCAGCTGATCTGACGTCGGGCCGGTCGGGCACCGGTGCCCGTCCGATCTCCCTCGCGGTCGAACGTCAGGGAGTGACCGCCGCGCCCTCGAAGTTGAAGTCGACGAGGACGGGTGCGTGATCTGACGGCAACTTGCCCTTGCGGGCGAAGCGGTCGATCAGAGCGAACCCGACCCGCCCGGCGAGAGGTCTTGTGACGAGGATCAGGTCGATGCGCATCCCTCGGTGCTGGTGGAAGTCACCGGCCCGGTAGTCCCACCACGAGAACAGGCCCTCTTCGTCGTATCGCTGACGAAAGGCGTCCACCAGGCCCCATTCCTCCAGCTCAGCGAGGGCCCTTCGCTCGGGCTCGCTCACGTGCGTGGCCCCCTCGAAGCGTGACGGGTCCCAGAGATCGCGGTCCTCGGGAGCGACGTTGAAGTCACCGCAGACGGCCATGGGTGCCGTCGGATCGCAGTTCTGCATCAGATGGGCGCGCAGCTCCGCCAGCCACTCCAGCTTGGCCTGGTAGTGCTCACTGCCGACGGTCCGCCCGTTCGGGACGTAGACGCTCGACACCCGCACGTCGCCACAGATCGCGCTGACGAAGCGACCCTCGGCGGCCTTGCTCCCGCCCTCGTCGGCGAAGCCGGCCGACACGTCCTTGATGCCGACCCGGCTGGCGATCGCCACCCCGTTCCACCGGCCCGTGCCGTGGTGGGCCGCCTCGTACCCCAGGGTGGCGAAGGCCATCGCCGGGAACGTGGCATCCGCGACCTTGGTCTCCTGCATGCACAGCACGTCCGGCTGGGCGTACCGGATCCACTCCTCCACCCTGGGCAGCCGGACGTGCAGCGAGTTGACGTTCCATGTGGCGATCCGCATCAGCGCCATCTTGTCGCATAGGCGGGTCGTGCTGAGCCGAGATCCCCGCCCTCGGTCACTTCGTCTTCTTCTTCGCGGCCTTCTTCGCGACCTTCGCCGTCGCCTTCTCCGCCGTCTTCTTGGCTCTCTTGGTCGTCTCCCCCGCCGTAGACGCCTTCGCCTTGCCCGCCTTCGACGCTTTGGTCGCCGTCGACGCCTTGGCCTTGCTCGCCGTTGATGGCTTGGTCGTCTTCGCGGCCTTCGCCGAGACCTTCGCCCCCGCCTTGGCCGGGGCCTTCGCCGCCTTGCCCGCGGCCGCCTTGCCCGCGGCCGCCTTGGGCTTCTTGGCTGTCACCGCCTTCGCCGCCTGGGCCGACCCGTCCGCCTTCTCGGCCCGCTTCCTGCCCTTCCCGGCCTCCGCCTTCTCCCCAGCCCTCGCCTTCCGGCCCCGTTGACGCGCCGGGCCCTGCTCGGCGTCGGGAACGACCTCATCGGAGCCGGTCGCCCCTGAGATCTCGGCCTCCACCGTCTCCTCGCTGGGCGACCCGGCCACGTGGGCGAACTCCGGCAGGGCCAGCTCCACCCCCCGCCGCTGCGGGTCCAGGGCCTGGAGCACGAAGGGCCGGCGCTCCCCGCGCCGCAGGGCCCGCCGGGCGCTGCGCGGCGGCGGGTCGCCGAGACCGGAGACCGGGACGTAAGCCTGCGCGTCCTCGACCCGGACGAATGCACCGTGCGACGTGAAGCTCTCCACCTCCCCCTCGACCAGCTGGCCGAGAGGGTGCTCGGCGATGAACCTGATGAACGTCAGGGGATCGTTGACAGCCTGGGGCGGGGGCCCGGACCCTCGCCGGCGACGACGACCCCCCGAAGACGTCTCTGGTGAGACGACCTCCTCGGTGGCGGCGGCGATGGCCTGGCGAACCTTGGGATCGGCCGGAGGCGTGGCGTCCCTGACCGCCCCGGCGCCGTCGTCGGGCTCCTTCGGCCCGCCGTCCCGCCGGCCTCGGCCGGGCGGCGGGACCGCGGGTACCGGCATCGGCTTCGACGCTTCCTTGGAGCCGACGCGCACCCGGGTGCGCTTGGCGTCCTTTGTCGCCACACGACTGCGTGGGCCCCTGACCGGCGTGCGAGGGGTGAAGATCCAGCCCACGCTGGGCACCGGCTTGCCCCCGACCAGGCGGGACTGTGAGAACAGCCAGTCGTGCTCGCCGTGGAACTCCTGAAAGGAGTCGTTGGAGAGCACGGTTGCACCAGTCTTCTCTGCGATACGCAGGAGGAAGGCGTCGCCCCTGCCGATGGCGCCAGCGGGCGGAGACACGATCTCTCCGTGGGCCTCGGCCTCGTCGAACGCAGGGCGCTCCGACTCGTCGATCCGATGCCCGAACGAGGCGTCGACCACCACGGTCACCTCGGCGTCCGGGTACTCGCGCTGAAATTCCCGGACCGCCTCGTCAAGCTGGGCCAGGCTCGGCACTGAGCGACCCTCGGTGGCGATGTTGGACCCGTCCACGACGACGCGCCGATATGCCATTTCCTGAGTCAACCATCCGGCGGCGACCCTGTGGGCGATCGGGACGGGAGCGAGCGGGGGCGGGTGGCCCGGTCTGGGCTGGCCGCTTCCTTACGATTGGGCAATGACCGAGCTGAAGGCCGTCCTCTTCGACCTCGGTGGGGTGATCGTGACCAGCCCATTCGAGGCCTTCGCCGACTACGAGCGGGCCCACGGGCTGCCGGCCGGCTTCATCCGATCGCTGAACGCCACCAACTCCGACGACAATGCCTGGGCCCGCCTCGAGCGCAACGCCGTCGCCTTCGACGAGTTCTGCCGGCTCTTCGAGGCCGAGGCCCGCGGCGCTGGCCACGACCTCGACGCCGCCGCCGTGATGGGTCTGCTGGCCGGCGAGATCCGCCCGGCCATGATCACCGCGGTGCGCCGCTGCCAGGAACGGGTGCGCACTGCGGCGCTCACGAACAACTTCACCCTTCCGGACGGCGATCCGGCGATGGGTGAGATCCGCGAGCTGTTCGACGTGATCATCGAGTCGAGTCGGATCGGGGTTCGCAAGCCCGACCCCCGCTTCTACGAGCTGGCCTGCGCCGAGCTGGGTGTCGCCCCGAGCGAGTCGGTGTTCCTCGATGATCTGGGCGTCAACCTGAAGTCGGCCCGGGCCCTGGGCATGACAACCATCAAGGTGGGCGACCCCGCTCGAGCCATCGCCGAGCTGGAAGCCGTGGTGGGGTTCGCGCTCCGGTAGCCGCTCAGTCGAACGGCTCCAGGGCGCGGGCCAGCAGGTCCTTCGCTTCCAGCTGGTGCATCGCCGCGCTGCCCGTGGCCGGGCTCCCCGCCTCGATCCGGCTCACGTGGCGGAGCGTGAAGTCGTTGCGAAGCAGTCGATGGAGCCGTCCGTGCACGAAGGCCCACGCGCCCATGTTCTCCGGCTCCTCTTGGAGCCACACCACCTCGCTGGCCTTCTCGTAGCGGGCCAGCAGCGTGGCGATGCCGTCCTCGGGCCACGGGTACAGCTGCTCGAGCCGGACCACCGCAGTCACCGGACCGTTGCCCTGCTCGAGCCGGGCGTCGCGGGCGGCCATGGCGTCGTAGGCGACCTTGCCAGCGCAGAGGACCACGCGCTCGACGGTGCCGGGATCCAGCGGGCCGCCGGGCTCGCCGGTCGCGGGGTCGTCGAGCACGGCCCGGAAGTGTCCCTCGGTCAGGTCCTCGATCGCCGTGCGGGCTGCCCGCGACCGCAGCAGTGACTTGGGCGTGAAGATCACCAGCGGACGACGCATCTCGCGGCGCACCTGGGATCGCAGAAGGTGGAAGTACTGGCCTGCGGTCGTGAGGTTCACCAGGCAGGAGTTGGCCTCGGCCGCCAGGGTCAGAAAGCGCTCCATCCGGGCGGAGGAGTGATCGGGACCCTGGCCCTCGTAGCCGTGGGGCAGCAGCAGCACCAGCGACGAGCTCTGCCCCCACTTGTCCTCGGCCGCCATGATGAACTCGTCCACCACGACCTGGGCTTCGTTGATGAAGTCGCCGAACTGGGCTTCCCATGCGACCAGGGCGTCGCCGTGGACCACCGAGTAGCCGTACTCGAAGCCGAGGGCGGCGTACTCGGATAGCGACGAGTCGTAGACGAAGAACCGCCCGCGGCGACCGTTGCCACCCTCGGCGGCCAGGGCGCCCAGCGGCAGGTGCTCGGCGCCCGTGTGGTAGTCGACCAGCACGGCGTGGCGCTGGCTGAAGGTCCCCCGGCGGGTGTCCTGTCCGGTGAGGCGGATGTCGGTGCCTTCGAGGAGCATCGACCCGAAGGCCAGGGCCTCGGCCAGCGACCAGTCCACCTCTCCCCCGGCGTAGACGCTCGCCCTGGCCTCCAGCTGGCGGGCCAGCTTGGGATGGACGCTGACACCTTCGGGCGCCTGGTGCAGGCGGTCGGCGATGCGATCGAGCACGGCCCGATCGACGGCCGTACCGATCGGCGCCACCGGGGCCGCCGGCGGCTTCACCTCGGGCAGCGTGGTGGGCCGGGGTGGGGCTGACGACCGCGTCTGGTCGAGAGCGGCCTCGAGGCGGGCCGAGAAATCGTCCAGGGCGCGCTCGGCGTCCTCCAGGGTGATGTCCCCCCGCTTCACCAGAGCCTCGGTGTAGAGCTTGCGCACGGACCGCTTGCTCTCGATCCGCTCGTACATCTGGGGCTGGGTGTAGCTCGGCTCGTCTCCCTCGTTGTGGCCGAAGCGCCGGTAGCAGACCATGTCGATGACGACGTCCTTGCGGAAGGCCTGACGGAAGGCGAAGGCCAGCCTGCCCACACGCACGCACGCCTCCGGGTCGTCGCCGTTGACATGGAAGATCGGCGCCTGAACCATCTTGGCCACGTCGGTGGCGTAGAGGCTCGAGCGTGCGGCTTCGGGCGCGGTCGTGAAGCCGAGCTGGTTGTTGATCACGAGATGGACGGTCCCGCCCGTCCGGTAGCCGCGCAGATTGGAAAGGTTGAAGGTCTCGGCGACCACACCCTGCCCGGCGAAGGCGGCATCTCCGTGCACCAGCAACGAGAGCACGGGGAAAGTGGCCGGCTCGTCCGACAGGTCCTGGCGGGCCCGGGCCATCCCCTCGACGACCGGGTCCACCGCCTCGAGGTGAGAGGGGTTCGACGCCAGGGTGACGGGCAGCTCGGCGCCCGAGAGACCCACGAACTTGCCGGAGGCGCCCCTGTGGTACTTGACGTCGCCCGATCCCTGCACCGATGCCGGGTCGATGTCGCCTTCGAACTCACGGAAGATCTCTCCGTACGACTTGCCCACGATGTTGGCCAGCACGTTGAGCCGGCCCCGGTGGGCCATGCCCATGAAGGCCTCGGTCACCCCGGCCTTGGCCGCCTCGTCGAGGACCGCGTCGAGCAGTGGGATGGCCGACTCGGCTCCCTCGAGGCCGAACCGCTTCTGGCCGATGTACTTGCTGTGAAGGAATCGCTCGAACGCCTCCGCCGCGTTCAGCCGGCCGAGGAGGTGACGCTGCTCGTCCTGGCTGGGCCTGGTCGGGACGCCCTCGACGTGGTCCTGGATCCAACGCTTCTGGTCGGGCTCCTGGATGTGCATGTACTCGACGCCGACGGTCCGGCAGTAGGCGTCGCGCAGAATGCCGAGCGTCTCGCCCAGCGTGAGCATGTCCCGCCCGGCCAGGCCGTCGGTGAGGAACTCGCGGTCGAGGTCCCACAGGGTGAGGCCGTAGGTCGCAGGATCGAGCTCCGGGTGCATCCTCGGCGGACGGGCCTCCAGCGGATCGAGGTCGGCGATCAGGTGGCCTCTGACCCGGTACATGTTGATGAGCGTCTGCACGTGCATCTGCTTGACCAGATGGCCGCGCTCCTGATCGACGGGGTTGACGTCGGGCCGCCACTCGACGGGCTCGTAGGGCACGCCCATCGACCGGAAAACGTCCTGGTAGAAGCCGTTCTCACCGAGCAGCAGTTGATGGATCCTCGACAGGTACTTCCCCGACTCGGCGCCCTGGATGATGCGGTGGTCGTAGGTCGAGGTCAGGGTGATGATCTTGCTCACGCCCAGCTGGGCCAGCATGTGGCGATCGGCGGCCTCGTACTCGACGGGATAGTCGACAGACCCGACGCCCACGATCAGGCCCTGGCCAGCCATCAGTCTCGGCACCGACATCGCCGTGCCGACCGTCCCCGGGTTGGTCAGGCTGACCGTGGTGCCGGCGAAGTCTTCGACGCCGATCTTGTTCGTCCGTACCTTGCGGATCAGCTCCTCGTAGGCCACGAGGAAGCCGCGAAAGTCCAAGGTGTCGGCCGCCTTGATGCACGGGACCAGGAGGGTCCGCGACCCGTCGGACCGCTCGACATCCACGGCGATCCCCAGGCCGACGTGCGGGTGACGTAGGACACCCGGCGTCCCCTTGCCGTCGGCGTCGGGCACGAAGCTGGCGTTCATGGCCGGGACCGACTCCAGGGCCTTGACCACGGCGAAGCCGATCAGGTGCGTGAAGCTCACCTTGCCGCCGCTGGTGCGCGACAGGTGGTTGTTCAGGATCGTGCGGTTGACCTCGAGCAACTTCGCCGGCACCTGGTGCACGCTGGTGGCGGTCGGCACACCGAGGCTGGCCTCCATGTTGGAGACGATGCGAGCCCCGGCACCGCGGATGGGTGTGGGCTGGGGGGCCTCCGGTACCTCCGGCGGCGCGGGGCGGGGTCGCTCCTCGGACGGCACCGCAGATGGTGCCTGCGGTCCGACCACAGGTCGGGCAGGCGCCTCGGCGGGGGTCACAGTGGGTTCGACAACCGGTGCTCGAGGTGGCGCAGGCGACGCCGCTGCGGTCGCCGCCCCGTCGGTCGACGATGGGGCGGCGTCGGCCATGTGCGCCGCTCCGTCCCCTCGTCGGTAGTCGGCGAAGAACTCCTGCCAGCTCTCACTCACCGACGAGGGGTCGCGCCGGTACTGCTCGTACATGTCGTCGACGAGCCAGGCGTTGGGGCCAAAACCTCCGAACGACTCGTCGGTACGCGGCTCTGGCATCACCTTCGATCCTACCGGCGACCCGAGCCGCTACCGTCGGGACCGTGCCGGCGCAGTTCATCTACGTGATGCGGGACCTCCGCCGTTTCTACCCCCCCGACCGGGAGGTGTTGAAGGGGATCAACCTGTCCTTCTACCCGGGAGCGAAGATCGGCGTGATCGGCGCCAACGGGTCGGGGAAGTCCTCGCTGCTTCGCATCATGGCAGGCGAGGACGACGGGTACACCGGACAGGCCAGGCTCTCCCCGGGCTTCACGGTGGGACATCTGCCCCAGGAGCCCACGCTCGATGCGACCCGTGACGTCCTTGGAAACGTGGCCGCCGGGATGGGCGAGGCGACGGCGCTGCTCCGGCGCTTCGAGGAGATCAGCGAACAGCTGGGATCGGCAGGCCCCGAGGAGATGGACCGGCTGCTTGCCGAGCAGGGCGAGTGCCAGGACCGCATCGAGGCCATCGCAGCCTGGGAGCTGGACCGGACCCTCGAGGTCGCCATGGACGCCCTCCGGCTCCCGCCCGGCGACGCCGGCGTGGACACGCTCTCGGGCGGCGAGCGCCGCCGGGTCGCCCTGTGCCGCCTGCTGCTCAGCCGGCCCGACCTCCTCCTGCTCGACGAGCCGACCAACCACCTCGATGCCGAGTCGGTGGCCTGGCTCGAGCGGTTCCTGCACGACTACGAGGGAACGGTCGTGGCGGTCACCCACGACCGCTACTTCCTCGACAACGTGGCCGGGTGGATCCTCGAGCTCGACCGGGGGGCCGGACTGCCGTGGGAGGGCAACTACTCCTCGTGGCTGGAGCAGAAGCAGGCCCGGCTCGCCAACGAGGAGAAGGCCGACTCGGCGCGCCGTCGCACCCTCGAGCGTGAGCTCGAGTGGGTCCGCCTCTCCCCCCGCGCGCGCCAGGCCAAGGGCAAGGCCCGCCTGTCGGCCTACGAGGCGCTGCTGGCCGAGTCAGCCGCTGCTCCCGCCCGGGAGGAGCGGCTGGAGCTGGCCATACCGCCGGGGCCCCGCCTGGGCGACCTCGTGGTCGAGGCGACCGAGCTGAGCAAGGGCTACGGCGAGCGTCTGCTCATCGACACGCTCGACTTCTCGCTGCCCCGAGGGGGGATCGTCGGCGTGATCGGCCCCAACGGGGCGGGCAAGACCACGCTCCTGCGCATGATCACCGGCCAGGAGAAGCCCGACGACGGCAGCCTGGTCGTCGGACCGACGGTGAGCCTGGCCTACGTGGACCAGTCGCGCCAGACCCTCGATCCGTCCGTAACGGTCTACGAGGAGATCACCGGCGGCCAGGACCGCCTGATGGTCGGCGGCCGGGAGATCCACGGACGGGCGTACGTGGCCGGGTTCAACTTCACCGGATCCGACCACCAGAAGAAGGTCGGCGACTGCTCCGGCGGTGAGCGCAACCGCATCCATCTGGCCAAGGTCCTGCGCTCGGGTGGCAACGTGCTCCTGCTCGACGAGCCGACCAACGACCTCGACGTCGACACGCTCCGGGCCCTAGAGGACGCGCTCGTGGCCTTCGCCGGCTGCGCCGTCGTGATCACCCACGACCGGTGGTTCCTCGACCGGATCGCGACACACGTGCTCGCCTTCGAGGGCGAGTCAATGGTGCACTGGTTCGAGGGGAACTTCAGCGATTACGAGGCCGAGCGCCGGCGCCGGCTCGGGGCGGCCGCCGACCAGCCCCACCGCATCCGTTACAAGCCGCTCGTCAGGGGCGTGTGACCGACCCCGCCAGATGATGGCCTGACGCCGGATCAGTTGACTAGTCTGGTGCTGAGCCGCAGCAGATCCCTGGCGCGGCTGGGGGGGCGACGTGAGCAAGAAGGCGGGCGGAATAAGAAGCGTGACCGAGAGTCGAGCTGTCGTCCGAACGGTGGAGCCCGGCAGCTCAGCCATCTGCGCCCACTGCGGCGCTCCGGTGAAGTTCGTCGCCCGCGCCCAGCTCCGCCAGGTCATCGCCAACGTCTATGTCAACGGCACGTGGGACCGGGTGGAGCACTACCACGCCGACTGCTACCAGGAGTCAGGCGAGCCCTACGGCTCGCCTGACTCGGATCAGGGCCGCGCCGACCACAGGTAGCCGGGGATAGCCTGGGTGCGCATGCGCACCCAGGTCAGCCGCTCGTTCGCCTTCGAGGCGGCCCATCATCTGCCCTGGCACGCCGGTAAGTGCCAGCGATTGCACGGCCACAGCTACCGCCTCGAGGTCACCGTCGAGGGGCCCGTCAACGAGCACGGCGTCGTCATGGACTTCGACGACCTGGCGGCGATCGTCGAGCGCGACGTCGTGAGCCGCTACGACCACCGCCTGCTGAACGACATCGTGGACAACCCCACCGCCGAGCGGATTGCCCACCAGGCGTGGAAGCATCTCGAGGCGGCGGGTCTGGACCTGGTCTCGGTCCGTCTCTGGGAGACCCCGCAGTCCATGGTCGAGCTGTTGGCCGAATGAACCCGGACCGGCAGGTGGTCATCCTCTCGGGCGGGCTCGACTCCACCACCTGCATGGCCCTGGCGGCGAGGGATGCCGATCGTCCGCCGCTGGCCCTCAGCTTCGACTACGGCCAGTCGCACAGAATCGAGCTCGAGCGTGCCGCCAAGGTGGCGGCCCGCTACGGCGCCGAGCCCCTCCTCGTCGCCATCGACACGCGGGCCTGGGGTGGCTCGGCCCTCACCGACTCCTCGGTCGATATACCGCGACCAACGGCTCCGGCGGGCGGCGGCGAGCCCGACGCTGTCGACATACCGGTGACGTACGTGCCCGCCCGCAACAGCATCTTCCTCGCCGTCGCCCTCGGCGTCGCCGAGGCCCGTGATGCCGACGCCGTGTACCTCGGCGTCAACGCCCTGGACTACAGCGGCTACCCCGACTGCCGGCCGGCGTTCGTCGACGCCTTCCGCACCGTGGCGGCGGTGGGCCAGAAAAGAGGGCTCGAGGGCCGACCCGTCGACATCCGCACACCGCTGGTCGACCTCACCAAGGCCCAGATCATCCGCCTCGCCCTCGACCTCGGTGCCCCCCTCGAGCTGAGCTGGTCGTGCTATCGCGCCGGCCCGGATCCGTGCGGGGCCTGTGACGCCTGCCACCTGCGGGCGCGCGGCTTCGCCGAAGCCGGCGTGACCGACCCGGCCTTGCCGACGCCGTGACCGACGCCAGCACCCTGCTGGTGACGGAGGTCTTCTCGGCGATCCAGGGCGAAGGGGCGCTCGTCGGTGAGCGTCAGGTCTTCCTCCGCCTCACCGGCTGCAACATCCGCTGCGCCTACTGCGATCAGCCGGAGGCCCTCGAGAAGCGTCCGGGTCCGTGCCGCCTCGAGCAGACGGCGGGGCGTCGGGACTGGTGCTGGCGGCAGAGCCCGCTTCCCGTCGCCGAGGTGGCAGACGCCGTCGATCGGTTGTGGCGCGCCGTCCCGCACCATTCGGTGAGCGTGACCGGTGGCGAGCCCCTGCTCCAGGCCCGACGCCTCGGCGCGCTGTTCCCGCTGCTGGCCCAGAGACGCCAGCCGATCTACCTCGAGACCAACGGCACGCTCCCCGGCGGTCTGGCGTCGGTGCTGGAGTGGGTCGACCACATCGGCATGGACATCAAGCTCGACAGCGTCGACCACGAATCCGTCGACCTCGATACGCATCGCCGCTTCCTGCAAGCCGGGGCCGGTCGGCGACTCTTCGTCAAGGTGGTCATCGGGCCGACGACGATTCCCGACGAGCTGGACCGCGCCGTGGCCATGGTCCACCAGGTGGCTCCGGAGACCGAGGTCTTCCTCCAGCCGGTCACGCCCTTCGCCGACGTCACCGCCGCGCCCAGTCCGGGCCAGGTGCTGGAGCTGCAGGAGCGGGCGCTGCGACTCCACCCGCGCGTCCGGGTCGTTCCCCAGACGCACAAGCTCATCTGTCAGCTCTGATCCGAGCTTCAGCTGCTACCGTGACGCCGACGTCAGCTTTGGGACACCTTCCATGGACCTCGAGTTCACAGCCGACCAGGAGGAGCTGCGCACGTCGGTGCGGGCCGTGCTCGCACGCGAGTGCCCGCCCAGCTTCGTGCGCGAGGTGGTCGAGAAGGGCGCCTCGGCCGACGACCTCTGGGCGGCCATGGTCGACCTCGACTGGACGGCGCTGACGATCGATCCGGAGCACGGGGGCCTGGGGCTTGGATTCGTCGAGCTGGCCGTCGTCGTCGAGGAGCTCGGACGGGCGATCGCTCCCGGACCGTTCCTGCCGACGGTGTCCCAGTTCGTCCCCGCGATCCGTGAAGCGGGCACCACAGCGCAGCAGCAACGGTTCCTCGGTGACGTGGCGGCCGGTCGCATCACCGGCACCCTGGCGGTGGCCGAGGAGTCGGGGAGCTGGGCGGGTGAGGACGTCGGACTGGTGGCCCGCCGCCATGGGGATGGCTGGCTCCTCGACGGCTCGAAGCACTATGTCGCCGAGGGCGCCACCGCCACAGAGCTGGTGGTCGCGGCCCGACTCGATGGCACGGAGGGACCCGACGGTCTGGCCTTGTTCGTCGTCCCCCGGGACGCTGTCGTGGCGACCGCCGTCCAGACACTCGACGCCAGCCGCCAGTACGCGACGGTGAGCCTCGACGGCGTGACCGTCGGTCCCGACCGCGCGCTGGGCGAGCCGGGAAGCTGCGCGCTGGTGCTCGCCCGCGTCGTCGAGGAGGCGTCGACGGCGCTGGCGCTGGAGATGGTGGGGACCTGCCAGTCGATCTTCGATATCGCCCTCGAGCACGCCAAGACCCGCGAGCAGTTCGGCTCGCCCATCGGGTCCTTTCAGGCCATGAAGCACAAGTTCGCCGACATGTTCGTCGCCCTCGAGTCAGCGCGGGCCGTGTGCTACTTCGCGTCGGCGACCCTCGCCGAGGACGACGAGCGTCGGACTCTGGCCGTCTCCATGGCCAAGGCGGCAGCCGGCGACTGCCAGCGTCTCCTAGCCCAGGAGGGGATACAGAGCCTCGGCGGAATCGGCTTCACTTGGGAGCACGACATGCACCTGTACGTGAAGCGGGCGAAGTCCGGCGACGCCGTGTTCGGCACGGCCCGCCAACACCGCGCCCGGGTCGCCACCCTCTCCGGGCTCTAAGCCGACCCCGCATCGCCTTCCGCTCCCGCTCCGTCGTCCCACTCCACACGCCCTGCAGGGTCGCGTCAGCCATGGCGTAGGCCAGGCACTCCCGGCGCACGAGGCACCCCTCGCAGACCGCCCGGAGAGAAGCCAGGTAGACGCCGGACGGAGGCACGAAGTCGAGCTCCGGGTGCTCCTTGCACGCGGCATCGGCCGCCCACGCCGGGGGCTTGGCCCAGTCCAGCCAATCCGCCCCGGCGACGGGGGAAGCCTGACCTCCCTGCGGCCAGATTGGTTCGGCGGCGATGGCCACAGAAGGTCGAGCCTAGGTGACTGAACGCGAAACAAGGAGAACGAGGGCACCCTGCCCTCCAAGGGGTCTCCATGCCCCGGATCAAGGCCATCCCTCCGTGAGACCATTACTGCATGGCTGACGACCCCCCGAGCCCGGCAGACCGACAGCTCATTGCGGACGCCACCGACCGCACCCTCCAGCGCTTGAAGGCGTGGCTATCTGGCGATCAACTGGCAGTAGCGCAGATCGACGCCACCGCACCGACGGATCCTCGCTCACTGGCAGCCATGTCGTCGGTAGCGTTCGGCATCGCCGGGCACAGCCTCAGTGTCATTCGGGCCCGCGGCGGCGAGAGGGAGATGCAAGACGTGCTGCAGAGCTTTCAGGACCAGGTGGACGAGTACCGTCAACAGTGACGGGCCGGATGGCGAGGAGCCATCTCCCTATACAGTGCCCGCCACTCCTCCTGCTCGTCCTCGGTGAGGCCGCCCCAGATGCCGCGCAAGGCCGGACGGGCCAGGGCGAAGCGCCGGCACTCGTGGCCGGCCTCAGCGCCGGGCTGCGACCGGCAGTCCGGCCAGGCCCCGCAGGTTGAGGCGGCCGTTCCATTGCGGCTCGCCCACCAGCTCGAGATTGGCGAACCGCCGGATCAAGCCGCCGATGGCCAGCTGCCCCTCGAGGCGAGCCAGCGCCGCACCCAGGCAATAGTGCGGTCCGCCGCCGAACGATACGTGCTGGCCAGCACCCTGCCGGGCGAGGTCGAGCTCGTCGGCGCTCTCGCCCCAGTGGACCGGGTCTCGGTTCGCCGACGCAAGCCCCAGGCCCACGAAGCTGCCAGGCTCGATGAGCTTGCCGTCGATCTCGACCTCGACCAGGGTGATGCGTCGGGACATCTGCACTGGGCTGTCGTAGCGCAGCAGCTCCTCCACGGCGTTGGCGTCGCGGGACGGGTCGGCGCGGAGGCGCTCGAGCTCGTCGGGGTTGGTCATCAGGGCGAGGGTGCCGTTGCCAATCAGGTTCACGGTGGTCTCGTGGCCGGCGATGTAGAGGAGCATGACCTGCTCGAGCAGTTCCTCGTCGGAGAGGGCGTCACCCTGCTCCTCCGCCGCGACGAGGGCGGAGAGGAGGTCCTCGGCTGGGTTGCGCCGCTTCCACGAGATGACGTCGGTGGTGTACTCCCGCATGGCGTCGCCAGCCTCGACGATCGCCTGCAGCTGCTCGACGTCGAACATCGGCTCGAGGCTCTTGACGAGCGTGCCTGACCACTCGCGGAGCTGGTCGCGGTCGCCGTCCGGCATGCCCAGCATCTCTGAAATCACCTCGAAGGGCAGGGGGAAGGCGAGGGCGCTGATCAGCTCGACCTCCCCGGCCGCCTCGATGGCGTCCAGCTTGTCCTCCACCAGGCGACCGATTCGGGGTCGTAGCCCGTCGATCACCTTCGGGGTGAACGCCTTGGAGACAAGCCGCCGCAGGCGGGTGTGGTCAGGCGGATCGCGATTGAGCATGGCGAGGCTTCCACGCTCAGCCCGATCGCCCTGCACCTCGCGAGCCAGGTCGTCCAAAGGCGTCGGGGTCGCCCGCCGGTCCTCGACGCTGAGCCCGGGATCGCGCAGGAAGCGCAGGACGTCGTCGTGGCGAAAGAGCATCCAGAATCCCAGCGGGCTGTGGTGGACCGGGTCGGCCTCTCGCAGGGCCTGGTAGTGGGGGTAGGGATTGCTGGCGAACCCCGGCTCGAAGGGGTTGTAGGTGACGGCGAGATCGGACATGTCGCTCCTCCACTCGAGCCCGTCATGGCCGGCCCCAGGAGGACGGCCGGACAGCATGGCTATGCGGAGCGTACGCCTGGGCGAGGTTGGGGTTCACCATGACAAGCGTCACAACCGGAGGTGGTGGCTGACCGCGCACCTCGAGCAGATCATCCGCGCCACGTTGCCGGTGTGGGAGACGCGGAAGAACGGTGTCGTGAGCTCGATGTCGGGGAAGACGGTGTCGGGGAACGCGCAGGCCGCCCCACACGCCGGCCAGGTTCTCGTCCACCATGGTCGAGGTGACCTCCAGCATGGCGTCGGGCCTGGCCTGCTACAGACGAGCCAGTGCGGGGCCGTCCAGGGCGGCGTTGCGGCGCTCAACGGCCCGGTGGAAGGACTTGGGGGCAGGGTCGGCGGCGGGGAGCACCGAGTGTCGAGGCTACCCCGAGGGTCTGCACATATTGGGGGTATCTAGTGCCGGCCCTCCTGTCCGGGGGGCTCACGGGGGCGCCTACACCCCGGAATGCGTCCCCCCTGCATCGACCCACCTCAGCAGGCGCCCTGGCGGACTGGCCGATGGTGGGTATAAGAGTGGACGCCCTAGCTAGCCCGTCCATCGGGGTCACCCTCGGATAGGCGAGCGAAGAGGAAGCCGAGGCTAGCCCCTCCCTCGACGGGTGAAGGTGGTCTCACTGTGTCCTGTCAGACAGGTAAGGCCGCCGCCCGGCTTCCCTGCTGGGGCGCAGTCAGCTGCTCCGGCCGCTCCCCCTGCGATCTCTCAGGGCGTCAGGCCCGAGACGTGGACGGTGCGCCCCGCTGCCTCGGCGGGTGGCACGGACAGCAGAGCGACCGCTGCCACGAGGGCGAGCAGGACAAGCGCTCGCCTCACTTGACCTCCTTGCCGCAGCGGCTTGCCGATGCGATTCTTGGCGTTGGCCTCAATGGCGTCCAGCCTCCTCGCCAGTCACGCCGACCATTTTTCGCTGCACGCGCACCGCTCGCCCGGATGGTCGGGCGCCCGTACGCAGCGTTGGTTGATGACGACATAGGTGCCTGACCTGCTAACGACCTGGCCGGGCCACGGCTTGGTTGTCTCACAGCTCACGCGGATCGTCTCCTACAGTACCCCGTCCATCGCCACTCGGGCCTGGGAGCCGACCGTGGCCCGCACCCGGTGGCGGTAGGTGCCCGCTCCCGAACGGCTGATCGGCTTGACCCTCTCCAGCTCGGATGGGGACATACGTTCGTGCCAGCGCCCCGCCGGCCTCACCTCGCCAAAGAGGAGATCGAGCAGCTGCGTCGGTCGGTCGCCATGCTTCAGCCCGGCGCACTGGCGATGAAGCGCGAGGACGCCATGCGGCTGCTCGGCGACCTAGGCGAGGTGCAGCGCCGTCTTGACCGGCTCTCTAACGGCCTCCGGGCCTTGCTTGCCAAGGAGCGACATCATCTCGCCGATCAGTTCGCCCATGGCCGCCGGGTCGGTCTTCCACACCCGGGGCAGCGCCCAGCGGTCGATGGCGGCGACGTAGGAGAGGGCCTGGTCCCTGCGTGCCATCGTGCGTCGGAGGGTGGCGGGAATCTCATCGGGCGCTGGGCGCCAGCCTACGCCCGCTCGGTCGGCGTGAGAAGGATGCGGGGGCTGCTCCAGTCGAGCGCATCTAGGCCACGACCCACGTAACCTTCTGCCGATGCTCGCCGTCTTCTGTTGCATGAAGCCCCCGTGCTCGGGAGAGTCCTCAGGAGATGGATGAGCTTCGAAGTACCCACGGTGTGGTTACCACGCCATCCTGGTGGCAACGTACCGTGGACCGACTCGAATGGTTCGTGTTCGAATCCCCGGCATGGCTCTTCCTCTCCGTCGTCGCTGTACTGAACCTCTTCAAGAACGGGTTAACCGAGCTGGATGTGCATTCCTGGCTGAGGATCAGCGCCGCATTCCCTGGCAATCCTGGTCTTCCAAGAGGAGAGCGGTGGATGCAGGGCTCCCCGATCGGCCCCGCTCTCGCGCATGTACTAGGCCTTCACGGGCGAACCGCGTATGCTGCGATGGAGCTGACGGTGCTCGTCGTTGCGCTCGTCGTACTAGCCCTTGGCCTCTGGCGTACGGGAGGGCGCATGGGGCTGGGTGTCGGCATCATCGCCCTCTTCGCCACACCCCTGTCGAACGTCCTGATGACGCTGTTCGCCCAAGATCCCTTTACCTTCCTTTTCGCGTCCCTGGCCGTCCTCTTTGAGTCTCCATTCATGGGCTTGGTCGCTGGGTTCGGGCTGGCAATCAGCCACCTAGAGGTCGGCGTCTTTACGATTGCAATACTCTTGGCATTGCGAGCAGTAGATACGACCAGACGCACTAGCTGGACCGCCTCAGTTCCAGGGCTGGCTGGTCTGGTTGGCGGGGCCGTTGGCGTAGAGCTGTATGTCGCGCACGCCGGTGCCGGTTTGGAGGCCCGTGGCTCATACATCTCTCTTGTTGGCCCCGCTAGACTGTTCAAGTCTTTCCTCTACGAATTGCCTACTTGGCTCTACACTACGATGAGCGCGTTCTGGGTGTTTGTCGCATCACTGTGGACCCGGCTGCCAGATAGGCGTGTGAGACGGGTACTCTTTTCAGCCTTCGGCGCGGCCACGGTCGCCACAATGTTCACAAACGACGAGACGCGAGTATTCGCTTTGCTCATGTGGCCTGTCACGCTGTGGTTCGCGTTGTACTCGACCCGGGCCTTCAGCACTCCTCTTGTTCGGAGAGTGACGGCTTTGACGTTCGTAGCCGCCGTGTTGCTCCCCCGGCTAGCCGTCGCTGGCGGGCACGTCTGGGGGTCCAATTTCGCGTACCTGTTGGACAGACTCTTCTGATAGTAAAGGCCCACTGCGGTCCCTTGTTTTTCTCTTGAGAGGATGGAGCCATGCCAGGGAAGAGGAGGGCCGGCGGCCGCCGTACCCACCGGAGGTCCGGGAACGGGCCGTGCGGATGGTCCTCGACCACCAGGACGAGTACCCGTCGCAGTGGAAGGCCATCGAGTCGATCTCGGCGAAGCTCTCGATCAACCACGAGACGCTCCGCCAGTGGGTCCGTCGGGCGGAAATCGACGCTGGGGAGCGGCCCGGGCTCACCACCGACGAACGGGTGAAGATGAAGGAGCTCGAACGTGAGGTGAAGGAGCTGCGGCGGGCCAACGAAATCCTCAAGTCAGCAGCCCATTTCTTCGGGGCGGAGCTCGACCGCCAACAGCGCTGATCGTCGCCTTCATCGACGCACACCGGGACCGCTTCGGGGTCGAGCCGATCTGCCGGGTGCTCACCGAGCACGGCTGCAAGATCGCCCCGAACACCTACTGGGTGGCCAAGAAGCGTCCGCCGCTCGAGCCCGCGAGCGGAGACGACCAGCAGTTCAAGGTGGCCATCGCCGCGGGTCCACGCCGACAACCTCTCCGTCTACGGGGTCGACAAGGTCTGGACCCAGTTCAACCGAGAGGGCACCAGAGTCGCCCGCTGCACTGTCGAGCGCCTGATGCGTGAGCTGGGCCTTTGTGGGCGCCGGCGGGGACGGACCTACAAGGTCACGACCGCATGCCGATGACCGCCAGCACCGCCCCGACGACCTCGTCGAGCGCAACTTCAAGGCACCGGGCCCCAAACCGGCTCTGGGTGGCCGACTTGACCTACGTGAAGACGCATTCCGGGCTGGGTGTACGCCGCATCCATCCTCAACAGCCGTTCTCCCGCAAGGCTCGTTGGATGGAAGATCGTCGCCCGTCTGAGCTCAGCCTTGCGACGACGCACCTCGAGATGGCCGTCTCGACTGCACCGGAGCCGGCCAGATCTCGATCTTCCTGGTCCATCGCATTGAACCGGGCAGTCAATATCTGTCCATTCGCTTCACCGAGCGCCTCGCCGAGAACGACATCGTGCGCCTCGGTCGGCATCCAGAGGCGACTCGTACGACAACGCCATGGCCGAGAGCTTCATCGGGCTCTACAAGTTCGAGCTCATCCACCACCGGGGCCCCTGGAGGGGTGTCGAGGACGTCGAGTTCGCCACGCTCACCTACGTCGACTGGTTCAACCACCGCCGCGCTCCACGGCGAGATCACCCACGACGCCAGCTACGTCACCCCGGCGGAGTTCGCGGTGCCGTGACTCTGGCGGGGCACCGAAGACGTTGTCGCCGACGGTGGCCGTCTCACGGTTGTGAATGTCGGTCCCGTACCGCCAGCTGAAATCGGTGCTGGCAGGCGCGACAGATAGCCGTCGCCGGAAACCCGTCGCGCATTCCGACGATCTCAGTGCTCGAGCAGCTCGGGCAAGGCAGTCGCTCGAGCTCGGGTATCGGCTCTCCCTCTGACCCGGGATAGCGGGCATGTGCACATGCCCAACGGACGCCCTCTGCCCCACCGGGACCCGGCCGGGGCCGCGGCCGTCCGTTCGCCGCGGCGACGCCCCCGTCACGAAACGTCGTGGACCCGTGGGGCCCGGCCGGGCAGACGAGCGGTGCGCGCCGTGGAAACGTGCAGCACGCCCGCCTGCGACCCGTACGCCAGGTGCGGGCCATGGACCGGCCGGGGTGATCTCAGATCTTGATGTGGGGCGTCTCCTCACCGGGGCCGCCGATGAGGTGCGCCTCGGCGTGGCGAGCGACCGGAGCGGGGACACTCAGGAAGCGCCCGGCAGGGAGCGGTTTGGCTCGGTCTCCATCTGTCGACGACGTGTGCGCAATCACATCTTTCGATCTGTCGTTATTGCCGGGTCCCCAGCCCGTGACGGGGGCGGGGACCAGGAGGCGAGCCCCGCCCCCGTCGTCGGAGGGAGGGGCCGAGAAACCCCTCCCCCCGTCGAGACGGCGCAGCGAGGCAGCCCTGCCCCGCTGCCGCCAGTCCCGATTTCTTTTTTTACGGCCAGCTCAGCTGGGGCTCGAGGCCCTGGAACTGGCCGACATCCACGGCGCGACCATCGGCGGGGCGGTACCGGTGCTCCTCGTCGACGAGGAGCACCGCCTCGCTGTCACCTTCAGCCCAGAAGCCAGTACGAACGTTGGTGATCCTGAACCGGTCTGCAGCGGTATAGCCGAACTGAATCTGCACAGGCACGGAGCCCCATCGGACGATGTCCACGGCGACACCCTCCCGGTACTCGGCCGCTCCAGTGTTGCCGCTAGCGACGATGTTCTTCGCGACGACCTGTCTCATGGTCCTCCTCGGTTAGTCCTCACCGCGCTCGCGCGGTATGCTCTCTTCAGGCTGTAAGCCGAAACAGGTCGTCGATCATGGACGTGTTGGTGGGCCTTCGCCCGGTACTCGGCCGCTCGAACCCGACGCATCGCGAACACAGTGTCGGCGGTGTCGGCGGCGGCGACCTTGTTGAGCTGGTCGACCTCGCGCACTATCTCGATCGTGTCGTTCGCCTCGCGCCGGAGCCTCGAGGCATCAAGGAGGAGCTGGCGTTCGCGGTTCGGGTCGTAGCCGGCGCACTTCGCCGCTTCGACCTCGAGGCGACCGGCTTCGACCATCTTGCTGCCGCCCGGGAGCTGCTCGAGGTAGGCTTGGTGACAGCACCGACGACGCCGAAACCAAGGCCTCGTAGTCCTCCCTCGGCAACTGCTCGGACGATCTTTTGACACCGTCTGGCAGCTTTGCGCCGACCACCGACACAACCGCTCGGCGTCCGGCGCTGTCATCGATGCCCGGCCTCACGGTGTTCGCCTAGCGTGTTGCGCTCATTGATAGTGAGCGTTGCGGGGTCCCGGTTTTCAGTCTCGCCCGTCGTCCCGATGGCAGCGTGATCCTGCCGTGGGCATCCGCCTGGCCTGGCTTCGGCGTTGGCGGCGACGGGTTCAAGGTGTCGTTTCTTTACCGTCGGTTCGGCCAGCGTCGAACGGGCTTGTCGTCATCGTGCATGTACGCCATCCAGATGGTCAGCTCCGATCTCGCCGCCCACTGGGCGCACGTCTGCCAGAAGGTCTGGGTTATCTCAACCGACGGCTCGGCCTCGAGGCCCACCATGACGAGCCACCTAGCCATGTTGATGCCGGCCAAGGCTGACAGCGCACACACCACGTTCCGGGCTGTGTCCGGGTCAGTGACGGCCTCGTCGACGAGGTTGGCCAGCACGGCCTGGCTCGCTACATCGTTGGTCAGGCCGAGTCTCGCTGTGACGATGGCGCGGGCCAACTGTGCCGCCTCAACAGCCGCCGGGGTGGCGGCTCGAGGGGCGCCTTTCGCTTGCCCAGCCGGTAGCCCGGTTGTTGCCGAACATCTCGAGCCCTTCATCGAGGGGGTCACGCCGCGTTACGGCGCGCAATGTATGCGTCAATATCCTCTCTCCTCGAATACCCGCACCTTTCCGTGTCTCCTTCCAGGCAATCGGCCCTCGTTCGCGGCCCTTCTGATCGCCTGCTCTGAGACGTTGGCTCGTGCTGCGGCCTCTCGAGTAGTCAGTAACTTCTCGCCCACTATGGCAGGACCGCTAGGTTCCGAAACCTGTTTCGTTGCTTTCCCGCAACCCGCCGCTCGTGCTGCACGAGCCTCGCCGGCCTGGTGCAACTCCTCGACCATCGCCACGAACTCCTCGGGTACCCGCCATCCCTCGTTGCGTTCAAGGTGATGCACGGCGAGCTCCCACAGCCAGGCGCCTAGACCGGCGTAGCGGTCGGGGACCCACGTGCCACCCTGGTCACCGAGGGCGATTCTCACCCTGGCCACCAGGTGCGCGGGTCACGTGGGTGCGGGAACGCAGGGCGGCGGACGGGCGGGACATGCGTCTGGGCGTCGATCGTGTTCGTGGGCTCCGGAGCGTCACGGACCCGCCAGCCACACCGGCAGCGGTCTCTGGTGCCAGGGTTCTCGGTGTGGATGCCGCGGCTCAGGCAGTTGGAACAGACCCACGGCTGCGGCTCGGGCGGCAGCGGCTCCTCGGGGTCGATGAGGGGCGGTCGGGCGGCACCACAGGAGACGCAGTTCTGGAGCTGGTTGCTGGTCGGCAGGCCGCAGGCTTCGCACGTCCAGCTGAGCGACTCGAAGTAGCTCTGTGCGCCGCCCTCGCAACGCTTGGCCAGGTAGGTGGCCAGCATGGTGGCGACGACGAGGTCGTCATGTTGGGACTTGCTGGGATCGTTGCCGTAGGTGGTGCCGCTGGCGGTCATGGTCGCCCTGAAGGCCTTCATCTCGTTGACCCAGACGCCGCGCTCGGGCAGGGAGCGGGCGATGCGCAGCCTGCGATTCTGGAGGGCGACCTGGAGAGCACCAACGAGGTCGGCCTTAGGCACACGCCAATCCTGGCCGTCGACGTTGGGGCTGGCGCCGCTGGTGATGCTGATCCCATAGGGACTCGGGCGCAAACGCTCTCTGGCCTGCTCCAGCACCGGGATGCCCAAGCCTGTCGAGTCGATGGCGATCCGGCGCCATTCTCCAGCCACGTCGGTGCGCTCGAGGATGGCGGCTATCTGGTCGAGCTGGGCTCCGTAGGCCTGACCGAGCCCTAGCCGTTCGGCGGCGCGGATGTTAGGCGCCCGACGCGGCGAGCGCGGGAGCCGGGTGGGTGACGGTCGATGACGACGATGGCGCTGCGGTCGTGAACCTTGCCTAAATCGATGCCGACGCAGAGGCGAGTCACAGCGGCTCGACCTCGTCGGACAGGCAGGCGTCGATGTCCTCGGCTCGGAACGCGCTGTCGACGGCGTCGGTGAACTCGCAGCAGTATTCGGCCCGGTACACCACGTCGGGCAAGGTGGCTCGTTCTTCGGCGAGGAACGTCGGCGAGATGCGAGGACACTGGGCGGCGGGCACTTCCACCCGATGCCACTGCCCTGCACCGACCCAGGCCTCCCACCACCAGCCTCTGGCACCGGCCGGCGTGCTCATGGCGATGAGCCTTCCACCGCTTGCCGCGAGCATTGGCCTCGTGGCTTCGATGAGCTCATCCGGGATTCGCCCCGCTTCGTCCAGCACCAACGTCGACGCCGTGTAGCCCCTGATCGTGCCCTCTTTGCCGGGCAACGACAGGATCCGGCTCCCGTTCTCGAGCCGGATCTGGAGTGCCGACTCGTTGACGACGGCTGGTGGGTCGGGCAGGCGGGACAGGAGAGCCCGCACGCGGCCAAGGAGCTCGCTCGACTGGCGTTGGGATGGGCTGACCATCAGCGTCGTCGATCCCTCATCGACGATCGCCTCATGGATGCTCATCGCCGAGGCGACCGTGCTCTTGCCCGTCTGGCGCGCGCAGTTGACCAACGCCCGTGCCGGTCTGGCGTTGAGAAGGTCGCACTGCCATGGGTCAGGCGTCATCGCTGCCTGTTGCATGAGGCCGACGGCGTCGATGGCGGGCGGCGGTGGTGCCCAGCGGCGGCCCAGGCGGGTCATGGTCGCTCCTGGAGGGTGTAACTAGACCCCGCATGCTGCCTGCCTATTCGGGCGCTGGCTTCTACACCGAACGTTGGGGTCGGCCAACGTGTCACTAGAAGTGCTCCTCGCTGGCTGCCTCGAGGGCGGTGGCGTGGCGATGGAGCACCGCTCGGACGTCCCGGTCGGCGGCGTCGACGCCGAGGTCGGCCAGGGTGAGCTCGACCAGGTTGGCCATCAGGTCGAACCTCGCCTCCTCGAGTTGGACCTTGCGGCCGGCGATCCCCAACTTCGACATGCTGGTCAGGATCCGCTCCGCCTTGTCGAGCGACCGCTCGTAGAGGGCGACCGTCGCGTGCAACTCCTCGCCGACCTTGCCCGCGTACCGCCAGTCCTCGGGATGCAGTTCGCCCAAGCGCTGCCGTAGAAGATCGCGCCAAGCGAGCACCTCGCCGGCGAGCACTTCGAGCTCGGCGACAGAGTCAGTGACGGGCGTGACGTCGTGCTCAGCGAGCAGCGCGGTGCACTCCAACTCGACGCGCCGGCGGGTGGCGGCACTCACGTTGTTGGGGAGCGATCCCCCGTGCAGCTTGCATGGCGTGCCGGGCACGCCGGCGTTCGGCGTTCCCCATCCGGCCGGCCGTTCACATGGCTCGCCCTCGCCGTAGTCGACTCGCTCGCCGTCGCCGTTCCGACGCCTCGGCACACCGCATCGAGGCACACCGGGGCCCGCCACACCGCGGCTCATCGTCCACCTCGAACTGTCATGGCACGCCTCAGACCCGGAACTGTCATCGCTGCAGGTCTCGCAGGTCTCGGGCGGTTCGCCCATAGAGATAGGGCCCTCGCGTGGGTATAGGGACGAGTCCTGCGTGCCTTGCGCAAAAGTCCTGGTCGCCGCGAAAACCCCCTGGTCAGAGCGTTACGATTCACGGCAGTCGACCCCCCTCCTCTTGGACCCTGACGCCCTTGAAGATGACTTGTCTCCACGCGGTGTTCAGCCAGCGCGAATCGAGTGTCCAGCCGAGCCATGACGTCCTGCTTCCGCCCTGGCTGCTCCTCCTCGGTCCGGCAGTAATCGGTCCACGCCTCCCACAGGTCACCGGCCTTGGCCCGGGCCTCCGGGTCGAGCTCGCAACGCTCCTCGACGAAGCGGGAGAAAGTGTCCTCACTAGCTCGATACGACTCCGTGGCCATCCTGACTACCTCCGGTGGGTCGAGACCCCGTTCGCAAAACTGGCGCGCGCCCTCGACGATCCAGGCGAGGATGCCCGGCGCCTCTGTCTCCAACTTGGTGGCGAGGTTGTCGTCCCGTTCGCCGGGTGGGATCTCCACGTTCCACGGCACCAGCACCAGCCGACGCCAGATGCCGGTGTCCTCTCCCTTCACCCGCGGGCGGTAGTTGGAGAACAGGGCGAGAGTGTGCGTGGGCCAGAACTCCCAGGGGTCCTCACGCATGCGGCGGCCCTTGATCCGGTCGCCTCCGGTGAGGGCCTTCACCTTCTCCTCGTCGATGCGGGCCCCGGAGTCGGTCTCCGCGGCCACGGCCAGACGACGACGGAACAGGTCAGCCCGCACCGTGTCGTGCTGTTCGTGGCGCTGGCGGACGAGGAGCGATCGGTGGGGCACGACGAAGTAGGGACCGAGGGTGCGACCCAATGCACCGAAGTACCTCGACTTGCCGTTGCCTCCCCCACCGTGGTGGACGGCGAGGATCTCGGTCGGGCGACCGGTGGCGCCTGCTCCGGCCTCGCGTTGGAGATAGGCCCGCACCTCGGGATCGGGCTGCCAGCGCTCGAGGCACGCCTCCCACAGCGGCGCCCGGGCGCCCGGGTCGTAGGCGACCGGGACCTGCATCGTGCACAGGTCGTCGGGCCGATGCGATCGGAGATGGCCGGTGCGTAGATCAACCGTGCCGTTGGCGACGTTCAGGATCCAGGGGTCGGTATCGAGCTCCTCGTGCCCGATCACCGCCGCGCCCCGGGCGAGGTGGACCATGGCGCCGATCGTGCTTCTCGTCTCGCAACGCTTCGCCCAGGCGAAGACCTGGTCCCGTTCGCGATCGTGAAGCGACGGGACCCGAGCGAACAGCTCGGTGGCGACCTGCTTGGCGAACTCGCCGACGAGCACGTCGCCGAAGTCGACGGCCCATCGTCCCTGCCCGTAGACGATCCACTTGCCCCAGGCGTGGACGAAGCGAACACGACCCTCGGCCACGCGCAGGAGGCGAGCGGCGTTACCGGCATCGGTGAAGCGCAGCCCGTCCGGGCCGACACCCACCTCGTCCGCTCCGGCGACATCGCTCGTCGCTAGGAGCCTGCGAACGATGCTGCTCCTGGACTCGCCCTCGCTTGTCTCTATCTCTATCGGCGGCCGGCCGGCGCTGATGATCCCCGCCTTGCCCCCGGTCGATGTGTCTACCTTGGTAGACACGTCCTCATCGACGGTGTCCTCGTCCCAGTCGCCCGGCTCAATCCACCCGGGCGGGTGCCAGCCGTTGCCCGTTGTGGCTTCTGGCTCCTCGGTCACGAACTTGCCGAGCGTGCGCCGCGTCTCCTCCTCCACGCGCTCGCCGTACTTGGCCGTCGACGGCTTGTGGTCTTTGACGAGGGTCAAGATCTGGCCGTCGCTCATGCCCGCGGCCGTTGCCGCGCCGACGAAGTTGTAATGGCGGGCCGATCGGTCGTCCACGTCCGCGGCGTCGGCGAGGAAGACGGCCACAGCCGCCGGCACGTCACCGACCGGCTCCGCCTCGGCCTCGTCGGCCGTCCGATGGCGGGTAGCTCGTACGGGCGGGAGCAGACGGTCCAGCTCCTCGAGCGGCCAGCCCCTCCCTGCTTCGTAGGTCGTCCTCACAGGCGCCGGCTCGTCCGCTAGGTCGAGTACGAATGGCTTCCAGTTGAGCGAGCCCGGCGGGCGTAGGAAGGCGTTGAGCGCGGCCGGGCTCGGGTCGCCGTCCAGGTACTGGGCGAGTCGGCGGTTGAGCTCGGCAGCCTGGGCCGGCTGTGCCGGCTGGGCGAGTTCGATGTAGACATGACAGTGCTCATCGCTGCCTGAGTCGACGACAAACCCTCCCCCGTCAGCCAGCGCGGTCACGCGATCGTGCACCTCATCAGTGACGCGATCGAGGTCCGCCCACAAGTACGAGGTCGGCAGGTCGCGGCGCTTCTTCGAGTCGCGAAGCGGGTTCTCTGACATCCCCGGCGTGACGAACACGTCGCGCCCAGTCGACATGGTCGTGATTGTCTCGACGAGCTCGTCCCGGTGACGGGGCCAGGCGAACGCCCGCTCGGCCCAGCCGCGATGGCGTACCTTGCCGTCGTCGTACGGCTCACCGCTAGCGACGAAGACCCATCCGACCCGGTTGTCCCACAGCCGCTCGGCGTAGGCCGCAATGATCTCGACGGCGCTCATGGCTCCGCGTCCCAAGCTGCCTCAAGGTCGTCCAGCATCTTGGCGAGGGCGTCCTGGCCAGCCTGACGGAGTGCCTGCCGCATCTCGGCTTGGCTACCTGGAGGCAGACCACCACGGTCCTCGAAGATGCCTGCGATCTCCTCGAGCCGCTCGCAGGCTTCGCGCCAGTTGCCGATGGCGTAGCTGATCTTCGGGAACTCGCTCTCGAGGGGGCAGCGAGGGCCTTGAGCGTTCGGCAGGCCGAGGAGGTGGTCAGGCTTCATGGCCCCTCCTCCCCCAGCTCGAGCAGTTCGCTGACGCTCCAGTTCTCGAGCTCCCACCTCATCGCCCCGGCGGCGACGGTCTCGGCGAACCACGTCTTCCCCCACCAGGCGACGACGGTGACGCCGGCATCATGCGGGGTGGCACCGCTGGCCACCATCGTGTTGATTGACTCGACGATGTCGGCCACGATGATTTCGGACAGGTCCTCGAGGGCCCGGATCCTGCCCTCAGCGATCCTCCGGGGGATCGGCCGGTACCTCGGCTCAGGCGGCGGTCGCTGCCCTCGAATCTCGCCGAGGGATGGCTTTCGGCTACCCTGAGGAGACACGTCGACCTCCCTCCTTGGCACGGGAGGCAGGGGGGCGAGGGTGGCTGGTCAAGCCAGAATCCGAACAGGGCCCCGAAGGGGGCCCTGTTTCGCGTCCGGCCCACGCCACGGCGGCGACGCGCTCGAGGGTCGGGACGTCCTCGACGTGCTTGGGAAGCCCCTGCGCGACGGCCTGGTCAATCAGCCGGCGGACGTCCTCGGGCCGGCTCATGCTGACACCTCGACGTCATCGTCAACGTCATCCAAGACGTGCAAGGGCAACTCAAGGATCCGCGCAAGCGCGACGAGGACGGCTCGCGGTGGCCGGTGCCGTCCGGCCTCCCAACCTTCGACCGACTGCTCAGTGCGATGGACCTTGGCGGCGACGAGCGCTGGCGAGAATCCCAAGGCCTCGCGCCTGCCTGCGAACGATCGGCCCGGCGGGGAACCTGGCCACGACAACCTCCCGGCGGATGGCTACCGCCCCTGCCCGGTGAGGCAGGTAATGGAAGGTTCCTGCGGGGCTTCCGGCCGCTCGGTTGTGGGAGTAGATTATCTGAAAATGAGTCCGAAAGCGCGCATCCGCGTCGAGGTTCTGTGCCAGTCCTGTGGGGAGCGCCTAGACCTCCCCCCGGTGGCCCCTGGGTTGGTTCGGATGGCCGGGAGCCCGTCACTGAACTCCGGAGCTGGCCGACGGCGCACAAGGGCAAGCCGGGTGTGAAGGCAGGCGATCGCAGCCGCGGTGTTCCGGCGTCCGGTTCACCAGCTGGTGACTTCCTTCGGGCCAAGGGGAAAGTGGTCTCCCGCCCCGGCAGGCGTGACGCTTGGGCGGAGCGGCTTGAGCGGGAGACTCTGTTCGTCTCCTACTTCCAGGGCGACCCGACCTGGCACTGGCGCTCCCGGTGTGGCCACACCCCACAGATGAGGGCGGACAACTTCCAGCGAGCCGTCATGGTACGGGCGGCCGCCGAGCCGGATCGGCCGCTCGTCATCCCGGTTTAGGCCCGCCAGAGGACTGAAACCCGGCCGGCGTCGAAGCGATTCTGCGCCCGGGTGACCGGGGCGATGGTGACCGACTCGACCACGCTGGCGATGATTACCCGCCGCTGCTCGACCGACAGCTTGGGCCAGCGGCGGCGTAGCTGCTCGCCCTTGCCGACGAGGTCGCTCGTCGCCTCATCGCTTACCTTGCCGGCCACCTTCGCCCGTGCTGCCTCGATCTCCTTGGCTAGCCGGTCGCGAGCAGCCGACCACGCTGAGCGGGTCAATTCGCCCGCGGCCCACATCTCCGCCAGCTGGGCCTCGCGCTCCTCGAGGGCCCTGAGGGTCGCCTCTGAGCCGTTCTTAGGTCGGCTCTTCTTGGACAGGGCCCGAGCTAGCGCCGGGCTGTCCAGGCGGGTCAAGACGGCTTCGGTGACCAGCTCGTCGAGCGGCTCAGCCGTGATCCCGACGCTGTTGCATCCGATACGGGCCGGCGGGTCGGACGCGCAGAAGTAGCGGCGTAGGCGCTTCCCACCGCGCCACACGGGGCGGGCCACCATGACGGCTCCGCAGCGCCCGCAGCGCACGAGGCCGGTCAACAGGTAGGTCGGTCCGGGCCGACGTCTACGAGACGGGTCCGAGAGCACGGCGCGGACCCTCGCCGACGTCTTGCGGTCGAGGATGGCGGGCCACGCGTCCGCGGCGGTGACGACGCCGTGGTGCTCCCGGTCACCAGCCACACGGGCCGAGGTCAGCATCCGGCGTAAGGTAGTCACCGACCAGGGGCGCCCCGGCGTCGTGGTGATCCCGCGGTCGTTCCAATCCCTCGCGATGCCCCGGAGGCTCTCACCGGCGAGCACCCGCTCCGCCGCCTCGAGGACGAGCTCGGCCTCGTCGTCGCGAACAGTCACTTTGTCGTCCTCGTATCCGAAGGGTCGAGACCCGCCACCGGACGGGGAACCCTCCTCGGCTAGCTCTCGGTGCTTACGAGCCTGCCGGGCCGCCTTGTGCTCGCTCTCGTGCCTCGCCACCGCGCCCACGATCCTCGCGCTCATGCGCCCCGTCGGGGTGGTGAGGTCGACCTCGCCACTCTGCACGCTGCCGATCAGTAGCCCGGTGCGCTCGACTAGGTCGATGAATGACTCGAGCTCGGCCGGCCGGCGGTGCAGGCGGTCAGGGTGCCAGATGACAAGGCCGTCGGTGCGCCCTGCGTCGATGTCAGCGAGCAGTCGGCGATAGCCGGGGCGGGCCCGGCCGCTGTAGGCGGAGAGGTCATCGTCTACGAGCGTGCTCGTCACGGTCCACCCGTGGCGGGCGGCCCACTCGGCGCAGTCCTTCTCCTGGCGGGCGACGCCTAGCGCCTGGCCATCCCGGTCGCGGGAGATCCGGCAGTAGACCGCTGCGTTGCGGGGCTTGCGGGTGGTCATCATCTTGGGTGCCTCCTGCGCTACTGCTACAGATTAGCACGCTGGACCGCGCCCGCGTGGCCACCCTGTCCGGGCTCTGAGAGGGCGTTGCGCTAGGCCCCAGCCGGCGCCCGCCCGTTGCCGTTGGCCGACGGTTCGAGACCGTGGGCGGCAGTGGCCGCGGTCGCACCCGGCCATGTGCAGGCGTCCTTGGCCGCACCCTCGGCGAGGGCCATGCTCTGGATCACGACGTCGATGGCGTGCCAGTCGTCGGACCGGAACACCCGAGCGAGGGCGGCGCCGTCCAGCGCCGCCGAGTTGCTCCGTGCCTGTGTCCGGGCCCGGCTGTCGATCGTGTTCGCCGGACCTCCCGGCTCCGGCAAGACCACGCTGCTGTCCTGTTGTGCGGCGGAGCTCGATCCCGGACTTCGGGTGGTGATCGCCGAGGAGGTCTTCGAGACCGACATCGCGTTGCCCAATGTCGCTTAAGGTAGAAGCAGCTCCAACGTCCGACGACTCAGGACCTACGCCGGAAAACCGCCAGGACCTGTCGCCGTTCTAGGGGCCCTCAATCACCCAGTCGACAAGCACCACATGTGTGCCGAGTCCAAATATCGCTCCTCGATCTTGAACGTCGGCGCGCCAGGTGGCGCTGCATCGGTACGGAGATGGCAAGTTTCCGTTTGGCACAACGAGGCAACGCGCCCCATCGGTATCGAAACCGGACTGCGCAAACAACGAGATAGTGTCATTGTTTGGCGCCACGTATGAGACACTGACCGTCGTTGCGAAGAAGTCGTCGCCTGCCTCAAACCGAGCGACTTTGTGTGGACCAACAGGGTTGCCCGGCAACGTGCACCACGTGTTGCTAAGACCGTGTCTTGCGCGATCTAGGTCGAGCGGAACGCTTGTCTTGTTCTGCGTCTTTACGTCAACTGACGTCGTGAGGCAACCTCGAGCTGCCCCTGCTGGGGGCGCGGCCACGGTTGCAGTGCCGAGCCATATCCCGCCTCCGAGTACCGAGGCCCCTAGAGCGACTCGGAAGAGTCCGTACAGTCGCGACTTCGCCTGCACCGGCCGTGTCGACAGTCCCATCGATCCCCCCACCGCCTCGGTTTCTCCTGCCTCGTCCGACAGACTCTCTCACCCCGCCTGCACAGCGTCAATGAAGCCAACTTTGGTCAATTGCCGGCTTGACCCGTTCGCCGCACGGATGGGCACATACGTTCGTGCCACCGCCCGACCGCCCTTACCTCGCTCGGGAGGAGATCGAGCAGCTGCGTCGGTCTATCGCCATGCTCCAGCCGGGCTCACTGGCCATGAAACGAGAGGACGCGATGCGGCTCCTCGGTGACCTGGCGAGGTGCGAGGGCAGCTCGACCGGCTGCGCGACGGGCTCCGCGCGTTGCTCGGCGAGGACGTATAGCAGATGGCCGCGCGGGTTAGACGCCAGGGGGCCGGTATGCGGCACCCTTCTTTGTTGCCGTGTCGATCTCCTCCGGGCTCAAGAGGACAACCGTCTCGCCGGTGATCGCGCCAGTAGCAGCGACGGCGATGTTCAAGGAAGCAGCCGAGGCGTTGTCCGGCAGGTCGGCAATGATGAAGACGTCGGTGCTACCGAAGGCGTAATAGAAGCCCTCCAACTTGCCCCCGACGCTGCTCACCGCCCGATCCGTTTCTGCCCGTCGGCTGGTCCCTCCCTCTCGCAGTAGCCCTCGGGCACCCTCGGACGTGTGACGAGAAACGAAGAGGTACTTCGGCATGGTGGCCTCCCTCCTGTCTGGGTGATCGTCAAAGAGCCAAGGCTAATGTCGTGTGCCCTCGACCGGCTGCGTGAAAGGCTGCGAACGTTGCTCCGCGAGGAGGACGGTTAGACGACAGCCCCTCGACGCCCCACCTCGCCCCCGCCCAGCATCGAGGGGATGCCCCGTGGCTTTTCACGGGGAGGAAAGGCGAGTCACTGTTAGGGGGTCAATTGGTGTCGCGCCGGCTCCGCTCGTAGAACGAAGCCAGCGTCGGAGGCTCTTGGAGCTAATAGCGGCCAGGCTTGAGCGAGTGCCTGAGCGCCTTGCGGCCGCGGTTAGCTCCGTCCTTGGCTATCCCCTCAAGGGGAGCCTGGTGTGCCAGCAGTCCCGTCGGTCCCGGGATTACCGGCAGTGCTGCCTTGGCTGGTACCGCCTGTACCGCCCGGGCCGCCGGCGCCGCCAGTGCCAGCGCTGTTGCCGGTCACGGAGCTGTTCAGCAGGCTGACTGTGCCGAATATCCCCCCGCCATTGCCGCCATTGCCGCCATTCCCGCCGTTCCCCCCGTTGCCGCCCGGGCCGCCCTCGTTGATGGCGGGACCGCCAGCGCCACCCGAGCCGCCGACCCCACCGTTGCCGGCGAGGTTGCTGCTCACCGTGCCGTTACTCAGGCTGAGGGCGCCACCGCTGTCGATGAGAATGCCGCCCCCATTGGCCCCGTTGCTGCCGCCAGTGCCGTTGCCCCCGGTGCCCCCAGGGGCGGGTCGGGGAATACTGCAGTTGCCGTCGTGCCCGTCGTGCCCGTCGTGCCGTCGGCGCCATCAAGGGCGTGTCCGCCACTCACGGTCAGATTGGAGGCCGTGAGCGTGCCGGTGGATCCGACCTCGAGGATCCGGAACTGGGCCGTGGCGCTTCGGGTGATGGTTGAACCTGAGCCCTCGAGCGTGATCGAGGCAGTGATGACAGGAAGGCCGTCGGAGCCCTCAGCGGGGCTGGTCAGCGTGTAAGTGCAGTTTTGGCGCAAAATGATGGTCTTCGCGCCGCCGTCGTTGGCCTTATTGATGGCTCTCACCAGCTTGTTGCTGTCGCCTACCCCTTTGGTGCAGCCCACGGTGGTCGATGCAGGGGCGGCTTGTGCCGCCGTCGTTAGCGCCCCGACTCCTCCCCAGGTGAGCCCGACTACAGCTCCCACCACGAGCATGCGACGCATGACGGCCCCCTTCAGCCGAATGGCACTCGAGCGCCTATCAGATACCTGTCTGCGAGGTCAATGGACACGGCCGTGACCTCCTGGGGAGACGCCTGTCCGTCTTAACGGGACAGGGGCGCCTATGAGGACGTCAGCAGGCCGCGCTAGGTGCCGCCCAAAGCATCGAGCCAGCTACGCCATGGACCTGGCCCAACCTCGGAGCGAGATTTCCACCTTTGCTCGGGTTGGGGTTCGTCGAAACGCCGTCTGCGGACGCGCCTGTGACTGAGCGATCGCCGGTCCAGTCGCCATGCTCAGTCCCGGCTCAATGGCGATGACACGAGAGGACGCCATGAAGCTGCTTGGCGAGCTCGGCGAGGTGCGGGGCCGCCTCGACTAGCTCTGCGAAGGCCTTCGGGCTCTGCTCGCCGACGAACCCGCCTAGCCCAGCGTGTTTGGCGGGTTCATCTGTCACGGATCGGTCCGGAAAGCACAAGTCAGACAGTCAGAAGTCAGAAAGTCAGAAGACAGTCAGCTTCCGGTCAGCGAATCGTCAGGATTCGACGGCATTGTCGCGAGGCCGATCACCCGGGCGAATCTACGAGAGGACCCTTTTTCTCATGCTTCGGAAAGCGGGCTTCACCCTGGCGCTGAGCGCTGCCATACTCGGCGCCAGCGCAACCAGCGCCTACGCGCTCGACTGCGTCAACGTCAGCCGCCCACCGCCGTCCCAACCCTCGGCTCCGGTGATCGATTTCTCCTCCTCGGGCGGTCCAACGATCTGGGTCGTCCAAGGCGACTGGTGGTACATAAACTTCAATGGCGGCCCCTTCGCTGGCGCCGCGTGGGACAAGGTGCCGCCCGGCACGGCGGCCAGCGTTCTCGGCCTCACCCCGGACCAAGCGGCCGCCATCGGACTACCGGCGGGCACAGTCAAGGGCAACTATCAGGCCGGGAACGGCTTCGGGCTCCTCGACATTGCCCAAGCGCCCTGCAACGCCAACCGGCAGACGCAGCACGGCATCCAGGCCGCCTCCACTCGCTGCTGATCTCACTTAACGCTTCCCTGTCAACGCGATGAGGGGGCGGCCGGGAGCAGGCTGGGCGAGGTGCAGGGCCGCCTCGACCACCTGTGCGACGGCCTCTGGGCGCTGCTCGGTGAGGAGGACGGCTAGATACCGCGGTTGTGGGTCTATGGATCCCGCCACTCCGCTGGCGGATGGCGGAGCCGCCCAGCGCCGGACGCCATGTCATCTGGGCCTCAGAGGAGCACCCATTTCCCCGACTTATCTGACCGGCGGCCTCACACCCGCCGTGTGATCGAGACCCTCTTGTCGTCGAAGCGATTGTCACGGCGCGTCACGGGCGCGATCGTCACGGCCTCGACCACGGCCCCGATCACTGCCCGGCGCTGATCGGTCGACAGGTCCGGCCACCGCTTGCGCAGTGACGCCCCCTTGCCCGCGTAGGCCACGGCCGCGTCCTCGGTCACCCTGCCAGCCACACGGGCTCTCGCCGCCTCCAGTTCCTTGGCCAGCTGATCGCGGGCCGCGCTCCACGCCGTCTTGGTGAGCGTGCCGCTCGCCCACATGGAGGCCAACTCCGCCTCACGCCCCTCGAGCGCCCGCAGGGCGGCCTCCGCCCCGTTCTTCGGCTCAGCCTTGCGGGATAGTGCCTTCGGCACCACCGGGGCGTCCAGGGCGACCAGGCCGGCCTCCGATACCAGCTCCTCGAGCGGCTCAGCGACGATCCCGACCGAGTTGCAGCCGACGCGGACCGGGGGGTCGGCGGCGCAGAAGTACCGGCGCAATCGCTTCCCGCCGCGCCACACGGGGCGGCCGACCATGACGGCCCCGCACCGGCCACAGCGGACGAGGCCGGTCAACAGGTAGGCCGGTCCGGGCTTCCGTCTACGGGACGGGTCCGAGAGCACGGCCCGCACCCGGGCCGATGTCGACCGGTCGAGGATGGCGGGCCATGCGTCGGCGTGGGTGACGACCCCGTGGTGCTCGCGGTCACCAGCAACCCTGGCGCTGGTCAACATCCGACGAAAGGCGGTCACCGCCCAGGTACGCCCGGTGGTGGTGGTGATCCCCTGCTCGTTCCAGTCGCGCAGGATCCCCCGCAGGCTCTCACCGGCGAGCAGCCGATCGGCCGCCTGGCATATGAGCTCGGCCTCGTCGTCGCGCACCGTGACCTTGTCGTCCTCGTAACCGAAGGGTCGCGACCCGCCCCCGGACGGCAAGCCCTCCTCGGCCAAACTCTCGGTGCTTTCTGGCCTGGGGAGCCGCCTTGTGCTCGCTTTCGTGTCGGGCCACGGCGCCCACGATCCTCGCGCTCATGCGCCCGGTTGGCGTAGTGAGGTCGACCTCGCCTGACTGGACGGAGCCGATCGGTAGCCCGGTGCGCTCGACGAGGTCGATGAAGCTCTCGAGCTCGGCAGGCCGGCGGTGCAAGCGGTCAGGGTGCCAGATGACGAGGCCATCGGTGCGACCCGCCTCGATGTCGGCGAGCAGTCGGCGGTAACCCGGTCGCGCCCGGCCGCTGTACGCGGACAGGTCATCGTCGACCAGCGTGCTCGTCACGGTCCAGCCGTGGCGGGCGGCCCACTCGGCGCAGTCCTTCTCCTGGCGGGCGACGCCGAGCGCCTGGCCATCCCGGTCCCGGGAGATCCGGCAGTAAACCGCTGCGTTGCGAGGCTTGCGTGTGGTCATCATTTCGACGCCTCCTGGTCCTACTGCTACAGATCAGCGCACTGGCACACGCCAAGACCCGCGAGCAGTTCGGCTCGCCCATCGGGTCCTTTCAGGCCATGAAGCACAAGTTCGCCGACATGTTCGTCGCCCTCGAGTCAGCGCGGGCCGTGTGCTACTTCGCGTCGGCGACCCTCGCCGAGGACGACGAGCGTCGGACTCTGGCCGTCTCCATGGCCAAGGCGGCAGCCGGCGACTGCCAGCGTCTCCTAGCCCAGGAGGGGATACAGAGCCTCGGCGGAATCGGCTTCACTTGGGAGCACGACATGCACCTGTACGTGAAGCGGGCGAAGTCCGGCGACGCCGTGTTCGGCACGGCCCGCCAACATCGCGCCCGCGTCGCCACCCTTCCGGCTCGCCTCTCCGGGCTCTGACGCTCAGTCGAAGGCGACCCGCAGCTCCTTTGGTGACCGGAAGGCCAGGCCCCGGATCTCGGGCGGCGGGGCGTCGGGGTCGAGTCGCAGGCCGGGCAGGCGGTCGAGCAGGGCGTTGAGAGCCACGGTCGTCTCCATCCGGGCCAGGTGCATGCCCAGGCACATGTGGGGCCCGTAGGCGAAGGCCATGTGCTGCTGGGGGTCCCGGAAGATGTCGAACTGCTCGGGGTTCGGGTACCTCGCCGGGTCGTGGTTGGCCGCGCCCATGTTCACGTTGATGATCACGCCGGCGGGCAGGGTGACCCCGCCGATGTCGACCTCGCGGCTCGTCGTGCGGGCGATGCCGGTGAGCGGAGGCTCCCACCGCAGACCCTCCTCGATGGCCTGGGGTATGAGCGAGCGATCGGCGCGCACCGCCTCCAGCTGGTGTGGGTTCGTCAGCAGACCGGTCAGCAGGTTGCTGGACGAGCGGTAGGTCGTCTCGGCCCCGGCGGGGAGCAACAGCCGCAGGAAGGCGAAGATGTCCTCGTCGGTCAGCCTCTTGCCCTCCAGCTCGGCCTGGGCCAGCGCGGTGATCACGTCGTCGGATGGCTGCCGCCGCCGCTCGGCGAGAATACCGGCGAAGTAGTCCCGCAGCTTGGCGGACGCCTCCATCCCGTGATCGAAGTCGGCACCCACGCTGATCAACCCGACGGCCCAGGCGTGGAACGTCTCCAGGTCCTCCTCGGGAAGGCCCAGCATCCCGGCGATCACCCGCACCGGGAAGGGGAAGGTGAGCTCGGACACCAGATCAGCCCGACCGCGACCGGCGAACACGTCGATGAAGCGGTCGACGATCGGCCGCACCAGCTCGGACTCCCAGCGGACCATGGCCTTGCGGGTGAAGGCCTGCTGGACGAGCCCGCGGTAGGCGCGGTGCTCCGGCTCGTCCATCTCCAGGATGCTGTGGCCCATGACCATGCCCATGCTCTCGGCGTAGCCCGAGGAGGAGAAGGTCTGACCGTCGCGAAGGATCTTCTCCACGGCCTCGTGGGTGACGATCGTGTAGGCATCCGGCAGGTCGAGTCCCTCCATGTTCTCCAGCTCGTAGAGCTCGGCCAGGTCGCGCTTGTGCACCGGGCCCTGCCGGCGGAGCTCGGCGAAGTCGGGATAGGGGTTGGCGACCTTGGACGCCCCGACACTTCTCTCGAAGACCTCGAACGGGTCGTAGGTCGCGTCGTCGAACGGTGCGATCCCGCCTTGCGTCGTCATCGCTCCCCTCTCTGGACCCGGTCAGTTCCCTAACACGGACGTCATGTCTTACCATACCGACCCTTGGGCCCTCAGGCGGCCGCCTTCTCCAGGATGTGCACGGCGCAGGTCGAGCCGAGCCCGATGACGTGGGCCAGGCCCACCTTGGCCCCTTCGATCTGGCGGTCGGCCGCCTCCCCCCGGAGGTGGGTGACGATCTCGTAGATGTTGGCCACGCCGGTGGCGGCGATGGGGTGGCCCTTGGAGATCAGACCGCCCGAGACGTTCACCGGGATGCGACCGTCGCGCCACGGGCCGCGCGAGTCGATGAAGTCGCCCGCTCCACCCGGCTCGCACAGCCGCAGGTTGTCGTAGTGGATGAGCTCGGCGGTGGCGAAGCAGTCGTGCAGCTCGACCAGGTCGAGGTCATGCGGGTCGACGCCGGCCTGCTCGTAGGCCTTGTCGGCCGCCTGGCGGGTGAGCGTGTTGACGTCGGGCTGCTGCTCGCCACCCTCGACCCAGGGGTCGGTGGTAAGCACCGAGGCCGACACCTTCACCGCCCGCTTGCGCACCTCGGGATCGAGCATGGCGAGCCTCTCGCCCGAGACGACGACGGCGGCGGCCGAGCCGTCCCCCGTCGGACAGCACATGAGCAGCGTGTTGGGATACGACATCATCGGCGAGGCCATGACCTCGTCGAGGCTGAAGACCTTCTGGTACTGGGCCAGGGGGTTGAGCGAGGAGTGGGCGTGGTTCTTCTCGGCCACGCGGGCGAACTGCTCGAAGCCCACGCCACCGTTGTCGCGGGCGTACTCCATGCCCGCCTGGGCGAACACCCCGGGCATGAAATCGGTCCCCAGCACCCCCTCGACGCTCATCACCGCGCCCGTACGTCCGTGGCGCTCGTACACGACCTTCCCGGGCTTGGCGCCGCTTCCGCCAGCGAGCCCGACCTTGGCCATCTTCTCCACCCCGACGGCGAGACCCATCTCCGCCTCGCCTGCCTTGATGGCCATGGAGACGACCCGGATGGCGCTGGCCCCCGTGGCGCAGGCGTTGGTGACGTTGTAGACGGGGATGCCCGTCTGGCCGATCTGCTTCTGCAGGCGCTGGCCCACCCCACCCACGGGCTCGAGCTGGTTGCCGACGGCGAGGATGTCGATGTCGGCCATGGACGCCCCGGCGTCCGCCAGGGCGCCCATGGCGGCCTCGGAGCCGATGTCCATGAGGTCCTGATCCGGGAAGCGGCCGAACCTGACCATCGACACACCGAGGATCCACACGTCGTCAGGCATCGCTGTCCTTCCCCTGCGCCGGCGAGTACCCGAAGGCCACCGCCTCGGTCCCGTCGTCGTCGGTCCCGGCCACGAAGGTCGTCATCGCCACCGGCATGCCGAGCTGGATCTCTCCGGGCTCGGCCTCCACGTCGCGGAGGTTGGCCTTCACCACTCCCCCGCCGTCGAGCTCGACGATCGCCGACACATAGGGCACGGCCACCCCCGGCGCAGCGCGGTGGACGATGGTGTAGGAGCGCACGGTGCCCGTGTTCGCCATCCGTCTTCCCTCGAAGCTCCTCCCGAAGCACCGTCCACATGCGTTGTGGCGCTCGAAATACGTCGCGCCGCAGCCTTGACAGGAAAAGGCGATCAGGTGGGGCTCGCCGTCGTCGAGGACGAGGTAGTCGACCAAAGAGATGCGCTCGCCCACGATCGGGCTCTGCTACAGCCCGTAGAGGGCGACGGCGTTCTCGCCGGCGATCAGGGCCTGCTGCTGCTTGGTGAGGCCCTCGATCGCCTCGGCCAGCTCAGCCGTCACACCCGGGTACTTGGCGTCGGGATGCGGGTAGTCCGACGCCCAGATGATCCGGTCGGCGCCGCACAGCGGCGAGTTGGCGGTGAAGGCCAGGGTCGACTCGTCGGCGTCGAAGCTGATCCAGCACTGCCGTCGGAAGTAGTCCGAGGGACGTTCCTTCAGCCACGGGACGTCCCACGAGAAGATCTCGGCGTGGTGGTCGAGCCGCTCCAGCCAGGGCACCAACCAGCCCCCGTTGGCCTCGAGGAAGATCAGCTTGAGGCCCGGGAAGCGCTCGCACACCCCGCCGGCGAGCAGGAACGCCATCGAGCTCATCATGTCGAAGGGGTTGGACAGAGCCTGGGTGAAGTAGATGTTGTCGATGTTGACGTCGGCGCCGCCTTCCTCGGGCAAAGGCGCGGCGGAGGTCCCGAGGCGGTTGAAGTGCATCCCGATGCAGGCGCCCGGAAGATCAGCGGCCAGGAACGGGTGCAGTCCGACGGGCAGCCCGGTGTCGGATGCGGCACGCCAGATCGGGTCGTACACCGGGTCGTTGAACTGCTTCCAGTCCGCGGTGGGGTTGGGCCGAATGAACACCGCCACGACGCCCGGGAGCTCGGCCGCTCGCCGGATCTCGGCCGCCGCCCGGTCCAGGTCCTGCTGGGGCAGCACGGCGGCGGCGAACAGCCGGCCCTCTCCGTCACCCACGTGGTCCGACACCCAGTCGTTGTAGGCCCGGCACTGGGCCGTGGCGAAGTCGACGTCGCGGTGGCTCTGGATGCCGAGGAGGAAGGTGGGGTACACCACGGACTGGTCGATGCCGTCGGTCGACATGTCCTCCAGACGGGCCTTGGCGTTGTAGGCCGCCGGCCTCACCTCGGTGTAGCGCAGCTCGCCCCGCTGGGCCCTGCCCCGCTCCTCGTCCGACATGCCCGCTGTGCCGGCCAAGGCGAGGCCGTTTGCGGGCATGCGCACGTCGTCCATGATCATCCACTCGCGGCCCTTGCCGTCGGTCTCGACGTGCCAGACCCGGTCCTCGTAGCCCTTCGGGGCGTAGGCCCGCATCCCGTCGGGGTGCTCGAGCACGTGGCCGTCACTGTCGATGAAGCGCATGGAGCCACCTCCTGACGCGAACGTCAGGAGACTAACCCTCGGCCACGCCGGCGCGCCTGGCGGCATGGCCGCATCGGGTGGTAGCACGACGAGCGTGCCGCTCCTTCCGTCCGGCCTGCACGTGGACGTGCGCGGAGCCTCGTCCGAGGGCGCCGACCTCGTGGCGCTCGTCCACGGGTCGATGGACCGTGGCCCCAGCTTCTCGCGTGTCGTGACCCGTCTGAGCGACCTGCAGGTGCTCACCTATGACCGGCGCGGCTACCACCGCTCGAGGGATGCGCGCCCGCTCGCCCGCACGCTCGATGAGCACGTGGACGATCTCTTCGCGGTCCTTGCCGGCCGCCACGCAGTGGCGGCCGGCCACAGCTACGGAGGAGCCATGGCTCTGGCCGCCGCCTGGCGGCGGCCAGAGCAGATCCGTGCGGTGGTGGCCTACGAACCGCCGGCGCCGTGGCTGCCGTGGTGGCCCAAGCGGAGCGCCGGCGGCTCCGCCGCCGACGCCCGCGGACCGGAGGACGCGGCCGAGAGCTTCATGCGCCGCGTGATCGGCGATGCCCGCTGGGAGCGACTGCCCGAGCGCACCCGGGCCCGGCGACGCGATGAGGGGCCGGCGCTGATCGCCGAGATGACGTCGCTGCGCGACGGCGGTGCGCCGTTCGACCCGGCGGGCGTGGCGGTGCCCACCGTGATCGCCAGAGGCGAGCTCTCCGCACCCCACCATCGAAGGGGAGCCGAGGCCTTCGCCGGCCTCATCCCCGGCGCCGAGCTGGTCGAGGTCGAGGGCGCCGGCCACGGGGCCCACCTCACCCACCCGGACGCCTTCGCTGCGACCGTGCGGCGGGCGCTCGAACGGAGCCGGCTCGGCAGCGGCAGCTGACGGGCCGGCGGACCCCGCGACGGCGCGACGATGGTACCCATGCGGGTCCTCGTCAGCGGTTCCCACGGTTTGATCGGCACTGCCCTCGTCCGCACCCTGCGGACGAGGGGCGACGAGGTCGGGCCGATCGTCCGCGGCCCCGCCGGGACCCATTCGGGTCCCGGCCACGTGAGCTGGGACATCGAGGCCCGCACCATCGACACCGCGGCCATGGAGGGCGCCGACGCCCTCGTCCACCTGGCGGGAGCGAGCCTGGCCCGCCGCTGGTCGCCCGCCTACAAGGCCCGCCTGCGCGACAGCCGCGTCGAAGGGACGACCCAGCTCGCCACCGCCCTGGCCCAGCTGGACCGACCCCCCGCGGTCATGGTCAGCGGGTCGGCCATCGGCTACTACGGCGACCGGGGCGACGAGGTGCTCACCGAGGACAGCGAGCCGGGAACGGGCTTCCTGGCCGAGGTCGCCCAGGCCTGGGAGGCGGCGACGGCGGCGGCCGAGACGGCCGGGGTGCGAGTCGTCCACCTGCGCTCGGGCATCGTGCTCAGCGCCAAGGGAGGCGCACTGGGCAAGCAGCTCCCGCTCTTCAAGCTCGGCCTCGGCGGCCAGCTGGGAGCGGGACGTCAGTACGTCAGCTGGGTCTCGCTGGCCGACGAGGTCGACGCCATCCTCCACGCCATCACGCATGACAGCGTTCGGGGACCCCTCAACGCCACCGCCCCCAACCCCGTCACCAACACCGAGCTCACCAGGACCCTCGGCGCCGCCTTGGGACGCCCCACCATGCTCCGCGTCCCGAGGTTCGCCCTCGAGGCCGCCCTGGGCCCCGAGATGGCAAGGGAGACCGTGCTGGTCAGCCAGCGAGTGCGGCCAGCCAGGCTGGAGGCGACCGGCTACACCTTTCGCCATCCCGACCTGGCGGGGGCGCTCGACGCCGACCTCGGCGGCTGACCTCACGGCCGGCGACGGGCTTGGGCCCCGCCGCCGATGTTGGCCAGAATCAGAGGAGGGCGGGGATGGGGCCCCACCGGGGCGGCGAAGCCGCCAGGACATAGCCTCGGGGCGATGCTCGATGCCGATGTCGCCGTTGTGGGCGCCGGTCCCGCAGGGTCGGCCGCGGCTGTCCGGCTGGCCCGGGCCGGCATCGACGTCGTCGTGCTGGACCGGGCCCGCTTCCCGCGGGACAAGTGCTGTGGCGACGGCCTGACCACCGATGCCCTGCGTCGACTGGACCGCCTCGGGCTCGACCCCAAGTCGGTGGCGTCCTGGCAGGCGGTGGACGACATCGTGGTCCGGTCACCGTCGGGCCGCGTGGCCCGGCTGCCCTTTCCCCGGGACCAGGGCACGTTCGCGGCCGTGGCCCAGCGCCGCGACCTCGACGCCGCCCTGGTCGAGCTGGCCCGCGACGCCGGCGCGACCGTCCTCGACGGGCGCGCGCTCAGAGGTGCGAGCCTGGCCGGCGACAGGGTGGTCCTGGAGGCCGACGGCGTCGATCAGCTCGCGGTCCGCCACGCCATCGGCGCCGACGGCATGTGGTCCCCGCTCCGCAAGGCCCTGGGCCAAGGCGAAGAGCCCGGCTATCTGGGCGAGTGGCACGCCTTCCGGCAGTACTTCGCCAACGTGGGCCCCGACGCGGCCGACATGTGGGTGTGGTTCGAGGCCGACCTGCTGCCCGGCTACGCCTGGTCCTTTCCCCTTCCCGACGGTCGGGCCAACGTCGGCTTCGGCCTGCCTCGCGAGGCGGGGCGGCCCACCGGCGACATGGCCAGAACCTGGGCCGGCCTGGCCGACCGCCCCGCTCTTCGCGCCGTGCTGGGCCCGGCGGCCGAGCCCGAGTCGCCCCACCGGGCCTGGCCCATCCCCGCCCGGGTCACGACCAGCCCGCTCACCGCGGCGGGAGGCCGGGTCCTGTTCGCCGGGGACGCCGCCCGGGCCACCGATCCGATGACCGGCGAGGGCATCGCCCAGGCCCTGGAGACTGCGGTGCTGGCCGCCGACGCCATCCTCGACGGTCGCGCCGAGGACCCGGCCAGGGTCGCCAGCCGCTACCGCCGGGACGTGGCCCGAAATCTCGCCCTCAACCACCACCTGTCCAGCGCCCTCTCACGCGTCCTTCGCCACCGCAAGGGCGCCCGCGGCGCCGTCCGGGTCGTCGGGGCCACGGACTGGACCCGTCGCGCCTTCGCCCGCTGGCTGTTCGAGGACTATCCGCGAGCGGCGCCGCTCACCCCGTGGAGGTGGGAGCGGGGGTTGATGAGCGGCTCCGGAGCATTTCGCTGAGAAGGGTCGACGCCCCGCTTCAGGCCCGTACGGCCCTCCGGGACTCGGCCCAGGTCTTGCCCGCCTCGACGTCGATGTCGTGGGGCAGTCCCAGCGCCCGCTCGGCGATGATGTTGCGCTGGACCTCCGACGTGCCACCACCGATCGTGAGCGCCGGCGAGAAGAGGTAGCCGTAGGACCACTCGGTGTCGGTCACCCCGAACGGCGCCGACCCCGCCAGCATGCCGTGTGCCCCGGCCAGATCCTTGGCCAGGCCCATGATGCGCTGACCGTGCTCGTCGGCGAGCGCCTTGCGCACAGACGCCTCCGGGCCGGGCTGGCGCCCCTTCACCGCCGCCGTCACGGCGCGGAGGCGGATGAGCCGGAGCACCTCGGCCTCGATGTGCAGCTGGGCCAGGTGCTGGCGCAGGTGGGGGTCGGAGACACCGCCAGCCTTTCGGGCCAGCGCCAGGAGGTCCTCGGCCGTCGGGCCGCGTCCCCACAGGGCGCCCTCCCCCGACAGCGACACCCGCTCGTTGCCGAGGGTCACCTTGGCCAGCGCCCACCCCTTGTTCTCGTCGCCCACACGGTTCTCCACCGGGATACGGACCTCGTCGAGGAACACCTCGTTGAACAGGTGGACGCCGGTCATCTCGACGATGGGACGGATGGTGATGCCAGCGCTGTCCATCGGGCACACGAAGTAGGAGATCCCCTGGTGCTTCGGGACGTCTGAGTCCGTCCTAGCGAGGAGGATCCCGAAGCGCGACAGGTGCGCCAACGAGGTCCACACCTTCTGGCCGGAGATCACGTAGGTGTCCCCGTCCCGGACGGCCCGGGTCGAGAGGTCAGCCAGGTCCGATCCGGCCCCGGGCTCGCTGAAGAGCTGACACCACAGCTCCTCGCCGGCCAGCATCGGCATCAGGTACCGCTCCTGCTGGGCTCGAGTGCCGGCGTGCAGCAGGGTCGGACCGGCCCACCCGATACCGATCGGGTTGATCGGTCGGGCCACGCCGGCGCGGCGCAGCTCGTCGTCGATCACCAGCTGGGCGATGGGATCGGCCTCGAGCCCCCAGGGCCTCGGCCAGTGCGGGGCGACATAGCCGGCCTCGGCCAGCTGTCGGCCAGCTGCGTGCGGGTGGTCCTCGAGCCACGACCGCACCGCGACCCGCTGGGGATGGTCTTCCGGCGGCAGCTCGAGATCCACGGCAGTTCAGAGTATCGGCGTGGCGCCCATAAGATCGCCCACCGATGCCTTGGAACTTCGCCGACGTGTGGGAGGTCGTGGCCGAGACTCTTCCTGACGCCCCCGCGCTGGTACAGGGCGAGCGCCGTCGGTCGTGGGCCGAGATCGACCAGCGGGCCAACGGCCTGGCTCGCGCCCTGCTCGATCTCGGCGTCGGCGCCCAGGACAAGGTGGCCCAGTACCTCTACAACTGCCCCGAGTACGTAGAGTCGGTGTTCGGCGCCTTCAAGGCGGGGCTCGTCCCGGTCAACACGAACTACCGCTACGGCGACGACGAGCTGGTCTACCTCTGGGACAACGCCGACACCGTGGCCGTCGTCTTCCACGGCGCCTTCAGCGAGCGCATCGAGCGGCTTCGTCCGCGGCTTCCACGGATCAAGGGCTGGCTGTGGGTGGACGACGGATCGGGCCCCTGTCCCGACTGGGCACTCGCCTACGAGGACGCGGTGAAGTCAGGCGGCGGGCGGGTGACACCGCCCTGGGGTCGCAGCGGCGACGATCTGTACCTGCTCTACACGGGCGGGACCACGGGCATGCCCAAGGGCGTCATGTGGCGCCAGGACGACCTGTTCGCGGCCCTCAATGTGGCGGCGGCGGTCAAGCACGACGAGGACGCCAGCCTCGCCGGTGTGCGGCGCGCCATCACGGGCGCGGGACCGGTCTTCCTTCCGGCCTGTCCGCTCATGCACGGCACTGGCGCCTTCACCGCTTTCACGGGCCTCAGCTCGGGCGGATCGGTCGTCCTGCTGCCGGGCCGTGCCTTCGACCCCGAGGAGTTCGTCTCCACCGTGGCCGCCGAACGCGTCAACAACACGTCGATCGTGGGTGATGCCTTCGCCAAGCCGATCCTCCGGGTGCTGGACGAGGCACCGGGCCGATGGGACATCTCGAGCCTCGGCGTGGTGATCTCCTCGGGGGTGATGTGGAGCGAGCCGACCAAGCAGGGGCTGCTGCGCCACCATCCAGGCCTTCTCCTCGTCGACTCCTTCGCGTCCTCGGAGGCCCTCGGCATGGGCCGCTCGATCTCCAGCTCAGAGGGGCGAGCCCGTACGGCGCGCTTCGTGCTCGGCCGCAACGCCAGGGTCATCCGCGACGACGGGCGGGACGTCGTGCCCGGCTCGGGCGAGGTCGGCCGGCTCGCGGTGCGCGGGCGCAACCCCGTGGGCTACTACAAGGATCCCGACAAGACGGCGCAGACCTTTCGCACCATCGACGGGGCGCGCTACTCGATCCCCGGCGACAACGCCACCGTCGACGCCGACGGCACGCTGCGCGTGCTCGGCCGCGGGTCGGTGTGCATCAACACGGGAGGCGAGAAGGTCTTTCCCGAGGAGGTCGAGGAGGTTCTCAAGCTTCATCCAGCCGTGCGCGACGCGATCGTGGTCGGTATTCCGGACGAGCGCTTCGGTGAGGCCATCTGCGCCGTCGTCGAGGTCGACCCCGACGCGAAGCTCGACAGCGACGACCTCGCGGCCCACGTGAAGGATCGACTGGCGAGCTACAAGGCACCTCGCCACGTCGTCGTCGTAGAGACGATCGGCAGGGCCGCCAACGGCAAGGCCGACTACGGGCGCCTGCGGGCGATGGCCGTCGCCGCCCACGGCAACGAGACACCGACACCATGAACGGAGCTCCGATGTGGACCACACTCGCTGACGCACTCCAGTCCAGCCTCCATCCCAGCGCGCCCCCGGTCGCCATCACGTTCTCGGCCGAGGCGCCCGCCGGCGTCGAGCCCTACGACGCGCCCATGCCGCCACCCGCGGAGGACGGGCGCACCGGGCGGGTGCCGGCGGGCTGCGTCTTCTGGATGCGAGGAGCCGAGCGCACCTTCACCACGGCACCGGAGGACCACGGCAACTGCAGCGTGGGCAGCATGACCCACGGTTTGGCGACCATGGACGAGCTCGGCGGCCGGACCGACATCGCTGCCCTCCTCGACTCGGGCTGGATCACGGCGGACATGATCCCGAGCATCCCCGTCGTCCGAGACCGCCCCGGTGCCATCACCTACGGACCCCTCGCCGACACGCCGGTCGACCCCGACGTGATCCTCCTCCGGCTCACGGCAAAGTCCTTGATGGTCCTCTCCGATGCCCTGCCTGGTCTCCGGGTCGAGGGCAAGCCCCAGTGCCACATCGTCGCCGCGGCCAAGGAGGAGGGTGCGGTGGTCGCCAGCGTCGGCTGCATGCTGAGCCGCACCCGAACCGGCATGTCGAGCGGCGAGGTGACCTGCGCCATCCCTGCGTCGCGTCTGGCCGAGGTGGTCGAGCGGCTCGAGTTGACGGCGCGAGCCGACGCCGCGGTCGCTTCCTACACGGCCGAGGACGCGCGCCGCTTCGCGTAGCGCTCACCCGCTGCGCGTGCCGAAGACCGTCGCCAGCTCCTCGGGGACGGCGGTGTCGAGCTGGCTGTAGGTGCAGGTCTCGGGGCGGCGGTCGGGGCGCCACCGGCGGAACGTCGTGGCGTGGCGGAACCGGTTCCCCTGGAGGTGGTCGTAGGCCACCTCGCAGACCAGCTCAGGACGGAGGGGCTCCCAGCTGAGGTCCTTCTTTGCGTTCCACCGGCTGCGGGCTCCCGGCTTGCGACCTTCGTCCGCTGCGGCGCCGACTTCCGCCTCGGCCCACCCCTTCCAGGGGTGGCCGCTGAGGTCCTCGGTGCGATAGGGCTCGAGCTCGAGGACAAGCTGCCGGCGCCGCTCCATGGAGAACGACGCGGTCACCCCGAGGTTGTGCAGGGTGCCCTCGTCGTCGTACAGGCCGAGGAGCAGGGACCCGATGATGCCGCCTTGCTTGTGCCAGCGGAAGCCGGCGACGACACAGTCCGCGGTGCGCTCGTGCTTCACCTTGAGCATCGCCCGCTTGCCTTCCCGGTAGGTGTCCTCGAGCCCCTTGGCGACGATGCCGTCGAGACCGGCGCCCTCGAAGCGTGAGAACCATTGCTCAGCGAGCTCCCGGTCGGTGGTGGCCGGTGTGAGGTGGATGGGCGGGCGGGCGGAGCGCATGGCACCGACCAGGTGCTCCCGCCGCCGGCGCAGGGGATCCGACCGCAGGTCCTTGTCGCCCAGGGCGAGCAGGTCGAAGGCCACGAAGGACGCCGGCGTCTCGGAGGCGAGGCGTCGAACCCGCGACTCGGCGGGATGGATGCGCTGCTGCAAGGCGTCGAAATCGAGGCCGGCCGCCCCGGCGATCACGATCTCCCCGTCGACGACGCAGCGCGCGGGCAGCGACTCCCGCACCGAGTCGAGCACCTCGGGAAAGTAACGGGTCATGGGTCGCTCGTTCCGGCTCCCGAGCTCCACCTCGTCCCCGTCGCGGAAGACGATGGTGCGAAATCCGTCCCACTTGGGCTCGTACAGCGTGCCCGCCACAGTGGGCAGCTCGCGGGCCAGCTTGGCCAGCATGGGCTCGATCGGGGGCATGACGGGAAGGTCCACGGCCCTACAGCCTGGCACGATCGGCTCTGCGGGTGGGCTCTTGGGGGGGCCTTGTACCCGGTACACAGCGCGCGCCGGGCTTGTTCTGGGCCACCGGTGTAGGGTCCTTGCTGACATAGCCGTCAGGGAGTGCTGCGAGCATCAGGGGGTTGGGATGACGCAGGTCGGTGACGCAGTGGTGCTCGACACCAGCGACGTGGACCGCCACGTGGGGCGACCCGTCGGCGGGGGCCAGCTCAAGGAGCCCGTCACCGTGACGGACATCCGACGCTGGGTGCAGGGCATGCAGTACCCGAACCCGATCCACTACGACGACGAGGTGGCGGCGGCCGGCCCCTTGGGGCGGATCGTGGCACCACAGTCGTTCACCATCTGCTGCGACGTCGGACACGGGGCCGGTCCCGCCATCGTGGGGAGCCTGCCCGGGAGCCACATGATCTTCGGGGGCGACGAGTGGTGGTTCGCCGGGCCCCGAGTCCACCCGGGCGACCACCTGCGCATGCGCCGGCGTTTCGTGGACTACAAGGTGTCCGACACCAAGTTCGCCGGACCGACCATGTTCAGCCGGGGCGAGACCGTCTACACGAACCAGCGTGGGGACACGGTCGCCCGGCAGTGGTCGACGGCGGTGCGCTACCTGGCCGAGGAGGCTCGCCGCCGCGGGTTCTTCGAGCAGGCCGCGCCCCGGCCGACGTGGACGGCCGAGCGCCTGGCCGCGGTGGCCGAGCAGCGGTCGGCGTGGGTCGCCAGCCGGGCCGGATCCTCCGGTCCGGTGCTGGAGGAGGTCGAGGTGGGCCAGCGGCTCCCCACTCGGCCGATCGGTCCCCACACCCTGTCGACCTTCGCCACGGAGTGGCGGTCCTACATCTTCACCGTCTGGGGCTCGAGCGTTCAGGAAGGTCCCGATCACCTCACCGAGGCCGGGTGGCTGCCCGAGATGGACCGCAAGCTGGAGGAGGCGAAGGCCGATCCGGCCCTGGGCGACGGCCTGTACAGCGGGCCCTCGCGCGGGCACACCGACGTCGAGCACGCCCAGGTGATCGGCATGCCCCGGGCGTACGGGTACGGGGCGTCCATGGGCGCCTGGGTCCTGGACTACGTGGCCATGTGGGCGGGCGACCGCGCCCTGACCCGTCATTCGGCTGTCCAGTACCGCTTCCCGGCCTTCGAGGGCGACGTGACCTACCTCGACGGCGAGGTCACCGGTACCCGCCACGACCCCACCCTCGGAGCCGGCGTCGTGACCATCGAGGTCGTGATGACCACCCAGGACGGCGCGGTCATGGCCAAGGGGCCGGTCGAGGTCGAGATCCCGGCGTGACGACCTTCTCCGGGCCAGCCCCGGAGACCGAGGGCGGGATCGGTGCGCTCACCCTCGGAGGCTTCCTCGCCGAGGTCGTCAGGCGTCACGGGTACCGGGAGGCGGTGGCCTGGCGGCCGACCGGCTCGGCGGCGACGACGCGGTGGACGTACGAGCAGCTCGGTCGCGAGGCCCGGCGGATCGGTCGGGCCCTCCTGGCCGCAGAGGTCGGGAAGGGAACCCGGGTCGGCCTCCTGATGGGCAACCGCCCCGAGTGGGTGGCCGCTGCCTACGGCGTGGCAATGGCCGGGGGCGTCCTCGTCCCGGTGAACACCTTCTACGAGCCGCGGGAGCTCGAGCACGTACTGGCGCACTCGGACATCGCCGTGCTGCTCCTCCAGGAGGGACTCGGTCGACACGCCTACCTCGATGAGGTGCGCACGATGTGGAGCGGGCAGCGGTCCACCCGTTTCCCCTTCCTGCGACGGGTGGTGTGCCTGGGGACCGACTCCTGGACCGACCTCCTCGCAGCAGCCGACACCGTGCCCGAGGAACACCTGCACGCCTGCGCGGCACGCGTCTCCCCCTTTGACGACGCCATCGTCATCTACACGTCGGGATCGACGGCCAACCCCAAGGGTGTCCTGCACGGCCACCGGGCGCCGAGCCTCCAGAGCTGGCGCTTCGTGCGTCACCTCCGCCTGGGCGCCGACGAGCGGGTGTGGAGCCCGTACCCGTTGTTCTGGTCTGCCGGTTTCAGCATGGTGATGGGCGCCACGCTGGCCGCCGGCGGCTGCCTGGTGCTCCAGGAGCGCTTCGAGGCGGGCGAGTCGCTGGCGCTGCTCGAGGCGGAGCGGATCACGACGCCGTTCGCCTGGCCTCATCAGGTCGCCGACCTCGAGGATCACCCCGACTGGGGTCGGCGCGACCTCTCGGCGCTGCGGCACATCGAGTCGTTCACGGGGTGGGGCCGGCACCCTTCGGTCGACGTCGGCGACGTGTGGAGCCCCAGGGCCGCCTACGGCCTCACCGAGACCTTCACCATCCTCAGCTCCCTCCCGGCTGACACTCCGATCGAGACCCGGGCCGAGAGCCAGGGTGCGGTGCTTCCCGGCATGCACGTGCGCATCGTCGATCCTCGCACCGGACGACCCCTGGGGGCCGGCGCGGAGGGTGGGATCGCCGTCAAGGGCACTTGTCTCATGAAGGGCTACCTGAAGGTGGCGGCGGAGGAGTGCTTCGACCTCGACGGCTTCTTTCACACCGGTGATGCAGGGTTCGTCGACGAGCACGGCCTCCTCCACTGGACGGGCCGGACCGACGACCTCATCAAGACAGCCGGCGCCAACGTCTCGCCGGTCGAGATCGAGACCGTCCTTCTCGAGCACCCGGGCCTCAAGGCGGCCCTGGCCGTGGCCGTACCCCACCCCACCCTCGGCGAGATGGTGGTGCTGGCGGCCGTGGCCCACGACGGGGTGGGCGTCACCGAGGCCGACGTGCAGGACTTTCTGCGCGGCCGGATCGCCGCCTACAAAATCCCCCGGAGGGTGCTGTTCTTCGCCGAGGCCGACCTGGTCCAGACGGGCAACGCCAAGATCAAGACGGCGGAGCTCCGGTCGCTGGCTGTCGCCCGGTTGGCTGTCGAGGCGGCGAGCGGTCAGCCGGCGTAGAGGCCGATGATCCCAGTAACCTCGTGGCGTGGCTGACGTGGACGACCCGCGACTGGACGCCGGCGACGATGAGCTCAGGACGGCGCTTCCCCCGGCGCTGGAGGAGTGGCGCCGCCGCTCCGCCACGGGCGCCATCCTGACCGGCATCGCCTTCGGCCTGCGCCAGGCCCTCGAACTGCCGCGGGAAGAACCCGCGATCGTCGTGGAGGCGCCGGGCGAGCCGCCGGGCCCACCGCAGCCCATGGAGCTCCACATGGACCCCGACCGGCCCGAGGAGACGTGGGTCATCGTGAGGCCCTGGCTGCTCGAGAAGTGAAGGTCCTCCGGACCCCCGAGGAACGCTTCAGCCAGCTGCCGGGCTTCGACTTCGAGCCGCACTACGTCGAGATGGCCGACGGCGACGCCCTGCTCCGGGTCCACTACCTCGACGAGGGGCCGAGCACCGGCGAGGTGGTGCTACTCCTGCACGGGGAGCCGTCCTGGAGCTTTCTGTACCGGAAGATGATTCCCGTCCTGGTGGCCGCGGGGTTGCGGGCCGTGGCGCCCGACCTGGTCGGCTTCGGGCGGTCCGACAAGCCGTCGCAGCGCGGCGACTACAGCTACGCCCGCCATGTCGAATGGATGCGGGCCGCGCTGCTCGACCGACTCGGCCTCACCGACATCACCATGGTCGGCCAGGACTGGGGCGGCCTGATCGGCCTCCGGCTGGTGGCCGCGCACCCTGACCGCTTCGCACGCGTGGTTGCGGCCAACACAGGGCTCCCCACCGGCGACCAGGGGCTGTCCGACGCGTTCATGGCGTGGCAGCAGTACTCCCAGGAGACGCCGGAGCTTCCGGTCGGCGCCATCGTCGCCGGCGGCTGCACCAGCCCACTTCCACCCGACGTCGTCGCGGCCTACGACGCGCCCTTCCCGGACGAGTCCTACAAGGAGGGAGCGCGCATGTTCCCGGTGCTCGTGCCGACCCGACCGGACGATCCGGCCGCCGACGCCAACCGCCGGGCGTGGGACGTCCTCGGCCAGTGGGACAAGCCCTTCCTCACCGCCTTCAGCGACCGCGACCCGATCACTGGAGGGGGCGAAGCCATCTTTCGCCGTACCGTTCCGGGCGCCCGGGGTCAGCCACACGCGACGATCAGGGGTGGTGGGCACTTCCTCCAGGAGGATCGGGGCGACGAGCTCGGTCGGGTGGTGGCCGATTTCGTGCGGACCAACAGCGGATAGCGATCCGCCCTAGGCTTTCGGTGCTGTCGTGCCGTGAGGGGGGATGTGCATGGGGGCCGAGCTTCAGTACGACGACCGGATGAGCAACGCCGACGCGCTCATGTGGGTCATCGAGAAGGACCCCTTGCTGCGCTCGACGATCACAGGGGTGGCCCTGCTGGACCGGCCGCCGGACCGTGACGTCTTCACCCAGGTCTGGGAGCGCGCCAGCCGGCTGGTGCCGCGCTTGCGCCAGCGGGTGGTCAGCCATCCGTTCGCGGTGGCTCCGCCCCGGTGGGAGATCGACCCGGGGTTCGATCTCAGCTACCACGTCCGCTACGTGCGGTCACCCGGCGAGGGAACGATGCGGGACGTGCTGGATATCGCCCAGCCGCTGGCCATGCAGAGCTTCGACCGGGCCCGACCTCTGTGGGAGGTCGTCGTCGTCGACGGGCTCGCCGATGGCCGCTGTGCCGTGCTGCTCAAGCTGCACCACTCGATGACCGATGGCGTCGGCTTCGTCAACATGGCCATGGCCTTCTTCGATCTCGAGCGCGACGGCTGGCAGCAGCGGGGCCCGATGCCCGACGCGCCACAGGGCTCCATCCCGTCGCTAGCGCGGCGGTTCGTGGGCGGCTTGACCCACGAGATCCGCGTGGCCGAGGTGACCGGACGGCGGGCCGTCGGTGCCGTGCTCTCCACCCTCGCGACCAGCGGCCGGGATCCTCTGCAGGCGTGGCGGCAGGCCGGCGCGACGGTCGGCTCGATCGCCCGCACGCTGGCGCCGGCCGTCGAGCCCTTGAGCCCCGTCATGACCGGCCGTTCGCTGGGCCGCCATTTCGACGTGCTCGACGTGGCGATCGACGATCTCAAGACAGCCGCCAAGGCTGTCGACGGTCATCTCAACGACGCCTTCGTCGCCGCCGCGATCGGTGGGATGCGCCGCTATCACGAGCACCAGGGCTCGGCCGTCGAGGCCCTCCGCATGCAGATGCCGGTGAACATCCGCCACGGCGACAGCGCGGCGGGGGGAGGGAACCAGTTCGCGCCGATTCGCTTCGCCGTCCCCCTCGACGTCGCCGACCCTGGCCGGCGCATGCGGGCAGTCCACGAGCTGGTCAGCCAGGTCCGCGCCGAGCCGGCGCTCGGCCTCGCCGCGCCGATCGCCGGCGTGCTCTACCGACTCGGGACGAGCGTCTCGACGGCCGCATTCCAGTCGATGATGCGAGGCGTCGACTTCGTGACGAGCAACGTTCCCGGGGTCCCCGTGCCGGTGTACTTCGCAGGCAGTCGAATCGACGGCGTGTACCCCTTCGGGCCCACCGCCGGCGCCGCCGTCAACCTGGTCCTGTTCAGCTACGCCGACCAGGCCAACATCGGAGCGACGATCGACCCGGCAGCGGTCACCGACCCGGACGACCTGATGGCGTCCCTGCGCGAGGGGTTCGACGAGGTGGGCGCCGTCGGTCGGTAGGCCGCTCGCGGTCGGCGGCGAACGGCCCGTCCCCTGCTGCGGCGTCCTAGCCAACGCTTGACGCGCACCCGGCTTCGAGAGGCAAGCTGTCTGGGTGACGGAACCACCTCGATCATCATTTCCGTGCGAGCTCTCCGAGCCCGACCTCGAGGAACGGGGTCAGGACTGGCGCGCCCTCAGACCGTTGGTGCTCGGCCGGGTCCGCACGGGCGGCAGCTTCCGGGTGGCGTTCGACCCCGCGGCACTCGAGCGGCTCGAGCGGCTCGCTGCCGCGGAGCGCACCTGCTGCGGGTGGGCGACCTGGACCGTCGCGGCGCACCCCGACCACGTTGTGCTCGAGGTGACCGGCCCGGAGGTGCCCGTCGACGCACTCGCGGCCGCCTTCGAAGTGTGACGCCGTTCGGCGACGACAACGCTCATGGTGATCCCTCGACGGAGGGGACTGCGAACCTTCTCGTCCCGGGTCACAGCGTCTGAGCCCGGAGTGGGGGCCGGACCTGTGGACAGGGGTGCAACAGTTGTTGCTCGCCCTCGTCTAGAAGCAAATGGACAGGATGAGAGGAACTGACAATGGCTGACCAGAGGTTCACCGGTCCCCAAGTCGAAGGGCTCATCGCCAAGCTCAACGGCATGGACTTCACCGACGAGGAGCGATCCATTACTCGAAGCAGTTTTTCGAGCAGCCGTCACGAAGGCGGAAGACGGCGCCGAGGTTGAAGGCTTCGATTTCAACATGGGATCGTTGCAGATGTTCTCCACGGTCCCGACCCACGTGCCGCCCCCCGGGACAGAGTCCGGGAGCCATGGTAAAGATCACAAGGACTGGATCGAGTTGTAGCGCGCCTCCAGCGTCACGCCCTACCGCGCCGGCTCCATACCTACTCCCGTGGGCGGTTTGACTCCTCTCCGCTCCAATGGGCACATACGTTCGTGCCACTGTCCACCCGCGAGGGGATCGAGCAGCTGCGTAGGTCCATCGCCATGCTTCAGCCCGGCTCACTCGCCGTGAAACGAGAGGACGCCATGCGGTTGCTCGGGGAGTGGGCAAGGTTCGAGGTCGCCTCGTGACGGGCCGCGGCACCTGCTCGAGGAGGACCGCCAGGGAGCCGCGCTGGTTCCGCTCGTGGAACGAAGCCAGCGCTGGACAGGGGAGCAACCGGCGGGGGGAGCTCGACCCGAGTCGTCGACGAGCTGGTGTGCCCCATGAGCTCCTGGAGAGACAGAGGTCCCTGGTGCGCTCGTACACCGAGGGCGGGAACCTGCGCGGGCCTAGGAGTGGGTTAGTTCGTCTCTGGTCCCCTCGTCCAGTTCGGCGTCCGCCTGCTGCCTCGGAGAAGACACGCAGAGCCACTGCCCGTGGGCCAAGGCGCTCACCTCCGGCACCTCTGTGCCGGATCGAGCAGCACGGCCGGCAGACAGCGATGGATCACGGGTGAGGGCGAAGCGGGCGAATGCCAACCCGACCACGAACAACAGGGCCGGTGTGCCGAGGAAGAAGAGCATCGTCATGATCATCGCCTCCGAGCCCATCGTGGAGCCCGTACAGGGCGTCGGGGAAGAGGCGAAGGA